>NZ_JBFOKN010000001.1:0-1267744 GCF_047246565.1 Microbacterium pasadenense | reverse complement strand
AGTGCACGCTGTTGAGTTCTCAAGGATCGGATGCTCCCACCTCCACCCTCCCGGGCTTCACTGTGGGGCAACTTCTCGATTTGATCCATCTCGTTCCGTCTGTCGAATCGACGCGCTCGGATCTTCAGATCTTCAGCACTCGATGACCGCGGTCTGCGAGGTGGAGTTCCCATCCTAGACCATGTGGTCGTGTTCTCTCTACGAGAGGTTTGGGATGGAGGTGGTTCTCCGCTTGAGGGGGGCGAGGCCTTCCGGCCCTTCGCTCTTCCCTGTGGGGCGAACAAGTAATAAGTTACGCGGAGACCGGGGGTCGGGCAAATCCTGCTTGCACCCCGGGCGTGTCGCGCCGGCTGGGCTCGGTTCGGGCCCGCCGCAGAACGGCGAACGCCGCCGGATCTCGCGGATCCGGCGGCGTTCGAGCGTGATCGGCCTCAGCCGACGAACACCCCGGCCAGGGTCTTCTTCCCGCGACGCAGAACCGACACTCCCCCGGGCAGCGAACCCGTGATCAGGTGCCCGTCCTCGGTGACTTTGAGCCCGTCCACCGAGACGCCCCCCTGGGCGATCGCACGACGCGCCTCGCTCAGACTGCCGACGAGTCCCGTGTCGACGAGAGCCTGAGCCACCGGCACCGGGTTCTCCGCACGGACGTTCGGAAGCTCCGCCAGCGCCGAGCGGAGGGTTCCGGCGTCCAGGGTCGTCAGATCGCCCTGTCCGAACAGGGCCTCGGTGGCCGCGATCACGGCGGCGGTCGCCTCGTCGCCGTGGACGAGCGTCGACACCTCGAGCGCCAGGCGCTTCTGGGCCGCGCGCCGGAACGGCTCGGTCTCGACGAGCGCGGCGTACTCCTCGATCTCCGCGCGGGTCAGGAACGTGAACACCTTGAGGCGTTCGACCACATCGGCGTCCGCCGTCGACAGCCAGAACTGGTAGAACGCGAACGGGCTGGTCAGCTCGCCGTCGATCCAGATGGCGTTGCCCTCGCTCTTGCCGAACTTCGTTCCGTCGCTGTTCGTGATCAGCGGTGTGCCGATCGCGTGGACGCTCTCACCCTCGACGCGGTGGATCAGGTCCGTCCCGCTCGTCAGGTTCCCCCACTGATCCGACCCGCCCGTCTGCAGGACGCAGCCGTACTGCCGGTACAGCTCGAGGAAATCGAGCCCCTGCAGGATCTGGTAGCTGAACTCGGTGTAGCTGATGCCGGCATCCGAGTTGAGGCGGGCCGAGACGGCATCCTTCTTGAGCATCGTCCCGACGCGGTAGTGCTTGCCGATCTCACGCAGGAAGTCGATCGCCGACAGCGGCGCGGTCCAGTCGAGGTTGTTGACCATGCGTGCGGCGTTGTCGCCCTCGAAGCTGAGGTACCGCTCGATCTGGCCGCGCAGCCGGTCCACCCACTCCGCGACCGTCTCGCGGGAGTTCAGCGTGCGTTCCGCCGTCGGTCGCGGATCGCCGATGAGGCCCGTCGATCCGCCGACGAGCCCGAGTGGCTTGTGCCCGGCGAGCTGCAGCCGGCGCAGCGTCAGCAGCTGCACGAGGTGCCCGAGGTGCAGCGAGGCTGCCGTCGGATCGAATCCGCAGTAGTAGGTGATCGGCCCCCCGGACAGCAGCGCGCGGAGCGCCTCCGCATCCGTGGACACGTGCACCAGGCCGCGCCAGACGATCTCATCCCAGACGTTCTCGAACGCGGGGTCGTTGGCGGGTGTGAGAGCTTTCACTTCGGTGCTCATGACGGGTTCAGACACGCCTTCCAGGCTATCAGCGCGCTCATCCTCGCCTCGGCTCATCGTCCCCTCGCACGCGCAGGTCCGGGCGCCGTCGGCGGGGCATGCGAGACTGACCGCCATGGACGTGTCACCGGCCGGGCCGCTCGTGGTCGCGATGCTCTCGATCTTCCTGTTCGCGACTCTCTGCGCCTGTCTCGTCCTGACGGTCGTGAGTCTGCGGAAGCCGGCAGTCCCGATGATGTCGATCGCCGGAACGCTCCTCGTCCTCGCGACCATCCTCGCCGCGATCTCGCCGGTCGACGTGCCTGCGCTGTGGGGAATCGCCATCGCGATGGTGGGGATCGCCGTCGCGGTGCTCGGCGGCAACCCCGCCACCCGCCTGGTCCTCGAGCTGGCCACCGGCGGGCGCGTGCGCGAGACGCCGGACGGCGGCATCCTCATCGCCTCTTCGCGTCCGAAGGCCGATGCGGACGGCCTGGAGCCGCTGCTGCGCGGCGGGACCACCATCGGCTACCTCGAGAGACTGGCGGTCGCCGTCGCGATCATCGCCGGCTATCCCGAGGCGATCGCCGTCGTCGTCGCCATCAAGGGCATCGGCCGCTTCTCCGAACTGGCGGAAGCGGAGGCGCGCGAGCGGTTCATCATCGGCACGTTCGCCAGTCTGGTCTGGGCGTGCGTGGCGGGCGCCCTGGTGCGCCTCGCGATCTGGTGAGCGGGCGTCACGTCGGCCGCTGGAGGATGCGGAACCCCTCGACGACGGCCGCCGCGCCGGCTGCGGTCAGCGCCTGCGAGACGGCTGACTGCGTGATCCCCTCGGCCTCGGCCAGCTCCGCCTGAGTCCGACCCACGCATCGGCCGTAGACGAGACGCCGCGTCCGCTCCGACATCCCGCTCACGAGCTCGTCCCGTGTCCATGCGTAGGCGTTCGCGAGAGCGACGGATGCCGCGTCCGCCGTCGCCCCGTCGGCGGCGGCGATCCACGTCCTCACCCGTGGCATCGAGCGCACCTGCTTCGCGTGCAGGGTGTCGATGGCGTCCCTCGCCGCCCACCATGCCGGCCCCTCCGCGATGTCGCCGGATGCCGAGGCGACCGCGCCCATCGTCCCCGCTCCGACGCCGAAGCGGAGGTCGACCCCGTCGGGCAGCGCGAGGCGGATGAGGAGGATCGCGGCGAGCGCCGAGGGGAGGTCGGGATAGACCCCCTGCAGCTCGTCCCCGACCGTCGGCGTGAGCGGACGCTCGGCCGGCGGCCCGTCGGCCTGGACACGCGCGACGACCTCGTCGATGCGACGCTGCGCGCCCTCGCGATCGGGGAGTTCTCGCGAACCGATGATGTCCGCGGTGACGGCGATGCTCATATCGTCAGGATATAAGCAATTGGCTGATTTGTCGAAGAAATAAGTAGAGAACGGACGCCAGGAGGAGCGTCAGAGACCCAGTGCGTGCGCGAGCTGCTGCGTGCGCGTCACGAGCTCGATCCGCTGCTCGGCCACCCGGACCGGGGCCGTCCCCCCGGCTCCGTCCCGGCTGGCGACGGAGCCCTCCACCGTCAGGACGTCCCGCACGGCGGGGTCGAGGTGCGACGAGACCTCGGCCAGGAGCGCGTCGTCGGCGTCTTCGAGACGGATGCCGCGCTGCTCGCACGCCTGGACCATCGCGCCGGAGATCTCGTGCGCCTCCCGGAACGGCACCCCGCGGCGCACCAGCCAGTCGGCGACGTCCGTCGCCAGCGAGAAGCCCTCCGGTGCCGACGCGGCCATCCGCTCCGTGTCGAAGGTGAGCGTCGAGATCATCCCGGCGAAGGCGGGGAGCACCACTTCGAGCGTCGTGACGGAATCGAAGACGGGCTCCTTGTCCTCCTGCAGGTCGCGGTTGTACGCCGTCGGCAGCGCCTTGAGCGTCGCGAGGAGACCCGTGAGGTTGCCGATCAGGCGCCCCGCCTTGCCTCGGGCGAGCTCGGCGATGTCGGGGTTCTTCTTCTGCGGCATGATGCTCGACCCGGTCGAGTAGCCGTCGTGCAGCCGCACGAAGGAGAATTCGCGCGTGTTCCAGATGATGATGTCCTCGGCGAAGCGCGAGATGTCGACGCCGATCATCGCCGAGATGAACGCGAACTCGGCCACGACGTCGCGTGCGGCCGTTCCGTCGAGGGAGTTCTCCGCCGACCGGGACAGGCCGAGCTCATCGGCGATCAGCTGAGGGTCGAGGCCGAGGCTCGAGCCGGCGAGCGCACCCCCGCCGTAGGGCGAGACCGACGCGCGCACCGACCAGTCTCGCAGCCGCTCGAGGCCCCGCACCAGCGGCCACGCATGCGCCTGCAGGTGGTGGGCGAGCAGGATCGGCTGAGCGTGCTGCAGGTGGGTGCGGCCCGGCAGGATCGCATCCGGGTGCGCGTCGGCCTGGGCGACGATCGCGTCGATGACCCGGAGCAGATCGCGCGCGATGACACGAGCATGGTCGAGCAGGTACATCCGGACGAGGGTCGCGATCTGGTCATTGCGACTGCGTCCCGCCCGCAGCTTCCCGCCGAGTTCCGGCCCCACCTCCGCGATGAGGGCGTTCTCGAGGGCGCCGTGGACGTCCTCATCACCCTCCTGCGCGACGAGCGCGCCGTCCGCCACCGCGGCGGCGAGCGCATCGAGACCGGCGTGCATCCGCGTCTCCTCGTCGGCCGTCAGATAGCCGGCGGCGGCGAGGGCACGCGCATGGGCGTGGGATCCGGCGATGTCGTATGCGGCGAGCGCCCAGTCGAAGTGGGTCGATCGGCTCAGCGCCACGAGCTCCGACGAGGGTCCGGATGCGAACCGCCCACCCCACAGCGCGCCGGAATTGGTTGCCTCGCTCTTGCTGTCGCTCACGTGTCCACCCTATCCGCGGCATCCCACCGCTTTTCCGGAACCACCCGCCGAGCGATCGCCGCGAGCATCCGCTCGATCGGCCCCTGCCCCCGCAGCAGGGCCCACGCCGTGCAGAACACCACCGCGCCCAGCACGAACCACCAGAACGGCTGCATCTCGCGGAAGCCTCCGAGATCGCCGGTGTCGCCCATCGTCAGCGCCGCGACGACCGCCCACACCAGGATCTGTCCCACATACGCGGTGAGCGGCATCGACCCGACCGCGCGGAGAGGTGCCACCGCCCACGTCGCGGGCGTCCGGCACAGCAGCAGGCAGGCGCCGAGGACGGCGGCGGCGAAGCCGGTCGACCCGAGCGCTTCCAGGATGCCGCTCGAGTGCGGCGCGCTGCTCCACACGGCCAGCAGGTAGCCGTCGCCGCCGAGGGCACCCGACCCGGCCAGCACGACGTCGATCATCCCGGCCGTGACGACGGCGACCGCGCCGCCGGCCAGGAGCGAGACCTGGACATCGACGCGGCGGAGGTCGGCGCGTCCGATCGCGATGCCCGCCAGGACGAACGCGATCCACAGCGGGAAGGGATACGCCCAGCCGACGAGGAGGAACAGCGTCTCACCCCACACGCCGTCCCACACCGGCGACGCACCCCAGAGCGGCAGGAGCCACGGGACGACGACGATGACGGATGCCGCGACCCCCCACAGCACGCGGGGCGGCAGGGCCACCAGCGGGAGCGCGAGCAGGAAGAGGATGGCGTACGCGGGCAGGATCACGTACACGGGGACACCGGTGAGGATGAGCCCGAGTCCGATGGCCCACAGCAGCGCCGCCCGCACCGCGAGGCGCCGGCGGGCGGTGGCCAGCGCCGGTCCGCGGCGGGGCAACGCGCCACCGGTGACCAGGGCGATCGACACTCCCGCGAGCACCGCGAAGAGGATCGAGGACCGACCGTTGACGACGTCGATCCACGTTCGCGGGTCGCCGATGTGGAAGGGCTCGTCGATCTCCACCAGGTGGGCGGCGAGCATGCCGAGCACGGCGAGTGCCCGGGCGAGATCGACACCCGCGAGGCGGGCGGAGCCGTTCCAGCTCCGCCACGCCGCGGTCACTGCTGCTGGAGCAGCCACACCAGCAGGGCCTTCTGCGCGTGCAGCCGGTTCTCCGCCTCATCCCAGATGACGCTCTGCGGACCGTCGATGACGTCCGCATCGACCTCGTAGCCGCGGTCGGCGGGCAGGCAGTGCAGGAAGATCGCGTCGGTCTTCGCGAGCCCCATGATCCTGTCCGTCACCTTGTACGAGCCGAGGTCCTGGACCCGCCGGATCTTCTCCTCTTCCTTGCCCATGGAGACCCACGTGTCGGTCACGACGACGTCGGCACCGTCGGCGGCGGCCTCGGGATCGGCGATCAGGGCGACCGAGCCGCCCGTGCTCGCGGCGATGCGCTCCGCGTCGGCGAGGACGTCCGGACGGGGCTGGTATCCCTCGGGCGCCGCGATGCGGATGTGCATCCCGGCGGTGACGCCGGCGAGGACGAACGACTGACCCATGTTGGAGCGGCCGTCGCCGTAGAAGGTCAGCGTCAGTCCTCTCGGGTCGCCCTTG
This sequence comes from Microbacterium pasadenense, assembly GCF_047246565.1. Lineage (NCBI taxonomy): Bacteria > Bacillati > Actinomycetota > Actinomycetes > Micrococcales > Microbacteriaceae > Microbacterium > Microbacterium pasadenense. The sequence goes on along the minus strand of NZ_JBFOKN010000001.1, from coordinate 1,261,558 downwards.
TGCTCGCGGATGGTGAGCAGGTCGGCGAGCAGCTGGCAGGGGTGGAAGTCGTCGCTGAGGGCGTTGACGACGGGGACGCGCGTGCCCTCGGCCATCTCCTCGAGACCCGACTGCGCGTATGTCCGCCACACGATGGCGGCGACCTGGCGCTCGAGCACCCGCGCGGTGTCGGACGGCGTCTCCTTGCCGCCGAGCTGGCTGTTCGCGGTCGAGATGATCAGCGGTGACCCGCCCAGGTCGGCGATGCCGACGGCGAAGGACACCCGGGTCCGCGTCGACGACTTGTCGAAGATCACCGCGACGGTCTGCGGGCCCGCGAGCGGCTTCTCGCGCCACCGATCGTTCTTGAGCTCGAGCGCGAGATCGAGGATCTCGGTCTGCTCGGCAGCGGTCAGGTCGTCGTCGCGCAGCAGGTGGCGGGTCATGCGGATGCCTCCGGGGTCTCGTCGGCGGCACTCGGACCGTCGAGCAGGAGTGCGCTCTCGACGGTCGCCAGCGCCTTGGCGAACAGGGTCTGGAACTGGTCGATCTCGACGTCGCCGATCGTGAGCGCGGGCGCCACGCGGACAGTCGAGTCGTTCGCGGCGTTGATGATGAGGCCGTGCTCCTGGGCGGCCGCGACGACGGCGCCGGCGACGGGATGCCGCAGGCCGATGCCGATCAGGAGGCCCTTGCCACGGCATCCGTCGACGAGCCCCGACCCGATCGCGGCGACCGCGCCCCGGATCTGGGCGCCGCGCTCGGTCGCGGCCTCGACGAGGCCGGCACGCTCGATCTCATCCAGCACCGCCGAGGCGACCGCGGTGGCGAGCGGGTTCCCGCCGAACGTGGAGCCGTGCGTGCCGGGGTAGAACAGATCGCTGGCCGCCCCGAAGGTGATGAGGGCGCCGATCGGGATGCCGTTTCCGATGCCCTTCGCGACCGTGATCGCATCGGGGGTGATGCCCTCGTGCTGGAAGGCGAACCAGGCACCGGTGCGTCCGGCGCCGGTCTGGATCTCGTCCACGATGAGCAGGGCGCCGTGGCGGGCGGTGATCTCCCGCGCGGCCCTCAGGTACCCCGCCGGCAGCTCCAGGACGCCTGCCTCGCCCTTGATGGGCTCGACGAACAGCGCCGCGACCCGGTCGTCCATGGCCGCCTCGAGCGAGTCGACGGTGGTGTCGAGGAACTCGACGCCCGGCACCATCGGCGCGAACGGCTCCTGCATCGCCGGCTTGCCGGTGAGGGCGAGCGTGCCCATGGTGCGTCCGTGGAACGCCTGCTTGAGCGCGAGGATCCGCGGTCGATCGCTGCCGCCGTGCAGACGGGCGAGCTTGAACGCGGCCTCGTTCGCCTCGGCTCCGGAGTTGCCGAAGTAGACGCGGCCGGCGTCGCCGGTACCGGCCAGGCGCTTCAGCCGCGCGGCGAGGCCCAGCTGCGGCGGGGTCGCGAAGTAGTTCGAGACATGGCCGAGGGTCGCGGCCTGCGCGGCCACCGCCTCGACGAACACCGGGTGCGCGTGGCCGAGCGAGACGACGGCGATCCCGCCGAGGAAGTCGAGGTAACGGGTCCCCTGGTCGTCCCACAGATAGGAGCCCTCGCCGCGGGTGAGCAGTGCGTACCGCTCCCCCGCGTTGAGGACGAGGTCGCGCGCGGCGTCGTCCTGCCAGCTCGTCATCGTCGCCGCCGTCATCCCGACACCACTTCCGTTCCGATTCCCTGCTCCGTGAAGATCTCCACCAGCACCGAGTGAGGCTGCCGGCCGTCGATGATCGCCGCCGAGTCGACCCCGCCGTCGACCGCATCCAGACACGCCTGCATCTTCGGGATCATGCCGGACTCGAGCGTCGGCAGGATGGTGCGCAGGTCCGTCGCCGTCAGGTGCGAGACCAGCGAATCGCGGTTCGGCCAGTCGGCGTACAGGCCCGCGACGTCGGTGAGGATCACGAGCTTGGTGGCGTTCAGGGCGACCGCGAGAGCGGCGGCGGCGGCGTCCGCGTTGATGTTCAGCGACGTCCCCGGGGCATCGCTGTCGGGGGCGATGGATGAGATGACCGGGACGCGGTCGGCCGCGAGGTGATCGAGGACCGCCTGAGGATCGACCCCGACCACGTCGCCCACGTGACCGAGCGAGTGCTCGGCGCCGTCGACGACGACGCCACGGCGGCGGCCGCGGAACAGGCCGGCGTCCTCTCCCGAGAGCCCGGTCGCGAACGAGCCGTGCGCGTTGATCCGCGACACGAGCTGCGGGTTGATCTGGCCGGTCAGGACCATGCGCACGACGCTGATGGCCTCGGTGCTGGTGACGCGGTAACCGCCCTTGAACTCGCTGGGAATGGACAGCCGGTCGAGCATCGCGGAGATCTGCGGGCCGCCGCCGTGCACCACGACGGGCTTCACGCCGACGTGATGGAGGTACGCGATGTCCTCTGCGAAAGCGGCCTGCAGCTCCTCGCTCACCATGGCGTTGCCGCCGTACTTGATGACGATGATCTGGTCGCGGAACCGCTTCAGCCACGGCAGCGATTCGACGAGGACGGCCGCCTTCTCGGCGGCCTCCTCGGGGGTGGTCTGCTGGATGTCGGTCATGAGGAGTAGGCGCTGTTCTCGTGGACGTAGTCGTGCGTCAGGTCGTTGGTGAGGATCGTCGCGGTCGCCGCGCCGACGCGGAGGTCGATCAGGATCTCCGTGCGACGCGGCGTCAGGTCGACCTCCTCGCGCGGCCGGTCGGGGCCGCCGGCCGTGCACACGCGCACTCCGTTGAACGAGACGTCGACGTCGTACGGGTCGAACGCCGCCCGGGTCGTCCCGATGGCGGCGAGGACCCGGCCCCAGTTCGGATCGTTGCCGAAGATCGCCGCCTTGAAGAGGTTGTTGCGGGCGACGGAGCGTCCGACGGTGACGGCGTCGTCCTCCGACGCGGCGCCGACCACCTGGATGACGATGTCGTGGCTGGCGCCCTCGGCATCCGCCTGCAGCTGCTGGGCGAGATCCTGGCAGACCTCGGTCAGGGCGAGCGCGAAGTCGTCGAGGCCCGGACGCAGCCCGCTCGCGCCGCTGGCGAGGAGCGTGACCTGGTCGTTCGTCGACATGCACCCGTCCGAGTCGAGCCGGTCGAACGTGAGCCGTGTCGCGCGCCGCAGCGCGGCGTCCGCCTCCGCGGGCTCGATCTCGGCGTCCGTCGTGACGACGACGAGCATGGTGGCGAGCCCCGGAGCGAGCATGCCGGCACCCTTCGCCATGCCGCCGACGGTCCAGCCGTCCCGGCTGACGACCGCGAGCTTGGGCCGCGAGTCGGTCGTCATGATCGCGAGCGACGCATCCTCGCCGCCGGCCGCGGACAGGGCGGCGACACCCTGCTCGACACCGTCGAGCACCTTGCCGCGGAACACCTCGTCGCCCGAGCCGATGAGACCCGTCGAGCAGACGATGACGTCGCCCGCGCTCACGCCGAGCAGGCCGGCCGCCTTCTCGGCGGTCTGGTGCGTGGTCTGGAACCCGAACGAACCGGTGAAGCAGTTGGCGCCTCCGGAGTTGAGCACGACCGCCTCGACGACGCCATCGGCGATGGCCTGTTCGGACCAGATGATCGGGTTCGCCTTGGCCCGGTTGCTCGTGAACACGGCGGCACCGACCTTGCGCGGGCCGCGGTTGACGACGACGGCGACGTCCTTCGCGCCCGTCGACTTCAGCCCCACGGCGACGCCCGCGGCTTCGAATCCCTGCGCTGCCGTCACGCTCACGGTGCGACTCCGTTCACACTCAGGCCCGTCGCCTCGGGGAGGCCGAGGGCGATGTTCATCGATTGGACGGCGGCACCCGCGGTGCCCTTGACGAGGTTGTCGACGGCCGCGACGACCACGACGCGGTTCGCGTTGCGGTCGATCGCCAGGCCGAGCAGTGCCGTGTTCGCGCCGAGGACGTCGGCCGTCCGGGGGAACTGCCCTTCCGGGAGCAGCTGCACGAACGTCTCGTCGCCGTAGGCCGCCTCCCACGCGTCCCGGATCCGGCTGTCGCTGACACCGGCCGCGATCGGTGCGGTGGACGTCGCGAGGATGCCGCGCGCCATCGGCACGAGCACCGGAGTGAACGAGATCCCGATGTGCGCCGGCGGAGCATCCGTCCCCGCAGCGGCGAGCAGCGCCTGGCGGATCTCGGGGATGTGCCGGTGGCCGCCGCCCACGCCGTACGGGTTCGCGGACCCCAGGACCTCGCTTGCGAGCAGGTTGGGCTTGAGACTCTTGCCCGCGCCGGAGGGACCCACCGCCAGCACGGTGACGATGTCGCTCGGCTCGATGACGCCGGCGGCGACGCCGGGCGCCAGACTGAGCGAGACGATCGAGGCGTTGCAGCCGGGGGCGGCGATGCGCGAGGCACCGATGAGGTTCTGCCGCTGCTTCCCGCCCGCGACGGGGAGCTCCGGCACCCCGTACGCCCACGGCGCCGAGAACTCGCCGCCGTAGAACGCGCCCCAGGCCTCGGGCGAGGTCAGCCGGTGATCGGCGCCGGCGTCGATCACGAGCGGGGTGTCGCCGAGTGCGTCGGTGTACTGCGCCGACTGCCCGTGCGGCAGGGCGAGGAACACGATGTCGTGACCCGCGAGGACCTCGGGAGTCGTGTCCTGCAGCGTGAGGTGCGCGAGCGACCGCAGGTGCGGCTGGTGCTCGATGAGCGGCTGTCCCGCGTTCGAGTGCGCGGTGACGGTGCGGATCTCGGTGTCGGGATGCGCAGCGAGGAGGCGGAGGATCTCGCCGCCCGCATAGCCGGAAGCGCCGGAGACGGCGACCGAATAGGTCATGCTTCAACCTTATTGTCTGAGAGGAACGGGCCGGGGACGGCGACACTCGCGGCTCGACCCGCACGGGGCGGGGAGCTCGGGAGGTCGCCTAGCGTCGGCGGTCGCCCAGACGTCGGCGCGCGCGCGAGACCACCGAAGTGGGGACGGGAGCGGCCGAGTGCATGCGCCGACCCTACGCCTCCGCGCGCGGGCCCGCCAAATCGCGCCCCCGGGATCTCAGTGTCCGGCCGACATCGCCTCGAGCAGTGCCAGCTCGTCGGAGCGCTCGAGTCCGGCCGCACGCGCGCGGGCGATCCCCCGCTCGCGCTCGTCCGCCAGCGTCCGTTCCACCGTCTCGACGAGGGGGCGGATGCGACCGCCCGCCGCGCGGTAGGCGGACCCGTCGCGTGTGGCGAAGCCCGGCACGTCGGCCGGGAGCCAGAGCGGCAGCGAACGCGGCCCCGCCCAGTGCAGGACGCCGTGCCGGGCGAGCCAGTCCGCGTCGGCTGCGCGCACGTCGCCGGTGTGACCCGCGACGGTGCGGACCAGGTCCAGCATCTCGCCGAGCGGCGACGAGGGTCCGATCGCGTTGACGACGCCGTCGAACGCGCGGGCCCCCGCCGCGACGATGAAATCCGCCAGATCGTCGACATCGATCACCTGGGCCGAGAGCCCCGCGGCATCGGGGACCAGGACCGGCCCCTCCCCGGCGGCGGCGAACCGCGCCGGCCAGTAGCCGAAACGATCGGTCGGGTCCCCCGGCCCCACGATGAGCCCCGGCCGGACGATCGCGGTCCGGGGCGCCAGCGCCGTCAGGGCGAGCTCCGCGGCGGACTTCGCCTTCGCGTAGTCGTACTCCTCACCGGGTCGGAGCGGCTCGGCGAGCGCTGCGGTCTCGTCGGCGCCCACCTGATCATGGTCGGCGTAGACGGACAGGCTCGACACGTACGTGCCGTGCGCCACGCGGTCGCCGAGGGCGGCGACGGATGCAGCGACCGCCCGCGGATCGGAGGACACATCGACCACCTCGTCCCAGTCCTCGCCGGCCACGTCCCGATAGGCATCCGGATGAGACCGATCCGCGACGACCAGCGCCGCGCCGGCGGGAGCGGGGCGGCCGCCCCGGGCGAGGCAGGTCACGCGTGCCCCGCGTGCCACCCATGAGGCTGCGATGCGGGAGCTGAGCCAGCCGGTGCCGCCGAGGACCAGAACACGTGTCATGCGGTTCATCCCAGCAGGCGGGTCCGGCGACGGCCAGACCTGTCCGCTCCCGGCGTACGCCGGGATCTCCCGCGCCCGGTCAGGCGGGGAACGCCTTGATGCGCAGGAGCAGGTCGGGTCCGGTGCGATCGAGGGTGCGGCCGCCGACGTGGACGCCCGCAGCCACGGCGCCGACCCCTCCGCCGACCGCCACGACGAGCGCGATCCACCCCCACACGGGCGAGCCGGTGACGAGGGAGACGACGGCCGGAACGACAGCCGGCAGCGAGACGACGACGACGACCGCCCAGACGACGAAGACGAGCAGCCCGCCGATCGCCGTCTGACCCGGGACGCTCTTGAACGGGCTGTCACCGGCGGCGGCGACCGGCGTCACGATGAGGGCGGACGACACGGCGCAGACGCCGTACCCGGCGAACAGGATGCCCCAGGACGCCGCGAGGAGCGCGGGCAGCTGCTCGGCACGCCCGCCGATCAGCGACGTGACGACGACGATCGCCGTGATGAGCGGCATCCCGACGCACGCCGCCCCCAGGACCCGCCCCAGCCGATCGGCGCGACCCGGCACACCCGTCGCCAGGGTGGTGCCGAACGCCGTCCCGTCGTACGACACGTCGGCGTAGCCGACCACCGACAGGACGAGCGCCGCGATGACCGGCGACGCTGCGAAGCCGAACCCCCCGACGCCGCCGATGAAGGCGAACAGCAGAGGGAACAGGGGCAGGACGATCAGCTGTCGCAGATACCGGGGGTCGCGCAGCCACGCCGTGAGCGCGCGCGCCCACGTGGCGCCGACGCCGCCGGTCGGCATCCGCCCGAACAGTCCGAGCGAGCCGGCCGCGACCGATCGCGTCGCCCGCTGCCGCGGCGAGCTCGCGGCAGCGGCGAGGACCCTCGCCCACACGGCCCACAGCGCACCCACCGTCACGAGGGCGATCGCCGCCTGCGCCACGGCTGCCACCACTTCGCCGGCCGCGACGCTCGGCGCGATCGCCCAGGCCGCGCCGAGGGGGGTCCACGGCAGGACCGCGGTCGCCTGCTGCAGTCGCGCCGTGAGTCCGCCGCCGCTGTCGAGCAGCGACAGGATGCCGGTGAGGATCGGACCGCTGAAGATGAGCACGATGAGCACGACGGTCCCGACGATCTCGCGTCCCCGCCGGTTCCCGCCGAGCCCGCCCGACAGCTCCCCGGTCACGCGTGACGCGAGGACGCAGGTCAGCACGCCGAGGAGCGCTGCCGGGACGGCGACGACCGCAGCGGCCGGCCACCGGACCCAGAGGATCACCGACGTCAGGGCGCCGATCGTCGTGATCACGCCCGGGATGCCGGTGAGTCCTGCGCCGGTGAGGGCGAGCATGACCTGGCGCCGCGTGAGGGGGAAGTTCGCCAGCCGCGCGGCATCCACCGTCGACTCCATCCCGGCGACGACGACCGGGCCGACGACCCAGCCGAGCACGAGGGTCGCCCCGCCGAGCACCGACACGGCCGCGGCCGCCTCCTCCCCCTGGAAGACGGCGAGCGCGACCATCGCGGCGACGAGTCCGACCAGCACACCGAGCCCCGAGAGCGCGCCGAGGATGAAGCCGACCAGCTGCCACGGGCGCCGTGCGAGCGAGTTCGCGAGGACGCGGTACCGGAGCTTCAGGACTGCCGCAACCACTGCGGTCCCTCCGTCTGATGGCGCCCGCCCACGAGGGACACGAACCGGTCCTGAAGGCTCTCGCCCGCGCGGACCTCGTCGACCGTGCCGGCGGCGAGGACGCGGCCGGCGGCGATGACGGCGACGTGGTCGCACATCCGCTGCACGAGGTCCATCGAGTGGCTCGAGACGATGATCGAGCCTCCCGACGCCGTGTAGTCGCGCAGGACGTCCTCGATGTTGGCGGCCGAGACCGGGTCGACCGACTCGAACGGCTCGTCCAGCACGAGGAGGCGTGGCGCGTGGACGAGCGCGCACGCGAGCGCGATCTTCTTCGTCATGCCGGCGGAGTAGTCCGCCACGATGGTCCCCGCGGCCGGACGCAGGTCCATGAGGTCGAGCAGGTCCGACACGCGAGCGGCGATCTCCGGGCGGGGCAGCCCGAACATCATCGCGGTGTAGGTGATGAGCTGCTCGCCGGTGAGGCGGTCGAAGAGCCGCACCCCGTCGGCGAGGTTCCCGATCACGCGCTTGGCGGCCACCGGGTCGTGCCAGACATCGATGCCGTGCACGACGGCTGCTCCCGCGTCGGGACGCAGCAGACCGGTCGCCATGGAAAGCGTCGTGGTCTTGCCCGCCCCGTTCGGGCCGACGAGGCCGTAGAAGGACCCCGCCGGGACGTGCAGGTCGATGCCGGCGACGGCGGCCTTCGCGCCGAACCGCTTGACGAGTCCGGACAACTGCAGAGCGGGGGCGGTCGCGGTGTGGCTCACCCCGGCGAGCATAGCGAGCGACGCGGCGGATCACACCCGCGGGATCCGCCCGCGTGCGGACGACTCCGCCGCACGTCCGTGCCGCCTGACAGAGTGAGGGGATGCTGCGCACACTCGCCGTGTCCGGATACCGTTCCCTCCGCGACGTCGTCGTCCCGCTCGGACCGCTCACGGTCGTGACCGGCCCGAACGGATCGGGGAAGTCGAACCTCTACCGGGCGCTGCGGCTGCTGTCCGCCGGCGCGCAGGGCGAGCTCGTCGGCGCGGTCGCTCGCGAAGGCGGTCTGCCCTCGCTGCTGTGGGCCGGGCCCGAGGGGGGCGGCGAGCAGGGCACCGTGCGGAAGAAGCCGATCGCCGTCCAGCTCGGCTTCGCGTCGGACGAGCTCGGGTACCTCGTCGACCTCGGCATCCCGCAAGGTCCGCAGGACAACCCGTTCGCCCGCGACCCCGTCATCAAGCGGGAGCAGGTGTTCGCCGGGCCGCTCGCCAAGCCCGCGACCCTCCTCATCGACCGTGCCGGGCCGCTCACCCGCGTTCGGGACGATCAGTGGGTGCGTCTGGAGCAGAAACTGGCCCCGTTCGAGAGCATCGTCACCGATCTGGCCGACGGCGACACGGCGCCGGAGCTGCGGGGCCTGCGCCGCGTCATGGGCGGCTGGCGCTTCTACGACCACTTCCGCGTCGACGCCGACGCCCCCGCCCGCAGGCCGCAGGTGGGCACCCGGTCGCAGCTGCTCGCCCATGACGGCGCCAACCTCGCGGCCGTGTGGGCGACGATCGTCGATGCCGGGTTCGGGCAGGATCTGGACCGCGCCGTGGACGAGGCGTTCCCGGGCAGCCGCGTCCAGGTCACCGCCGCCGACGGCCTCTTCCGCCTCACCCTGCGGCAACCGGGCCTGCTCCGTCCGCTCGACACCGCCGAGCTGTCCGACGGCACGCTCCGGTACCTCCTGCTGTGCGCCGCGCTCCTGCCGGTCCGTCCCGCTCCCCTGCTGGTGCTCAACGAACCGGAATCGAGTCTCCACGCCGACCTGCTGGGGCCGCTCGCTCGGCTGGTGCAGGTGGCATCCGAGCGCACGCAGGTGATCCTCGTGTCCCACGCGCGGTCACTCGTCGAGGCGACACCGGATGCCGCCCGCATCGAGCTCCGCCCGGGCTCCGCCGGAACGGCGGTCCACGGCGTCGGTGTCCTCGACGCGCCCCCGTGGCACTGGGGAAGCCGGTAGCACCCGGCCCGCGTTCATGCGCCGATCGTGAGGATGAACCCGCCGGCGCCGAAGAAGCAGCCGACGCCGAAGCCGAAGAACGTCATCGCCCGGAAGGCTCCGACAGGACGGTGTCCGGACGGTGCGACCAGGGCGCCGATGGCGGTGATGACGACCGCGAGACCCATCACGAGGAACCATACGGAGGCGAACCCGTAGTACGGGCCCCAGCCGGATTCGAAGAACACCGAGGCCTGCGGGAACATGAACTGCAGCCGGTTCAGGCCCGACGACCAGCCGATGAGGCTGAGGACGATCGTGACGGTGTTGACGGCAGCGAACCCGACGACCAGCGGCGTGATCCGTGGGATGCGGCGCCTTCCGCCGGCGAGGCGCACGCCGATCGGGGTGGTCGGTGCCGGCACAGGCGAGGATGCGCTCATGGACCGAACGCTAGCGCGGCCACCGGTGGGGCGCCGTCCCCTCTTCGGAGGACACGGCTCCCACCGGATCAGTCGCGGATCGTGGCGCCGAAGCATTCGGCGGCCACGCTCACACCGGCCATCTTCGCCTCCGTCGCCTCGGCCGCGGTCAGCGTGCGGTCGTCCGCGCGGAAGCGCAGCGCGAAGGTGAGACTCTTCGCGCCGTCCGGCACACCGCTGCCGCGATAGTCGTCGACGAGGCGGATCGCCTCCAGCAGGCTCCCCGCGCCTTCCGCGAGAGCGGCCCGCACATCGCCCGCCACCACGGCGTCGGCGACGACGAGCGACACGTCCTGCGTCGCGGCGGGGAAGGTCGGGAGCGACGGCACGACATCCGGAGCACCGGCCAGCGAGAGGATCCCGTCGAGGTCGACCTCCGCCACGAAGACGCGACCGTGCAGGTCAGCGGCATCCGCGACGGCGGGAAGCAGCTCGCCGACGTAGCCGACGGTGACGTCGCCGACCGTGAGGACGCCGGTGCGTCCGGGGTGGAGCGCCGCGCGCTGCGCCTGCGCGACCTCGATCGTCACTCCGGCCGCGGCTGCGATCGTCCGGACGGCGCCGAGCACGTCCGACAGCTCGTAGGCGGCCGCGGCGCGACCGGGCTGCTTCGGGTTCGCGTTGCCGTGCACCAGGACCGCCACGTGGCGCGGCTGGGGCGGGATCGCGGCGTCGAGCGAGGCGAGGGTCTCGTCGTCGGGCCGCTGGGCGAGCGGCGGGACCGTCTCAGTGCCGTAGGTCACGCCCGGCTCGGGCGTGAAGACGGTGCCGGTCTCGAACAGGGCGAGGTCGGTGAAGCCCCGCGACACGTTGCGGTGCGCGATCTGCAGCAGACCCGGGATCAGCGACCGGCGCAGGAACGGCGCCTGGCCGTCGAGCGGGTTCGCGAGCCTGATCGATGCGATGCGCTCACCGCTCGGTGATCCGTGGAGGTCGTTCTGCTCCTCGGTCGTGAACGGGAAGGCGATCGCCTCGACGTAGCCGGCGGCGGCGAGGGCGTTCGCGACGCGGCGGCGTCCGCGCTGCGCGGAGGTCAGTCCTCGCCCGGACGGCGGCGTCGGCAGGATCGAGGGGATGCGGTCGAGCCCGTGGATGCGGGCGACCTCCTCGGCGAGCGTCCAGCGGTCGGTCAGGTCGGGACGCCAGGTCGGCGGGATGACATCCCAGGCCTCCCCCGCGTCGGTCACCTCGCAGCCGATGGTCTCGAGCGCGCCGACCACCTCGCCGTCGGTGTACGCCACGCCGATCAGTCCGGCGGCGAAGGCCTTCGGCAGCTCGATCGACGGCACGAAGACCTCGGCGAACAGGGCCGCGCCGGTCGTCGTGTCGAGCGTGCCGCCGGCCAGCTCGACCATGAGGTCCGCGACACGACGCGCGGCGACGAACGGGATCAGCGGGTCCACGCCCCGCTCGAACCGGCGCGAGGCCTCGCTCGGCAGCTTGTGGCGTCGTGCCGTGCGAGCGATCGAGACGGTGTCGAAGATCGCCGCCTCGATGAGCACGTTCCGCGTCGCGTCGCCCATCTCGGTCTTGCCGCCGCCCATGACCCCGGCCAGGCCGATCGGGCCCGATTCGTCGGTGATGAGCAGGTCCTCGGCGCTGAGGGCGCGCTCCTTGCCGTCGAGCGTCGTGAGCTTCTCGCCCTCGGCCGCGCGGCGGACGGTGATGCCGCCGGTGAGGCGGTCGAGGTCGTACCCGTGGATGGGATTGCCGAGCTCGAGCATCACGTAGTTCGTGATGTCGATCAGGATGCCGAGCGAGCGGATGCCGGCCAGGGTCAGCCGCGCGACCATCCAGGTCGGCGTCGGCCGGCTCGGGTCGACGTCCCGGACGATCCGCACGACGAATTCGCTCGCCCCGACGTTGCCGTGGATCGGCGCGGCGTCGTCCACGGTGATCTCGAAGCCGCCGGTGGGCTGCTCGAGCTCCTCGAAGTCGCGCAGACCCGGGTCGCGGAAGGCCGCGCCGGTGGCGTGGGCGTACTCGCGTGCGACGCCGCGCAGCGACAGCGCGTACCCCCGGTCGGGAGTCACGTTGATCTCCACCGCGACGTCGTCGAGCCCGAGCAGCGCGATCGCGTCGCTGCCGACCTCGGGGTCGAGGCCGAGCTCGGTGAGCCGCAGGATGCCGGAGTGCTCGTCACCAAGGCCGAGCTCCTTCGCCGATGCGATCATGCCGTCCGACACGTGTCCGTACGTCTTGCGCGCGGCGATCGGGAAGGGACCCGGCAGGACGGCGCCGGGCAGGGTGACGACCACCTTGTCGCCCTCGAAGAAGTTGCCGGCGCCGCAGACGATGCCCCGGACGCCGCCGTTGGCCTCGCCGACATCCACCTGGCACCAGCGGATGGTCTTGCCGTTGGACTGCGGCTCCGGTTCGAACGACACGACCCGGCCCACCACGATCGGGCCGGTGAGGTCGAACGTGTGCACGTCCTCCTCTTCGAACCCGACCGAGACGAGCGAGGCGAGGACGTCCTCGGGGGTCGCGCCGGGCGCGAGGTCGACGTATTCACGCAACCAGGAGAGCGGGACGCGCATCAGACCACCATTCCGAACTGCTCGCTGAAGCGGACATCGCCTTCGGCCATGTCGCGCATGTCCTGCACATCGGAGCGGAACATGAGCGTCCGTTCGATGCCCATGCCGAAGGCGAAGCCCGAGTAGACCTCGGGATCGATGCCCGCGGCGCGCAGGACGTTGGGGTTGACCATTCCGCAGCCGCCCCACTCGATCCAGCGCGCCCCGCCGGCGAAGGTGGGATGCCAGAGGTCGAGCTCGGCGGACGGCTCCGTGAACGGGAAGTAGTTGGTGCGGAAGCGCGTCTTCGCCTCGGGGCCGAACAGCACCCGGGCGGCGTGGTCGAGCGTTCCCTTGAGGTTCGCCATCGTGATGCCCTTGTCGATGACGAGACCCTCGAACTGGGTGAACGCGGGCAGGTGCGTCGCGTCGAACTCGTCGGTGCGGTAGACCCGGCCGGGGCACAGGATGTAGATCGGCAGGTCGCGCTCGAGCATCGAGCGCACCTGGACGGGGCTCGTGTGCGTGCGCATGACGAGGTGGCGCGCCACCGGGTCGACGAAGAAGGTGTCCTGCATCTGACGCGCCGGGTGGTCGGGCGCGAAGTTGAGGGCGTCGAAGTTGAACCACTCGTGCTCGAGCTCGGGTCCCTCCGCGATCTCCCAGCCCATGCCGACGAACAGGTCGGCGATCTCCTCCTGGAGAAGCGAGATCGGATGCCGCGCGCCCACCCGCGCGCGCGGCGCGAGCGCAGTGATGTCGACCCGCTCGGCCTCGAGCTTCGCCGCCGTCTCGGCGGCCGCGAGCTCGGCCTCTCGCGCGTTGAGCGCCTGCGTCACCCGGCCGCGGGCCTGGCCCACGAGCTTGCCGAATGCGGCCTTCTGGTCGTTCGGCACGTTCCGCAGCTGGGCGTTGAGCCGTGCGAGCGGCGAGCCCTCCGCGGTATGGGCGGAACGGGCGGCTTTGAGGGCGGCGGTGTCGGTCGCGGCGGCGATGGCGGCGAGCGCCTCGTCCACCGCGACGCTGACCGCGTCGGGGGTGATCTCAGGTGCGTCTGACACGAGAGACGAGTCTACCGGCGGGGCGGGGTGCGCCCCGCCGGTGAGACGTCAGACGGCTCGCCCGGTACCCGAATCGTGGGCGCCCGCCCTCGTCTGTGCAGCGATGAGTTCGGTGTCGGTCGTCGGCGGCACCGGGTGGTGGAGCACATCGGCGGGCTTGCCGCCGTCGCCGCCGCGCGTGCTCGGCGACCGACGCAGGCGCTTCTCGACCACGTTGGCGAGCCAGGACAGCAGCAGGCACATCGCGATGTAGATGGCTCCGATGACGATGCCGGACTGCAGGATCGGGCGCCCCGGCTGCGACGTGAGCTGCTTGGCGAAGTAGAGCAGCTCGGGGTAGGTGATGATGAACCCCAGCGCCGTGTCCTTCAGCGTCACGACGAGCTGAGCGATGATCACCGGCAGCATGGCCCGCACCGCCTGCGGGAGCAGGATGAGCCTCATCACACCGCTTTTGCGGAGGCCGATGGCGTATCCCGCTTCCTTCTGTCCGCGCGGGAGGGATTCGACGCCGGCGCGGATCACCTCGGCCAGCACCGACCCGTTGTAGGCGACCAGCGCGATGACGACGGCCCAGTACGGCTCCATGCGCACGCCGACGGTGGGGAGGCCGTAGTACATCAGCATCATGAACACGAGCACGGGCACCGCGCGGAAGACCTCGGTGACGGCCGTCACCGGGACCCGCACCGCCGCGTGCTCGGACAGGCGGCCGATGGCGAGGACGAATCCGAGGACGAGCGCACCGACCGCCGCCGCACCGAAGGCGGCGAGGGTGTTGCCCAGCGCCTTGAGGATGTTCACCCAGACGTTGCCGAACGAGAACACGAACCACTTCTCGGCGGAGAACTGGCCGGTGACCGCGAACCGGTAGGCGACGAAGCCGAGAACGGCCGCGACGGCCGCGATCGTGACCACGCCCAGGATGCGGTTGCGCAGAATCGCCCGCGGGCCCGGGACGTCGTACAGCACGGAAGTCATCGCGCGATCCTCCAGGTGTTCTCGAGATGGCGCTGAAGCCAGCTCAGCAGCAGGACCAGCACGACGAAGACGACGGCGACCCACAGCAGGACGACGAGCGCGTCCTCGCCCCGCTCGCTGAGGTTCGCGCGGATGGCGCCGAGTTCCACCACGGAGAAGCCTGCGGCGACGGTGGTGTTCTTCAGCAGGGCGATGAACACGCTCATCATCGGGGGCACGACGGACCGGAACGCCTGCGGCATGATGACGAGCGTCATCACCTGCCCGAAGGTGAGCCCGATCGCGCGGGCCGCCTCGGCCTGGCCGACCGGCACGGTGTTGATGCCGGCTCGGATGACCTCCGCCACGTAGGTGGCGGTGTAGACGCCGAGGGCCCAGATGCCGAGGACGGTGAATCCTGGGCTCGGGAGACCCAGCTGCGGGTAGCCGAACGCGAAGAAGAAGAAGACCAGGGTCAGCGGGGTGTTGCGGATGGTGTTGACGTAGAGGGTGCCGAACGCGCGCGCGACCGGGATCGGCGACACGCGCATGGCGCCGACGAGCGTCCCCAGGACGAGCGCAATCGCACCTCCGGCGAAGAACAGCAGCAGCGTGTTGCGTAAGGCTTCGCCCCACAGATCGAGGTTGTCGGTGATGACGCCCACATCGCCTCCTTGGCTGGTGCGGGGTGAGGGCTTGCGCCCTCACCCCGGGTCGAGATCTCGGCGCTGTCAGTACGCGTCGACAGCGGGCTGCTCGACGGTGATCCCCGAGTCGCCGAGGTTCTTGTCGAAGATGCCCTGCCAGACGTCGCCGCCCTCGGTGAAGAGGTCGTTGATGTGTGCGCGGAGCGCGTCGTCGCCCTTCGCCAGGCCGACGCCGTAGCGCTCCTCGCTGAAGGGCTCACCGACGACCTTGATGTCGTCCGGGTACTGCGCGGCGTAGCCGATCAGGATCGCCTGGTCCGTGGTCACGGCGTCCACGGTGCCGTTGATGAGGGCATCGACGCAGGCCGAGTAGAGGTCGAACTCCTCCGTCGGGACGTCCGGGTAGTTGTCCCGGATGTTCTGGATCGGCGTCGACCCGGTGGCCGAGCACACCGTGGTGTCGGCGGACAGGTCGTCTTCGCTCTCGATGGTGCTGTCCGTCGCGACGAGGAGGCCCTGGCCGGTGATGAAGTACGGACCGGCGAAGTCGATCTGGTTCTTGCGGTCGTCGGTGATCGAATAGGTGCCGACGTAGTAGTCCACATCGCCGTTCACGATCGACTGCTCGCGGTTCGTCGACGCGATCGCCTTGTACTCGATCTTGTCCTCGTCGTAGCCGAGCGACGCGGCGATCCACCGCGCGATGTCGACGTCGAAGCCGGACCGCTCGTTCGTGGTCGCGTCGAGGAATCCGAGGTTCGGCTGGTCCTCCTTCACGCCCACGACGATGCCGTCGCGCTCCGTGATGGCGTCGAACGTGGGGCTGCCCTCGAGGGAGACGTCGCTGGCGACCTCCCAGAGCGCGTCGTCGCCCTCGGTCTCCGCGTCGCCGCCGGGCGAGGTCGGGCTGCCGCTGTTGCAGCCGGCGAGCGCGAGAGCCGCGATCGCGATGCCGGCGAAGGCGCCGGCCGCTCGTGTGATCCGCATGTGATCCTCCTGGTGTCGTATCGTTCTTCGTTCGTCGCGCCGGTGCAGACGCGGACGTCTCAGTGGGTGATGAGCTTCGAGAGGAAGTCCTTCGCGCGGTCGCTCTTCGGGTTGGTGAAGAACTCCTGCGGGCTGGCTTCCTCGACGATCAGACCGTCGGCCATGAAGACGACGCGGTCGGCCGCCTTCCGGGCGAAGCCCATCTCGTGCGTGACGACGATCATCGTCATCCCGTCGTGCGCGAGGCCGACCATGACGTCGAGCACCTCGTTGATCATCTCGGGGTCGAGGGCGCTCGTGGGCTCGTCGAAGAGCATGACCTTCGGCTTCATCGCCAGGGCACGGGCGATCGCGACTCGCTGCTGCTGTCCGCCGGAGAGCTGAGCCGGCAGCTTGTCCGCCTGGTGGCCCACCCCGACACGGTCGAGCAGCTCGCGGGCGAGCTTGTCGGCATCCGCCTTCTTCATCCCCTTCACCTTGAGCGGTCCGAGGGTGACGTTGTCGAGGATCGTCAGATGCGCGAAGAGATTGAAGGACTGGAACACCATGCCCACGTCGGCGCGGAGCGCGGCGAGGGCCTTGCCCTCCTTGGGCAGGTCGGCGCCGTCGATCGTGATCGTGCCGCTCGTGATCGTCTCGAGACGGTTGATGGTCCGGCAGAGCGTGGACTTCCCCGAGCCGGAGGGCCCGATCACCACGACGACCTCACCGCGGTTGACGGTCAGGTCGATGTCGGTCAGCGCCTGGAAGTCGCCGTAGTGCTTCTGCACATCGGACAACACGACAAGCGGCTCACCGCGGCGGACGTCGATGTTCGACGTGCGCGGCGCAGGATCGGCGGCAGGAGTGGTCATGAAATGCAACCCTATGGGGCGGACACGGTTCTCACCGTGCACTTCGCGCGGGGTTTACAGTTCCGTAATCAACGTCCGCGGATGCCGCTCACCGGTCCGCGCGCTGCGCGAAGGCCGACTCGTACAGGCAGACGCTCGCCGCGGTGGCGAGGTTGAGCGATTCGGCGCGGCCGTAGATGGGAAGCCGCAGCGACATGTCGACGAGGGCCAGCGCCTCCTCATCGAGGCCACGCGCCTCGTTCCCGAACACCCATGCGGTGGGTTCGGCGAGGGTGTCGCGGTGGGCGAGGAAGTCGTCTCCCCCGACGTCGGCGGCGATGACGCGGAGCCCGGCGCCGCGCGCGCGGTCGATCGCGCCGGCGAGGTCGGCGCCGACGGCGACGGGCAGGTGGAAGAGCGACCCGGTCGTGGCGCGGACGACCTTCGGGTTGTAGGGATCCACGGTGCGGCCGGTGAGCACGACGGCGTCCGCACCGACGGCATCCGCCGCCCGGATGATCGTCCCGAGGTTGCCGGGGTCCCGGACCTCCTCGCAGATGACGATCAGCCGCGGAGCGTCGGCGAAGACGTCGCGGACCGAGGTGGGCGCCTGGCGCGCCACGGCGATGATCCCCTGCGGGGTGACCGTGTCCGCCATCGCATCGAGGACAGGCTCGCTCGCGAAGATGACGTCGACGCCGGATTCCTCCGCGATCTCGCGGATGTCCTGATGCTTCTCCCACGCGCTCGGCGTCGCGTACAGCTCGGCGAGGGTGTCGGGACGATAGGTCAGCACCTCGCGGGCGGCCTGCGGCCCCTCGAGGAGGTACAGCCCGGTCTCCTGGCGGGCGGTGCGCTTGCTCAGCTTCGCGACAGCACGTACACGCGGGGACCGGGGGTTCTCGAGCACCTCCCCAGTCTAGGGCGCGGGTCCGCCGCGCCCGCGGCGGACACACGAAAGGGCGCCCTCGAGGAGGACGCCCTTTCGGGGTGCAGAGGTGCGATCAGGCCTTGGGCGCGTTCACGTCCGCGGGCAGCGCGGCCTTCGCGGTCGCGACGAGCGACGTGAAGACGGCCGGCTCGTTGACCGCGAGCTCGGCGAGCATGCGACGGTCGACCTGGACGCCGGCGAGACCGAGGCCCTGGATGAAGCGGTTGTACGTGATGCCGTTCTGGCGGGCAGCGGCGTTGATGCGCTGGATCCACAGACGACGGAAGTCGCCCTTGCGCTTGCGACGGTCGCGGTACGCGTAGACGAGCGAGTGGGTGACCTGCTCCTTCGCCTTGCGGTACAGGCGCGAACGCTGTCCGCGGTAACCGGAGGCGCGCTCGAGGATGACGCGACGCTTCTTGTGGGCGTTGACCGCCCGCTTGACTCTAGCCATTTCTTCTACTTCCTAGTTTCGCGTCGGCGCTCAGAGGCCGAGGAGCTTCTTGGCGACCTTCGCGTCACCCTTGGCCAGGACCTGCTCCTGGTCGAGGCGACGGGTCCGTCGGGTCGACTTGCCCTCAAGGTTGTGACGGAGGTTGGCCTGCTGCTTCATCAGCTTGCCGCTTCCGGTGACCTTGAAGCGCTTCTTGGCACCCGAGTGGGTCTTCTGCTTCGGCATATCTCTTCCTTCGTTGGGTATCCCGCGAGCGGGAGTCTGGGTGCGCTTACTCCGCCGGAGCGGGAGCGGGAGTCTCGTCGGCGGAACCGGACCGCGCGTCGCGCGCGGCCTGCTTCGTCGCCGCGCGGGCGGCGTTCTGCTCGGTCTTGACCTCGGATTTGTTCTTGTGGGGCGCGACCACCATGACCATGTTGCGTCCGTCGATCGTGGGGTTGGATTCCACGGTGCCGAACTCGGCGACATCCTCGGCGAACTTGCGGAGCAGGCGCACGCCCTGCTCGGGACGCGACTGCTCGCGGCCGCGGAACAGGATCATCGCCTTCACCTTGTCGCCGGCCTGGAGGAAGCCCTCGGCACGCTTCAGCTTGGTGATGTAGTCGTGAGCCTCGATCTTCAGACGGAACCGGACCTCTTTGAGGACGGTGTTCGCCTGGTTGCGCCGCGCTTCCTTTGCCTTCTGCGCAGCCTCGTACTTGAACTTGCCGTAATCCATGATCTTGACCACGGGCGGCTTCGAGTTGGGGGCTACCTCGACGAGATCGAGTTCGGCCTCCTGGGCCAGGCGCAGTGCCACCTCGATGCGGACGACGCCGACCTGTTCACCCGCGGGTCCGACGAGGCGGACCTCGGGGACGCGGATGCGGTCATTGGTGCGGGGATCGCTGATGCGGGACTCCTCTTTCGTGCGGGTGTCGGCCACCGGAGACACGAAGGTCGAGTCGCCGGGCGGAAGATCGTCACGTCCACCCCGCACGATGCACGCGCATCGGCTTTACAAGTGTTCTGCACCCTGGACAACCTCGCAGGACGAGGCGGAGTGCGTGACCCGGTAGCCTGGAGCGGCAAGCGCGGGTGGGATGTGATCCTCTTTCGACAGGAAGCAGATGCTTCCGTGCCCGCAGAAGTCTAGCAGAGAGCAGCACGTGAGCACCATTCCGGCCGACCACAGCGACCACGACCCCGAGCGCCTCGCCCACTGGGAGGAGCAGGAGCGCGTCTCGCAGTCCGCGACCCGCGACATCGCCGACGTTCCCGCCGTGGAGGTGATCACGACGACCTCGGTGCACCTGATGAGTGCGGCCGCCGTCAAGCTCGGGCTCGCCGACGACCCGGGGACGCAGAAGGACCTGGACGAGGCGCGGAAGCTCATCAACGCGCTGGCCGGTCTCATCACGGCGGCCGCCCCCGAGGTGAGCGACATGCACGCGCGGTCGCTCCGCGACGGACTCCGCACCCTTCAGCTGGCGTTCCGAGAAGCATCCGCCATCCCCGACCCCATCGGCAAGGGGCCGGGCGAGAAGTGGACCGGCCCGGTCACCTGACCCGGCGCGGCCGGCCGTCCGCGCCCGTCAGGCCCGGAGGAGCTTGACGGTCAGCGAGTCCACGAGGACCGCGACGCGATCGTCGGCGGCCCAGCGCGACGCGAGCCGCTGCAGGATCGCATCGAGCGCACCCTGGTCGAGCCCGTCGACGAGGTGGAGCGACACCACGAGCTCGGGACCGCGAAGTCGCGACCGCGGATCGCCCGAGGCGACCGACAGGTCGATCACGCCGAGCTCGGCACCGATGGACTCCTGCAGTCCGGCGTACACCTCGGGCGACACGTGCGGTGCCTCCCACGGCTCCCCGCGTCCGATCGCCCAGACCGCGGGCCGTCGGATCACGAACTCGGTGTCGCTGCCGGGGTCGATGACGATCAGCTCCGTCTCGTCGGCGACCGCGGACAGCGCCGTGCGGACGCCGTCCGCGGGCACCGGACGCGCGGTGGCATCCCACGTCGACATCGCCTGAACCGACGAGAACACGGGCAGGACCCGGCGCCCGTCCGGGGCTGCGACCGTCACGATCGACAGCTCCTGCGTCTTGTCGACGGCGAGCCCGGTGGGCCCCACCCCCTCCTCGCCCTTCTCCGCGACGAGCGGGATCAGCAGTCGCGCGTTCCGGTAGGCGTCGATCACGGCGGCGGCGTCGCCCGCTCCCTCGTGGAACCTCGTCAGCGCGGCGAGCAGCGCGGGATCCGCGCTCCCGTCGTCGCCCTGATGCGCGTTCGGCTCGAAGCGGCGCCCCTCCCAGGGGACGCCGGCGGAATCGGCCGCATGACCGTGCGGGTCAGTGTCCGGCGACATCCAGCGCCTCGGCCAGCGTGAACGCGCCCGCATAGAGCGCCTTGCCGACGATGGCCCCTTCGACACCCAGCGGGACGAGGTCGCGGAGCGCTGCGATGTCGTCGAGGCTCGAGATGCCTCCGGATGCCACGACGGGCTTGTCGGTGCGCGAGGCGACCTCGCGCAGCAGCTCGATGTTCGGTCCCTTGAGCGTGCCGTCCTTGGTGACGTCCGTCAGGACGTACCGCGAGCAGCCCGCCGCCTCGAGTCGCTCGAGGACGTGCCACAGGTCGCCGCCGTCCCGGGTCCAGCCGCGCGCCGCGAGGGTGGTTCCGCGGACGTCGAGACCCACGGCGATGGCGTCGCCGTAGCGGGAGATGACGTCGGCCGCCCACTCCGGGTTCTCCAGTGCCGCGGTCCCCAGGTTGATGCGGGACGCGCCGCTGTCGAGCGCGGCTTCCAGCGTCGCGTCGTCACGGATGCCGCCGGAGAGCTCCACCTGCACGTCGCCGCGCAGGTGCTTGATCACCTTGCGCAGCAGCGGGGCGTTGGTCCCCCGGCCGAAGGCGGCGTCGAGGTCGACCAGGTGCACCCAGTCAGCACCCTGGCGAGCCCACTCCTCGGCGGCCTCGACGGGACTCCCGTAGTTCGTCTCGGTGCCCGCCTCGCCCTGTGTCAGACGGACGGCCTTGCCGTCGGCCACGTCCACGGCGGGCAGGAGGATCAGTTCGGGGGAGGATGCGAATTCGTTCATGGCTCCGGGTGGGGTGATGTGCACGCTGGCGCATGCACGGGCGGGGTCGGGTCAGGCGGCGGGCAGCGAGCGGATCCAGTTGCCGAGAAGACGGATGCCGGCCGAGCCGGATTTCTCGGGGTGGAACTGCGTCGCCGTCAGCGGGCCGTTCTCCACGGCGGCGAGGAACGGCGCGCCGTGATCGGACCACGTGAGCACGGGCTGCCGGAACGGCTTCATGACGTCGAGCGACCACTCCTGAGCGCCGTAGGAGTGCACGAAGTAGAACCGCTCGTCCTCGAGACCCGCGAAGAGCGTCGAGCCCTCGCCCGCACGGACCGTGTTCCAGCCCATGTGCGGGAGGACCGGTGCGGGGAGCTCGGCGACGACGCCCGGCCACTCCCCCAGCCCCGCGGTGTCCATGCCGCGCTCGACACCGCGGTCGAACATGATCTGCATCCCCACGCAGATGCCCATGACGGGCATCCCGCCGGCGAGGCGCCGCTCGATGAGCTCATCGCCGTGACGGGCGCGCAGGGCGGCCATCACGGCGGCGTACGACCCGACGCCGGGCACCAGCAGGCCGGCGGCCTCGGCGATCATCCCCCGGTCACGGGTCAGCCGAGCGTCGGCTCCCGCGGCGATGAGCGCCTTGACGGCGGAGTGGACGTTGCCTGACCCGTAGTCCAGGACGGCGACGAGCGGAGCGCCGGAAGCGGCATCCGTCACAGCGCGCCCTTGGTGCTCGGGATCCCCTGCACGAGCGGGTCGAGCGCCTTCGCCTGGCGGAACGCGCGGGCGAAGGCCTTGTACTCGGCCTCGGCGATGTGGTGGGGGTCGCGGCCGCCCAGCACCCTCACGTGCACCGTCAGACCGGCGGCGAAGGCGAGCGCCTCGAACGTGTGGCGCACGAGCGAACCCGTGAAGTGGCCGCCGATGAGGTGGAACTCGAAGCCCGCCGGCTCGCCGGTGTGCACGAGGTAGGGGCGCCCGCTGATGTCGACCACGGCCTGTGCGAGCGCCTCGTCGAGCGGGACGAGCGCATCGCCGTAGCGCGAGATGCCGGACTTGTCGCCGAGCGCCTCACGGATCGCCTGGCCCAGCACGATCGCCGTGTCCTCGACGGTGTGGTGCGCGTCGATGTCGGTGTCGCCCGTGGCGCGGACGGTCAGATCCGTGAGGGAGTGCTTCGCGAACGCGGTCAGCATGTGGTCGAAGAAGGGCACCGACGTGTCGATGGAGCTCTGACCGGTGCCGTCCAGGTTCAGTTCCAGCTCGATGGTCGACTCGCTCGTCGCACGGCGGACGGACGCCGTACGGGGTGCGGGGATGCTCATCCCCCCAGTCTACCGAGGGACGGCCGGCCGGCCGCGCCCGGTGACATCGGTGCGGCGACGGCGGGCCGGAACGGTCAGAGCGATGCCAGCGCCTCGAGGAAGGCCGTGGACTCCTCTTCGGTGCCGGCGGTGACGCGAAGGGTGTGGGGCAGTCCCACGTCGCGGATCAGGATGCCGCGATCGTAGAGGGCCTTCCAGGTCGCAGCCGGGTCGTCGACGCCGCCGAAGAGCACGAAGTTCGACCAGCTCTCGTAGGGCGTGTAGCCGAGCGCCGACAGGGTCGCCGAGATGCGGTCCCGCTGCACGACGATCTCATCCACCATCCCGAGCATCGCGGGCGCGTGGCGCAGCGCAGCCGTCGCGGCCGCCTGCGTCAGCGCACTGAGGTGGTAGGGCAGCCGGACCAGCCGCAGCGCGTCGATCAGGGCAGGATCGGCTGCCATGTACCCGACCCGGGCGCCGGCGAACGCGAACGCCTTGCTCATGGTGCGGGAGACGACCAGTCGTTCACGGCCCTGCAGCAGGGTCACCGCCGACGCCTGCTCGTGCGGTGCGAACTCGAAGTACGCCTCATCGACGATGACGATCCCGTGGGATGCGTCGTAGACCGCCTCGATCGTCTCGAGCGACAGAGGCGTCCCGGTCGGGTTGTTCGGCGAGCACAGGAAGATGACGTCGGGCTGCACCGCGTCGACCTGGGCGGCGGCATCCGACGGCGAGAGCGTGAAGTCGTCGCCACGCGTCCCCGCGATGTACCGCGCGCCGGTGCCCGCCGTGAGCAGCGGATACATCGAGTAGGTGGGGCCGAAGCCGAAGGCGGTGCGCCCCGGGCCGGCGAAGGCCTGCAGGATGTGCTGGAGCACCTCGTTCGATCCGTTGGCCGCCCAGATCTGCTCCTGCTGAAGACCTTCGCCCAGGTAGTCCGCGAAGCCCTCACGGAGAGCCGAGAACTCCCGGTCGGGGTAGCGGTTGATGTCCCGGAGCGCGTGGGCGATGCCGTCGAGGATGTCGTCCGCGACGTCTTCGGGCACCGGGTGACTGTTCTCGTTGACGTTCAACGCCACCGGAAGGGGCGCTTGCGGCGCACCGTAGGGCGTCTTGCCCCGCAGATCGTCACGGAGGGGAAGGTCGTCCAGGCTCACGCTCACCCAGCCATCGTAGGCCGGGAGCGGCGATCACTGCCCGTCGGCGGCGCCCGCGGAGTACTCCACCGGGATCGACAGGGACTGCCCCGCGTCGAGGACGGCAGAGCTCAGCGCGTTCAGGTTCATGATGTCCTCGACCACGTCGCGCGGATCGGCGGCCGGTGCCACATCGCGAGCGATGGACCACAGGGAGTCCCCGGGCAGGACCGTGACGCTCTCGAAGGTGCCGGAGGGCGCCCCGCTCTCGGCCGTGGCGAGGGCGCCGCCCCCGGAGACGATCGCGAAGCCCAGCGCGGCGACGGCGGGAACGGAGGCGAGGCCTGCCAGCACTCGGCGGCCCCGGACCGTCAGACGCAGCCGCGTCGTCGGCGCGGTCATCGCGGCGGTGTGGGAAAGGGTGATCGTGCTCATGTTTCCTCCTCGGGTGGCCCCGTCGGGTGAGAACTTCGGTCGCCTCCTCGCAAGGAGCAGAGCGGGTGCGAACTTCTCTTCCGAATCTATCTTCGATTCTTCTAGACTGTCAAGCGCATCGATCTCGCAGATCGATCGAAGACGACACGCGGTCGGCTGCGGTTCGATGCGGTCGGGACCGGATACGGTTTCGATGACCACACCCCATCACCGACCTCCGACATTCGAAGCCGAGTGCAGCTGGCGAGGGCGGGGGCGATGAAAGGAACGCGCATGAGCGAGAAGCCGCAGACCCGTCGGCGCAAGAGCCTCAGCGAGAAGCAGCTCGCCATCCTCGAGGTGATCCAGCGCTCCATCGCCCGTCACGGCTATCCGCCGAGCATGCGTGAGATCGGGGATGCCGTCGGGCTGAAGTCGCTCTCCAGCGTCACCCATCAGCTCAATCAGCTCGAGCTGAGCGGCTACCTCCGTCGCGACCCGGGCAAGACGCGGGCGATGGAGGTCCTCATCGACCTCCCCGGCGCGGCCGGGGAGAATCCCGCCGATGCCGCGCCGGCTGTCGGCGACGCCGCCATGGTGCCGCTCGTCGGCCGGATCGCCGCCGGCGTGCCCATCACGGCGGAGCAGCAGGTGGAGGAGATCTTCCCCCTCCCCCGTCAGCTGGTCGGCAAGGGCGAGCTGTTCATGCTGAAGGTGTCGGGCGACTCGATGATCGACGCGGCCATCTGCGACGGCGACTGGGTCGTCGTCCGCTCGCAGGCGAACGCCGACAACGGCGAGATCGTCGCGGCGATGCTCGACGGCGAAGCGACGGTGAAGACGTTCCGCCAGCGCGACGGGCACACGTGGCTCCTCCCGCGCAACTCCGCGTTCGAGCCCATCCTCGGCGACGAGGCCACCGTGCTCGGCAAGGTCGTCGCGGTCCTCCGCGCCGTCTGAGGCGGACCCGGTCGCGTCCGGGGATCCGGCCGTGCTCGGCCGCGTACCGTGGACGCATGACGACGATCGCGCCCTACGGTTCCTGGAAGTCGCCCCTGTCCGCTGCTGATGCGTCCGCGGCATCGACCCGCTTCGACGGAGCGCGCTTCGTCGGCGACGAGATCTGGTGGGGCGAATCGGTGGCGGCCGAGGGCGGCCGGTCGTCGGTGCGCCGCCGCACCGGTGCGGGCGACATCGAGGACCTCCTCCCCTCGCCGTGGAGCGCGCGCTCCCGCGTGCACGAGTACGGCGGCGGATCGTGGACGGCGACCGACGACGGACTGCTCGTCTTCGTCGAGAAGACCGACCAGCGCGTCTGGAGCGTCCGGCCCGGAGAGGACCCGATCCCGCTCACCGCGGAGGAGCCCGCGGCGCGACACGGCGGACTGCGGTGGCAGCACGGCACCCTCCTCGCCGTGCGCGAGGTGCACGGCGACGAGGCGGTGCCACGACGCTCGATCATCGCGATCCCCCTCGACGGATCGGGCCGGGTCGGCGAGCTCGTCGCGGGCAGCGACTTCGTGGCGCAGCCCTCGCTGTCGCCCGACGGCAGCGCGCTCGCCTGGGTCGCCTGGGACCACCCCGACATGCCGTGGGACGGCACACAGCTGCGCGTCGGCCCCCTCGTCGCGGGCCGCGTCGAGACGTGGACGTCCGTGTCGTCGGGAGCGACCGCCGCTCTCCAGCCCGAGTGGACCGCCGACGGGGCGCTGCTGTTCGTCGACGATCCGACCGGCCGGTGGAACCTGTGGCGCGCGGATGCGTCCGGTGGGGAGCCGCGTCCGATCGCGCCCGCCGACGCCGACACCGGCGGTGGCCTCTGGGTCCTCGGGGTCCGCTGGTTCGCTCCCCTCGAGGACGGCGACGTCATCGCGGTCCGCACCCACGGGTCGGACACGCTCGTGCGCCTCTCCCCCGACGGCGCCGTGGTCGACGTCGACGTCCCCATCCGCGCGCGGGCGGCGATCGAGGATGCCGCCGGCTCCCGCGTGCTCGTGTCGGGAGTCGCTCCCGGGGTCACCGGCGTCTGGCTCGTCGAGCAGGACGGCAGCTCGTCGCTCGTCCGCGGCAGCTCATCCGACCTCGCGTCCGAGTGGACGCCGGACGTGCGGGCGCTGACCGTCGCCGGTGCGCACGGCGACGTGCACGCGTTCGACCACCCGCCGACGAATCCCGGGTTCGTCGCGCCGGAAGGCGAGTTGCCGCCCTACGTCGTCCTCGTCCACGGCGGTCCGACCTCGCACGTCGGCGGGGTCGCCGACAGCAAGATCGTCTACTTCACGAGCCGCGGCATCGGGGTGCTCGAGGTGAACTACGGCGGCTCCACCGGCTACGGCAGGGCCTACCGCGACCGACTGCGCGGACAGTGGGGCATCGTCGACGTCGACGACGTCGCCGCCGCCGCAGCCGGACTCGCGGCGGAAGGCCGCGCGGATGCCGCTCGACTCGCGATCGAGGGCGGCTCGGCAGGCGGCTGGACGGTCCTTGCGGCACTCGTCGGAACCGACGTGTTCGGCGCCGGCATCTCGCGGTACGGCGTCGGCGACGCGCGCACCCTCGCGACGGACACGCACGACTTCGAGGCGCGGTACCTGGACGGCCTGATCGGGCCCCTCCCCGAGGCCGAGCACCTGTACCTCGAGCGGTCACCGCTCAGTCGGACGGACCGGTTCCGGGTGCCGGTGCTCCTGCTGCAGGGCGACGAGGACGAGGTCGTCCCGCCGTCGCAGGCGGAGGCGATCCGCACCGCGCTCCTCGAGCACGGCGTCCCCCACGCCCACGTCCTCTACGAGGGCGAGGGCCACGGGTTCCGCCGGCCCGAGACGATCGTCCACTCGCTGGAGTCCGAGCTCGCCTTCCTCGGCCAGGTCTTCGGCTTCCCGACGCCCGGCGTCCCCCCGATCGAGCTCGACTGACAGCGACCGCCGGAGCGGCTCAGCCGACGGCGTAGGGGGCGAGCTCCGCCGCAAGCCGCTCCGACACATGGGCGTGGACGGCTGTGCCGCCCTCCTCGTGGCTCGTCGACACGATGAGCCCCGCCTCGTGGACCGCGTTGACGAGATCCCCGCGGTCGTACGGGACGAGCGCGTGCACCTCGACGGCGGGCAGCGGCAGAGCCTCCTCGATGGCGGCGCGCAGCTCGGCGATGCCCTCGCCGGTGCGGGACGACACGAAGTGCGCCTTCGGCTCGAGGCCGCGTAGCACGAGGCGGGTGTCGGGGTCGACGAGGTCGGCCTTGTTGAACACCACGATCTCGTTGGTCGACCGCGCCCCGACATCACCCATGACGTCCCGGACCGTCGCGAGCTGCGCGGCCGGGTCGGGGTGCGACCCGTCGACGACGTGGACGATGACGTCGGCTTCACCGACCTCTTCGAGCGTCGATCGGAACGCCTCCACCAGCTGGTGCGGGAGGTTCCGCACGAACCCGACGGTGTCGGTGAGGGTGAAGATGCGGCCGTCTGCCGCCTCGGCGCGACGGACCGTCGCGTCCAGCGTCGCGAACAGCGCGTTCTCAACGAGCACGCCCGCGCTCGTGAGCCGGTTCAGCAGGCTCGACTTGCCGGCGTTGGTGTAGCCCGCGATCGCGACCGAGGGGATCGTGTTCCGCTTGCGCTCGGCGCGTTTGGCATCGCGCGCCGGCGCGAAGTCGCGGATCTGCCGACGCAGCATCGCCATGCGGGTGCGGATGCGACGACGATCGAGCTCGATCTTCGTCTCACCGGGACCGCGCGAGCCCATGCCCGCGCCGCCTGCGCCCACCTGTCCACCGGCCTGCCTGCTCATCGAGTCGCCCCAGCCGCGCAGGCGCGGCAGGAGATACTCGAGCTGCGCGAGCTCGACCTGGGCCTTGCCTTCGCGGCTCTTGGCATGCTGGCTGAAGATGTCGAGGATGACGGTGGTCCGATCGATGACCTTGACCTTCACGACGTCCTCGAGCGCGCGCCGCTGGCTGGGGGCGAGCTCGGTGTCGGCGATGACGGTGTCGGCGCCGACCGCCGCGACGAGGTCGCGGAGCTCGGCGGCCTTGCCGCGGCCGATGTACGTGGCGGGGTCGGGGTGCGGTCGACGCTGGAGCACGCCGTCGAGGACGACGGCGCCCGCGGTCTCGGCGAGGGCGGCGAGCTCCCGAAGCGAGTTCTCGGCGTCCTCCTGCGTCCCCTGCGGGTAGACGCCGATCAGGACGACGTTCTCCAGACGCAGCTGGCGGTACTCGACCTCGGTGACGTCCTCGAGCTCCGTGGAGAGACCGGGCACACGACGCAGTGCGGCGCGCTCTTCGCGGTCCCACTGGTCGCCGTCGGTGTCGCCGTACGACACCGTCGCGGCATCCTGCAGCGCCTGAGCGGAACCGAACACGCTCACCCCGGAACGCGCATCGGCGTGCGTGAGCACCCGATCGACCGGGTCCACCGGCTCATCCGTCGTGGAAGGGGTGGTCGTATCTGTCATCTTCACCTTTCGTGGCCTCACGGCCGTCCGGAAACTCTAGCCTCCCGCGGTCGGGAGCGCCTCCGCTACGCTCGGAGGATGGGGAGCGATCATTACTTCAGCGCGTCCCCGTCCAGTTCTGAGAATCTCCGTCGCATCCGTGCCACCCTCTCGGGTCGCGACGTCGAGGTGATGACCGCGGGCGGGGTCTTCAGTCCCGATCACATCGACGGCGGGACGGCGGTGCTGCTCGCCAACACCCCTCCGCCGCCACCGGGCGGTCACCTTCTCGACCTCGGCTGCGGCTGGGGTCCGATCGCGCTGTCGCTCGCGTTCGACGCCCCGCACACGACCGTGTGGGCGGTCGATGTGAACGAGCGCGCCCTCGATCTCGTGCGTCGCAACGCGCAGTCCCTGGGTCTCGACAATGTCAACGCCGTGCGTCCCGAAGATGTTCCCGATGATGTGACGTTCCGCACGATCCGGTCGAACCCGCCCATCCGGGTCGGCAAGGACGTCCTCCACGGGTTGATGGAGACGTGGCTTCCCCGCCTCTCCGACCGCAGCGACGCCTGGCTCGTCGTGCAGCGGAACCTGGGCTCGGATTCGCTGCAGCGCTGGCTCGCTGCGACGCTCGACCGGTCCTACTCCGTGTCACGGGCGGCCACCGCTCGCGGTTTCCGCGTGCTGAGAGTACGCCGTCACGGCAGCCCGGAGACGGGGTCGATCGAGCTCCCCGGCGACACGTCGTCAGACGAGCGCGACCTCGCCTGAGAAGACGAGCGACGCAGGCCCCGACAGGAGGACCCGCTCACCGGCATCCGTCCGCACGACGCGCACGCCCAGGCGGCCGCCCGCGACGTCGACGGTCCATCGATCCGGGGCTGTCGGCCCCGCCCAGTGACGGACGGCGAGAGCGGATGCCGCGACCCCCGTGCCGCACGACAGGGTCTCGCCCACACCGCGCTCGAACACGCGCATGCGGATCGCTCCGACGCCGTCGTGGACGAGCGGCTCCGCCGGCACGACGAACTCGACGTTGGCACCGGCAGGCGGGAGGGGGTCGAGCACCGGCTGGACGGTGAGATCGAGCTGTTCCAGCTCATCCGAGCTCGAGAGAGCGACGACCACATGGGGGTTGCCGACGTCGATGCCGAGGCCCGGTCGCGCGACGGCCAGCCCGCGGCCGCGGACGAGCACGTCCCCCGCTTCCGGCCGCCACAGTCCCAGGTCGACCTCGAAGCCGTTGTCGGACAGCGTCACGCTCTTGGTGCCCGCGCGCGTGCCGATCCTGAGCGTCTCACCGGGCGCCAGCGTCGCGAGGCCGGCACTCAGCAGGTACTTCACGAAGACGCGGACGCCGTTGCCACACATCTCGGCGACCGAGCCGTCCGCGTTGCGGTAGTCCATGAACCATTCCGCGTCCGGCGTGTGCGCGCCGGCGTCGATGGCGGCGGACCGGACGACGCGCAGCAGCCCGTCCGCGCCGATGCCGAAGCGGCGGTCGGTCAGCGCGGCGATCTGCTCGCCGGTGAGGTCGAGGTCGCCGTCCGGGTCGGCGACGATCACGAAGTCGTTTCCGGTTCCGTGGCCTTTGGTGAATGGGATCGTCGACACCCTGCGATTCTACGGGCGGCGAGCACACCGCCGTCCGGGAATCAGCCGTGGTCCGCGTCGGCGAGCAGATCGGCGGGGCGCGCCGACGGCGCGATCCACGTCAGATCCGGGTAGCGCTTGAACCAGGAGACCTGGCGACGCGCGTACCGGCGGGTGAGCGCCTGCGTCTGTGCGATCGCTTCGGCCTCGGTGAGCTCTCCGCTCAGCTGCGCCAGCGCCTGGGCGTATCCGATGGCGCGGCGGGCGGTGGCTCCCGACTCGAGCCCCTGCCGGCGCAGGCGCGCCGCCTCGTCGACGATGCCGTCCGACCACATCGCCTCGACCCGGGCGTCCAGCCGCGCGACGAGTTCGGCACGATCGACGTGCACGCCGAGCACGGTGGTGTCGTCGTGCCAGCGAAGCGGCGCGGCGGGCAGGGCGGCCCCGTGCGTGGACTCCCCCTGCAGCACCACCTCGAGGGCGCGGACGATCCGACGGCCGTTCTTCGCGTCGATGCGCTCGGCCGTCCGGGGATCGAGGGCGCGCAGCCGCGCGAACAGCGCGCCGGCGCCGTCCCGAGCGAGCTCCGCTTCCAGCGTCGCGCGGAGGTCGGGGTCACGCGGCGGGAACCGGAAGTCGAACAGCACGCTCGAGACGTACAGTCCCGAGCCGCCGACGAGGACGGCGTCCTTCCCGCGCGCGAAGATGCCCGCGATCACCGTCCGCGCCTGCTCCTGGTAGGCCGCCACGGCGGCGTCCTCGGTCACGGTCAGGACGTCGAAGAGGTGGTGGGGGATGCCGCGCCGCTCGGCGACCGGCAGCTTCGCCGTGCCGATGTCCATGCCGCGGTACAGCTGCATCGCGTCGGCGTTGACGATCTCGGCCCCGCGACCGGCGGCGCTCAGCGCATCGGCCAGGTCGAGGGACAGCGCCGTCTTCCCGGTGCCGGTGGCACCGACGAGCGCCCACAACCGCGGCGCGCGCACGGCCTACTGTCCGACGCGGAGCGTGGGCAGTCCGAGCGACACGGCGCGGGGCGCACCGTCGCCGGATGCCGGCGCCGTCACACCGCAGGAATCGGCCTGAGCGCGATCCCACGCATCGCCGGCGCGGGTGCGACGGATGCGCAGCGGTGCGCCGTCGATGCTGTCCGCCAGGAGGTGGAACGGGGCTGCGTGCGTCACGACCACCGAGACGATGTCGCCCGGACGCGGCACGGCGGAGCCGTCGGGCAGTTCGAAGTGTACGAGGCGGTTGTCCTCGGCCCGACCGGTGAGCCGGTGCGTGGAGGCATCCTTCTTGCCCTCGCCCGTCGACACGAGGACCTCGACCGCGCGGCCGAGCTGCTTCTGGTTCTCCTGCAGCGAGATGCGCTCCTGCAGGGCGACCAGACGCTCATAGCGCCGCTGCACGATCTCCTTCGGCACCTGGTCGGGCATTGTGGCCGCCGGGGTTCCTTCGCGGATGGAGTACTGGAACGTGAAGGCGCTGGCGAAGCGCGCCTTCTCGACGACGCGGAGGGTGTCTTCGAAGTCCTCTTCGGTCTCTCCCGGAAAGCCGACGATGATGTCGGTCGAGATCGCCGCGTCCGGCATCTTCTCGCGCACCCGGTCGAGGATGCCGAGGAACTTCTCGCTCCGATACGAGCGGCGCATGGCCTTGAGGATGCGGTCCGATCCGGACTGCAGCGGCATGTGCAGCTGGGGCATGACCGACGGCGTCTCGGCCATCGCGTCGATGACGTCGTCCGTGAAGGCTGCCGGGTGCGGGCTCGTGAACCGGATGCGCTCGAGGCCCGGAATGCCGCCCGCGGCGCGCAGGAGCTTTCCGAACGCCTGGCGATCCCCGAACTCGACGCCGTAGCTGTTGACGTTCTGCCCGAGGAGGGTGACCTCGACGGCGCCGTCGTCGACGAGCAGGCGGATCTCGCTGAGGATGTCGCCCGGACGGCGGTCCTTCTCCTTGCCGCGCAGGCTCGGCACGATGCAGAAGGTGCAGGTGTTGTTGCAGCCGACCGAGATCGAGACCCACCCGCTGTGGGCCGAGTCGCGCTTGGTGGGCAGGGTCGAGGGGAACACCTCGAGCGCCTCGAGGATCTCGAGCTCCGCCTCGCCGTTGTGACGCGCGCGCTCGAGAAGGCTCGGCAGCGAGCCCATGTTGTGGGTGCCGAACACGACGTCCACCCACGGCGCCTTCTGCTGCACGGCATCCTTGTCCATCTGCGCGAGGCAGCCGCCGACGGCGATCTGCATGCCCTCGTGCTTGTCCTTGCGGCTCTTGAGATGGCCGAGCGTGCCGTACAGCTTGCCGGCTGCGTTGTCGCGGACGG
Source organism: Microbacterium pasadenense (assembly GCF_047246565.1). Lineage (NCBI taxonomy): Bacteria > Bacillati > Actinomycetota > Actinomycetes > Micrococcales > Microbacteriaceae > Microbacterium > Microbacterium pasadenense. Next base: position 1,228,799 of record NZ_JBFOKN010000001.1, on the reverse strand, counting down.
CGCACGTGTTGATGACGACGACGTCGGCATCGGCGCCCGCGTCGGCACGGACGTAGCCGGCGGACTCCAGCGATCCCGAGAGCCGCTCGGAGTCGTGCACGTTCATCTGGCACCCGAAGGTGCGCACCTCGTAGGTGCGGGCACGTCCGTCGGACGAGACGGCGGCGACCGAGGGGGCGATGAGAGTGGGCGCGGCAGACGGGCTGGTCATGATGGGGAACATTCTACGTTCGCGGTGGCCGCTCGATGCGTCGCCCGGCGCGGCGACGGCGAGATCCCCGGCGACCTCACTCGAAACGGACGCCGGACGTCGGCTTCGTCTGCTCGTCGAGGGCCTGACGCGCCGCACTCAGCGCGAGGGAGCCGAAACCGCGTCGCGCGAGCTGACCGGACAGCCGACGGAGCGCCACATCCCGGTCGAGGTCCGACATCGATGACGCCTTGGCGCGCGCGAACTCCAGCGCACGCTCGGTCTCGTCGTCCGGGAGGGCGGCCAGCGCGATCTCGATGACGTCGCGCGGCAGACCGCGCTGCGAGAGGGTCTGCGAGACGGCTTGCCGACCCTGCGCCTTGCGACTCAGCGCCTTGTGGATGAGCTCCTCGGCGAGTGCCTCGTCGTCGAGGTACCCGCGATCGACGAACCGCTCGATCAGCGCCTCCTCGACGGCAGGATGCAGCTCCGACTCGCGCAGCGCGGTACGCGCCTCGCGGATGGACAGCGATCGCGTCCGCAGCTTGCGGAGCAGCAGCTTCTCGGCACGGTCCGCGCCGTCGTCGGGCGTGGTGGGCTCGGAGGCGGCCGTCGACTGGTCTGCGACCCACGTGCGATGCCAGGTCATCCCCGGGCCGGCGTCGCCGGCGGAACCGACGTCCGCCGCGGCACGCTCGTCGGACGCCGAGCCGCTGCTCGGCGCCCCGGGGCCACGTCCGCCGAAGAGAGGGATCACGGGGGCGAGACCGGCCGTGTCCTCACGGCCTTCGGGCTCGCCCCCGTCGAATCGGACCGCCATCAGGCCGGGCGGCGCGCTGCCAGGTCGTCGGCGGCCGGAGCCTCGACCGCCTTGGGCACACCGATGCCGAGCTTGGCGAGGATCTTGCCCTCAATCTCGGCGGCCACGTCGGTGTTCTTGAGCAGGAAGTTGCGCGAGTTCTCCTTGCCCTGGCCGAGCTGTTCACCCTCGTACGTGTACCAGGCGCCGGACTTCTTGACGATGCCGTGCTCGACGCCGAAGTCGATGAGACTCCCCTCCCGGGAGATGCCCACGCCGTAGAGGATGTCGAACTCGGCCTGCTTGAACGGGGGCGCCATCTTGTTCTTGACGACCTTCACGCGGGTGCGGTTGCCGACCGCCTCCGTGCCGTCCTTGAGGGTCTCGATACGACGGATGTCGAGGCGGACGGACGCGTAGAACTTGAGCGCCTTACCGCCGGCCGTGGTCTCGGGGGAACCGAAGAACACGCCGATCTTCTCGCGCAGCTGGTTGATGAAGATGGCCGTCGTCTTCGTCTGGCTCAGGCCACCGGTGATCTTGCGGAGCGCCTGCGACATGAGCCGCGCCTGCAGTCCGACGTGGGAGTCGCCCATCTCGCCCTTGATCTCGGCCTCGGGCACGAGGGCGGCCACGGAGTCGATGACGACGAGGTCGATGGCGCCGGAGCGGATCAGCATGTCGGCGATCTCGAGCGCCTGCTCGCCGGTGTCGGGCTGCGAGACGAGGAGCTGATCGATGTCGACCCCGAGCTTCTCGGCGTACGCCGGGTCGAGGGCGTGCTCGGCGTCGATGAACGCCGCGATGCCGCCGGCACGCTGGGTGTTCGCGATCGCGTGCAGCGTCAGCGTCGTCTTGCCGGACGATTCCGGACCGTAGATCTCGACGACTCGGCCACGCGGGATGCCGCCGATGCCGAGGGCGACGTCGAGGGCGATCGAACCGGTCGGGATGACCTCGACGGGAGCGCGCTCGTCGCTTCCCAGGCGCATGATCGAGCCCTTGCCGAACTGGCGGTCGATCTGGGCGAGGGCCGATTCCAGGGCCTTCTCGCGGTCGGCGGGTGATGGCATGTCATGCTCCTTGGTGCTCGCGGTTCCGTCGCCCGTAGGCTGTCGCGCTCCGTACCGACGGTGCGGATGCTGCGACAGGGCGTGGGTGTCATCTGACGCCGTTCACGTTACGAAGGGGCTCCGACATCGCGGCCGGAGGGCTCTTCGCGGTGGACGAACTGCATCCGACTCCTGTTGTGAAGGAGCCTACGCCCGGTCGAACAGATCTTCGATCGCGACACGCCGCGCCGAGGGCCGGCGGAATGGCTCGTCGTCAGCGTCGCGGCTCGAGGCGACCGGCGCCGTGGCGCCGCTCGAGCGGAACATCGGCCTCGACGCAGAGCGCGCGCCACACCTCTCGGGGCGGTACGCCCGCAGCCAGGGCCTCGCGCGCGGTCCGGTGGCCGATCTCCGCCAGTGCGAGATCGTCGACCAGCGCGGCTCCGCCGCGGCCGAACTCGTCCTCGACCGCGCGTTCGAACTCGCTGTGACGCATCGAGCCGTCAGCGCAGCGACAGCTCGGGCGCGACCATGTCGTCGCCCAGCGATGCGAGGTCGTCCGGGACGACATCGGTGATGGGGTGCAGGCCCTCGAGGACCGAGATGCGATCGCCCACCTCGCGCATGATCGTCGAGATGGGGACGTCGAGTGCTTCGGCGACCGCGGCGAGGATCTCGCTCGATGCTTCCTTCTGACCGCGCTCGACTTCGCTCAGGTAACCGAGTGCGACGCTCGCACGACCCGACACCTGCCGAAGGGTGTGGCCCTTCTGCAGACGGAAGTCGCGCAGCACATCGCCGATCTCTTGACGAACCAGGATCATGCGGGGCCCCTCCTCTGCGTCCGATCCACTGCTTCCTTCGGGGGAATAACGGTACATCACGTTGGATGTCACCCTAGCCCCGGCGTGCTGGGGGTTGGATGGGAATCACGAATCGTAACGACCACGCAACATCCGGTATTCCCGGTGCCCGCGACCACCGTCACAGCGCGTCGATCGCGAGGGCGATCGCGCGTGCCGCGGCCTCGGTGCGGATCTGATCGCGATCTCCGGAGAGCGCCAGGGACTCGACCCGCGATCCCAGCGGCGTCGACACCGCGATGTGCACGGTGCCGACGGGCTGTCCGCCGGCGGCCAGGGGTCCCGCGACGCCCGTCGTGGCGATCCCGACGTCCGCGGCATCCTCCTGCCCGACGGCGCGTCGGATGCCGTCCGCCATCTGGCGCGCCACCCGAGGATGCACGGGGCCGTGCGCCGCCAGCAGCGTCTCGTCGACTCCCAGCAGCCGGGCCTTGAGGTCGGTCGCGTAGGCGACGATCCCGCCGCGGAAGACGTCCGAGGCACCGGGGACCGAGACGACCGACGCGGCGAGCAGACCGCCGGTGAGCGACTCGGCGACGCCGAGGGTCCAGCCGAGCTCCCTGAGGCGCTGCACGAGGCGCTCAGGCTCGGAGCGCGGCCCTGCCGACACGAGCGTCTCCTCGAGGTCGTCGGGCAGCTCGCTGGGCGTCGGACGCATCAGGGGCGCACCTTCGCGCGCGACCCGCGCATCGCCGTGACGACGTAGTCGATGCCGCTCGCGACGGTGAGGACGACCGCGATCACCATCGCGATCGTGTTCACGACGTGGATCCACTCCCCCACCACGGTCCACAGCGGCAGCAGGGCGAGCGCGAGCGCGACGGCCTGGGCGACGGTCTTCAGCTTGCCCATCCATGCGGCGGCGACGACATGGTCGGTCGCCACGACGAGACGGTGGACGGTGATCCCGAGCTCGCGGACCAGCACGACGGCGGTGATCCACCAGCTCAGCTCACCGAGGATCGAGAGGCAGACGAAAGCGCACCCGGTGAGGGCCTTGTCCGCGATCGGGTCGAGCAGCTTGCCCAGATCCGTCACGATGTCGTGCCGACGCGCGAGGTAGCCGTCGATGCCGTCCGTCGCGATCGCGACGATGAACAGGACCGCGGCCCACCAGCGGAGCGGGCTCCCGTCGTCCTCCGCGGCGAGCAGCATCCACACGAAGACCGGAGCGCACAGGATGCGCACGATCGTGATGGCGTTGGGCAGCTGCCGCGGGATCGTCACGTTCCGAGCCTACCGAGAGATCAGTCCCGGCCGGTGAGCTGCCAGGCGTCCTCGCCGCCCTCGTCGGCGTCGCGGTCCACGACGTCGTAGCCGTCGAACTGCGCCTCGACGGGGTCGGCCCCGTACGGGTCGTCGCCGCCGGTCGTGGCCGGCGGCACGGCGGGCTCCGCATCCTCGGGCGGGTCTTCGCCGCGGAGCCGCGCGAGAACGGCGGGGAGCTCCTCGGGGGTGACGAGGACATCGCGCGCCTTGGACCCCTCGGAGGGACCGACGATGTCGCGCGCCTCGAGCAGGTCCATGAGGCGGCCGGCCTTCGCGAAGCCGACCCGGAGCTTGCGCTGCAGCATCGAGGTCGACCCGAACTGGGTGGAGATGATCTGCTCGGCGGCGGCGAGCAGCAGCTCGAGATCGTCGCCGATGTCGGCGTCGATCTCCTTCTTCTCGATGACGGCTTCGACGTCCTTGCGGTACTCGGGGCGCGCCTGGTCCTTGACGTGTGCGACGACCTTCTCGATCTCCCGCTCGGCGACCCAGGCGCCCTGCACGCGGATGGCCTTCGACGTGCCCATCGGCAGGAACAGTCCGTCACCCTGACCGATGAGCCGGTCGGCGCCCGGCTGGTCGAGGATGACGCGGGAGTCCGTGACACTGGTGACCGCGAACGCCAGGCGCGACGGCACGTTGGCCTTGATGAGCCCGGTGACGACGTCGACCGACGGGCGCTGCGTGGCGAGGACGAGGTGGATGCCGGAGGCGCGAGCCAGCTGCGTGATGCGGACGATCGAGTCCTCGACGTCACGCGGCGCGACCATCATGAGGTCGGCCAGCTCGTCGACCACCACCAGGAGATACGGGTACGGCTTCAGAACCCGCTCGCTGCCCACGGGCAGCTGGAGCTCGCCCGCGACCACGGCCTTGTTGAAGTCGTCGATGTGGCGGAACCCGAACGACGCGAGGTCGTCGTACCGCATGTCCATCTCCTTCACGACCCACTGCAGCGCTTCGGCGGCCTTCTTGGGATTCGTGATGATGGGCGTGATGAGGTGCGGCACCCCGGCGTATGCCGTCAGCTCCACACGCTTGGGGTCGATGAGCACCATCCGGACGTCGGAGGGCTTCGCCCGCATCAGCAGGCTCGTGATCATCGAGTTGACGAAGCTGGATTTACCCGATCCGGTGGAACCGGCGACCAGCAGGTGGGGCATCTTCGCGAGGTTCGCCACGACGAAGCCGCCGCCCACGTCCTTGCCGATGCCGATCGTCATGGGGTGGGTGGCCTGCTGCGCGTTGCCCGAGCGGAGCACATCGCCCAGCGTGACGATCTCACGGTCCGTGTTGGGGATCTCGACGCCGATGGCGCTCTTGCCGGGGATGGGCGCGAGGATCCGGACCTCGTTGGAGGCCACCGCGTACGCGATGTTGTTGGTGAGCGCCGTGATCCGCTCCACCTTCACGCCGGGGCCGAGGGCGATCTCGTACTGCGTCACCGTCGGGCCGCGCGAGAAGCCGGTGACCTTCGCATCGACGGAGAACTGCTCGAACACGCCCGAGATGGCCCGCACCATCGCGTCGTTCGCCTCGGAGCGCGCCTTGGGAGGCGTCCCGCTCGCGAGGGCGTCCGCCGCGGGCAGCCGGTAGTCGGCGGCATCCGGATCGACCGCGTCGAGGTTGGCGGCGACGAAGTCGGGAATCGGCGGCGGCGGGGGCACGTCCAGGTTTCCCGGCTTGCGGCCGGGCTTGCGCGGCGGCGTGGCCGGCATCGGCTCGATGATCTCGGTGACGGCATCCGGCATGACATCGGGAGTCGTGAGCGCATGGTCGAAGCTGCCGTCGCTGCTCGCTTCGAGGAGGGCGGTGAGGTCGTCGGCGCCGAGACCGCCGTCGGCGTCCTCCTCCCTGCCCGACTTGTTGCGTCGCCACCACGGCAGACCGGGGTCGTCGTCCTCGGGAGCGTCGAAGGCGACCGTGGGCCCGGTCTCACCCTTCGCCGGTCGCTCGGGGCGCTCGGCCCGCTCCGCGCCGAACAGCCAGGCGTACAGATCGCCGAGGCGCTGGCCGATGCGGTTCGGCGGGGTCTTGGTCAGGATCAGGACGCTCAGCAGCGCCAGGATGCCGAGCACGATCCCCGCACCGATCTCGGTGAGCGCGGTGAGGGGCTCGCCGACCATCCAGCCGAACAGCCCGCCGCCTTCGCTGAGCGCCGGCAGCCCGCCGCTCGGCTGCGGGCGGCCGCCGATCACGTGGCAGAAGCCGGCGACGGCCAGGACGAACACGCCGAAGCCGATGCCGATGCGACCGTTGTCGTGGACGGACGGCGGGTGCCGGAACAACCAGCCGGCGAGGAGCAGGAGCAGGACCGGGAGGATGAACGCCTCGCGGCCGATGAGGCCGCCGACCGTGTACGAGCTGATGTTCGTGCCGACGTCGGTGCCGATGAAGAACCATTCGACGGTCGCACCGGCGACCGCGGCGAGCACGAGCAGGAACGGGAAACCGTCCCTCCGCTGATCCTTCTCGAGCGTCTCCGGCGCGAAGGCGCGGAACATGCCCCCGGTCGCGTGCGCGAGGCCCATCCACGCGCGCACCAGGACGCCGGGCCTGTCGGCGTCGTCCACGTAGCGACGCGGTGCGGGCTCGGCCTTGCGGCGCGGAGCGGGGTCGGACTTCTTGGCGCGCGACGAGGAGCCCGACGCGGACGCGCGGGACCTGCTGGTCGGACTGGTGCTCCTGGCCATTCCTCCACGGTAGGCGCGGGTGCCGACACTTGCCCGGATTGACGCGGCGATCGCGGGCATTGCCCGGGCGTCAGCCGAGTCGCTTCACCATCGTGTCGCGACCGATCCCGCTCGAGGTGACGGCGAACCCCTCGCTGCGGTAGAGCACCTGGGCGAAGTTCCCACGCTCGACGGACAGGCAGATCCGGGCGTGCCCGTCGGCGCGTGCGGCCGCGCACAGCGCGCGCAGCAGCTCCCGTCCCACGCCGTGCGCGCGCCACATGGGGCGCACGCCGATGATCAGCTCGGGCACGCCCGTGCCGACGTAGCCGAAGCCGGGATCCGTGCGCGGCAGCATCCGGTACCACGCCGCGCCGATCGACTCGCTGCCCGCCACGGCGACCACCCCGACGTCACCGGGCCGCTGCCAGCCCATCAGATACCGACGGTGGTCCGGGTGCGTGAGGATCTCGTGCCGCGGCCGGGCCGTCCCGGCGCGCCAGTTCGCCGCCTCGACGACCATGTCGCCGAGGAAGATCCCGTCCGCCTGGACGGCGGGACGCGTCGTCCACCTCTCGGGCATGCCCGAATGGTACGGCCGATCAGGCCTCGATGACCATCGGAACGATCATCGGCCGACGGCGCAGCGCCTGGTTGACCCAGCGTCCGATCGTGCGACGCACGACCTGCTGCAGCGCGTGCTGGTCGCGGACGCCCGACTGCGCGGCCTCGGCGAGCGCCGCGGCGATCTTCGGCTTGACGGAGTCGAACACCGCGTCGTCCTCCGCGAAGCCGCGGGCGTGGATCTCGGGACCCGTGATGATGCGCCCCGTCGCGGCATCCACCACGACGATGACCGAGATGAAGCCCTCCTCGCCGAGGATGCGGCGGTCCTTGAGGTCGGCATCCGTGATCTCGCCCACCGACGAGCCGTCGACGTACACGAAGCCCAGGTCGAGCTGGCCGGCGACGCGCGCGACACCGTCCTTCAGGTCGATGACCGTGCCGTTCTCGGCGATGATCGTGTTCTCGGCCGGGATGCCGCTGTCCTGCGCCAGCTTGGCGTTCGCCATCAGGTGGCGGTACTCGCCGTGCACGGGCAGCACGTTCTTCGGCTTGAGGATGTTGTAGCAGTAGAGCAGCTCGCCGGCGGCGGCGTGCCCGGACACGTGCACCTTGGCGTTCGCCTTGTGCACGACGTTCGCACCGAGCTTGGTGAGCCCGTCGATGACGCGGTAGACCGCGTTCTCGTTGCCGGGGATCAGGCTGGAGGCGAGGATGACGGTGTCCCCCTCGCCCGGCTCGATGGCGTGGTCGAGGTTCGCCATGCGGGACAGGACCGCCATCGGCTCGCCCTGGGAGCCTGTCGACATGTACACGATGCGGTCGTCGGGCAGGTCCTTGGCCTTCTTGTAGTCGATGAGGACGCCCTGCGGCACCTTGAGGTAGCCGAGGTCCTCCGCGATCGTCATGTTCCGGACCATCGAGCGGCCGAGAAACGCGACCCGGCGACCGTTGGCGGCGGCGGCGTCGATGACCTGCTGAACGCGGTGCACGTGGCTGGAGAAGCTCGCCACGATCACCCGCCGCGGCGCCTTCGCGATCACCTGGTCGAGGACGGGGCCGATGGCGCGCTCGAGCGGTGTGAACCCGGGGACGTCCGCGTTCGTCGAGTCGACGAGGAAGAGATCGACGCCCTCCTCACCGAGACGCGCGAACGCACGCAGGTCGGTGAGACGGCCGTCCAGCGGGAGCTGGTCCATCTTGAAGTCGCCCGTCGCGAGGACGAGACCGGCGGGGGTCCGGATGCCGACGGCGAGCGCGTCCGGGATCGAGTGGTTCACCGCGACGAAGTCGAGCTCGAAGGGGCCGACCTGCTCGCGCTGGCCCTCGGCCACCGTCAGCGAGTACGGCTTGATGCGGTGCTCCTTGAGCTTCGCCTCGACGAGGGCGAGCGTCAGCTGCGAGCCGATGAGGGGGATGTCCGCCTTGCGCTTGAGGAGGTACGGCACCGCGCCGATGTGGTCTTCGTGCCCGTGCGTCAACACGACGCCCACGATGTCGTCCAACCGGCCGGCGATCGCCTCGAAGTCCGGCAGGATCAGGTCGACGCCGGGCTGGTGCTCCTCGGGGAACAGGACGCCGCAGTCGACGATGAGCAGCTTTCCGTCGAACTCGAAGACGGTCATGTTGCGACCGACCTCACCGAGACCTCCGACGGGGGTCACGCGGAGCGTGCCGGGGGCGAGTGCGTCGGGAACGGAGACTGTGTTGCTCATCGGGTTGTGCCATGCACCTTCGGAAGGGCGCCGCCGGCGGCGGCATTGCGGTCAGGACGGAAGTTCGAGAAGTCGGCCCCGTCGACGTCGCGGACGAGCGCGAGTTCGTCTTCGATGAGGGCGGCTTCCCACTCTTCGGGACCCACGAGCGGCAGACGCACCCGCGGGCTGGAGATACGGCCGAGGCCGTGGAGGATGTACTTCGCGCTCACGGTGCCGGGGACATGCGTCATGACGGCACGCACGAGCGGCTCGAGCTTCTTGTGCGCCTCGGTCGCCGTGGTGAGGTCGCCGCGGTTCACCGCATCCATCATCACCCGGTACGGCGCCGACGTGATGTTGGCGGTGACGCCGATCAGGCCGCTCGCGCCGATGGCGAGGTGCGGCAGGACGTTGGCGTCGTCGCCCGAGAAGTACATCAGGTCGGTCTGGTTGAGCACCCGGCTGACCTCGCTGAAGTCGCCCTTAGCGTCCTTCACCGCGAGGATGTTGGGGTGCTTGGCGAGGCGCAGGATCGTCTCGTACCTGATCGGGACCCCGGTGCGGCCCGGGATGTCGTACAGGATGACGGGCAGGTCGGTGGCGTCCGCGACGAGGCGGAAATGCGTGAGGATGCCGGCCTGGGTCGGCTTGTTGTAGTACGGCGTGACGATCATGATGCCGTCGGCGCCGGCCTTCTCGCTGGCCTTGTACAGCTCGATCGCGTGGGCGGTCTCGTTCGAGCCGCCGCCCGTGATGATCTTGGCGCGCCCCGCGGAGACGGACTTGCCGACCTCGACGAGCCTGAGCTTCTCGGCATCCGTCAGCGTGCTCGTCTCACCGGTCGTGCCGGTGACGACGATGCCGTCGGCGCCGCCCGCGATCACGGAGTCGATGTGCTTCTCGACGGCGGGCCAATCCACCTCGCCGTCGGCCGTCATGGGGGTGACGAGCGCGACGAGAACCTGCCCGAAGGGGTTGCCGGAGTGGGTCATCCTCCCAGGGTACCGGTCGGTGTCGGCCGTTCCCGTGCGGCGGGCGGGCGGGGCGGGCTGCGCCGGGCGCGGAGCCGCCACGGGGCGATGCGCATGCACGCCGCGCGTGGGCGATGCGGATGCACGACGCGTGGTGTTGCTGTGGGCCCGTGCGACGGATGTGACGAGCGCGGGATGCCCGATCGGACGCCGGCAGCCCGATGGACCTGAAGGCGGGCCAGGATGCGGGCGCCGCGTGGCCGATGCGGACGCACGACGCGTGGTGCTGCTGTCGGCCCGTGCGACGGATGTGGCTAGCGCGGGATGCCCGATCGGACGCCGGCAGCCCGATGGACCTGAAGGCGGGCCAGGATGGCGCGCTCGACCCGCGGCCAGTCGTGGATGACCATGGCGTAGTCGAATCGGAGCGTCTCGTACCCGGCGGCGGCTGCCGCGGCATCCCGAACGAGGTCGCGGTGCCGCAGCGACGGGCCCTCATGGTTGAGACGTCCGTCGACCTCCAGCACGATGCATCCCTCGAGCACGAAGTCCACGCGCCCGACGCCCGCGATGACCACCTGGCACTCGAGCTGGATGCCGAGCCGCAGCAATCGCAGCCGGAGCAGCGATTCGAGGCCGCTTCCGGCGTCAGGGCGGGCGATGTCGACCAACCAGCGGAAGCGGGCCGGAAGCGACGCGCGGACCTCCCCGCGGTCCGCCGCCGTCAGCAGGCCCAGCGCCCACGCGGACTCGAAAGCGGCGAAGAACACCTCGCTCCCGAGGCATGACGCGCACTGGACGAGAGCGCGGGAGATCGAGACGACGCCGAAGGCCGCGCCGCCGGCATCGCGGTGCGTGACGCACCGGCATCCGTCGTGCGGATGCACCCTCGCGTCCGGACCGACCCAGACGTGAAGACGCTCGTCGGGCTCCCACACCCACACGCCCCGCTGGCGCAACGCGGATGCGCAGCCCACCTCACCGCCGTGCGCCGCGGCGCGACGCACGTCCGGCGGGAGCAGGCCCGCCGCGTACACACCGGTTCGCACCCGCTCGATCGCACCCCGTTCTGCGGCGCGCGCCACCTGCATGCGGCTCGCCCCGCGGGCGCGGAGCTGCGACGTGCGTGCGATACCGCCCAGCATCCGGATCGTCGAAGCCACCGCGCTGCTGTCCATGCGGCCGAGCCTCGTCTTCGTCCGAGCCCGACGGTCGGCGCACAAGCGGCGCCGTGAGAAGCGCGCGGGTCGGGGAGGCTGGGGAGAAGGCGGCGGCACGGATGCACGAGCGGTGGTGCGGGCAGGCACCGGCGGGGCGTCGCGTGCCCCATCGGCCCCACCGGTCGTGCAGATGTTCGCGCACGGCCGAGGTCGCGTGCAGGTGCCGGCCGGCCGGTCCGGTTGCGCCTGCACGATCGGTGGGGCGGAACAGCGCGGGAGGGACTCGTGAGACCCGCAGACTGCCGTCGATCGTGCCGGCGTATCGGCTCGGCCGCGCGAGGCGGCCGGGCGAGGCGGCGGCGCGAGACGGCAGCAGGCGGCGGCGCGAGGTGGCAGCGCGAGGCGGCAGCGCGAGGCGGCGGCGGTCGGCGGGGGTCGGGGGCGGCGATCAGCGGCCGCGCGACGCGGCGGCGATCACGAGGCGGTCCGGCAGCACGCGCGACAGCGCCACCAGGATCCGGTACCGCCGCGACGGGATCGACACCGGCCTGCCGCGGGCGGCATCCCGGAGCGCCTCCGCGACGACAGCCGGCGCGTTCAGCCACATCCAGCCGGGGACCCCCTCCTCCCCCGGCGGCAGCCCGAGACGCTCGTGGAAGTTGGTGTGGACGAAACCCGGGCAGACGGCGGTCACGGTCACCCCATGGTCGCGGTAGGCGACGTTCGCCCACCGACTGAAGCTCACGAGCCAGCCCTTGGCCGCGCCGTATGTCCCGCGGGGCATCAGGCCGGCGACGGATGCCACGTTCACGATGCGACCGGCGCCCCGGGCGAGCATCGCGGGCAGCACCGCATGGGTCAGGCGCATCGGCACCTCGACGTGTAGCGCCAGGTGGCGCGCTTCGTCCTCGACGTCGTTGGACTCGAAGGCCAGCGGAAGGCCGTAGCCCGCGTTGTTGACGAGGAGGTCGACCGGTGCCGTCGCATCCGAGAGCCTCGCCTCGACCCGCGCTCGCTGCTCCGGTTCGACCAGGTCCGACACCAGCACGTCCGCCCGCCGACCGGTCGTCGCCGTGATCTCCGCGGCGAGGGCGGTCAACGCCGCCTCGTCGCGGGCGACGAGCACGACGTCGGCGCCGCGCGCCGCGAGCTGACGGGCGAACTCCGCTCCGAGGCCCGAGCTCGCGCCTGTGATCACTGCCGTCCGTGTCATGGCCGTCAGCTTAGGCCGGGGATGCAGGTGGCGAGCCGGTTACGGGGCGACGCGGCCGTTCGCGTTGAAAGCGGCGTAGGTGAGCGGCATGAGCTCGCGGAATGCGTCTTCCATCTTCTCGGCGCACATCTCGATCTCGCGCTGCGGGAACGACGGGAAGTGCGTCCCCTCGCGCTTCGTGCGCAGCGACAGGAAGTTCATCAGCGAGCGCGCATTCACCGTCACGTACATGGACGAGAAGATGTTCAGCGGCAGGACGATGCGCGCGACCTCGCGGGCGACGCCGGCCTGCAGCATCCGCTGATACGCCTCGAAGGCGGCCACGGATGCCTCGCGTGTCGTCTGATCGACGAGTTCGACCTGCTCGGGCGAGCCGGGGAGGAACTCGTACGCGCCGGGCTTGCCGACCTGCAGCAGGTTCCGCTGGGGCGCGGGAACGTAGAACACGGGTCGCAGCTCTCGGTAGCGGCCCGATTCCTCGTTGTACGACGCCATGCGGTGCCGCATGAACTCGCGGAACACGAAGATCGGCGCCTGCACGTAGAACGTCATCGAGTTGTGCTCGAACGGCGAGCCGTGGCGGTCTCGCATCAGGTAGTTGATGAGACCTCGGTCGCGACCCGTCGCCTCGGTGCCCTCTGCCGCGGCGGTCAGCGTCTGCTCGCCCTGCGTGGACACCCGCGCCGCGAACAGCACGTCGCTGTCGGCGGCGCTCGAGCGCACGAGCTCGACGGTGACGTCGCTGCGGAACTGGATCTCGGGGGCCTCTGCGCTGTCGCTCACGGCTCACACCCTACCTGCGGGGGCCGCGACACGCGTCGCTGATCCGCCCCGTGCGGCGGGGGGCGGCCGCGGAACACTACTGTGGAGCGGTCATGGATCTGCTCCCCGCCGTCATCGTCCTGGCCGCCCTCCTGGCGGCCACCCTCGGCGTCGGCATCGTCGCCCGCTGGCAGCAGAATCGGCCTCGCAGGTTCGACCCGACCGAGGTCGTCGAGCCCTCGCGGCTCGGCGCCGACCGCCTGGGTGACGCCGCGACGCTGCTGCAGTTCAGCACCGACATGTGCAGTCGGTGTCCCGGGGTGCACCGGACCCTCCGCGAGATCGCCGCTGAGCGCGACGGCGTCCTGCACCTGGACGTCGACCTGACCCACCGCCCCGACATCGCCCGGCACTTCGCGGTGCTGCAGACACCCACGACCCTCATCCTCGACCGTCAGGGCACCGTGCGGACTCGCTTCGGCGGCGCGCCCAGCCGATCGATCGTGGAGTTCGAGCTCGACCGCGCCATGACCGGGAGCCGGCGTGGCTGAGGCCGGCCTCATCGACCCGCGCGGACCCCGCTTCGCCGCCGCACTCACCTCCGTGCTGCTGATGGCGGCGACCCTGCTCGCGCTCACGGGGCTCTCCACCGCGCGCGCCGCAGAGTGGTGGGCCACCTTCACGAACGCCGACGGGATCCCGACCGACGTCGCCTTCGCCGACGGTGCGGGCTTCGGCTGGTTCGACACCCAGCAGGTCGACGTCGCGTTCGTCGCCGGTGCGTGGGCGCTCCCCCTCCTCCCGCTCTCCTCCCGCGTCGCCGACCCCGGATTCGTCGCCCTCCTCGTCGTCGCGCTGCTGTTCCTGTGGGGCGTGCTCTCCCCCCGGACCGCCCCGTGGGGCGTCCTGTACCGTGCCGCCGTCCAGCCTCGCCTGGCCCCGCCGGCCGAGCTGGAGGACCCCCGCCCGCCGCGCTTCGCGCAGGGCGTCGGGCTCGTCGTCGCGACGCTCGGCCTCGCCCTGCACGTGGCGGGTGTCCCGCTCGCCCTCCCGATCGCGGCGGCGCTCGCGTTCGTCGCGGCGTTCCTGAACGCGGCGTTCGGCCTGTGCCTGGGATGCCGGCTGTGGCTGCTGCTGCAGCGCATCGGCCTCGTCGGCCGCGCGGCCTGACACCGGGCCGGCCGGCATCCGTTCCCTCTCCCCGCCACCCGGTCTAGGCTCGGGACAACCTGTTCCGCCTGCGAGGGAGATCCCATGAGCGTCACGAGCGAAGCCACCACCAGCTGGAAGGGGAGCCTGTTCGAGGGCTCCGGCGAGATCGCGTTGGAGAGCTCCAACCAGGGGCCGCTGCCCGTGAACTGGAAGGCCCGCAGCGAAGGATCCACCTCGGTCACGACACCCGAGGAGCTCATCGCCGCCGCTCACTCGTCCTGCTTCAGCATGGCCCTGTCCAACGCCCTCGCCGACAACGGCACCCCGCCTGAGAGCGTCGAGACGACGGCATCCGTCACCTTCATCCCCGGGACCGGCATCACCGGCTCCCACCTGAACGTCAATGCGACGGTGCCCGGGATCTCGGCCGAGGACTTCGACCGCATCGCGAACGAGGCGAAGAGCGGATGCCCGGTCTCGGCCGCCCTCGCCGGCATCGAGATCACCCTCGAGGCGACGCTTGCCTGATCGTCGCGTCGTCGTCTCGGGGGCATCGGGGCTCATCGGCCGCGCGCTGACCGAGTCGCTGACCGCGGACGGCATCGCCGTGACCCGCCTCGTCCGGCACGCCCCGGACGGGCCGGACGAGGTGCAGTGGGCGCCCGGTACCGAGAAGCTCGACCCGGCGGTGCTCGCCGGCGCGACGGCGGTCGTGAACCTCAACGGCGCCAGCATCGGCCGCTTCCCCTGGACCTCCCGCTATCGGCACGAGCTCATCTGGTCGCGGATCCACCCGACGCAGACACTCGCCCGTGCGCTCCGCGAACTGGGTGCGGACGCACCGCTGTTCGTCAGCTCGTCAGCGGTCGGGTACTACCCGCCCGACGAGCCGGGACGCGCCTTCGACGAGGACGGCCCGCGCGGCGACGCCTTCCTGTCGGACCTGTGCGGGGAGTGGGAAGGGGCCGCGCGGACCGCGGGCGACGCCGTCGCGCTGCTGCGCACAGCGCCGATCGTCCACCGCGAGGGCGTGCTGAAGCCGCTGATGCTCCTCACGCGCGCGGGCCTGTCGGGTCCGATCGGCCGCGGCACCCAGACGTGGCCGTACATCTCGCTCGACGACGAGATCCGGGCGATCCGCCACGTCATCGACGAGCGCATCACGGGCCCCGTCAACCTGTCCGGCCCGACCCGCGCCACGGCGAACGACCTGGGGTTCGCCCTGGCCGTCCGGCTCAACCGGCCGTACCTGCTGCGCGCGCCGGTCCCCGCGATGAAGCTGGTCCTCGGTGCGGACGCCGTGCAGGCGCTGCTGACGACGGACACCCACGTGGTGCCGCGGGTGCTGACCGACACGGGGTTCACGTTCCGGCATCCCACCGTCGAGGATGCGGTGGCCGCCGCGGTCTGACCGGCCGCCCCGCTGTCCACGAGCGGTCCGGCTCAGGCGCGTCGCGCCGCCCGTTCCAGGCCGATGGCCTTGCGGACGGCACCCCGGGCACGTCGACGGTCGCCGGAGCCGTCGTACAGCAGTCCCAGCCGGTACCAGGCCCGCCAGTCGTCGGGCGCCTGCTCGACCGCCTCGCGATAGGCGGGGAACAGGGCGTCCGCCTCGGCCGCGACGGGACGGCCGCTCGGGCGGAGCGTCAGCTCCTCGTCGGGGAGGCCGCCCTCCGCCTCGAGTCGTCGGCCGAGTCGCTGCGCGCCCACCCCGAAGCTGAGTTCGCGCCACAGCGCCCAGGCGGCGACGACGGGGAGCAGCAGCATCAGCACGCCCATCGTGATCCCCACGGGGGCGCCGCTGGTGAGCAGCAGCCACGCCCGCTGACCGACGAGCGCGATGTACAGCGCGAGGACGGCGGCGACGACGATGACGCCGATGCGGGCGATCATGCGCCGGCCGCGCGCGCGGCCTGGCCGGACACCTCGTCGGCGATCGGCGCCGTGCGTCCCGGGGCGGACGGCATGCGGATGCCGATGTCGATCATCGAGTCCAGCCCCACGATCACGCCGGACGCACTGCGCGCTGCACCGAGGGCGACACGGATGCCGGGGGCATAGGCGGCCGCGGGCTCGATCGTGTCGTGCACGATCGTCAGGGACTCCCCCGGTCCCGACAGGATCGTCTCCTGACGCGCGATGACACCGGGACGCCGCAGGGAGTGGACCGGGATGCTGGCGATCTGCTGCCCCCGGGCACGCTGGTCGACGTGCGGAGCCTCGACGGGCCCCGCATCCGCCCTCGCGGCGGCGATCAGCTCGGCGGTGCGGACGGCGGTGCCGCTCGGCGAGTCGACCTTCGTCTCGCGGTGGGTCTCGACGATCTCGATGGAGGGGAAGAAGCGAGCGGATGCCGCGGCGAGCGCCGAGCCGATGACCGAGCCGAGCGAGAAGTTCGGGATGAACACGACACCGGTGCCGGCGGCCTCCACCAGCGGTCGGACGAGCGAGATGCGCTCGGCTGACCAGCCGGACGTTCCGACCAGGACATTGATCCCCCGGTCGATCGCCGCGCGCACGACGTCGATCGAGACAGCCGGCGTGGAGGCGTCGACGACGAGGTCGGCCCCATCGAGCTCGGTCAGATCGCTCGACGACCCGAGTACCGCGACGGTCTCGAACCCTTCGGTCTCGTCGATCACGCCGGCGATGATGCGCCCCAGCTTGCCGGTTCCGCCCACGAGGGCAACGCGCGTCGTCATGCCTTCAGCCTACGCGGGCAGGAATTGCACGACGGTGTCCCACGCGAGCTTCACGACGAGCAGCGACAGCACGACGAGGAAGACGACCCGGACGAAGCCGTTGCCGTTCTTCGTGGCCATCCGCGCGCCGACGATGCCGCCGGTCATGTTCGCCACCGCCATCGCTGCGCCGAGGAGAAGGAGGACCTCGCCGTGCACGCCGTAGACGGCGAGGGCGGCGAGGTTGGTGGTCAGATTCGCGATCTTCGCGTTGACGCTCGCCTGCAGGAAGCCGAACCCGAGGACGCCGACCAGCAGGATCACGAAGAACGACCCGGTGCCGGGGCCCAGGAGCCCGTCGTAGAACCCGACTCCCACGCCGATGACGGCCGACCGCCAGGCGACCGCGCCCCGGTGGGTGTGCCGAGGTTCGTGATGCAGGCCCATCGTCGGCTTCAGCAGCGTGTAGACGCCGACGACGATGACCGCCACGAGGACGACGGGCGTCAGGACCTCGCGCGGGACGTAGCGGGACAGCGCCGCGCCGACCGACGATCCCGCGAACGCGCCGGCGACGAGCGGCAGCAGGAGCGACAGATGGACGCGGATGCGGCGGAGGTACACCCAGCTCGCCGACAGCGTGCCGACGAACGACGACAGCTTGTTGGTGCCCAGGATGTACGGGGTCGGCACATCCTGCGGGACGGCGATCACGAGCGCCGGCAGCTGGATGAGCCCGCCGCCGCCGACCACGGCGTCCACCCAGCCGGCGATCCCCGCCGCAGCGATCAGGAACACCAGCGCGGCCGCCGAGACGGGCAGCCAGTCGGCGAGAGCAGGACCATCGAGCACCGGTCGATTCTTCCCCCCGTCGACCCGGTTCCCAAACCGGGGGCGCTACCGGGCGGTCAACTCCGCGACGGCGGCGGCGGACATCGCCCGCAACCAGGCATCGTCGGCGTCGGCGAGCAGTGCGGCGATCGCGGCGGCCCAGGCCCGGGCACGGGTCCAGACATGGCTGTCGTAGGCGTCCGCGAGCGAGCGCTGGAAGACGTCCCGCCCGTCGGCCGTGAAGCCCAGCCATGCGATCGCGAGGTCGCAGGCCGGATCCCCCGCGCACATGTCGCCGAAGTCGAGCAGGGCACGCACCCGGCCGTCCCGGACGACGATGTTGCCGGGATGCACGTCGCCGTGGACCCAGACGGGCGGGTGGGGCCAGGACGGCGCCGCGAGTCCCGCGCGCCACAGGCCTCGCAGCTCCGGGAATGCGGCGAAGCGCGGCTCGACCGCGGCGGCACGGTCTGCGAGCGGGACCCCGCGGACCGGATTGCGGGGCGCGTCGATCGGCGCCGGGACGTGCAGGGCCCGCAGGGCGTCGGCGAGCTGCCGGGCGATGCCGTTCCGTTCCGAGGCGGACACGGTCGCTGCGACGGTGCCCTCGAACCAGGGCACGATGCTCCACGGCCACGGGAAGCCGGGATCGGGACGCCCAACCGCGACCGGGACGGGCAGGTCGACCGGCATCCGAGCCGCGATGTCCGCCAGCCAGCGCTGCTCGTGCTCGATCAGCGGCACGGCGGCCTGCCGCCGCGGCAGCCGGACGGCGAGGTCCTCCCCCAACCGGAAGACGTCGTTGTCCCAGCCCGAGGCGGCGCGACGGACGGATGCCCGCAGCGCCGGATGCTGCGTGCCGACCAGTCGCTCGACGTCGGCGACGGTGATGTCGAGCTCGGCTCCGGGTTGTGGCATCCGTTCACCCTAGGGCGCCGGCCGGCGTCAGACGAGGGGCGCCTCGGGGAGGCCGGTGCGGAGCTCCATGGGGAGATGGGCGAGGTCGTTGTGCGCCACCAGCGTCCACGGCCGGCCGGCGCGCTGCGCCAGGACCGTGAGACCGCAGTGCGCCTGATTGATCGTGAGCCAGCGCCAGGTGGGCGCCTGCAGCACCTCGCGGACGAACCAGGCGATGACGAAGTTGTGCGTGATGAGCAGCTCGTGCGCATTGGGCCGGTGCGCGAGGAACTCCGCCACCGCGTCGGACATCTGCGCCGCCCCGGCATCCGTCTCGGCCTCGGTCACACCGCCGAAGAACGGCTCGTAGACGCTCGGCGTGTCCGGCGTCATCCCGCTCGGGACGCAGTCGAACAGCAGCGCGGTGGGCTCGGGCTCCACCGACGGCAGCCGCTCGGAGACCGCACGCGCGGTCTCGGCGGCCCGCTCAAGGGGGGAATGCCAGACGTTCGTCAGCGGCACGCCGGAGAGGCGATCGGCGAGGAACTCCGCCTGGCGGCGTCCTCGCGGCGAGAGGGGACCATCGGCGAGTCCGTGCTCGGCATCGAGGTGCTCGCCATGGCGCACAAGGTAGAGATAGTGCGTCACGTCATTGCTCGCTTCGTCGTCCAGCGCCGCGAGATCGCTGCGGCTTACTCTCACCCTATGTCAGAGTCGGTTCACTCGGTGGCTCGGGCGATCTCAGCCAGATGCGCGCGGCTCAGCTGCACGCCGACACCCTGCACGAGCTCCTCGACGTGGCCCACGGCATACGCGTTGACGATCGGTGCGACCACGATGCGCTGCGCGAGCAGCCAGGCGATCGCGACCGCCGCGGGCGGGACGCTGAGTTCGGCGGCGACGCGGTCGAGGGCGCGCAGCGTGCGCGCGCCGCGCCGGTTCATGCTGGCCGCGAGCTGCCGCCCCCGCACCGACGCGCCGACGCGGTCGCGGCTGCGGTGCGCTCCGGAGAGGTAGCCGTGCTCGAGCGCCTGGGACGGGGTGACGGCGATGCCCTGCGCCCCGGCGACGAGGCGCAGATCGCCGTCGAACTCGTCGCGGCGCAGGACGTTGTGGGGCACGTCGAGGACCGTGAACCTCGGGTAGCCCGCGGATGCCAGGATGCGCGCTTCGACGAGCTGAGCGGCGGTGTAGCCGAAGGCGGCGACCGTGCGCACCTTCCCGGCCTCCACGAGCCATTCCGCCGTGGCGAGGGTGTCCTCCAGCGCGGTCGAGCCGTCGCCGGTGCGATCGAGGTAGAGGACGTCGATGCGGTCGGTGCCGAGGCGGGTCAGGGACGCCTCCACCGAGCGGACGAGGTTCACGGAGCCCAGTCCCGGATGATCGGGATTGCGCCCGACACGAACGGCCAGCACGATGTCGTCGCGCATCCGGCGGGACCGGAACCACTGTCCGATGACGTGCTCGCTGCGTCCCGCCGCGTAGCTGTCGCAGGTGTGGAAGGCGTTGCCGCCCCGGTGGACGTAGGTGTCGAGGATCGCGTGGGCGGCGGTCAGGTCGACATGCCAGCCGAACTCCGCGCCACCGAGCATCAGTGGGAACACCTGCAGGCCCGTCTCCCCCAGCGGAGAGCGGAGCGCGTGCCCCACCGGAGCGCCCTGGACGGGCAGCGGCCCGGACGGGTGCGCGGCGGGATCGGTGGGTGGCGGCGTGTGCGTCGCCGAGCCGAACTGTCCCATCGCCCCTCCTTGCGGAGCGCTCGAGGATCCGTGTGTCCACGCATCCCCCGATGCGTTACTCCGAGGGTAAGCCAGACCTCCGACAGCCCTTCGCATCCGAGCCCGGTTCGCACCGGAAATTACGTAACGGTTTCGTCACGCGGCCGGCGGAGCGCCCCTCGTCGCGAGCGCGGACAGCGAGACGCCCGCCCCTCCGGCAGGAGGGACGGGCGTCGGCGGCCGGGATCAGGCCTCGGCGGGAGCCTCGGCGGGGGCGGCGGACTCGTCCGCAGCCTCCTCGATGACGGGCTCGAGCGAGAGCTTGCCACGGTCGTCGATCTTCGTGATGCGCACGAGGATCTTCTGTCCGACACCGAGCACGTCTTCGACGTTCTCGACGCGCTTGCCGCCGGCGAGCTTGCGGACCTCGCTGATGTGCAGCAGGCCGTCCTTGCCGGGCAGCAGCGACACGAACGCGCCGAACGCGGCCAGCTTCACGACCGTGCCGAGGAACTGCTCGCCGACCTCGGGGTTGGTCGGGTTGGCGATCGCGTTGACCTGCGCGCGAGCAGCCTCGGCCGAGGGACCGTCGACGGCGCCGATGTACACCGTGCCGTCCTCCTCGATCGAGATCTGAGCGCCGGTCTCGTCCTGGATCGCGTTGATCGTCTTGCCCTTGGGGCCGATCAGCTCGCCGATCTTGTCCGTGGGGATCTGCACGCTGATGACGCGCGGCGCGGTGGCCGCCATCTCGTCGGGGGCGTCGATCGCCGAGTTCAGGACGTTCAGGATCGTCATGCGGGCTTCCTTGGCCTGCGTGAGCGCCGCGGTCAGCACCGACGACGGGATGCCGTCGAGCTTCGTGTCGAGCTGGATCGCGGTGATGAACTCGCTCGTGCCGGCGACCTTGAAGTCCATGTCGCCGAGAGCGTCCTCGGCGCCGAGGATGTCGGTCAGCGCGGCGTAGCGCGTCTGGCCGTCGACCTCGTCGGACACGAGACCCATCGCGATGCCGGCGACGGGTGCGCGCAGCGGCACACCCGCGTTCAGCAGCGAGAGGGTCGACGCGCAGACCGAGCCCATCGAGGTCGAGCCGTTGGAGCTCAGCGCCTCGGAGACCTGACGGATCGCGTACGGGAACTCCTCGCGGCTCGGCAGCACCGGCACGAGTGCGCGCTCGGCCAGGAAGCCGTGCCCGATCTCGCGACGCTTGGGGCTGCCCACGCGACCGGTCTCACCGGTCGAGTACGGCGGGAAGTTGTAGTGGTGCATGTAGCGCTTGCTCGTCGTGGGCGACAGCGAGTCGATCTGCTGCTCCATCTTGAGCATGTTGAGCGTCGTGACACCCATGATCTGGGTCTCGCCGCGCTGGAAGACCGCCGAACCGTGGACGCGCGGGATGACCTGCACCTCGGCGTCGAGCGGACGGATGTCGGCGAGTCCGCGACCGTCCATGCGGACGCCCTCGGCGAGGATCCGGCCGCGGACGACCGTCTTCGTCACCGACTTGTACGCGGCGGAGAACTCGATCGGCGCGCCGGCGGGGAGTTCGCCCGCTTCGACCGCGGCGAGCAGGTCGGCCTTCACGCGGTCCTTGACCACGTCATCGGCTGCCTGGCGCTCCTGCTTGTCGGCGATCTGGTAGACGTTCACCAGGTCGTCGTAGGAACGGCCGGCGACGAAGTCGTAGACCTCGGAGCTGTACGCCGCGAAGACGGGGTAGACGCCCGGCTCGCGCGACGAGCTGGCGGCCATCTGCGCCTGCGCCTCGACGAGCTGCTTCAGGAACGGCTTGGCGGCCTCGAGGCCGCCGGCGACGACCTCTTCGCTCGGCTTGACGGCGCCGCCCTTGATGAGGTTCCAGCTGTGCTCGGTGGCCTCCGCCTCGACCATCATGATCGCGACGTCGCCGTCGGGGAGGACCCGACCGGCGACCATGAGGTCGAAGACGGCCTCCTCGACCTGGGCCTGGTTCGGGAAGGCGACCCACTGGTCGGCGTGCTCGCCGTGACCGGGGATGAGCGCGAGGCGCACACCGGCGATGGGGCCGGAGAACGGCAGACCCGAGATCTGCGTCGACGCGGACGCCGCGTTGATCGCGAGGGCGTCGTAGTACTCGCCGGGCGCGATGGACAGAACGGTGATGACGATCTGGACCTCGTTGCGCAGGCCGTCGACGAACGACGGGCGCAGCGGGCGGTCGATCAGACGGCAGACGAGGATCGCCTCGGTGGAGGGACGGCCCTCACGACGGAAGAACGAGCCGGGGATCTTGCCGGCGGCGTACGAACGCTCTTCGACGTCGACCGTCAGCGGGAAGAAGTCGAAGCCTTCGCGAGGGTGCTTGCCGGCGCTGGTGGCCGACAGCAGCATCGTCTCCTCGTCGAGGTACGCGGCGACGGCGCCCTGCGCCTGCTGCGCGAGGCGGCCGGTCTCGAACCGGATGGTGCGGGTGCCGAAGCGGCCGTTGTCGAGGACGGCTTCGGCGGCGGTGATTTCAGGACCTTCCAAGAGGTCTCTCCTTCTTTGTTTAGACTCGCACGCGCGTTTCGCGCACGAGATCGAACGAAGGAGCGGGAACAGGCAGATATGGGCGCGCGGTGCGTACCGCGGGTCCGCCTGCGCTGGCCACCAGTCGAAGATCACCATCGCGTCGGATGGGAACCCACCACAGGGGACCAGCTTCCTGCCGGGCCTGCTCCATGAACCCATCGAGCGATGGGAGCTCAGTGTGAAATTGAGCGGATGCCGATGAGGCAACCCGGCCCAGCCTATCAGTGGGGCTCCGCCGTGCGTATCGTGGCCGTATGAGCGATGCAGACAAGCCCGCGGAAGCGGCATCCGACGACGTGAAGCGGAAGTTCCGCGAGGCGCTCGAGAAGAAGAACGCGCAGCACCGGAAGGGTGAGGCGCACCTGGACGGCGATTCCGCGGTCCACGGCACCCACGGCGCCGTGACCAAGCGCGAGTTCCGGCGCAAGAGCGGCTGACCGCCACCACGACGAAGGGCCCGGATGCCGTGCGCATCCGGGCCCTTCGTGATTGCGGTCACTCGCCGCTCAGGCCTCCGAGCAGGTGCCCGAACGATCCGCCCTTGCCGAGGTACGACTCGGGGTCGAACGGGTCGAGGGCGGCGCCGGCCGGGCGCCGTTCGATCGCGTCCGCCAGCTCCCGCGCGCCGCGATCGATGCGCGACCCCAGCGGCTTGACGTCGTCGGCGCGGGCGCCCCAGTCGGACGACGCGGCGAAGACCCCGGTCGGGACCGCTTCCGCGTGCAGGTAGGCGAACAGCGGTCGGATCGCGTAGTCGATGGCGAGCGAGTGGCGCGCCGTGCCGGCGTTCGCCCCGATGAGCACCGGCATCCCGGTCAGCGCATCGGGGTCGAGCACGTCGATGAACGACTTGAACAGCCCCGAGTAGCTGGTGGAGAAGATCGGCGTCACCACGATCAGAGCGTCCGCCGACACGACCGTGTTGATCATCGACTCGAGGGCGGGCGGGGCGAACCCGGTGAGCAGGTTGTTCGTGACGTCGTGCGCGTACTCGCGGAGCTCGAAGGTGTCGACGGATGCCTCGATGTCGCGTCCGGAGAGCTCGGCGAGCGTCGCCGCGGCGAGCTTGTCCGCGAGCATCCGCGTCGACGAGGGGTTCGACAGTCCCGCCGAGACGACGGCGATCCGACGCCCGGTCATCGAGCACCGCCGAGGCCGAAGGCCGCGCCGACGGGCGCGCCCGAGTCCTGGTACGGGCTCGGGCCGGACAGGTTGTCGCCGCGGTTGGCGCGCGGACGGGCCTCACGGGCGGGTCCCCCGCCGTAGGCCGCCGCGACCCGCGAGGCGTGGGTGGGCGCGTCCGGGACGGATGCCGGTCGGTTCTGCGCCAGCTCCTTGCGGAGGACCGGCACGACCTCGCCGCCCAGGAAGTCGAGCTGTTCGAGGACCGTCTTCAGCGGCAGACCGGCGTGGTCCATGAGGAACAGCTGGCGCTGGAAGTCGCCGAACACGTCGCGCATTCCCGCATAGCGGTCGATGACCTGCTGCG
This sequence comes from Microbacterium pasadenense, assembly GCF_047246565.1. Lineage (NCBI taxonomy): Bacteria > Bacillati > Actinomycetota > Actinomycetes > Micrococcales > Microbacteriaceae > Microbacterium > Microbacterium pasadenense. The sequence goes on along the minus strand of NZ_JBFOKN010000001.1, from coordinate 1,204,266 downwards.
GCGAGCCGACGGTGAGCGGGGTCATCTCCGTGAAGTCCTCCATGGACGGGCCGTGCCCGTACACCGGCGCGTTGTCGAAGTAGGGCCGGAACCGGTTCACCGCGTCCTGCGAGTTCTTCGCCATGAACGCCTGCCCGCCGATGCCGACGATCGCCGTCTCGGGGGCGCCGTGGCCGTAGTGCTCCCACCGCTGGCGGTACAGCCCGATGAGGCGCTGGTAGTGCTCGGCGGGCCAGAAGATGTTGTTCGCGAAGAAGCCGTCACCGTAGTACGCGGCCTGCTCGGCGATCTCGGGCGTGCGGATCGAGCCGTGCCAGACGAACGGCGGCACGCCGTCGAGGGGGCGGGGCGTGGCGGTGAATCCCTGCAGTGCCGTGCGGAAGGTGCCCTCCCAGTCGACGACGTCCTCCCGCCACAGCTTGTGCAGCAGCGCGTAGTTCTCGATCGCAAGGGGAAGCCCCTGCCGGATGTCCTGCCCGAACCACGGGTAGACCGGCCCGGTGTTGCCGCGGCCGAGCATCAGATCCATGCGCCCGCCCGAGAGGTGCTGCAGCATGGCGTAGTCCTCGGCGATCTTCACCGGGTCGTTCGTCGTGATGAGCGTCGTCGAGGTCGACAGGACGAGCCTCTCGGTCTGCGCCGCGATGTAGGCGAGGGTCGTGGTGGGCGACGACGACCAGAACGGCGGGTTGTGGTGCTCGCCGATGGCGAAGACGTCGAGGCCGACCTCCTCGGCGTGCGTGGCGATCTTCAAGGTGGCCGAGATGCGTTCGCGCTCGCTCGGCGTGTGACCGGTGGTGGGGTCCTGCGTGATGTCGGTCACCGTGAAGATGCCGAACTGCACACCGGGCCAGGTGGTGGTCGTGTCGCTCACGATCTTTCTCGCTTTCCGGACGGGTCGCGTCCGATCCATGCATGTGAATGTACCCGTTCCAACGCACTCGTGTCTACGTTATTCCCCCGGGTAGTCTCGCTCTCGATGAGCACCGCCCCCGCCGCCGGACCGGGCACCCGACGCGTCCCCGTGTGGGACAACGCCCGCGCGGCGTGCATCATGCTCGTGGTCCTCGGCCACGCCATCCAGCGACTCACCTACGACTCCGACATCGCCCTCGGCCTGTACCTGCTGGTCTACGCCTTCCACATGCCGGCGTTCGCCCTGATCTCGGGGTACTTCTCGAAATCCGACCCGCCGAGCCGGCGGCAGATGACGCGGATCCTCACCGACATCGTCGCGCCGTACGTCATCTTCGAAGCGCTCTGGACCGCGACGAAGTTCATGGTCGAAGGCAGCGCGAATCCCAACATCACCCAGCCCTCCTGGACGCTGTGGTTCCTGTTGGCGCTGGCGATCTTCCGCCTCGTCCTGCCCTATCTGGCGCTGCTCCGATGGCCGGTCGCATGGACGGTGGTCGTGTCGCTCTCGGTGGGCTACCTGCCGAACGTCGACTCGACGCTCTCGCTGTCGCGGACGCTGGGGCTGCTCCCCTTCTTCACCATCGGGTGGTGGCTCAGCCACCACAGGATCCTCGAGAGGCGTGATCTGCTGCGCCGGCGCCGCCTGTCGTTCCGGCTCGGCGCCATCACCGTCTTCGGCGTCGCCGGATGGGCGGCCTGGTTCTTCGTCGACCGGTGGGAGGAGATGAACCTCCGGCAGTGGCTGTTCTACGACGAGAACTACGCCGCCATCGGCGTCACCGACTGGTGGGCGGCTGCCGTCCGTCTCGCGCTCATGGTCGTCGCCCTGATCCTCAGCGTGGCGTTCTTCGCCCTCGTCCCCCGCGGGGCGTACCGCTGGACCGCCATCGGCCGCTACACGATGTACGTGTACCTGCTGCACTCGTTCGTGCTGTATCCGCTGCGCGAGTCGGGCGTGCTGCGCGACCTCGAGCCCACGTGGATCTGGCTGCCGACCGTGGTGGCCGCGGCCGTCGTCATCACCGCCGCCCTCGCCTCGGCGCCGGTGCCGCGCCTGTTCCGTCCGCTGATCGAGCCGCGACCGGGCTGGCTGTTCGCCGATCCGAGCCTCACCCGACGCGACACGCGGCGCAGCGATCCGACCGGGTCGCGGCGCCCCGGCGACCCGGAACCCGCCGACCGCGGTCAGCGGCCCGGGGACGACCCGGCGAAGGGTCCCGCCGTCCCGTAGCCGGCTCAGGGGGCGAAGGGCAGCCCGAAGGCGTCCGCCACGCCCTGATTCGCCACGCGCCCGGCCACGGTGTTCAGGCCCTTCGCGAGCGCGGGGTCCGCCGCGGCCGCGGCATCCCACCCGCGATCGGCGAGCGCGACGACGTACGGGAGGGTCGCGTTGGTCAGTGCACGCGTGGACGTCTCGGGCACCGCGCCGGGCATGTTGGCCACGCAGTAGTACAGCGCGTCGTGAACAGCGAACGTGGGGTCGTCGTGGGTCGTGGGCCGCGAGCCCTCGAAGCATCCGCCCTGATCGATGGCGATGTCCACGAGGACCGCGCCGCGCTTCATCGAGGCGACCATGTCGGTCGTCACGAGCTTGGGCGCAGCGGCTCCCGGCACGAGCACCGACCCGATGACGAGGTCGGCGACCTCCACCTGCTCGGCGATCGCGTAGCGGCTCGACGCGCGCGTGTGCAGGCCGGGGTACCGCTTCTCGAGCTCGCGCAGCCGGGGCAGCGAGACGTCGATGACGGTGACCTCGGCGCCCATGCCGAGCGCATTGGCGGCGGCGTGCTCCCCCGCCACCCCGCCCCCGATGACGAGGACCTTCGCCTTGGGCGTGCCGGCCACGCCTCCCAGCAGCGTGCCGCGTCCGCCGGCGGCGCTCATGAGCGAGTAGGCGCCCACGGTGATCGAGATGCGACCGGCGACCTCACTCATCGGGGAGAGGAGGGGAAGACTCCGATCGGGCAGCTGCACCGTCTCGTAGGCGACACCCGTCGTGCGCGAGGCGAGCAGGGCGTCGGTGAGCGCCCGATCCGCGGCCAGGTGCAGATACGCGAACAGGGTGAGGTCCTCCCGGAGAAAGCCGTACTCCGCGGCGACGGGCTCCTTCACCTTGACGAGCAGGTCGACGTCGTTCCACACGTCTGCGGCGGTCGGAACGATGGTCGCCCCGGCGGCCGCGTAGTCCTCGTCCCGGATCCGCGATCCCGCACCGGCGCCGGACTGCACGCGGACATCGTGGCCGCGCCCGACGAGTTCGTCCACGCCCGCCGGCGTGATGGCCACGCGGTTCTCGTTGTTCTTGGTCTCGGTGGGGATTCCGACGCGCATCCGGTTCTGCTCCTCGTCCTCGAGTGATGAGGAGATTCTCGTGACTCTTCCGCAGGTGCGGCCGAGAATGGGAGGATCTTCGGGAGAACACCCGAGACGGCCGCGAAAGGAGCCGGGATGACGCCCGCGCAGCCTGCCGGATCGAAGGATCTTCGGCACCCCGATGCGCTCGACGACATCGATCGCGCGATCGTGGACGCGCTCGCCGCCGACGGACGGCTCTCCAACGCCGACCTCGCCGTCCGGGTCGGCGTGGCCCCCTCGACCGCACACGCCCGGACCCGCAGCCTGCTCGAGCGCGGGGTGATCACGGGCTTCCACGCCAGCGTCGACCAGCGCGTGATCGGTGCCGGGCTGCAGGCGATCGTGCATGTGACCCTGCGCCCCGGCTCCCGCCACGACAGCATCGTCGATTTCGCCACCGAGGTGCGCGGCCTCCCGCAGGTGATCCAGGTGTTCTTCCTGGGCGGCTCGGACGACTTCCTGATCCACATCGCCGTGGCGGATTCGAGCGAGGTCCGCACCTTCGTCGTGGAGCATCTGTCCGCACAGCGGAGCGTCGCGAACACCCGCACGAGCATCATCTTCGACTATCACCGCAACCGGGTCGCAGCGCCGTTCTCCTGACCGGCGCGGTAACCCACGGCAACATTCGCCGACGCCCCGTTCCCGTCTGCCTATCCTCGGACGATGTCCGCGCAGCACCTTCCCGTCCTCGATCTCTCCCTTCTCGACCAGGGCCCCGACGCCGCGGCGCGCTTCCGCGCCGATCTGCGGCGGGCGACGCACGAGGTGGGGTTCTTCTATCTGACCGGGACCGGGGTCTCCCCCGAACTCGAAGCCCGACTCCACCACGCCGCACGCGATTTCTTCGCCCTGCCCGAGGACGCGAAGCTCGAGATCGAGAACACGAAGAGCCCGCACTTCCGCGGCTACACCCGCGTGGGCGGCGAGCGCACGCAGGGCCGCGTCGACTGGCGCGAGCAGATCGACATCGGTCCCGAGCTCCCCGCGATCACGGATCCCGACGCCCCCGACCACGCCATCCTGGTCGGTCCGAACCTGTGGCCGTCCGCGCAGCCCGAGCTGCGCGGGATCACCGAGGAGTGGACCGCGATCCTGTCGGATGTGTCGCGCACGCTCCTCCGCGCCTGGGCGGAGGCCCTGGGTGCCGAGGCCTCCTACTTCGACGAGCACTTCGGGGAGGCGCAGACGCTCCTGAAGATCGTCCGGTACCCGGGCTCCGCCGAGCCGGAGCCGCAGCGGGGGTTGGTGCGCACAAGGACTCCGGCGTGCTCACCCTGCTGTGGGTCGAGCCGGGCAAGGGCGGCCTGCAGGTCGAGCGTGACGGCGGCTGGGTGGATGCCCCGTCCGTGCCCGGCGCGTTCGTCGTCAACATCGGAGAGCTCCTCGAGCACGCCACCGGCGGGTACCTGACCGCGACCAATCACCGGGTCGTGTCGCCCCGTGCCCCCGAGGACCGCATCTCGGTGCCGTTCTTCTTCAACCCCTCGCTGGACGCCCGGCTGCCCCCGATCGAGCTGCCGGCGGAGCTCGCCGCGCAGGCCCGCGGCGTCTCGCGGGACCCCCGCAACCCGATCCACGGCCTGCACGGAGAGAACGCACTGAAATCGCGACTCCGGGCGCACCCCGACGTGGCGGAGATCTGGCACGCCGACCTCGTCGCGGCGCGCTCCTGACGGCGGCACGCCGACCCGACATCCCGCCGTTGCGCCGCCGCCCCTGCCCGCTTAGGGTGCCGGGATGACCTGGTGGCAGAACGCGGTCGTCTACGAGGTCTACCCTCGCTCCTTCGCCGACGCGGACGGCGACGGCGTCGGCGACCTCCGCGGGATCATCGGACGGATGCCGTATCTCGCGTCCCTCGGCATCGACGCCCTCTGGCTGACGCCTTTCCAGCGCTCGCCGCAGGTCGACCAGGGCTACGACATCAGCGACTACTGCGCGGTGGACCCGCTGTTCGGGACCCTGGCCGACATCGATGAACTCCTCGTGGCAGCCCACGCCTACGGCATCCGTGTCCTGATCGACATCGTCCCGAACCACACGTCGACCGAGAACGCGCAGTTCCAGGCGGCACTGGCGGCGGGGCCGGGATCGCCGCCACGACGGCTGTTCCACTTCCGGGAGGGGCGCGCGGACGGCGCCGAGCCGCCGAACAACTGGCTGAGCGTCTTCGGCGGCTCCGCATGGGAGCGGGCTCGTCCCGGCGACGCAGCGGACCGCGAGTGGTACCTGCACCTGTTCTCGGCCGGCCAGCCGGACTGGAACTGGGACGATCCGGCGGTCGGCGACCACTTCGAGGGGATCCTCCGCTTCTGGTTCGACCGGGGTGTCGACGGCATCCGCGTCGACGTCGCGCACGGGCTGTTCAAGGCGCCGGGACTGCCGGATTCACCCACCGTCCCGACCGTCATCGACGGCCTCCGATCCAACGCGCTCACGATGGACCAGGAGCTCGTGCACGACGTGTACCGCCGGTGGCGGCGGATCGCGGCGGAGTATGCGCCCGAGCGCCTGCTCGTCGGCGAGGTCAACCTCGATCCGATCCGCGCCGCGCGCTACACCCGCCCCGACGAGCTGCACCAGTCGTTCGCCTTCGTGTTCGTCCGGCTGGGCTGGGATCCGCAGGCCTGGGTCGACGCGGGAACGCTGCTCGACGCCGTCCGCGCGGACCACGGCAGCGCGCCGACCTGGGCGCTCGAGAACCACGACGTGGTGCGCACGCCGACCCGCTTCGCCGGCGGCGAGAGAGGGCGTCGCCGTGCGCATGCGGCGCTGATCGCCCTGCTCGGACTCCCGGGCGCCGTCTACGTCTACCAGGGCCAGGAGCTCGCCGTGCCGGAGGTCGACGTCCCCGTGGATGCGCGTGCGGACCCCATGTGGCATTCCGGCGGCGTCAGCCGCGACGGCGCGCGCGTCCCGCTGCCGTGGACGGCCGACGACGCCGACGCCCACGGCTTCTCCGCTCCCGGTGCCGCCCGTCCGTGGCTGCCCGTCCCGCCGGACTGGGGAAGCTTCGCCGTGCAGGCGCAGGAGACGGATGCCGCGTCTCCGCTCTCGTCGTTCCGGGCCGCCGTCGCCGCGCGCCGCGACCTCGTGGCCGCCGGTGCGCTCGTCCCGGGCGCCGGCCTGCGCTGGCGGCGGGTCGGCGACGCCGTCCTCGCCGAAGGTCCGGCGGTCACCGTGGTCCTCGCGATGGGCGACCGCCCGGTGCGACTGCCCGGCGGCGAGGTCGTGTTCTCGACGGAGCCGGTCCCCCGCGGCATCCTGCCCGCCGACGCGGCGGCGTGGGTGCGCACGCGCTGACCCGTCCCGATACCGGTGCACGATCAGCGGTGCTGATGTCGCCGTCGGCGGCCGGCGAGCCGGCATCCGCCCCGCCGGTCGTGCCGGCGTGGATGCGCACGCGCCGACCCGTCCCGGTACCCGTGCACGATCAGTGGTGCTGATGTCGCCGTCGGCGGCCGGCGAACCGGCATCCGCCCCGCCGGTCGTGCATCCGCACCATGGCCGACGGCGGAAGCGACGGCGGCGGGGACGCGACGGCTGGGGCCGGGCGGAACCGGCCGGGCCGGGAATGACGAAGGCCGCCCCACACCAGGGGCGGCCTTCTCAAGAATGTTTTGCGCGATATTACGCTGGCGGATGCCTTATCGACGGAGACCGAGGCGCTCGATGAGCGAGCGGTAACGGTTGATGTCGACGTCCTGGAGGTAGCCCAGGAGACGGCGGCGCTGACCGACGAGCAGGAACAGCCCACGACGCGAGTGGTGGTCGTGCTTGTGCTCCTTGAGGTGCTCGGTGAGGTCCTTGATGCGCTGCGTCAGCATCGCGACCTGCACCTCGGGGGATCCGGTGTCACCGGGGTGCGTCGCGTACTCTTCGATGATCGCCTTCTTGACGTCTGCTTCCAGTGCCATAGGTGATCCCCTTCCTCTTCGTTGCGCGGCGCCCTCCGCCTGATGCGTGGGCTCTCTTTATCCGCGGCCGATCGAACGGCAACCACAAGAGTCTACCAGTCACGGGCCCCCGGGGTGACCGGGCCGCCGCAGCGACAGGATCCCGCCACGTTCCAGCGGATTCCGGTCGTCGCGTCGGCGCCCCGCCGCACATGTCGGCCTCCGGCGATACAGTCGGCCCGTGACCACGACCTCCCCTCCGCCGGCGCTCGTCGCGACCAGACCGCGCGACGGCAGGATCCTGTGGCAGTTCGTGCTGACCGGCATCATCTGGGGGTCGAGCTTCCTCTTCATGAAGGTCGCCCTCGAGGGCATCTCCCCCGCGCAGGTCGCCTGGAGCAGGCTCGTGCTCGGCGGTCTGACCCTCGGCCTGTTCGTGCTGCTCCGTCGAGAGCGGCTGCCGCGGCGGCTGGCGGTCTGGGGACACCTGACCGTCCTCGCCGTCTCGTTCTGCGTCGTCCCGTTCCTGCTGTTCTCGTGGGCGCAGCAGCACGTCACGTCCGGTCTCGCCAGCATCTTCAACGCCACCACCCCGATCATGACCGCCGTCATGGCGTGGGCGGTGTTCCGGGTCGAGCGGCTCTCCGCGGGTCAGATCGCCGGCATCCTCGTCGGCATCACGGGTGTGATGGTGATCATCGCCCCCTGGCGGGGCCTCGACGGCGCGCAGAGTCTCATCGCGGAGCTCGCGATCCTGGGCGCGACCGCCTGCTACGGCTTCAGCCTCGCCTACATGCGCCGTTTCGCCTCGAACACCGGGATGTCGGCCCTCGTCTTCTCGTTCCTCAATATCGGGATCGCCGCGGTGGTGATGCTGCTGCTCACCCCGTTCATCGCGCTCTCGCCGGTGCGACTCGACCTCGGCATCGTGGTCAGCCTGGTGCTGCTGGGCTGCTTCGGCACCGGCGTCGCGTACATCTGGAACCAGAACGTGGTCCGCGCGTGGGGACCGACCCGGGCGTCGACGGTGACCTATATCACCCCGGTCGTCGGCGTCGTCCTGGGGGTCGTCCTCCTCGGCGAGCGCCTCGGCTGGAACGAGCCGGCGGGTGCGCTGCTGGTCTTCCTCGGCATCCTGCTCGCGCAGGGACGGCTGCGAAGGCGACGGGATGCCGGCGGCGCCGCAGCCGCCATCGCTCCCGACAGCGCCGCTAGTACCGCGAAGGGACGCGGAGGTACTCCTCCAGGGTGAGCTTGGCGGATGTCAGCTTCTTCGCGACGGCGGTGCCGACGTACCGGAGGTGCCAGGGTTCCCAGCGGTAGCCGGTGACCTTCTCCTTGCCCTTCGGGTAGCGGACGATGAACCCGTACTCGGGACCGTGCTTGGCCACCCACCTGCCGGCCTTCGTCTCGCCCCACGCCTGCGAGATGGAGTTCACATCGATCGCGAGGCCCGTCTGGTGCTCGCTGTGCCCCGGGCGCGCGGATCGCTTCTCTGCCGCCGCCCGGCCGTGCTGACGCACCTTGCTCGCGAACACGCTCTTCTGCGTGGCGTAGGACCGGAAGCCCGAGATGATGGTCAGCGAGACCCCGTCCTTCCGCGCTGCCGCCTTCATCGTCGAGAAGGCGCGCGTCAGCTCGGGGCGGAGGCCGTTCCCATAGGACGACGGCAATGGCAGCGACTTGTTCACGATGAGGATGTCGCGGATGTGCGCCGGCTTCGCCGGTCGCACCGAGCGGACCTTCGGCGATCCGGCCGCGCGCCACTGCGACGCGGTGACAGGGGTGAGCGTGCCGCTCAGGCGGTGGTAGACCGTGTCGCCGACCGTCAGGCGCACGAACGAATCCCCCGGGATCCGATAGCGCGTCGTCGTCCGCGGTCTGCCCGCCGCAGCGTACGTCGCTGCGGTGAGGCGGACGACCTGGTCGACGCTGCGGTCACCGGGGCGGTGCGGCCACGTGATCAGGGCGTGGACCGTCGATGACCAGGGCGTGCGGGCGTAGACGGTCGGCGCGATCGACACCTGCGGCTTGCCGGCGGCGGCGTACGTCGCGGCGCTGATCACGCGCTGGGCACCCGAGGCGGCGACGAAGTGGACGTTCTTCGACCACTTCGCACGGTAGTAGCCCCCCGGCACGACGTCGTGCGGCTTCGGCGAGCCGGCTGCCGCCCGCTCCCTGGCGGTGAGGAGGTGCCGGACGCCGTCGGGGGTGCGCGCGTACAGATCCTTGGGTCCCGAGACGTAGCGCGAGTACCGGGTCGTCGGCACGTGCCCGACGACACGGCTGGTTGGCGTGCCGACGGATCTGAGGGCCGCGGCATCCAGCGTCACCACGTCGTCGACAGCCCGGTCGCCCTTGTGATGCGGCCACGTGAGCAGGCCGTAGACCGTCCGCGACCACGATGCGCGGACGTACGAGACGGGCGCGACGGCACGCTTCGGCTTGCCGAGACGGTCCCACTGCGCGACGGAGAGCCGGCGGACCGAGCCGTCCGTCCGAACCTCGTAGACGCTCTGATCCGTGGTCCACGGCGTGCGGTAATACCCGTAGACCGTCACGGGCTCCGGAGACGGGGATGCCGACGGAGCGGGCACCGGCGACGCGGCCGCCGACACGGCGGGTGCCGGGTCGGCGACCGCGGCGGATGCCTGGAGCGCGGAGGCGCCCATCACGAGCACCGCCGTCAGCGCGACGGTGCGGATCCGGCGTCCCCAGAGCGCCATCTCATCCCTTCCCCGACGATGACCCGGCCGGTTCCCCGGCCGGGTCGCGTCGTCGTCGCTCAGGCGACGTCGAGCAGATCGATGATGAAGATGAGGGTCTTGCCGCCGAGGAAGTGCCCCCCGGCCGGTCCGTACGCGAGGTGCGGCGGGATGACCAGTTCACGTCGACCGCCGACCTTCATGCCGGGGATGCCGTCCTGCCAGCCCTGGATGAGGCCGCGCAGCGGGAACTGGATGCTCTCGCCGCGGTTCCAGGAGGAGTCGAACTCCTCGCCGGAGACGTACTCGACACCGACGTAGTGAACCGTGACGGTGTCGCCGGCCTTCGCCTCGGCTCCATCACCCTGGATCAGGTCACGGACGACGAGGTCGTTCGGGGCGGGATCGAGCGGCGCGTCGATCTCGGGCTTGGTGCGGTCTGCAGTCATGCTCCCATCCAACCCGAGGCGAGGACGGCGGTCAACGCGAGGTCAGGCCTGGATGGAGCCCTGGAGGTCCAGCTCGATGGCGACGTCCTTGCCGACGAGCACGCCACCGGTTTCGAGGGCGGCGTTCCAGGTGAGCCCGAAGTCTTCGCGGTTGATGACGGTCTTGGCGGTCGCGCCGGCCTTGTAGTTGCCCCACGGGTCGACCCCGAAGCCGCCGAAGTCGACGGTGAAGGTGATCGGCTTCGTGATCCCCTTGATGGTCAGGTCGCCGTCGACGAGGAAGTCGCCGCCCTCGAGCCGGACGCCGGTCGAGCTGAACGTGATCACGGGGTGGTTCTCGACGTCGAAGAAGTCGGCGCTGCGCAGGTGCACGTCACGACCCTCGTCCTTGGTGGTCAGCGATGCGGCGTCGACCTTCGCGTCGAGCTTGGCCTCGAGCGGGTTCGCCGGGGCGACCAGGGTCGCCTCCTTGATGTCGAAGTGACCCCGCACCTTCGAGATCATCATGTGACGGACGCTGAAGCCCACTTCACTGTGCGAGGCGTCGAGCACCCAGGTGCCTGCCTTGTAACCGGGGATGTCGAGGGTGGTGGAGTCGGTCATGATCGTCCTTCGTCTGTCGTCCGGGATGTCCGGCTGTCGGAGAGCGCAACGCACGCGCATCCGATTGTATTTCCGTGAATGCAAAATCCCTTCGTCGGCGGCCGAGGAGCCGACCACTCTTGACACCCGCGGGGACCGGAGCGATGATTGCCGCAGACCAACTCAGCGCCCGGGAAGACTTGCAGGCATCGCCGCAGCTCCGGGCGCTGAGTCTTGGTCGGGGCACCCGAGTGATCAGCGGGCGAGCAGCTGTTCGCGCACGGCCGTCGTCCGCTCCAGGTAGACGCGCTCATCGGCCGACGCCGCGGCATCGCGTCCGCTGATGGCACGCTGACGCGCGGCCGCGAGAGCCGTCGCCTCCGCGATGAAGCGGCGCATCAGCGCCGAGCGGTCGCCGGGAAGGGTCCGCGCCCACGCGATCGCCTTGCTGCGTCCTGCCCCGGTGGCGAGCATCTCCACCTCGGCCGGGGAGAACCAGCCGACGCTCGCATACTCCCCCAGCCGCTCCCGCGTGAGCCGGGCTTCTTCACGGCGCAGCAGCACCACCCCGAGCGTGAACAGCAGGAACAGCGGCACCTGCAGGGTCACGTACAGGCCGAAGAAGTCGGCGAAGACGGCTGACCCGTTCCATAGGGCGTGCAGGACGATCCCCGCCACGAGACCGGCGGTCCACGGCCCGAGGGCCGCCACGCGCGAGTAGCCGGCGCGCGCGGCCAGGCCGAGCCCGTAACCGATCAGCGCGGTGAACATGACGTGCGCGAACGGCGACAGGATGCCGCGCAGGAAGAACGTGATGGCCGTCTCGCCCACTCCCCCGACGATCAGGCTGTCAGCGAAGTAGAGGATGTTCTCGGTGAAGGCGAAGCCCGCCCCGACCAGGGCGCCGTAGACGACCCCGTCGACGGGACCGTCGAACGCGCGCCGCGCGGCCGCGAAGATCAGGAACACACCGATGCCCTTCGCGACCTCCTCGACGATGGGCGCCTGGACGACGGCGGAGATCGTCCCGGGGACTCCTTCGGGGCCGAGGACGAGCGTCAGCGCCAGGTCGACGGCCAGGGCGAGGACGGCGGCGGCGATCGCCCCCCAGGCCACCGCGAAGAACAGGAGTGCGCGGGGCTCGGGTTCCCAGCGGTCGATGGCACGCACCGCGAGCAGGACCATGCCGAGGGGAATGAGGGCGAGGATGCCGGCGATGACGGATGCGGCCGCGCCGAGGAAGGTCAGGAGGTATGCGACGAGTCCGACGCACAGCACCAGGAGGACGGCTGCGGCGAGCCAGAGCACGATGCGCCCCTTCGACTTCGCGGGGACGGGCAGCGGCCGCGCCATCGTGGCGACCGGCGGCGCGGCGGGGATCGCGTGAGGCGGCTGTGCGAGCGGCGACGGGTACGTCATCCGCTCAGCCTAGAGGCGGGGCCCGGGGTGCACGGGGCGGTCTCGCATGCCGTCCGCGACGGTAGCCTTGAGGCATGCGCTTCGCCCACGTTGTCCCCGACGGTGCCGACGATCCGCAGCTGGTCCTGGTCGAATCCGACCGTGCCACCGTGGTGTCGGACCTCTTCGACGGCGCGCCGTCCGCGCTGCAGGAGCTCATCGAGGGCGGTGAGGCGCTGCTCGAGCGGGTCCGCGCCGGCGCGTCGTCGGCGACGTGGCATCCACTCGACGAGCCCGTGTTCGCGTCGGCGATCCTCGACAACCCGGTGACCATCGCCATCGGCCTGAACTACGCCGCGCATTCCAGCGAACTCGGGCTGAAGGCCGACGCCGCCCCGACGATCTTCACCCTCTGGCCTGGCTCGCTCAGCGGACACCGGCACACCACGACCTGGTCGCGCTCGCTGAGCGAGTCCGTCGACTACGAAGCCGAGCTGGGCGTCATCGTCGGCCCGGCTGCCCGGGACGTCTCGCTCGAGGACGCGCTCGACCATGTCTGGGGCTACACGGTCGTCAACGACATCACCGCGCGCGACATCCAGTTCTCCGAGGCCCAGTGGTCGCGGTGCAAGTCGTTCGACGGTTTCACCCCGACCGGCCCGTTCGTCGTCACGGCCGATGAGGTCCCCGACCCGCAGGACCTGCACATCTGGACCGTCGTCGACGGGCGCACCGTGCAGGACGCGTCGACCGGACAGATGATCCATCCTGTCGCGAAGCTCGTCTCGTACCTCTCGCGGTCCGCGACGCTGCTGCCCGGCACGCTCATCTCGACGGGCAGCCCGGGCGGCGCCGGCTACTCCCGCGATCCGCAGATCTTCCTGCGCGACCGCTCCACCGTGACCGTCGGGATCGACGGGATCGGCGAGCTCACCACCTTCTGCCGCATCACCGACTGACGACGGAGCGCGGACGCGGAAGCGGCGGCCCCCGGAAGAGGACCGCCGCTTCGCGGGGCGTTCAGTTCTGGAGCAGCTGCTCGCAGTCGAACTGCTGGCCGTAGAGCTCGACGGTGCCGCCGCCGTTCTGCATGCAGAGCTCGATGACCTGGTTGACGTCGCCGCCGACGGTCGCCAGCGTGCTGATCACGATGATCGCGATGATGATGGCGATCACGCCGAGGACGACGCTGATGATGATGGCCGCCAGGGCGAAGCCGTTCTTGTGACCGGCCTTGCGGCTCTGCACGAGCGCGATGATGCCGAGGATCAGCGCGACGAGCTGGACGAAGAAGGACAGCACGAACGCGACGATGCCGAGCGTCTTGCCCGGGACCGGCGCGTCGGGAGCGGGCCCGCCGGAGCCGTACTGCGGCGCGTTCGGGTAGGCGGGCGCCGAGTAGGCGGGTGCCTCGTACGCCGGAGGCGTGTTCTGCGGCGGCTGGTTGGGGTCGGTCATGAAATGTCCTTCTGGTCGATGATCGGCCGATGTGTGTTCTCGACGCTACTGGGCGCGGGGTTCCCGCACCAAGCGATCGTCAGTTCCCGTCGACGTCGCCGGTCGCGCTGATGATGGGAATCGCGCGGGTCGCCACCTGCAGGCCCGACAGTCGCGCCGGCGACAGCTGCTTGGCGACGTCTTCTCGCGACATGAGACCGGCCTCGACCACGAGGTCGCCGACGTTCCGCTTGGTGAGCAGGGCCGTCTTGGCAAGAGCCGCCGCGGCGGCGTAGCCGATGAACGGGGTGAGGGCGGTGACCACGCCGACCGACGACCCGACCATCGCACCGAGCCGCTCGCGGTTGGCGGTGATGCCGTCGACGCAGTTGACGCGCAGCGTGCGCATCCCGCGGCGCATCCACGTGATGGACTGGAAGATCGAGTGCGCGATGACCGGCTCGAAGGCGTTGAGCTGCAGCTGCCCTCCCTCGACGGCCATCGTGACGGTGAGGTCGGCACCGGCCACGGCGTAGGCGATCTGGTTCACGACCTCGGGGATCACGGGGTTGACCTTGCCGGGCATGATGCTCGACCCGGCCTGGCGGGGCGGCAGGTTGATCTCGCCGAAGCCGGCCTGCGGACCGCTGGAGAGCAGGCGGAGGTCGTTGCTGATCTTGGAGAGCTTGATCGCATTGCGCTTGAGCGAGGACGAGAACGACATGAAGGCACCCGTGTCGCTCGTGGACTCGACGAGGTCCGCCGCGGTCTCGAGATCGAGGCCGCTGATCTCCCGCAGGTGCTTCAGCACCGACCCCGCGTAATCGGGATGCGTCGTGATCCCCGTGCCGATCGCGGTGGCGCCCATGTTGACCTCGTAGAGGAGGGAGGCATTCTCCCGCAGGCGGTGGTAGTCCTCGCCGAGCGTCGTGGCGAAGCCATGGAACTCCTGCCCGAGGGTCATCGGCACGGCGTCCTGCAGCTGGGTGCGACCCACCTTGAGGATGTCGTGGAACTCGCCGGCCTTCGCCAGGAACGACTGGCGGAGCAGGTCGAGCTCCTCGAGGAGCGATTTCAGGTCGAGCCCCAGCCCGATCTTGATCGCGGTCGGGTAGACGTCGTTGGTCGACTGGCTGCGGTTGGTGTGGTCGATGGGCGAGAGGAAGGCGTAGTCGCCTTTCTCGCGGCCCGCGATCTCGAGCGCGACGTTGGTGATGACCTCGTTCGCGTTCATGTTCGTCGAGGTCCCGGCACCGCCCTGGATCACGCCGACGACGAACTGGTCGTGGAACTCGCCCTCGATCACCCGCTGGGATGCCTGGTCGATGAGGTCGGCGTGCGTCTCCTCCAGGACGCCGATCTCCCGGTTCGCGCGCGCCGAGGCCTGCTTCACCATGGCGAGGGCGACGACCAGGTCCCGGTAGACGGAGATGGGTCGTTGCGAGATGGGGAAGTTCTCCAGCGCCCGGGCGGTGTGGATGCCCCAATAGGCATCCGCCGGGATCTCCATCGAACCGAGCGAATCGGTCTCCGTGCGCGTCGTTGCGTCCAGTGCCATGTGTCGTGTCCTCGTGGGTCTCACAGTGCTGCGGGGGTCTCCCCGAGCCTACCTGCGCGCCGCCGCGGACACGGGCGGCGCGCAGGGAGCTCGACCGGGCCTGGTCAGCGGTTCAGCGGCGACATGTCCGCGTAGCGGTCGCCGACCGGCGGGACCACCGCGCTCAGCGCCGCCACCTGCTCGGCGGTCAGCTGCAGCTGCGCCGCGGCGATGTTCTCCTCCAGCCGCTCGAGACGCCGCGTACCGGGGATCGGGACGATGTCATCACCCTGAGCGAGCAGCCACGCCAGCGCGACCTGCGCGGGCGTCGCGTCCGCGTCCGCGGCGACGCGCTCGATCTCCTCGACGATCCGGAGATTGGCGGCGATGGCGTCCTCGGCGAATCGCGGATTGCTCCGGCGGAAGTCGCCCTCGGCGAAGGCGTCGGTGGACCGGATCGCCCCGGTGAGGAAGCCCCGGCCGAGGGGCGAGTACGGCACGAATCCGATGCCCAGCTCCCGCAGCGCCGGCAGCAGCTCGACCTCGGGGTCGCGCGACCACAGCGAGTACTCCGTCTGCACGGCGGTCACCGGATGCACGGCATGAGCGCGTCGCACGGTGGCGACGGAGGCCTCGGAGAGGCCGTATCCGAGGATCTTCCCCGCCGTGATCAGCTCGGCGAGGGCTCCGACCGTGTCCTCGATCGGCACGGCCGGGTCCATCCGGTGCTGGTAGTAGAGATCGATGCGATCGGTCTGCAGCCGGCGCAGCGAGCCTTCGACCGACGCCCGCACGTTCGCTGCGCTGCCGTCGAGTCCGGGCTCGTCGCCATCCGCGTGTCGGATGGTGCCGAACTTGGTGGCGATGACCACCTCGTCGCGGCGGCCCGCCTCGGCGAGGGTGGCGCCGAGGAGCTCCTCGTTCGCGTACGGGCCGTAGATCTCGGCCGTGTCGAGGAACGTCACCCCCCTGTCCAGTGCACCGATGATCGTGCGCGCCCCACCCGCGTCGTCCTGTCCCGCCCCCGTGTAGAAGGCGCTGATGCCCATGAGGCCGAGGCCGAGCCGGCTGACCTGAGGTCCGTTCGTTCCGAGTGTGGTGGTGTTCATGAGATCTCCCTGTCGTAGATGTCGATCTTGTGGTCGATGGCGGCGAGGCTCGCCGTGACTTCCTGCAGGTTCCGCCGGACGGATTCGCGGTGATCCAGGAGCAGCTGCCGCCGCTCGGCGATGGTGGCATCCCCCTCGCGCACCAGCTCGGTGTAGCGGCGCATGGTCGCGATGGGCATCCCGGTCCAGCGGAGTCGCACGAGGAAGCGCACCCAGTTCACGTCCGCCTCCGAATAGCGCCGATGGGTCGAGGAGGCGCGGTCGATGGGCGCCAGCATGAGTCCGGCCCGCTCGTAGTAGCGGAGCGTGTGCACGGTCAGGCCGCTGGCGGCCGCGGCGTCGGCGATCGTGAGACCCGTCGCGGGAGAGGGCGAGGAGAGAAGGGACATGCCCTCACGGTAGGACTTCGAGCGCGCTCGAAGTCAAGCGGTCGTTACCGACGCTTGCGCGAGAACTCCTCGAGGCGCTGCTCGGGCGTGAGGGATGCCATGTGCGCCACCCATTCCGACGAGAAGAAATCCCCGGTCTCCGCTTCGACGACGGGGACGACGCTCGAGGTGATGGTGTCGTCGTAGACGTGGACGAGGTGGAACGACTGTCCGGCATCCATGCCGTTGACCTCGACCGCGGGACGCTGCAGGTTCATGGTGTAGCAGGTGGCGGAGGCGACGGTCACGGGGACGCCGGCGAACATGCCGCTCGTCGAGTAGTGGAGGTGGCCGGCGATGATGCCGCGGACGTCGGTCCCGGCGATGACCTCGGCCAGCTCGTGCTGTCGCTGCAGCTCGAGGATGTCGAACAGCGGCAGGTGACTCGGCAGCGGCGGGTGGTGCAGCGCGAGCAGCGTGCCGAGCGGCGCGGGCTCCGCGAGGACGTCGGCCAGCCACGCGAGCTGCGCGGCGTCGAGCTCGCCGTGGTGCCAGCCGGGCACCGTCGAGTCGAGCGCGATCAGGCGGAGACCACCCAGGTCCCATACGCCGGTGACGGGATCCTCGGTGCCGGGCTGATCGAACAGCCCCTCCCGCATCGCGGGCCGCTCGTCGTGGTTGCCGGCGACCCACACGAGCGGGGCGCCCAATCGCTCCGCGACCGGCTCGACGAGGTCGCGGAGGCGGCGGTACGCGGCGGGTTCGCCGAGGTCGGTCAGATCGCCCGTGATGACGATCGCGTCGGGACGGATGCCGGTGCGCTCCACCGCGGCGAGCGCCGCGACGATGCCGGCGGTGGAGTCGAAGCGTCCGCCGAGCGCGGCATCCCCCGCAAGCAGGTGCGTGTCGCTCAGGTGGACGAGGGACCGTGACGCAGGCGCGTGCTGACCGAAGGAGACAGGCTGCATGGGTTCAGCCTACGGATCGGTCCGGACGTCCCGCCGCGCGCTCAGTGGTTGAAGAGGATGAGCAGCAGGCCGCCGAGCACGGCGAGACCGCTCACCGAGAACGCGGCGTACGCGCCGACGAGGGCGAACCGCTTCTGCCCCACGGTGAGTGGACTCTTCTTGGCGGCCTTCGCCGCTGCCTTCGCGGCGCGGCGCCGCTCCTTCTCGCTGATGACCGCGATGGCGTCCGTGAACTCGGCCGGTGCCACGACCGGCGCGTGACCGGACCGGACCAGCAGGCGCAGACCGACGGCGTAGAACGTGACGACGATGGTCGCCGCGATGATCGCCGCGACGAACACCTGGAGGAAGGCGAACCAGTCGATCATCGGGTCTCTCCCTCGTCGTCGCGAGCGGTGGTGATGGGGGGCGCGGCCGGAGCGGTGTCGGGCGTCGCGGACCCCGCCATGTCGGGCACGGTGACCTCGGGGCCGTCCGCCGCCGGAGCCTCCGACGACTCGCCGGCGGGGCCCGCCTTCCCTGCCTTCGCGTTCTTGCCCGCGCGGGCGGCCTTCTCGGCCCGGCGCTGCCGACGCGTGGGCGGCGGGTTGCGCTTGACCTTGACGGCACGACCGGAGTGCGCGACCTCGCTCATCGCGTTCGACGACGTGACCTCGTTGCGGCGTGAGCGGAGGAAGATCGCCAGGATGATGATGACGGCGGCGATGGCCCCGATGATCACGCCGACGAGGTCGCCGAACCACACGACGAGCAGAGCGGCCAGGGCGCCCACGCCACCGGCGGCGGGCAGCGTCAGCAGCCAGCCGACCGCGATCTGACCGACGGTCCGCCACCGGACCTTCGACCCGCGGCGGCCGAGGCCCGAGCCGATCACCGAGCCGGATGCGACCTGGGTGGTGGACAGCGCGAAGCCGAGGGCGCTCGAGGCGAGGATCGTCGAGGCGGTGGATGCCTCGGCCGAGAAGCCCTGCGCGGGCTTCACGTCGGTCAGGCCCTTGCCGAGCGTGCGGATGATGCGCCATCCGCCCATGTAGGTGCCGAGCGCGATCGTGACCGCGCAGGCGACGACGACCCACAGCTGCGGCTCGTGATGGGCCGCGGACTGCCATCCGACGGTGATCATCGCGAGCGTGATGACGCCCATCGTCTTCTGCGCGTCGTTGGTGCCGTGCGCGAGCGCCACGAGTGACGAGGTGAAGATCTGCCCCCAGCGGAAGCCGTCGCGGCCATCGGGCTTGGAGTCGTAGCGACGCGTGACGGCGTACGCGATCTTCGTGGCGGCGAAGGCGATGATGCCGGCCGTCAGCGGCGCGATGAGGGCCGGCAGGACGACCTTCGACAGGACGACGCCGAAGTCGATCGCTGCGACGCTCGCGCCCACCAGGGTGGCGCCGATGAGGCCGCCGAACAGGGCGTGCGACGAGCTGGAGGGCAGCCCGAGCAGCCACGTGAGCATGTTCCACGTGATGGCGCCGACGAGTCCCGCGAAGATGATCGCCGGGAAGATGTCGACGGATATCTGGTCTTCGCGGACGATGCCGCCCGAGATCGTCTTGGCGACCTCGGTGGACAGGAACGCTCCGACGAGGTTCAGCGACGCGGCGAGCAGGACCGCGACCTTCGGGCGCAGAGCGCCCGTCGCGATCGGGGTCGCCATGGCGTTCGCGGTGTCATGGAAGCCGTTGGTGAAGTCGAAGAAGAGCGCCAGTGCGATGACGAGGACGACGATGAGGGCTGCGGTTTCCACAGTTCGCTTTCCGTCTTAGTTCGGGGGGAAACGGGTGCCGCGGCGATCGGCGTGCGAACGAAGAGTTCACCCTGACGTCATCAGTCGTTCAGTCGGGCCGGAGAAATCCTTGCACACGTTGGGCTGAGAGATAACCCACGACCCGGCCGAGCGGTCCGTTAGCGTGGAACGGTGACCACCGACGCCCCGCAGCCCCCCGTCGCCGACGCCCGCCCCTCGACCCGCACCCACCACGGCGACACCGTGGAGGATCGGTACGAATGGCTCCGCGACAAGGAGGACGCCGAGGTCATCGCGCATCTCGAGGCGGAGAACGCCTACACGGCTCAGCGCACGGATCACCTCGAGTCGCTGCGGGAGCGGATCTTCGAGGAGATCAAAGACCGTACGCTCGAGACCGATCTGTCGGTCCCCTCCCGACGCGGCGACTGGTGGTACTACGGCCGCACCGTGGCGGGCCAGCAGTACGGCATCCACTGCCGTGCCCCCATCGCGGACCAGGACGACTGGACGCCGCCGCTCCTCTCCCCCGACGCCGACGTTCCCGGCGAGCAGATCCTCCTCGACGGCAACGCCGAGGCGGCCGGTCACGACTTCTTCTCGCTCGGGAGCCTCGACATCACGAACGACGGCACGCGCATGCTGTACGGCGTCGACGTGGCCGGGGACGAGCGCTACACCCTGCGCATCCGCGACCTGACGACGGGCGCCGACCTCGACGACGTCATCGAGAAGACGTTCTCGGGGGCGGTCTTCTCCCCCGACGGACGCTTCGTGGTGTACACGACGGTCGACGATGCATGGCGCCCCGACACGGTGTGGCTCCACGAGGTGGGGACGGATGCCGCATCCGACCGCGTCATCTTCACCGAACCCGACGACCGCTACTGGGTCGGTGCCGGGTTCACCCGCAGCGACCGCTATCTGGTCATCGGTGTCGGATCGTCCATCACATCCGAGGAGTTCCTGGTCCCGGCCGACGACCTGACCGCCGAGCCGCAGTCGGTCTGGCCCCGGCGCGAAGGCGTCGAGTACTCGCTGACGCACGCGATCGTGGACGGCGAGGACGTCCTGTACATCGTCCACAACGACGGAGCCCTCGACTTCGAGCTGGTGCGTGTCGCGGCATCCGACCCGACGGGTGAACGGCACGTCGTCCTGGCGCACGAGCCGGGTCGCCGCCTGCTCGACGTGTCGGCCTACCGCGACTGGGCGATCGCCGAGTACCGTCGCGACGGGCTCGTGCGCGTCGGCATCCTCGATTACGCGACCGATGCGGTCCGCGAGATCGGGTTCGACGAGGAGCTGTACGCCGTCGGCGCCTCGGGATCGCCCGAGTGGGCGCCTCCCGTGATCCGGCTCGGCTACGCCTCGTTCGTCACCCCCAGCACGGTTTTCGATTACCACGTGGCGCAGGGAGAGCTGCTGCTCCGCAAGCAGCAGCCGGTGCTCGGCGGCTACGACGCGGACGAGTACGCCCAGGAGCGCGTGTGGGCCACGGCCGAAGACGGCACCCGCATCCCGGTGTCGCTGGTCTGGAAGCGGTCGTTCGGCGAGCTGGGCGATGCGCCCCGCCCGCTGCACCTCTACGGATACGGCTCGTACGAGCACTCCATCGAGCCCGGTTTCTCGGTCGCGCGCCTGTCGATGCTCGACCGGGGCGTCGTCTTCGCGATCGCGCACGTGCGCGGCGGCGGCGAGATGGGCCGGCAGTGGTACGAGGACGGCAAGCTCCTCCAGAAGCGGAACACGTTCACCGACTTCGTCGCCGTGGGCCGCGACCTCGTGTCGCGCGGATTCACCTCCCCCGACCGCCTGGTCGCCGAGGGCGGGTCCGCCGGCGGGCTGCTGATGGGTGCGGTCGCCAACCTCGCACCGGACCTCTTCGCCGGAATCGTCGCGGCGGTCCCGTTCGTCGACGCCCTGACGACGATCCTCGACCCCTCCCTCCCGCTCACGGTCATCGAGTGGGACGAGTGGGGTGACCCGCTGCACAACGACGACGTCTACGCGTACATGAAGTCGTACTCGCCCTACGAGAACGTGCGCGACGGCGTCGACTACCCGCGGATCCTGGCCGTGACCTCGCTCAACGACACCCGCGTGTTCTACGTCGAGCCGGCCAAGTGGGTGGCGCGACTGCGGGAGGTGGGCGCCGATGCGCTGCTCAAGTGCGAGATGGTCGCCGGTCACGGCGGCGTCAGCGGCCGGTACAACTCCTGGCGCGAGCGCGCGTTCGAGCTGGCCTGGCTGCTCGACGTGATGGGTCTCGCCGGCGCCGCGGACTGAGACGACGCGGCGGCGCGGGCGTCGGCGGAGCGCCCGCGTCACCGCATCTGCGACCCGTCGCATACTATTCGGCTGTGTCCTTCGAACGCCCCTTCCACGCCTCCGTGCGCATCGACCTCGATCTGGTCTGCACCCACCCCCAGGCGCTGCTGCGCAGCGCGCGGGAGAGCGGGCGGGCGGCGAGCTCGAAAGAAGCGACCGCCGACGCCGAGGCGGCGCTGCTCGCGCTGGTCGACGTCGGCGTCACGCCCGTTGCCCAGCATGTGGCGATGGTGGGGTCCATCAGGTCTGCGATCGTCAGCTCGGACTGGCGGGACGCCCGCGACAGCCGGCTGACCGGTGACACCGAGACGTCCGAGGTCGCGCGCACGGGATCCCGGCTCTCGGGCATCGACTGGGCGCTGAACGAGCTCTTCGCCGACGATCTCGCGCCGTCGGACGAGGCCGACAGCCTGCGACAGCGCACCCTGCTCAAGGGGCTGCTCTGGAACGCCTCGGTCGCCGTCGTGGAGTGCCTGTTCGAGGACGTCACGACCCTCGCCGACCGGACGGACGATCCCGCGGCCTGGCGGGACACCCATGTGATCTCGAAGCTGCCCTCTCGCTTCGCCCAGCATTACGATCGCTCGTTCGCGCAGAAGTTCCTCGCCGCCACCGTCGAGGTCACCTCGAGGTTCGCGGCCGCGTGGGTCTATCCGCAGACCGTCGCGCACGAACTCGGTCTCCGGATCGTCCTGGATGAGGCGGAGAGCAACGCCGACAAGGTGAGCGAGCCCATGCCCTACGCGTGGCGGGAGCACCTCGACCACGTCCTGTTCCAGGACCAGGACGTCGAGCGCCTCTACCTGACGGAGCAGGACATCGCCGACGGCCTCGACGACCCGATCCTGCAGGTCCCCCCGCTGGACTTCGCCAGCTGGTTCATCCCGTACCCGAACGCGAGCCCGTCGGTTCCCTACGCGAACGACGAACCGAAGGAGCCGGTCACGAGCGCGATGGACCCCCGGCTGGCCTGAACCGCCACCGGGCGCCTTCACAGGAACGGCATCCGGTCGTCCTCTACGATCAGAGGATTCCCAGGGGGAGTACTCCGACACGATCGGCTCGTCAGTACGGATGCCACGGCATCCCGGGCCGCCGGTCCCGCAGCGCGGGATGGAGAAGACTCTGGCGTCGTCCGCCACGCCCACAAGGAGCACCCCTGTGAACATCACCCCTCTCGTCTGGGGCGTCACGATCGCGATCACGATCGCGTTCTTCGTCTACGAGTTCTTCGCGCACGTCCGCAGGCCGCACGAGCCGAGCATCGCCGAGTCGGCCCGCTGGTCGGCGTTCTACATCGGCCTCGCACTGATCTTCGGCGTCATCATCGGCGTCGTCCCGGGATGGGGATGGGTCTACGCGGGCGAGTACTTCGCCGGCTACCTGACCGAGAAGGCGCTGTCGATCGACAACCTGTTCGTCTTCCTCATCGTGATGACCGGCTTCGCGGTGCCGAAGCGGTACCAGCAGAAGGTGCTGATGATCGGCATCGTGATCGCGCTGATCCTGCGCGGCGGCTTCATCGCGATCGGTGCGTCGCTCATCTCGAACTTCGCGTGGATCTTCTACGTCTTCGGAGCACTGCTGCTGTTCCTCGCGTACCGGCAGGCCTTCGGCTCGCACGAGTCCGACCCCGCCAACGGCCGGTTCATGCGCTGGGTGCGCCGCCACCTCGCCGTCACCGAGGAGTACCACGGTGACAAGCTGACCGTCCGGGAGAACGGCCGCCGCTACGTCACGCCGATGCTGCTCACCATCATCACGATCGGCTTCGTCGACCTGATCTTCGCGGTCGATTCGATCCCGGCGATCTACGGCCTCACGAACGAGGCGTTCATCGTCTTCACCGCGAACGCGTTCGCCCTCATGGGCCTGCGCCAGCTGTACTTCCTGATCGGCGGCCTGCTCGAGCGGCTCGTGTACCTCGCGCAGGGACTCGCCGTCATCCTCGCCTTCATCGGCGTGAAGCTCGTCCTGCACGCCATGCACGTCAACGAACTGCCGTTCATCAACGGCGGCGAGCCGATGCTGTGGGCCCCGGAGATCCCGATCTGGTTCTCCCTCCTGTTCATCGCGGTCACGATCGCCGTGGCCACGGTCGCGAGCCTCCTGAAGACCCGCGACGACCCGCGCCGCGGCGACCGCGACCGCGTGCAGGGCCAGCCGGTCACGACCGCACGGGACGAGTCGGCCTCCCCCGAGCGCGTCGACGACGGCCACCGCGGCGCACACTGACCTCGTGGGACACTGTCCCCACCGACCCGCGGCCGCCTTCCGGCCCCGACCCCCGAAGGAGCGCACGCGTTGAGCGGCGATCTCATCCTGAACATCGCCCTCGTCGTGGTGTTCGTCCTCATCGGCGGCGCCTTCGCCGCGACGGAGATGGCCCTGGTCACGCTCCGCGAGAGCCAGGTCAACGCCATCGCGGCGCGCGGACGCCGCGGTGCGAAGGTCGCCGCGCTCGCACGGAATCCGAACAGGTTCCTGTCGGCCGTGCAGATCGGCGTCACCGTCGCCGGCTTCGCATCGGCCGCGTACGGCGCGACGTCCCTCGCGCCGTCGGTGGCACCGCTGTTCCGGCTCTGGGGGGTGGCCGAGCCGCTCGCGCTGACACTCGCCACCGTCCTGCTGACGCTGATCATCGCCTACCTGTCGCTGGTGCTGGGCGAGTTGGTGCCGAAGCGGCTGGCCATCCAGCGGAACGCGCAGTTCGCCTACGCCGTCGCTCCGGTGCTCGGCGGCTTCGCGACCGTCATGCGACCGGTCATCTGGTTGCTCTCCGTCTCGACGGACGCTCTCGTGCGGCTGCTCGGCGGCGATCCCGATAAGACCGCGGAGCAGCTCACGGATGAAGAGGTGCGCGACATCGTGGCATCCCACGAGGGCCTGCCCGAGGACGAGCGGCGGATCCTCGACGACGTGCTGTCGCTCCGCGGCCGTCAGATCAGCGAGGTGATGCGGCCGCGGCCCGAGGTGACCGCCCTCGATGAGACGTCGACCGTCGGCGAGGCGGTCGACTACGTCCGCGACCTGCCGTTCTCGCGGTACCCGGTCACCGATACGTCGCTCGACGACATCGTCGGGTTCGTGCACGTGCGGGATCTGCTCGACGCCGTCCGCGACGCGCCGGACGCACCGCTGGAACGCGTCATCCGGCCGATGTCGTACTTCCCCTCGACGGCCGGACTGCTGCCGACCCTCACGCGCATGCGCGCCGAGAGCCATCACATCGCGGTCGTCGTCGACGAGTACGGCGGGACCGACGGCATCGTCACGCTCGAGGACCTCGTCGAGGAGGTCGTCGGCGAGATCTTCGACGAATACGACCCGGCGGCGTCCCCGGCCTCCGCGGACGGCCTCGTCGACGGGCGCCTCAACCTGCAGGAGTTCGCCGAGGCGACGGGCGTCGACCTCCCCCGCGGTGCGTCGGACACGGTCGCCGGCTTCGTCACGGAGCGGCTCGGACGACTGGCCGTGGTCGGCGACACCGTGACGGTGGGAGACGTCACGATCCAGGTCACGGCCCTCGACCGGCGCCGCATCGCCGAGGTGCGGGTCGCGCCGCGGCTCGTCGGCGACCCGTCGGCCGGCGAGGTCGGCCCGGCCGTCTAGCATTCGATCCATGCCCCTCGCACTGGTCACCGGAGCCGCGCGCTCGAACAGCATCGCCGCCGCCGTCGTGCCGCGGCTCCGGGCCGACGGCTGGACGGTGCTCACCAGCGACCTCGAGAGCGGCGACTACCCATGCGATCTCGCGGACCCCGGTGCGCCGGGAGACCTCATCGAACGCGTCCGGCGTGATCACGGGCCGCTGACGGGCCTGGTCCTCAGCCACGCGCACGATGTGGAGACGGGGATCCTCGACACGACCGCGGAGAGCTTCGACAGACACGTCGCGGTCAACGCCCGGGCGTCTCTCCTGCTCATCGCCGCGTTCGCGCGTCAGACGGATGCCGCGGGCGGCGCGGTCGTCGCGTTCACCAGCGACCACACGACGGGGAACCTGCCCTACGGCGCCTCGAAGGGCGCGCTGGACCGCATCGTCATCTCCGCCGCCCGGGAGCTCGGGCCGAGGTCGATCTCGGCGAACGTCGTCAACCCGGGACCCGTCGACACGGGATGGATGGACGACGACACCCGCCAGACGCTGCTCGCCGCTCAGCCTCTCGGGCGGGCGGGGACGCCCCGCGACATCGCCGGGGTGACGGCGTTCCTCCTCTCCCCTGAGGGTCGCTGGATCAGCGGTCAGCTCCTCCACGCCGACGGCGGGTTCTCCGCCCGCTACTGAGCGGCGGCTGCCTGTGGCGGAATCCTGTCGCCGGAGGGCGATCGGCCAACCTGCGTAGCATGCCGACATGACGACGATCCACGTGCGGGCAATGACCCTCGACGAGTACGAGGAGTGGCAGGAGGCCCTCGCGGCGGACTATGCCGACGAGCAGGTGCGCGCCGGCCGGTGGCGGGCGGAAGGCGCCGTGCCGCGCGCCCGGGAGGAGAATGCGGAGCTCCTCCCCCGCGGGCTCGATACCCCGCGGATGCTCCTGCTCCGCGGTGTCACCGATGCCGGACAGGCCGTCGGCCGCGCCTGGGTCGCCCTCGATCACCCGCGGGGCGCCCCGGACACGGCCTTCCTCTACGACATCGAGGTCGAGGCCCCGCTCCGGGGCGCGGGCTTCGGTCGGGCCCTGCTGGACGCCGTCGAGGCGGCGACCCGGGCGGCCGGAGCGGCGTCACTCGAACTCAATGTCTTCGGGACGAACGGCGCTGCGATCCGGCTCTACGAGACGAACGGGTACACCGTGACCACTCAGCAGATGAGGAAGCGCCTGTGACGGTGTGACGGGTGCCGTTGGTGATGAGCACGGTCACCCTCGCGCGGATTGTGTGCCTGGTGACTGCGAGTCCTGAGGCGAGCGGAGCGCTTGGCGTGAGTGGAAGCTGGTCCGTCGGCACGTTCGCGCCCTAGACTGCGAGCGCGCGGGGTCATGGGGGTCCCGGCACGTTCTGGGGAGAACTCATGCAGACATCTGCATCCATGCGGTCGCGCGTCGGCATCGCGACCGTCGTCGCTGTCGTCGGCCTCAGCCTGATCACAGCGCCCAGCCCGGCTTCGGCTGCCGAGCGGACCGCGATCAGCATCACGAAGATCGCGGCCTCGAGCGGAAAGACCGTCATCGCAGGTGAGACTCTCGTCCTCACGGGAAAGGCG
The DNA here is from genome assembly GCF_047246565.1 of Microbacterium pasadenense. Lineage (NCBI taxonomy): Bacteria > Bacillati > Actinomycetota > Actinomycetes > Micrococcales > Microbacteriaceae > Microbacterium > Microbacterium pasadenense. Next base: position 1,177,254 of record NZ_JBFOKN010000001.1, on the reverse strand, counting down.
TCGGCCAACCTCAAAGGGAAGAAGCTCACCGTGCAGGCGAAGATCGGGAAAAGCTGGAAGACGCTCGGCGCCACCCCGAAGGTGAGCTCGAAGCGCACCTTCACCGCCAAGGTGAAGACCGTCGGCCTTGGGAAGACGACATACCGTGTCTTGTTCCCGGGGACCACCAAGGGACGGGATCTCGGCAAGTCCAACGACACGAGATCCACGACAGTGTGGAAGTGGTTCCCGCTGGCTGACCAGAGGATCGTTGAGTACAAGGCGTCCTACGGCTGGTACGAGCCCTATCCGACGGCTGCGACAGTGGCCGGTGTCTACTATCCGAATGCGCTGGTGGGTCGGTCCAAGCACGACCGTGTCGCTTGGTCGGATTTCAATCTGTCCTTCCAATGCAAGCAATTCCGATCCCTCGCCGGCACGGATGACACCTCGCCCGCGTCGAGCAGTGGGACCAGCTTCGTCAGCATCGACGGGGTCACGCCCGGAACGGCATCCGTCCCGCTGAAGCTGGGTAAGCCGACACCCCTCACGCTCAACGTCACCGACGCGATGCGCCTCCGGCTGTCTGTTGTCTCGCCGAACAAGGACGTCGTCAAGGCGGTCTGGGCCAACGCGAAGATCCTCTGCAAGCAGAACGTCAACCCGAAGGACTGAGTTCGGCCTCCAGACCACAGAACAGCCCCCGGCCGGCGTCCGAAGACGCCCTTGAGCCACGCGAGCGAGTCTTGACCGCGCAGAACTCGAGGCCGGCTCGGCGCGCCGGTCCGCGATTGTCCAAACGACGACGCGATCGCGTCGCCGCCGGACCAGAACGGACGCCTGCCAGCGGGAGTCGCATACGAAGGCCGCGTCCGGTCCCGGATGGGGAAAAACCCCTTCCGCCCGGATGGTCGCTGCGACCCCAGAAGCCGAAGGAGAAGAGTCGTGCTGGACGTCTGCCATCCTGGGTGGTCGGTTCGAGAGCGCCCGAGCGGGGATCGGGACCTGCCGAAGGACCTTGCCGGGGGCGCTTCGCTGTGCGGCGCAACAACAAACAGCCCCGGCCAGCGTCTGAAGACGCCAGCCGGGGGGCCTGAACCTCGTGCGGTGCGTTCGCGCCGCAACTCAGGTCAGCTCGTCGAAATGCGGCGGCAGACGGCGCGCGTCTAGCGTTGCGGTACCGGGAGTCGATGGCGTCTCGGTTGCGATCGCTACCTGGCTGTTGGGGGTGATCAGGACCCGCACGGAGCGCTCACCAGCCATCGGGAGGGAGACGAAATCTGCGCCGACGCGGTTTGCGGCTACCACCTGGCGAGCGAGCTCTTCGACATCGACATCACCTGCCAGAACGTAGAGCGACCCGTTCACCGAGATCGTCGCGCGCGTCGTTGTCATCCGGGGAGGGTAGGCGCGGAACTTCCGACGAAGAGGGGGCCTTGGCATCCCCGCGACGGGGCGCGCACGCCCAGCTCCTGGCGGTGGTGCCGATCTCCGCGGTCCCCGAAAGGTGGAGACCCCGCCGGTGTCGCACTGGGGGTTACGAGACCTCTGAAAGACGAGGTCCCCACAGCCCCGACACTAGGCTCATCCGCCCCACTTAGCGAGGCCCCCGGAACAGGATCCCCTCACAACCGCTCCCCCCAGAGGAGTCGAGAGAGGACCCACCCATTCCAAGAACGCGATCGAAGATCGTCGGCGCGTGGTGGGGCTCCGGGGCGTAAGCGGTGGGTGCTGATTCCTAGTCCGCCTACATTCGTGAGGATCGCACGGAATCGGGCCGAGCGATAGAGGGACCCCGAAACGCCGAAAGCTCCCCTCCCAGCCGCGAAGGCTGGGAGGGGAGCTTCCTGGGGGGTGTAGCTACGAGCCGCCGATGCACACCGGTCGCCCGCTCACCGGGCGAGGACTCTCGCGGACAGCGGGTCGCAGCTATTGATCGATGAGCGTAGCGGCGTAGGCGGCCGACGCGCCAGGCCAGCCGTCGGGGGACGCGACCGGGGCGTCAAGCTCAATCCGAACTTTGTGTGGGCGAGTGATCAGGGCTTGCCGTCGTCAACCCACCGGGTGTGTGAGCGGAGCGCATGCGACACCGCTGTGCGGATGACTGCGTAGAAGATCAGCAGCGTAACGACAAATGCGAGCAGCCCGCCGACGACGTAAACCAAGCTCCAGAGCGCGAAGGTATCCCCCATGCGGTCACCATACTGGCTTCGGTAGCGCGTCAGCTGTCACGAGCATGCAACACGGGCGGCGTCCTGTCGGCGGATGAGCAGCAAGCACAGGCGCGGGGTCCGGAAGCCAGGAACACTCGCGTGGATCCTCGTCGGCGTTGCCGTTCTCGCGGCCGCAGTGCACATCTATCGGCTGCGCCGGCTCCTCGCCGAGGAGGAGAGCCAAGTCCTCAAAGCCGCTCCGCAAAACGGAGAGTAAACGGCGAATCGCCCCCGCATCTTCGAACAGAGCGGGGGAGATTTCTGCGTCTGACCTCGGGTTGTTGGTGCCGGCTACAGGACTTGAACCTGCAACCCCCGTATTACAAGTACGGTGCGCTACCAATTGCGCCAAGCCGGCAGACCGCCCAGTCTACGGGCAGTCCGGCTCGGTCACCGTTCCGGGGTGGCTGTCGCCGTGGGCGTCGGGCTGACCAGCTCGGCCTGCTCCTTGTAGAACGCGTCGCTCGCGCTCGTCAGCACGAACTGCGAGAACTCCGCGGCATCCGTCAGCGATCCCATGTACGGATTCCCGTTGACGAGGATCATCGGCGTCCCGGTGAGCGTCAGGTCGTCGGTCGCCGGGATGCCGGCGATCGCGCGCTCGGTGGCATCCTTCGCCCAGCCGATGAAGTCGCCGTCCTCGATGCACGCGCGGACCTGCTTCGGATTCTCCGCACCGATGGCCTGCGCGATGTCCGCGAGCTCGACGTCGGAGAAGCCGTCCGAGTCGATCGCCGGCTGCCGGGAGAGCAGTTCGCCGTTGAAGGCGAAGAAGACATCCTCGGCATGCGTCGCGACGCACGCGGATGCCGCTGCTGCGCGCAGGGAGTACTTGGTGCCGTTCGACTTCGCCGTGAGCATCGACACCGGGTGGTACGAGAGCGTCGCCGCGCCGTCCCCGACCCAGGTCATCAGCTGCTGCACGTTGGCGAGGTGCCAGTCGCGGGCGCCCGGGGAGAGGTAGTCGACGTAGACCCGGATGTCGACGGGCGCAGCGGCCACCTCGGACGCGCCGGGCGTCGGCGTGGCCGTCGCGTCGGCCGAGGGAGTCGGGGTCGCATCGACGATCCCCGCCTGGCTCGTCGCGGCACCGGTGATCGATGTGATGGCGAAGCCGTCGGCCGTCACGGTGCGCGGCTCGAGGTCGCTGTCGCCCATCGTGGCGCTGACCGACCACACGACGACGCCGACGACGACGGCGACGACGAGCGCGGCCAGAGCGCTGAGTCCGACGCGGCGCGCGGTGCGGGCGCGCGACTGACGGGCGTGGACGAGCTGAGCCTTCTCACGGACGGCCTCGCGCCGGTCTGGCGCCGCCGGCGTGTTCTCGCCTGAGTCGGTGGACATGGAACCTCGAAGAGAAATCTGTGGTGCGGCCGTCGGGACGGCGGGCCGCCCGGGTATCGGCGACTCTCCCGATGTTAGTCAGAGGTCCTGGGGAAAGGCTGACGAGGGCTCACGCGCAGCGGCGTGCGCGTTCTGCCATACTGAAGACGCACCCGATGAAGGGTGTGCGGGGTGACCCCGCTCGCTTCACAACGGATCGTCCGGCACGTACCTGCCGGTGAAGGAGAAGAAACAATGGCGTCCGTCACATTCGACAACGCGACCCGTCTGTACCCCGGCGGCACTCGCCCCGCGGTCGACAAGCTCAACCTCGAGGTCGCCGACGGCGAATTCCTCGTTCTGGTCGGCCCCTCCGGCTGCGGCAAGTCCACGTCGCTCCGCATGCTCGCCGGCCTCGAAGAGGTCAACTCGGGCAGCATCCGCATCGGCGACCGCGACGTCACCGATGTTCCCCCGAAGGACCGCGACATCGCGATGGTCTTCCAGAACTACGCGCTGTACCCGCACATGACCGTTGCCGAGAACATGGGCTTCGCCCTGAAGATCGCAGGCGTCAACAAGGAGGAGCGCGCCCAGCGCGTCCTCGAGGCGGCGAAGCTCCTCGACCTGGAGGAGTACCTGACCCGCAAGCCGAAGGCGCTCTCGGGCGGTCAGCGTCAGCGCGTCGCCATGGGCCGTGCCATCGTCCGTCAGCCCCAGGTCTTCCTCATGGACGAGCCGCTGTCGAACCTCGACGCCAAGCTCCGCGTTCAGACCCGCACCCAGATCGCGTCGCTCCAGCGCCGCCTGGGCGTCACCACGGTCTACGTCACCCACGACCAGACCGAGGCGCTCACGATGGGCGACCGCATCGCCGTCCTGAAGGACGGTCTCCTGCAGCAGGTCGGCACCCCGCGCGACCTGTACGAGAAGCCGAACAACGTGTTCGTCGCCGGTTTCATCGGCTCGCCCGCCATGAACCTGTTCCCGGCCGACCTGGCCGAGGGCGGCATCCGCTTCGGTTCGGAGGTCGTCCCGCTCGACCGCGACACCGTCGGCCGTGCGCACGGCAGCCAGGTGACGGTCGGCGTCCGCCCCGAGGACATCGAGGTCGGTCCCGCAGACGGCAAGGGCCTGTCGGTCCAGGTCGACCTGGTCGAGGAGCTCGGCGCGGACGGCTACCTGTACGGCCACACCGACATCAACGGCAAGCGCACCGACATCGTCGCGCGCGTCGACGGCCGCAGCCACCCGAACGCGGGCGAGACCGTGACCCTGGCCGCGAAGCCGGGCCACGTCCACGCCTTCGACCTCGAGACGGGCGACCGTCTGAACGACAAGGCGATCGCCTCGATCTGATCGTCATCAGCAGCAGTGTCGCGGCGCGGGCGGGTCTTCGGACCTCCCGCGCCGCGATGCGTTCTCCGGAGGTCCTCGCGTGGTCCATTCGTTGAGCATCACCGCCAGCAGCGTCGATGCCGGGCTCCTCGCCCTGCCCTGGTCGACGCCGCTCGGCGAGTGGCCGAACGAGACGATCGTCTCGCTGCCGAAAGGCCTGTCACGTCACCTCGTCCGCTTCGCGAACCTCTCCGGTCGCGTCGTCGCCGTCAAGGAGACGACCTCGGAGATGGCGCGCCGCGAGTATGAGATGCTCGGCTCCCTCGCCCGCCTGGACGTCCCCTGCGTCGGCCGCGTGGCGGTCATCGACGGGCGCCGCACCCCCAAGGGCGAGGAACTCCCCGCCGCTCTCGTGACGGCGCACCTGCGCTTCTCTCTCCCCTACCGCGCCCTCTTCACGCAGGTGCTCCGCCCCGACACGGCCACGCGTCTGGTCGACGCCCTCGCCGTGCTCCTGGTGCGTCTGCACACGGTCGGCTTCTTCTGGGGCGATGTCTCACTGTCGAACACGCTCTTCCGGCGGGATGCCGGCGCCTTCGCCGCCTACCTCGTCGACGCCGAGACCGGCGAGCTCCACGAGGGCGGTCTCACCCCCGGCCAGCGCGCGCACGACCTCGACGTCGCGCGGACGAACATCGCGGGCGAGATCATGGACCTCGAGGCCGGCGGACGCCTGGAGGGCGGCGTGGACGCCGTCGCCGTCGCCGACGGCATCATGTCGTCCTACCACTCGCTGTGGAGCGCCCTCACCGACACCGAGAGCTTCGCCGCGAACGAGACGTGGCGCATCACCGAGCGGGTCCAGCGGCTCAACGGCCTCGGCTTCGACATCGGCGAGATGTCGATCGACGAGACCGCCGACGGCGCCCGCGTCCTCATCCAGCCGAAGGTGGTGGATGCCGGTCACCACCAGCGTCGTCTGCTGCGGCTCACCGGACTCGACGTCCAGGAGAATCAGGCGCGCCGCCTGCTCAACGACATGGACGAGTTCGCCGCCCGCGTGTCGCGCCTGGGCAGCGACGAGGAGATGGTCGCGCACGAGTGGCTCACCCGCGTCTTCGAACCGATCGTGAAGGCGATCCCGTGGGACCTCCGCAGCAAGCTCGAGCCGGCGGAGGTGTTCCACCAGGTGCTCGAGCACCGGTGGTACATGTCGCAGGCCCGCGGCCGATCCGTCCCGATCGCCGAGGTCCTGTCGTCCTACATCGACGGAGTCCTCCGGCACCGTCGCGACGAGGCGACCGTGATGGGCCCGCCCACCGAGACGACGGCGATCCCCGTCATCACCGGCGCCGTGGTGGCGCCGGGTGACGAGGACGACGACGAGGTCGACTGGCGCGACCTCGTCTAGTAGCCGACGGTGAAGCGCTCGCGGGAGTGCTTGGGCGACTCGATCTCGTCGACGACCGCGACACCGAGGTCGGGACCGGAGATGAAGGACTCGCCGTCCTCGCCCGTCACGAGGACGTCGCCGCCGTCGCGATAGGTGCCGGTGCGCTCCCCCGGCGCCCACACGCCGAACCCGGCGGCGGGATGCACGTAGAACCAGTCCCGGCCGGTGGCGTCGGACTTGAGGTCGCCGAGGATGTCGATGGCTTCGAGCGCCTCGGGCTTGAACTCGTCGGGGAACCCGCTGTCCACCAGTCGGGGGCCTTCCGGTGCGACGAGGCTGCCGCCGGCGCCGCCGATCACCCCGACGCGGACCTCGGCGGGAAGCTGCACGAGGAGTTCGGCGACCGACGGGCGGACCTTGCCGGCCATGTCGCCGCGCGGCGCCACGGAGACGACGACGACCTCCACTCCGTCGAGCTCGGCGGCGAGGGCGGGTGCGTCGAGCAGGGTGCCCTCGACGTAGGTCGCCCCGTCGATCCGATCGGCGGGGAGCGTCCGGGCGACCGACACGACGGTGTGGCCGCGGGTGACGGCTTCTCGGACGATGTGGCTGCCGGCGTAGCCGGTGCCGCCGATCACGGCGATGCGGGTCATGGGGGTCCTCTCGATGGATGCCTGTCAGGATCAAGGCGTCCCGAACGGACCCTATTCCCTCAGCGTCGCCGCGCGGCGACGTGGCTCACTGCTGCGCGGCGCGCAGCGTGGACACCTGGTAGAGCGCGACGGACGCGGCGATGCCGGCGTTCAGCGACTCGGTGGCCGCGTTGATTGGAATGGAAACGATCTGGTCGCACGTCTCGGTCACGAGCCGGGACAGTCCCTTGCCCTCGGAGCCGACCACGATGACGACCGGACGGTCGGCGAGCTCGAGTGCCGGCAGCGAGACGTCGCCGCCGCCGTCGAGTCCCAGGACGAAGACGCCCTGCTTCTTGAACTCCTTGAGCGTCGTCGTGAGGTTCGGCGCGATCGCGACGGGAACGCGGGCCGCGGCGCCGGCACTGGTCTTCCACGCCGCCGAGTTGACGCCCGCGGACCGACGCTGCGGCACGATGACGGCCTGCCCGCCGAAGGCCGCCGTGGAGCGGATGATGGCGCCGAGGTTCCGCGGATCGGTCACGCCGTCGAGTGCCACGAACAGGGGCAGCTCGTCGCGGTCGATGACCTCCTCCAGGAGGTCCTGCGGGTGCGCGTACTCGTACGGCGGCACCTTCAGGGCGACGCCCTGGTGCACGCCGTCGAAGCCGGCCATACGGTCGAGCTCCTGGCGCGTGACCTCGAGCACGGGGATGCCCCGGTGCGTCGTGATCGACAGCATCTCCTTGACGCGGTCGTCCATCTCCACGCGCTGCGCGATGTAGAACGCGGTGGCGGGGATCTTCGCGCGCAGCGCTTCGAGGACGCTGTTGCGGCCCGTGACGGTCTCGGTGTCATCGCCCGCCTTGGACTTCGCCGAGCGGTTGGAGGACTGTCGCTGCTGCGACGTCTTCCCGCCGGCGGCGACATAGCGCTCCTGTGCGGCCTTCCGCTTGCCGGCCGGGTGCCAGGCCCGGTCCTCGGCCTTCGGGGTCGGGCCGCGACCTTCGAGCGAGCGGCGGTTCTTGCCGCCGGTGCCCTTCGTGGGGCCCTTCTTCTTGCCGCGTCCCGCGGACGGGTTTCCGAACTTAGCCATTTTCCAAACTCCAATGGGTCCCTTCGGGACCGTCTTCGAGGACGATGCCGGCCGCCGCGATCGCGTCGCGGATGCGGTCGGCTGCCGCCCAGTCCTTGTTCGCGCGGGCATCCGCGCGCTGATCGATCATGGTGCGCACGAGCGTGTCGAGCGCGTCGCCCGCCGGCGCTCCGGCGCCCTGCTGCCACTGCGCCGCCGTCGGGTCGATGCCGAGCAGTCCCGTCATCTCACGGACCTGCCGGCCGGCCAGCCGGGCGTCGCCTGCGTCGCCGGCGTCGAGTGCGGCATTGCCGCGGCGGACGGTCTCGTGCACCACGGCAAGGGCCTGCGGCACCGCGAGATCGTCGTCGAGCGCAGCGCCGAAGGCGTCCGGCAGCGCGTCGGCGCCCGCGGACTCGTCGTCATCCGCGGGGCGGTCGGCGGGCCACGCGACGGGGCTGTCCATGCGGGAGACGCGGCCGAGGAAGGTGCGGATGCGGTCGAGGGCCGCCGCCGCATCGTCGAACGTGCTCGTGGAGATGTCGAGGTTCGAGCGGTAGTGCGCGGCGGCGAGCGCGTAGCGCACGACCAGCGGGTCGACCTCCGCGAGGACGTCCTCGGCGAGGAGGAAGTTGCCGAGCGACTTCGACATCTTCTGGTCGCCGACGGTGACGAGTCCGTTGTGGACCCAGTAGCGGGCGAAGGCGTCGCCTGCGGCGGTCGACTGCGCGAGCTCGTTCTCGTGGTGCGGGAACCGCAGGTCGAGTCCGCCGCCGTGGATGTCGAACTCGGGCCCGAGGTAGCGGCGGCTCATCGCGGAGCATTCGATGTGCCATCCGGGACGGCCGGTGCCCCACGGCGAGGGCCAGGAGGCATCCGCCGGCTCGCCCCCCTTCGCGCCCTTCCACAGCGCGAAGTCTCGGGGGTCCCGCTTGCCGCGAGGATCGGCGTCGGCGGCCGGCTCCATCGCGTCGAGCGACTGCCGGGTCAGCGAGCCGTAAGAGGCCCACGACCGGACGTCGAAGTAGACGTCGCCGGATGCCGCGTAGGCGTGACCGGCGTCGATGAGGCGGGCGATCAGTTCCTGCATCTGCGGAACGGATGCCGTCGCCCGCGGCTCGTACGTCGGCGGCAGGATCCCCACGGCGCGATAGGCGCCCGTGAACTCCTGCTCCATGCGGTAGGCCAGCGCCCACCAGGTCTCCTCCGACGTCGCGTTCGCGAGGACCTTGTCGTCGATGTCGGTGACGTTCCGGACGAACGTCACGCGACCGAAGCGATGCGCGAGCCAGCGGCGCAGGATGTCGAAGCAGAGCGCGGCGCGCACATGGCCGATGTGGGGGCCGGACTGCACCGTCGGACCGCACACGTACATGGTGACGTTCGACGGGTCCAGGGGCGCGAAATCGCGCAGCGCCTGCGCCTGGGTGTCATAGAGCCGAACCGTCACCGGTCCATGCTACCCGCGGCGGTCTGACGCACCCTCGCCATGACGGTAGAAAGGACGTGTGCTGCACGTTCTCGCCGTCCTCGCCGCGGCTCTGCTGTTCGGGACCACGGGGACCGCGCAGGCCCTCGGGCCGAGCGAGGCGACTCCCCTCGGCATCGGTGTCGGCCGGATGGTCGTCGGCGGCACCGCTCTGGCGATCGTCGCCTTCCTTCTGGCTGCTCGCCATGGCCGCCGCTCGCCGCAGCAGCGTCCCCGGCTGACGCCGAAGCCGCTCGCGCTCATGGCGGCGACCGGCATCGCCCTGGCCGTGTATCAGCCGCTGTTCTTCCTCGGCACCGAGCGCAACGGCGTCGCCGTCAGCACGGTCATCGCGCTGGGATCGGCACCGGTCCTCGCCGGCGTGCTCGAGTGGGCGCTGACGCGGAAGCTCCCCAGCCCGACGTGGGTGGGTGCGACCGCCCTCTCGACCGCCGGCGTCGTCCTCCTCGGCGTCGGCGGCGGCGCGGGAAGCGGTGGGGCGGATGCCGTCGGCGTGCTCGCCGCCGTCGGCGCGGGCGCGTCGTTCGCGGTGATCGCGAACGCGCAGCGGCGGCTGCTCGACGACGGCTGGGACGCGTTCACCGTGGTGGGCTCGATGGGGGCCGGCTCCGCCGTCCTCTGCGCCGCCGCCATCCCGTTCGTCGACCTCGCCTGGATCGGCGATCCCGGCGGGATGGTGCTGACGCTGTGGCTCGGCCTGGCGACGATCGCGGCCGCGTACACGATGTTCACGTGGGGTCTGCAGGGGCTGACCGCGGCGACCGCGGCGACTCTCACGCTCGGCGAGCCGCTCACCGCCGCGCTGCTGGGCGTGACGCTGCTCGGCGAGCAGCTGTCGGTGCTCGCGATCGCCGGTCTGACCGTGCTCGCGGGCGGGCTCGCCGCGCTCGCGTGGGGCTCCCGAGCGGCGCGGGATCCCCAGCCGTTCGCGGTGGAGGGCTGACATGATCCCGCTGGTGATCCGCGCCGACGACGCGACCGGGCCGGCGACCGTCGGCCTCATCCGCACACACCTGGACGGCATGCATGCGCAGACCCCGCCCGAGAGCGTCCATGCCCTCGGCCCGGCCGACCTGCTCGATCCCGAGGTGACGCTCTGGTCGGCGTGGGCCGGCGAGCGGATCGCGGGCATCGCCGCTCTCCGGAGGATCGATCCCCGGTCGGGCGAGGTCAAGTCGATGCGCGTCGACGACGCGTTCCTCGGACTCGGGGTCGGCCGGGCGCTCCTGCGACACGTCGTCGTCGAAGCCCGGCGCGGGGGGTTCTCGCGACTCTGGCTCGAGACGGGATCGAGCGCCGACTTCCTGCCTGCGCGACGCCTGTACGCGAGTGAGGGCTTCGAGGAGTGCGGTCCCTTCGGCTCCTATCGCGCCGATCCGCTCTCGACCTTCATGACCCTCGGACTCTGACCACGGATGCTCACCGCGGGACGATGAGCGCGGTCGCGAACGCCGCGACGCCCTCGCCCCGGCCGGTGAACCCGAGGCCGTCCGTGGTGGTCGCCGACACCGAGACCGGGGCACCGAGCACGGCGCTCAGCACCCGCTCCGCCTCCAGGCGCCGGTCGGCGAATCGTGGCCGGTTGGCCTGCACCTGCACGCTGACGTTCCCGATCGACCAGCCGGCATCCGTCAGCCGCTCGCGGGTGCGCGCGAGGAACACGTCGGCATGGGCGCCCGCCAGGGCCGGGTCGTCGGTGCCGAACAGTCCGCCGATGTCGCCGAGCCCCGCCGCCGCGAGGAGCGCGTCGACGATCGCGTGAGCGACGGCGTCGCCGTCGCTGTGGCCGTGCAGCCCCTGCTCGCCGGGCCACTCCAGGCCGGCGAGCCAGAGCGCACCCTCGCCGCCGAACGCGTGGACGTCGGTCCCCACGCCCACCCGTGGCAGCGCCGGCTGCACCGGGTCGCCCGGCGTCGCTCCGCCGACCGGGGCGATCGGCTCGGCGAGCCCGCGGGCGCGCTCGAGATCCGCGGCAGAGGTGATCTTGAACGCGAGCTCCGCGCCCGCCACCGTGTGAACGGGGATGCCGGCGGCCTGGACGAGGGCCGCATCGTCGGTGTGCTCGGCGGCGGGTCCCCGGTACGCGGCATCCAGCACGGCGCGGCGGAACCCCTGCGGCGTCTGCGCGGCGGCCAGTGCGGACCGATCCACCGCTTCGACGACGGCATCCGCGTCGACCCGCTTGAGGGTGTCGACGACGGGCAGGACGGGGATGACGGCATCCTGCCCCGCCTCCACCGCGTCGATCACCCGCGCGAACACGTCCGCGGGCGTCAGCGCACGAGCGGCGTCGTGGACCAGCACGACCTCGACATCGGGCCACACGGCCTGCAGCCCCGCGGCGACCGAGGCCTGGCGCGTCGCACCGCCCGGCACCACCGAGACCAGATCACGTCGCTCTCCGGCCGCCTCTTCGGCGTCGGTCACGGCGTCGCCCACGCGGCCGGGTGGGGCGACCACGATCACCTGTGCCGGCGGCGCCTCGAACACGCGGCGGAGCGCGTGCCGGAGGATCGTGTGCTCGTCGAGCCCGACGAAGGCCTTGGGCGCTCCCGCACCGAGCCGGGTCCCGGACCCGGCCGCGACGACGATGACGGCGACACGGGGCACAGGGAGAAGGCTCATGGTCTCGAGCGTAGCGACGGGCGACGGAACTTCCGAGCGAGCGCCGACGGCCTGCCCGTCCGAGCCGAAAACGACGAACGGCCGGGGAGACCGGCCGTTCGGGATCTCAGGAGGCGAGGACCTCGTCGAGAACGCTGGACGCCTTCTCTTCGTCGGCCTTCAGCGCCAGGGCGATCTCGGAGGTGAGGATCTGGCGCGCCTTGGCGAGCATCCGCTTCTCTCCCGCCGACAGCCCGCGGTCCTGATCGCGGCGCCACAGGTCGCGCACGACCTCGCTGACCTTGATCACGTCGCCCGACGCCAGCTTCTCGAGGTTCGCCTTGTAGCGACGCGACCAGTTGGTCGGCTCCTCGGTGAACGGTGCGCGGAGGACGTCGAAGACGCGCTCGAGTCCGTCCTTGCCGATCACGTCACGAACGCCCACGAGATCCACGTTCTCCGCCGGGACCTCGATGACGAGGTCTCCCTGCGTGACGTTGAGCTTCAGGTACTTCTTCGTCTCGCCCTTGATGACCCGGTCTTTGACCTCGATGATCGTTGCGGCGCCGTGGTGCGGATAGACGACTGTTTCGCCAACCTCAAAAAGCATGCAGTTGTGTCCTTTCGGCAACCTCCAGAATACCACAGGGCGCATACGCTAAGGTTTGCCGCTCCCCGTCGGCAGCCGCACCCTCTGACGACATAGGATGAGGGGGATGCCGTTCGCTTCACCTGGAGGATCCGTGAAATCGCGTCTTGTCGCGTCCCTTGCCCTGGGCACCGCCGTCGTCCTCGGCGCCACAGGCTGCAACATGATCGCCCCCCAGGCGACGACCATCGAGTACTCCGCCTCGGACGGCCGCAACGTCCCGGAGTCCGGACCGCTCAAGGTGCGCAACGCGATGGTCATCGCGAACGACGACGGAACGCTCGGCAACCTGATCGCCGCCGTGGTGAACCCCACCGACGAGGATCTCACCCTCAATGTCGGCCTCGGCGCGGACCGCCAGGCCCTCCCCGTCCCCGCGCGCAGCACCGTCAGCCTCGGGGTGTCCTCGGCCCCCATGCTGTTCGAGGACCTCGGCGCACAGCCGGGATCCGACGTCGAGATGTCGTTCCAGTCCGGCGAGGGCACCGGCGTCGAGGTGGCCATCCCGGTCCTCGACGGCACCCTCCCCCACTACACGGAGTTCGTCCCGACCCCGGTCGCGACTCCCGCCGGCTGAGCCCACGCTGACGAGAAGGCCCCCCGCGACGATCGCGGGGGGCCTTCTCCGTCCCGGATGCCGCGCGTGGGGCGCGGCATCCGCTCACGCTCCTTCGAAGCGGTAGCCGAGACCGCGCACGGTCAGCAGCATGACGGGGTCGCTCGGGTTCTGCTCGATGCGCGAGCGGATGCGCTTGATGTGGACGTCGAGCGTCTTCGTGTCACCGAAGTAGTCACTCCCCCACACCCGGTCGATGAGCTGACCGCGCGTGAGCACCCGGCCGGAGTTCCGCATGAGCAGCTCCAGCAGCTCGAACTCCTTCAGCGGCATGGCGATCTCCGCGCCGTCGACGGCGACCGTGTGACGGTCCATGTCGATCCTCACGCGGCCACCCTCGATGATCCGCTCGTCGACGTCGACCTCATCGGCCTCGGTCCGCCGGAGCACCGCGCGCATGCGCGCCAGCAGCTCCCGCGACGAGTACGGCTTCGTGATGTAGTCGTCGGCGCCGAGCTCGAGCCCGACCACGATGTCCACCTCGCTGTCCTTCGCCGTCACCATGATGATCGGCACCTTCGACGTCGTCCGGATGATCCGGCAGACTTCCGTGCCCGGCATCCCCGGAAGCATCAGATCCAGCAGGACGATGTCCGCGCCGCGCGCGGTGAACGCGTCGAGCGCGGTGCCGCCGTCCTCGGCGATCTCGACCTCGAAACCCTCGCGGCGGAGCAGGTACGCCAGCGGGTCGGCGAGGTCGGGCTCGTCTTCGACGATCAGGACGCGGGTCATAGGACTCCCCTTCCGCTCGACGCGCGGGCGTCGGCGGTTCTCGGTTTCTTCTTGGGCTTGGGTTTGGGCTTGCGTGGCATCGGGACGACGCCCGCCGGCGGGCTGACCAGCGGCAGCCGGATGGTGAAGGTCGACCCGCGTCCCACCCGCGACCAGAGTTCGACGGAGCCGCCATGGCGCTGGACGGCGTGCTTCACGATCGACAGGCCGAGGCCCGTGCCGCCGGTGCGACGGGAGCGCGCCTGGTCGGCTCGGTAGAACCGCTCGAAGATGCGCTGCTGGTCGTCCTCGGGGATCCCGATCCCGTGGTCGGCGATCGCGATCTCGACGGCGTCCTCGACCTGACGGACGCCCACGCCCACCTGTCCGCCCGGAGGCGAGTAGGCGATGGCGTTGGCGAGCAGGTTGCTGACCGCCTCGGCGAGGATCTGCGGATCCCCCCGCACGTAGCAGTCCCGGTCGCCGCCGCGGGCCACGCTGATCTCCGCGGACTCCGCGGCGATCGCCTGCGATTCGATCGCCGTCGCCACGACCTGGTCCACGGAGACATCACGCATCTCGGCGATCTCGTCGGCGGACTGGAGGCGCGAGAGGTTCATGATCCGCGAGGTCAGCTGGCCGAGACGCCGGGCCTCGCCGCTCAGCCGGCCCGCGAAGTGACGCACCTGATCCGGATCGTCGGACGCCGACTCGATCGCCTCGGCGAGGAGGGTGACCGCGCCGACCGGCGTCTTCAGCTCGTGCGACGTGTTCGCCACGAAGTCGCGGCGCATCTGCTCCACACGCTGCCGCTCGGTGATGTCGCGGATGACGATGAGGGTGAGTCGCGGTGTGATGACGCTCGCGCGTGCGGCGACGTCGCGCGGCTCCACGCCGCGGCTCAGCTGCATGTGCTCGGTGCCGGGAAGGCCCGTCGCCCGGACGCCCCGGACGAGGGTGCGGAGCGCATCGGACTGCAGGGTGTCGCCCACCGTGAGCGAGAAGACCTCGGCCGAGGCGGATGCCGCGAGGACCAGCATCGAGGCGTCTACCACGACCGCCGCGTCGTCCATCCCCTGCAGCACGGCGGCGGTGCCGTCGGGCAGCTCGATCGAGGTGACCCGGCGGGTCTGGTCCCGGGACCGCAGCGCGAAGACGATGAGAGCGACCACGGCGGCACCGATGACTGCTCCCACGATGAGGGCGAGCAACGCGAGCTGCGTCGAGTCCATGCCCCCAGCGTAGAGTGGCCGCTGACCCGTTTCGGGTCGGAACGGGGCCCGCGGGGGCGGCGGCGCCGAGTGTTCACCACCTCAGCACCGACCGTTAACCTTGGCGCGGGAGGATCGCCGGGGCCTCCGCGCACATGCCGCGTTCCCGTCCGCCCGCTCCGCACGATGAAGAAGGTGCCCAGATGCGCGAAGTGTTCCATCAGTCTCTGCAGGAAGTGCAGAACGGTCTCGTCGAGATCTCCGACCTGGTCGCGACCGCGATCGAGCACGCCACCCGTGCGTTCGGCACCGGCGACGTCGCCCTCGCCGAGGACGTCATCGACAAGGACCAAATCATCGATGAGAAGGCGCTCGCCATCGACGAGATGGCCATCGAGATCCTCGCCCGCCAGCAGCCGGTCGCCCGCGATCTGCGGATCGTCGTCGCGGCCATCCGCGTGAGCTCGTCGCTCAAGCGCATGGGCGACATCGCCGAGCACATCGCGCAGCTGACGCGCATGCGGTTCCCCGAGCGCGCCATCCCCAAGGGCCTCAAGGGCACCTTCACCAAGATGGGCGAGATTGACACGGAGGCCGCGCGCACGCTGAGCGAGCTCCTCCGCACCGAGGACCTGTCGCTGGTGGCGCGCCTGCAGGAGCTCGACGACAAGCTCGACGCCCTGCACCTCTCGGTCTTCGAGAAGGTCCTGAGCGACGCCTGGAAGGGCGAGACCGCCGCGACCGTCGATGCGACGCTCGCCTCCCGCTACCACGAGCGCTTCGCCGACCACGCGCTCTCGGTGGCGAAGAAGGTCGCCTACCTGGCCACGGGAAACTGGACCGTCGACACCGAGGACAGCGAGCCCCAGATCTGACGGGCAGGCGCCCCATACGACGAAGAGCGGATGCCGACGGCATCCGCTCTTCGTCGTTCCGGGTCTGCCCGGGCTTACTTCTTGCCCTGCGAGGCGACGGCCGCCGCGCCGGCCGCAGCAGCCTCGGGGTCGAGGTACTTCGCCGGCTCCAGCGGGGTGAGGTCCTCGCCGAGGCGGTAGACGAGCGGGATGCCCGTCGGGATGTTCAGGGCGGCGATGTCGTCGTCGCTGATGCCGTCGAGGTGCTTCACGAGGGCCCGGAGCGAGTTGCCGTGCGCGGCGACGAGGACCGTCTTGCCGGCGGTCAGGTCGGGGACGATCTCGCTCTCCCAGTAGGGCAGCAGCCGGTCGATCACGATCTTCAGCGACTCCGTCTTGGGGACGTCGCCGTCGATGCCGGCGTAGCGGGGGTCGTTCAGCTGCGTGTACGGGTCGTCGTCCGCGATGTTTGGCGGCGGCACGTCGAAGGAGCGGCGCCACAGCATGAACTGCTCCTCGCCGAACTCGTCGAGCGTCTGAGCCTTGTCCTTGCCCTGCAGCGCACCGTAGTGACGCTCGTTCAGGCGCCACGTCCGCTTCACCGGGATCCAGAGCCGGTCGGCGGCGTCGAGGGCGATGTCGGCCGTCTGGATCGCGCGCGACAGCAGCGACGTGTGCAGGATGTCCGGGGTGAGCCCCGACTCCTTGATCAGCTCTCCGCCGCGCTGGGCTTCGGCCTTGCCCTGGTCGGTCAGGCGCACATCCACCCATCCGGTGAACTGGTTGGACTTGTTCCACTCGCTCTGCCCATGGCGGAGGAGGATCAACGTGTACGGGGCTGTCATGGGAGCAATCCTATCGGCGGGCTCGATGGGATCATGGGGACTATGACGCGCGCGGGGAAGGTCGTAGGCCAGATCACCCGCGGCACCACCAACACCAACCGACTCCGCCGCGTCGACCGCTGGATCGCGCGGCATCCGGTCCTGCGCCGCACGCCGGACCCGCTCGTCGTCGACCTGGGCTACGGCGCCAGCGGGGTGACCGCGTTCGAGCTCGAGGCGCGGCTGCGCCGGGCGCGGCCGGACGTCGAGGTGCTCGGGCTCGAGATCGAGCCGGCACGCGTCGCGCGGGCTCAGGAGCAGCTCGAGCGGGTGCGGGCGGGCGGGATGTCCTTCGCGGCCGATGCCCGCGTCTCGTTCGGGCGCGGCGGCTTCGAAGTGCCCGTGCCGGGCGGGCGCTCACCGGCGGTGATCCGCGCGTTCAACGTGCTGCGGCAGTACGACGAGGCCGACGTCGCGGACGCGTGGGCGCGCATGGCCGGCCGGCTGCGTCCCGACGGGATGCTGGTCGAGGGCACCTGCGATGAGCTCGGCCGCGCGTCGACGTGGATCGAGGTGGGGCCGGATGCCGCGCCGCGGTCCCTCACGATCTCCCTCCGGCTCGCCGAGCTCGCGTCCCCCGCGATCGCCGCCGAGCGCCTGCCGAAGGCGCTCATCCACCGGAACGTCCCCGGCGAGCGCGTGCACGACGCCCTGGCTGCGCTCGAGACGGAGTGGACGCGTGCGGCTCCGGCATCCGCCTTCGGACCGCAGCAGCGCTGGCGCGCCGCCCTCGAGGCCATGGGCGCGGCCGGCTGGCCCGTGCAGGGCCGCTCGCGGTGGCGCCTCGGCGAGGTCACGCTCCCCTGGCATGCCGTCGCGCCGCGCTGAGCGGCGGGTGGAGCGGCGGGGACGGGTCGGCGAGTGCGCCGGCTGGTGCCGAGCGCGCCGCTGAGAGCGCAGCAGCTCCCGGCGCACTCGGCGATGACCGGCGCACTCGGCGATGACGGCCGGTCGCGCCGCGCTGACCGACAGAGCGGCAGGTGGAGCGGCGGGGACGGGTCGGCGAGTGCGCCGGCCGGTGCCGAGTGCGCCGGTGGAGGCGGAGCAGCTCCCGGCGCACTCGGCGATGACCGGCGCTCTCGGCGATGATCGGCCGGTCGCACCGCGCTCAGCGCCGGGCGTAGCGGCGGGGACGGGTCGGCGAGTGCGCCGTCCGGTGCCGAGTGCGCCGCTGAGGGCGGAGCAGGTCCCGGCGCACTCGGCGATAACCGGCGCTCTCGGCGGCGGCGCGTCGGGGCGGCGCGGCGCGTCGGCGCGGCGCACCCGGGCGCGGGGCACCCAGGCGGGCGGCGCACCTCGGCGCGGCGGCGGGCGGCCCGCAGGGGTCAGCGGCGGGAGCCGAGCCGCGGAAGGCGGGGGACGGATGCCGCACGGCCGGCATCCGGCGGGACGACGACCTCCTGCGCGGCGGCGATCTCGCCGCCGTCGACCTCGACCGACAAGGCCGCGTCGACCGGGACCGTCCGCTTCACGATCGCGAGGGCGATGGGACCCTCCTCGTGGTGCCGCGCGACGGACGTGATCGTGCCGACGTCGGACCCGGCGTGACGAACCGCCGCCCCGGGGACCGGAAGCTCCGCATCGGAGCCGTCGAGTTGCAGCGAGACCAGGCGCCGCGGCGGATGCCCGAGGTTGTGCACCTTGGCGACGGTCTCCTGGCCGCGGTAGCAGCCCTTCTCGAGGTGGACCGCGGTGCGCAGCCAGTCGACCTCGTGCGGCAGCGTTCGGCCGTCGGCCTCGTTCGCGGCTCTCGGACGCCACGCGGCAATCCGCAGCGCCTCGGCGGCGAGTCCGCCGGCGATGCTCCGCTCGCCGCGCTCCGCAGCGGCTGCGAGCTCCGCGAAGGCGGCGGCGGGCACGACGGCTTCCGCCCAGTCGCGCTCCAGGCCCGGATGCGGGTCGACGGCGGCGTAGCCCCACCCTCCGGCGGAGATGCTCGGCCACGGGTCGCGCCAGACGATCGCGGCGGTCACGGCGGCGACGGCATCCGTCGTCCCGCCGACGACCGCGTACGCGCCCGACACGTCCTGCGGGTCGACCCGCAGGCGGAACCGCATCCGCTGCAGCCAGAGCAGGAGCGCTGCGGCGCGGGAGCGGTCGACGATCAGCCAGGTCCGCTCGCCGTCGTCGACCACGGATGCCGCATGCTCCACGTGCCCCTGCGGGTCCAGGACGAGCAGCTCGGTGCCCTGCGCCGGCGTCAGGCCGGTGAGCGCCTGCGAGGTGATGGAGTCGAGCCACGAGAGCCGGTCCTCGCCGGCGACGGTCAGGACGGCGCGGTCGGCCAGCGGCGCGATCGCGCGCCCGGCGGCCAGGTCGCGCTGCTCGCGGACCGGGTTCCCCAGGTGCGCGAGTCCCCGCTCGTCCAGGACCGCGCCGGGCAGCGCGGCGAACGGCTCGAGGCCGGGCAGCGGCTCGACGGCAGCGATGGGCTCCGGGGCCGAGTCGGTCACGGCATCCTCACGAGGCGCGCCGATGCGTGCGAACCGAGCTGACGGCCGAGGGCGGCGATGTCCCACGCCCAGAGGAGGTCGCCCTCGACGAGGCCGTACATGCGGGTCGCGGCGGCGTAGTGCTTGGCACCGGAGGGCCGGACGATGGCATCCGTCGCGATGTCGATGCGGGGACCTCGCACCTGCCCGAGGTACAGCTCGCTGATGCCGTCGGAGTGCACCACGGCCGCCTCGATCTCGAATCCGCCGCCGTCGGCTCGCAGCGCCTCGACGTCGTCCGCGGTGCGGGGGCTCTGACGGGGACGCGTGGCGGGGAGCAGTGCCGGGCCGGGGTCCTCGTCGGTCGCCGGACGTGCGAGTCGCCAGAAGCCGGTCTCGGCGACGAGGTGGCGACGGGTGCCGTCGCCGTCGTCTACCCACGCGGTGGCGGCGTAGTTCAGGGCGTCGCCGCCGTCATGGCTGAAGCTGACGCGGTGACGGAACTCGGTCTCGAAGGCGGTGTCGCCGGCGTCGTACTCGATGACACCGGTGCCCTCCCAGACGCCGAGCAGCCACGACAGCGGGACGAGATCGGCCGGAAGGTCGGTCGGCAGATCGATCACGGAGGTCAGCGCTGGCCGCGGTAGAGGTTCTTGATCACGACGCCGGAGACGAACACGATCGCCAGCGATGCGAGTCCGAGCAGGCCGACGAAGAACAGCTCGAGTGCGATGAGGTCCATACCGCCACTTTACCGGCCCGCGCGCCCCCTGCGGGGCTCAGGCGGCGAAGAGCTCGGCGAGGGCGAACCCGGCGCCGATGAGTCCCATCACGACCATCGCGCCGAGGACGCTCGCGGCGACCCGCACGATGAACCCCTGCGAGCGGCCGTGGACGAGCTGCACGGCGAAGGAGAGGATGACGCAGACGCCCAGTCCGACCGACAGCCACGCCCCGCGCCAGTCCGGTTCGACGAAGATCCCGATCGAGAGGGCGACCACCAGCGCCGCGACCCAGACCGCGACGACACCGCCGGTGCGGTCTCGGGGCAGGGTGTCGGGGACGCTCATGTCGTCCATTGTTGCGCACCCCTCGCCATGGCGCTCCCGGACGGGGGGACGGATGCCGCGCCGGGCTGGTTCTAGGATGAGAGCGGTTCCGGGTCCACAGCGGAAGGGTCGCCCTTTTGGCACAGCTGCTCGTTCTGAGCTCCGCCCCCAGCGGTGACGTCGTCCTGCCCGCCCTCGAGCTGCTCAGCCACCGGGTCCGGCAGATCCCCGCCCAGGCGTCCCAGCTCGCGCACGCTCCCAGCGCCGACGTCATCTTCGTCGACGCGCGCAACGATCTCGTGGGGGCGAAGTCCCTGTGCAAGATCCTCAGCACGACCGGCATCGAGTCCCCCGTCGTCCTCGTCGTGACGGAGGGCGGCCTGACCGCCGTGTCGCCGGACTGGGGCGTCGACGACGTGATCCTCGTCTCCGCCGGACCCGCCGAGATCGACGCCCGCGTCCGCCTCGCCGTGGGGCGCGCCTCTGCGGAGCCGGCATCGACCCGCGTGCAGACCTCGGGCATCACGATCGACGAGGCCTCGTACTCCGCGAAGGTGCACGGCCGGCCGCTGGACCTCACCTACAAGGAGTTCCAGCTCCTCCACTTCTTCGCGACGCATCCGTCGCGCGTCTTCACCCGCGAACAGCTGCTCAGCGAGGTGTGGGGCTACGACTACTTCGGCGGCACGCGCACCGTCGACGTCCACGTGCGCCGCTTGCGCGCGAAGCTCGGCGACCTCGAGCAGCTGATCGGCACCGTCCGCAACGTCGGGTACCGGTTCAACGTGTACGAGGACGATCAGCTGCCGACGGCATCCGTCTGACCGAGGATCGCCCCGCGCGATCTGGCGCAGTCGACACCGCACCCTGCAATGATGAGGGGATGATCGACACCCAGGTTCACGACTCCGGACTGGGCGACGCGGACGACGACGACTTCGACGGCGTCGTCGAGGCGTACGACTCGCAGCTGCCCGACAACCGCTACCTCGACCGCGAGCTCAGCTGGCTCGCCTTCAACAAGCGGGTCCTGGAGCTGGCGGAGGATCCGAACCTGCCGGTCCTCGAGCGCGCGAACTTCCTCGCGATCTTCGCGAGCAACCTCGACGAGTTCTTCATGGTGCGCGTCGCCGGTCTCAAGCGCCGCATCGTCACCGGGCTCGCCCTGCCGACGAACGTGGGCCGCTCGCCGCAGGACGTCCTCACCGATCTTTCCCGATCCGCCCACGACCTGCAGCGCCGGCATGCGGCCGCCTGGTCGGACGAGGTCAAGCCGGCGCTCGCGGACGCGGGCATCGAGGTCGTCTCGTGGGCGGATCTCTCCGGCGACGAGCGTGGCGCGCTGTACGAGTACTTCCAGACGCAGGTGTTCCCGGTCCTGATGCCGCTCGCGGTCGACCCAGCCCACCCGTTCCCGTACATCTCGGGCCTGTCCCTGAACCTCGCCGTCCGCATCCGCAACGCCCGCACGGGGCGGCAGGAATTCGCCCGTCTCAAGGTGCCGCCGATGCTGCCCCGCCTGGTCGAGGTGTCGAAGGACGGGACGCGCGTCCGGTACCTGCCGCTGGAGGAGCTCATCTCGGAGAACCTCGGCGACCTCTTCCCCGGCATGGAGATCCTCGAGCACCACACGTTCCGCCTCACCAGGAACGAGGACATGGTGATCGAGGAGGACGAGACCGAGAACCTCATCCAGGCGCTCGAGGCCGAGCTTCTCCGCCGGCGGTTCGGTCCGCCCATCCGCCTCGAGATCACCGAGGACATGGACGACGTGACGCTCGACCTGCTGCTCGACGAGCTCGACATCACCGCCAACGACGTCTACCGCCTTCCCGCGCCGCTCGATCTCCGCGGCCTGTTCGCGCTGTCGCAGGCCGACCGGCCGGAGCTCCACTACCCCACGCACGTCCCGAAGACGGCCTCGCCGTTCCAGCCGTCCGAGCAGAACGGCCGCGCGGACTTCTTCGCCGCCATCCGCAAGGAGGACGTGCTCGTCCATCACCCCTACGAGTCGTTCACGACGAGCGTCGTCGCGTTCCTCCAGCAGGCGGCCCGTGATCCGCACGTGCTCGCGATCAAGCAGACGCTGTACCGCACGTCAGGCGACAGCCCCATCATCGAGGCCCTCATCGACGCCGCCGAGAACGGCAAGCAGGTGCTGGCCCTCGTCGAGGTGAAGGCGCGTTTCGACGAGGCCGCCAACATCGGATGGGCGCGCACTCTCGAGAAGGCCGGCGTCCACGTCGTCTACGGCCTCGTCGGGCTGAAGACGCACTGCAAGCTGCTGCACGTCATCCGCGAAGAGGACGGCGTCCTCCGCAGCTACAGCCACATCGGCACGGGCAACTACAACCCCAAGACGAGCCGGCTGTACGAGGACTACGGTCTGTTCACCGCCAACGAGCAGGTCGGTCGCGACCTGACCCGCCTGTTCAACGAGCTGAGCGGCTACGCGATCGAGAAGAAGTTCAAGCGCCTGCTCGTGGCACCGCTGCACCTGCGGAAAGGACTGCTCCGCCAGATCGAGGGCGAGCGCCGCAA
The DNA here is from genome assembly GCF_047246565.1 of Microbacterium pasadenense. Taxonomy (NCBI): domain Bacteria; kingdom Bacillati; phylum Actinomycetota; class Actinomycetes; order Micrococcales; family Microbacteriaceae; genus Microbacterium; species Microbacterium pasadenense. The sequence continues at coordinate 1,154,258 of NZ_JBFOKN010000001.1, read as the reverse complement.
CGCCGCCGCGGGCAAGCCCGCCCACATCCGCATCAAGGTCAACTCGATGGTGGACGAGCAGATCATCGACGCGCTGTACCGCGCCAGCCAGGCCGGCGTGAAGGTGGACGTGTGGGTCCGCGGGATCTGCTCGCTGCGGACGGATCTGCCGGGCGTCAGCGACAACATCACGGTCCGCTCGATCCTCGGCCGCTATCTGGAGCATTCGCGCATCTTCGCGTTCCACAACGCGGGCGACCCGCAGATCTTCATCGGCAGCGCCGACATGATGCACCGCAACCTCGACCGTCGCGTCGAGGCCCTGGTCCGCGTCATCGCGCCGACGCACCTGACGGAGCTCACCGAGCTGTTCGACCTCGCGATGTCCGACAAGACCAGCTCGTGGCACCTCGGCGAGAACGGCGAGTGGCTCCGTCACAGCGTGGACAAAGACGGCAAGCCGCTCATCGACCTCCACGACAAGACGATGTCGCAGGTCCAGCGGCGACGTCGCGCGCGGGCGGTGCGATGACCGACACCGCCGTCTACGCAGCCGGCGGTGTCGTGTGGCGCCTCGTCGAGGGGAAGCTCCGCGTCCTGGTCATCCACCGGACGGCGTACGCGGACGTCTCGCTTCCGAAGGGCAAGGTCGACCCGGGCGAGACCCTCGCCGAGACGGCCGCGCGCGAGATCTTCGAGGAGACCGGCATCCGCGTCCGCCTCGGCGTGCCGGTCGGGGTGTCGAAGTACCGGATGCCGGGGAAGCGGCAGAAGATCGTCCACTACTGGAGCGCGGAGGCGACCCCCGAGGCGATCCGGGCATCCGCGTTCGTGCCGAACAAAGAGGTGGCCGCTCTCGACTGGCTGAGCCCGAAGAAGGCTCTCGCCCGACTGAGCTATCCCGTCGACGTCGAGATCCTGGAGAACTTCCTCGCGTTCGTGGACGACGGCATCCTGTCGACGTTCCCCATCGTCGTCCTGCGCCATGGCAAGGCGGTCTCCCGTGAGGACTGGGACGGACCGGATGCCGCCCGCCCGCTGGCGGCGCGGGGCAAGCGCCAGGCCAAGGCGATCGTCGGACCGCTGCGGGCGTTCGGCGTCGAGCGCGTCGTCTCGAGCGAGGCGGTGCGGTGCGTCGCCACCGTGAAGCCGCTCGCGAAGGCCATCGGAACGCGTGTCCGCACGACGGAGCTCATCTCGCAGGATGCCTGGGAGGTCGGGACCTCGGATGCCCGGACGATCATCGGCAAGCGCGTCCGCGCCCGCACGCCCGTCGTGCTGTGCTCGCACGGTCCCGTGCTGCCGGAGCTGCTGAGCGAGCTGGCGCTCGCCACCGGGACGCTGCGCGGGTCGTATCTCGGAAGCGCGTCGGCCCTCGAGACCGGCTCGTTCTCCGTCGCGCACCTGTCGGCCACCAATCCCGGCTCGGGGATCGTCGCGATCGAGACGCACGCACCGAAGATCTAGCCCTCCGCACGGATCGGACCGCCTCCGTTCACCTGTCGTTCACCTCGGCAGCGGAGTCTGGTCACCAGCGAACCATAGCGTCGAGCCAGCCCCTGCACCGGGGCGTTCCGATCACCCGAAGGATTCTCCGTGAAGCTCACCCGCATCGCCCGCCTGGGCGCTGTTGCCGCCGTCGCTGCTCTGTCCCTCACCGCGTGCGCGGCGAACGAGGCCGCTCCCAGCGGCAACTCGTCCGGCGGCACGTCCGATCAGACGCTCTCCGGCACCGTGAAGGCCACCGGCGCCTCGTCGCAGGGCGCCGCGCAGCAGGCCTGGACGGCCGCGTTCCAGACCGAGAACACCGACGTCACCATCAACTACCAGCCCACCGGCTCGGGCACCGGTCGTGACAACTTCCTCGCCGGGTCGAGCCAGTTCATCGGCTCCGACCGCGCCTACAACGAGGAGGAGCTCGCCGCCGGCGGCTTCGGCGCATGCGCGACGGACGAGATCGTCGAGGTGCCCGCCTACATCTCCCCCGTCGCCGTGGTCTTCAACCTCGAGGGCGTCGACAGCCTGAACCTCACGCCCGAGCTCGTCGGCGACATCTTCAACGAGCAGATCGAGAAGTGGAACGACCCGGCCATCGCCGCGGTCAACGAGGGCGTCGAGCTCCCCGACCTGGCCATCACGCCGGTCTTCCGCGGCGACGCCTCGGGCACGACCGGAACCTTCACGGCCTACCTCGCCTCGGTCGCTCCCGACGCCTGGCCGTACGAGGACGCGGACGAGTGGCCCGTCGACACGACGCGCTCCGAGTCGGCGCAGCAGACCTCGGGTGTCGAGGCCACCGTCAAGGCGGGCCAGGGCACCGTCGGCTACATCGACGCGTCCCGCGCCGGCGACCTCGGCTCGGCCGCGATCCAGGTCGGCGACGACTTCGTGGAGTTCTCGTCCGACGCCGCCGCGAAGCTGGTGTCGGCGTCGCCGCTCGAAGAGGGCCGCGGCGAGGGCGACCTCGTCTACGCGGTCGACCCCGCCGCAGCCCCGGCCGGTTCGTACCCGATCGCCCTGGTGAGCTACCTCATCGGCTGCGTCGAGTACGAGGACGCCGCGGTCGCGGACGTCGTCCGGGAGTACTTCGCCTACATCGTCAGCGAAGAGGGCCAGAACGCCGCGAGCGAGGCCGCCGGCTCCGCCCCGCTGGCCGCCGAGGTCCGCACGCAGGCCGAGGAAGCGATCGCCCTGATCGGCGCGACCGAGTAAGACCCCGGCTGCGGGTGGCCGCGCTCCGCGCGCGGCCACCCGCAGCACTTCTGTCCACCCGCTTCCAACCCGAGGATCGCGATGCTTCCCACTCCTCCCCCGGTGCTCGACCGAGCCGCTCCGAAGCGAACGGTCCGCCGACGCGGAGACCTCGTCTTCTCCAGCAGCGCGCTGGGTGCGGGGATGATCATCCTGATCGTGCTCGCCGCGGTCACGCTGTTCCTCGTCATCGAAAGCATCCCGGCCTTCACGGGCGACCCCGACGAGACGCAGTTCCTCAACGGACGTTCCTTCTGGGAGTACGTCTGGCCGCTGGTGTTCGGCACCCTGTGGGCCTCGCTCATCGCGCTCGTCGTCGCGACGCCCCTCGCGATCGGCATCGCCCTCTTCATCTCGCACTACGCGCCGCGTCGCATCGCCGCGGTCCTCGGCTACATCATCGACCTCCTCGCCGCGATCCCCTCGGTCGTCTACGGCCTCTGGGGTGCGCTCGTCTTCTCACAGCTGCTGCAGCCGTTCTACGTCTGGCTCAACGAGAACTTCAGCGGCATCCCGCTCTTCGCCGGTGCGGTGTCGCCCACGGGGCGCACCATCCTCACGGCATCCCTCGTCCTCGCGGTCATGATCCTGCCGATCATGACCGCCATCATGCGCGAGGTCTTCCTGCAGACCCCGACGCTCCACGAGGAGGCGGCCCTCGCGCTCGGCGCGACGCGCTGGGAGATGATCCGGATGGCCGTCTTCCCGTTCGCGCGCGGCGGCATGGTCTCCGGCGCGATGCTGGGCCTCGGCCGCGCGCTCGGCGAGACGATGGCGGTCACCATGGTGCTGTCGGCCACCGGCGCCGTGTCGTTCCAGGTGCTCACCTCGAGCAACCCGACGCCGATCCCCGCCAACATCGCCCTGAACTTCGGCGAGGCGTACGGCGACGGCGTCAACGTGCTCATCGCGACCGGCTTGATCCTGTTCATCGTGACCTTCGCGGTCAATGCCCTCGCGCGCTGGGTCGTCAACCGCCGCGCCGAGTTCTCGGGAGCGAACTGATGACCACCACCCTCACCCGCACGCCCGTGAAGGCTCCCGTCGGCAACTCGCTGACCGCAGGGCAGCTTCCGAAATGGATGCCGTGGGCGCTGCTCGCCGCCTGCCTCGTGCTCTCGGGAGCCGTCTTCGCCGTCCTCAACACCGGCGGCGACCTCATCGACTTCAACATCGCCGGCGCCGTCTTCATCGGCATCATCGTGTTCGCCGCGGCCCTGGTCGCGCTGTCCACGGTCGTCGAGACCCGTCGCCGCGCGATCGACCGCCTGGCGACCGTGCTCGTCTCGATCGCGTTCACGATCGCGCTGCTGCCGCTCATCTCGCTGCTGTTCACGGTCATCGCCGAAGGCATCGCACGCTTCGACGGGCAGTTCTTCTCGTTCTCGATGCGCAACATCGTGGGCGAGGGCGGCGGCGCCGTCCACGCGATCTGGGGCACGCTCATCGTCACCGGTTGGGCGGCGCTCATCTCGGTGCCGATCGGCCTGATGACCTCGATCTACCTGGTCGAGTACGGCCGCGGCCGCGTCGCGAAGCTCATCACCTTCTTCGTCGACGTCATGACGGGCATCCCGTCGATCGTCGCGGGTCTGTTCATCGTCGCGGTCGTCGCGCTCATCAACCCCGGCCTGAACACCGGGATGATGGGCTCGCTGGCGCTGTCGGTGCTGATGATCCCGGTGGTCGTCCGCTCCAGCGAGGAGATGCTGCGCCTCGTGCCGAACGAGCTCCGCGAGGCGGCCTACGCCCTCGGCGTGCCGAAGTGGCTCACGATCGTGAAGGTCGTCCTCCCCACGTCGATCGCCGGCATCACGACCGGAATCATGCTGTCGATCTCCCGCGTCATCGGCGAGACCGCTCCGCTGCTGCTGACCGCCGGCTTCACGCAGTCCCTCAACCTCGACGCCTTCGACGGCCCGATGATGACCCTCCCGGTCTTCGTGTTCGACCAGTTCCAGAACCCGGGAACGAACATCCCGGCGTCGCTCGAGCGCGCCTGGGCCGGGGCGCTGACCCTCATCATCATCGTCATGGCCCTGAACCTCATCGCGCGCTTCGTCGCGAAGCGGTTCGCCCCCAAGTTCGGCCGCTGAGCGCGGCATCCGACAGAAAGCACCCGACGTGTCCAAGAGCATCGAAGTCAACGACCTCAACGTCTACTACACCGATTTCCTCGCCGTCGAGGGCGTCTCCCTCGAGATCGAGCCGCGCAGCGTGACGGCGTTCATCGGCCCGTCCGGCTGCGGCAAGTCGACCTTCCTGCGCACGCTGAACCGCATGCACGAGGTCATCCCCGGCGCCCGCGTGGAGGGCGAGGTGCTGCTGGACGGCGAGGACCTGTACGGCCAGGGCGTCGACCCGGTGCTCGTGCGTCGCCAGATCGGCATGGTCTTCCAGCGTCCGAACCCGTTCCCGACGATGTCGATCCGCGAGAACGTGCTGGCCGGCGTGCGGCTGAACAACTCGCGGATGTCGAAGTCCGACGGCGATGCGCTGGTCGAGAAGTCGCTCCGCGGCGCGAACCTGTGGAACGAGGTCAAGGACCGCCTGGACAAGCCGGGCTCGGGTCTGTCGGGCGGTCAGCAGCAGCGTCTGTGCATCGCGCGCGCCATCGCAGTGTCGCCCGACGTCCTCCTCATGGACGAGCCCTGCTCGGCCCTCGACCCGATCTCGACGTTCGCGATCGAGGAGCTCATCCAGGAGCTGAAGAAGGAGTACACGATCGTCATCGTGACCCACAACATGCAGCAGGCCTCGCGCGTCTCGGACAAGACGGCGTTCTTCAACATCGCCGGCACCGGCAAGCCCGGCAAGCTCATCGAGTACGACGAGACCGGCACGATCTTCACGAAGCCGTCCGTGCAGGCCACCGAGGACTACGTCTCGGGCCGCTTCGGCTGAGTCCGGCCCCGGCGCCGGCCGTCCCGCGATGCAAGGGATCTGAGGAGGCGCGCCGCTGGGTGCGTGGCATCCTCGGTACGCCGCCTGCCATCCCTTGCATCGCGGCTGGCGGTTCCTCCCCCGTCGCGCCGTCGGCGGCTGAGTCCACGGATGCCGCTCGGCCCGGCCACCACCTGCGGGTGAGGCGCCAGCCTCGAAAGATGTGCGACAGCGGACGCGGAATCCTCCGAACACGGGAGCTCAGAGCCAGCGGCTGGTCGCGGCGACGCGTCTCCGAAGCGGTCGCGGATGGCCGCCTCGACCGGGTCCGGATCGGGGTCTACGCGACACCGGGATGCTGCGCAGAGCTGCGGAGCGTCGCCCGCCACGGCGGACACGCGGCATGCGTCACCGCTGCTCGGCACCTCGGCATCTGGATCCTCGCCGACGACAGCCGTCCGCATGTGTGGATGCGTGACGGCGAGCGGGCGCATCACGACCGCACGAGCGGATGCCGTTGCGTCGAGCACTGGGACGGCCGCTCCGCCCCTCCGCGCGGGACACCGGCTGCGCCGCGGGTGCTGCGACAGATCCTGTCCTGCTTCGGCGTCGAGGCGTTCTTCGTGTCACTCGAGTCCGCCCTCCGGCTGCGACTCATCGACGCCACCGGAATGGCCTGGCTCGCGCGGACCACGACCGACGCGGCCCGCGAAGCGATCGCCTTCGCTCGCGCCGATGCCGACAGCGGCCTGGAGTCGCTATTCCGGTGGCGGCTTCGTCACCTCGACGTCGAGGTGCGCACGCAGGTGGATGTCGCGGGCGTCGGCCTCGTCGACATCCTCATCGGGGAACGGCTGATCATCGAGACAGATGGCCGCGTCAACCACGACGGAACGTCCCTCCGGCACAAGGATCTGCTGCGGGATGCGCATGCCGCCGAGTGGGGCTACGTGACGCTCCGGTTCGACTACGCTATGGTGATGTACGACTGGCCGCTCGTCGAGGGCGCGGTGCTCGGAGCGCTGGCCGCCGGCCTTCACCTCCGTCGCGGTTGAGGACGGGGCTGCAAGGGATCCTCGCCGACACGCCGCTGCGCGAGCCCTGCCGTCGGAGTGTCGAGTGGATCCCTTGCGTCGCGGCGCGCGCGGCGTCAGTCCCGCGGGCTGAGCAGGTACGCGTTGATGGATGCCGTCAGGTCGGCATCCACGGGCAGGGTGCGGTCGTCGACGGCCGTGATCGGCGCGGCGAGGCGCACGCTGGAGACGAGCCAGGCGCCATCGGCGTCGGCGAGGGCCGAGACGGGCAGCGTCTCGTAGGCGGTCTCGAAGCCGCGCGACGCGAGGTGCTCGAACAGGCTCAGCTGCGTCGTCCCGTGCAGGATGCCGCCGTTGGGTGCCGGCGTCACGAACGTGTCGCCGCGACGGATGATCAGCGACGCGGTCGGCGCCTCGAGCACGAAGCCGTCCGAGGTCACGAACACCGCATCGTCGGCGCCGCGTCGCTTCGCCTCGCGGATCGCCGCCATGTTGACGGCGTACGACAGCGTCTTCGCTCCCAGCAGGAGCCAGGGCGCCCGGCCGGGCAGGTCGATGCTGTAGCCGCGGTCGAGGACCGCAACGCGGATGCCGCGGGTGCGCGGCGCCGAGAAGTCGGCAGCCGGCGCCACCGTGATCCAGGCGGTGGGCGTGGGGCCGTGCTCGACCCCGCGACTGAGGATGAGCTTGATGACGGCCTCGCCGGTGCCGCTCGCGGCCGCCGCGCGGCCGACGGCCTCGCGCCACTGGCCCAGGTGGGGCTCGGGCAGCTCGCAGATCCGGGCGGAGTGCGCGAGCCGCTGCAGATGCGCTTCGACCTCCTGCGCGTGGCCGTCGATGACGCCGATGGATTCGAAGATGCCGTCGCCTCGCTGGGTGCTCAACTCGCCCACCGTCAGTGCGGGTGCCGACGGATCGACCTCGGAGAACGTGGCGGAGAAGTCGGTGCGGGCGTCGTCCGCTCCCGCCGGGTCGATCATGAGAGCGAAGCGCCAAGCCATGCGATGAGCCTACGCGCAGCGACCGCCCGGGTGCGCGCGAGGTGTGCGACACGCCCGGGAGAGAGCGCCGCGGCGCGGCCGTCTCCCGTCATCGCGGGGATGCCGGGAAAAATCCGGCCACCCGGAATACCTCGGGCCGCCGTCCGTTAAACTCTTACAGCCGGGCCGCAGTAACCCCGGGCTCCATCTTCAGCCGCTGCGAGCGGCCACGCGCCGAGAGGCGTTCTGCGGTCCGGCACTTCTCTGCCCGAATGCGGGCGCGGCATCCCGTCGGCACGCTGCCGTGGATGCGGGTGCGGCATCCGTCCGGCACTCCCCTGCCCGGATGCGCGCGCCGTCCGTTCAGCTCAGAGCTTCGCGGCGCCACAGCCCCGCCGCCGTGGTCAGGTCGCCCGCGTAGGTGTCGAGACGCAGCGCGCGCGTCGTGAACTGCGAGGCACGGCCGGGCTCGGTCGCGTCGTAATCGTCGGCGAGGTCCGTCGAGCCGGCGGCGACGACGCGGGAGAAGGATGCCGCCCGGTCCAGGGCGAGGGCGAAGTCGCCCGCGAACACGCCCCGCAGGATCTCGTCGATCAGCGCGACCAGTTCGTCGGGTCCCGCGGGCGCGGGCGCGCCCGCGATGACGGCATCCGCCGATGCCAGGCGGGCGCGCCCCCGCTCGTACAGCAGCGCTGCGGTGCGCGGATCGTCGTGGATCATCAGCTGCAGCAGGTACAGCCGCCACAGCGCCCCCGGGAGCGACCGTGCCGGCGAGCGCGACCACAGCTCCGCGATCGTCTCGATGCCGTGAGCATCGGTGAACTGCACCAGACGGTCGATCACCTCGTCACGCGGGGCTTCCCGCACCCGAGAGAGCAGAGCCGTCGCCGTCGCGTGAGCCACCCGGCTCACCTCGGCGGGGTCGTCGGCTGCGAAGCTGCGGTCGAACGAGTCGGGTGAGCGGCGGACCGGTTTGTGGAAGTCGCGGGGCGCGTCGGTCATCATTCCAGGCTACCCGCGGGCTCGCCGGGGTGGACCGGGCGGCTCAGAGCCGCTCGGTGTCCGTCGGGATCGCGATCACGGGATCGGTCGTCGGCGTGCCTTCGGCCGACCCGCCGTCGGCCTCCACGGTGACGGCGATGACGTCGCCGGCCTCGAGCGAGCCGTCGAGCAGCGCGGTCACCTCGTCGGCGGGCTCGAACGTGCCGGCCGAGATCGCGGTGTCACCGCGGACGTACCAGAGCTCGAACGTGCGGTCCTGCGCGATCTCGGGAGTGTCGGCGGTCGTCAGCACGACTTTGCCCACCTCCGCCGACCAGTGCACGACGGCTTCACCGCCGTCGACGAATTCGCCGGTGACCGTCTGCGCGTCAGGTGCCGCCTCGATCTCCTGCAGGGCCTGGACCGACAGCGGCGTCCGCGCGCGTTCGACGATCGACCCGACGCCCCACCCGAGTCCGATGAGGAGCGCGACGGATGCCACCAGGGCGAACAGCCCGCGGGTCCAGTTGCGCCGCTGGATCGTCTGGATGACGTCGGTGGACGGGGGCGGCGTCGCGGCGTCAGCCGGCTCGTCCGCGTCAGCCGGCTCGTCCACGTCAGCCGGCTCGTCCGCGTCAGCCGGTTCGGCCGCGTCGCCCGGTTCGGCCGCGCGCACCGGCTCGCCGGCAGCATCCGGCTGCTCGTCGGCGCGAGCCGGCGCAGGCTGCATCCAGTCGACCACCGGGCGCTCGGCGGTCTCCGGGGCGTCGTCGTCGTCGATGTCGCTGTCGGCGGTGACGGTTGCGGCGTCGTCGACCTCGGTCGCGTCACCCGCCGGCGCATCCGGCGCATCGGCGGCGATCTCGGTGTCCGGCTCGGCGGGAGCGGGTACGGCCATCAGCTCGGTCGGCGCGTCCGCGACGGGCGGGGCGGGCACGTCCATCAGCTCGGTGGGCGAATCGGCACCGTCATCGATGCGGGGGTCCGCCGCCGCGGTGTCGTCTGCGGTGTCCGCCGCGACATCGGAGGTGTCCGCGGTGTCCGGCGCACCGGCATCCGCCGCGACGGGGATCACCGGAAAGGGCTCGTACACCGAGCGCACCCGGGCCGTCGGGTCGTCGACGAACGGCAGGGTGGGCTTCGGCGGGATGACGAGCCGGGACCAATCGCCGTCTCGCACCTCGCGTGCCGGGTCGGGTCGACCGGTGGGCTCCTCAGATGCGGGCGACGCCGGGGTCTGGGGCGTGCGGGCGATGCGCTCGAGCAGGACGGCGCGGAGGTCCGCGGGCGGGGTCTCTTCGGGGACGCCGTCACCGAGGGTCGCGGCGGTCCGCTCGTCCTCGGCGGCGCCGGCGGCCCACTCGGGGTGGCCCGCGAGTGCGGCGGTATAGGCCCGCTCGTCCTCGGGCGACAGCGCGCCGAGTGCGTGGCCGGCCGATAGCTCGGCGAAGTCCTTGTCGTTCACGATGTCACCCCCATCTCCTGGCGTAGGCGCGTCAAACCGTCGCGCATCCGGGTCTTGACCGTTCCCAGCGGCGCTCCCACCAGCGCCGCGATCTCGCTCTGACTGTAACCCCCGAAGTAGGCGAGGGTCAGGGCTTCGCGCTGCGGATCGGGAAGCGTTCCGAGGGCCCGCACGACGCGGCGTCCTTCGATTCGCGACTCCACCTGCTCCACGACTCCCTCCTGCGGGGTGTGTGCGTCGCGGACTCCCACGCGCACGTCCCGATCTGCGCTCGCCTGCGACGCGCGCACCCGATCCACCGCCCGACGATGGGCGATCGTCAGGACCCAGGATCTTCCCTGCCCTTTGTTCGGAGCGAAGGACGAAGCGGATTGCCAGATCTCGAGAAAGACCTCCTGCAGCACCTCTTCGCTCTGCGAGCGGTCGACGAGCACCCGCAGGATGAGCCCGAAGGCCCGGGAGGACAGCATGTCGTAGAGCTCCGCGAAGGCGCCCTGGTCGCCGGCGGCCACGCGCACGAGGAGGTCGGCCGCATGGTCTGCAGCCGACCCGTCCTCGGGCACGTCGAATCCGTCGATCACCATCTCGACAAGCATGCCCTACTCGCGGGGTGTCAGCCGAAGGTGAACGAGTACACCTGCAGACCGGGCGACACCGAGAGCTCGAGGACGCCCGGTCCGTTCTCGTCCCGATCGACCAGCGCGTACGAGCGCGGCGTACCCGAGACGTCGATGACCTGCTCCTCGCCGTCGTCGAGGCGAACGCGGATCCGGCCCTCCCCCGCGACCACCGTGCGAACTTCCGACGCCGTGAAGTCGAGACGGATGCCACCGTCCTCTGAGGGCTCCGCGTACTGCGTCTCGATGGTCCACTCGCCGTCGAGGGCGAACGAATCGGCCGGCTGGTCCGAGGGGAACGCGAAGTCCTCCGCGCCGGCACCGTAAGCCCCGTCGCCGCCGTAGTTCACGTCCTTCGACGAGCCGAGGAAGGTCTCCCTCGTCGTCGATCCCATCTCGGGCGTCTCGTCCTCCACCTCGGTGGCATCGGGCAGGGTCGCACCGGCATCCGCGTCGGCGAGCAGCTCCCGGATCATCTTCTCGGTCGCGGCATAGTTGCCCTCGCCGAACGAGATGTGGCGGACGGTTCCCTCAGCGTCGATCAGGTAGTGCGCGGGCCAGTAGCGGTTGCGGTAGTTCGTCCAGGTGGCGAGGTTGTTGTCGAGGGCCACCGGGTAGTCGATACCGAAGTCCGCCGCCCCGGCTTCGACGTTGCCGGCATCCTTCTCGAAGGCGTACTCCGGCGAGTGGATGCCGATGACCTGCAGACCGGCGTCGCGGTAGGCCTCGTCCCACGCCACCACGTGCGGGATGGAGCGCTGGCAGTTGATGCAGGAGTAGGCCCAGAAGTCGATGAGCACGACCTGTCCGCGCAGCTCGTCGAGCGACAGCTCCTCGCCGCCGGGGGTGTTGAGCCATTGCTCGATGCCCTTGATGGAGGGCGCGGTGCCACACGATTCGAGCTGCTCGGCCCCGTTCGTGCACTGGTCGAGGTTCTTGTTCTCCTCGGTGACCAGTCCGCCGAGGTTCAGCGCTTCGGCGGCCTGCTCGTTCTCGGTCAGGTCGCGCTGCAGACCGGCGGTGTAGTCGGGGAGCAGACGCTGGAGCGCCTGCGGGACGTTGAAGACGAGCCCGATGGCGAGGGCGATCATGGCGATGCCCGCGGCGATGCGGAAGCCGCGCTCGCGGCTGCGGAAGACGCGAATCCGCTCGACGACGCTGCGCCCGGCGAGCGCGAAGACGAGGAGCGGGATCGCGACGCCGACGGCGAACGCCGTCGTGAGGAGCACCGTGTCGACACCGATCTGACCGGTCGCGCCCGCGACTATGATCGCGGCGAGGACCGGACCGGCACAGGGGACGAACACCGCGCCCAGGGCGAGACCGACGCCGAAGCCGTTGCCGGAGTTCTTGACCTCCTTGCGGGGCACCCACGAGAACGGCTTCTCGAGCAGGCGCTCGACCCCGGGGAAGAGCAGCCCGACACCGATGACGATGAGGACGGCGATCGCGACCCAGCGGATCACGTCCTGCGGCAGGTTCAGGGCGCCGAGGATCAGGGAGCCCGCCAGCGTGACGACGGTGAAGCTGATCACGAGGCCGAGGATCACGAAGTACGGGCGGCTCCGCTTGGCGGGCAGCGCACGGGTGCGCGGTTTCGTCGCGGTGGCGGTCGCGGTGCCGCCGCCGGCGGCGGATGCGGCATCCGCTCGCTCGTACGTCGCGGACTGAGCGCCGCCGGTCAGGAAGATCACCGGGAGCACCGGCAGGATGCACGGCGAGATTCCGGTGATGAGCCCGCCGAGCAGGCCGATGAGGATGAGGTCCATGGGGTGTCCCGTCTGTCATCGGGTCTTCGCGGCGGGCACCGATTCGGATTGATTCTCATGAATGTTCGGATTCGTCCCATCCGATCGGCGCAGGCCTCCGAAGAACCGTCATCACCGCCTCGAAAGGGGCTACGACAACCGGAGGTAATCTCATGCTCAGCACCAAGAAGAAGACGACCGCAGCATTCGCCCTGACGCTGGCCGGAGCCTTCGCGCTCGCGGGCTGTTCGATGGGCTCGACCGGCGAGGCCGAAGAGTCGATGGAGCCGTCCGCCCCCATGGAGTCCACCGCTCCCGAGGCGACCGACGACATGATGGACCCCGCCGCGAACCTCGTCGGCCCCGGCTGCGCCGACTACGCCGAGCAGGTCCCCGACGGCGCCGGCTCGGTGCAGGGCATGTCGCAGGACCCGGTTGCGGTCGCGGCATCCAACAACCCGCTGCTGACCACGCTGGTCTCCGCCGTCAGCGGTGAGCTGAACCCCGATGTGGACCTGGTCGACACGCTCAACGGCGACGAGTTCACCGTGTTCGCGCCGGTCGATGACGCGTTCGGCAAGATCGACGCCGAGACGATCGAGACGCTCAAGACCGACAGCGACATGCTGTCGTCGATCCTGACCTACCACGTCGTTCCCGGCCAGGTGGAGCCCGCCGACATCGCCGGCATGCACACCACCGTCCAGGGCGCAGACCTCGAGGTCACCGGCTCGGGCGACGAGCTCATGGTCAACGACGCCATGGTGATCTGCGGTGGCGTCCAGACCGCCAACGCGACCGTCTACCTCATCGACACGGTGCTGATGCCCCCGATGTGATCGAGGTCCGCAAGACCGGTGACGCCGTCGAAGCTATGGGGCCCTTCGGCGGCGTCGCCCGTTTGCCCAGGACCTCCCCCGCGAGACGGATGCCTCGCGGGGGCGTCCCGGGTAGCGTCGGTCACATGAGCGCGGAAGAGAAGGACCAGGAGGAGAGCAGCGACTCGTCGAGCGGGATCGCGATGGGGATCGCGATCGGCTTACCGCTGGGCGGCGTCGTCGGGATGCTCGTGTTCGACAGCTTCGGGATGGGCATCGCCATCGGCCTGGGCATCGGCATGATGGTCGGCATCATCGTCGACAACAGGGCGAGCGGTGCGGATGCCGCGGACGCGGACCGTTAGGCTGGACCGCTGAGGGCCTCTAGCTCAGTCGGTAGAGCATCGGACTTTTAATCCGCGGGTCGTGGGTTCGAGCCCCACGGGGCCCACCTCTGGGATGGTGTTCGCCTCCGCGGGATTGTGCGGGAGCTGGACGCTGACACGGCCGCTGCTCCGACCTCGCGCGGCGCCGCCGATGCAGGCCTGGACGCGCAGGCCACCCGTACAAGGAAGAAGCCCCGACTGTTACCACACAGCCGGGGCGAGACGAATGAGAAGTTCGCCTATCCCCTCCAGCTTAGCGCGCGTGCCTGGGAGGTGGCCCGGCGTCAGCGATAGCGTCGAACTCATGGAGAACGAGTGGGTGGCGAGGATCATCTTGTCCGTCGCGATGGTCGGCTCGGGCATCCTCCTGATCTGGCTCGCGAACGCCGCGGCGTCGGGACGACTGAAGCGGAACCACCTCGCCGGCATCCGGATCCCGAGCACACTCGCAAGTGATGAAGCTTGGCTTGCCGCGCACGTCCGCGCGCGCCGCTCCACGATCTCGGCCGGAGTCGTCAGTCTCGGGAGCGGAGCACTCGCTCTGCTCCCGCTCCCCATGCCCGTCATCACCGTCGGGGTGCTCGTCGTCGCGGTGATCGCGCTCGGCCTCGTCCTCTACGGGGCGCGCATTGGTGGCGCCGCAGCGAGGGCTGTCTCGGAGCGCTGAGAACTGCGCGCAGCTCGACGGTCGGCTCAACAGGCACCGAAGGCATCGCCTGCAGTCGCGTTGCCGAGGAGCAGCACGGTCTCCGGCTCCGACGGACCTATCCTGTGGGAATGGCCGCACCGACTGTCCTGCGTTACACCGCTTTCAGTCCCCGCCCCGAGGGTGGCAACCCGGCTGGTGTCGTGCTGGACGCACATGGGCTGAGCGATGCGGACATGCAACGCATCGCGGCGGATGTGGACTTCGCCGAGACGGCATTCCTGACGGGCATGACCAGTGAGGGCTCATTCGTCCTCCGCTACTTCTCCCCCATCGCTGAAGTCCCGTTCTGCGGGCACGCCACGGTGGCAAGCGCCGTCGCACTTGCCGATCATGGTCGAATCAGCGTCGACGAGACCGTCGAGTTCTCCACAGCAGCGGGACGGATCGCCATCGCGCTTTCGCGCGACGACCACGGCATCCGCGCAGCCTTCACCAGCACCACTCCGTCCGTCACCGAGTTGCCCGCACACGACCTCGCGGCCATCCTTCAGCTCCTCGGACTCGAGCGGGATGTGCTCCACGCGGAGTTGCCGCCGCGCATCGCGAATGCCGGTAACCCACACCCCGTGATCGCGATCACCGACAGGGAGCTCTTCGACACTTTCCGGTTCGAACCGGCCGATGTCCGCTCGCTCATGGATGAGCGCGGCTGGCCAGCGACGATCACCGTGGTGCACCGCGTCACACCGGACCGATACATCGCCCGCAATCTGTTCCCCGTCGGCCGCATCACCGAGGACCCCGCTACCGGCTCCGCGGCAGCAGCGGTCGGCGCCTATCTACGCGCCCTCGAAGTCCTGCCCGTCCCCGGCCGCATCGTGATCGAACAAGGCGCGCACGTCGGACGCCCCGGCGTGCTCACCGTCGACGTCCCCGCAACCGGGGGGATCGTCGTGTCCGGCCACGCTGTGGCGATCGACTGAGCTGGCTTCACCACCCCTGCGTACGCCGATATCTCCGTGCCCACGGACGTCCCGCTTTCGGGCAAGATGCGAGCCGCCACCGGCTAGTGCACACTCCGGCAAGCGATGATCGTGCTCGGTGAGCATCGGCATCGTGCACTGCATGACCGAACGCGACGTCGGGGCGGATAACCCCTACGATCGCACCATGAATCGGGCGCGCGCATTCGCGGTCATGATCGCGGCAAGTGGTGTCGCGGCGCTCACAGGATGTGCCCCACCAGGTTCAGATCTGGCGTTCGGCCCCTCCGAGGGCACCGTTCACATCTGCCTCGGAGAGTTCGCTGACCCGCTGACGTACGGTGACCCGATCGAGCTGGCTGAGGGAACCAATGCGGTAACCCTTGTGACGGCGGACCTCGTTGGCGCCGAAGGCGTCCGCGTCATGGAGCAGGCCGCGTCGCGAGCTGTATTGCTCGACGATGGCACTCATCTGGGCGTCGGGATGGCTCTCGCGAACGAGGGCGGTGAGGCCTGGGATGCACGGGTTCCTCTCAGAGGGACCGTTGTCGAAGACGATGGCGGGGAGACATGGTTCGTCGCGCTCGCTATCGAGCGGACGAGCGCCACGGCTGGGGGTTTCGAGGCGGTGGACCTCACCTACGAAACGAACGGGCGACGGCAAGTCGTGCGGAGCGCGCAGTCCGTGAGTTTCCCGGCCATCGGCGACGCATGCAGCGACTGACGGCCCGGTGCGGCAAGCGCCCGTCGGCGTGACCTGTGTGCGAAGAACGCCGACCCGCTCTCAACGGGGAGGATCCTGAGACGCCAAGACTTCCGCCCTCGCGAGAGTGACTAGGCGGACGGCAGCGGATGCCGTGAGATGAAGTCGATGATGGCGTCGACCGCCTCGGGTTGACCGAGGTGCGGGGCGTGCCGCCCGCCCGACGGTTCAAGGTATTCGGCCCCGGGGATGGCAGAGGCAAGGGCCCGTCCGTTCTGCGGAGGGGTGATCGTGTCGCCGCTACCGTGCACCACCAGGGACGGTGCACGGATGCCGGCCAGCTCGGACCACGCGTCATGGGTCGAGCTGGCCTCAAACGCTCGACGGCGGGTTGCGATGGAGCCCTCATTTGCGCACAAAGACATCCGCCGCGGAGGGGTGCGCAGCCAGATAGGCCTCATTGAAGAAGCGTGCTGCCAGACGATCCGCATCGCCGCTGGCCAGGTCCGCAGTCGCCTCGGCCGACCTCAGATGACCCGCGGCGTCCCCACCCGTCGTGGATATGAGCACCAGCGTGCCCACGGCATCCGGCTGGTCGATTGCGACCCATTGCGCGACCCGCCCACCCACCGAGTGACCGATCGTGTGGGCACGCCCGATCCCCACAGCGTCTCGCACCACCGCGACGTCGCGGGCGATCGCCCGTGTCGTGCGCGGCGCAACCGCCCCGTCGGCGCTCTCTCCGATCCCGCGCTGATCGAACACAATCACCTCGAAGCGCGCCGCAAGGGCAGGCACGATCGGATCCCACGAACGCATCGTGACCGCCTGACCCGCGATGAGCAGAACCGGCTCGCCCGACCCAGTCGAGATCCACGCGAGGGTGCCACCATCTGGCGTCACTGCGCTTCCGGAACGATCCGCCACTGACGAAGACTACGCCTGGCAATCGACGCGCAAACTGACGCAGGTCGACCGCCCAGGGAAGGGTCCTTGGCAGACCCGGCGCAAAGCGCGGTCGGGGACCGCTAGCCGAGCACCGCTGACCGACACGAACAACGTCAACGGGAGCCTGGGAGGGTGCGGGAGCGTTACGGTTGCCGAATGCTCCGCCTCATCGCCCAGGTCTATTGGACGTTCAGCAGATGGACCCTCGCGACCGAGCCCGCGCCGACCCGGCCCACCGTGGTCCTGGGAGCGCCGCACACCTCCAACTGGGACTTCGTGCTCATGCTGGGGATCGCGTGGCGCCTGAAGATGCGGTTCCGCTGGCTGGGCAAGGAGAGTCTTTTCCGCGGCTGGCGGGGGACGGTCATGCGCGCGATCGGCGGCATCCCCGTCGACAGAGCGAACCCCGCCGGGGTGGTCGACGACCTCGTCCGTCGAATCCGCGGCGGCGAGGTCTTCGGCCTCGTGGTGACGCCGGAAGGCACGCGCGGCGGCGTCGCCCATTGGAAATCGGGCTTCTACCGCATCGCGCGCGAGGCCGGCCTCCCCGTCACGCTCGGGTACGTGGATCGCACCACCATGACCACCGGGCTGGGACCGACGCTCACGCTCACCGGGGACGTCGGCGCGGACATGAACGCCCTTCGCGCGTTCTACTCCGACAAGTCGGGATTGCGTCCCGCTCTGCGCGTCGAGCCGCGCTTGCGCGAGGAGGACGATCCTCGCCCGGCAGCCACGGTCTAGCCGCCCTTCCACCGTCTTGTCTCGTCCTCGTATCCGAGTTCCCACGCGAGCTCCGATGGTTCCTAAGTCGCGATGCCCGACGCCGAGGTGAATCGCGGTCATAGCTGGGCGTCGAGCGACCCCTCGCACGTTCGAGATGGGCCGTCCCTGCCC
This sequence comes from Microbacterium pasadenense, assembly GCF_047246565.1. Lineage (NCBI taxonomy): Bacteria > Bacillati > Actinomycetota > Actinomycetes > Micrococcales > Microbacteriaceae > Microbacterium > Microbacterium pasadenense. Next base: position 1,136,436 of record NZ_JBFOKN010000001.1, on the reverse strand, counting down.
CTGTCTTCCACCAGGCGTGGCACGCTGGAGCCATGAAGGGTCCCTCTCTCCGTGCGCGACTACTGACGGCGCTTTCGGGCGATCCGGACGGCGTGCCCCGGTGGGTGCGTGAGCTCGCCGAGGGCGACGACGACGGGTACTTTCCCGACGGCGGCGCGGTCTGGACGGTCCACGCCGGCACCGCGACCTTCGTCGCCGGCATCCGGGCGCTGCTCATCCAAGCCCTTCACCCCGGCGCGATGGCCGGCGTTCACGACTTCTCGCGCTACCGAGAGGATCCACTGGGCCGACTGACGGGCACCGTGCGGTGGATCATCTGCGTCACATACGGCTCGACGACGCAGGCGAAGCAGGAGACGGCGCGCGTCGGCCGGCTGCACGAGCGCGTATCGGGAACCTACGCGACGGATGCCGGGGCTCACGCGTACTCGGCGTCGGACGCCCGTCTCCTCGAATGGGTGCACCTCGCCTTCGCAGACGCGTTTCTGGGCGCGCACGAGCGGTGGGGCGGTCCGATTCCCGGAGGTGCCGACGGATACGTGCGCGAGTGGGCGACCGCTGGGCGTCTCATGCGTGTGGAGAATCCGCCCGAGACGGAAGCCGACCTGAGGGAGAGGCTGCGGGGGTTCCTCGACCGTGCAGAGCTCCGCCGCGACGAGCGCGTCGACGAGGTCGTGCGGTTCTTGCGTGACGTGCCCTTCACCGGCTCGATGCGACTTGCCTATCGCGTGCTGTTCGCCGCCGCTGTCGCGAGCCTGCCGCGGCCGTATCGACAGTTGCTCGGGGTGCGTCGCACTGTCCTGCCCGTGCTGACGGCGACTCGTATCGTGCTCGCGGTATCACAGCGCGCGCTCGGCGCGGGCCCCCGCGCACAGGATTTCGCTCGAGAGCGGCATCGCCGCCTCGCACACGATCACACCGGCGTCCATCCCGCAGGGTAGCGCCCCGATAGTACCCGTCTGACAACTCCCGGCCGCCAGAACGATCGATTCTGTCGATCGTGTGATCTCTGCGGATGACGTAGGAGTTGATGAATCAGGCCAGGCTGGCGACGAGCGCTTCCACTCGGCCGCGAATGTCATCGCGAACGTCGCGGACGACGTCGATGGGCTGGCCAGCCGGGTCGGTGAGCTGCCAGTCCTCGTAGCGCTTGCCGGGAAAAATCGGGCAGGCGTCGCCGCATCCCATCGTGATGACGACGTCGGCCTGGCGGACGGCGTCGGTCGTGAGGATCTGCGGGACGGCGCCGGTGAGATCGATGCCTTCCTCGGCCATGACGGCGACCGCGTTGGGATTGATGGCGTTGCCGGGCTCGCTGCCTGCGGAGAAGACGTCGATGCGGTCGCCGGCGATGTCGCGGAGGTAGCCTGCGGCCATCTGCGAGCGCCCGGCGTTGTGGACGCAGACGAAGAGGACAGCGGGCTTGGTGGTGTCAGTCATGGTGGCTCCGGTCAGCGAATGGTTGTGAGAGTGGCGAGGAGGGTGTCCACCCGGCGGGCGATGTCGTCGCGGATGGCGGCGACGCCCGCTGCGGAGGCGAGGGCGGGGTCGCCAACGGTCCAGTCCTCGTAGCGGACCCCGGGAATGATGGGGCACACGTCTCCGCAGCCCATGGTGATGACGACGTCGGCGGCCCGGACGGCGTCGTCGGTCAGCGGCTTGGGGAATCTCAGCTCCTGGTCCCCGGCGGGGATCAGTTCATCGAGGAGAGGCTGCACGTTCGGGTGGATGTCGGCGGCGGGAGCGGACCCGGCGGACCGGGCGATGATCGCCCCACCGGAGCGTTGGGCGACGAGGGCCGCGGCGAGCTGCGACCTGCCCGCGTTCGCGACGCACACGAAGAGAACCTGCCGGAGTCCGCTGTCACGGCTGCGGGTGATGTCGATGAGCCGCTGACGCGCGAACCGCTCGGCGAGTGACAGCAGGTGGGTTCTCACCCGCGCCGTATTCGCGAGGGATGCGTAGGACTCACGGACGATGGTCGCGATCAGCCCTGCGCTGAGGCTCGGGTAGAGCCCGCCGAGGGCTTCTGCGAGGTGGGTGAGGGCGTCGTCGACGTCCTCGAGCCCAGCCTGCTCCGGCCGGACGGTCGGGGTGACGGCCGCGGGCGCGAACGAGTCGAGGAGGGTGGTGACGGCGGGGCGGAGGGCGGGAGCGATCCGGTACCAGACCCACGTTCCGCGTCGTTCGGATGACAAGACGCCGGTGTCTCGCAGCACTTTCAGGTGGTGCGACACGGTCGGCTGTGACACGTCGGCGAGCTCGGCAAGGTCGCACACGCAGGACTCCCCGCGGGGGTCGGTGGCGATCGCGGAGAGCATCCGCAGTCGCAGAGGGTCTGACAGGGCTTTCAACGTGGTGGCGAGGGCGGTGGCTGCGGCATCCCCGATGGCATGGGTCGACGAGGGCGCGCAGATGTCGTCGTTCGCGGCGGGGGTGAGTGTGGAGCTCATCGTCGAGCCCTTTCGGTGACTGCTTCTTCGGGGAGTGCGTAGGGGTCGGTGCGGAACCAGGTGCGCGCAGTCCACAGGGAGACGTAGACCAGCCCGACGAGCACCGGTACCTCGATGAGTGGTCCGACGACGCCGGCCAGGGCCTGGCCTGAAGCGGCACCGAACGTGCCGATCGCGACGGCGATGGCCAACTCGAAGTTGTTCCCTGCGGCGGTGAAAGCAAGCGTCGAGGACCGGGCGTAGCCCAGCCCGAGCGTCTTCCCGGTGAGCAGCCCAACGAACCACATCACGGCGAAGTACACGAGCAGCGGGACGGCGATGCGGACCACGTCCCACGGTCGCGACGTGATCTGCTCACCCTGCAGGGCGAACAGCAGCACGATTGTGAACAGCAACCCGTACAGCGCCCACGGCCCGATCTTGGGCAGGAACGTTCCCTCATACCAGGCGCGCCCCATGCGGCGTTCGCCGATGAAACGTGAGGCGAACCCGGCGACGAGGGGCACACCGAGGAACACGAGGACGTTCACCGCGATCTGCCAGATGGAGATATCGAGACCCTGGCTGTCGAACCCGAGCCAGCCGGGCAGGACGGTGAGGTAGAACCATCCCAGGATGGAGAACGCGACGACCTGGAACACGGAGTTGATCGCGACGAGGACAGCAGCGGCCTCCCGGTCGCCGCAGGCGAGGTCGTTCCAGATGACGACCATGGCGATGCATCGGGCCAGACCGACGATGATCAGTCCCGTCCGATACTCCGGGAGGTCGGGCAGGAACATCCAGGCGAGAGCGAACATGAGCGCGGGGCCGGCGATCCAGTTGAGCGCGAGCGACGAGATCAGCAGCTTCGTGTCCCCCGTGACCGCGGCGACTTTGTCGTAGCGGACCTTCGCGAGAACCGGGTACATCATGATCAGCAGCCCGAGCGCGATCGGCACGGAGATGCCCCCCACCTCGAGATGGGACAGGAGCTCCGACAAACCAGGGATGAATCGACCGAGGAGGATGCCCCCGACCATCGCGAGACCGATCCAGAGGGGCAGCCACCGGTCGAGTGTCGACAGTCGGCGGGCCGCGGGCGCAGCGACGCTCACGCCAACTCCGCCTGACGTGCGAGCCAGCTGGGTTCCCGGGCGGCGAGGTACTGCTTCGCGTCCTGCGCCACGGCGGCGAGCTCGATCTGTTGAATCGACATGTGTCTATATTGACAGATGCCTATACACGACGCAACGGGAGCGCGGAGCAGTCCACGGTCGACGTCGGCGCGACCGCGGTGGCATCCTGCCTCCACCCGCGGCGTTCGGTCTGGTTGCCGCGCGCCTACGCCGGCAGCCGACGCGGGCGTACCATGCTGACCATGCGGTCAGCCGGGGAGGCCAACCTCGCACCAGCGCCCGTCTGGGGCGCTGATGCAGGGTGCGTGGCCGCGGGAGTCGAGCTGCTCGGTCGCGGCACAGATCGCGACGCCTTGCTCCGCCGCGCGACGGATGAAGCGTGCGGCCGCGGAATGGGGCCGCGCAGCGACAAGGGCGACGGCGACCCGAATCAGGATCCGGATCCTCCGATGGCGATCATGCCATCCGATCCCGCAACCTGATTCGGAAGGAACCACGCCATGACATTGGCGATCCAGACCCGTGCGCTCGCGAAGCGCTACGGGTCGCACACCGCGCTGGACGGACTCGACCTGCGGGTCGAGCGGGGCAGCGTGTTCGGGCTCATCGGCCCCAATGGGGCGGGCAAGACGACCACCCTGCGCCTGCTGTTGGACATCATCCGCCCGACTGCCGGCGAGATCACGGTACTGGGCGAGAATCCGCAAGCTGCGGGAGCGAGCCTGCGCCGCCGGATCGGCTACGTCCCCGGGGAGCTCCGCCTGGAAGGCCGCATCAAAGGGGGCGCTCTGCTGAAGCACCTCGCTGAGATCAGCGGCCCGGTCCGGTCCGGATCAGTCGAGCATCTGGCCGCACGACTGGACCTGGACCTCACACGTCCCGTGCGCATGCTCTCGAAGGGGAACAGGCAGAAGCTCGGCCTCGTGCAGGCCTTCATGCATGAGCCGGAACTACTGGTGCTCGACGAGCCTACGAGCGGCCTCGACCCGCTGGTGCAGCGCGAGTTCCTCGTGATGCTGCGCGAAGCACGCCATGCCGGTCAGACCGTGCTGCTGAGCTCACATGTGCTCAGCGAGATCCAGCAGGCAGCCGACGATGTCGTCGTCCTCGCGGGCGGCCGGGTCGTCGCGGAGGGCGCGGTGGCGGCGCTTCGGCTCGCCGGCGTCCGCCGCATCCGTGCCACGCTCGCCGCAACGACAGCCGATGCGGTGCGGTCCCAGCTGGAGGCGCTGCCCGGCCTCGAAGACGTCGACGTCACGGCCGCGCCAGGCGACCTCGTGCGAGTGTCGGCGACCGCCCGCGGGGATATCGATCCCGTCATCCGCGCCTTCGCGACAGCCACGATCCGAGACCTCACCGTTGAGGAACCGGATCTGGAGGAGTCGGTGCTCGATCTGTATGCCCGGACGGAGGCGCCGTCATGACTGTCGTCGCTACCTCAACCGGCCGCACGATGCGCGCGGCCTTGCCTGTCTTCCGAGGTTGGCTCACCGAGGGGTGGCGTGGTCTGATCGGCTGGGGGGTCGGACTGACCGCTGTGGCGCTCGTCTACCTGCCTCTGTTCCCGACGATGCAGTCACCCGAGCTGTCGGGGCTGATCGAGACACTGCCCCAGGAGCTCGTCCGCACGCTCGGGTACGAGAACATCACTTCCGGAGCGGGTTACGCCCAAGCGACGTTCTTCGGTCTCATCGGATTCGTGCTGATGACGATCGCCGCGATCGGCTGGGGCACGTCCTTCATCGCCGGGGCGGAGGAGTCGGGGCGCTTGGAGCTGACCTTGGCGCACGGCGTCGGACGGGTGCAGTTCGCGCTCGAAAGCGCCGCCGCACTGGTGGTGAAGCTGCTCACGCTCGGACTGGTCGCCCTGCTGGTGGTGGGGGCGGTGAACGGACCCGCAGAGCTCGAGTTGGTCCCAGTGAACCTGCTCGCCGTGACCAAGGCGCTCGTCGGCGTGGCGCTGCTCGCCGGCACCGCCGCGCTCGCCGGCGGAGCACTCACCGGACGCCGCATCTGGGGAATCGGGGCCGGATCGGCGGTCGCCGTGGGCGGGTATGTGCTGCAGGCGATCGCGAACAACAGTGACGACCTCGACTGGCTCCGGGTGCTCTCACCCTTCGATTGGGCATTCGGTGAGGCACCCCTCGCCACCGGGATGGACTGGACCGGGCTCGCCCTCCTGTGGGGCGGATCGGGGGTGCTGATCGCGGTCGCCTCCATCGGGCTCGCCCGCCGAGACGTCCTCGGCTGACCGACCGCTGGCGGGCGCTCAGGTGGAATGAGCGCGCGGCCGGGATCCGACGCGCGCCGTCACGCTCGGCGCGGGGCGGGCGCTTCGTCTTGCGCGCCTTACTGCCGCGTGTCGATCGGGCGACCGCTCGTTCGTCATCCTGGTGTCGATTCACCACGAACAGAAGGATACGAACATGCGCTACTCACTTCTCCTCCACTATCCCGAGATGACTGCCGAGCAGCTCGGACCCGAGGCCCTCTCCGAGGGCATGCGGGCTTTCGACGCCTACGTCACAGCGCTCGACGCGGCGGGCGTGCTGGTCGGAGCCGGTGTGCTGCGGCCGGTTTCAGCCACGACCACCCTCACCCTCACCGGCGGCGAGCTCGTGGTCCAGGACGGGCCCTTCGCAGACACGCACGAGAAGCTGGGCGGCGTCTTCGACATCGATGTCGCCGACCTCGACGCCGCGATCCATTGGGCTCAGCAGGCGCCGCCCGCGGCCTACGGCCACGTCGAGATCCGTCCCGTCGCGACCTGGGTCGTAGACGGCCACTGGACGTCGTACGACCATCACTGATGCCCGACACGGACCGAGCGATCGAGCAGGTCGTACGCAGGTCGTACGGCCGGCTCGTCGCGCTCCTGTCCGCGGGCACACGCGACATCGCACTCGCCGAGGACGCCCTCGCGGACGCGCTCGAGCGAGGTCTCACACGGTGGCCGGTCGATGGGATTCCCGACAATCCCGAGGGGTCGCTCCTCGCTGTGGCGCGCAACCGCCTGCGCGACCTGCTCGGCGCCGCCGCCCGCAGGACCTCAGTTGCACTCCAAGAGGGGGTGGATGCCGTGGACGAACGCGATGTCGACGCGTGGGTCACCCGCGCAGACAGCATCCCGGATCGGCGGCTCGAGCTGCTGTTCGTGTGCGCGCATCCCGCGATCGATGCGGGCATTCGCACCCCGCTCATGCTGCAAGCCGTGTTCGGGTTCGACGCAGCCCGGATCGGAGCCGCCTTCGACGTCGGAGCCGACGCGATGGCGCAGCGACTCGTTCGCGCCAAGCGGCGCATTCGCGACGCCGGCATCGCGTTCCGGATCCCGACGCGCGGCGAGATGCCCGGCCGGCTCCGCGCCGTGCTCGAGGCGATCTACGGCGCATACACGATCGAGTGGCTCGACCAGGGCGACGCGTACCGCGACTCGCTCGCCGACGAGGCGCGGTGGCTCGCCGTCCTGTTGGCGACGCTGCTCGAGAGAGGGTCGGCCTGATGCCGAGGCGTGGGGGCTCGCCGCACTGCTCACGCTCGCGCAATCACGCGCCCCCGCCCGCGTCGGCAGCCCCTGGCCGGGGATCGACGCGCAGGACATCACCCTGTGGGACACCGCGCTGATCGCCGAAGGGGAGGCCCTTCTCCGCCGAGCCGCGTCACTCGACGCGCCCCTCGGTCGCTTCCAACTGGAGGCGGCGATCCAATCCGTGCACTGCGACCGGGCGCGCACCGGAGAAGTCGACCGGAAGTCGCTCGTCGCCCTGCACCGTGGGCTCGCCGGCGTCGCACCGACCCGCGGCGGCCTCGAAGCGCTCGAGGCAGTACTCCGAGAGAGCTGACTCCGTGAGGCGAGTACGTGCCGCTGTCGAGCGGTGCCTGGGAGAGAGATCGGCATACGCTGTCGGTGATACCGACCGAAGGATCCGCCGTGTCCCACGAGAACACTCCTGACCACCACATCCCGGCCGCCGATGAGCCGAGCGTTCCTGAACTCGAAGATGACGCGACTGTCGCGCCCCGGCCGGAGGAGGAGATCGCCGACGTGCTGCGCGCCGAGCCCGATCTCGAGGACCACCGTCGGCATCCAGAGCCCTGATCCGTGTCAGGTAGCGGTCGGCTCGACCAGCGTCGACGCCACCTCCGTAGGCTGACGGGATGAAGGCGCGCGCAACGGACCCGCGAACGTGTCCGACGTGCGGCGACCCTCTCGCCTTCGAGATTCTCGACGACGAACGATTCCTCGTCGCATGGTCCTGCGTGAATTGCGGTCTGATCCGGACCACCGAACCGGTTTGAGCCGATCAGCCGACCTCATCGAAGCTCGCACGACGAGTCACACCGACTTTGCGCGTGGACTGTTGTTCTCATTCGCGACGGCCTGTCGCAGCCGCACCCTTCGCTCGGCCCCTTGTGAGCCCGGATTGCGGGGCCGGAAACCTGTCAGCCCCCGCCGTCGGCCGGAGCGCTCCAGACGACGACCGCGTACCCTCGCGTGACATGAGCGACAACAACCGCGACTATGACATCGTCCTGCTCGGAGCGTCGGGGTTCGTGGGTCGATTCACGGCCCGGCATCTGGCGGAGTCGGCACCGGACGGCGCGCGGATCGCGATCGCGGGACGATCCCGCTCCCGGTTGCAGGACGTCAATCGAGACCTCGGCGTCGACTGGCCGATCCTCGAGGTCGATACCGGCGACGAAGCCGCCGTCGCCCGACTCGCGGCATCCACCACGGTGGTCGCGACGACCGTCGGCCCCTACCTGCGCCACGGCATGGGCGTCGCCGCCGCGTGCGCCCGCGCCGGCACTTCCTACGCCGACCTGGCCGGTGAGAGCGTCTTCGTCGCGCGCAGCGTCGAACGCAACCACGACGCCGCAGCCGACAGCGGTGCTCGGATCGTCCACTCGTGCGGCTTCGACTCGATCCCCTCCGACCTGGGGCTGGGCCTCGCACACGCAGCCGCCGGCGGGGTGCCGATCGTCGCCGCGACCCTGCGGATCGGGTCTCTGCGCGGAGGCGTCAGTGGCGGCACCATCGACTCCCTGCGTCAGCAGATGCAAGAAGCGAGAACGGATGCCGCGGCCCGCCGACTCGTCGGCGACCCCTATGCGCTGACGCCCGGACCGTCTGTCCGCCTCCCCGGGCACCATGCCACCCGTTGGGGCAAGGAGCGTGGTGCCTGGCAGGCACCGTTCGTGATGGGTGCCTACAACCAGCAGATCGTCCAGCGCAGCAATTACCTGACCGGATGGAGCTACGGGCAGCTCATGCAGTACCGCGAGGTCGTCGCCACCGGCCGCGGGCCCGCCGGCTTCGCGCGTGCCGCGGGAATCGCCGCGGGGACCGCGGCCCTCGTCGCCGGGCTGTCGTTCCCGCCGACGCGTGCACTGCTCGACCGAGTACTTCCCGCTCCGGGGAGCGGACCGAGCTCGGACGCGATCGAGCGCGGTCGCTTCGCGCTCGACGTCGACGTCTATCCCGTCGACGGTCCGCCCGTCCGCACGCGGGTGGCCGCGCCCTTCGACCCCGGCTACGGAGGCACCGGCGTCATGCTCGGCGAGTCAGCGCTCAGCCTCGCGTTCGACGACCTTCCCGAGCACGCCGGCGTGCTGACGCCGATGGTCGCGATGGGCCAGTCGTTGGCGTCGCGGCTCCGCTCGCAGGGCTTCACCCTGGACGTCGGCGCCGTCCGCTGACCGGCGCACGCTGGGCGGCGGGCCCGCCTCATACCGGATGGCGCCGCCGGACCGCATTGCTCAGCCGCGTCGCCGCCGCGGCGCCTTGTCATGACACCTCCGAAGTACTTTGATTGGTGTCATGACACGACCGACGATCCAGCCATCCGGGTCCGCCGTGCTCCTGCGTGACTTCGTGAACAGCGTGGAGTGGCAAGAGGACGAGGACGCATGGGTGACGCCGGCTGATCTATCGGACTGGCTGCGCCGGCACACCGATCGGCATCCGTCGTCCGTCACGGCCGATGACCTTGCACTAGCTCGTCGAATCAGAGAGGGCCTGCGCGAGGTCTTTCTGACGCATGCCGGCCACGCCGCCCTCCCGACGTCGATCGACGACCTGAACCACGCGTTGACGTCCATCCCGCTGCGGCTGAATTTCACCGCCGACGGGACCCCTCGGATATCCGCCCACGCGAGCAGCGAACCGGTGACGCCGCTGATCGTCATCCTCGAAGCACTCGCCACCGCTCGAACCGACGGTGGCTGGAACAGACTGAAGGCATGCTCACGGGATTCCTGCCGATGGGCGTACTGGGACTCCTCCCGCAACGCATCCGGCCGGTGGTGCTCGATGGCCGGCTGCGGCAACTACATCAAGATGCGCCGCCGGAACGACGCCGAAGGACGGTCAGCCGACACGATCCCGGCGGCCGAGTGCGGCACCAGGACGCCCAGGCTGATCGACGTCGCCGGACGTGCGGGGGTCTCGATCAAGACGGTCTCGAACGTGGTCAATGGCGCGAGCACGGTTGCCGATTCGACCCGCCTTCGGGTGCAGGCGATCGTCGACGAGTTGGGCTACCGGCCGAACCTGGCTGCACGGGAGCTCGCGACCAGCCGCGGGCGGGGCGCGGCGGATCCACCGAGCTCGCACGAGTCCGCTGACGCTGGCTAGCGAGCCAAGTACGTGCCCGACCGAGGAGCAGCTTGCCTACTCGGCCCCGCCTAACGCGTCGTGCCCGCCGGGGCAACCCGGTCCTGCGCCGCGCACGGGCCTCGTAGCCTGCCGGCATGTGGTTCGACACTTGGTCTGATGTGGTCCGCGTGGTGCTGGTCGGAGGGGCGTCGTACGTCTCCCTCGTGATCATGATCCGGCTGGCCGGCAAACGCACCCTCGCACAGCTGAACGCCTTCGACCTCGTGGTCACGGTGGCGATCGGATCCGTCCTCGCCACCGTCCTCCTCACGGCGGACGTCTCGTTCACCGAGGGCCTGACGGCGATCATCCTGCTGCTCGCCCTGCAGGTCATCGTCGCGGCCGCCATCACGGTCTCTCGTCGCTTCCGGCGGGCGGCGACCGCGTCCGCGACCTTCCTCCTCCGCGATGGCGTCATCGATCACGCCGCAGCCCGGCGTCACCGCATCACCTCCGCCGCGATCCTGCAGGCCATCAGGTCGAGCGGGCAGGGGGACGTCTCCTCGGTGGCGGCCGTCGTGCTCGAGAGCAATGGAACACTGAGCGTCATCCCGAAGAGCGACATCGGCGACGCGTCGAGCCTGGCCGACGTGGGAACGCCCGACCGCAGCGTCTCGGACGCCGGCCGCGGTGGCGCGGCGCGGAAGGGGTAGCTTCGCCGCGCCCCCGGCGGACGGTCCAGCCGGACCGCGCCCGTGGGTCCCGCGATGAGCGGGCGGACGATTCAGTCGCCCGGCCACTCCCCTGTCGCACGCTCGAAGGCGCGTGCTCCGCCGCGGTCGACCAGGGCCTTGACCAGGGCGAACAGCGCCCCCTGCAGCGCGGCCGCGATGAGGACCTGGCCGAGCCCGAACTCCGACTCGAGCGCCTTCGGACTGTCCTCGCGGTGCCCGGGACTCGCGCGCTTCCAGATCTGTTTGAACACGACCCCGGCGAGCGCACCGCTCACCATGCCGCTGACCAGGCCGATCGGTCGGTACAGGAGCTTCGCCGACGTGCTCGACTTCTTTCCCGCAGACGCCTTCTTCTTCGCCATGAGATGCCTTTCGCAGAGGTGGACGGGTGGGCGGAGTCAGGCTCGACCGCGACGGACGACACCGAACAGGACGAGCCCGATCACGGCGGCCGCGACGCCGACCGTGATCCAGCCCGTCCGGTTGGGCTTCCCCGACGGGTCGGTGAGGGCGTCCTTCGCCTGGTGCGCGTACGTCACCGCCTGGTCTCGCGCGTCATCGACACGGGCGGCCACATCGGTCTTGACCTTGTCGACCTGATGCTTCGCCCGGGCTTTCACGTCGAGCCTCTCGGCGAGGTTCTCGACGGTGGCGCCCAATTCGTTCCGGGTGCGCTCGATGTCGGCTTCGATCTCCTGGATCGACGCGCCCTTCTCGGGTTCGGGGACGGATGCGGCGACGGATGCCGTCGTCGGCACCCCCGCACGCTGCGAGTCAGGGGTTGTCATGATGGCTGCGCTCCTTCACCGTGTTGATGTCCTGCTTCACGTTGTCGATGGTCCGATCGGGCGCCGGCGAGAGATCGGACACCTTCTTCTTCCCCGCCAGCGCCGCGACGCCGGCCGCGATGAAGAGGACCAGGGTCACGATAAGGGCCGCCACCCACGCCGGGACGACGAGCGACAGCGCGAGGATGCCGGTCGCGATCAGCGACCCCAGTCCGAACAGCGCCAGGATGCCTCCCGCGCCGAGGAAGCCGACGCCCATCCCGCCCTGCTTGGCTTTCGCGGCGAGCTCGGCCTGAGCCAGGCGCATCTCGTCTCGCACCAGTCTCGATGTCTGGTTCGCGAGCTGAGAGATCAGCTCAGCCGTGGACGGCTCGGACGGCGATCTGTGTGAAGTCATGGTCTGCTCCGGATCCGCTCTGGGGACGATGCCAAGCTCTCAACCGTGCCGCCGTCTGGCGACCAGGTTGACGATCGCTGACGGCGCGAGTAAGGAGCGACGAAGCGGCATCCTCACGTCGACACGGCCCCCCGCTCCGGAGGCGCCGCCCGAGCGCGAGCTGGCGGCCGCGCCGGGTCCGGTGTTCGGGCGAGCCGCTCGGAAGTGGCCGCCGGCACGTTGGGCGTCGTGCGCGCGAAGCTGCTGAAGGTCCGGCCGTCGTCGCCGGTTCTGATCGTGACGCAGACGGTGCGCCTGGGCTCCCGGTCGCTCTACCCCGCCGAGATCATCCTCCGCACGGAGGCGGGGCCGCTCGACATCGCCCATTTCCCGGGACGCGGGCACCTGCCCGCGTGACGGCGGCGGCGGGGTCGCGCCGGGCCGTGGTCAGGGCGCGGGCACCGGCAGGACGATCGTGGTCGGTGCGCCGTCCGGGTCCAGGCGGTAGGTCACGACGATGTTCGCTGGGCCGGCGAGCGTGTAGCGCGAGACGAGCGTGAACCCGCTCGCCTCGCCCGCGCGCACTGTGAACGGCGCCGTGGGGACGTCGCGCAGCCGTCGTTCGTCGAGGTCGGTGAAGCCGCGGATCTCGACCGCGTAGGCGATCCCTGGACCGTCGTTCGTGAGGAGCCAGGTGTCCCCCGCGTGATGACGCACCGAGAAGTTCGCGCCGGCGGCATCCCGGATGCCTGGAAGGGCGTGCGGGCCGGCGCGATGCGAGGCCGCGGCGAGCGACGCGCGCTGCTGTGCGTCCTTCGCCCGGCGGTTGTTGAGCAGGGTGAGGTAGCCGAACACGATGGCGACCAGGACCGCCGCGACCGCCGCGCCGGACCCGACCCACTGCGCCCACAGGGAGGCCGATTCGTATGTCGTCACAGCCGACAGGCTAGTGAGTGATCGGGCGATCATCACCTCCGTCACTGGATGCGAGATCTCTCATCTGCAGGCCTGTGGATAACTGTCGGATCGGCCGGTTCGATGTCGGAGGCCCTCACCAGAATGAGGGTATGAACACCCCGTCCGAGCAGGTCCCGCGTGACGCGTATGTCGCGTCGCTCGCGGGGATCGTCGCGGACGTCGAGGCTGTGAATCGTGACATCGCGGCGGCTCAGATCCGCGAGCTGCGGGTCCTCGCCCGGGCGGGTCAGCTCGCGGAGGAGCAGGCGGTCGGCAGTGGGTCTCGGGTGCGAGTGCACGACATGGCGCTCCGGTCGATCGCGGCGGAGGTCGGCGGGGTCATGCGCACCACCGACCGGACCGTGCAGCGCCGGATCGACGAGGCCCGCACCATCGTGGAAGGCTACCCGGCCGCGCTGGGTGCGTGGGAAGCGGGGCGGATCACCCGCGGTCACGTGCTGGTCATCGTGGACACCGGGGGTGTCGTGCCGGTCGAGCTGCGACCCGAATTCGAAGCCGCCGCGATCAGCCGCTGCGAACAGGACACCCCGAACCGGGTGCGCGCGGAGCTCGAGATCCTCGCGCAACGGCTGCACCCCCGCTCTTTCACGGAACGGCACGAAGAAGCCGCCGCCAAGCGGTGTGTGAGGTTGATGCCCGGACGGGACGGGATGTCGGACCTGATCGCGACACTCCCCACGGTGATCGCGGAGGGCATCCACGACCGGCTCACCCAGCAGGCCCGCGCGATCATCGACACCCGCACCGAACGAGCAGCGACAGCTGCCGACCGCCGCGCGACCGAACGGGTAGGAACCGGCGCTTTCAGGAACGGTGACGGTGCGACAGGCAGTGCACTCGGCGACGGCACGACGGACGCCGTGGACGTGGTGGCAACGGACACGCGTCCGATCGACCAGGTCCGCGCCGACGTGTTCGCCGACCTGCTGCTCGCCGGCACACCCGCCCTCGACGACACGATCGACACCAGCGCGGGTCCACTCGGCGCGATCCGCGCCCGCGTCCAGATCGTGCTGCCCGCCTCCTGCCTCGACGGCACCGGTCAGGCACCCGTGGACCTGATGGGACGATCACCCATCGACGCGGCAACCGCCCGCACGCTCGCCGGATCGGTGGGGATCTGGGAACGGATGTTCACCGACCCGGTCACCGGCACCACCGTCGCCGTCGACTCGTACCGGGTTCCGCTGCCGATGCGCCGGTACCTGCAGGCGAGGGACCAGCACTGCCGGTTCCCCGGCTGCCGGGTGCCCGCGATCCGCTGCGAGATCGACCACACCCACGACCACGCCCTCGGCGGCAGAACCGAACTCCGAAACCTCGCCCACCTGTGTCAACGGCACCATTCCATGAAGCAGTTCACCGCCTGGCGGGTCCGACAACTCCAGGGTGGCGTCCTGGAATGGACCTCACCCGCCGGCAGGACCTACCGCGAAGACGCACCCACCCCCGCCGTCGCCTTCACACCTGCCACCGGACCCGACACCACCGACCGCACCGACACCCCACCCTTCTGACCCGGACGCTGGCACACCGCCACCGCGCGCGGACCGTCCGCCGGCTCAGCGCCCCCGCACGCAGAGACAACACCACGCCCAGCCGCGCCGCACGCAGCCGCGCCGCCGCACCCGCGCATCCCCGCAGGTCGGGGCGCGACGATCAGGTCCCGATCACGCCGATTCGCCGATCACCGATGCCCGGGGCTGCAGTACCGCGCCCATGATCGCCTCGATGGCGAACTCGGACGCCCGCCCGAGATCGACGGCCGTCGGATCGAGAAGCCACTGCACCTGCAGGCCGTCCATCACGGCCAGGATGCTGGCCGCAGCATCCGCCACCGATGTCGGATCGACGACGCCGCGCTCGGCGCAGACGGCCTCGAACGCCGCCGTCACCTCGACGCGCAGGTTCCGGTAGCGCTCCTGGAAGTAGTCGCGACCGGGATGCCCGTCGGTCACCGACTCGGCCGACAGCACCGCGAACGCCTGCACGATGCCGGCGCGGCGCGCATTCGCGAACGCGGTGCGCACCAGATGGCGGAAGAGCTCGATCCCGCCCGGGATGTGCTGCCCTTCCAGGCCCGCGACGTCGGTTTCATCCCGGTGCGTCAGCACTTCGAGCAGCAGCGCCTCCTTCGACCCGAAGTGATGCAGGATGCCGGCATGCGTCATGCCGACCTGGTCGGCGATGTCCTGCAACGTCCCTCCGCTGAAGCCCTTCGCGCCGAAGATATCCACAGCGGCACTGATGATCTCACGACGACGCACGAGCGTCTCGGGGCGCGAACGCGGCTGGCGTCGGGAATCGACCATGATGCCCCTCTCGTGGGATGCCGGATCAGAGTTTACGCACGTCGCCGACACGACCCGCGGGCGTGGGGAGTTGTGCACTTACTTACTTGATTGTAAGTTCTCCAATGCAATCACACTCAGCGCCGAGTGCCACTTCCCTTCGGAAGCTCCGCGGCGCCGGGAACCCACTCACGAAGGAGAAGCAATGAGGCTTAAGACCTCCCTCGCCGCAGCAGGTCTCACCGCGGCACTGATCCTCACCGGCTGCGCGGCCGGCGGGGCGAGCACCAACACCAACAGCAGTGAACCCGGCGCCGCCCTCACGATCGCCAAGCCCGATGGCGCCATCACCACCGAATCGCACAACCCGTACCTCGGCGACTCGTCGGCGTCGAAGTACGGTTACGCCAAGGTCATGTTCGAACCGCTCGCGCTGGTCAACCCGACCGGCGACCTCGGCACGACTCCCTGGCTCGCCGAGTCCGTCGAGTGGAACGAGGACTACACGCAGCTCACTGTCGTCCCCCGCAGCGGAGTCACCTGGAGCGACGGCACCGATTTCACCGCTGACGACATCGTCTTCACCTTCGAGCAGTACGTGAGCGGCGCACTGACCGACAGCGCCGGCCTCAAGATCGAGGACATCACCGCCGACGGGGACGCCATCACCATCACCTTCGCCGACTCGAAGTACACCGCCCAGGCCCGCGTGCTCCACACCCCGATCGTCCCGAAGCACATCTGGGAGAACATCGCCGACCCGAACACCGACCCGCTCACCGACGACGGCCTCGCCGTCGGCACCGGACCGTACGTCCTGGACAACTGGTCGACCGAGTCTGTGACCCTCACCGCGAACCCCGACTACTGGGGCGGCGAGCTGTCCGTCCCTGCACTGAACTACGTCTCCTACGGCGACAACGCCGCGCTCACCACCGCCCTCGTCTCCGGCGAAGCGGACTGGGCACAGGCCTTCATTCCGCAGATCGAGTCCAGCTACCTGTCAGCCGACGAGCACAACCAGTTCCTCGTCTCTCCCACCGCGGGTGCCGGCACGCTGTTCATGAACCTGCAGACCAAGCCGTTCAACGACCCCGCCCTGCGCGAGGCGCTCGCCTGGACGATCGACCGTCAGGCGTACGTCGACATCGCCCGCGAAGGTGCGAGCGAGCCGGTCTGGAACGTCACGGGCCTCGGCGAGCTGCTCGAGGGCGAAGTGATCGACGAGTACAAGGGCGTGGATTACTCCGTCGACGTCGACAAGGCCAGGCAGGTGCTCACCGATGCCGGCTACACGTGGGAGAGCGACACGCTCATCGACCCCGACGGCGAGGCGGTGTCGTTCTCCATCTCTGTCCCCGCAGGCTGGAGCGACTGGAACACCGAGCAGGCGCTGCTCGCCGAGGAACTCGACGAAGCCCTCGGCATCGAGGTCAAGGTCGACCAGCCCGACTGGGGTGGGTGGGACGCCGCTCGCCAGGAGGGCACGTTCCAGGCGATCATCCACTGGCTCGAAGACACCGGCAACGCCTACGGTCTGTACACCTCGACGATGGACCCCAAGTGGATCGTCGACGACAAGGCGGCGTTCAACTTCGGTCGCTTCGACGACCCGAAGGTCACCGACGCCCTGAACACCTACGCCAACGCAGCATCCGACGAGGACCGTCAGGCCGCCAGCGCCGTGCTCCAGACCGCGTTCGCCGAGCAGGTGCCCGCCATCCCGCTCGGTGCGCACCCTCTGCTCGGCGAGTTCAACACGCGCAACTATGTGGGCTGGCCCTCGGAGGACGACCAGTACGCGTCCGCCGACCCGACACAGCCGGGCATCGTCCAGGTCCTCACACAGCTCGAGCCCGCCGAGTAGTCCCCCCGGCGGGGCGGATGCCACGCGGCATCCGCCCCGCCTCGTCCTGCCCGAGTACCCCGCGCGCCCAGAAAGCGAGATCCTCCTATGCGCGATTCGCTGCTCTCCGTGCATGACTTCTCCGTCGTGTACGACGTCGACCCCCCCGTCGCAGCCGTCAAGAACGTCAGTCTCGAGCTCCGCCGCGGCGAGATCCTCGGCCTCGCCGGCGAAAGCGGCTGCGGCAAGACCACCCTCGCCTACGGCGTTCAGCGCTTGTTGAAGGCCCCCGCCGTGATCTCGAGCGGATCCGTCGTCTTCCGCGACGCCTCGGGCGAGAACATCGACATCAATTCCCTCGACGTCGACCAGATGCGACGGTTCCGCTGGGACAAGATCTCCATGGTCTTCCAGGGGGCGATGAACGCCCTCAACCCGGTCGCGACCATCGGGTCGCAGCTCGAGGACGTCTTCGAGATCCACCGACCCTCGATGACGCGCCCCGAGCGACGGGAGGCTGTCGTCGAGCTTCTCGAGATCGTCAAGGTCGGCGCCTCGCGCATCCGCTCGTTCCCGCACGAGCTGTCCGGTGGCATGCGCCAGCGCGTCATGATCGCGATGGCGCTGGCCCTGCGTCCACAGCTCATGATCATGGACGAGCCCACGACCGCGCTCGACGTCCTCGTCCAGCGCGAGATCCTCAAGCAGATCTCGCAGCTGCGTCACGAGTTCGGATTCTCGGTGATCTTCATCACCCACGACCTCCCGCTGCTGCTCGAGATCAGCGACCGGATCGCCATCATGCGCGAGGGCGAGATCGTCGAACTCGACACGGCAGAGCGCATCTGGAGCGCTCCCCAGAACGAGTACACCCGGACGCTCCTCTCGTCCTTCCCGCGCCTCACCGGCGAAAGGGGGGTGGTCGCGCGATGACCACACTCGAGTTCGAAGGCGTCACCAAGATCTACAACGTCCGCGGCGCCGGCCAGATGAAAGCCCTCGACAACGTCACCTTCACCCTCACCTCGGGCCGGACGATCGGTCTGGTCGGACAGTCCGGCAGCGGCAAGTCGACGATCGCGAAGATCCTGACGCAGCTCGAGACGCCCACCAGCGGCGCGGTGCGCCTCGACGGCATGCCCATCCCCCGCCGAGGCCGAGCGCTGCGCACGTACCGGCAGCAGCTCCGGATGGTCTTCCAGGACCCGTTCGCCTCTCTCAACCCCTACCACTCCATCCGCCACCACCTCGAACGCCCCCTGCGCCTCGATGGCGTCGTCCCGAAGGGCGAGGTCGACGCTGAGGTGCGTCGGCTGCTGGAGCGCGTGCGGCTGGAGCCCGAGGCCATCGTCGATCGCCGCCCGCACGAACTTTCTGGCGGGCAACGACAGCGGGTCGCCATCGCCCGAGCGCTCGCCTCGCGCCCACGCCTGCTGGTCGCCGACGAACCGGTTTCGATGCTCGACGTCTCCATCCGAATGGGCGTACTCAACCTGCTCGCCGACCTGCAGCGCGAGGAGGGCCTCGGGGTGCTCTACATCACCCATGATCTGGCGACCGCCCGGCACTTCAGCGACGAGATCCTGGTCCTCAACCAGGGCCGCATCGTCGAGAGCGGAACAGCGGATGACGTCATCCTCCGCCCGCGTAACCCCTACACGCAGGAACTTCGGGCGGCATCCCCCGATCCGGAGCGACACTTCGCCTCGGCGCCCGGCATCTCAGGAGGCGCACGATGACCGCCGTCGAACCCTCGCTGCCGGTGGACGCCCTCGACGCCGGCACGACCGCGACGACCGCCGTCAGGGGCCGCTCACGCGTACCGTGGCGCTTCCTCGGCGGACGAGCCGCGTTCTACCTGTTCACTCTGTGGGCGGCGATCACGATCAACTTCTTCCTGCCTCGGTTCATGAAGGGCGACGCGGTCGACCAGTACCTCGCCCGCAATCGCAACGTCAGCCCCGAGGCCGCGGACGCCCTCCGCGTCCTGCTGGGCATCGACACCGACCGCTCTCTGTTCCAGCAGTACCTCGATTACTGGGGATTGCTGCTGCGCGGAGACCTCGGCGTCTCGCTCCTGCACGGCCTTCGGCCGGTGACCGAGGTGATCGCGCAGGCGCTGCCGTGGACGATCGGCTTGGTCGGATTCGCGACGATCGTCTCGTTCCTCATCGGGACCATCGGCGGGGCGATCGTCGGCTGGCGCCGCGGCAGCCGCGCCGATGCGCTGATCCCGCTCACGACGTTCCTGAGCACGATCCCCTACTTCTGGCTCGGCCTCCTCGCGATCGCGCTGTTCTCGGTGAACCTCGGGTGGTTCCCGATCGGCAAGGCCTACGGCGTCGGCATGTCCCCCGAGTTCTCCGCCGAGTTCATCGGCCAGGTGGTCCACCACGGCACGCTGCCGGCCGTGACCATCATCATCGCCTCGCTCGGCGGCTGGATGCTCGGCATGCGCAACATGATGCTGACCGTGCTCGACGAGGACTACGTGACGGTCGCGCAGGCGAAGGGCATGCCCAATTCGCGGGTGCTCTGGCGTTACGCCGCCCGGAACGCCGTCCTCCCGCAGATCCAGAGCTTCGCCCTGTCGATCGGGTTCATCGTCGGCGGCACGATCGTGATGGAGATGGTCTTCAGCTATCCGGGCGTCGGCAAGCTGCTGCTGGATGCCACGAACGCGAAGGACTACGCGCTCATGCAGGGCGTCTTCCTCGTGATCACTCTGTCGGTCCTCGTCGCCAACATCCTGGCCGACGTGGCCTACGCGTTCCTCGACCCCCGCACACGCCAGACGGAGGCCTGACATGACCGCCACAGCCACCATCCGCATGGCCCGCCCCACCGACCCGACACCCGTGACGCTCCGGTCCAGGCTGGGTTCCGCCTTCGCGATGTTCCGGAATGCAAAGTCGATAACCGGCCTGGCCATCCTCGGCTTCTTCGTCCTCGTCGCGATCTTCGCCGATGTCCTCGCGCCGTACTCGCCGACGAAGGTCGACAACACCGCACGATTCCAGCCGCCCTCCGCGGCCCACTGGCTCGGCACGACCCACATCGGCGAGGACGTCCTCAGCCAGGTGATCCACGGCACCCGTGGAGTCATCGTCGTCGGGTTCCTCGCGGCGATCATCGCCACGATCATCGCGATCGTCGTGGGCGTCGTCTCGGGCTACCTGCGAGGCTGGCGCAGCGAGAGCCTGTCCGCCCTCACGAACGTGTTCCTGGTCATCCCGGGGCTCCCCCTCATCATCATCGTCGCCTCGATGGTCGAGGACGCCCCGCTCGTGCTGATCGCCGCCGTTCTCGGCCTCACGGGGTGGGCGTGGGGCGCGCGCGTGCTGCGCGCCCAGACCATGTCGCTCCGTAACCGCGACTTCATCCAGGCGGCGAGGGCGAACGGCGAGCCGCTCAGCCGGATCATCGCCGTCGAGATGCTGCCGAACCTGATGGCCCTGATCGCCGCAAGCTTCGTCGGCACCGTGACCGCCGCCATCCTCGGGCTCACGACCCTGTCGTACATCGGCGTGATTCCGGTGGACACGTACAACTGGGGCACCATCCTCAACTGGGCGAGCGCGCAGGGCGCGTTCCGCCAGAACCAGTGGTGGTGGTATCTGCCTCCGGGGCTCTGCATCGCCGCCATCGGCGTCGCGCTGTCGCTCATCAACTTCGGCATCGACGAGTACGTCAACCCGCGCCTGCGCTCCGCCGGCGAGCGCGCCCGCGCCATGAAGAAGAAGGGGCTCGACGTCAACGACGCCGTCACCGCCGTCCGTACGCCCGCGACCTCCGAGGAGAGCACCGCATGACCGTCGTCGACCTGTCGACCGCCCCCTATCTCGATCCCGCCCGGTCGGTCGACGAGCGCGTCGCCGACCTGCTTGGCCGCATGACGCTGCCCGAGAAGGTCGGACAGATGATGCAGTCCGACGCGCGGGAGGATCTCGACGACATCGTCCTGCGGCGGCATGCCGGTTCGATCCTGCACGCATCCCCGGCGAAGGTGCTGCACGCCGCAGCACTCACCGCGCAGACCCGGCTGAGGATCCCGCTCCTCGTCGCCGAGGACTGCATCCACGGTCACTCGTTCTGGGAGGGCGCGACGATCTTCCCGACCCAGCTCGGCCTGGCAGCGACCTGGGATGCGGAGTTGGCCGAGCACGTCGCCCGCGCGACGGCTGCGGAAGTCGCCGCCACCGGCATCCACTGGACCTTCTCACCGGTGCTGTGCATCGCCCGCGACCTCCGCTGGGGCCGCGTGGGAGAGACCTTCGGCGAGGACCCGTTCCTCATCGGCGAGCTTGCCTCGGCGATGGTGCGGGGATACCAGGGCCGCGGGCTGGACGACCCCAACGCGATCCTCGCCACCGCGAAGCACTTCGCCGGCTACTCCGAGACCCAGGGCGGACGGGACGCGAGCGAAGCCGACATCTCGCGCCGCAAGCTCCGCTCCTGGTTCCTTCCCCCGTTCGAGCGCGTCGCGCGCGAGGGATGCCGCACGTTCATGCTCGGATACCAGACCACCGACGGCGTACCGATCACCGTCAACGACTGGTTGCTCAGCGACGTCCTCCGCGGCGAGTGGGGCTACACCGGCACGCTCATCACCGACTGGGACAACATCGGGCGCATGGTGTGGGAGCAGAAAGTTCAGCCCGACTACGCGCACGCTGCGGCGGCAGCCGTCAAGGCGGGCAACGACATGGTGATGACCACCCCTGGCTTCTTCCAGGGTGCGCTCGACGCCGTGTCGGCGGGCCTGCTGGCGGAGTCGGACATCGACCGGGCGGTCTCGCGCGTCCTGTCGCTGAAGTTCCGGTTCGGCCTGTTCGAGGATCCCCAACTGCCCGACGCCGAACGCATCTCCTCGGTCATCGCGTCGCCGGAGCACACCGAGCTGAACCTCGAGGTGGCACGACGCTCGCTCGTCCTGCTCCGCAACGACGGGACGCTGCCCCTGGCGCCGTCCACCCGGCGCGTCGCGGTCGTCGGTCCGCTCGCGGACGATGCGCAGACGCAGCTCGGCGACTGGGCCGGCTCATCCGGGCAGGTCGACTGGATGCCGAACGGCCACCCGCGCGACCAGATCACCACCGTGCTCGACGGACTCAATGCGCACGCACCGGCGGAGTGGACCATCGCGCATGCCGTCGGCGCCGGAATCCTCCACCTCACCGACGACCCGGCCGGTCTCTTCCCGGACGGGCAGCCCCGCCCGCCGATCGTCCTGCCGCAGGAGCCGGATGCCGCGCTGATCGCCGACGCTGTGGCGCTGGCGGAGCGGTCGGATGTCGTGGTCGCCGTCGTCGGCGACCGCATCGAACTGGTCGGCGAGGGCCGCTCGACTGCAACCCTCGAGCTCATCGGCGGGCAACGGGCGCTACTCGAGGCGCTCGCGACGACCGGGACACCGCTCGTGATCGTGCTGATGGCGTCGAAGCCGCTCATCCTGCCCGATGCGGTCCGTGATGCGTCGGTCGTCTGGGTGGCCAATCCCGGCATGCAGGGCGGTCGTGCGATCGCGGAGCTGCTCATCGGCGCCATCGAGCCGACCGGCCGCCTGCCGATTTCGTTCGCGCGGCACGCCGGGCAACAGCCGACCTATTACAACCAGATCCGGGGCCAGCATGGCGACCGGTATGCAGACCTGACGCAGAGCCCCGCCTTCGCGTTCGGTGAAGGGCTGTCGTTCTCGACCGTCTCGTACGGCGACGTCACGGTGTCGACGCCGGTCGTCGCCGCAGACGGCACGGTCCGCGCGTCCGTGACCCTGCACAACACGGGGCCCCGGCCCGCGCACGAGATCGTCCAGGTCTACGTGCGCGATCGGGTGACCTCCGTGAGCTGGGCGGACAAGGAACTGAAGGCATACCGCCATGTCG
Organism: Microbacterium pasadenense; assembly: GCF_047246565.1. NCBI lineage: Bacteria > Bacillati > Actinomycetota > Actinomycetes > Micrococcales > Microbacteriaceae > Microbacterium > Microbacterium pasadenense. Next base: position 1,113,369 of record NZ_JBFOKN010000001.1, on the reverse strand, counting down.
ACCTTGCTCCCGGCGAGTCCACAGCGGTGGAGATCTCGATGTCCGCAGCGGATTGCACCATCGTGGACGCCGCAGGTCAGCGCATCGTCGAGCCCGGAACCTTCGAGCTGCTCATCGGCTCGTCCTCACGGGACGACGCGCTCTCGGCGGTGGAGTTCGAGATCCGCTGAACAGCCGGCGGCGGGGCGGATGCCGTGATGTCACCCGCCCCGCCGTCTCACTTCAGCCCCGTCATCGTGATGCCCTGCACGAAGTACCGCTGCAGGAACAGGAAGAGCACCAGGATCGGCGTCACGACCAGCACCGACCCGGCCATCAGCAGCCCGTAGTACGTGCCGTTCGACCCGACCGAGTACAGCGACAGGGCGACGGGCAGCGTGTACATCTGCTCCGTCTGCGCCACGACCAGCGGCCACAGGAAGTTGTTCCACGATCCGAGGAAGGTCAGGATCGCCAGCGTCGCGATCGGCGGACCGCACTGCGGCAGCACGACGCGCAGGAAGATGCGCCACTCCCCCGCCCCGTCGATCCGAGCCGCCTCGATCAGCGCATCCGGCACGCCCATGATGAACTGCCGCATCAGGAAGACGCCGAGCGGGCCCGCCAGGAACGGCAGGATCAGCGCGGGATACGTGTTCACGAGCCCCATGTTCGCCACCAGGACGAACATCGGCACCAGCGTCACCACCCCCGGCACCATCAGCGTCAGCAGCACGAGGCTGAACAGCACCTTCTTCCCCGGGAACTCCAGCTTCGCCAGCGCATACGCCACCATCGAGCAGAACACGATGTTCCCGACGACCACCACGAGCGCCACGACCACCGAGTTGACGAAGAACTGGCCGTAGTCGAGCTGCGTCAGCCATCGCGAGTAGTTGTCGAGCGTCGCCTGCTCCGGCCACCACGTGATCGGCCGCTGGAGCAGCTCGCCCTGCGTCTTGAAGCTGCCGAGGAGCATCCAGAGGAACGGCATCAGCGTCACGATCAGTCCGATCGTCAGCGCGAGATAGGTCGCCCCCCGTGACCAGCTCACCGGCCGCCGGCGGCGCCGCGGCGCGGCATCCGTCAGCGCCGAGGCGTCGGGTTCGGTCACGGTCGTCAGAGCCATATCAGTTGTCCTTCGAACGCAGCAGCCGGAACTGCACCGCCGACAGCGCCGCGATGAACGCGAACAGCACGTACGCGGCAGCGGATGCCAGGGAGTAGTCGCCGTAGCCGAACTGGTTGTAGACGTAGTAGCTGATCGTCAGGGTCGAGTTCAGCGGCCCGCCCTGCGTCATCACGAACGGCTCCTCGAACACCTGCAGGAACCCCACCGACAGCAGGACCGCGCCGAGCAGCAGCGTCGGTCGCATCAGCGGCAGCGTCATGCTCGTGAACCGACGCCACGCGCTCGCGCCGTCGACCTCCGCCGCCTCGTACACGTCCCGCGGGATCGCCTGCAGCCCCGCGAGGAAGATGATCATCAGCGTGCCCATGTTGCGCCACGCGCCCATCGCGATGATCGACGGCATCGCCCAGAACGGGTCGTTCAGCCAGTCCGGACCGTCGACGCCGAACCACGCGAGCACCGTGTTCGCGAGGCCGGAGTCCTGCAGGATGAACCGCCACACGACCGCCACCGCGACGATCGACGTCACGACCGGCGTGTAGTACCCGACCCGGAACACGGCCCGGAACCGGTCGATCCCCGCGTTCAGCGCGACCGCCAGCAGCAGGCCCAGCGCCATCGTCAGCGGAATGCCGACCCCGACGAAGTAGAACGTGTTGACGATCGACTTCACGAACAGCTCGTCCTGGAACAGGACCACGAAGTTCTCGAAGCCGATCACGTTCACCGAGAACGGCGAGCGCAGATCCCGCACACCGAGATCGGTGAACGACATCGCGAACGATCCGAGCAGCGGTCCCAGCATGAAGACCGCGAAGATCGCGAGGAACGGCAGCGCAAACAGCCATGCCACGACCGCCGTGCGGCGCCGCTGGGCGGCGAAACCACCTCGCCGCCCAGCCGCGCCCGTCGCTGCGAGCGCCACGGTGGTTACCAGCCCGTGCCGAGCGACTCGGCCTCGGCCACGATGGCGGATGCCGACTCCGCTGCGCTGCTGCCGTTCGCGACCTTCTCGGCCTCGGTCTCGATGAACGCGGACATCTCGTTCCAGCTCGGCACCGACGGCGGCGCGACGGTGTCGTCGAGCTGCTCGTTGAGCACGGTGAGCCGCGGGTCGGACGTGAACGGCTCCGATTCGAGCGCCGACGTCACCGCGGGCAGCGCGTTCACCGTCTCGAACCAGGACTGCTGGGTCTCCGGCTCGGACAGCCAGCGGATGAGCTTCCACGCGCCGTCGGCGTTCTCGGCATCCGCGAACACACCGAGGTGGCCACCGCCGAGGTACGAGTCGTTGCCGTCGGCGCCGGCCGGCACGGGAGCCGTGCCGACGTTCTGCTCGACCCACTCCGGCGACTCCTGGTCACCCAGGACCCCGACCATCCACGGACCGGAGATGAACGACGGGTTCGATCCGTCGGCGAACGCCGCGGTCTGCGCATCGCCGTAGCCCGACATGGGAGCCAGGCCGTCGATGAAGAACGACGCGTAGTAGTCGAGCGCCTCGGTGAGCGCCGCCTCGTCCCACTCGTACGCGGTGCCGTCGTCGTTCAGCACGTCGCCGCCCGCCTGCGCGTAGAACGGCAGGATGACCTGCGTGGAGTCCTCCGCGTCCCCCATGGGGAGCTGGATGCCGTAGTCGGCGCCGTTCTGCGTCATCGCCTCGCCGAACGCCGTCAGCTCCTCCCACGACGTGGGCGCCTGCACGCCCGCCTCTTCGGCGAGATCGGTCCGGTAGTACATGACGCGCGTCTCGACGTACCACGGCACGGCGTACGCGGTGCCCTCGACCTCGGTCGACTCGAGCGCCGTCTCGTTGAACGCATCGTCGTCGACGAGGTCGTCCGGCACCTGCGCCAAGCCGCCCGCAGCGACCATGGAGGGCAGCAGCGACGAGCCGATCATGATCGCATCGGGGACCGTGCCCGCGGCGACCGCGGTCTGGTACTTCGTCATGACGTCCGCCCAGGGGATGGACGTGACCGTCACGCTCGCGTCGGGGTTCTCCTCGACGAAGGCGTCGGCGAAGTCCCCGAGGTTCTCGCCCTCCTCGCCCATCGCCCACACGGTGATCTCGCCGGTCGCGGCCGCGTCGTCGACCGTCGCCGCGTCCCCGCCGTTCCCGCCGGTCTCCGGCTCCTCATCCGACCGTCCGCACCCGGCGAGAGTCAGCACGCCGACAAGTCCGATCGCGCCGAACGCGAGTGCTCGATTCCGCATCTTCACGGTTCCTCCTCGTTGAGTCTTGACCGCGCAGCAGAAGCGTGAAAGAAACTTAGCAACTGCTCGCTTAGTTTGTTGAGCATAAACTGACGAGTCCACCCCCGCAAGAGAGCAGGCGTATGAGCGACGAAGCCACCCGCCCGACGGACGCCGATCGTGACGGGACAGGCGACGTGCGGACCGACGGTCGCCGGGTACGCGGCGACAAGCGGCGGACGACGATCCTGTCGACCGCGATCGAGGTGTTCGGCGAGCAGGGGTACCGGGGCACGTCGCTCCGGGAGATCGCCCGCCGGGTCGGGATCTCGGATGCCGGTCTGCTGCACCACTTCGGCTCCAAGATGGGCCTCCTCGCGGCGACGATCGCCCAGCGCGACGAGATGGACCGCGCGCGGCGCGAGGACGAGGAGGCCGCCGGAGCCACCTTCGTCGACACGATGCGCGAGCAGGTGGCGCGCAACACCCGCTCCCCCGGCCTCGTCGCCCTGCACGTCGTGCTCTCCGCGGAGGCGACCGACCCGCAGCATCCCGCGCACGAGTCCTTCCGCGAGCGCTACCGGCAGATCCGGCACCAGGACGACGAGTCCTTCGCACGACTGCAGGCGGCCGGCGAGCTGCGACGCGACGTCGATCCCCGCCGCGTCGGTCAGCTGGTGACGGCGATGATGGACGGCCTGCAGCTGCAGTGGCTCCTCGATCCGGAGGCCGTCGACATGGAAGGCCTCTTCGAGGACTTCCTGCACCTGCTGGAGATCCCGCCGCGCGACGCCGCCGACACGGACGGAGAAACCCGGCAGACGCCGTGACCTCACTCCAGCGGATGATGCGGACGATACTTTCGGCCGATGTCCCGCGACGGTCGCCTTCGTAACGTCGAAGGATGGACGCGATCAACGACTTCATCCTGCAGGCCGCCGCGTCGCCGTGGCTCCTGCTCGTCATGTTCGTCGTCGCCGTCCTGGACGGTCTCTTCCCGCCCGTTCCCAGTGAGACGGTCCTGGTCGCCGCAGCCGCCGCGGCCGCCGCGACCGGCGACTACTCCGGCATCGCGCTGCTGTGCCTCGCCGGTTCGGCCGGCGCCGTGATCGGCGACAACCTCGCCTACGCCGCCGGACGCCGCGTCGGTGTCACGCGATTCGCCTGGATGCGCGGCGTGCGGGTCTCCGCCGCCTTCGACCGCGCCCACAGCGCGCTCCGACGTCGCGGCGCGCCGCTCATCCTCGGCGCCCGCTACATCCCGGTCGGCCGGGTCGCCGTGAACCTCTCCGCCGGGGCACTCCGCTACCCGTGGCGTCGATTCCTGCCGCTCTCCCTGGTCGCGGCGGTGACCTGGTCGATCTACACGGCGCTCATCGGGTCGCTCGCCGGGCACGTGGTGAAGGGCCAGCCGCTGCTGGGCGTCGCGATCGGCATCGGCGTCGCCCTCGCGGTCGGCGTCGCGATCGACCTGCTCGCCGGCGGGCGGCGCCGTCACGCGCCGGTCGAACCCGCCCGCTCGACGCGGTCCAGCCAGTCCCCCATCAGCGTCGCCACCATCTCGGGACGCTCGTGCGGCAGCGCGTGGCCGGCGTCGTCGATCACCGCGACCGTGGAGGCCGGATAGACGCCCGCCAGCTCGAGCGCCGCACGGAACCCGACCGTCGAGTCGCGCCGCCCCGCCACGATCAGCGTCGGCGCGTCGAAGACCGGAGCGTCGGCCAGCGGCAGCTCCCACCGCGCGCCGATCCGCTCCATGGCGGGCTCGTCGATCAGCGCCGCCGCCGGCGCCACGACCCGCTCGTACCGCTCGAGCATCGCCTGCGTCTGCACCACGAAGTAGTTCCGGAACCCGTCGTCGCCGAGGTCGCCCGCACCCTCGACGATCCGGTGCACCGGGATGTCGTGCGCCTCCGGTGACAGCGGACAGAACAGCGCGAGTCCCGCGAAGCGCTCCGGATGCCGCGCCGCCATCCCCCGCGCGAGGTACGCCCCCGCCGAGTGCCCGACGAGCAGCGGCCGCTCTCCCGCCGCGACCTCGGCCGCGAACGCCAGCAGCATCGCCACCACGTCCGCCGCGCTGCGGACATCGCCGGGCGCGGGAGTGTCCCCCGCGCCCGGCAGATCCGGATAGATGCGCCGCCAGCCCGGGCGGCCGACGAACGCGCCCTCGAAGCACGCCTCGGCCTCCCGATGGTCCACTCCGCCGCCGTGCAGGATCAGCACGGGGCGGCCCGATCCGTGCTGGGCGGCTCGCATGATCACATCCTGGCCCGGCCGGCCGGCGCGCGCATCAGGCGGTCACGGCGTCGGCATCCCGCCGTTCACGTTCAGCGTCTCGCCGATGACGTAGCTCGACTCGGGGGACGCCAGGAACACGTAGGCGGGGGCGAGCTCCGCCGGCTGGCCCATGCGGCCGAGCGGGGTGTCCTCGCCGAACTGCGCCACCTTCTCCTGGGGCTGGCCGTCCGACACCTGCAGCGGCGTCCAGATCGGTCCCGGTGCGACCGCGTTCACGCGGATGCCCTTCGGAGCCAGCTGCTGCGCGAGCGCCTTCGTGAAGGCGTTGATCGTCGCCTTCGTCGACGCGTAGTCGACCAGGATGTCCGACGGCGAGTACGCCTGGATGGACGTCGTGTTGATGATCGTCGCACCACCGGGGAGGTGAGGCACGGCTGCCTTCGTGATCCAGAACATCGCGTCGACGTTGGTCGCGAACGTGTCGGCGAACTGCTGGTCCTCGAGCGTCGTGATGTCCTCGTTGAAGACCTGCTTGCCGCCGTTGTTGACGAGGATGTCGAGACCGCCGAGCCCGTCGACGGTGCGCGCGACCAGGTCGCGGCAGTAGTCCTTGTCGCGGAGGTCGCCGGGCAGCGTGAGGACGGTCACGCCCGCATCCTGCAGGATGCCCGCGATGCGCGACGCGTCCTTCTCCTCCTCGGGGAGGTACGACATCGCGACGTCGGCTCCTTCCCGCGCGAACGCGATCGCGGTCGCTGCACCGATGCCGGAGTCGGCGCCGGTGATCAGCGCCTTCCGGCCCTGCAGGCGCCCCGTCCCGCGGTACGACTCCTCCCCGAGGTCGGCCTTCGGGGTCAGCTCGGCGTCGAGCCCCGGCTCGGGCTGGTGGCCCTTCTGCGGCTCGATGTCGGAATACAGCTCGGCGGGGTTCGTGAACGTGTACTGGTCGCGTGCCATGGTTCTCTCTTTCACTAGCGGTCGGTCGGTCGGTCAGGTCCGGTCGGCACCGTCGCCGACGAGGTCTCGGATCAGCAGCGCCGCGCGGATCAGCGCCAGGTGGCTCAGCGCCTGCGGCAGGTTCCCCCGGAACGACCCGTCCGAGGGGTCGATCATCTCGGCGTACATCCCCACGTCGTTGCCCGCGTCGACGACGCCGTGCATCGCGGCGACGCCCTCGTCGTGCCGGCCCACGCAGACGAGCGCCGCGGCGCGCCAGAAGCTGCAGGCGACGAAGGTCGCCTCCTCCTCGCGCATGCCGCTGTACCGGTACAGGTGCGGCCCCTCGCCGAGTTCGGCGGTCAGCGCATCGATCGTCCGCGACATGCGCTCGCCACGGTCGAAGTCGCTGAACGCGTGGAGGAGGACGGATGCATCCAGGTCACGGCTGCCCTGCGCCATCACGTACGCGCCACGCGACTCCGACCAGCCGTGCTCGTCCACCCACGCCCGGATGCGCTCGGCTTCGTCGCGCCAGCGGCCCGCGCCTCCCGGGATCTGGCCGAGGTCCGCCAGGTGCACCGCGTCCCGCAGGGCCTGCCAGCATCCCATCTTCGACGACACGTAGTGCCGGATCTCGGGCAGCTCCCACATCCCGGAGTCGGGGTTGCGCCAGATGTCGCAGACCTTGTCGGCGAACATCGACAGCATCCGCCCGGTCTCGACATCGAGGACGTTCCCGGCGTCAACGTAGGCGCGGCAGATCGCGAACAGATCGCCGTACACGCCGAGCTGCAGCTGACCGTGGGCGGGGTTGCCGGTCACGACCGGCCCGATTCCGCGCCAGCCGGGGACGTCGTACGTCTGCGCACCCTCGTCGAGCCCGCCGTCGAGCGTGTACATGACGTGCAGGTCGGGCCCGTTCGCCCGGATCGTGCGCAGCAGCCACGAGATGGCGGCGTGCGTCTCCTCGCGGAGGCCGAACCAGATGAGCGACTCGACGGTGTAGGCGAGGTCGCGCACCCAGGCCAGCCGGTAGTCCCAGTTCTTGCCGCCGTCGAGGCTCTCGGGCAGCGACGTCGTCGCGGCCGCCGCGATCGATCCGGTCGGGCTGTGGATCAGCAGCTTGAGGATGAGAGCGCTCCGCTGCACCTCCGCGGCCCACGGCCCGTCGTAGGAGAACTCGCGCGACCAGACCCGCCACGCGTCGATCGTGCGGTCGATGCCGCGGTCGACGTTGTCGGGATCGGGCAGATGCACCGGCTCGTCGTGCGTGCCCACCACGATCAGGAGGTGACGGCTGCCGGTGGAGGTCGTGAACGACCCGCGGATCGACGGGGTCAGACCGGCCTGGGTCCGCTTGCCGTCAGGACCGTGGTCCTTGCCCGTCACGCCGATCGTCGTCAGACCCGAGCGCATGATGCTGGCGCCGTGCTCGTCGTCGTGCCAGGGCGAGGCCGTCTTCAGCGACGTGCCCGGCTGCACCCGCCAGCGGAACTCGACGGCGCCGTCGACGCCGTCCACGCGGCGCGCGAGCTCGGCCCACGGCAGCCGACCCGCGACTCCCGTCACCAGCGCATCGGTCACGGTCGCCGTGCCGGTCTCGGTCGTGAACGTCGTCACGAGGACGTTCGTCCGCGAGCTGTAGCGCCGGCGCACGCGATACTCGCCGACCGGCTCGAGCTCGATGCAGCCACCCGCATCGTCGTCGAGCAGTCGGCCGAAGATCGGCACGTCGTCGACGCCCGGCAGCGGCATCCAGTCGATCTGGCCCCGCAGCCCGATCAGGGCGACGGTCCGGCCGTCGCCGATGGCCGCGTAGTCGCGAAGGTCCTCGCCGGGCATCGGGGAGTCGGTCGAGCGGGGCACAGCCCGAGTCTTCCCGCCACCGGCGGAGGACGGATGCCGGTTGACAGCCTTCCGGCGATGTGATGAGGTGCCGCGCGCAGACCGAGAGCGGCTACTCCGCGCCGAGCCCGCCCGACAGCCGGCCGTGGAAGCGCGTCGTCTCGTCGTTCATGCCGACGAACCTCACCCGCTTGCCGTGCTGCGTGTACTTGGCCTCGATCGCATCGAGCGCCGCGACCGTCGAGGCATCCCACACGTGAGAGCGGGACAGGTCCACGACGACGTCCTCGGGGTCCTGCGCGTACGCGAACTGCGTCGTCAGGTCGTTGCTCGAGGCGAAGAACAGCGCGCCGTCGACGGCGTAGTGGGCCGTGCCGTCCTCGAGCCGGCGGGTGACCGAGGTGAAGTGCGCGACGCGGCGGGCGAAGAGGATCATCGCGGCGACGACGCCCGCGCCGACGCCGACCGCGAGGTTCGAGGTCCACACCGTCGCGGCGACCGTCAGCACCATCACGAGCGTCTCGCTGCGCGGCATCCGCTTCAGCGTCGACGGCCGGATGCTGTGCCAGTCGAAGGTCAGGATGCAGACGACGATCATGACGGCGACGAGCGCCGCCATCGGAATGGCCGCCACCACGTCGCCGAAGACGAGGACGAGCACGAGCAGGAAGACCCCTGCGAGGAACGTGGAGATGCGCGTGCGCGCACCGGAGGCCTTCACGTTGATCATCGTCTGGCCGATCATCGCGCAGCCGCCCATGCCGCCGAACAGCCCGGAGAGCATGTTCGCGACGCCCTGCCCCCACGCCTCACGCGTCTTGCGCGAGTGCGTGTCGGTGATCTCGTCGACGAGCTTCGCCGTCATGAGCGACTCGAGCAGGCCGACGACCGCCATCGCGGCCGCGAACGGGAGGATGATGCCGAGCGTCTCGCCGGTCAGCGGGACGTCCGGCAGGAGCAGGGACGGCAGGCTCTCGGGCAGTTCGCCCTGGTCGCCGACCGTCGGGACACCGAGTCCGAACACCACCGCCGCGCCGGTGATCAGCACGATCGTCACGAGCGGCGCCGGCACGACCTTCGTGAGCCGGGGCATCACGAGGAGGATCAGCAGACCCGCGGCGGTCAGCGGGTAGACCGCCCACGGCACGTCGATCAGGTGCGGCAGCTGGGCGATGAACACGAGGATCGCGAGCGCGTTCACGAACCCGACCATCACGCTCCGCGGGATGAACCGCATGAGCTTCGCCACACCGAGGACGGCGAGCACGACCTGCAGCAGCCCGCCGAGCATCACCGTCGCGATGAAGTAGTCGACGCCGTACTCGCGGGCCACGGGGGCGATGACGAGGGCCACCGCGCCCGTCGCGGCGGTGATCATCGCCGGCCGTCCGCCGAGGAACGAGATCGCCACCGCCATGACGAAGGAGGCGAACAGGCCCATCCGCGGGTCGACGCCCGCGATGATCGAGAACGCGATGGCCTCGGGGATCAGGGCGATCGCGACGACGAGACCCGCCAGGACCTCGCGCGTCAGCAGCCGCGGACGGCGCAGCGCCTGCCACACGGTCGGTTCGATGCGGTACCGGTCGGCGTCGTCGCGGCGGGGCGAAACAGCGGTCATGCGGGTCCTGTCGGGACGGAGCGGGATCTCGCGGCGCGCGCAACGGCGGAGACGGGCGAGGACGGATGCCGCGAAGGCGACCCCGAGAGTCTATCGACGGGCGGATGCCGGCGGCCCGGATCGGGCCGCGTGCGGGTCAGTCGGCGACGAGCTCCGCACCCGCGTGCGCCAGTTCCGCGAGCGCCGCCTCGCTCGATCCCGGTGCGACGCCGGCGACGAGGGCCGTCAGGATCCGCACGTGCCGGCCGTGCTCCACGGCGTCGAGAGCGGATGCGCGCACGCAGTGATCCGTCGCGATCCCGGTGACGTCGACGTCGGTCACCCCGTGCGCGGCGAGCAGCTCGCCGACGGTCTCGCCGGCATCCGTCACGCCCTCGAACAGGGAGTACGCGGGGACGCCCTGCCCTTTCTTCACGTGGTGCGTCACGGCCGAGGTGTCGAGGGCGGGGTCGTACTCCGCGCCGGCGGTGCCCGCGACGCAGTGCACCGGCCACGACTGCACGAAGTCGGGGTCGGCGGCGAAGTGACCGCCGTTGTCCCCCTCGGCGTCGTGCCAGTCGCGCGACGCGATGATCAGGCGGTAGTCGCCCGCGTGCGCCGCGACGTGGGCGGTGATGCCGGCAGCGACGACGTCACCGCCCACGACGCCGAGGGCGCCGCCGGGCGTGAAGTCGTTCTGCACATCGACGATGAACAGTGCTCGAGTCATGCCTCGAGGTTATGCCGGTACTCCGCCCGCGTCACGCCCTCGACGGGCGGGGCGGCGGCCCGCTCCGCCGGCTCGAACCGCGAGAGCTTCGACGGCCACCAGATCACCCGGCCGAGGTCGTAGGCCAGGGCCGGGACGAGGAGCGAGCGGACGATGAACGTGTCGAGGAGCACGCCGAAGGCCACGATGAACGCCAGCTGCACGAGGAAGAGGATCTGGATCACGCCGAGCGCCGCGAACGTCGCCGCGAGGACCAGCCCCGCCGAGGTGATGACGCCGCCGGTGGACACCAGGCCGCGGAGGATCCCGCGCCGAGTGCCGTGCACGAGCGACTCCTCCCGGACCCGCGACATCAGGAAGATGTTGTAGTCGATGCCGAGCGCGACGAGGAAGACGAACCCGTACAGCGGGACAGCGGGATCGGCGCCCGGGAACCCGAGCACCTCGTTGAACACGAGTGCGCTCACGCCGAGGGCTGCCGCGAAGGAGACGACCACGCTCAGGATCAGCAGCACCGGCGCCACGATCGACCGGAGAAGGAGCATCAGGATGATCAGCACCACCACGAGGATCACCGGGATGATCACGGTGCGGTCGCGGATGGACGTGTCGTTGGTGTCGAGGTCGACGGCGGTGGTCCCGCCGACGACGGCGGTGTCGAGCTCGTCGGCGAATGCCGCCCGCAGGTCGCGCACCGTCTGCTCGGCCTCCAGCGAGTCCGCCGCGTCGGCCAGCGTGCCGACGAGCATGACGTCGCCGTCGACGACCGTCGGCGAGGGCGCCTCGGTTCCGGGCGGGCCCTGCGCGGTGACGATGGCTTCGCCGCCCTCGAGCGTGATGGCCGCCTGACCGGTCGCGGAGTCCTCGGACAGCACGGCGACCGAGTCGATCCCGTCCTCGTCCTCGAGGACGGCGACCGCGTCGGCGACCCGGTCCTCCCCCGCGATGACGTAGAGCGGGCTGCCCGATCCGGCCGGGAAGTGCTCGCCCAGGACCTGCTGCCCGTCGCGAGCCTGCGACTCGCTCAGGACCAGCTCGCTCGCGGCGACACCGTCCGCCTTCAGCTGGGTCACGCCCGCCGCGGCGACGAGCAGGACGACGGTCGATGCGATCCACACGATGCGGGCGTGGCGTGCGACGAACCGCGAGAGTCTCGCCCAGCCGCCCTTCACCGGGATCGTGAGGTCGTCGGGCAGCTCTGCGGGGATCCCGCGGGGGATGAACGGCCAGAAGGCGGCGCGTCCGGTGAGGGCGAGCAGCGCCGGCAGGAAGGTGAGCGCCGACAGCATCGCGAACGCGATCCCGATCGAGGCGATGGGTCCGAGCGCGCGGTTGCTCGCGAGGTCGCTGAGGAGCAGGCAGAGAAGCCCCGCGATCACGGTGCCACCCGAGGCGAGGATCGGCTCGAACGCGCCCTTCCACGCCGACAGCACGGCATCCCACCGCTGCCTGCCCTCGGCGATCGCCTCACGGAACCGTGCGACGTAGAGGAGCGCGTAGTCGGTCGCCGCTCCGATGACGAGGATGAACAGGATCCCCTGCACCTGGCCGTTCAGGACGAAGATCTCGGCCTTCGCGAGCCACCACACCGTCAGCAGGGCCACGCAGAGCGCGAACACCGAGGTGAGGAGCACGAGCAGCGGCAGCAGCGGTGACCGGTACACGATGATGAGGATGACGAAGACCGCGCCGAGCGCGACGAGCAGCAGGAGCCCGTCGATGCCGGTGAAGCCGGACGCGAGGTCCGCCGTGAAGCCGGCGGGGCCGGTGACCCACGCGTCGATCCCCGGCGGCACATCGTCCGCCACCAGGTCGCGGATCTCGCCGACGATCTCGGTGACGTCGCCCGCGGTGTCGACGGAGACGACGATCTGCGCCGCCTCACCGTCGTCGGACGGGATCGCCGGAGACACCTCGATCACGCCGTCGACGTCGGCGACGGACTCCCCGAGCGCCTGGACCTCGCCGAGCTGATCCTGATCGAGCTCGCCGCCGCCGTCGACGACGACGAGAGCCGGGATCGCGTCGCCACCGGTGAAGTCGTCGAGGCGCTCCTGCACCTGCGTGGACTCGGCGCTCTGCGGCAAGAAGGACGACTGGTCGTTGGTCGAGACCTCGTCGACCTTGCCGAAGTACGGACCGCCGATCGCGCCGCCCGCGACCCACAGGACGACGAGGACGAGCGGGAGCGCGATGCGCAGCCATCGCGACGGGGTGCGTGAGGATCTCATATTGCTAGAATATCTAGTAATACACTTTGGACGCAAACTTCGTCCCGACGGACCCGCCGCTCAGCCCCGGACGAACAGGGCGACGAGCGACACGATCCCCGAGACGGCGCCCACGGCGAAGCCTCCGGCCGACAGTCCCCACAGCAGCCGAAGGTGCGGCGGGCGTGGTGTGGTGCGCATGCGATCTCGCCAGCCGTGGCGGTACCAGATGTCGGCGCGCTCCGCGCCGGCGAGCGCCTCGGCATCCACGTCGGTCAGCCGCGCCGAGTTCACCTCGCCGTCCGCGTCGATCCAGCGCGCCGTGACGCCGTCGTCGTCGAGGTAGGCCTGCGCGGGAAGCCAGCTGCCGTCGGCCGCCCACATGACGACGCCCATGAGCCCGAAGATGCCGGCGGCGGAGAAACCCACCCACGAGAAGATCTCGAGAATCGCATCCAGGGCGCCTGCCACCAGTTGTGTCCTCTGTTCGGAGCCACCTAAGGGAATCGAACCCTTGACCTATTCATTACGAGTGAATCGCTCTGCCGTCTGAGCTAAGGTGGCGCGCTTCGCTCGCGCGTTGCACGATCATCGATCCTACATGGTGGAAACGGATGCCGCGAACCGCGCGCCCGTGCTCCCCCGATGTCGACGTGTTACGCGGCTGTGCCTGGCATCCAGGTCCGTTGCGTACCGTTGATGCCGGCACCGCGATGAGGCGAGCGCGGTCCCGGCCGTGCTCGGCGCCTTCGCGCCCTGCGGTGCTTCGGATCCCCCCAAGGAGAGCACCCCATGCCCAAGAAGACCCTGGCCGCCGTCGCGCTGGCCCTCCCCCTCGCCCTGCTGCTCGGCGCCTGCGCCTCCCCCGGCGCCGGCTCCGACGCCTCCGCCGGGAGCGACGGCCCGGTCCGCATCGGCGTGGTCGGCGCCGGCGACCCGTACTGGGAGACGTACGTCGAGGCCGCCGCCGACGAGGGCATCGAGGTCGAGCTGGTCGACTTCAGCGAGTACACGCAGCCCAACCCCGCCCTCACCGCGGGCGAGCTGGACCTGAACCAGTTCCAGCACATCATCTACCTGGCCACGTACAACGTGCAGTCCGACGAGGACCTCGTGCCGATCGGGTCCACCGCCATCTACCCCCTCGGCCTGTACTCCTCCCAGTACGACACCGTCGCGGACATCCCCGCGGGCGAGACCGTGGCCGTCCCCAACGACGAGTCGAACCAGGCCCGCGGCCTGCTCGTCCTGCAGTCGGCCGGACTCATCGAGCTGAAGGACGGCGGCTCGATCTTCTCGACCGTCGCCGATGTCCTCGACAGCTCCAAGGTGACCGTCGAGGCCCTCGACGCCGCGTTCACCGCCACGTCGCTGCCCGACGTCGCCGCCGCGATCATCAACAACGACTTCGTGGAGGACGCCGGGCTGAGCTTCGAGGACGCCATCGCGACCGACGACCCGTCCGACCCGAACGCGCTCCCGTACGTCAACATCTTCGCCGCCCGCGCCGAGGACGCCGACAACGAGACGTACCGGAAGCTCGTCGAGATCTACCAGACCACGCAAGAGGTCCAGGACGGTGTGCAGGAGGCCTCCGGCAACACCGCCGACCTGCTGCAGACGCCGGCCGAGGAGCTCGTCACGTCCCTGGAGGACGTCGAGGAAGACATCCGCGCCAACCAGTAAGTCCCGCGACGATGCGGCTCGCCCGTCCGGGCGGGCCGCATCGGCATGTGCTCGAGGAGCCGCTCCATGACCTTCATCCGCCTCCGCGGCGTCACCAAGTCCTTCCCCGCAGCCGCGAAGGGCGCCGCCCCCGTCGTGGCGGTCGACGACGTCTCGCTCGACATCGCGGCCGGATCGATCACCGGGATCATCGGATACTCCGGCGCCGGGAAGTCGACGGTCCTCCGCCTCGTCAACGCGCTCGAGAAGCCGACGACAGGGTCCGTCGAGATCGACGGCCGCGACATCACGCGTCTCGGCGAACGGGAGCTGCGCACCCTCCGCGGCGACATCGGCATGATCTTCCAGCAGTTCAACCTGTTCGATTCGCGCACCGTCGCCGGCAACGTCGCCTACCCGCTGGAGGTCGCCGGCCGTCCCCGCGCCGAGATCCGCACGCGGGTCGAGGAGCTGCTCGCCTTCGTCGGACTCGCCGACAAGGCGCGGAGCTATCCGGAACAGCTCTCCGGCGGTCAGAAGCAGCGCGTCGGCATCGCCCGCGCCCTGGCCACCGAGCCGCGCATCCTGCTCGCCGACGAGGCCACGAGCGCCCTCGATCCCGAGACCACCCAGGAGGTCCTGGGCCTCCTGCAGCGGGTCAACGCCGAACTGGGCATCACGATCCTCGTCATCACGCACGAGATGGAGGTCGTCCGCACTCTCGCCGACCGCATCGTCGTGATGGAGAACGGGCGCATCATCGAAGACGGTCCCGTGTTCGACATCCTGTCCACCCCGCAGCACGCCGCCACCCGGCGATTCGTCGCGAGCATCATCGACGAGGTCCCCGCCGGCGAGAAGCTGCAGGCGCTGCGCGAGCGGCATCCGGGTCGCCTCGTCACCTTCTCTATCCGCGACGGCGATGTCACCCAGGCCGACGTCTTCGCCGCCATCGCCGCCGCCGGCGTGCGCTTCGAGCTCATCCACGGCGGCATCAACGACATCGGCGGTCGCGTCTTCGGCCACCTCACCCTCTCGCTGAGCGGCGAGACGGATGCCGTCGACCGCGCGATCGCGGCGGCCCGGACCCACGCGACCCTGATCGAGGAGGACCCCCGTGGATAGGCTCATCGACCTGCTGCCCGACCTGTGGGAGGCCTCGTTCGAGACCCTCTACGTCGTCTCTCTCGCCCTCGTCTTCGGCGGCGTCGCCGGCCTGCTCCTCGGTCTGGCGCTCTATGCGACCCGCGCGGGCAGCCTGTTCCCGAACCGTGCCCTGTTCGGCGTGCTCAACGTGCTGGTGAACTTCTTCCGCCCGATCCCGTTCGTCATCCTGCTCGCCGCGGTGCAGCCGTTCGCCCGCAGCCTCGGGATCCCCGGCATCGGACCGGAGTTCGGGATCTTCGCCATCACGATCGCCTCGATGTTCGCGATCAGCCGGATCGTCGAGCAGAACCTCCTCACCGTGCGTCCCGGCGTGATCGAGGCCGCGCGCGCCGCCGGCGCCAGCCGCAACCGGGTGCTGTTCCGGCTCGTCCCCCGCGAGGCGCTCGCGCCGCTCGTCCTCGGCTACACGTTCATCGTCGTCGCCCTCGTCGACATGACCGCCATCGCCGGTGCCGTCGCCGCGGGCGGCCTCGGCGAGTTCGCCATCGTCTACGGGTTCAAGCAGTTCAACCCCGCGGTGACGTGGGCGGCCGTGCTGGTGATCGTCGTCCTCGTGCAGGCCGTGCAGTTCTTCGGCAACTGGCTGGCACGGCGCATCCTACGCCGCTGAGGGCTACTCGCAGCGGATGTCGTCCGGAGGAGTCGTGCCGTCGATGAAGTAGGCCTCGACGGCACGGTCGATGCAGTCGTCGCCCTTGTTGAACCCGAGGTGCCCCTCGCCGACCCGGGTGAGGAGGATGCCGGACGAGAGCTGCCCGGCCAGCGCCGCCGACCACTCGTACGGGGTGGCCGGGTCGTTGGTCGTCCCGATGAGCAGGATCGGGTCGGCGCCCTCCGCGGAGATCTCACCCCGCGTGCCGGTCGGCGGGTACGGCCAGGACGCGCACAGGTCGACGCCCGACCAGTAGGGCGCGAACGTCGGCGCCTGCTCGTCGATGAGCGCCTCGGCCGCGTCGACCTCCGCAGCGGAGTCCGGCGGGTAGTCCATGCAGTTGTAGGCCGAGAACGCCTCGGTGGAGTTGTCGAGGTACTCCCCGTCGGCGCGGTTGTAGTAGGAGTCGACGAGGAAGAACATCGGGTCCGCGTCACCTTCGAGCACGGCGGTGAGCGCCGTGGTGAGTGCGGGCCACAGCCGCTCGCTGTAGAGAGCCGAGACGATGCCCATGACCATCGCGTCGGCGTTCAGCGCCCGGCCGTCGGTCGCGGTGAGCGGGGCGGCGTCGACCGCGGCGAGGGCATCGCCCAGCTGCGCCAGCGCCGTCTCGACCGGACCGTCGAACGGGCACGGCTCCTCGCCGCCGCCCGAGAGACACGACGCGAGGTACGCGCGCAGGGCCGACTCGAAGCCCACCGCCTGCCGTGCCCCGATCTCGACGCCGGGCACCGAGGGATCGATGCCGCCGTCGAGCACCATCCGGCCGACCCGCTCGGGGAACAGCTCGGCGTACGTCGCGCCGAGGAACGCGCCGTAGGAGTAGCCGAGGTAGTGCAGCTGCCGGTCCCCGAGGACTCCGCGCAGCAGATCCATGTCGCGCGCCGCGTTGACCGTCGTGATGTGGGGAAGGATGCCGTCGCTGCCGGCCTCGCAGGCGTCGGCGAACGCGCGGTCGCGTTCGGTGAGCTCCGCCTCCCATGCCGCGGTGCCGCGTTCGGCGGCGGGCACGCTGAAGAGGTACTCGTCCATCTCCGGCGCATCCAGGCACCGCACCGCGGTGGACGCGCCAACTCCGCGCGGGTCGAAGCCGACGACGTCGTAGTGCTCGAGGAGCTCGCCGCCGACGGCGAACGTCGCCGACCCGCGGACGAGGTCCACGCCGCTCGCCCCGGGCCCGCCGGGGTTGACCAGCAGCGAGCCCATCGACTCGCCGGAGGCGACCCGCACGATGAGGGCCAGGTCGAGGTCGCCGGCATCCGGGTCGGCGTAATCGACCGGCGCCGTGACGGAGGCGCAGTAGAAGCTGCCCTCGCCGCCGCCGGCGCAGGCCTGCCAGTCGATGTCCTGCGCGTAGTACGACGTGAGCTCCGGCGGCACCCCGACGGCCACCGGGGTGCGGTCCGGCGCGGGCCGGTCCGTCGGGAAGCACCCGGTGAGCGCCCCGAGGGCCGTTGCGGCGGCGATCAGGATCGCGGCGACGCGGACACCCCGCCTCACAGGGTCCGTCCGGTCGCGACCGTGATGAGCATGCTCTCGAGGGCGAGCGCCGGCGCGGCATTGCCCTGCAGGTTCGTCCGGGTCTCGGCGATCGCGTCGAGGACGGCGAGGGTCCGCTGCGCCGACCACGCCGCCGCGAGGCGATCGATGTCGGATGCCAGTTCGCGGTTGATGAGGTCGGTGTCGCGGCCGAACTGGCGCATCAGCGTATCGCGGTAGAGCGACTCGAGATCCGTGAGCACGCGGTCTATCCCGTCGCGCAGGCTTCGGGTGGCGCGGCGCTTCTGATCGTCCTCGAGGGCGCTGAGCTGGCCGCGGACGGCGGGCGGCACGGCGGCACCGGGTGTCACGCCGAGGGTGCGCAGCAGCGCCTCGCGCTCGCTCTCGTCGCGTGCGGCGGTGAGGGCCTTGGCGTCGTCCGTGGCCAGCTGGACGATGCGGGCGGCCACCTCGACCGCGTCGCCGACCCCCCGGACGCCGAGGACGCCCCGGAGGGTCTGCTCGCGCCGCTCGCGGGATGCCGCATCCGTCGCCAGGCGCTGCGCCATGCCGATGTGGCGCTGAGCGAGCCGAGCCGACTGCTCGGCGACAGCCGCATCGACGCCGGTGCGCGCCTCGATCAGCCGGGCCACGTCGGCGACGTCGGGTTCACGGAGCCGGAGGATCCGCACGCGCGAGCGGATCGTCGGCAGCAGGTCCGCATCGCTCGGCGCGCAGAGGATCCAGACCGTGTTCTCGGGCGGCTCCTCGAGCGCCTTCAGCAGGACGTTGCTGGTGCGCTCGACCATGCGGTCGGCGTCCTCCATCACCATCACGCGGTAGCGACCGAGCGACGGCGAGAAGTACGAGCGTTCGACGAGGGCGCGGGCGTCCTTGATCGAGATGATGACGCCCTCGGTGCGGAGCGAGGTGAGGTCGGGGTGCGTGCGCGCGATCACCTGGCGCATCGCGTTCTCGTCGCCCGGCTCCGCGATCAGTGCGGCTGCGAACGCATAGGCGAGCGTCGAGCGTCCCGACCCGGGCGGTCCCGTGATGAGCCAGGCGTGCGCGAGCTGGGCGGGGTCGGATGCCGCTGCCTGCAGCTGCGCGACGGCGTCGTCCTGCCCCCAGACCTCGCCCCAGGGCAGCGGCCCCGATCCCCGCGTCGTCGATTCGGCGCGGGCGGAGGTCATGCCCACCAGCCTACGGCGTGCCGCCGACTCCCCTGGCGGCGAGCCGACGACGGGACTCAGGACAGCGCCGCGGCGACGCGTTCGCGGATCGCCGCCGCGAGCTCGTCGACGGGCCGTGTCGCATCGAGCACGAGGAACCGCTCCGGCTCGGCCGCGGCGAGGGCGAGGAAGGCCGCCCGCACGCGCTCATGGAAGGCGGCCTGCTCGGCTTCGAGGCGGTCGAACGGCTTGTCCACGGCATCCAGCCTGCCTCGCGCCACGGCGGGATCGAGATCGAGGAGGACGGTGACGTCCGGCAGCGCGCCGCCGGTCGCCCACAGGGAGAGGTCCCGGATCTCGTTCCCGTCGAGCACCCGGCCCGCCCCCTGGTAGGCCACCGACGAATCCAGGTAGCGGTCCTGGATGACGACATCGCCGCGTTCCCGCGCGGGGCGCACCAGCGTCTCGACGTGATGTGCTCGGTCGGCCGCGTAGAGGAGCGCCTCGGCGCGCGGCGCGATGTCGCCAGGGTGGTGCAGCACGATGTTCCGGATGAGCACGCCCACCGCGGTGCCGCCCGGCTCGCGGGTGCGCAGCACCGACCGGCCGCGCGACCGCAGCCACTCCTCGAGGAGCGTCGCCTGCGTCGTCTTGCCCGACCCGTCGCCGCCCTCGAGCGTGACCCAGAGGCCCCGGCTCACTTCTTCTTCGCGGCCGGCTTGCGCGCCGCGGGCTTGCGGGTCGTGCGCTTGGGCGCCGGCCCCTTGGCCCGCTTGTCGGCGAGCATCTGCACCGCGACCTCGAAGGTGATGTCGTCGGGCGTCTGGCCCTTGGGGATCGTGACGTTCGTCGTGCCGTCGGTGACGTAGGCGCCGAAGCGGCCGTCCTTGATGCGGATCGGCTTGCCGCTGACGGGGTCGGCCTCGAACTCCTTCAGCGACGTCGCGGCGCGGTTGGCGTACTTCGGCTGCGCGTAGATCTCGAGCGCCTGCTCGAGCGTGATGTCGAAGATCATCTCCTCGCTCGCGATGCTGCGCGAGTCGGTGCCCTTCTTGATGTACGGGCCGTACGGGCCGTTCTGGGCGGTGATGACGGTGCCCGACTCGGGGTCGACGCCCACCTCGCGCGGCAGCGACAGGAGCTTCAGCGCCGTCTCGAGATCGATCGTCTCAGGCGACATGCTCTTGAACAGCGATCCGCGCTTCGGCTTCGGAGGCACCGCCTTCTTCGCGCCGCGCTTGGGCTTCTCGGCCTCGACGGGCGCCTCCTCCTCGGGCAGGACCTCTTCGAGATAGGGACCGAAGCGGCCGTCCTTGACGACGATCTCGCGCCCGTTCTCGGGGTTCTTGCCGAGCACACGGTCGCCGCCGACGGGAGCGTCGATCAGCTCCCGCGCCTTCTCGGGAGTGAGCTCGTCGGGGGCGAGGTCCTCCGGCACGTTGATGCGACGCGGCGTCTCGGGGTCATCGCCCGCTACTTCGAGGTACGGTCCGTACCGGCCGAAGCGGAGCACCGCGACGTCGCCGATCCTGGTGGAGTTGATCTCGCGCGCGTCGATGTCGCCGAGGTTGTCGACGATGTTGCGGAGCCCCACGTGATCGGTCGAGCCGAAGTAGAACTCGTGCAGCCACGCCGCACGGTTCTGCTCGCCGCGGGCGATCGCGTCGAGGTCGTCCTCGAGCGCCGCGGTGAAGTCGTAGTCGATGAGGTCGGCGAAGTGCTCCTCGAGCAGACGGACGATCGAGAAGGCGAGCCAGCTCGGCACGAGCGCCTGGCCGCGCTTGGACACGTAGCCGCGGTCGAGGATCACGTCGATGATGCTCGCGAACGTCGACGGCCGGCCGATGCCCTTCTCCTCGAGCGCCTTGACGAGGGATGCCTCGGTGTACCGCGGCTTGGGGCTGGTCGTGTGGCCCTTCGGCTCGATGTCGCGCAGGGTCAGGTCGTCGCCGACGGCGAGCGCGGGCAGCGACTGGTCGTCGGCGCGATCGCTGTCGCTGCGCTTCTCGTCGCGGCCCTCTTCGTAGGCCTCGAGGAAGCCCTTGAACGTGTAGACGGTGCCCGAGGCGGTGAACGTGGCGGTCTTGCCCGCGGCATCCGCGTCGATCGTCACCGTCGTCGTCTCGTACTTCGCGTCGGACATCTGGCTCGCGACGGTCCGCTTCCAGATGAGGTCGTACAGCCGCAGCTCGTCGCGGTCGAGTCCGGATGCCACGTCCTGCGGACGGCGGAAGACCTCACCCGACGGGCGGACGGCCTCGTGCGCCTCCTGCGCGTTCTTGCTGTTGTTGCGGTAGCTCCGCGGGTTGGCGGGAACCGCCTTGTCGCCGTAGAGCGCTACCGCCTGCGTCCGCGCCGCCGACACGGCCTGGGCCGAGAGCGCGGTCGAGTCGGTGCGCATGTACGTGATGTAGCCCTTCTCATAGAGCCGCTGCGCGACGCCCATGGCGTGCTTGGCGCTCATGGAGAGCTTGCGACCGGCCTCCTGCTGGAGGGTGGAGGTCGTGAACGGCGGCTTGGGGCTGCGCGTGCCGGGCTTGGCCTCGACCGACACCACGGATGCGGCGCCGGATGCTTCGAGGCCGTCGGCGAGCTCCCGGGCCTGCTCCTCGGTCAGGACGACGACGGCCTTCTTGAGGCGCCCGGTGTCGTCGAAGTCGGTGCCACGGGCGAGCGGCGCGCCGTCCAGGCGGGCCAGGCGGATCGCGAAGGATGCCGAGTCCTTGACCGCGGTGGAGTCGACGTCCCAGTACGAGGCCGAGACGAAGGCCATGCGCTCGCGCTCGCGCTCGACGACCATGCGCGTCGCGGCGGACTGCACGCGACCCGCGCTGGTGCCCTGGCCGACCTTCCGTCGGGTGACGTCGGACACGTCCCAGCCGTACAGGCGGTCGAGGATGCGTCGCGTCTCCTGCGCGTCGACGAGGGCGAGGTCCAGCTCGCGGGTGTTGTGCACCGCGGCCTGGATCGCGTCCTTCGTGATCTCGTGGAAGACCATCCGCTTGACGGGGACCTTCGGCTTCAGGGTCTGGAGGAGGTGCCACGCGATGGCTTCGCCCTCGCGGTCCTCATCCGTGGCGAGCAGGAGCTCGTCCGCCGACTTCAGCGCTCGCTTCAGCTCGGTGACGGTCTTCTTGCCCCGGTCGCTCTCCACATAAAGAGGGGTGAAATCGTTCTCGATGTCGATGGAGTACTTGCCGACGGAGGTCTTCTTCAGCTCCGCGGGGATGTCCTTCTTGTCGGCGAGGTCCCGGATGTGCCCGACCGAGCTCATCACCTCGTATCCGTCACCCAGGTATCCCTGGATAGAGCGCATCTTCGTCGGAGACTCGACGATGACGAGCTTCTTGCCGTGTGCCACGTGGCGTCCTTTCTTCGTTGCAAACCATACACACCGGTTTGTCAAGAGCGCGCTGAGAGTCACGGCCGGGAGGAGGCTCACGGACTCGGCGGCGGCGGCCCCGCGCGGGCGCGCGCTCGCGCGGAGAAGGGGCCGAACGGCGCGGCGACCTCCACCGTCGCGACCAGTCCCGAGAGCGCGCAGGTTTCAAGTCGCGCCTCGGCGCGCCGCGCGATCTCGGCGGCGTGCTCGCACGGCACTCCGAGAACCAGCCCGGACGCGGTGTCGGCGGCGGCGAGCGCCGCGGCATCCGCCGCCCCCGCGATCCGTGCCGAGGTGGCGGCGGCGGCGCCCGCGGTCGTGAACCCGACGAGCAGCGTCGCGATCACCGCGAGGGACCCGATCGAGACCGTGGAACCGGCCATCAGGGACCCTCGCCGCCCAGGGCGCAGGATCGCGCGTGCAGGTCGGGAACCGGGAGCATGCCGCCGGCGTCGGCGGTCAGCGCGACGCAGACGAGATCCCCGTCCGTGCTGATGCCGATGGTCGCACCGGGCACGAGGGCGCCGACGGCCGTGCGGATCCGCGCCTCGGATTCGCCGCGCGCCGCGTACCGGGCCGCCTGCGCCGCGCTCTGCTCGAGCCGGACCTGGGCGGCGCCGACACCGAGCACCGAGACGGCCGCGACCAGCACGAGCACGACGGCGGGGATGACGACAGCGAACTCCGCCGCCGCCGATCCCCGCTCGTCGCGCCTCATGCCACCGTGAGGGCGCGGCGGACGAGATCGGTCAGGATCCCGCGCACCTCGTCGGACCGCATGATGATGACGAGGAGACCGGCGAAGGCCACCGCCGCCATCGTCGCGATCGCGTACTCCGCGGTCGCGGCACCGGAATCGTCGGTGAAGAGCTCGGCGGCCCGACGGCCGGTGAGCGGGGGAAGGGGGGATTTCGTCATGGGTCCTCCTGGGTATTGGTTGCGGATGGCGGGCACGTTTCAGGGCGGTCAGAGCGGGAGCGGGCCCGACGTCAGGACCGAGAGCAGCATCGGGCCGACGCCCAGCAGCAGGAAGGCCGGCAGCGTGCAGATGCCGAGCGGCAGCAGCAGGCGGCCCGACAGGGCGGCCGCGCGCAGCCGGCCCTCGGTCCGGGCGGCCTGGCGCTGTGCGGCCGCATCGGCCCGCAGCAGCTCGACGGCGGGTGCCCCCGCGGCCCGTGAGAGGCCGAGCACGGCCATGGTCGCGGCCTCGGGCGGCGACCCCGCCGCCGCCTCGACGACCGCGACGGCCCGCGGGATGGAGACCCCGCCCGACAGGGCGATCGCGACGACTTCGGCGTCCAGCCCGGGGATGCCGGACGCCGGCTGCGCCCGAGCGACGAGGGCCGCCGTCCACCGATTCGTGAGGAGCATGAGAAGGCCTCCGGCGACGAGGCACACGACGCCGACCGGGTGACCGAGGGTGCGGAGCGGGTCGAACCCGAGCGCAGCGCCGAGTGCCACGGCGACGAGCGGCAGCCACGCGATGAGACGCGCCGTCATCTGCGGCTCGGCGAGCGCGATCCGGACGTCGTCACGCGCCTGATGCGCGTCGCGCAGGGCCTCGGCGAGCCCGCGGAGGCTGTCCGCCAGCGGCGCCCCGACGGTGGCGGCGACCTGCCAGGCGATCCCGATCTGCGTCCATGCCTCACCGCGGGTGGCGAGCTCCGCCGGAACGGATCGGCCCTCGTCGAGAGCCGCGGTCGCGGCCGCGGCGGCGGCGTCCCCGGTGTCGGCGAGGTGGCGCCACGCCCGCGCCGGCGTCAGTCCCGCCTGCAGCAGCACGGCCAGTCGCTGCACGGTGACCGCGACCGCCGCGACATCCGCTGCGGGTGCGGCCGTCACGGCAGCGCCGCCATCCCGAGCCGGTCGTCGTCCACCGTGGGCCGGGCGATCCCGGTGATCCGACGGATGCCGTCGGTGCCGCGCTCCAGATGGATCACGGCGCCGATGGCGCTGGCCACCTGCCGGGCGAGGGCACGGTCGTCCATTCCGGCGAGCGCGCCCAGGGCCTCGAGCCGCGCCGGCACGTCAGCGAGCCCGCTCGCGTGCACCGTGCCCGCGCCGCCGTCGTGCCCCGTGTTCAGGGCGGTCAGGAGCTCGCGGACCTCCTCGCCGCGGCACTCGCCGACGACGAGCCGGTCGGGACGCATGCGCAGCGCCTCACGCAGCAGCCGCGACAGCGGCACACCGCCCACGCCCTCGAGGTTCGCCTGGCGGGCCTCGAGACGGACGTGGTGGGGATGGGCGATGCGCAGCTCCGCCACGTCCTCGATCGTCACGATGCGCTCCGACGTCGGGACCAGGCTCAGCAGCGCCGCGAGGAGCGTCGTCTTCCCCACGCCGGTCGCCCCGGTCACGAGGACGTTCGCCCGGCGGACGACGAGGGTCTCCAGACGCACACGGAGCGCCGCGTCGAACATGCCCCTCCGGCCCAGGTCGTCGAGGCTCGGCATGCCCGTGCCGGGCAGCCGGATCGAGATCGTCGCGCCACCGCACGCGATCGGCGGGAGCACGGCGTGCACCCGGACGCCGTGCTCCCACCGGACGTCCGCGCACGGCGTCGCGTCGTCGAGATGCCGACCGCCGAGGGCGATGAGACCGACCGCCAGGTCACGGACCTCATCGCCGTCCGCGTCCCACCCCGGCACCCGCTGCGCGCCCGCACCGCGGTCGACGAATAGCCCGTCCGCGCCGTTGACGAAGACGTCGGTGACGTCGGGATCGGCGAGGAGCGCGCGCAGCGGCTCGACGACCGCATGCGCCGGGACCGGTCGCGGCGCGGCCGCCGGCGTCGAACCCCGGGGTGCGGCGACGAACGGCTGCGACATGCGCCCGACGCTAGGGCGAGCGCGTCCCCGCGGCCGGGCGGAGGGCGATCCCGGGGACAGCGGCACCCGCCCCCCGCGCTGTGGAGAGCGCGGCGAGACCGGAGAACGAGAAGGGCGGCATCCTTTGGGGGGAAAGGATGCCGCCCAGGCAGCGCCGCTTCAGGGGGGATCAGCGGGCTGCGGGGCCGAAGCAGATGTTCGGGCACAACAATCCTAGGGGGCGATCCGCCTCCACGGCGACGGCGGCGCGCGATGCCCTCGTACGCTTCGATATCCCCCACTATCGGCGGTAGTCGACCCCGCGATGCCGATCCTAAAGTGACGGCATCGCCGCGACGGGTCCGCCCGCCTCGCGCATCGCCGTCAGACGCAAAGGAGCGCCGCATGAGCAGCCAGATCGATCATCTCTTCACGGAGAGCCGACGATTCGCCCCCTCCGCCGACTTCGCGGGCAATGCCGTCGGCGGCGCAGACCTCTACCGGAGCGCCGAAGCGGACCGTGAGGCATTCTGGGCCGACAAGGCCCGCGACCTGCACTGGCACACCCCGTTCACGAAGGTGCTCGACTGGACGAATCCGCCGTTCGCGACCTGGTTCGAGGACGGCGAGCTCAACGTCGCCTACAACTGCCTGGACCGTCACGTCGAGGCCGGCCACGGCGATCGTGTCGCGCTGCTGTGGGAGGGCGAGCCCGGCGACCAGCGGCGGATCACCTACGCCGAGCTGACCGACGAGGTCAAGCGCGTCGCGAACGTCCTCACCGGTCTCGGGATCGAGGCCGGCGACCGCGTCGCCATCTACATGCCGATGATCCCCGAGGCCATCGCCGCGATGCTCGCCGTCGCGCGGATCGGCGCGATCCATTCGGTCATCTTCGGCGGCTTCTCGGCCGACAGCCTGCGTTCGCGCATCGACGACGCCGGCGCCCGGCTCGTGATCACCTCCGACGGCGGCTACCGCAAGGGGCGCGTCTCGCCCCTCAAGCCCGCCGTCGATCAGGCGCTCGGCGACCGCGGCAGCGGCCCGCAGGAGACCGTCGAGCACGTCCTCGTCGTGCGCCGCACCGAGAACGAGGTGTCGTGGACCGAGGGCCGCGACCTGTGGTGGCACGACGCCGTGGGCGCGGCATCCGCCGATCACGAGGCGCGCGCCTTCCCCGCCGAGAATCCGCTGTTCATCCTCTACACCTCGGGGACGACCGGCAAGCCCAAGGGCATCCTCCACACCTCGGGCGGGTATCTGACCCAGGCGGCCTTCACCAGCAAGGTCGTCCACGACCTTCACCCCGAGACGGACGTGTTCTGGTGCACGGCCGACATCGGGTGGGTGACCGGGCACAGCTATGTGACGTACGGCCCGCTCGCCAACGGGGCGACCCAGGTCCTCTACGAGGGGACACCCGACACCCCGCATCCCGGGCGCTGGTGGGAGATCGTCGAGAAGTACGGCGTGACGATCCTGTACACGGCGCCGACGGCGATCCGCTCCTTCATGAAGCTCGGCCGGGCGATCCCGGAGAAGTTCGACCTGTCGTCGCTGCGGCTGCTCGGCTCCGTCGGCGAGCCCATCAACCCGGAGGCGTGGATGTGGTACCGCCACGTCATCGGCGGGGATCGGACGCCCATCGTGGACACGTGGTGGCAGACGGAGACCGGCGCGATCATGGTGTCGGCGCTGCCCGGGGTCACCGAGACCAAGCCCGGCAGCGCACAGGTGCCGATCCCCGGCATCGGGGTCGACGTCGTCGATGAGGGCGGCGAGCGCGTCGGCAACGGCAACGGCGGTCTGCTCGTCCTCACCGAGCCCTGGCCGAGCATGCTGCGCGGCATCTGGGGCGACCCGGAGCGGTTCAAGGAGACGTACTGGGACAAGTTCGAGAAGCAGGGCTTCTACTTCGCCGGTGACGGCGCCCGCCTGGACGACGACGGCGACGTCTGGTTCCTCGGCCGCGTCGACGACGTCATGAACGTCTCGGGACACCGGCTGTCGACGACCGAGATCGAGTCTGCCCTCGTCGGCAACGAGGCGGTCGCCGAAGCGGCGGTCGTCGGCGCCTCCGACGAGACGACCGGCCAGGCCGTCGTCGCCTTCGTGATCATCAAGCAGAGCTACCTGGACGCCCACTCCCCCGAGGGCCTCGCCGACACGCTCCGCAAGTGGGTCGGCGATCAGATCGGTCCGATCGCCCGGCCGCGGGACGTCTACATCGTGGCCGAGCTCCCCAAGACCCGGTCCGGAAAGATCATGCGCCGCCTCCTCCGCGATGTCGCGGAGGGTCGTGAGGTCGGCGACACCACGACGCTCGCCGACACGATGGTCATGAACGTCATCAGCGCCCAGGTGAAGTAGCCGCAGACGCGAGAGGCGCCCCACGAGCAGCTGCTCGGGGGCGCCTCTTCGTCGGCGGTCAGGCGTGCGTGAAGACGACCTCGACCTCGACGGGCGAGTCCAGCGGCAGCACGGGGACGCCGACGGCGGACCGAGCGTGACGCCCGGCGTCGCCGAAGATCTCGCCGAGCACCTCGCTGGCGCCGTTGATGACGCCGGGCTGGCCGGTGAACTCGGGGACGGATGCCACGAACCCGGTGACCTTGAGGACGCCGGTCAGGCGATCGACGCCGCCCACCGCGGCGGCGGCCGCCGCGATCGCGTTCAGCGCGCTTCGCCGGGCGAGGCCCGTCGCATCGGCGGCGGGGACGAGTCCCGCACCGTCGCCGACCTTTCCGACGGCGGGCAGCTCACCCGAGACCATCGGCAGCTGGCCGGACGTGTAGACGAGGTCGCCGTGCACCTTCGCGGGGATGTACGCCGCAACGGGCGGGACGACGGCGGGCAGCTCGATGCCGAGCTCGGCGAGACGACCGGAGACCGACATCACGCCTGTCCGAACTGACGTGCGGCCTGGGCTGCGGCATCCAGCCCCGCGTTGCCGGCACCGCTGCCGGAGGGACGCTTGAAGTAGCCGACGAGGCCGCCTTCGGGGCCGTTCACCACCTGCACGAGCTCCCACCCCTGCTTGCCCCAGTTGTTGAGGATCGCGGCGGTGTTGTGGATCAGCAGGGGCGTGGTCATGTACTCCCACGTGGTCATCTCGGTACTCCCGGGGTCGGCACGCTGCAGCGCGGAGGAAAGGCGCGCGGGATCACACCGAGGCATCCCCCAGCTATCTCCCTTACGATCAGCCTATGCCCCACTCGAAACGGACGGCCACCGGTGTGCTCGGCGGCGTGCTCGGACTTGTCGGACTCAGCACCGTCGCCGGTGTCCTCGTCACCGCCACGGTCACCCCCGCCATCGCCGTCTCCGGCTTCGCCGCGTCGAGCGCGATCGAGATGTTCGACAACATGCCGAGCTACCTCAAGATCGACAAGCTGATGCTGCCGACCGAGCTCTACGCCAAGAACTCCGATGGGGACTGGCGGCTGCTCACCGAGTTCTACGACCAGAACCGGATCCCGGTGACGTTCGACGAGGTGAACCCCGTCGTCTACGACGCGATCCTCTCCAGCGAGGACAAGAACTTCTACAACCACGGCGGCATCGACCTGATCGGCACGGTCGGCGCCCTGGTCGGCAACGCCAGCTCCGGGTCGAACCGCGGTGGGTCCTCCATCACGCAGCAGTACGTCAAGAACGTGCTGCAGCAGAACTGCGAGGCGAAGGCCGAGAACGCCGAAGAGGTCAAGAAGTGCTACCTCGCGACGACCGTCAATTCGGGCATCGAGGGCTACGAGCGCAAGCTGCAGGAGATGCGGTACGCGATCCAGCTCGAGAAGGAGTACTCGAAGGACGAGATCCTCATCGGATACCTGAACATCGCCCACTTCGGCGGCTCGGTCTACGGCATCGGCGCCGCAGCGGAATACTACTTCGGCACGACGCCCGCCAAGCTCAAGATCAGCCAGGCCGCGGCGCTGGCGGGCATGGTCGTCGAGCCCAACACGCTCCGCATCGACCGGGCGAAGGCAGGCACACGCACCAACGCCGAGGGCGTCGCGGTCAACACCAAGGCGGACGGCTACGCGCTGACGAAGGATCGGCAGACGTACGTCCTCGGGCGCATGTTCGCCGACGGCAAGATCACGCGGGACGAGTACGAGAAGGCCAGGGACGGCGAGATCAAGCCCGACATCACCCCCCGCTCACAGGGCTGCGCCGAAGCGAAGGGCGCCGAGTTCTTCTGCGAGACCGTGGTGTCGACGATCAAGAAGAGTCCCGCGTTCGGTGAGGAGAACGAGCGCCTTGCGGCACTCCGACGCGGCGGGCTGAAGATCTACACGACCCTCGACCCCGACCTGCAGGCGAAGGCGCGCGAGGCGATCTCGGTCGTGCCCGCTTCGCGTGACGACATGGACCTCGGGTCGAGCGGCACCCAGGTCGAGGTCGGCACCGGCCGCGTCCTGTCGATGGTCCAGAACCGCCCTTACAGCGCGGACTCGGACGGCAAGAAGACGACGCAGGTCAACTACAACGCTCGGGGCGGGGGCAGCATCGGCTTCTCCGCAGGGTCCACCTACAAGGTGTTCAGCCTCATCAACTGGCTGCAGCAGGGCCACTCGGTCAACGAGGTCGTCAACGGTCGCGTCGGTGTGAAGAACGTCGAGACGTGCGACGGCGCGGTCGTCAAGCAGCCGGCGGACAACAGCGGCCAGTCCGGCCACATCGGCAACTTCGAGGGCAACTCCGGGTACAACGGCACCCCCTACAACTTCACGAAGGACTCGCTCAACTCCGGATTCCTGGCGATGGCGGAGAAGATCTCCGTCTGCAGCACGAACCGCGTCGCCATGGATCTCGGGGTCATGCGGGGCGACGGCAAGCCGCTCGACGACCTCAACTACCCGTACGACGTGCTCGGCTCCGGCAACGTCGCGCCGCTGGACATGGCGCAGGTGTACGCCGCGATCGCCGGCAAGGGCATCCTGTGCGAGTCGAAGGTCATCGACAAGGTGCTGAACGCCGACGGCAGCGAGCACCCGATCCCCGAGACGAAGTGCGAGCGGGCGATGAGCGAAGGCGTCGCGGCGACCGCCGCGTACGCCCTCCAGGCGGTGATGCAGGGCAACGGCACCGGGTCCGGCGCACGGACCTTCGACGGGGTGCCGATCCTCGGAAAGACCGGCATCCACCAGTTCGAGCAGACCTGGATGGACGGCTCGAGCACCGAGGTCGCCACCGTCGTCTGGGTGGGGAACGCTGCTCCCATCAAGGAGAGCGGCGAGTGGGTCTACAAGAAGCTGGATCAGCGTTACGAGTCGGGGTGGCGCCTCTCCCGCATCCGAAACGCGATCTGGCCGGTGATGCAGCGAGCCGCGAACGCCAAGTACGGCGGCGAGGCCTTCCCTGAGCCCGACAAGGAGCTCACCAAGCGCACCTACGCGACCCTGCCGAGCGTCATCGGCCTGTCGGTCGACGACGCCACGAGCCGCCTCCGCGGCGCCGGCTTCAGCGTGAGCGTCGGCGACGCCGTCGACGCGTCGGAATCCGAGGGCACCATCGTGGAGCAGAGCCCTGGAGCCGGTCGCGTGGTCTCCGGAACGACCGTCACCATCCGACCCAGCAACGGCGAGGGCGCCACCGTGCCCGGCGTCGGCGGGACGCCGCAGGACGCCGCGGCGGCGCTCCGGGCGGCGGGGTTCTCGGAGCTCCAGCTGGAATGCACGGACAGCTCAGACGCCCCGCCGCAGGGGGTCGTGACGGGCACGGACCCGGCTGCGGGCTCGACCGTCTCGCGCGACGACACCATCACCATCCAGGTGCAGTCCTCCGACTGCGACGGCAACGGTGGCGGCGATGACGACGAGGACGACGACGGCAACGGCAACGGCCCGTGAGCCGGCGGTCATCGCCCGGCCGCACCGCCCTCACCGCGCTCGGCGCGGTGGGGGCGGTCGGCGCCGCGGCGACGGCGTGGGGTGTCGGCATCGAGCGGCACCTCTTCACGATCCGAGCGCATGAGGCCGCGGTCCTCCCCGCCGGCTCTCCGTCCCTGACGGTGCTCCATCTGTCCGACCCGCACATGGCGCCGTGGCAGCGCCGCAAGCAGCGGTGGATCGCCGATCTCGCCGACGAGGTGCAGCCCGACCTGGTGGTCAACACCGGCGACAACCTCGGCCACGAGGACGGCCTCGACGGCCTGCGTCCCGCCTTCTCGCCGCTACGCGGCGTCCCGGGGCTGTTCGTCCACGGCTCGAACGACGTCGTGGCGCCCAGCCGCAGGAACCCGCTGCTCTACTTCCAGGGGCCGTCCTCGTACAGTTCACGCTCCGGCCGGCTCGACACCGGCGCGCTCGACGCTTTCCTGGCGGACGAGCTCGGCTGGACCCCCCTCCACAACACCGCGGCGACCATCCGGGCCGCCGGCATCCGCATCGACGCCCTCGGCGTCGACGACGCTCACCGCGACTGGGACGACATCGACGCCGCCACGACGGCCTATGCGGCCCTGGGCGACTCCGACGAGCCCCGCCTCCGTCTGGGCGTCACCCACGCCCCCTACCGCCGCGTCCTGGACCGCTTCACGGACGCCGGCGTCGATGCGCTGCTGGCCGGTCACACCCACGGCGGCCAGGTCCGCATCCCGTTCTCCCGGAAGGCGCTCGTCGCGAACTGCGACATCCCGCTCGACCAGGCCCGCGGCTGCAGCACCTGGCGATCCGGCGGTCGCGCGATCCCCCTCAACGTCAGCGCGGGACTCGGCCACTCGATCTACGCGCCGGTGCGGTTCGCCTGCCTGCCCGAGGTGTCCGTCCTCACCCTTCGAGCGAAATCGGCGCTCGATTCGTCGGGAGGGCTGCCGACGGGGTAGACTCGGAGGGTTGCCACGGGGTGTGGCGCAGCTTGGTAGCGCGCGTCGTTCGGGACGACGAGGCCGCAGGTTCAAATCCTGTCACCCCGACAGCACGGAGGCTCCGCCGAGGAATCGGCGGGGCCTTTCGTCTACCTCCCGACGCCCCGGAATGGAGCCGCACATGACCCCTCCCCGCCTCGTCGCCTTCGATCTCGACGACACGCTCGCGCCCTCGAAGAGCGCGATCGACCCGCGGATCGGCGAACTGCTCCTCACCCTCGCGGGCCGCGTCCAGGTCGCGATCATCTCCGGGGGCCAGCTGCAGCAGTTCCGCAGCCAGGTCGTCGACCGGCTGCCCGAGACGACCCCCGGCATCCTCGCGAGCTTCCACCTCATGCCCACGTGCGGCACGCAGTACTACCGCCTGTCGGCGGAGGGCGTCGAGACGATCTACGCGCACGCGCTGACCGACGACGAGAAGTCGCGCGCTCTCGCCGCCGTCGAAGAGGAGGCGAAGCGCCTCGGCCTGTGGGAGAGCGAGACCTGGGGCGACATCCTCGAGGACCGTGGCTCGCAGATCACGTTCTCCGCCCTCGGCCAGTCGGCCCCCCTCGACGCGAAGACCGCATGGGATCCGACCGGCGAGAAGAAGAACGCCCTCCGTGACGCCGTCGCCGCGCGCATCCCCGACCTGGAGGTCCGCTCCGGCGGCTCCACGTCGGTCGACATCACCCACCGCGGTATCGACAAGGCGTACGGCATGCGCCGGCTGGCCGAGCAGACCGGCATCCCCCTGGACGACATGCTCTTCGTGGGCGACCGCCTCGACGAACACGGCAACGACTACCCCGTGCTCGCACTGGGCGTGGAATGCCAGGCCGTCGAGGGCTGGGAGGACACCGCGGCGTTCCTCGAGCAGCTCATCCCGACGCTGCCCGCCGCCTGACCGGTCCCGTCGCGCCTCAGCGCAGGCGGCCCTCGGACTCCCGCAGGTAGCACCGCGCGCACATGGACTCGTAGGTGACCCGGTCGGCCGACAGCTCGTCGATGGCCACCTGGTCGCCGTCGAACACGAAGCGCCCGCCGACGAGCCGCGCGTTGAAGAGCGCCTTGCTGCCGCAGCGGCAGATGGTCTTGAGCTCCTCGAGGCTGTGCGCGAGCTCCATGAGCCGTGCCGACCCCGGGAACGCGCGCGTCTGGAAATCGGTGCGGATGCCGTAGGCGAGCACCGGGATGCCGTCGACGACCGCGATCCGCAGCAGGTCGTCGACCTGTGCCGGCGTGAGGAACTGCGCCTCGTCCACCAGCAGGCAGGCCACGTCCGTGCGCCCCTCCGGGATGAGCGCCGCCGCCGCGCTCTGCTGCGCGCGACGCCGCTCGGCCGCGAAGAGCTCGCGCGCGTCGTCGCCCGGGCCGATGAGGAAGTCGACCGGCCGCGCGACGCCGAGCCGGCTCGAGACCTGGTCGGCGCCCTTCGTGTCGATCTCGGGCTTGGCCAGCAGGACGTGCTGGCCGCGCTCCTCGTAGTTGTAGGCGGCCTGCAGCAGGGCGGTCGACTTCCCGGAGTTCATCGCGCCATAGCGGAAGTACAGTTTGGCCACGCGCTGCGCTCCGCGGATCAGGCGTTGATCTGCAGGACGGATGCCGTCCGCTGCACGACCTGCTCGGCCTTGGCCGGGTCGGTGTTCAGCGTCTCGCCGTACGTCGGGATCAGCTCCTTGAGCGTCGGCTCCCACGTCGCGATGCGATCGGGGAAGCAGGTCCTCAGCAGTCCGAGCATGATCGACGCACCCGTCGACGCACCCGGGGACGCTCCGAGGAGCCCGGCGATGCTGCCGTCGGCGGAGCTGACGACCTCGGTGCCGAACTGCAGCACGCCGCCCTTCTTGGGGTCCTTCTTCATGACCTGCGCCCGCTGGCCGGCCTGGAGCAGCTCCCAGTCCTCGTCCCGCGCACTGGGCATGAAGTCGCGCAGCGCGTCGACCTTCTTGCCGTGGTCCTTCAGCAGCTCGCTGACGAGGTACTTGATGAGGCCGGGGTTGTCGATCGCGACCTTGAGCATGGGCCAGAGGTTGCTCGGGCGCACCTGCGCGATGATGTCGGTCACCCGTCCCTGCTTGAGGAACTTCGGGCTGAACGTCGCGAACGGGCCGAACATCAGCGAGGCCTCGCCGTCGACGACGCGCGTGTCGAGGTGGGGCACCGACATGGGCGGAGCGCCGACGGATGCCTGCGAGTACACCTTCGCCTTGTGCTGCGCGACGAGTTCTGCCTTCGTCGTCTTCAGCCACTGTCCGCCGATCGGGAAGACGCCGTAGCCCTTGATCTCGGGGATGCGGGAGCGCTGCAGCAGCTTGATCGCCCACCCGCCGGCGCCGACGAACACGAACCTGGCGTTCACCGAACCGGGCGTGTGCCCCAGCGAGTTGCGGTACGACACCTTCCACGTGCCGTCCTTCTGCTTCCGGAGCTTGCGCACCTCGCGGTTGACGACGACCTCCGCGCCCTGTTCGGAGAGATGCGCGAACATCTGGCGCGTGAGCGCGCCGAAGTCGACGTCGGTGCCGGCGGGGACGCGGGTGGCCGCGAACGGCTCGCCCTTCAGCCGCTTGTGCATGAGCAGCGGCGCCCACTGGTTGATGACGCGCGAGTCCTCGGAGTACTCGATGCCCGCGAAGAGCGGCTGGTCCCGGAGCGTCTCGTAGCGCTTCTTCAGGAAGGCGACATCCTTCTCGCCGCGCACGAACGTCATGTGCGGCGTCGGGTTGACGAAGGTCGACGGCTCGTCCAGCACGCCCCGCTCCACGAGCGAGGTCCACAGCTGGCGGGACTGCTGGAACTGCTCGTTGATGCCGATGGCCTTGATCGGGTCGATCCGGCCGTCGCCGTCCTCGGGCGTGTAGTTCAGCTCGCAGAGCGCCGCGTGACCGGTGCCGGCGTTGTTCCACGCGTTCGAGGACTCCTGCGCGACATCGGACAGCCGCTCGAACACGGCGATCTTCCAGTCCGGCTCGAGCTGCTTCAGGAGGGTGCCCAGGGTGGCGCTCATGATTCCGCCGCCGATGAGCACGGCATCGTACGTCTCAGTCACGATCAACCAGTCTACGTCGCCGCGGAGCCGCGGCATCCGCTCAGACGCGTGCGCCGAGACGCTGTGCGACGAGCTCCGCGATCTGCACGGCGTTCAGCGCTGCGCCCTTGCGCAGGTTGTCGTTGCTGACGAAGAGGACCAGGCCCTTGCCCTCGGGGGCGGACTGGTCCGCCCGGATCCGCCCGACGAAGCTCGGGTCGGCGCCGGCGGCCGCCAGCGGCGTGGGCACGTCGGAGAGCTCGACGCCGGGCGCGGCCGCGAGGATCTCCCGCGCAAGGGCGGGGGTGAGATCGCGCGCGAACTCCGCGTGGATCGACAGCGAGTGACCGGTGAAGACAGGGACGCGGACGCACGTGCCGGCGACGCGGAGGTCCGGGAGCTCGAGGATCTTCCGGCTCTCGTTGCGGAGCTTCTTCTCCTCATCGGTCTCGTTGTCGCCGTCGTCGACGAGGTTTCCGGCGAACGGGATGACGTCGAAGGCGATGGGCGCGACGTACTTCTGGGGCGCCGGGAAGTCGACGGCGCTGCCGTCGTGGACGAGGTCGAGGGTGTTCCCCTGGGCGACGACGGCCTCTACCTGATCGAGCAGCTCCTGCGCCCCGGCGAGACCCGACCCGGAGACGGCCTGGTAGGTGCTGACGGTGAGGCGGACGAGGCCGGCCTCCGCGTCCAGCGGCTTCAGGACGGGCATCGCCGCCATCGTCGTGCAGTTGGGGTTCGCGATGATGCCCTTGGGCAGGTTCTCGATCGCGTGCGGGTTGACCTCGCTCACGACGAGCGGGACCTCGGGGTCCATCCGCCACGCGCTCGAGTTGTCGATGACGACCGCGCCGGCCTCGGCGAAGCGCGGGGCGTGTGCGCGGGAGCCCGTCGCGCCGGCGGAGAAGAGCGCGATGTCGATGCCGGCCGGGTCGGCTGTCGCCACGTCCTCCACGACGATCTCGTGACCGTCGAAGTCGACGGTCGTGCCCGCGGACCGCGACGTGGCGAGCAGGCGCAGCGCGCCGATCGGGAACGCCCGCTCGGCGAGGATCTGGCGCATCACGGTGCCGACCTGGCCGGTGGCGCCCACGATGGCGACGGAGGGTCCGGAAGCGGAGATGACGGTCATGGCGTTTCCTTGCGGCGAGGTGGTGCGGCGGCACCGGGCGGCGCCGATCCGGCACCGGGGAGCGGGATTGCCGCGATTCTACCGGCCCGCCGTGCGCCGGAACCCTCGTGAGACGGCGCATGACCGACGATCCGCGTCGGCATCCTGCCACCCTGCGACGGTCAGCGCCACGCTCCGAGCTTCTCGGGGTTCCGCATGATCCAGACATCCGTCACGCGGTCGCCGTCGGTGCCGAGGGTGACGACCGCGGAGACGGCACCACCCTGCCGGATGACGATGCTGAGCCCGTCACCGGTCTCGACCTGCCCGTAGGCCGCGTCCGGCGCCTTCCGGGCGAGTCCGAGGAGGAACCGCGCGACGGCGTCCGCGCCCGCGACGGGCCGGCGGGCCGCCGAGACCCGGCCGCCGCCGTCGGAGCGGAGCGTGACGTCGGGCGCGAGCACCTGCACGAGGGCGGCGATCTCGCCCGTCGCCGTCGCCGCGGCGAACGCCGCCACCAGCTCATCGTGACGTCGCCGGGTGACCTCGGCGCCGGGGCGCCGTCCCACGTGACGGCGAGCGGAGCTCGCGAGCTGCCGGCAGGCGGCCGGCGACCTGCCCGTGATCTCGGCGATCTCCGCGAACGGCACGGCGAACACGTCGTGGAGCACGAAGACGACCCGCTCGGCGGGCGTCAGCGTCTCGAGCACGAGCAGGAGCGCCGTCGAGACGGTGTCGGCGACGATCGCGCGCTCGAGCGGATCGTCGGGGACGGATGCCGGCAGACCGGACAGCGGGGTCGGCTCGGGCAGCCACTCCCCCACGTACTGCTCGCGTCGTGCCCGGGCGGAGCCGAGCATGTCGAGGCAGATCCGGCCGGTCGCCCGCATCAGCCAGGCCCCCGGTGCGGCGATCCCGGCACGCTGGTCCGGGTCGAGCCGGACCCAGCGCAGGTAGGCCTCCTGCACGGCATCGTCCGCGTCGGCCAGCGTCCCGAGCATGCGGAAGGCCGCTCCGCGCAGCGCGCCGCGGTGCGCGTCCAGGTCCGCCGCGACCGTCCCTGCTCCGTCCGAGCGATCGACCACGGCTCCCCTTCCCGCGCCGGCGACTGCGCGCGGCATCCACCTCACATTCTGGGGTGCTGCGTCGTCGGAACAGTGACGGTGTCGAGGAGAGGATCGGGATGAGGATCGCAGTCGCAGGCGGAACCGGAGCAGTGGGGCGGGAGATCGTGCAGCGGGCTCGCGCCCGCGGACACGACGTGTCGGTGATCGCGCGGTCAGCGGGAGTGGACCTCCGCACCGGGGCGGGACTGGACGCCGCGCTGGACGGGGTCGAGGCGGTCGTCGACGCGACCAACGTAGCGACGCTCCGGGCGGACGAGTCCGCGGAGTTCTTCCGCACCGCATCGTCGCACCTCCTCGCCGCCGCGGACCGGGCGGGCGTCCGGCACACCCTGCTCCTCTCGATCGTCGGCATCGACGAGAACCCGCACGGGTACAACGCCGGGAAGGTGGCTCAGGAAGCGGTCTACGCGGCGAGCGCGGCGCCCTGGTCGCTGGTGCGCGCCACGCAGTTCCACGAGTTCGCCGGTCAGATCGCCGGGCGGGCGCGACTCGGGCCGGTCCAGCTCGCGCCGAGAGCGCGCACGCAGCCGATCGCGGCAGCGGCGGTCGCCGACCACCTCGTCGGCATCATCGAGGGCCCGCCGGCAGGGCGGACGCGTGACATCGCCGGTCCTCGCGAGGAGCGGCTGGAGCGGATGATCGAAGCCTGGGTGCGCCGCAGCGGTCGCCGCGGTCCCGTCGTCCCCGTCAGCCTCCCGGGCGCGCAGATGCGCGGGATGCGCGCGGGCCTCGCCCTTCCCGGGCCGGGCGCCATCCGGCTCGGCCCGACGTTCGACGAGTGGCTGGGGGCCGTGCCGCGAGGCTGACGCCTGCTGCGGTCGGGGTCAGCGCCCCGTGCCGGCGTAGACGACGGCCTCGGTGTCGCCGTCGAGGCCGTACGCGCTGTGCACGATGCGCGCGGCATCCGCCAGCTCGTCGCCGCGCACGACGACGGAGATGCGGATCTCCGACGTCGAGATCATCTCGATGTTGACGTTGGCCGTCGACAGCGCCTCGAAGAGCGTCGCCGAGACGCCCGAGTGGGCGCGCATCCCCGCGCCCACGACCGACAGCTTGCCGATCTGGTCGTCGTGCACGATGCTCTCGAAGCCCACGTCGCCCTGCTCCGCCGCGAGGGCGCGGAGCGCGGCCGCGGCGTCGGTCTTCGGGAGCGTGAAGGAGATGTCCGTGCGCCCGGTGCCGGCGGCCGACACGTTCTGCACGATCATGTCCACGTTCGCGCCGGACTTCGCCACGATCTTGAAGATGTCGGCGGCCTTGCCGGGGACGTCCGGCACACCGACGACGGTGATCTTGGCCTGGCTGAGGTCGGTGGCGACGCCGGTGACGATGGGCTCTTCCATCTTTTCTCCCTCTTCTTGCGCCGGTGCGCTCATCCCGGGTCCGAGCACGTACGTGCCGACACCCGAGCTGAACGAGGACCGTGCGTGAATCATGACACCGTGACGGCGGGCGAACTCGACCGCGCGGATGTACAGCACCTTCGCGCCGTTGGCGGCGAGCTCGAGCATCTCCTCGCTCGTCACGGTGGCGAGCTTGCGCGCGTTGGGAACGACGCGGGGGTCGGCCGTGAACACGCCGTCGACGTCGCTGTAGATCTCGCAGACGTCCGCGCCCAATCCCGCGGCGAGCGCGACGGCGGTCGTGTCGGACCCGCCCCGGCCGAGCGTCGTGATGTCCTGCGTGTCGCGGTTGAAGCCCTGGAAGCCCGCGACGATGACGATGGCGCCCTCGTCGAGCGCGGAGCGCACCCGCGTCGGCGTGACGCCGACGATCCGGGCGGCGCCGTGCGTGGCATCCGTCTCCATCCCCGCCTGGAGCCCCGTGTAGGAGCGGGCCTCGAAGCCCATCGACTGGATGGCCATCGCCAGCAGCGCCATCGAGATGCGCTCGCCGCTCGAGAGCAGCATGTCCAGTTCGCGGGGGGACGCGATCGGCGCGACCTGCGCGGCGAGGTCCAGCAGGTTGTCGGTCGTGTCGCCCATCGCACTGACCGCGACGACCACTTCGTTGCCGCCGCGGCGGGCGTCGACGATGCGCTTCGCGACGCGCTTGATGCTCTCGGCGTCGGCGACGGACGACCCGCCGTACTTCTGGACGATCAGCGCCATGTGTCGGAACTCCGGGGAAGGTGCCGGCTGCGAGGCCGGGAGGCGGGAACTCACACCCTGGCCCCCATCTTAGGGATCCGCACCGGCGCCCTCAGCCATGTGACGGGCAGCCCTCGTTAGGCTTGTCGGATGCTCCGTCGACGACTCCTCCCGGCGCTGCAGGCGCTCGTGCGCACGACGGATCCGAACGCCCCGGTGACGGAGATGCTGCCCGTCCTGGACGACGCGTTCGCCGTGCGCGTCCTGGACCTCGCCATCCGCATGGGCGAGACGATGCTGGTGGCGGGGGCGCCCGCGAGCGACGTCACCTCGAGCATCGTCCGGGTCGCCGGCATGTACGGACTCGACCCCGTCCACGTCGACGTCACCTACAACTCGATCACCGTCGCGCACCACCGCAGCGGGGCCGAGCGTCCCGTCACCCTCATGCGCGTCGTGCGGGGGTCTGCGCCCGATCACGCCCGGCTGCAGCGGCTGCAGGCCCTTCTCGCCGACATCCGCGAGGGCCTCGGGCTGGAGGCCGCGACGACCCGTCTCCGCGGCATACGTCGGACGCCGTTCCGCTTCTCCGCCCCGGTCGTCGTCATCGCCCAGGCGCTCCTCGCCGTCGGCGTCGCCGTCATGTTCGGCGGCAACTGGCTGGTCATCTCGCTGTCCTTCTTCGCCGCGACGGCCGCCGCCGTGACCCAGTTCGGCCTCGGCAGGGCCCGGGTGCCGTTCTTCTTCAGCCAGATCGCCGGGGCGTTCGTGCTGACCGTCGTCGCGGCGGCGTCGCCCCTGCTGGCCCTGACGGGATGGGAGGCCGCGGCGGCGGTCCGGCCGTCGGTCGTCGTGGCCTCCGGGATCGTCCTGATGCTGGCGGGTCTCACGGTCGTCGGCGCGGCGCAGGACGCGATCGACGGGTTCGCGCTGACCGCGATGGGCCGTCTGCTGGAGCTCACGACCCACACCGTCGGCGTCGTCCTCGGCATCCTCGCCGGACTCGAGACGGCGCGCGTCATCGGCGTCGGGATGGCTCCCCCGGACGAGTCGCTGCCCCTCGGCCCCCTCCCCGCGCAGTTCCTCGGCGCCGCCCTCATCGCCGTGGCGGTGACCGTGTTCAACGGCGCCGGGATGCGCATCATCGTCGTCAGCGTGCTCCTCAGCGTCGTCGCGTGGCTCGGCTACACCGCGACGACGGCGGTCGGGTTCGACGCCGCGGCGGCCAGCGGGGCTGGCGCGTTCGCCGGCAGCTTCGTCGGGATCGTCGCGGCCTACCGGCTGCACGTCCCCTCTGTGGCGATCACGACCGCCGCGATCCTGCCGCTCGTGCCCGGAGCCGCCGTGTTCCGCGGCCTTCTGGGCATCGTCGAATCGGGCGACAGCCCCGCCACCCTGCTCACCGGGTTCAGCACGCTCGCGGGCGCCGGCACGGTCGGGATCGCGCTGGCGGTGGGCGCGTCGCTCGGCATCTACCTCGGCCAGCCGGTGCGGGCGTCGCTCTCCTCCGTGACCCGGTCGCGGGCGCGCGTGCGGGCCTGACCGCCGATCTAGGCTCGACGCATGGCATCTGCGACCGACGACCTCTGGAATCGCGCACTCGACGACGACTGGCCGGCGACCCGTCCCGGCGACCTCGCACTCCGGACCGTGCTGACCTTCGACGGCCTGGTCCGGAGCGGCGGCTTCTGGTACGCGGTCGAGGTGCACGCCGTCGACGAGGACTTCCCCATCGACGCCGTCGCGGACGGCTACCGCACGCTGGGACTGGAAGCCGTGGCATCCGCCGTCGAGCGCGCATACGAGGAGTACGAGCAGACCTCCGCGATCGGCGACGAGGATGCCTGGGCCGACGCGGAGGACCGCATCAACGAGGAGTACACCCTGGACGAGGACCACCTCACCGCCGCCCTCGAGCGCACGTATGCGCAGGAGCCCGAGGCGTTCGCGCCCCTCGGCTGACGGTGCCGGTCAGACCGTGCGGCGCCCTTCGAAGGCGCGTCCGAGGGTCACTTCGTCGGCGTACTCGAGGTCGCCGCCGACCGGGAGCCCGGAGGCGAGACGCGTGACGCGGATCTCGAGCGCGTGCAGCAGGCGGCTCAGGTAGGTCGCCGTCGCTTCGCCCTCCAGGTTGGGGTTCGTCGCGAGGATCACCTCGGTCACGGTGCCGTCGGCGAGCCGCTGCATGAGCTGGGCGATCCGGAGGTCGTCGGGACCGATGCCCGCGATGGGACTGATCGACCCGCCCAGGACGTGGTAGAGCCCGTGGAACTCCCGGGTGCGCTCGATCGCGGACACGTCCTTCGCGTCCTCCACGACGCAGATGAGCGTCCGGTCGCGACGCGGGTCGCGGCAGATGCTGCACCGGTCCTGCTCCGAGACGTTGCCGCAGATCTCGCAGAACCGCACCCGCTCGCGGAGCTGCGAGAGCAGCACGGAGAGGCGCGACACGTCGAACGTCGGCGTCTGCAGGATGTGGAACGCGATGCGCTGCGCCGATTTCGGGCCGATGCCGGGCAGGCGGCCGAACTCGTCGATCAGGTCTTGGACGATGCCGTCATACATGGATCAGTTGAACCTCGTCGGCGGGGTGTACGGCTCTTCTCTCACGAACTTCGCGCCGAGGAGCTGACGGACGGCTGCCTCGCCGACCCGTTCGATGCCTCCCGGCGCCCGTGCGGCGCGCGGCTCGGGCATCAGGCGCGCGGGCGCGACGCTCGGCGGAAGCGGCGCGTCGTCGTCGGGCGGCGGCGGGACGTCGTCGTCGTCATCGTCGTCGACGATCGGCTCGGACGCTCCGGCCGTCATCACGTCGCCCTCGCGCTGCACCGTCAGGGTGCGCACCGGCGACGAGGCGACGTCCTCGGGCTCGTCATCGACGGCGAACTGCGCAGCCGGCGGCTCGTCGGAGGGGATCGGCGCGACGGCCCACTCGGTCACCGGCGCGGACCGGGGCGCGGGTGCGCCGGCCGACGGCGCCGTGCCCCGTCCGGGCGCAGGCTCGGCCGTGCCGGAGCTCGCCCGCGAGGCACCACCGGTCGGACCCGCGGGCGGCGCCCCGCTCGGACCGGGGTCGTCGGGACCGTCCGGACCCACGCTCCCCGGGGGCGGCGGCGTGGGGTCCGCGTCGTGCCGGGTCAGGTACTTCACGCGGACGCCGAGCACCGACCGGATGGCGACGCGCAGGTCCTCGCTCGGCCCCTTGCCGGCGCTGAGCTTCTTGAACGACGGGATGTCGGAGTGGTTCTGGAACGACAGCGTCAGCACGTCGTCGTCGGTGTAGGCGACCGGACGCGAGGCGCTCGCGATCATCCACGACGTGCGGCTGATGTCCTCGAGGCGGCGCAGCACCTCGGGCCAGGCGTCCCGGACCTGCGCGAAGGTCACCGGGCCGGTCGGCACCGGCGGATCCGGGAGCGCCGTCTCGGCCGGTGACGGAGCGGCAACGGATGCCGGCGCCGCTGCCGGCACGACGGGAGCAGCGGGCACGTCCGCGGCCGGTGCCGCCGCGACCGGCGCGGGCTCGGCGGCGGGCGCCGGCGCCGCCGCGGGGGTGGGCACCGGTGCGGACGCCACCGGGGCCGGCGCGGCGACGGCGCCGAGCGCCGCCCCGCCGTCGGCACTGGCGAGCACGCGCGCGACCAGCAGCTCGAGCTGCAGACGCGGCGCGGTCGTGCCGGTCATGTCGTCGAGGGCGGTCACCACGAGGTCGGCGATCCGCGAGAGGCGGTCGGTCCCGAACGCGGCGGCCTGGCGTCCCATGCGTTCGAGCTCGTCCGCCGGCACCCCGCGCAGCACGGCGCTCGCGCCCGCGCCGGTCGCGGCGACGATGATCAGGTCGCGGAGCCGCTCGAGCAGGTCGTCGACGAAGCGACGCGGGTCCTGGCCCGTCTGCACCACGCGGTCGACCGCGCCGAAGGCGGCCGCCGCGTCGCGTGCGGCGAACGCATCGACGACCTCGTCGAGGAGCTCGGCGTGCGTGTAGCCGAGGAGCGAGACGGCGCGCTCGTAGCCCACGACGCCGTCGTCGGAACCGGCGATGAGCTGATCGAGGAGCGACAGCGTGTCGCGCGGCGACCCGCCGCCGGCACGGACGACGAGCGGCAGCACGCCCGGCTCGACCTGCACCCGCTCGGCGGCGCACAGCTGCTCGATGTACTCGAGCATCGCCGCGGGCGCCACCAGACGGAACGGGTAGTGGTGGGTCCGGGAGCGGATCGTCCCGATGACCTTCTCGGGCTCGGTCGTCGCGAAGATGAACTTGACGTGCGCGGGCGGCTCCTCGACGAGCTTCAGCAGGGCGTTGAAGCCCTGCGCCGTCACCATGTGCGCCTCGTCGAGGATGAAGATCTTGAACCGGTCGCGGGCGGGCGCGAACACGGCCCGCTCGCGGAGGTCGCGGGCGTCGTCGACACCGTTGTGCGATGCCGCGTCGATCTCGACGACATCGAGCGATCCGCCGCCGTCGCGGCTCAGCTCGACGCAGCTGTCGCACGTGCCGCACGGGGTGTCGGTCGGGCCCTGCGCGCAGTTGAGGCACCGCGCCAGGATGCGCGCCGACGTCGTCTTGCCGCAGCCGCGCGGACCGGAGAACAGGTAGGCGTGGCCCACCCGGTCGCTGCGGAGGGCGGTCATGAGCGGATCGGTGACCTGCGACTGTCCGATCATCTCGCCGAAGGTCTCCGGACGATAGCGGCGGTACAGGGCGGTGGTCACGCTTCCAGACTACGGCGTGGGACCGACACGCGTCGCTGCCTCCGCGGCACCCCGGGAACAGGTTCGCCCCCACCGGGCGTTGTCTCCCGCCGTGACCACCTCCCCCGTCGACGTCGCCGTGATCGGCGCGGGTCAGGCGGGCCTGTCCGCCGCCTACCACCTGCAGCGCCGCGGCTTCGTGCCGGCCCCGGCGGACGAGCCGGGCGTCGTCGTCCTCGACGCCGAGGACGGTCCCGGCGGAGCGTGGCAGCACCGGTGGGAGTCGCTCCGGATGGGGTCGGTGAACGGCATCCACGAGCTGCCGGGCCATCCCGTCCCGCCGGCCGATCCGGATGCTCCCAGCCGGGACGTCCTGCCGGCGTACTTCGCCGACTACGAGGAGCGCTTCGGGCTCGCCGTCCGGCGCCCGGTC
Source organism: Microbacterium pasadenense (assembly GCF_047246565.1). Lineage (NCBI taxonomy): Bacteria > Bacillati > Actinomycetota > Actinomycetes > Micrococcales > Microbacteriaceae > Microbacterium > Microbacterium pasadenense. Next base: position 1,068,836 of record NZ_JBFOKN010000001.1, on the reverse strand, counting down.
CGGGTGCGCGCCGTCCGGCGCGCGGACGACGACCCCCGCGGCCGCCTGCTCGTCGAGGCCGAGACGCCGGCAGGCCCGCACACGTGGGCCGCCCGCCACGTCATCAACGCCACCGGCACCTGGCGACGGCCGTTCTGGCCGCACTACCCGGGTCAGGACACGTTCGCCGGAACGCAGCTGCACGTCCACGACTACGTCGACGCCGCCCGGTTCGCCGGTCGGCGGGTCGTGATCGTGGGCGCCGGGATCTCGGCCGTTCAGCTGCTGGACGAGATCTCCCGCGTCGCCGACACCTTCTGGGTGTCGCGCACCGAGCCGAGCTGGGATGCCGGCGAGTTCGACACCGCCGCGCGCATCGAGGCGATCGCGGGCGTCGAGGCGCGGGTGCGGCAGGGCCTCCCGCCGGGCAGTGTCATCTCGGTCACCGGCCAGCGCTGGACGCCGTGGGCGCAGGCGGCGAAGGACCGGGGCGTCCTGGTGTGGCATCCGATGTTCACCGCGATCGAACCGGACGGCGTCCGGATGCCCGACGGGTCGTTCCACCCGGCGGACGTCATCCTCTGGGCCACCGGCTTCCGCGCCGACATCGCCCACCTCGCGCCCCTCGGCCTCCGGACCCCGGCCGGCGGGATCCGCGTCGCCCGGACGCGCTCGCTCGATGAGCCGCGGCTGTTCCTGATCGGCTACGGCCCGTCGCAGTCGACCGTGGGTGCGAACCGCGCCGGGCGCGACGCCGCGCGCGCGATCGTCGCCGAGCGCCGGGACCCGGCCCGCACCCGGTGATCGCTCGCGCGGCCCGTCGCGCTCAGCTGCCCCCGCCGATGTCGCTGGCGTCGATCGTCGGGATCGCGCGCGTCCGGCCGTCCAGTTCATCCGGATCGCGCCATGCCGCCGGCGCCGGAGCGATGTCGGCGCTGATCACCGGGATCGTGCCGGTCATCGTGGGCAGGGACGTCGCGGCCGTGGCATCCGGGATCGACGCCGACAGCAGGGTGCCGTCCTCGCGCAGCTGCTCGCCGATCTTGCGCAGCGTCGGCCGGCCGGCGATGACCGGTCCCTGGCCGTCGAGGGGCACGGTGACGGTCTCGCCGGCGGCGACGGTGTAGCCGGCGCCCCGCACCGTGAAGGACACGGGCCCGCCGTCGTCCGCCCGGACGATCATCTCGTCGCGCCGGACGGTGATGCTCAGACGGGTGGCGTGCCACTGTAGCCGGTACGACAGCGACGGCCAGTCCTTCGGCAGGCGGGGGTCGAAGCTGAGCGTGCCGCGGTGGTCGCGCATGCCGCCGAAGCCCGACACCAGGGCCGTCCAGACGCCGCCCGCCGACGCGACGTGCACGCCGTCCGCCGCGTTGTTGTGCAGGTCGCCCAGGTCGACGAACGCCGACTCCAGGAAGTACTCCAGGGCGAGGTCCTGGTAGCCGACCTCGGCCGCGAGGATCGACTGGACGACGGCCGACAGCGTCGAGTCCCCCGTCGTCAGCGCGTCGTAGTACTCGAAGTTCGCGAGCTTCTCGGCCGGCGTGAACTGGTTGCCCTGCAGGAAGAGCGCGAGGACCACGTCGGCCTGCTTGAGCACCTGGTAGCGGTAGATCACGAGCGGGTGGAAGTGCAGCAGCAGCGGACGCTGATCCTCGGGGGTGCTCTCGAGGTCCCACACCTCCTTCTCGAGGAAGACGGCATCCTGCGGGTGGATGCCGAGGGCGTCGCTGTACGGGATGTGCATCGCCGCGCCCGCGGCCTGCCATGCCTCGGGCTCGGCCGCGTCGAGGTCGAGACGCTGCACGAGGGCCTGGTAGGCCTGCGGGTCGTCGATCGCCAGCTCGCGGACGACACGGGCGGCGTAGCGCAGGTTGTGCCGGGCCATCACGTTCGTGAACAGGTTGTCGTTGACGACGGTGGTGTACTCGTCGGGCCCCGTCACGCCGTGGATGTGGAAGCTCTCGGGGTCGCCGGACTCGTTGAAGCGCCAGAACCCGAGCGTCGCCCACAGTCGTGCCGTCTCGACGAGGATGTCGGCGCCCTCGCGGTACAGGAACTCGGTGTCGCCGGTCGCCCGGACGTACTTGCCGAGCGCGAACGCGACGTCGGCGTTGATGTGGTACTGCGCGGTTCCCGCCGCGTAGTAGGCCGAGGCCTCCTCGCCGTTGATGGTGCGCCAGGGGAAGAGGGCGCCGGCCTCGTTGAGCTGGCCGGCGCGTCGGCGGGCCGCGGGCAGCATGAGGTACCGCATCCGCAGCGCGTTCCGCGCCCAGAGCGGCGTCGTGTACGCCAGGAACGGCAGGACGTAGACCTCGGTGTCCCAGAAGTAGTGACCGCTGTAGCCCGACCCGGTCATGCCCTTCGCGGGGACGCCCATCGAGTCGGCGCGCGCGGCGGCCTGGGCGAGCTGGAACAGGCACCACCGCGTGGCCTGCTGGATCTCGTCGTGGCCCTCGATGACGACATCGGACCGGTCCCAGAACGCCTGGACCCAGGCCTCCTGGCGGTCGAACTGCGTCTGGATCCCCTCGCTCTCGACCCGGTCGAGGGTGCGTCGACCTCGGTCCACGAGCTCATGCGCGGGGACGCCGCGGGACGTGTGGTACGCCACGACCTTCGTGATCGTGACCGGCACGCCCCGACGGGCCTGGACGCGGAAGACGTTCTTGGCGATGTCGGGCTCGATCAGCGAGCGCGCGGAGTACTCGTTCTCGGTCTCGACGATGTGGTCGGCGACCACGCCGAGGGTCATCCCCGACGCGGTGACCTTGTACGACAGCGCCGACCGGATGCCGGTCTGCCAGTACTCCTGGGGCTGCAGGACGCGGTCGGGGATCCGCTCCGCCTTGCGCGGGTCGAAGCCCGCGGCCGCCTGCTTGCCCAGCCGGGTCGTGCCGCCGTACACGTCCTCGCCGTCCTGGCGGTTGACGATCTGGCAGCTCACCGTGACGGGGGCGTCGGCGTTGAGGACGGTGACCGACAGCCGCATGATCGCGAGGTGCCGCTCTTCGAACGACACCATGCGCTCGAAGTCGATGACGACGTCCTTGCCGCTCGGCGTCAGCCAGCGCACGTGCCGGGTCATGACGCCGCGGCGCATGTCGAGCGCCCGCTCGTACTCGCGCAGGTCCGAGATGTCCAGCGCGAGCGGCTCGTCGTCCACGTACACGCGCATGATCTTGGCGTCGGGCGCGTTGATGATGGTCTGGCCGACCTCGGCGAAGCCGAACGCCTGCTCGGCGTGCCGGATCGGGAAGACCTCGTGGAACCCGTTGATGAAGGTGCCGTGCTCGTGGCCGTGGCGCCCCTCCGGGTGGTTGCCGCGCAGTCCCAGGTAGCCGTTGCCCTCCGCGAACAGCGTCTCGGTGACGCCGACGTCGTCGAGCGAGAAGGACGTCTCGACGAGACGCCACGGGTCCACGGGGAAGCGGAGACGATCGAGCATGGAAGGCCTTTACAGGGACGGGAGAACGGGCTCGGGTTCGGGTTCGGGTGCGTAACGGCGAGGGAGTGTCGTCAGACGAGCGCCGCGAGGTCGTCGACGACCACGTGCGCGCCCATCTCGAGGAGCGTCGCGGCGCCGGCGCCGCGGTCGACTCCGATGACGAGGCCGTAACCCGCCGCCACGGCCGACTGCACGCCGGAGTGGGCGTCCTCGACGGCGGCGCTGCGGGCGGGGTCGACCCCCAGCATCTCGGCGGCGCGCGCGAACACGTCGGGGGCGGGCTTGGAGGCGAGCGACTCCTGCTCGGCGACCACGCCGTCCATGATCACCGGGAAGCGGTCGATGATGCCCGCGGCCGTCAGGACCTCGCGGGCGTTCTTCGAGCTGGAGACGACGGCGATCGGGATGCCGGCATCCTGCAGCTTCTGCACGAGCGCGAGCGAGCCCGGGTACGGCGCGATGCCCTCGGCGCGGAGCACCCTCTCGAACACCACGTTCTTGCGGTTGCCGATGCCGCACACGGTGTCCGCGGTCACGGGATCGCCCGGGTCCCCCCAGGGCACCTCGACGTCGCGCGAGCGCAGCAGACTCGCGACGCCGTCGTACCTCTTCTTGCCGTCGAGGTACTGGAAGTAGTCCTGCTCGCTGTACGCCGGTTCGATGCCCCAGGCCGTGAACAGCTCGGTGAACATCGCCTCCCAGGCGTGCATGTGCACCTCGGCGGTGGGGGTCAGCACACCGTCGAGGTCGAACAGCACACCGTCGCACGCGGTGAGATCGGAAAGCTCGTCCATCGTCACTGATCCAGCGTATCGGGGTCGCCTCCGACGGGAAGACCGTCGGGCCGTCAGCCCGTTCCCGTCAGCGGACGGCGACGGCGTGGGTCTGCCGGGCGATCTCCATCTCCTCGTTCGTCGGGACGACGAGAACGGTGATCGCGGAGTCGTCGGCCGAGATGACACGGATGCCGCGCCCCGGCGCCTCGTTGCGGCTCCGATCGATGCGCACGCCGACGAATCCGAAGGTCTCGAGCGCGGCGGCACGGACCTCGGACGAGTTCTCGCCCACCCCCGCCGTGAACGAGATGACGTCCGCGCCGCCGAGCTGGGCGAGATACGCGCCGATGTAGGCGCGGAGGCGGTGGATGTAGACGTCGAATGCCAGGGTGGCCCTCGGGTCGCCGCCCGCCCGGCGGGCTTCGATGTCGCGCATGTCCGAGACGCCCGCGAGCCCCAGCAGGCCGCTGCGCTTGTTCAGCAGGGCGTCGAGGTCGGAGAAGCTCATCTCCTCGCGCCGGGCGAGCACGCCGAGCACCGACGGGTCGAGGTCCCCCGACCTCGTTCCCATGACGAGGCCCTCGAGCGGCGTCAGTCCCATCGAGGTGTCGACCGAGACGCCCCCGTCGACGGCGGTGGCGGAGGCGCCGTTGCCGAGATGCAGGACGATCTGACGGAGCTCCCCCAGAGGGCGATCCAGGAACGCCGCAGCCGTCTCGCTCACGAACTTGTGGCTCGTGCCGTGGAAGCCGTACTTGCGGATGCGGTGCTTCTCGGCGAGCGCCGCGTCGATCGCGTACGTGGCGGCCGCCGCCGGCATCGTCTGGTGGAAGGCCGTGTCGAAGACGGCGACGTGCGGGATGTCCGCGAACGCGGCGCGGGCCGCTCGGATGCCCTGGACAGCGCCGGGATTGTGCAGCGGCGCGAGCGTTCCGAGCTCGTCGATGTTGATCTCGACGAGGGGCGTGACGAGGGTCGGCTCGAAGAACCGCGCGCCGCCCTGGACGACCCGGTGGCCCACCGCGACGGGGCTCGCCTCCTCGAGCGACGGACCGTGCGCGGCGAACGCGTCGAGCATGACGGCGAATCCGGCGGTGTGGTCCGGGATCGGCAGCTCCCGCGACGACGTGGCGCGAGTCGCCGCGACGATCGGCCCGTCGCCGGCGAACAGGACGGTGTGCGTCGCGGCGCCGACCGGCTCGCCGATCCGCTCGCCGATCCGCTCGACGAGCCCGGACGCGAGCGCGCGCTCGGTCTCGACGTCGATGAGCTGGTACTTGAAGGAGGACGAGCCGCTGTTGATGACGAGGACGGGGGTCATTCCGGCGCTCCTTCGGCGTTCTGCGCCTGGATCGCCGTGATGGCGATGGTGTTGACGATGTCCTCGACGAGAGCGCCGCGGGAGAGGTCGTTGATCGGCTTGTTGAGTCCCTGCAGCACGGGCCCCATCGCGACGGCGCCCGCGGAGCGCTGCACCGCCTTGTAGGTGTTGTTGCCGGTGTTGAGGTCGGGGAAGACGAACACCGTGGCACGTCCGGCCACGTCCGATCCGGGCATCTTCGTGGCCGCGACGGCGGCGTCGGTGGCGGCGTCGTACTGGATGGGTCCCTCGACCAGGAGCTCGGGTGCCCGCTCCCGGACGATGGCCGTCGCGTCACGCACCTTCTCGACCTCGGCCCCCGAGCCGGACTCGCCCGTCGAATACGACAGCATCGCGACGCGCGGCTCGATGCCGAACTGCGCAGCCGTCGCCGCCGACGAGACGGCGATGTCGGCGAGCTGCTCGACGGTGGGATCGGGGATCACCGCGCAGTCGCCGTAGACGAGGACACGGTCCGCGAGCGCCATCAGGAAGACGCTCGAGACGACGTTCACGCCGGGCTTGGTCTTGATGATCTCGAAGGCCGGCCGGATCGTGTGGGCGGTGGTGTGCGCGGCCCCCGACACCATCCCGTCGGCCAGGCCGAGGTGGACCATGAGGGTCCCGAAGTACGACACGTCGGTCACCGTGTCGGCCGCCTGCCGGTAGGTGACGCCCTTGTGCGCGCGCAGCCGGGCGTACTCCGACGCGAACTTGTCGACGTGGACGGCGTCGAACGGGCTGAGCACCTCCGCATCCTGCAGGTCGAGACCGAGCTCCAGGGCGCGCGAGCGCACCTCGACGGGCTCGCCGAGGATCGTGATGTCGGCGATCCCGCGTGCGAGCACCGTCGCGGCGGCGCGGAGGATGCGGTCGTCCTCGCCCTCGGGCAGCACGATCCGCCGCCGCGCCGAGCGGGCCCGCTCGATGAGGCGGTACTGGAACATCAGCGGCGTCACGACGGTCGAGCTGGCGACGCCGATCCGCCGGGTCAGGTCCTCGGTGTCGACGTTCCCCTCGAACAGCGCGAGGGCCGTGTCGTAGCGCCGCTGAGACTGCGCGGCGAGGCGGCCGCGGGCGCCCATGATGCCGCGGACGGTCTCGAAGGTCCCCTGATCGGTCGTGAGGATGGGCAGGTTCGACTCGAGTCCCTGAATGAGCCGGTCGACCGGCTCGGGCAGGTCGAACGGGCCGTACAGGACGATCCCGGACAGTGCGGGGAAGGTTCCGGAGGCGTGCGCGAGGAGAGCGGCGAGGAGCACCTCGGTGCGATCGGCCGCGACCGCGAGGATCGCGCCCTCCTCGAGCCGCGGCAGCACGTTGTTGAGCGACATGCCGGCCACCACGATGTGCAGGACCTCGCGGTCCAGCAGCGCGTCCTCCCCCTGGACGAGGGTCGCGCCGAGCGAGCGCGCCACATCGCGCACCGACGGGGCGGTGAGGTAGGCGTCCTCGGGCACCGCCCACACACCGATGTCGCCGCGTGCTGCCGGGGTGGCCCGCACCGCGGCGACGATGTCGGCGAGGCGCTCGGGATCGGCGCGGTTCACGACGACCGCGAAGATGCCGGCGCGCTCGTGCTTGACCTCGGCGAGCGCGAGGGTCGCGAGGTTGCCGATCTGCTCGGGCGTGAGCCCGGCCCGCTCGGCGCGCGCCTCGGGATCGGAGTGCTGACCGCTGAGCACCACGAGCACGGGCGCGCCGAGGTTCGCGGCGATGCGGGCGTTGTAGCCGAGCTCGGCGGGACTTCCCACCTCGGTGTAGTCGCTGCCGACGATGACGACGGCGTCGCACTGAGCCTCGACCGCCTTGTACCGCTCCACGATGCGGCCGAGGGCGGCGTCGGGATCGGCGCGCACCTCGTCGTAGGTGGCGCCGATGCACTCGTCGTACCCGAGGTCCACGCCGTCGTGGTCGAGGAGCATCTCGAGGACGTAGTCGCGTTCCTCGGTCGAGCGCGCGATGGCGCGGAAGACCCCGACCCGCGGCGTCTTCCGGATCAGGGTGTCGAGCACGCCGAGGGCGATCGTCGACTTTCCCGAATGACCTTGGGCTGACGTGATGTAGATGCTCTTCGCCACGGCCCCAGCCTAGGCGGGGGCAGCCTCGAGCGGCCTGGGGAAAGCCGGGCAAAACCGGGCGGCGGCCTTCCGGCGCCCGCTCCTCCGGGGAAAAGAAAGACTCTCCGCGAACCCGGCAGAGCCCGGTTACCCTTGCTACGTTTCCGTCCTGGGGGAGTTGGCCTGGATGCCGTCTCGCGGAGAGCTGCTGCAAGTCTACCCGACGTCGGGCCCTGCCTTCGGCGGGCGGGTTAGCATCGGTCCTGACGCGAGGATGCGCAGGCCGCAAGGGGAGACGGATGACCGACGACAATCAGCCGACGATCGCGATGCCCGTGGACGGCGGGGGCTTCGCACAGACGACCGACGCGATCGCGGCATCCATCTCGAGGGTCATCGACGGGAAGCCGGCAGCCGTGCGCGCCGCGCTCGTCTGCCTGCTCGCCGAGGGCCACCTGCTCATCGAGGACGTGCCGGGCGTCGGCAAGACCATGCTCGCCCGGGCGCTGGGCGCGACGATCGATGCGACCGTCCGCCGCATCCAGTTCACCCCCGACCTGCTGCCGAGCGACGTGACCGGTGTCAGCGTCTACGACCCGATGGATCGCCGGTTCGAGTTCAAGCCGGGCGCGATCTTCGCGCACATCGTCATCGCCGACGAGATCAACCGCTCCTCCCCCAAGACGCAGTCGGCGCTTCTCGAGGCGATGGAGGAGCGACAGGTGAGCGTCGACGGCACGAGCCGTCCGCTGCCCGATCCGTTCCTCGTCGTCGCGACGCAGAACCCCCTCGAGATGGAGGGGACCTACGCGCTCCCCGAGGCGCAGCGGGACCGCTTCATGATGCGCATCTCGATGGGCTACCCGGATGCCGCGGACGAAGCCCTCATGCTCCGTCAGCGTGACAACGCGAACCCGCTCGACGCCCTCACGGCGGTGACGACCGCGGACCGCATCGCGCAGCTCATCGCCTGGGCGCGGAGCGTGCACGTGTCACCGTCCGTCGAGGAGTACGCGGTCGGGCTCGCCCGCGCCACGCGCGCCCATCCCGATCTCCGGCTGGGCGCGAGCCCCCGCGCGACGCTGCAGCTGGTGCGCGCCGCGAAGGTCTGGGCAGCCCTCGAAGGCCGCGAGTTCGTGATCCCCGACGACCTCGTCACGCTGCTCGAGCCGGTCTTCGCGCACCGTCTGATCGCGGCGCGCGGCAGCGGAGTCTCGCGCGGCCGCAGCGGCACCGAAGCGGTGTCGCACGCCCTTCAGGGCATCGCATCATCGGTCCGGGTGCCCCTGGCCGCCCACTGACGACGAGGGAGGACGACGACGATGACGCGCTGGCCGCTCACGCTCCGGGGAACCGGCGCGGTGCTGCTCGGCGTCCTCTCGTTCGCGCTGGCCCACGCCTTCTCGGTGCCGGCTCTCGTCTTCTTCGCGGTCCTGCTCCTGGCCGCCGTCGCCGTCGCGATCGGGTCGCTGTACCTCGGTCACCGCCCCGACCACGTGCGCCGGTCGTTCTCCCCCGAGACCGTCGGCGTCGGCGGCGAGCTCGACGTCCACGCGCGCGTGCAGTGCCGCACCCTCCTGCCGACGGTGGCCGGGGTCTGGCACGACCGACTCGCGAGCGGTGTCACCGGCGATGCGACGGGGGCCTTCCCGGGGCTCCGGTCGGGGCTCGTCGCCGGCGGTCACACCGTCGACCTGATGTACCGGGTGAGCGCGACCCGCCGCGGGATCCGCCCGGTCGGGCCGCTCACCGTCACGACGACCGATCCGTTCGGCTTCGCGCGGCGCACCCAGCACCTGGGCGGCGCCGTCCCCCTCACCGTCACCCCGGCCCTCATCGAGCTCGGTTCCCTGGAGGACCTCCCCGGCGATGCCGGAGGCAGCATGCAGGCGGCGACCGACCGCCTCGGACAGGGAGCCGACAACCTCATCCCGCGCGCGTACTTCCCCGGCGACTCGATGCGCCGCATCCACTGGCGCGCCAGCGCGCACCGCGGCGAGCTGATGGTGCGTCAGGAGGAGCAGGAATCGAACCCCGAGGCGGTCGTCGTCCTCGACCGGTCGCTGCCGCGCTGGAGCCGCGACGCGCTCCGCGCACCCGGTGAGGACCCGGCCTTCGAGCTGGCGGTGTCGGCGGTCGCCTCAGCCGTCGCCCGATTCGTCCACGAGGGCTACACCGTCGCGGTCGTCGACACCGACGGCGCCGAGCTGGTCGAGACGATCGACGCCGACGACATGACCGCCGTCGAGGCGATGATGGTCGCCTTCGCGACCCTGACGGCCCGCCGCGACGGGAGCCTCGCCGACGCGGCCACCCTGTTCGCCGGTCTCACCCTCGGTCCGGTCGTGGTCGTGACGGGTCCGGTCGACGAGGCGGATGCCGCCGCCCTGGCCCCCATCGTGACGCACACGTCGCTGCCGGTGCTGATCGCCGTCGGCGCCGCGCCGGACGGACTGCGTGCGGCCGAGACGGCCGGGTGGCGGGCGACCGCGCTCGAACCCGCGGACGAGGCCGCTCGACTGTGGGCCGATATGACGGAGCGGGGTGGCATCCGTGTCGGCTGAGCCCGATCGCGCCGCCCGGCGCCGCTACGACGGCTTCTCGACCGTCGGCCTGTTCGCCGCGCTCACGACGGCCCTGCTGCCCCTGCTGGGCGTCGTCGTCCCCGGGCTGTGGCTGCCGCTGTCGCTGCTCGTGTTCGGCGTGGTGCTGACGGCGGGCTACCTCGCCCGTCGCCTGTCCGCCCCGGCGGTCGCGGTGACCCTGCTCGAGACCGTCCTGTGGGTCGCGCTGGTCACCGGGATCTTCTTCGCCGATGCGGCGCTGCTCGCCGTCATCCCCACGCCGGACGCGCTCGAGCGCGTGCCGCCGCTGCTCGAGGCGGCCGCGAACGACATCGCGGTCGGTGTCGCGCCGCTCGAGGCCGGGGCCGCGCTGACCTTCCTCATCGTCGGCTCGGTGGGGCTGCTCGCGATTGCGCTCGATCACGTCGTGCTCACGGCGCGGATGCCGCTCCTCGCGTCCGTCGCCCTGATCGCCGTGTGGCTCATCCCGACCCTCGCGGTGCCGCGCGACGTCAACCTCTGGGCGTTCATCCTGCTCGCGGCGACCATCCTGTGGCTGATCCGGGCGGAGACGCGGTCCCGCGTCCCGCGCGCGGCCGGCAGCCCCGCCGCCGGGATCGGCGCCGTGTCGGCCGTCATCGCGACGGTGGCCATCGTCGTCTCGGTCGTGGCGGCGCCGACGATCCCCCGCCCGGTCGCGAGCGGCGGCGGGATCGGCGGCACCGCGATCAACGCGAACCTCGATCTCGGCGACGACCTGCGCCGCCCGACGGAGGTCCCGGTCCTCCGGCTCTGGGGCGATGCGCCCTCGCCGCCGTACCTGCGCGTGGCGACGCTCACCGGGATGGACGGCGAATCGTGGCGGCCCGATCGGGAGGTGCCCGTCCCCCTCGGCGACGGCGGCATCACACCTCCCCCCGTCGGCGAGGACGTCCGCGTCGTCGAGTACACCACCGGGGTCCAGGTGCTCGACCTCGCCTCGTCCTGGCTGCCGGTGCCGTACCCGGCGGTGTCCATCGAAGGACTCGAAGGCAGCTGGGAGGCTCTGCCGGGCAACGGCACCGTCCGCTCCTCCGAGGTCGCCGCAGGCGGGCAGGAGTACACGGTCGTCACCCGGGTCGCGCGGCCGACGATCGAGCGGGCACGCGACGCGGGCGTCGTGACCGACGACCTCGACCTGCTGCGGGTCCCGGTCGCGACGCCCGACAACGTCGCCGAGCTCGCCGCCGAGGTGACGGCCGAGGCGGGCAACGACTACGACCGCCTCCTCGCGCTGCAGTCGTGGTTCCGGGGGAACGAGTTCGACTACTCGCTCGAGGCGCCCGTCGAGGAGGGTTTCGACGGGTCCGGCGTCGAGGCGGTCAGCCGCTTCCTCGACGTCCGCGCCGGCTACTGCGTCCACTTCGCCTCCGCCTTCGCCCTGATGGCCCGGACCCTCGACATGCCGTCCCGCGTCGTGGTCGGCTTCCTGCCCGGTGTCAGCACCGACGAGGAGGTGGACGGCGATCGCGTGTACGAGGCGACGACCGCCCAGCTCCACGCGTGGCCGGAGGTGCTCTTCGACGGGATCGGCTGGGTGGCGTTCGAGCCGACGAAGAGCCTCGGCTCCGCCCAGCGGTTCCTCAGCGGCGACGCACCGGAGTCGGACGAGAATCCGACCCCGACACCGACGACCACCCCGAGCGCGAGCGCCTCCTCGGGCGCGGCCGAACGCGAGCAGGAGGACGACATCGCCGCCGGCGCCGCCTCGTCGGGGCCGGGCTTCGATGATTTCGCGCCGTTCCTCGCGGTCGTCGGCGGGGTGCTGCTCATCCTCGCCACGCCGGGGCTGCTGCGCCGCGGCCGAGAGGCGACGCTGCAGCGGCGCGCACGCCAGGGCGATGTCGGAGCCGTGTGGCGTCTCGTTCAGGACGCCGCCATCGACGTGGGCATCGCCGTGCCCGGCGCGGAGTCCCCGCGAGCGTTCGGGGCGCGGCTGGTCCGCCGTGGCGCCCCGGAGGCGCAGATGGGCCGCCTCGTCTCGGCCGTGGAGCACGCGAGCTACGCCGCTCCGGGTCGGCGCCCGACCGTCGCGACGGACGCACTGGTGACGGATGCCGCGGCGATCCGACGGGCGCTGCTCGTCCGCGCACGGCCCAACGACCGGACCCTCGCGCTCCGGCTGCCGCGCTCGCTGATCGTCCGGCCCGGCTCCACCTTCGCCGAGGCCGCTCCCGCCGAGGCGTGAGCGGACGTCGCCGCATCCTCGCCGCCCGCACACGGCAGAAGCCCCGCACCGGGACCCGGTGCGGGGCTTCTGAGAGCGGAAGCGACAGGATTTGAACCTGCGAGACGAGTTACCCCGCCTACATGGATTCCAGCCATGCTCCTTCGGCCGCTCGGACACGCTTCCAAAGGACGATCGTATCAGAGCCGGAGCACCGCATTTCGCCCGCGGGCGCCTCCCGGGCGCTCAGTGCCCCGCACCGCCGGGACGCCGGGCGAGGCGGGTCTCCTCCTGATCGAGCATGACCTGCGCCTCGGCGAGGATGCGCGAGGGGTAGGCTCCGGTGGCTCGGAGCTCGAGCATCTTCTCGCGCTCGGCGGCCACGATCCGCAGGCGCAGCTCGCGGAAGACGCGGTGCGGGGTGTCGCTGTCGCGACTCCGGCCGGCGCGCTCCCATGCGGCCTCCGTGTTGAGGAACGACGACTGCCGGGCGCGCTCGACCACCTCCGGGTCGAGGGTCTCGCCACGCGCATCCACCTCGTCGTCGAGCGCAGCGAGACCCGCCTCGCTGAGCGTCTCGAGCAGCTTGGCGAAGTCCCGGCGGTCCTCCGCCGCGTCGATGCCCTGGACCCCGAGCTTCCGGATGAGCCAGGGCAGCGTCCCGCCCTGCAGCAGGATGCTCACGACCGCGACGGTGAAGGCGATCAGGATCAGCTGCGGCCGGTAGGGCGTCTCCTCGGGCAGCGACTGCGCGGCCGCCAGCGTCACGACCCCCCGCATCCCCGACCAGCCGAGGACGACACCGCCCCGCCAGTCGATGCTCTCCTGCCGCTGCGTCTCGAGGTCGGCACGCCGGCGGACGTAGTCCCGTTCGAGCCGATTGCGCGCGATCGCCTCGCGCCGGGAGGCGACCGGATGCGTCCGGTAGTGGTACAGCGCCAGCAGATGCCGGTACGTGCGCCGCTCCGCGCGCCGCGTCCGGCGCCCGAGCGCGTACACGAGCGGACCGATCCACACGTACCGGATCACGACGAGCGCGAGGGTCGCGACGAGTCCGATGCCGATCGAGTCGCCGACCCCCAGGATCTCGGGGTCCACGGCGTCGATGAGCGTCCGGATCTCGAGGCCGATGAGGAGGAAGACGCCGTTCTCGAGGAGGAACTGGATCGTCCGCCAGTTGATGCGATCGCTGATCCGGGACTGCGGCGAGAACCGCGCGGGTGCGGCGTGGCCGGTGTACAGCCCGGCCACGACGACCGCGAGCACCCCCGAGGCGTTCAGCTGCTCTGCCGGCATGAACGCGACGAAGGGCACGGCCAGTGACAGCGCCGTGTCGAGCACCGGGTCCGACAGCTTCGAGCGCACCCACACGGTCATCCACCCGACGACGAGGCCCACCGCGATGGCGACGGCGACCGCGGCGAGGAAGTCCCCGACGGCCTCCCACGGCGAGGCGAGACCGCCCGCGGCGGCCGCGATGGCGGAGCGCAGCAGGACGAGCGCCGTGGCGTCGTTGACGAGGCCCTCCCCCTCGAGGACCGTCAGCAGTCGCGGCGGAAGACCCAGGCGTCGTCCGATGGATGTCGCCGCGACGGCGTCGGGCGGGCTGATGATGGCGCCGAGGGCCACCGCGGCCGCGAAGTTGAGATCGGGCAGCAGGACGAACAGCAGCGCGCCGGTCGCGAACGCGGTCACGACCACCAGGACGACCGACAGACTCGTGATGGGAGCGAGGTTCCGCCGGAAGTCGATGATCGGGACGCTGATGGCCGCCGCGTACAGGATCGGCGGCAGGAGGCCGTCGAGGATGACCTCGTGCGGCACCTCGATGTCCGGCATCCCGGGAAGGTAGGACAGACCGACACCGGCCACCACCAGGACGAGGGGCGCGGCGACCCCGAGCCTCTTGGCGAAGGCCGCCACGCCGACGATGACCGCGACCGCGACGACCGCGTAGACCCCGAGTTCCATTGCCCGAAGACTATCGACTCCGCCACGGGTGAGGCCCGGATGCCGCCGACCTCACGCGGCATCCGGGCCGCGCGGTCAGTTGAGCGCGCGCGTGCTCTCGGGGATCGCGCCGTCGGCGTAGAGGCTCTTCGCGACGTCCTGCAGCGCGGTCAGCGCGACGCGCTGCGTGAGAGGACCGTACGAGATGCGCGCGACGCCGAGCTTCTCGTACTCGGCGGCGGTCAGCGCGCCGGGGAGCCCGATGACGCTGACGCGCCCGATGCCCTCGACCAGGCGCTCCGTCGTCTCGGCGTCGAGGACGCCGGGGACGAACACGACGTCGGCGCCCGCATCGAGGAAGGCGCGCCCGCGGGCGATCGCATCGGCGATCGACTCGTCGAGCGGGCGCCCGCCGCCGCGGACGAGCGCGTCGGTGCGCGCGTTGAGGGCGAACGGCACCCCTTCGGCGTCGGCGGCCGCGACCGCCGCCGCGACACGGGTGACGGACTCGTCGAGGGGCCGCAGCCGGTCCTCCATGTTCGCGCCGACGACACCGACCCCGATGGCGCGGCGGACGGTGTCGGCGGGGTCGGCGTATCCGTCGTCCAGGTCGGCACTGACGGGCACGTCTCCGGCGGCGGCGACGATCCGGCCGACCATGTCGAGGGTGGTCTCGAGGGGGATGGTGCCGTCGTCGTGGCCGAACGACGCCGCGATGGAGTGACCGGCCGTGGCCAGCGCCCGCGTCTCGGGGAGGGAGAGCACCGCCTTCGCGGAGATGACGTCCCAGACGTTCACGACCCGGAGGATCTCGGGCGCGGCGTGCAGGTCCCGCAGCAGGCGGGCGCGGTCAGGAGTGCTGAGATTCGTCATGCCCCCACCGTGTCACGTCGCCCGCGGGGCCGCACCGGGTTGACACCCCCGCGGAAACAGACGAGCGACCCGGCGGCCGCAGCCTCCGGGTCGCTCGTCGCTCGCGCCGATCCGGCGGGCTCAGCTCACGTCGCCGCGCCACGCACCGGTCTCCGCGCCGCGGGACTCGATGAACTCCTTGAACTTCTGCATGTCCTTCTTGACCGCGTGGTCGTCGATGCCGATGGCCGCGCCGACGGACTCGACGAAGCCCTCGGGCTTCCAGTCGAGCTGCACCGTCACGCGGGTCTCGGTGTCGCTGAGCCGGTGGAACGTCACCACGCCGGCGTGATCCTCGTCGACGCTCTTCCAGGCGACCCGCTCATCGGGGTGCTGCTCGGTGATGTGAGCGGTGAACTCGCGCTCAGCGCCGCCGATCTTCACGTTCCACCGGGTCGTGGTGTCGTCGATCTGGGAGATCGACTGGACGTAGCTCAGAAAGTGCGGGAACGATTCGAACTGCGTCCACTGGTTGTACGCGGTCGTCACGGGCACGTTGACATCGATGGTCTCGATGATGCTGGCCATTAGCCCATCCTTTCGTCGGGATGTCCATCCTCGGTCGGCGCCGCGCCCATCCCCAGCCCCTTGCGGAGCCGGGACGGGCTCTGTTAGGGCGCTAGGCTCGTCGGATCCCCCACAGCAAGGAACCGCACGTGCGCCCGACCGCAGGAATCCCCGCCGCCGCCCTCACCGCCGTCGCCCTCCTGGCCCTCGCCGGGTGCACCGGCACCGCCGAGCCGGCTCCGGCGGCATCCGACACGACGGTCGCCTCGCCGTCCCCGACGCAGACCGGGGCGGCGCCCACGCCGACCGCGACCGCCGCCGACGACGTCCCCGTGGAGTGCGAGTCCCTGACCGTCCCGCCCGGCGGCACCGTCTCGGGCGAGGATCTGGGACCGTGCCTGCAGGCGGCGCTCGTCCTGGCCGACACCGGCACCCTCACCCTGAGCGGAGACGAGCTCGGCGGAACCGTGCAGTACCGCCACCGCCCCGACTTCGCGTTCTCGGGCGAGCTCGAGACCGGCGACGGCGCCGTCGCGATGAGCTTCGTCGACGGCGTGATGATGCTCGACTCCGGTGACGGTCCGGTCGTCGGCGATCCCGAGTCGGATGACCCCGACGAGCAGCTGGCGGGAGTCACCGGCGAGCTGTACCGGGTGTTCTCCGACCCCGGCTTCATCGCCGACTTCATCGCCGCCGGCGAGACGTGGGAGATCGGAAGCGAGACCGAGGAGCTCAGCCCTGCCGGCGGCGACGCCGTGACCGCCGTTCGCGCTCGGAGCACGGCCCCGTTCTCGTGGTACGACATCCCGATCGACAGCTACACCGTCTTCTTCGCGGAGGACTTCACTCCGGTCAGCGCGTCGTCCACGACCGGCTTCCTCGGTCACACTTCGAGCATCACCCAGGACTTCTCCGGCGTCGGCGAGCCCGTCTCGATCGAGCCGATCGGCTGAGCGATCCGCGTCACTCGCGGAAGTCGTCCGGGTCGACGTCGTCGAGGAACCGCTTGAACTCCTCGACGTTCTCCTCGGCGTCCTCCTCCACCGCATCCGCGGTGATGTCGACGATGCCCGCCTCGTCGAGCACGTCGTCGGCGACGAAGATCGGCGCGCCGGTCCGGCTGGCCAGCGCCACCGCGTCGGACGGACGTGCGTCCAGCGTGACGACGCCGGATGCCGCGAGTGTCACCTCGGCGAAGAACGTGCCGTCCTCGACCCGGGTGACCTCCACCCGCGCCACCTTCGCGTCGAGCGCGGTCAGCATCGCCCTCATCAGGTCGTGCGCGAGCGGGCGGGGCGCCTCCGCGCCCTCGACGGCGATGAGGATGGAGGTCGCCTCCTGCGCGCCGATCCAGATCGGCAGGACACGGCCCTCGCCGGGCAGCGCGTCGACCGGCTTGAGGAGGATGACGTGATCGCCGACGGCGTCCACCGCCACCCCTGCCACCTTCACCTGGACCATCGCTCCACCTCCGCCCTGCAATGCTAGGCCTTCCGCCCTCCGCGGGTCAGGCGCGCGCGAGTCGCGCCAGGGCGTCGCCGGTCATGCGCTGCGTGGTCCATTCCGCCATCGGCTCGGCGCCGATCGCCCGGTAGAAGGCGATCGACGGCGCGTTCCAGTCGAGCACAGTCCACTCCAGGCGGGAGTACCCGCGCTCGGCGGCGAGCGCCGCGAGCGACGCGATCAGCGCCTTGCCGTAGCCGCGGCCGCGCTGCGCGTCGTCGACGAACAGGTCCTCGAGCCAGATGCCGTGCCGGCCGGTCCACGTGGAGTAGGTGAGGAACCAGATCGCGATGCCGACGATGGCGCCGTCGCGTTCCACGACGTGCGCGAACACGCGCGGTTCTGCGCCGAACAGGCTCGCCCGCAGCGCGTCGACGGTGTTCGCCACGGCATCCGGCTCGCGTTCGTACACCGCGAGCGCCTGGATCGCGTCGAGGATGCCGGGTTCGTCGCCGGGCGCCGCGGCACGCAGGACGGCGCCGTCGTCGAAGGTGCGGAAGATCATGATCCGAGCGTAGGCGCTCGGCGCCGCCGACCGTCCCGGTGGTGTGCCGAGGCGGTCGGCGCCTCCCCGCGCCGCATCGTCCCGGCCGGCGACGACGGTGCGGATCGCGTCGAGATGTCCGATTCCGTCATCCGATGAGGGAAAGCGCGTCCGGTTACGTACGCTTTTCCTGCGTGCCCCTTCCGGGGGGAAGAAAGAGCGTCGCCGGACGGGCCCGGCCGCGCGTGGGCATCGCACACCAGTCCGACCAGCGGGACATGGCGGGATCGGATGCCGGTAGGGACGGCATCCGATCCCCTCTCACGCGTCGAGGCCGCGGACCGGGACGCCGATCCACTCGCCGAGCTCACGGATCTCGGCATGCACCATCTCGCGCTCGTCGTCGTCGAACGGGACGAGCTCGTGGACCGCGCCGACGACGAGGTTCTCCTTCTTCTTGTCCAGCGCGGCGTCCAGCAGTCCGATGAAGCGATCCCCGACGAGGATCGGGTGCGCGAAGTAGCCGTACACGCGCTGACTTTTCGGCTTGAACTGCTCCAGCACGAACGTGAAGTCGAACAGCTCGGTCAGGCGCGGCCGGTCGAACAGCATGCGGTCATAGGGGTTCAGCACGGCGGCGCGACCGCCCGGATCGTCGTCCAGCGCGGCGACCGCCGCCGGGTCGACCCGCCATCTCCAGGTGCTCCCCGCCACCGTGGCCGGCTCGCCCGCCGTCGCGACGCCGCTCCAGCTCGACTTCTCCCGGGCGATGCCCAGAGCCTGCAGTCTCCGCTCGGCGAGCGCCGACTCGGCCTCGTCGACCGACGGTTCGGCGAGCCCCGCCGGGTACACCCGCTCGGCGAGGTCCCAGACCCGCTGGCGTCCGACGCGTCCCGACACCGCGACCTGGCCGAGGTAGGCGAGGAGCTCGAGCATCCGCGGCACCTGGTTGGCGCCGTACCAGCCGCTCTCGTCGCGCGCCTGCACCGCACTGGTGTCGGGGATGTCCGCGGCGAGCAGCGGCCCGTCCCGCCCGAGTCGCTTCAGGATGTCGGCACGGAAGGCGGCGTTCGCGTCGAGGTAGTCACGGGTCGACGCCCGCAGCCGCCTCGTGCGCATCAGCGGCCACAGGAACGGCAGCACGCTCGTCGGCCGGAAGTGGCCGTCGTACTCGAACAGCTGACGGTCGACCTCCACGGCCTTCGTCAGGTGTCCGGGCTCGTACACCCAGCCGAGCCGCGACCAGCAGATCGAGTGCTCGCTCGGCGCGATGACGGCGGTCGGATCGATTTTTATCGCGCCGAGCTGCTCGGCCACCTCGACGACGTCGCCGGGCCGGTCGGCGTCGAGCAGCTGCGCCCGCACGGCGATGCGGCGCGCCTCGTCCCTGCTGAGCCGGTGCATGGGTCGACCCTAGCGAGCGGGCCGGACATGGCGCAGCGCTGCGGCAGCGAGCGGTCAGCCGACGGGCGCCAGGCGCGGATCGACGGCGATGCGCTCGTCGAACACGAAGCACTCGCCCTCGAAGTGCGCGCCGCCCACCTGCTCGAAGTATCCGAGGATCCCGCCCTCGAGCTGGAGCGCATCGATGCCCTCGTCCCGCAGGTGCAGAGCGGCCTTCTCGCAGCGGATGCCGCCGGTGCAGTAGCTCACGACGGTCTTGCCGACGAGTTCGTCCCGGTGCGCGGCCACGGCGTCCGGGAACTGCGTGAACCGTTCGATGCGCCAGTCCACCGCCCCGGCGAACGCCCCTCGGTCCACTTCGAAGGCGTTGCGGGTGTCGAGCAGCACGACGTCGCGGCCGCGGTCGTCGCGCCCCTGCTCGAGCCAGCGGCGCAGGGTCGCGGGATCGACGGCGGGCGCCCGGCCGGCCGCGGGACGCACGGTGGGGCGGTCCATGCGGATGATCTCGCGCTTGTGCTTGACGAGCATCCGCTGGAACGGCTGCTCCGACGACCAGCTCTCCTTCGTCGTCAGCGAGGCGAACCGCGCGTCCGCCCGCAGCTCGTCGACGAACGCGCGGAGATCGTCGGCGCCGCCGGCGAGGAAGAGATTGATCCCCTCCTCCGCCAGCAGGATGGTGCCCTTCAGCCCCCGGGCGACCGCGCGCTCACGCAGGACCGGCCGGAGAGCCGCCGGATCGGCGATCTGCGTGAACAGGTAGGCGGAGATGTTCAGAACGGATGCCACTCCTCCAGCGTAGGCGCGGGGCGGAGCGGCATCCGCTCGGGAGTCACTGAGCGGACCAGCCACCGTCGCTGGCCAGCACCGCGCCGTTGAGGTTCACGCCGTCGTCGGACAGCAGGAAGGTGATCGAGGCGGCGAGCTGCTCGGCGGTCGCGAGGCTCGGGATCTGCGAGTGGAACTCGCTCAGCCGCTTCTGGCCGTACTCCGACACGCCGGCCGGGAAGGGGATGCCGGTCGCCACGCCGCCCGGGGCGACGGCGTTGATCCGCAGCCCCTGCGGGCCGTACATGACGGCGGCGCTCTTGGTCATGCCGATGACGGCATGCTTGCTCGTCGTGTAGGCGTTGCCCGAGGCGCTGCCGCGCAGGCCCGCCTCGGAGGCGACGTTCACGATCGCGCCGGCGCCCGCGGCGACCATGGGGGGGATCACGGCACGGGTCAGCTTGAACGGGCCCGTGAGGTTGACGGCGATGACCCGGTCCCACATGGCGTCGCTGGTCTCGGCGAGCGGCGAGAAGTCGTCGTTGATGCCGGCGACGTTGGCGAGGGCGTCGATGCGGTCGCCCGCGGCGGCGACGATCGCGTCGACCGATTCCTGCTTCGTGATGTCGCCGGCGACGACGACGATCTCGGCGTCGGGCAGCGACGCGGCGAACTCGGTGAGCTTCGCCTCGGAGATGTCGGTGGCCACGACGCGTCCGCCCTCCCGGGCGATGCGTGCGGCGGTCGCCCTGCCGATGCCGGACGCGGCGCCCGTCACGATGACGGTCTTGCCCGCGAAGCGGCCCGAGACGGCCCGCTCCACCCATCCGGTGTCCGTGGCCTCGGGCATGACGCCGCCGTTCGCCTGGAGCACCAGATCGTCGATGACCGACTGGGGCATCGCGCCCTGGCTCAGCGCGACCATCTGCTGCAGCGGCAGGCCCCGCACGGGCGCCAGCGAGTTCTCGTCGGCACCGGATGCCGCCAGGAGGCCGCGGACGATCGGCCCGCCCACCTCGCTGTCGAGCCATTCGCCGATGGTGCTGTGGGCGGTGAGGACCTTTGGATCGGCCATGGGGTGCGTCCTTTCGCTGGAGACTTATTCCCGTACGGGAAATGGTAGCCTCGCCGCACGCGGAACGGAAGAAGGACGATGGCGACGATCGAGCCCCCGCGCCGTGGGCGCGGCAGCCGAGCCGGGCTGGATCGCGAGCAGATCATCGCCGCGGCTCGTGGCCTGGACCCGGCGACCCTCACGATGCAGCAGGTCGCCGCGGCGCTCGGCGTCGACCGCAAGGCGCTGAACCATCACGTCACCGACCGGGACAGCCTGCTGGAGCTGCTCGCCGTCGACGCGTTCCGCCGCCGGTTCGCCGCCGCCGATTTCGACCTCGGGGCGTCGTGGCAGGACGCCTGTCGCGGATACGCCCGGGCGCTCGTGGCGAGCGTGCGCGACACCGGCGCATGGATCGGCTATCTGCGCTTCGTCGGGCCGCGCGACCTCGCCGTGGTGGGACCGGCGGAGACCGTCGCCGAGCGGATGCTGCGCGCGGGCTTCGATGCCGTGACCGTCAGCCGCAGCATGCACCTGCTGGTGAGCGTCTGCCAGGGGTTCGCCCGCGACGCCATCATGGCCGGCCGTGCGCACGGCCACCCGCAGATCGAGCACCTGCGGTCCGCGTTCGCGGCATCCGACGACGAATACCGGGCTCTCCGTGATCTCGTCGACCTCCGCGTCGACAACTACGGCGACGACCAGCTCGAGTTCGACCTGGACGCGTTCATCGCCGGGGTCGAGGCGATGCGCTGAGGCCGGTCAGGCGGCGACGGTCGCCGTCGCCGACACCGCGTCGAGCGTCGCGACGTCGTCGGCTGTCAGGTCGAGACGCGCGCCGGCGAGGAGTCCCTCGACCTGCTCCACGCGGGACGCGGAGGCGATCGGGACGGTGCCCTTCGCGCGCAGCCACGCCAGCGCGACCGACGGGATGCCGGTGTCGTGCGCGGCCGCGACGTCTTCGAGAGCCGCGATGATCCGGAGGCCGTCCTCGGTGGCGTACGACGCCGCGCCCTTCGCGCGGGGCGACGGCTGCCCTGCCGGATCCGACGAACGGTACTTGCCGGTGAGGAACCCGCTCGCGAGCGCCGAGTACGGGACGACGGCGAGGCCCAGCTCCTCCGCGGCGGGCAGGAGGTCGGACTCGATGGACCGGTCCACGAGGTTGTAGCGGGGCTGGATGGCGACGGGCTCGGCGACGCCCAGGTCGCGGGCGATGCGCACCCACTCCCGCGTCTTCTCGGCGGAGTGGTTCGAGATCGCCGGGTAGCGGATGAGTCCGTCCGCGACGAGAGCACCGAACGCGGCGACCGTCTCCTCGAGCGGGGTGTCGGGGTCCTCCGTGTGGGCGTAGTAGAGGTCGATGGCGTCGACCCCGAGGCGCTGCAGCGAGGCCTCGGCGGCGGCACGGATGGTGGCGGCGGACAGGCCCCGGAAGTCGGGGTGCGAGGCGACCTTCGTGGCGATGACGACATCGGCCGACGTGCGTGTCTCGAGCCATTCGCCGAGGATGGTCTCGCTCTCACCGCCGGAATGACCCGGCGCCCAGGCGCTGTAGACATCCGCCGTGTCGACGAAGTTCCCGCCGCCGCCGACGAAGGCGTCCAGCACGGCGAAGGAGGTGTAGCGGTCCGCCGTCCAGCCGAACACGTTGCCGCCCAAGGAAAGCGGGAAGACGTCGAGGTCGCTCGATCCGAGAAGAGTCATGCGGGCCACCGTATCCCGGCCGGAAGGGCACTCGGCCCGCAGGGCGCGGATCGGGAAGGAAACGGCACGGGTGTCGGTTGGATCAGGCATGCGACGTTTCGGCACCCTCTCGTTCGGACACTACGGACCGCTCGGCCACGGCCGGGAGCTCACCGCCGGCGATTCGATGCGGCAGGCGATCGACCTCGCGCAGGGCATGGACGACCTGGGCGTCAACGGCATCTCGTTCCGGGTCCACCACTTCGCCCGGCAGCAGTCCGCGCCGATGCCGCTGCTCGCGGCGATCGCCGCGACGACCGAGCGCATCGAGATGGGCACCGGCGTCATCGACATGCGGTACGAGAACCCGCTGTACCTCGCCGAGGAGGCGGCATCCGTCGACCTCATCTCCGGCGGTCGGCTCGCACTCGGCGTCAGCCGCGGGTCACCCGAGACGGTCGTGCGCGGGTACGAGGCCTTCGGCTACCGCGATGACGCGGATCCCCGTGGCGCCGACGTCGCGCGGCGGCACTTCGACACGTTCCTCCGGGCGATCGACGGCGAGGGCATGGCCGACCGCGATCCGAACAGCCCGTTCGGCGGCGGCTCCGGACGCCAGCGCATCGAGCCGCACTCCCCCGGACTCCGCTCCCGCGTGTGGTGGGGCGCCGGCACACGCGAGACCGCGGCGTGGGCGGGCCGTCAGGGCGTGAACCTGATGTCCTCGACGCTCTTGACCGAGGCCGACGGCCGAGAGTTCGACCTGCTGCAGGCCGAACAGCTCGACGCCTTCCGGGCAGCCTGGCACGAGGCCGGCCATTCCGGGACGCCCCGCACGTCGGTGAGCCGCTCGGTCTTCCCGATCACCACCGCCGAGGACGAGATGTACTTCGGCCGCTCCGCGGACCAGGGCGGCGTCGGCTACATCGACGGGTTCCGGTCGACCTTCGGGAAGACGTACGCGGGAGCCCCCGATGTCCTCGTCGAGCAGCTGCAGCAGGATGCCGCGGTCATGTCGGCCGACACGCTGACGCTCACGATCCCGAGTCAGCTGGGCGTCGACTTCAACCTCCGCATCGTCGAGGCGTTCGCAACGCACGTGGCGCCTGAGCTGGGTTGGAAGCCGAACACGGAGGACACCGCCGAGGGACGCACTCTCGACGAGACGCGGAGCACCCGCTGAGCACGGTCGTGCTTCGCCAGGCCTCCTTCCCGGCGGACACCGCGTCCGTGTCGTCGCTCCTCGACGAGTACCTGCGCCGGACCGAGATCGAGAAAGCAGCGCACGGTCTCGTGGCCCCCGCCGATCAGCTGCCGGAACGGTATCGGCACGAAGTGGCCCGTCCGGCGGAGTCGTTGACCGGGACGCGCGTGATCATCGCAACGGCAGACGGAGAGGACTGCGGGCTCGTCGTCGTCGGAACCTCCGCTTCGGGAGCGTCGGAGATCAAGCGGTTCTGGACGCGACCTGCGGCACGAGGCCGGGGTGTCGGATCAGCGCTGATCAGCGAGGCGCTCCGGGACGTCGACCGCCCCATTCGGCTCTCCGTGTGGGAGTGGCGCGAACCGGCGATCCGGCTGTATCAGAAGCTCGGATTCGTCTCGGCCGTGCCGTGGGACGACCGCGAGGGGCTGCTCTGTCTTGAGCTCGCCTGATCCCTCCCCGGTCGAGCGGGGCGTCGGGTGGTTCCGGTCAGCGCATCGGCCGGCAGTTCGGTCGGCCGATCGACTGATTCCGTCGAGGGATCGACGGAGTTCCGTCGGGTGACCGGCCGCAGTCCTGTCCTGATCGAGTGATACCGGTCGGCTGATCGGCCGAATTCTCTGTCCGCAATCGACCGCGCTCCATCCTCTGGTGGGCTGTGGATAACTGTCGGATCGGCCGGTGGGATGTCGGTGGCCCTCACCAGAATGGGGGTATGAGCACCCCGTCCGAGCAGGTCCCGCGTGACGCGTATGTCACGTCGCTGGCGGGGATCGTCGCGGACGTCGAGGCCGTGAGCCGTGAGGTGGCGGCGGCTCAGATCCGCGAGCTCCGGGTCCTCGCCCGGGCCGGTCAGCTCGCGGAGGCGCAGGCCGTCGGCAGTGGGTCTCGGGTGCGGGTGCACGACATGGCATTGCGGTCGATCGCGGCGGAGGTCGGCGGGATCATGCGCACCACCGACCGGACCGTGCAGCGCCGGATCGACGAGGCCCGCACCATCGTGGAGGGGTACCCGGCCGCGCTAGGCGCGTGGGAGGCGGGGCGGATCACCCGCGGTCACGTGCTGGTCATCGTGGATGCCGGCGGTGTGGTGCCGGTCGACCTGCGGCCCGAGTTCGAAGCCGCCGCGATCAGCCGGTGCGAACAGGACACCCCGAACCGGGTGCGCGCGGAGCTGGAGATCCTCGCGCAGCGAATGCACCCCCGCTCCTTCACGGAACGGCACGAGGAAGCGGCCGCCAAGCGGTGTGTGAGGTTGATGCCCGGGCGTGACGGGATGTCGGACCTGATCGCGACACTCCCCACCGTGATCGCCGAGGGCATCCATGATCGGTTGACGCAGCAGGCTCGCGCCATCGTCGACACCCGCACCGAACGGGCCGAGTCGGCAGATGAAGCACGTGCGGCGACCGCGGCAACGGACAAGCGTCCGATCGACCAGGTCCGGGCCGACGTGTTCGCCGACCTGCTCCTCGCGGGAACCCCCGCGTTGGACGCCACGATCGACACGACCGCGGGTCCGCTGGGCGCGATCCGCGCCCGCGTGCAGGTCGTGCTGCCGGCGTCGTGCCTGGACGGCACGGATGACGGGCCGGCGGATCTGATCGGCCGGTCACCCATCGACACGCTCACCGCCCGCACCCTGGCTGGGAGTGTGGGGATCTGGGAGCGGATGTTCACCGACCCGGTCACCGGCACCACCGTCGCCGTCGACTCGTACCGGGTTCCGCTGCCGATGCGCCGGTACCTGCAGGCGAGGGACCAGCACTGCCGGTTCCCCGGCTGCCGGGTGCCCGCGATCCGCTGCGAGATCGACCACACCCACGACCACGCCCTCGGCGGCAGAACCGAACTCCGAAACCTCGCCCACCTGTGTCAACGGCACCATTCCATGAAGCAGTTCACCGCCTGGCGGGTCCGACAACTCCAGGGTGGAGTCCTGGAATGGACCTCACCCGCCGGCAGGACCTACCGCGAAGACGCACCCACCCCGGCCGTCGCCTTCACACCTGCCACCGGACCCGACAACACCAACCGCACCAACCGCACCGACACCCCACCGTTCTGACCCGGACGCCACCGCGGCACCACCGCATCCGTTCGGATGGCGCGAAGCGACCCGGTACCCGCGACCGCCTCATGCGGCCCTATGCCGCAAACAGCCGCGCAGGGGTCACCAGCCCATCGAACCCGGCACACCCTTGAACGGACCGACCACCCACGAGGTCACCCATCCGCCGTAGAAGCGTCCCGGCTGCGGCACGACGACCTCGCCGTCGACCGTGCAGACATCCATGCCCTGCGCATAGACCGCCACCCGGTCGTCGAGACCGGCGTACCCGGCCTCCGGGGCCGGATAGTTCCAGGCCGCCCGCTCGCGGACCTCGCCGCCGCCTCTGACGTCGAGGTACCGAGCCGCACCCTTGTACTCGCAGAAGGACGACCCGACGGCATCCACCAGGGCACCCTCCCGGAACGACGCGATCGGAAGGTAGTAGACGGGCGGATGACTCGTCTCGAGCACCCGGACGACATCCGCGGTGTCCACGATCAGCTCACCGCCGAGCGTGATCGTCACCCGCGCATCGACGCGCTCGATGCGCGGCGGACGAGGGTAGTCCCACACACTCTCCTGGCCGGGGCCGACGGGATCGGGGACAGGGTGCCGCATGCCCTCAGCGTACGGTCGATTCCCGGCCCTCGGCGCCTGCGGACCGAGGATACTGGACCCATGACGTCGGGCCGCCCCGCTGGCTACAGCGCCATCTCCAGCTACTCACGCGTGGAGATCCTCCACCTGCTGCAGACCAACCCGCAGCAGACCGTCGGCGACCTCGTCACCGCCACCGGCCTGCACGCGAACACGGTGCGGGAGCACCTGCGGCGACTCATCGAGCGCGGCTTCGTCGCGACCGAGATCGAGAAGCGGACCACCCGCGGCCGGCCCCGGGTGCTCTACCGCGCCGTCGACGGCGACGAGGTCTCGAGCGACGAGCACCGTCGCAAGATCGAGGCCGCTCGCGAGCGCGGCGACCTGATGCGCCGGATCATGCCCGACACTGCGACCGAGCTGGACGCCCACTCCCAGCACCAGCTCGACGCGCTCGTCGAGCAGCTCCTCGACGGAGGCTTCGACCCCGTCGTCGACGAGGCGGAGCTCACCGTGGACCTCACCCCCTGCGCACACGCGCAGTCCCAGGCCGGCCACCGCGGCATGCTCTGCGACGTCCACATCGGCCTGATGCGCGGCGCGCTGAGCGAGGCCGGCGGCCCGCTGATGGTCGAGGGCATGCGCCCCTCGTGCGATCCGCACGTCTGCGTCATCCAGCTGCTGCGCCGACCCCCGCACGACGCTGACGCCTGACGCCTGACGACCGGCTTCCCGCGGCCCGGCTATTTTGCACGGCCCGAATCCGCTCCCGTGAGGTGCCCCGGCTCCTAGCGTCGGAGGGTACCCCTGGAAGGGAATCCCCGTGGAGCTTCTGGATCCGCTCATCCTCGCGCGATGGCAGTTCGGCCTGACGACGCTGTACCACTACCTGTTCGTACCGCTCACCCTCGGCATGGCACTGACGGTGGCGATCTTCCAGACCATCTGGCACCGCACCGGCAGCGTCACCTGGCTGCACCTGACGCGTCTGTTCGGCAAGATCTTCCTCATCAACTTCGCGATGGGCGTCGTCACCGGCATCGTGCAGGAGTTCCAGTTCGGCATGAACTGGTCGTCCTACTCGCGGTTCGTCGGCGACATCTTCGGCGCACCGCTGGCCTTCGAGGGCCTCATGGCGTTCTTCTTCGAAGCCACCTTCATCGGCCTGTGGATCTTCGGCTGGGACAAGCTGCCCCGCCGCATCCACCTGCTCACCATCTGGGCGACGTCGCTCGGCACGATCATGTCGGCCTACTTCATCCTCGCCGCCAACGCCTTCATGCAGAACCCGGTCGGCTACGAGTACAACCCCGAGACCGGCCGGGCCGAGCTCGTCGACTTCTTCGCGATGCTCACCAACCCGGTCGCCCTCGCCGCGTTCCCGCACACGATCTTCGCCGCCTTCATGTTCGCGGCCGCCGTGATCATCGCGGTCGCCGCGTTCCACCTGCGCCGGGGACAGCACACCGAGGCGATGCGGCCCGCGCTCCGCTACGGCGCCTGGTTCATGATCCTGTCGTTCGCGGGGACCGCACTCACCGGCGACCAGCTCGGTCTGGTGATGGTCGACACCCAGCCGATGAAGATGGCGGCCGCGGAAGCCCTCTGGCATTCGGCGTGCGGGGCGGATGCCTCGTTCTCGATCTTCTCCATCGGCACGCCGGACGGCACCGAGGAGATCTGGTCCCTCCGCGTTCCGTACCTGCTCTCCTTCCTGTCCACGCACAGCCTCGACGGCTGCGTCGAGGGGCTGAACGACCTCCAGGCCGAGTACACGCAGATGTTCGGCGGCGGCGTCGACTACATGCCCGAGATCTGGGTCACGTACTGGTCGTTCCGCTGGATGATGGGCTTCGGCGCCATCGCGACCGGCATCGCGGTCGCCGGCCTCTGGGTCACCCGCAAGAACGCCACCCGCCCAGTCGCCGACTGGATGTGGCGCGTCGCGATCTGGTCGGCTCCGCTGCCGCTCCTCGGCAGCCTTGTCGGCTGGGTGTTCACCGAGATGGGACGGCAGCCCTGGATCGTGTTCAGCCTGATGCTGACCGAGGACGGCGTCTCCCCCAGCGTGCCGGGCTGGTCCGTGCTGATCTCGCTGGTGTCGTTCACGGCCGTGTACGCGACGCTCGCCGTCGTCGAGTTCCGACTCATCCTCAAGGCCGCACAGCGGGGACCCGACCCGCTGCCGGGTCCCGACGATCCGCATCCGAACGATCTGCCGATCGATCAGACGCCCTCGACGGTCTACTAGGAGCACGTCATGGATCTCGCCTACCTCTGGTTCTTCATCGTCGGAGTGCTCTTCGTCGGCTACTTCGTCCTCGACGGCTTCGACTTCGGCGTCGGGATGAGCCTGCCGTTCCTCGGCAAGGACGACGTCTCGCGCCGGCAGGTGATCAACACCATCGGCCCGGTGTGGGATCTCAACGAGACATGGGTGATCGTCGCCGGCGCGTGCCTGTTCGCCGCTTTCCCGGAGTGGTACGCCACCCTGTTCAGCGGGTTCTACCTGCCGCTGCTGCTGATCCTGCTCGCCCTGATCCTCCGCGGCGTCTCGTTCGAGTACCGCCACCAGCGCGAGGGCCGGCAGTGGAAGCGGGGCTTCGACCGGATGATCGTGATCGGCTCCGCCGTCCCGGCGCTCCTCTGGGGCGTCGCCGTCGGCAACATCGTCCAGGGCGTCCCCATCGACGCCGACAAGGAGTTCACCGGCTCGCTGCTGACGCTCCTGAACCCCTACGGTCTATGGGTCGGCGCGACGACCCTGCTGCTGTTCTTCCTGCACGGCGTGTACTTCGTGGCGCTGAAGACCGACGGCCCCGTGCAGCAGGATGCGCACCGGCTGGCGCGGCGGGCCGCGATCCCCACGGTCGTCCTCGCCGCCGGCACCGTCGTCTGGACGGCCGCACTGGCCGTCGAGCGCGACGCCCCGCTCCTGTGGGCCGTGTTCGCGTGCGGCACGATCGCCGCGGTGGCCCTCCTCGCCTCGGTCGTCGCGAACGTCCGGACCTCGGACGGCTGGGCCTTCACGTTCGGGGCGACCACCATCGTGTTCGCGGTCCTCACGCTCTGGCTCGCCCTGTTCCCCTTCGTCATGCCCTCGACGACCGACCCCGCATACTCCCTCACGATCGAGAACGCATCGAGCAGCGACTACACGCTCACGATCATGAGCTGGGCGGCCCTGGTCTGCCTCCCGCTCGTGCTCGCCTACCAGGCGTGGACGTACTGGGTGTTCCGCAAGCGCGTCACGCGGGTCGCCATCGAGAGCGCCGCCGCCGCCGCGCACTGACCGGCCGGCGAGGAGGACGTCATGGCATCTGGCAGCAGCACCCGGCAGCCGCCGGTCGACCCGCGCCTGCTGCGGTACGCGGCGGCATCCCGAGGATTCTTCATCGCGATCGCCGCGATCGGTCTCGGCCAGACGGCCTCGATCGTCGGCTTCGCGTCGCTGACGACCCGGGCGATCGTCGACGCCATCGCGGGCAGAGAGGTCGCCGGCACGCTCCTGGCACTCGGCGGTGTCGTGGCGGCGCGCGCGGTGCTCGCCTGGCTCCGCGACCTGGTGGCCGCCCGAGCGGCGGCCCGCGTGGAGTCCGACCTGCGCGGCGCGCTCCTCGACGCACTGGACCGGCTGGGACCGAGGTGGCTCGCCGAGCAGAGCACCGCCCGCCTCGCCCTGGTCGCAGGACGCGGCCTCGAGTCCCTCGACGCCTACTTCGGCCGCTACCTGCCGCAGCTCGTCCAGACGGTCATCGCGACGCCGATCCTCATCGCCGTCATGTGGTGGGCGGATTGGATCTCCGGTCTCACCGTCCTCCTCACCATCCCGCTCATCCCGGTCTTCATGATCCTCATCGGCCTCGCCACCCGCCGCGTGCAGGATGAGCAGTGGGCGACGCTCGGCGCCCTGGCATCCCGGTTCGCCGACACGGTGCGCGGCCTGTCGACACGGATCGTCTACGGGCGGCAGCATCGCGCCGCCGACTCCATCGAGCGGGTGACGGACGACTACCGGCGCGAGACCATGCGGGTGCTCCGGGTGTCCTTCCTCTCGGGCTTCGCGCTGGAGTTCCTCGCGTCGATCTCCGTCGCCATCGTCGCCGTGTCGATCGGCTTCCGCCTCCTCGACGGCTCCCTCCTCCTCCCGGTGGGGCTGTTCGTCCTCCTGCTGGCACCCGAGGCCTACCTTCCGCTGCGGCAGGTGGGGGTCCAGTTCCACGCGTCGAGTGAGGGGGTCGCCGCGACCCGCGACGTGTTCGCCGTGCTGGATGCCGCGCGGGCGGCATCCGTTCCGCGTCGCGGCGGAGCGGCGGACCCCGCTGCGCCGCAGGAGCTCACGCTCACGGCGGTGAGCGTCCGCGGCCTGCCGCCGGTGACCCTCCGTGCCCGCTCCGGCGACGTCGTGCTGCTCGAGGGGCCGAGCGGCTCCGGCAAGTCGAGTCTGCTGGCCGCCCTCCGCGGCGTCGCGCCCGTCACCGGCTCGCTCACCCTGTCGGGGCGGGATGTCACGACCCTCGCCCCCTCGGACTGGCTCGCCTGGGCAGGGCAGCAGCCCGGCCTCGTCGCCGGGACGATCGCCGCCAACGTGCGCCTCGGCGACGACGACTGTCCCGACGGCATCGTCGCCGAGGCGCTGCGGCTCGCCGGGGCACCCGACCTCGACCCCGCGCGCGAGCTGGGCGTCCTCGGGTCGGGTGTCTCGGGCGGTCAGGCCCAGCGGATCGCGATCGCGCGCGCCTTCGCACGCCACCTGCGCGGCCGGGCCGGCGTCCTCGCCCTCGACGAGCCGTCCGCCGCGCTCGACCCCCACACCGAGGACGCCCTGTGGCGGTCGATCCGCCGGCTCGCCGACGATGGCGCCCTCGTCCTGATCGTGTCGCACCGGCAGAGCGCGCGCGCCATCGCGGACACCGTCGTCCGGCTGCAGCCCGCGGGGGTGACGGCGTGACCACGACCGCCGGCGTGCTCCGCGCCGCCGTCCCCCCGTTCCGCCGCCTCTGGCCTGCGCTGGCGTCGGGGTACCTGTCCGAAGCCAGCGCCGTGGCGCTCCTCGCCACGAGCGCGTGGCTCATCGTGCGCGCCGGCGAGCAGCCGCTCGTGATGTACATCACCGGCGCGGTCGTCGGCGTCCGGGCCTTCGCGCTGGCGCGTGCCGTCTTCCGCTACACCGAACGGCTCACCGGTCACGACCGCGTCCTGCGCCAGCTCGCCGCCACCCGCACCGACCTCGTCCGGCGGCTCCTCCCCCACGCGCCCGCCGGACTGGGCCGCACCAACCGCGGGTCGACCCTCGCCGCCCTGATCGATGACGTCGACGAGCTCCAGAACCTGCCGTTGCGGGTCGTGCTGCCGCTCGTGTCCTCGGCGGCCGTCGCACTCGCCTCGGTCGTCCTCGTCGCACTCGTCTGGTGGCCCGCCGCCCTGACCCTCCTGGCGTGTCTGCTCATCGCCACCGCGGTCGCGACGGCCTGGGGGTGGGCGTCCGGTGCCCACGCGGAACGCGCCATCGCGCCGCTTCGCGCTCGGCTGACGGATGCCGTCCTCGACCACCTCGGCACGCTCGACGTCCTCGTGGCCTACGGCGCCGACCGCACGAGCCGGAACAGGATCCGCGCGATCGATGCGCGGCTGCGCCGCGCCGTCGTGCAGCGCGCCCGCGCCCAGGCCGGGACCACCGCGCTCATCTCGCTGCTCGCGGGCGCTGCCACGCTCGCCGCCGTCGCCGTATCGCTTCCCGGTCTCGCCACCGGCTCCCTGGACGGCCCCGGCCTCGCGGTCGCCGTCCTCGTGCCGATGGCGGTCTTCGAGGTGTTCGGCTCGGTGCCGCTGGCGGCGTCGGCATGGCGTCAGGCGCATGCGGCCGCCGAGCGGATCGCGGCTGCCGTCCCCGCGGAGGTCCCCGCCGAGATCCCCGCTCCCGCCGCCGCGACCGGCGCCGCACCGGCCCTCGGCGCGGGGATCGAGCTCCGGGACGTGACCGTGCGGTGGCCCGGAGACGCCGCCGCCACGCTCGCCGGCGTCGACCTCGACATCCGTCCCGGCGAGCGCGTGCTGGTCGTCGGCGCCAGCGGGGCCGGGAAGACGACGCTCGCGCACACCCTCGTGCGGTTCCTCGACGTCGTCTCGGGCACGGCGACCATCGGCGGTGTCCCGTTCTCGCGGATCGCCCCGGACGACCTGCGCGGCACGGTCGGACTGTGCGAGCAGACGCCCATGCTCTTCGACGAGGACATCCGGCAGAACCTCCTGTTCGCACGAGAGACCGCGACCGATGCCGACCTCGAAGCCGTCCTCGACCGCGTCGGCCTGGGCGACTGGCTGCGCGCCCGCGGCGGCCTCGGCGCCCGCGTCGGCGAGCGCGGCTCCCTGGTCTCCGGCGGCCAGGCGCAGCGGATCTCCCTCGCGCGGGCGCTGCTCCGGGACTTCCCGGTGCTCGTGCTCGACGAGCCGACCGCGGGCGTCGATCCGGCGGCATCCGCGTCTCTGTTGACCGACCTGCTGACCGCGGCGGGCGATGATCGCGCCGTGGTCGTCATCTCTCACGTCGAGGTGCCGCTGAACCTCATCGATCGGACGGTGCGGCTCGAACGCGGCCGGATCGTCGCCGATGCCGGAGCATCGATCGTGCGCGGCTGATCCCCGGCCCGGTCAGGACGCGGCGGCTTTCGGCGGGCGACCCGCCGCCTCGGCGGCGGCCGTGATGCGGTTCGCCATTCCGCGGAAGATGAAGCCGTGGAACGGCAGGACCGCAAGCCAGTAGAGCCGGCCGGCGAGACCGCGGGGGAAGAACACCGCACGCTGGTCGTAGCGGGAGCCGCTCGCCTCGGGTGTCGCGCGCAACTCGAGCCAGGCCGAACCGGGCACCTTCATCTCGGCACGCAGCCGCAGGAGCCTGCCCTGCTCCACGGCTTCGACGCGCCAGAAGTCGAGGGCGTCGCCGGGGGCGAGCGTGGCCCGACTGCGCCGTCCGCGTTGCAGACCCACTCCCCCCACCAGCCGGTCCATCCAGCCCCGCACCGCCCACAGGAACGGCGACGAATACCATCCGTTCTCGCCGCCGATCCCTACGATGACCTGCCACAGCCGTTCCGGTGCCGCCGACGTCCGCGCCGTCTGCACATCCGTGAACACGGTCCGCCCGGCCCAGTCGGGGTCGCTCGGCAGCGGGTCGCTCGGGACCGACGACAGATCCGCGTCCTGCCAGCTCGTCTCGACGGCATCCGCCTCGACCCGACCGAGCGCGAGGCGCACCGCCTGCCGGTACGGGGTGAGCCCGCCCTCGGGCCGGGGAAGCAGGTCGTCCACGCGATGGTCGTCCATGACGCATTCGTTCTGCAGCGACGCGATCAGCGGCCGGGCGATGGCGCGCGGGACCGGCGTGACGAGGTTCACCCAGTGCGAGGCGAGCCCCGGCGTCAGCACCGGGAGGGCCGCGATCGCCCGCTGGCGCAGACCCGCCTCGACGGCGTAGCCGTTCATCATCTGGCCGTAGCGCAGCACATCTGGACCGCCGATGTCGACCGCCCGATTGACGTCCTCGTCCACGCGGGCCGCCGCCAGGAGGTAGTGCATGACGTCCCGCACGGCGATCGGCTGGATGCGGTTGCGCACCCACCGGGGCGCCGGCATGTACGGCAGCACATCGGTGAGGTGCCGGATCATCTCGAACGACGCCGACCCCGACCCGATGACGACGCCCGCCTGCAGCACGAGCGTCGGCACGCCGCAGTCGAGGAGGGTCTCGCCCACCTCGACGCGGGAGCGCAGGTGCGGGCTCAGGTCGCCGCCCGACGGATGCAGGCCGCCGAGGTAGACGATCCGCCCGACGGATGCCGCTGCCGCTGCCGCCGCGACCGTCTGCGCCGCCCGCAGGTCCTTCGCCTCGAAATCGGTGCCGCCGCCCATCGAGTGGATCAGGTAGTACAGCACGTCGACGTCCGCGGTGGCGCGGGCCACGGCATCCGCGTCGTCCGCCGACCCGGCCTCGACCTCGACCTCACCGCCCCAGCTGAAGGCGCCGAGCCGCTCCGGGGTGCGGGCGAGCACCCGCACCCGGTACCCGGCGGAGAGGAGGCGCGGGACGAGCCGGCCGCCGATGTAGCCGGTGCCGCCGAGGACGAGTGCGCGGGGCGCGCTGCCGTCGGGGCGGGACGGGGCGCGGAGTGCCGGTTCGCGGCCGGTGGGGGCGGACAGCTCGGTCATGGCGCCACGATAGCCCGACCCGGGTGGAGCCCGGCGCCTGCGCGACGGCGCTGATTTGTCAAGGCCCTCAGGCCGGACGTGAGGCCCACCTGTGCCTCACGTACCGTGGAGAGATGCGTACACCATCCCGGAAGTCCGCCGATCCGCCCTCCACTCCCGCCCTGACGCACGAGAGCCCACCGCCCCGGCTCGAGGTCGACGACGTCATCGTCGTCGATAAGAAGCGCATCCGCACCGCCATCGGCGGCACCGTCGTCGGCAACTTCATGGAGTGGTTCGACTTCGGGATCTACGGCTATCTCGCGGTGACGCTCGCCGTCGTGTTCACGGAGGACCTCCCCGAGCCCTGGGGCCTCCTGGCGACGCTCTTCGGGTTCGCGATCTCCTTCCTCGTCCGCCCCATCGGCGGCCTCGTGCTGGGCCCGCTGGGCGACCGCATCGGGCGGCAGCGGGTGCTGTTCTTCACGATGGCGATGATGGCAATCGCCACCGCGCTCATCGGCGTCCTGCCCACCAGCGCCCAGATCGGCCTGTGGGCCATCGTCCCGCTGTACGTGCTCAAGATGATCCAGGGCTTCTCGACCGGCGGCGAGTACGCCGGCGCCACCACCTACGTCGCGGAGTTCTCCCCCGACCGCCGGCGCGGCTTCTGGTCGTCGTGGCTGGACACCGGCTCCTACGTCGGCTTCGCCGCGGGCGCGTCGGTCGTCGCCCTCACCACGATCATCACCCAGAGCGTCTGGGGCGAGAACGCCATGGTCGAGTTCGGCTGGCGCATCCCGTTCCTCGTCGCGATCCCGCTCGGCATCGTCGCCATCTGGTTCCGCCTGCGCATCCCCGAGACGCCCGCGTTCGAGAACACGCACGGACACGAGACCGAGGTGGACCGCGAGGACCCGCTGGCCCGTCACGGCATCCTCGGCATCCTCCGCCACCACTGGCGAGAGGTCCTCATCGGCATCGCCATCGTCGCCGCCACCAACACGGCCGGCTATGCGCTGACCAGCTACATGCCGACGTACCTCGAGAACGAGGTCGGCATCTCGAACCTCGGCGCCGCCGTCGCGACCGTGCCCGTGCTCATCGTCATGTCGGCCTGCCTGCCGCTCATCGGCATGCTCAGCGACCGGATCGGTCGGCGCCCGGTCTACTTCATCGCCGCCGGGTCGACGCTGGTCCTCATGGTGCCCGCGTTCGCGGTCATGCAGATCGGCGAGGAGTGGGCGGTGTTCATCGCCCTCGCGATGGTCGCGATCCCCGTCGCCTTCTACGTCGCCGTGGCGGCGTCGGCGCTCCCCGCGCTGTTCCCGACGGCGTCCCGTTTCGGCGCGATGGCGATCGCGTACAACATCTCGGTCTCGCTCTTCGGCGGGACGACGCCGCTGTTCAGCCAGGCGCTGATCGAGCTCACCGGCAACACCTACATGCCGGCGTTCTACATCATGTTCTTCGCGGCGGTCGGCGCGATCGCCCTGCTGTCGATGCGCGAGACGGCGCAGCGGCCGCTGCTCGGGTCCGTCCCGACCGTGGAGAGCGTGGCGGAGGCCGAGGCGGTCGTCGAGCGTCAGGACCAGGACCCGCGCATCGACACCTCCACCATGCCGATCCCGCTCATCCGCCCGTGATGCGACCTCACAGGTGCATCCCGAACGCGCGCACCCCCGGGTGTGAGGGCAGCGGCGCGAAGCCGAGTCGGGTGTAGAACGCGAGAGCGCCGGTGTTGTCGGCCGACGCCACGAGGTGGACGCCGACGACACCGCGCTCGCGCAGGGCTGCGACGAACGTCTCGATGAGCCGGCGTCCCCAGCCCTGCCCCTGCAGGTGCGGCAGCAGGTCGATGTGCAGGTGGGCGGGGAAGGTGTCGCCGTAGGGCTCCGCGCCGGCGCGACGACCGTACGCGTAGACGAGCGTGCCGTCCTGCCGGCTGCGCTCCACGTCTGGGCGGGGCCACCGACCGGAGAAGCGCGGCCACCACTGCGACGCGAACCAGTCCTCGAACCCGCGGGTGTCGGGCGTTCCCACGACGTATCCGGCCACCCGATCGTCGTCGTCCACGAGCACGAAGGCCAGGTCCGGATGCCGGTGCACGTACGGCCGCACGAACACCTCCGCCCACAGGTCGTCGTCGGCGAAGATCCCGGTGGCGTCGGCACCGGCATCCGCCGTCCGCAGGCAGATGTCGGCGACCGCCGCCTCGTCGCCGGGGCGGTACAGCCGGATGGCCGTCACCGTCGGCCGTTCCCGAACACGCCCCGGAGGACGCTGCCGATGACCGTCTGCGTGGCCTTCGAGCCCAGGATCTGCTCCAGCGGCGACGTCTCCGCCCGACGGGTCGTGCGGCTGCCGCCGGAGGTCTTCTTCACCAGGCGGTCGTATTCGCGCTGCGCGTCCCGCTCCGCCTTCTCCTGCGCGCGGTCGAGCGCTGCCTTCTGCTTCGCGTACTCGGCGTCCGCCTTCGCCTTCTCGAGTGCGGCCTGCTGCGCATCGGCCGCGGCGTCGGCGGCGGCCATTCGCGCCGCGAGGATCTCGCGGGCGGATTCCCTGTCGATGGGGGTGCCGTAGGCGGCCAGGAGGGGTGACGCCTCCACCGCCGCGACGATCGCGGGGTCCGGCGTCGGCGACATGAGTCCGCGCGGGGCGCGCAGGCGGGTCCAGGCGACCGGCGTCGGCGCGCCCTTCTCGCTCATGACGGTCACGATCGCCTCGCCGGTGCCGAGCTCCTGCAGCACCCGCTCGAGGTCGTAGCCCGACCTCGGGTAGGTGCCGACGGATGCTCGCAGCGCCTTCGCGTCGTCCGGGGTGAAGGCGCGGAGCGCGTGCTGGATGCGCGATCCCAGCTGACCGAGCACATCTGCCGGGACGTCCTTCGGCGTCTGAGTGACGAAGAAGACACCGACGCCCTTCGAGCGGATCAGCCGGACCGTCTGCACGATGGCCTCCGTGAACGCCGTCGAGGCGCCCGTGAACAGCAGGTGCGCCTCATCGAAGAAGAACACCAGCTTGGGCTTGTCGAGGTCGCCCACCTCGGGGAGGACCTCGAACAGCTCCGCCAGCAGGTACATCAGGAAGGTCGAGAAGAGGGCGGGCTTGTCGATGACGCCCGGCACCTCCAGCAGCGAGATGACGCCGCGCCCGTCGGCGGCGCTCCGCAGGAAATCCGCCACATCGAACTCGGGCTCGCCGAAGAACACGTCCGCACCGGCATCCGCGAAGGTGATCAGCTCGCGCAGGATCACGCCGGCGGTGGCGGACGACAGCCCGCCGAGCTGCTTCAGCTCGGGCTTGCCCTCGTCGCTCGTCAGGTGGCTGAGCACGGCGCGGAGGTCCGCCAGATCGACGAGCGCGAGGCCGTGCGCGTCGGCGTAGTGGAAGACGAGTCCGAGACTCGACTCCTGGGTCTCGTTGAGCCCCAGGACCTTGCTCAGCAGGAGCGGTCCGAAACCGCTGACCGTCGCCCGCACCGGCACTCCCGTGCCGACGCCGCCGAGCGAGAAGTACTCCGTCGCGGATGCCGCGGGCGTCCAGTCCTGGCCGATCGCGGACGTCCGCGCGAGGAGCCTCTCGTTCGGCTCTCCCGGCGTCGCGACCCCGGTGAGATCGCCCTTGATGTCGGCGGCGAAGACGGGGACGCCCTCGGCGGCCAGCTGCTCGGCCAGCAGCTGCAGGGTGCGCGTCTTGCCCGTGCCCGTCGCACCGGCGACGAGGCCGTGCCTGTTGGTCATCGCGATCGGGATCCGCACGCGCGCCGCGGGCACCGGATCGCCGTTGACGAGGGCGCCGAGCTCGAGGGCCGGTCCCTCGAACGCGTAGCCGGCCGTGACGGCGGCGACCTCGTGGGCGTCGAGCGGCCCGGCCGCTGCGGGCGGAGCCGCCGGGGCTTCGGGAGCGGCCGGCTCCGCCGGGGCGGCTGGACCTGGGACGTTCGCCCGGGCGGCGGCGGCACGGGCGGCGGCGAGCGCAGCCTGCGCCCGGGCGAGGGTCAGCGCCGCTTCGGCGGCGGCGGCTTCGGCTTCCAGGCGCGCGAGCTCTGCGGCGGCGACGTCATCGTGCGCGGTCATGGCGCTCAGCCTAGTGAGAGACGCTTCTCCCGTTCACGGACGACCGGGATCGCAAGGGCCGCGGCGACGAGGAGCGTCGTGGCGACACCGAGGATCATGGCGCCGAGCGTGTCGCTCAGCCAGTGCGCGTGCACCTGCGTCCGGCTGAACGCCATGAGCAGCGTCCACGCCAGACCGACGATCAGGACCCAGACGCGCGGGAACAGGATCACCGCGACGGTGGCGAGGACGGCGGCGTTCGCGGTGTGCCCGGACGGGAACGAGCCGTGATCGCTGATGACGAGGATCTCCTCCGGTCGCACGCGGCCGAAGACGCTCTTCAGCAGCTGCACGACCAGCGCACCGAAGGCGGATGCCGCGAGGAAGAGCACCGCACCCCAGGGCCGGCGGAACAGGGCGAGGAGCGCGGCGCCGACGAGCGGCACGACGTACGTCCCGATGACGCCCGCACCGGCGACGTTCATGAAGAACGACACCGGGGCGATCCCCGGGAGGAACGTCGTGACGTAGGCGTTCCACCACGCGTCGAGGTCGATGAGGTCCGAGTCGGTCGTGACGACAGCGATGCCGACGCCGACCGCGACGACCAGGAGGACCGCTCCGATGATCGCCATGCGCAGGCCGATGCCGATCTCGTGCTCGTGTGAGGGCCGTGTCATCAGCCCATTGTGCCCGGGCCTGCGCACCGGCGAGACCCCCTTGCGCCGCGCCGCACGCTGCGCCATCGACGACGGCCCGACCCTATGGACCCGCTGAGCACCCGCCTCCGCCCCGGCATCCGCATCATGCCGCCGCATACAATCGGGGGGACCGCGCGCCCGCGCCGACCTCCCGAGAACGAGATCATCCCATGACCCCGAACCCTCCCTCCGGCAAGCGTCAGAGCGGCAACCCCGCGACGCAGGCCGACATCAACCTCACCGTCAAGCAGCAGCGCGAGCAGCAGAAGCAGCAGAAGCTCGCCGAGTACCAGCGGCAGCTCGCCAAGCGGCGCCGCACGAAGGCGACCTGGTGGATCGTCGGCGCCGCGGCCGCGGTCGTCGTGATCGCGCTCGTCGTCGCCTCCGTCGTCCTGACCCCCCGCCCCGTCAGCATCGACCGCGGCGACGGCGACGGCGCATCGATCGAGGGCGTCGAGACCTTCGAGCACTCCGGCAACCACGTCGAGGGCGAGGTCGACTACGAGCAGACGCCGCCCGCGGGCGGCGACCACAACGCGGCGTGGCTCAACTGCGGCGTGTACGCGGAGCCCGTTCCGAACATCCACGCCGTGCACTCGCTCGAGCACGGCGCCGTCTGGGTCGCGTACGACCCCGCCCAGGTCGACGATGCCGAGGTGTCCGCCCTCAAGGCGCAGCTCCCCTCGACCTACACGATCCTGGCCCCCTACGAGGGGCTCGACACCCCCATCGCCGTGACGGCATGGGATGCCCAGCTGAAGGTCGACTCCGCCGACGACGCACGGATCGGCGAGTTCCTCCGCGCCTACTGGCGGAACGTCAACGGCCCCGAGCCGGGTGCCGCCTGCTCGGGCGCGGTCGACGGGCCCGGCAAGCAGTGACGGACGCCCCGATCGACGACGACGACGTCGAGGCCGAGCCGGTCCTCGAGCGCTCCCTGCCGCCGTGGTGGGTCCTGCTCCTCGTCGCCGTGGCCATCGCCGCCGTCGCCTTCGCGATCGGCCGCTTCTCGACGTTCGGGATCGCCGGCACCACCCCGGGAGACGGCTCGCCCGAGGCGGGCTTCGCGCGGGACATGCAGATCCATCACGCGCAGGCCGTCGACATGGCCATGACCATCCACGCGAAGACCGACGACGAGCAGCTGAGCGCACTGTCCTACGACATCGCGACGGCTCAGTCCGCCCAGCGCGGCGAGATGTTCGACTGGCTCGTCCGGTGGGGACTCCCCCAGCTGGGCGAGCCGATGACGTGGATGGCCGCCTCGAGCGTCGAGCACGCCCACGGCGGTGCAGCTGCCGACGAGACCGAGCCGATGACCGACGAGCAGATGCGCGAGGCGATGGGCATGGCGTCCGAGGCGGAGCTGGCGGCGCTCCGCGCGGCATCCGGTCAGGACGCCGACTGCCTGTTCCTGAGCCTCATGATCCGGCATCACGAGGGCGCGATCCCCATGGTCGACGCCGTCCTCGAGCTGGGCTCCGAGGAGCGCGCGCTCACCGTGGCGGAGTCCATGAAGAACGCGCAGCTGTTCGAGATCGATGCGATGACGGCCATGCAGGAGCGCCTCGGCTGCAGCGGATGAGCTGACACGAGAAGAGGTGGGATGCCGGCGCGGCATCCCCCCTCTTCTCGTCTGTCCTCGGATCAGCCCTTCGTCGCGCCGGCGAGGAGGCCGCGCACGAAGAACCGCTGGAGGGCGAAGAACACGATCAGCGGCACCAGGATCGACAGGAAGGTGCCCGCCGACTGCAGGAACCACTGGTTGCCCCAGGTTCCGGAGAGGGATGCCAGGGATTGTGTCATCGGCAGAGAGGACGATGGCGCGAAGATCGTCGCCACCAGCAGGTCGTTCCACACCCAGATGAACTGGAGCACCGCGAAGGACGCCAGCGCCGGGGCGGCGAGGGGCAGGATCAGCCGGAAGAAGATCTGACCGTGTCCGGCGCCGTCCACGCGCGCCGCCTCGATCACCTCCGAGGGGATCTCGGCGATGAAGTTGTGCAGCAGGAACACCGCGAGCGGGATCGAGAAGATCGTGTGGGCGATCCAGATCGTCGCGAAGCTCTGATCCACGTCGCGCAGCTCCAGGCCCGGGAAGATCAGCACGTCATTGATCGTCAGACCGCGCGAGAACAGGCTCAGCAGCGGCACGAGGGCCATCTGCAGCGGCACGATCTGCAGGGCGAACACCCCGACGAACAGGATGTTCTTGCCGCGGAAGTCGATCCACGCGAACGCGTAGGCGAGGAGGGACGCGACCGCCAGGGCGAAGAACACGACCGGGATCGTGATCGCGAGCGAATTCACGAAGGACTCCGCCAGCGTCAGCGTCGTGCCACCCGCCGTGAGCGCCTGCTGGTAGTTGCTCATCGTGAACTCCGGGTCGACGAACACCATCCACCAGCCGGTGGACTGCGTGTCGGCGCCGGGCCGGAACGACGTGATGAACAGCCCCAGCGTGGGGATCGTCCACACGACCGCGATCGCGAGGGCGGCGATGGTCGCCCCGCGGGACGTGAGGCGCTTCTGCGCCATCTTCTCGTGCTTGCGCGTATCCCGGGCGACCTGACGCGAGTTGCGCGTCTCGGGAATCGGCTCGATGACCCCGACGCTCATCGGATCTCCCTCTGCTTTCGGATCTGGATGACATTGAAGACGATCAGCGGGACCACGAAGAGGAAGAGCACGACGGCGAGTGCCGCGGAGTGGCCGTAGCTCTGGAATCGCTGCTGCTGGTTGACCATCTCGAACGCCAGCACCGTGGTGTCCGAGCGACCGCCCGTCATGACGGCGACGATGTCGTACACCTTCAGCGCGCCGATGGCGATGGTGGTGACGACGACGACGATGGACGAGCGGATGCCGGGCACCGTGACGTTGCGGAACCGCTGCCACGCGTTCGCGCCGTCGAGCGAGGCCGCCTCGATCTGCTCCGGCGGCACCGCCTTGACGGCCGCCGAGAGGATCACCATCGCCAGGCCCGTCTGGCTCCAGATGAAGACGAGGAGCAGCAGCAGGGTGTTCACGAGCGGCTGGATGGCGAGCCACGACACCGGCTCTCCGCCGAATGCCGTGACGATGGCGTTCAGCAGGCCCACCTGATCACCCTGACGGAAGTCGTAGATGAACTTCCAGATGATGCCGGCGCCCACGAACGAGATGGCGAACGGCATGAAGATGAGGACCTTCAGGATCCGCTCGCCGCGCGCCCGGTCGATGAAGACGGCGTAGGCCAGGCCGACGACCGTCGCGACCAGCGGCGCCACGATGACCCAGATGATCGAGTTGATCACCGACCAGAAGCCCTGCGGGTTCGTGAACGCCCAGACGTAGTTCTCGAGTCCGACGAACTCGTCGCCGGTCTTGTCGAAGAAGGACTGGATCACCGTCGCGATGGCGGGGTAGATCAGCCCGATGAGCAGGAGGATGCCGGCGGGGGCTGCGAACAGCACCAGCTGGAACAGCGATCCGGCGCCCTGCCGGGCGTGCAGATCGGCGTAGAACAGCGCGCCGCCGAGGATCACGGCGATCGCCAGCACGTAGACGACGGCGTTCTGGTACGGCCGCAGCAGCATGAACGCGAGCACGGGAATCGCGAAGCACGAGACCAGGCGCAGCCAGAAGTAGAACCGGCCGGGACGGGGGGCGAACTCGATGAGGAGCAGGATCAGCCCCACGACCACGGCGAAGGCCAGCAGGACGAGGGGGATCTGCACCAGCGGGCCGAGGTCGCCGAGCCACTGGAAGAACGAATTGAGCGAGAACCCGAGAGAGGTCGGGCGGGCATCCTCGACGGGAGCGCGCGTGACCATGAAGAGTAACAGTGCGACCACCACGATGCCGGCGACCGCCAGCACGATGGGTGCGATGCGACTGCGGCGCGACTTCCGCGTGGATGCGTCCGGACCGCCGGCGCCGGTATTGCGCGCGGTGTCAGGTGCCTGAATGGTGCCAGTCATGAATACCTTCCGAGTTCTCCACTGGACCTGAGGTGGGGGACGACGAGGCCGCCCGCGGGTGCGAGCGGCCTCGTCGGTTGTCGGCTAGATCAGTTCTCGTAGCCGGCCTGGATGTCACTGAGCACGGTGTCCGTGTCCTTGCCGTCGATCCAGTCGACCATGCCACGCCAGAACGAGCCGGAGCCGACGGTGGCCGGCATCAGGTCGGAGGCGTCGAAGCGCACGGTCGTGTTCGGGTCCTGCAGCAGGGCCATGGCTTCCTGCAGGAACTCGCTGCCGGCCAGGCTCGCGTCGGCGTTCAGGTTCGCCGAGATGTTGCCGCCGAGGCTGACGCGCTCGTCGGCCCACTCCGGCGTCGACATGTACTCGAGCACCGCGACCGTGGCCGCGTCGTCCGAGAAGGCGGTGACGAACTCGCCGCCGACCTCGACCGCCGCTGCGTCCTCCGAGAAGCCGGGGAGGACGAACGCGTAGACGTCGCCGTCGGGAGCGACCACGGGGGTCTCGCCTTCAGCCGTCTGCACGTCGAGGAAGTTGGCCGACAGGAACGAGGCCTGGTGGGTCAGCGGGCAGCTGCCGTCCGCGACCTTCGCCGCAACGTCGCCGAACGCGGTCGAGTTGATGCTGGC
Source organism: Microbacterium pasadenense (assembly GCF_047246565.1). Lineage (NCBI taxonomy): Bacteria > Bacillati > Actinomycetota > Actinomycetes > Micrococcales > Microbacteriaceae > Microbacterium > Microbacterium pasadenense. The sequence goes on along the minus strand of NZ_JBFOKN010000001.1, from coordinate 1,024,790 downwards.
GACGTCACCGTAGCCGGCGTTGACCCACTCGGGGTTGAGGAGGATCTCGCCGACGGCGTCGAACGCCTCCTTGATCTGCGGGTCGGTGAACGGAACGTCACCGGCGACCCACTGGTCGTAGACCTCGGGGCCGGCCTGGCGGAGGACGAGGTCCTCGATCCAGTCGGTGCCGGGCCAGCCGGATGCCGCCTCGGACTCGAAGCCGGCGCACCAGGGCGCCTCACCGGTCTCCTCGCGGATCGTCTCGGTGAGCGTGATCATCTCGTCCCACGTGGTGGGAGCCTCCACGCCCCACTCCTCGAACGACGCCGGCGAGTACCAGACGTAGCCCTTGACGTTGGCGAGCATGGGTGCCGCGTAGAAGGTGTCGTCGACGGTGCCGTACGCCTTCCAGTCCTCGGACCAGTTCTCGTCGACGTTGGCCTCGACGGTCTCGGGCGCGGGCTGGACCTCGCCGGTCTCGATGAGCGTCCTCAGCAGGCCCACCTGCGGGACGATGCCGATGTCGGGGGCGTCGCCACCCTGGACCTTCGTGACGATGTTGCCCTCGAACGCCTTGTCACCGGTGTACTCGACGATGACGCCGGTGTCCTCGGTGAACTTGTCGAACGACTTCTGCATGTTCTCGGCCTCGATGCCGGTGATGCCACCGGAGATGCGGACCGTTTCGCCCTCGATCGACGCGTCGTCCGCGGGCTCTTCACCACCCTCGGCGCAGCCGGCGAGGGCCATGGTAGCCACGGCCGCCACACTCAGCGCGACCATCGCGCGGCGTCCGCGGGGCGATCGGAATGACGTCATTGTTGCCTCCTCATAGCGACGGAAGGGGCGGATGCCCGGACTTCCGCGAAGAAACGTAGGGAACCGTTTCCATGTTCACGGTAAGGGATGCGGGATGCCGGCACAATCGCACGATGATCACAACTCGGTAAATACGGGTGAATCAGTGGCGTCTCCTGCAGCGACCGAGCACAATGGGGCTGGAATCGGTTCCACACTCCGAGGACGCAGGAGGGACGATGGCGGGCATCGCTGACGTCGCACACGCCGCGGGCGTGTCGAAGGCGACCGCGAGCCGCGCGCTGACCGGGTCCGGCTACGTGTCGGATGCCACGCGGGAGCGCGTGCGGGCCGCCGCCAAGGACCTCGGCTACGTCCCCACCACGAGCGCCGTGAGCCTCGTGACCGGGCGCCATCGGACCGTCGGAGTCGTCATCCCGGCCCTCGACCGCTGGTTCTTCGGACAGGTGCTCGCCGGTGTGCAGGAGGCGCTGTTGGAGCGCGGCTACGACCTCGCCCTGTACGGCGCCCCGCCGGAGTCCGACGTGCGCCGCGAGATGTTCGAGCACTTCCTCGCCCGGCGACGCTTCGACGGCATCGTCGCGGTCGGCATCGAGCCCAGCACCTCCGAGCTGGAGCGCCTGCTCGCGTTCGGCAAGCCCGTCGTCAGCGTGGGCGGGTTCGAGGCGGCCACACACGCCGTCTCGATCGACGACCACGCTGCCGCGCGGATCGCCACCGAGCACCTGCTCGGCCTCGGACACCGGTCCATCGCGTTCGTGGGTGGCGACCCCGACCGGACCTGGATGAGCTTCGGCGACGGGCGGCGGCTGGCGGGCTACCTCGCCGCGATGGACGATGCGGGCCTGGCGGATGCCGCGCGCCACGTGCGCTGCGAGGCGACCATGCCGGGCGGCTACCGCGCGGCCGTCGACCTCCTCGGCGACCGGCTCACCCGCCCAACCGCAATCGTCGGGGTGTGCGACGAGGTCGCCGTCGGCACGATCATCGCGGCGCGACGCCTCGGCATCCGCGTCCCGGAGCACCTGAGCGTCGTCGGGATCGACGACCACGAGTACGCCGAGATGTTCTCGCTCACGACGCTGCAGCAGCGCCCGCATCAGCAGGGCCGGGCGGCTGTGGACCTGCTGCTCGCGCAGCTCGAAGAGGCGACGACGCCGGCCGTCCGGGTCGCGGAGCCCGCGCGGCTCATCGTCCGCAGCTCGACGGCCGCGGTCGACGACGACGCATCGGCCATCGTCGGCAACCTGCCCTGAGGCATCCGTCCGCAAAAGGCGGAAGGCCCCGGATGCCGAAGCATCCGAGGCCCTCCGGAAAGGTGTCAGCCTTACTTGACGGTGACCGTCGCGCCGGCAGCCTCGAGGGCGTCCTTCGCCTTGTCGGCGGCTTCCTTGTTCGCGCCCTCGAGCACGGCCTTGGGAGCACCGTCGACGACGGCCTTGGCCTCGCCGAGGCCGAGCGAGGTGAGCTCGCGGACGACCTTGATGACCTGGATCTTCTTGTCGCCGGCAGCCTCGAGGACGACGTCGAAGGAGTCCTTCTCCTCGACCTCTTCGGCAGCAGCGCCGCCGCCGGCACCGGCAACGGCGACGGGGGCCGCGGCGGTGACGTCGAACTTCTCCTCGAACGCCTTCACGAACTCGCTGAGCTCGACGAGGGTCAGGCCGGCAAACTGCTCGAGCAGCTCCTCAGTGGTGAGCTTCGCCATGATGTATCTCCTAGATAGATGGGGGTTTGTGGGTAAGAGCTCGCCGTCCGCTCACGCGGCGTCGGCGGTCTCCAGCTTTTCGCGAAGCGCGTCGATGGTGGCCGCGGCCTTGCCCATCGTCGCCTTCATCATGCCCGCAGCCTTCGCAAGCAGAACCTCACGGCTCTCGAGCGCGGCGTACTTGTTGACCTCGTCGGCACTCAGGGCGTTGCCCTCGAAGATGCCGCCCTTGATCACGAGAAGCGGGTTGGCCTTGGCGAAGTCACGCAGAGCCTTCGCAGTGGCGACGAAGTCGCCGTGCACGAATGCGACAGCCGAGGGGCCCTTGAGGTCCTCGTCCAGCGCGGTGATCCCCGCCTTGTTGGCGGCGATCTTGGTCAGCGTGTTCTTCACCACGGCGTACTGCGCGTCCTGACGGATGCTGTTGCGCAGCTCCTTGAGCTGGGCAACCGTCAGACCGCGGTACTCGGTCAGCAGAACGGCGTTCGAGTCCTCGAAGTTCTTCGTGAGCTCGGCGACCGATGCATCCTTCTGCGCCATGGTCACTCCTTGATCTGTTCGAGACGCGCCGCGGTGGCGGGGCGTCGGCCGGGACGTCGGGCTGAAATGACAAAAGCTCCGGCGCAAGCGCACGGAGCTTCAAGCCCGGTTTCCCGGAAGTTCGTACACCTGCGCGGGCCCCTGCACTGCAGAGCTTCGATCGGTGTGCTGACGCACGCCGATGACCGACGGTCTTTGGCTTGTGCCCCAGTGTACGCGCCCCCCACCTGCCCACCAAATCGCGGCACCCGCTTCGCCCGCCGCCCCGCCGCCCGCCAGCCGCGCGCTGCCTCGCCGAGCGCGCCGGTTGCTGCCGAACGCGCCCGCTATTGTCCCGCCAGAAGCGGCGCGCTCGGCAGCAAGAGGCGCGCTCGACGCGATGGCAGCGAGACGCCGAAGCTCGTCAGCCGTGCGGCGAGGGCGGCCGGCGTGACGGCGTGCGCGGTCCCGCCGCGCAGCACCCGCCGACCGGTCGTGCCGCGCACCCAGTCCTCACGATGCTTCTCGTCGAGGAGGATGCGCTCCAGCGTCTGGCCGGAGCGCATTGATTCGTCGGTGTACTTCACCTCGCCGTCGCACTCGTAGAAGGCGCCCGCCTCCTCGAGCTCGATGTCGAGCCAGTAGTCGGACGGTCCCGGACCCGGCACCCTCACCTGCAGGCCCGGCTGCGCGAACCCGAGGCGTCTCAGCTGCAGCTTCGTGACCGATTCGAGCGGCAGCTCCGAACGGCCGTCCATGATCTCGACGATCTCTCGGGCCTGACGGATGCCGCGGGCTCCCGCCGCCGCGTCGACGCGCTCGCGCAGCGCGTCGCGCCACCGTTCCGCGGCGGCGACGTCGTACTGCCGCGGAGGACCGGCGACCCGCCCCATGGCGGCATCCGCACAGACGATCGCCACCTCGGGACTGGCCAGCCGCGCGAGGTCGAAGACGGTGCGCTGCAGCGAGGTGCAGAGGAGTCCGCCCGCGCGGGTGATGTCCTCGGACGCCAGCTCACCCCGGTGCCGGACGACCGCCTGAGCGGAGTGGCGGCCCACCGGCGCGACGGCGGTGTGCACGCGGTCGACCCTCACCCGGTACAGCGGCAGACCGAGCACGACCGCCGCAGACGTGAGGCAGAAGACCGGCGGCACGTCGGCGGACTCCTGCACCGCGACGACGTGGGCTCGATGCTGCGATTCCGGCCACAGCCCCTGCCAGTCGGCGTCCGGCAGGTACCAGCCGCGCCGCAGCCGGCGCAGCCCGCCGCCGGCGAGTCCGCCGTCGATGCGCGAGCGGGTCCAGCCCTGCCGCACGAGGTCTTTGCGGCGGACGAGCAGTTCGCGCAGGTAGGGCGCACCGAGGTGTTGCATGCGCTCAGCGTGCGTGCGGTGTCCTCTCCCCCGGCGCCGCGTCGCACCGACCGGTGGACACCGCCTCCGCGCCCCCGGCGGTGGAGAGCGCCCGAGCGCGCCGCCGCGAGCGCGCCGCCCGCTGCCGAGAGCGCCGCCCGCTGCCGCGCAGAAACCGGCGCGCTCGGCGCTAGCCGGCGCGCTCGGCGTCGGAGAGGCGCGCGAAGGCGGGCGGCGCCGCGGCGCAAAGCGGCGCGGCGGCGCGCGGCGCGGGCGGGGACGGCGCTCGGCGCCCCGCCCCGGATCCCCCACTCCGGCGACGGGACGCCGAGCGGCTCAGCGGCTGCTGAAGGCGGCGTCGAATGCCGCGCCGGACGGCACGTAGGTGGACAGCCGGCGGACGAAGGCGAGCGCCTCCGGCGCACCGACCAGCCGGTCCATGCCGGCATCCTCCCACTCCACCGACAGCGGTCCGGCGTAGCCGATCGCGTCGAGCATGCGGAACGCGTCCTCCCACGGGACGTCGCCGTGCCCGGTGGAGATGAAGTCCCAGCCCCGTCGCGGATCGGCCCAGGCGAGGTGCGACGAGAGCCGCCCGTTGCGTCCGTTGCCGAGCCGCTTCTTCGTGTCCTTGCAGTGCACGTGGTAGATCCGGTCCGAGAAGTCCCAGAGGAAGCCGACGGGGTCGAGGTCCTGCCACACCATGTGGCTCGGGTCCCAGTTGATCCCGAACGACTCCCGGTGGCCGATCGCCTCGAGCGTGCGCTGCGTGGTCCAGTAGTCGTACGCGATCTCGGACGGGTGCACCTCGCTCGCGAAGCGCACACCGACCTCCTCGAACACGTCGAGGATGGGATGCCACCGCGCCGCGAAGTCCTCGTAGCCGGCATCCACCATCTCCGCGGTAGCGGGCGGGAACATGGCGACGTACTTCCAGATCGACGAGCCGGTGAAGCCCGTCACGGTGCTCACGCCGAGGGCCGCCGCCATCCGCGCGGTGTCCTTCATTCCCTCCGCCGCACGCCGGCGCACGCCTTCGGGGTCACCGTCTCCCCAGACGCGATCGCTCAGGATGTCGCGGTGGCGCTGGTCGATGGGGTCGTCGCAGACGGCCTGCCCACCGAGATGGTTGGCGATCGCGTGGACGGCGAGGCCGTTCCGCTCGAGCACGTCCCGCCTGCCCTGCACGTAGGCCTCGTCATCCCAGCGGGAGACGTCGAGGTGGTCGCCCCAGCAAGCCACCTCCAGTCCGTCGTAGCCCCACTCGCCGGCGAGCCGCGCCACCTCCTCGAACGGGAGGTCGGCCCACTGGCCGGTGAACAGTGTGATCGGTCGCGCCATCGCGATTCCTTTCTCGACGTGATGTGTGTGTCAGGGTGCCGTGGGGACCCACGCGCTGCCGGTGTCGGAGCTCCGCTCCACGGCAGCCAGCACCCGCTGGACGTGAAGGCCGTCCGCGAACGACGGCCGGGGCTGCTCGCCCGCCGCGATCGCGGCCACGAAGTCGCTCGCCTGGTGCGAGAAGCCGTGCTCGTAGCCGAGCATGTGACCCGTCGGCCACCACGGTCCGACATACGGGTGGTCGTGCTCGGTGACGAGGATGCGGCGGAAGCCCAGCTCGGTGTCCGCGGCGGTCGCATCGTAGAACTCGAGCTCGTTCAAGCGCTCGAGGTCGAAGGCCAGGGCGCCGCGCGACCCGGAGATCTCGATGCGGAGGGCGTTCTTCCGCCCGGTGCGGAACCGCGTCGCCTCGAACGAGGCCAGCGCCCCGGAGGAGAGCCGCCCGGTGAACAGCGCGACGTCGTCGACGGTCACCGTTCCGCGCTCGGTCCCGGCGGTGCCGGACAGGCCGACGCCCTCGGCCAGCACGGGCCGCTCCGAGACCAGTGTCTCGATGATCCCCGACACCGACTCGACCCGCTGACCGGTGATGAACTCGGTGAGGTCGACGGCGTGCGCGCCGATGTCCCCGAGCGCCCCCGACCCGGCGAGCTCCTTGTCGAGCCGCCACGTCATGGGCGACTCCGGATCGATCAGCCAGTCCTGCAGGTATTCCGCGCGCACCTGCCGGATCACGCCGAGCCGCCCTGCGGCGACGAGATCCCGCGCGAAGGCGGCGGCGGGGACACGGCGGTACGTGAACCCGACCATCGAGCGGATGCCGCGGTCGGCGGCCCGCGCCGCGGCATCCGCCATCGCCTCCGCCTCGGCGACGGTGTTCGCCAGCGGCTTCTCGCACAGCACGTGCTTGCCCGCGGCGAGCGCGGCGAGAGCGATCTCGGCGTGCGTGTCCCCGGGGGTGACGATGTCGACGACGTCGATGTCGTCACGGGTGAGGACGTCGCGCCAGTCGGTGGCCGATTCCTCCCAGCCCCACTTGTCGGCGGCGGCGGCCGTCGCGGCGGCGTTCCGTCCGACCACGACCTGCAGCACCGGCTGACGGGCCAGGTCGAAGAACCGGGGGGCGACCCGCCACCCCTGGGAGTGCGCGGCGCCCATGAAGCCGTGGCCGATCATGGCGATCCGAAGCGGTTCGGTCAACGCAGGGTCCTTCCTCGAGGTGTGACGGGAGGCGCTCACCGGCCGGCGAACGCCTCCCGCACGGGGTCATTCGAACGACAGGTCGATGAACTGGTCGACGTTGTCCTTCGTGACGACCGGCGCGTCGAGGACGATCCGGTTCGGGATGCCGGGCGTGACGATGTCGCCGAGCGTCTTGTTCTGCGCGATCAGGCGAGCGAGCGCGACACCGTCCGCGGCCTGCGTCGACGGGTAGATGACCGTCGCCTTCAGAACGGAGTCGTCCGCCTCGATGGCCTCCATCGCGCTGCGGCTGCCCGCACCGCCCATCATGAAGAACTCGTCGCGCCCGGCCGAGGCGATCGCGGCGAGCACGCCGACGCCCTGGTCGTCGTCGTGGTTCCACAGCGCGTCGATCTGGGGGTTGGCCGAGAGCAGCTGCGACGCGGCCGACTCGCCGCCTGCGACGGTGAAGTCGGCGGCCACTCGGGCCGAGACCTCGAGTCCGCAGTCCTCGAGCGCATCGGCGAAGCCCTGCGAGCGGTCCTGCGTGAGGGGCAGGGAGTCGATCCCGGCGATCTCGGCGACGACGGCATCCGGGTTGTCGCTCAGCTGCTCGCAGATGTAGGTGCCGGCGGACACACCCATGCCGTAGTTGTCGCCGAGTACCGTCGCGCGGGCGGCGAACGGGCTCGAGAACTCGCGGTCGACGTTGATCACCGGGATGCCCGCCTCCATGGCGGCGACCGCGGCTTCCGTGAGGGCGGCACCGTCGGTGGGCAGCAGCACGATGGCGTCCACGCCGTCGTTGACGAAGGTCTCGACGGCCGCGATCTGCGCGATCGGGTCGTTCGTCCCCTCGGCGACCTTCAGGTCGACGTCGTCGAAGCTGTCGGCCGCGGCCTGCGCGCCGGAGTTGATCGCGCCGAGCCAGCCGTGGTCCGCCGCCGGGCCCGAGAAGCCGATGACGACGGTGTCGCCCGACTCCGCGTTCTCCTCGGTGGTGGTCCCCTGGTCCACGACGTTCTCCTCGTCGGCACCGGTGCCGGTACAGCCGGCGAGCAGGCCGATCGCGGCGAGCGCGGCGACGCCGGTGAGAATCAGCCGCGAACGCGCGTTGATGTGTGAGCGCATGTCTTCCTCCTTGAATGTGGTGCAGCCCTGGTGGGTCGAGCCGGGTGAGGTGCTCGGGTCGGCGCGACGCTCGGGCCCCACAGTCGGGTGAGGATCGTCGGCACTGACGGGACTCAACGTAACAGAAGCAAACGCAATTCTGTCAACTTCTGTTATCGGATCGACATAAGTCAACTACGGCCCTGATCCGCGGAATTTCGCCCTCCCGCGCGGTCGTACCCCGCGAAGGGCACGCCGGTCCCCTCGTCGGATGAAGGGTCGCGGTGGTACCCGAGGGCATGTTATGTTCGCCGCGTGATCAAAGTTGACCATGAATCGTCATTACTCGACGTCCGAGGTGTGACGAAGTCCTTCGCCGGGGTGCGAGCGCTCAAAGGCGTCGACCTGCACGTGCGAGCCGGCGAGGTGCACTGCGTCCTCGGCCAGAACGGCGCCGGCAAGTCGACCCTCATCAAGACCCTCGCGGGCGTCCACCGGCCCGACGACGGCGAGATCTCGTGGAACGGCGACGCCGTGGAGATCGTCGATCCCGATGCCGCTCTCGCCCTGGGGATCGCGACGATGTACCAGGAGCTCGACGTCGTCGACGGCCTCACGATCGCCGAGAACATCTTCCTGGGTCATGAGATCGCGCGCGGCGGGTTCACGAAGCGGTCGGAGGCGGCGACCCGCACGCGCGAGCTGCTGCGGCGTCTCGGCCACGGCGATCTGTCGCCCCACACCGAGGTCGGCCACCTCAGCGCCGCCAACAAGCAGATCGTGAGCATGGCGCGGGCGCTCTCCCACGACATCAAGCTGATCATCATGGACGAGCCCTCGGCCGTCCTCGACACCGAAGAGGTCAAGAACCTGTTCGGCGTCGTCCGCGAGCTCACCGCAGCGGGGATCGCGGTCGTCTACATCACGCACCGCCTGGAGGAGATCCGGCAGATCGGCGACCGGATCACGGTCTTGAAGGACGGCCGCACCACCGCGACCGGGCTCCCCGTCTCCGACACCCCGACCGCCGAGCTGATCAAGCTCATGACCGGTCGCGAGGTGGCGAACGTCTTCCCCGCGGCGCCGCCCCTGCCCGCCGACAGCCCGACGGTGCTGGAGGTGGAGGATCTCGCGCTCGCCGGTGTCTTCTCCGGCGTCTCCTTCTCCGTCCGCGCCGGTGAGGTCGTGGGCCTCGCCGGTCTCGTCGGGTCGGGCCGCTCCGAGATCCTGGAGACGGTCTACGGCGCGCGCAAGGCCACGAGCGGCACCGTCCGCGTCTCGGGCGCCCCGCTCCGGCGGGGCTCGGTCGTCGCCGCCGTCCGTGCCGGCGTGGGCCTCTCGCCGGAGGAGCGGAAGAGCCAGGGACTCGTCCTCGACGAGCCCATCTACGTCAACGTCAGCCTGTCGTCGATGACCCGCTTCGCGAAGGGCGGGTTCCTCGACGCGCGCGCCGAGCGCAAGACCGCGCGGGAGCAGATCGAGGCCCTGGAGCTCCGGCCGGCCGACCCGGACCGGCCTGCGCGCACACTCTCCGGCGGCAACCAGCAGAAGATCCTGCTCGCGCGGTGGCTCGTGCACGGCACCCGCGTGCTGCTCCTGGACGAGCCCACCCGCGGCGTCGACGTCGGCGCGCGAGCCGAGATCTACGCCCTCATCCGCCGCCTCGCCGCCGCCGGCAACGCCGTCGTCATCGTCTCGAGCGAGATCGAGGAGGTCATCGGGCTGTCCGACACCGTGCTGGTGATCGCCGACGGCCGGGTCCTCACCACCCTCCCCGCCACACAGATCGACGAGCACGGCGTGCTCGACCTCGTCATGAAAGGAAGCGCCGCGTGAGCGAGCAGACCACGTCGGGGGCCTCGGCTCCGCTGACGCCGACCGACCCCGCACCGTCCACCACCACGAGCGTCACCACCGAGCGGCAACCCGCCTGGCGCCGGGTCCTGTCCGGATCGGTCGGGCGCAACCTCGGCCTCGTCCTGGCGCTGCTGGTCCTCGTGATCGTCGGCGCCGTCACCGCGCCCGACACGTTCCTCGGCGTCTCCAACATCATGGTCATCCTCCGTCAGGCGTCGATCATCGGCGTGATCAGCATCGGGATGACCCTCGTCATCATCGCCGGCGGCATCGACCTGTCGGTCGGGTCGGTGATGGGCCTCGCGTCGGTGGTCGCGGCCCTCGCCGTCGTCCAGGACCTCGCCGACCAGACGCACTGGATCGTGATGGTGATCATCGCGCTCGCGGTCGGCGTGTTCGCCGGCTTCCTCAACGGCATCGTCATCGCCTACGGCAACGTGGTCGCCTTCATGGCCACCCTGGCGATGCTCGTGGGAGCCCGCGGACTGGCGGAGATCCTCGCCGAGCGCCGCACGCTGCAGGTCGGCGGGCAGCGGGAGTTCATCACCTTCATGAATCTCGACATCCTCGGCATCGACATGCTGATCTGGATCTTCGTGCTCGTCGCCGTGCTCGGCTGGGTCCTGCTGAACCGCACGACGTTCGGCCGCCGCACGGTCGCCATCGGCGGCAACCGGGAAGCCGCCCGCCTCGCCGGCATCAACGTCAAGCGGCACGTCATGTGGCTGTACGCGATCTCGGGCCTCACGGCCGGCATCGCCGGCGTCATGATCCTCGGGCGGACGACCGCGGGCAGCTCGGTGAACGGCCAGCTCTACGAGCTCGACGCGATCGCCGCGGTGGTCGTCGGCGGCACCCTGCTGATCGGCGGCCGGGGCACGATCACGGGGACGGTCTTCGGCGTGCTGATCTTCGCGACCCTGACGAACGTGTTCGTGCAGAACAATCTCACCTCCTCGGTGCAGGCCGTGGCGAAGGGCGTCATCATCGTCATCGCCGTCCTGCTGCAGCAGCGCTTCGCACGCGGACCGGGTCGCACCACCTGATCGACGCTCGCGGCGGGGGCGACCCCGCGCGCACGGCATGACGCGGCGGGGGAGAATCGACTCTCGGGTCCTCCCCCTCCCCTCCCCGGAAGAAGTGAACGATGACCGACTCCCCCGCACTCGCCCCCGGCGCCGGCGAGCTGTTCCAGCTGCTCCGTGACGGCGTGCCGCGAACGCGCGCCGAACTGGCGAAGGCGACGGGGCTCGCCCGGTCCACGATCGCCGCGCGCGTGGACGAGCTGATGCGGATCGGACTGGTCACCCCCGTCGCCGACGGCGTCTCCACCGGCGGACGGCCGCCCTCCCAGTTCGCGCTGAACCCGACCGCGAAGGTCGTGCTCGGTGCCGACCTGGGCGCGTCGCACGCCACCGTCGCGATCACCGATCTCGCCGGAACCGTGCTCGCGGAGCGAACGGATGCCATCGACATCGCGAGCGGACCGGAGGCCGTGCTGACCTGGCTCGTCGACGGGGCGCGCGCCCTGCTGGACGAGGTCGGGCGCGACGTCCGGAGCCTCGCCTCCATCGGCATCGGGGTCCCCGGTCCCGTCGAGCACTCGACCGGCAGACCCGCGAATCCGCCGATCATGCCCGGCTGGGACGGGTTCGACATCCCGGGCTGGATCCAGCAGCACCTGCCTGTCCCCGTCCTCGTCGACAACGACGTGAACATCATGGCGCTCGGGGAGCGCGCCGTCGTCTGGCCGGCGGTCGACAACCTGATGTTCGTGAAGATCGCGACCGGGATCGGAGCGGGTCTCATCTCCGACGGGCACCTGCAGCGCGGTGCGCAGGGTGTCGCGGGCGACATCGGACACGTCCACGTCACCCGCGGCGGCGACGTGCCCTGCACCTGCGGCAATCGCGGCTGCCTCGAAGCCCTCGCCTCCGGTCCGGCGATCGCGCGCGCCCTACGGGCCGCGGGAGTGGAGGCGGAGACCGGCAGCGATGTCGTCGACCTCGTCAAGCGCGGCAACGTCGACGCCATCCAGGCCGTGCGTCAGGCCGGGCGAGACATCGGCGAGGTGCTCACGACGTGCGTGAGCCTCATGAACCCGTCGGTCATCGCGATCGGCGGGTCGATGGCACGCGTCGGCGAGCACCTGATCGCGGGCGTCCGCGAGGTCGTCTACACACGGTCGACCCCGCTCGCCACCGAGCACCTGTCGATCGTCCAGTCCAGCACCGCCGAGAAGGCCGGCGTCCTGGGCGCGAGCATGCTCGCGGTCGAGTACGCGCTCTCGGGGGATGCGCTGACCGTCGGTCTCGCAGCCGTCTGAGTCGCCGCCGGCGAGAGCGTCCTCACGGCGGCGGGTCGTGGCCGGGTGTGACGGGAGCCGAGCGTAGGCTTTCGGGGTGTCCCCTGAACTCGCCGCCCGGATCGTCGCGGACTCCCGCGACCGGGTCGCGTGGCTGCGGGCCCGCTCGCGCGGGATCACCGCCACGGACGTCGCGGGACTGACGAGCGAGAAGTCGATCGCCCGAGCCGCCGACGCCAAGCTGAACGGATCGGGCTTCAGCGGCAACGCGTACACCGACCACGGCCGTCGGCGCGAGCCCGAGATCGCGGCATGGGTCGCCGCGACCCACGGCATCCAGCCGTCGTCCGCCCTGTTCCATGCCGAGGTCGAGCGGCGCCACCTCGCGACACCCGACGGCATCATGGTCGACCTGGGCGGCCGCGTCGTCCTCGCCGAGATCAAGACGACCAACAAGTCGTGGCGCTCCATCCCGCGCACCTACCTGCGGCAGGTCTGGTGGCAGCAACACGTGCTCGGCGCGGAGCGCACGCTGGTCGTCTGGGAGGAGCACCAGGACTTCGTGCCCCTGCGGGACGAACCGCGCTGCGCCTGGATCGACCGCGACGAGACCGAGATCCGCTCGCTGGTGCGCCTCGCCACGGGTCTCATCGACGAGCTCTACTCGCGGACCACGGGCAATCCGCCGCCGGTGCGGACGCCCGCCGCCCCCGTCAGCCGCCGCGAGCAGCTGCGCGAACGCGACATCTTCCGCGCTCTCGCCCTCGCCGACTGACTCCGCGCTCCCGTCGTCCGACGGATGCCCGCGCCTCCCCCGGCGCGTCGGCGGCGCTTTCCGCGCGCCGTCCGCCGCCTGACGGCGGCCCCGTGCCCGGATGACACCGGACAGATGGTTGAGCAAAATCAACCATCTGGTATAGTTGACTTTTCTCAACTTCTCCGCGCCGACGACGCCGCGCTCCGCCCGCCGACCAGTGAAAGCCGCGTATGAGCTCCGCTTCCCCCACGACCACCAGCACCGTCACGACACGGATGACGCACCGGCAGGTGCTCGAAGCGCTGTCCGGTCTTCTGCTCGCCATGTTCTGCTCGATGGTCTCCACGACCGTCGTCGGGACCTCGCTGCCGATCATCGTCCCCGAGCTCGGCGGATCCCAGGCCTCGTACACCTGGGTCGTGACGATCACCCTCCTGACGACCGCGATCTCGACCCCGGTCTGGGGCAAGCTCGCCGACCTCGTCAACCGCAAGAACCTGATGCTCATAGCCCTCGCGATCTTCGTCCTCGCCAGTGCCGGCGCCGGACTCTCGCAGAGCGCCGAGATGCTGATCACGTTCCGGGCCTTCCAGGGCCTCGGCGGCGGCGGTCTCGCCGCCCTCAGCCAGGTGCTGATGGCCGACATCCTCTCGCCGCGCGAGCGCGGCAAGTACATGGGCCTGTTCGCCGCCGTCATGGGCATCGCGACCGTCGGCGGTCCGCTCCTCGGCGGCCTGCTGACCGACTCGGTCGGGTGGCGCTGGAACTTCTACGTCGGCGTCCCGCTCGGCATCATCGCCTTCGTCGTGCTGGTCCGCACGCTCCGGATCGACCAGATCCGCGTCGCCAAGGTCCGCATCGACTACATCGGCATCGTCCTGCTCGCGGTCGCCGCTGGCACCCTGCTCGTGTGGATCACCAACGTTGGCGACTACGGCTGGGCGAGCATGGAGACGCTGGTCATGGTCGGCACCGCAGTGATCGCGACCATCGCGTTCATCGTGATCGAGCTCAAGGTCGCCGAACCGCTCATCCCGCTGACGCTGTTCCGCAGCCGCAGCTTCACCCTCGCCGTGCTCGCGTCGATCTCGATCGGCGTCGCGATGTTCGGCACCTCGGTCTACCTCGCTCAGTACATGCAGATCTCGCGCGGCTACGGCCCCACCGAGGCGGGCCTGCTCACCATCCCGATGGCGGCCGGCATGCTGATCTCCGCCACGGTGATCGGACAGCTCATCACGCGCACCGGCAAGTGGAAGCGCTACCTCGTCACCGGGTCGATCCTCATGATCGCCGGCACGTCGCTGCTGTCGACCCTCCAGTACGACACCTCGCTGTGGCTCGTCGGCATCTACATGTTCCTGCTCGGCGCGGGCACCGGCATGACGATGAACAACCTCGTCCTCGTCGTGCAGAACACCTCGAACCCGGAGCAGATCGGTGTCGCCAGCTCGGGCGTGAACTTCTTCCGCACCATCGGCGGCACCGCCGGCGTCGCCGTCATGGGCTCGGTGCTGGCCTCGAGCATGTCGCAGCAGCTCACCGACCGGGGACAGGAGCTGGGCGCGGCGATCGCCTCGCTCGGCGCGAAGGGCAAGACGATCGCCGAGCAGCTCGCAGCCGGCTCGCTGCCGACCACGCGCGACATGCCCGAGATCGTTCGTGTCATCATCGAAGACGTGTCCGCCCAGGCGATCTCGCACGCCTTCCTCATCGGCGTCCCCCTGGCGATCCTGAGCTTCGTCACGATCCTGTTCATCCCGAACATCCCGCTGGCCACGAAGAACAACATCGAGCGGCTGCGCGAGCAGAGCGCCGAGGGCCGTCTGGCCGTCGCCACCGCCGAGACCGGCTCGATCCCGGTCACCGTCATCGACGCGGCGGACGACCGACGCACGGATGCCGAGGCCGGCCGGACCGCCGGAGGCGAGCGCCGCCCGTGACCGCCCACGCCGACCTGCCCGCCCCGGAGCACCTCCTCGATGAGGAGAGGCTCCGGGCGGCAGCCGCGCTCGAAGCGGAGATCGGCGGCCTGATCGGCCGCTTCCGGCGCGTCGTGGCCGACAACGCCCAGCGCCTGAGCCCCGGTCTGCTGCCCGGCTCCTACAAGCTGTTCACGATGATCGTGAAGACGGGCCCGGTCTCCTCGAGCACGCTCGCCGAGCTGCTGCAGGCCGACAAGGGGCAGATCAGCCGCACCGTCCGCGAGCTGGAGGCGCTCGGCCTCGTCGAGCGGGCGCCCGACCCCCACGACGGCCGGTCGGCCCTGCTCACGGCGACGGCGGACGGCGCATCCCGCCTCGCCGCGGCCCGCCGGCCCAACGAGAGCCTCCTCGTGCAGGCCCTGAGCGACTGGTCGGTGACGGACATCGATCACCTCAGCAGGCTGCTGCGGGCACTGAGCGAGGCACGTCGCCCCGATGCCGCGGAGGACGGACGCGCGTCTTAGTGCAGAGGTGACACCGGCGTAACACGCGGGAGACATTGGCCGTATTGACTGAGGTCAGCCTCAGCCACCACGGGGTCTGCCGATGACGACACGCAGAGAAGGAGCGAACGATGCGATTCCATCCTCTGCGCACCGCCACCGCCGCCACGACCGACATCGTCGAGGTGCCGTCCCCGCCCGAGACGATGCGCGCCATGGTCTACGACCGCCCCGGCGAGCCTGGACTGCTCCGCGAGGCCCGCGTCCCGGTCCCCGATCCCGCGCTGAGCGAACTGCTGGTGCGGGTCGTGGCGGCGGGCACCAACCCGATCGATGCCAAGACGCGCGGCGGGCGCGGGGTGACCCCGCTCATCGACGGGTACCCGACGACCCTCGGGTTCGACTTCAGCGGCGTCGTCGTGAAGAGCCCGTTCGAAGCGCACCCGCTGCAGCCGGGCACGCCGGTCTTCGGAATGGTCTCCTTCCCCCGCACGAGCGGCTCGTACGCCGAGTACGTCGTGGTGCCGAGTCTGTCGGTGGCGCGGAAACCCGCCACGCTCTCCCACGTCGAGGCGGCCGGTGTCCCGCTGGCGGCCCTCACCGCCTGGGGGCTCGTGGTCGAGACGGCGCACGCCCACGAGGGTCAGCGGATCCTGATCCACGCCGGTTCCGGCGGCGTCGGCCACTTCGCCGTGCAGCTCGCCGCCTACTTCGGCGCGCACGTGACCGCGACCGGATCGCAGGCGAACCTGCCGTGGCTGCGCGAACTGGGGGCCGCCGTCGTCGTCGACTACGCCACGACGCGGTTCGAGGACATGGTCGGCCAGATGGACGTCGTCATCGACCTCGTCGGCAACGTCCACGACGACACCGGCACCCGTTCGCTGACCGTCCTGCGCCCGGGCGGTCTGTACGTCATGGTGCCCACCGGCGGGTTCCCGGGATACGCGGATGCCGCGGCCGCGGCCGGCGTGCGGGCGACGACGTACAAGGTCATCCCCGACGGCGCCGTTCTGGCGACCCTCGCCCGGCTCCTCGAATCCGGCGCGATCCAGGTGTACGTTGACCGCGTGTTCGATCTCTCCGACGCGGCCGAGGCGCACCGCGAGCTCGAGCGGGGCCACACCCGCGGCAAGCTCGTGCTGAGCGTCACGGGCAGCTGAGGCCCGCATGACCCGCCGTGTCCACGTGATCGTCCGCGGCACGGTGCAGGGCGTCGGCTACCGCTACACGATGCGGATGATCGCTCGGGAGGCCGGGGTCGCCGGATGGGTGCGCAACCGGCGGGACGGCACCGTCGAGGCGGAGGTCGAGGGGACGCCGCCGCGCGTCGACGAGGTGCTCGCCTGGATGGCCGAGGGGCCGCCCGGGGGCCGCGTCGACGCCGCCGACGTCACCGACGTGCGCGCGACCGGGCGGAGCGGCTTCGACGTGCTGCCGGACGCGTGAGCCGCCCGGACGGTCTCAGTCCTGCATCGGCCGCAGGATCCGGTCCAGGAACCGCTTCGTCCGTTCGTGCTGCGGGGCCGTGAACAGGGACGACGGATGCCCGCGCTCGACGACCACTCCCCCGTCGAAGAACACGACCTCATCCGCCACCTGACGGGCGAAGCCCAGCTCGTGGGTCACGATGACCATGGTCCAGCCCTCGTCGGCGAGCTCACTCAGGACGAGGAGCACCTCGCCCACCAGTTCGGGATCGAGGGCGCTCGTCGGCTCGTCGAACAGCAGCAGGTCGGGGCTGAGCGCCAGCGCCCGGACGATCCCGACGCGCTGCTGCTGCCCGCCGGAGAGCTCGTGGGGGTACGAGTCCCGCTTGTCCGCCAGCCCGACACGGTCGAGCAGACGCTCGGCATCCGCGATCGCCTTCGCCCGCGGCACCTTCCGCGCGTGCACAGGACCTTCGATGACGTTCTCCAGCACGGTGAGGTGCGGGAACAGGTTGTGGTGCTGGAACACCATGGCGGAGCGGTCCCGCAGCGCTCCGCGCTGGACCTTCGACTGCGGCTGCGCGAAGTCGTGGCGCTGTCCGTCCGCGAACTCGAGGACGCCGGCGTCGGGACTCTCCAGGGCGTTGAGACAGCGCAGCACGGTCGTCTTGCCCGAGCCGCTGGGTCCGATGAGGCACGTCACCTGACCTCGGTCCACGGCGAAGTCGATGCCGTTCAGCACGACGTTGGCGCCGAACGCCTTCTTCAACCCGGTCACGCGCAGGAGCGGCTCGTCAGTGCGCGACATAGCGGTCCAGCCTCTTCTCGATGATGTTCTGCCCCAGCGAGAGCACGAGGCAGAAGACCCAGTAGATGACGGCGGCCTCGGTGTAGATGATCAGGAACTCGTAGCTGAAGGCGGCGATGTTCTGGGCGACGCGGAACATCTCGGTGACGGTGATCACCGCGGCCAGCGAGGTGTCCTTGACGAGCGAGATGAACGTGTTCGACAGCGGGGGGACCGAGACGCGCGCGGCCTGCGGGATGATGATCCGCCGCAGCGTGCTCGCGCGCGAGAGCCCGACGGTGAAGCCCGCCTCCCACTGCCCCTTCGGAACCGACAGGATCGCCGCCCGGATCACCTCGGCGGCGTAGCCCCCGACGTTGAGGGAGAACGCGATGATGGCGGCCGGGAGCGGGTCGATGCGGATGCCGATCTGCGGCAGTCCGTAGAAGACGAGGAACAGCTGCACGAGCAGCGGCGTGCCGCGGATGACGGAGATGTAGAACCGGGCGATGCCCGACAGCACGACGTTCCCCGAGATCCGCATGAGGGCCGCGGCGATCGCGAGGACGAGCCCGATGGCGAACGACGCGACGGCGAGCGGGATCGTGACGATGAGGCCCGCCCGCAGCAGCGGCCAGAAGGAATCGAGGATGAGCTGCCAGGTGTCAGCGTCCATCGACATCCTTCCCGGAGAGGGGGTCGGGCCCGACGCGCGCGCCGCGCGCGGCGCCGAGCCCGACGAGAGCTGCCGTCACTCGCTGACGTCGGCCCCGAAGTACTTCTCGCCGATCTCGGCGAGGGTTCCATCTTCGCGCAATTCGGCGAGGGCATCGTCGATCGCCGTCACGAGCTCCTCCTTGTCCTTCGTGGTGGCGAAGGCGCTGAGCGAGGGCTCATCCGTCTCGACGGCGACCTTCAGACCCGTGGGGCCCTCGTTCTTCTCGTAGTCGAGGAAGGTGAGCGAGTCGTTGACGGTCGCGTCGACGCGGTCCTGCCGGAGCAGCTCCACCGCCTGCGCCCACCCCTCGACGGCTTCCACGTTGGCGCCGTTCTGCTCCGCGAGCTCGTACCAGTTGCTCGTGAGCGACTGCGCGGTCGTCTTGCCCTGCAGGTCCGAGAAGCTGGCGATCGAGTCGTCGCCCTCTTCCACGACGATGACGCCGGGCGAGACGGTGTACGGCTCGCTGAAGAGGTACTTCTCCTCGCGGTCGGGGTTGATCGAGACCTGGTTGGCGATCACGTCGAACCGGCCCGCGTCGAGACCGGCGAAGATGCCGTCCCACTGCGTCTCCTGGAACGAGATCTCGAGGCCGAGCTTCTCCGCCACGGCCTCGGCGATCTCGACGTCGTAGCCGACGAGCTCGCCGGACGCGTCATGGAAGCTGAAGGGGCGGTAGGTGCCCTCCGTGGCGACGGTGAGCGTGCCGCCGTCGACCAGGCCGAAGTCCGCCCCGTCGGACGTGCTCGGATCGGCTGCGTTCGAGGCGCACCCGGTAAGGGCGAGGGCGGCGGTCAGGACGAGGGCGCCGAGGACGGCAGGACGACGGGACATGGAACTCCTTGAGGGGGCGTGGACTGCGGCCGAGCAGCTCCGGTGCGCCGCGCGGCCCCCGGGTACAACGCTCAGCGCTGCGGGATCTTCCCGGATGCGACGTCCTGTTTCCCGTGAATTCCCGGGGTCAGCGCCCCAGGCCCGCCGCGAGCTCGGCGAGCACGTCGGTCGCGTCGTCCCGCCGTGCGAGCCCCGCCGCCTGCCCCGCCCACAGCGAGGACAGCTCGGGGTCGCCCGCCGCCGCGGAGCGGAAGACGCCGGTGAGCCAGTTCTGCGCCGGGAAGGGCGCGATCGCGCCGATCGCGTCGATCTCACGCACCGCGCGATTCGGGATGCCGCGCGCCAGCCGTCCGCTCATGGCGCGGGTCAGCACGGTGCCGGTGTCGCCCGCCGCCGCGAGCGCCGCACGATGCCCGGGCGAGGCCGCCGACTGACGGGTGCGCAGGAACGCCGTCCCGACCTGGACACCGGACGCGCCGAGCGCGAGCGCGGCCGCCGCACCGCGACGGTCGGCGATGCCGCCCGCGGCGATGACGGGGACGCCCACCGCGTCGACCACCTGCGGCACGAGGGCGACGGTCCCCACGAGGGAATCCGCCGGCTCGCCGAGGAACGTCACCTTGTGGCCGGCGGCTTCCGCGCCGCTCGCGACGATCACGTCCACGCCTCCCGCGTCAAGGGCGCGCGCCTCGGCCACCGATGTCGCCGTCCCGATGATCCGGATGCCCCGGCGGTGCGCCTCGTCGACCAGATCGGGTCCCGGGACCCCGAACACGACGCTGAGCACGGCGGGCGCGGCATCCCACACGGCGTCGAGCTGCTCGTCGAGCGACGGCAGGAACCGTTCGGGCGGAGAGGACAGGTCGGTGCCCGCCGCGGCGAACAGGGGCGCGAGCGCCTCCAGATAGGGCGCCAGGTCGACCTCGGCCGGTTCCACCTCGGTGCCGGCGGGAAGCCAGAGGTTGAGATTGACCGGACGGTCCGTCCGCGCCCGCAGAGCGGCGGCGGTCTCGCGGATCCGCGCTCCGGAGTACCCGTAGAGGCCGAAGGACCCGAGCCCGCCGCCGTTGCAGACGGCGGCGGTGAGATCGACGGACGACAGCCCGCCGAACGGCCCGAGCACCACCGGGACATCGACGCCGAACAGCTTCTGGATCTCGTCCGCCATGCTCCGACGCTACCGCCGGGCGGGTGCGGGCGCGACGCCCGGGCACGGAGAAGGGCCCCACCCGGAGGTGGAGCCCTTGACCGTCGTCAGGAACGCGCCTCAGGCGAGGGCGTTGACGTCCAGCGGGATGCCGGGACCGAAGGTCGTCGAGATGGCGCCCTTCTGGATGTAGCGGCCCTTCGCGCTCGAGGGCTTCAGACGCACGATCTCCTCGAGAGCGGCGGTGAAGTTCTCGTCCAGCTGCTCGGCCGTGAACGAGGCCTTGCCGACGACGAAGTGCACGTTGGCGTGCTTGTCGACGCGGAACTCGATCTTGCCGCCCTTGATCTCCTCGACGGCCTTGGCCGGGTTGGGGGTCACGGTGCCGGTCTTGGGGTTCGGCATGAGGCCGCGGGGTCCGAGGACCTTGCCGAGGCGTCCGACCTGGCCCATGAGCTCGGGCGTGGAGACGGCCGAGTCGAACGCGGTGTAGCCACCGGCGACCTTCTCGATGAGCTCGGCGCCGCCGACCTCGTCCGCGCCGGCCGCGAGAGCGGCTTCGGCGGCGGGGCCGGTCGCGAACACGATGACGCGCGCGGTCTTGCCGGTGCCGTGGGGCAGGATGACCGTGCCACGGACCATCTGGTCCGCCTTGCGCGGGTCGACGGCGAGCTTCAGCGCGACCTCGACGGTCGAGTCGAACTTCTTCGAGCCGGTCTCCTTGGCGAGGCCGACGGCCTCGGTGGAGCTGTAGAACTTGTCGCGGTCGATCTTGGCCGCGGCTGCTTCGTAAACCTTGGACTTAGCCATGTTGTTCTTCTCCTCAGCCCTCGACCGTGATGCCCATGGAGCGGGCGGTGCCGGCGATGATCAGCGAGGCGGCCTCGATGTCGACCGCGTTCAGGTCGGGCATCTTGGTCTCGGCGATCTGACGGACCTGCTCCTTGGTGAGCTTGGCGACCTTCGTGGTGTGCGGGGTCGCGGAACCCTTCTGGACGCCGGCAGCCTTCTTGATGAGCTCGGCGGCGGGCGGGGTCTTCAGGATGAACGTGAAGCTGCGGTCTTCGTAGACCGTGATCTCCACGGGGATGACGTTGCCGCGCTGCGACTCGGTCGCGGCGTTGTACGCCTTGCAGAACTCCATGATGTTGACGCCATGCTGACCGAGCGCGGGCCCGATCGGCGGCGCCGGGTTGGCGGCACCGGCATTGATCTGAAGCTTGATCAGGCCGGTCACCTTCTTCTTCGGTGCCATTCCTCTTCCTTTCACGAGCGAGACGGATGCCTCGTTCTCCCGCAGGCCCGGCGGTTCCGGGTCGCGGTGGTGTCCGTGCGCACGCTTACGGCACACAAACCAGACAAGTCTACCGCACGTCAGTCGGCCGCGGCTTCGCGATCCGGCCGGGGCCAGGGCCGCTCGCGGACGCTCTCCGCCCCCTCATTGAACCGGCGCATCAGGCGGACGAACTCGGCGAGCTCATCGGCGTCCCACTCGCGTGTCACCCGTTCGACGGAGGTGCGCCGCCCCTCGAGCTCCGCGCGGAGCCGGCGCCGCCCTTCGGCGCTCGCCTGGTGGGTGCGCGCGCCGGCACCCCGAGGGCCTTCGGTCCGCTCGATGAGACCGTCCTTCATGGCCGCCGCAACCTGTCGATGGACGGTGGAGACATCGAGCCCGAACGCATCCGCGAGCTCGCCGATCGTCATGGGCCCCTGCGCCTCGAGGCGCGACAGCAGGACGGCGGCGGAGCGGTCCAGCTCC
This sequence comes from Microbacterium pasadenense, assembly GCF_047246565.1. Lineage (NCBI taxonomy): Bacteria > Bacillati > Actinomycetota > Actinomycetes > Micrococcales > Microbacteriaceae > Microbacterium > Microbacterium pasadenense. The sequence continues at coordinate 1,002,755 of NZ_JBFOKN010000001.1, read as the reverse complement.
GCCTGGCGGGCATACGGGGCGACCCCGTGAAGCGCCACCCGCGACAGCAGCATGTGCTCGTACACGAGCTCGTCGTGCAGGTTCATGTGGCCTCCTCGAGGCAGCGGAGCATCCGTGCCGTGTTTGTATTGTACAATTTGCATGATGCAAACTTCGACGCCGCCGACCCGAGTCCTGTCGCCCTCCTTCGTCCTGGCGTGGCTGGTCAACTTCTTCCAGTACCTCGGCTTCTACCTGCTGATCACGACGCTCGCGCTCTACGCGGTGACGCGGTTCGCCGCATCAGATGCCGCGAGCGGATTCGCCGCGAGCGCCTTCGTCGTCGGCGCGACGCTCGCACGGCTGGTGTCGGGGTATCTCGTGGACGCCTGGGGGCGGCGCCGCATCATGCTGGCGGCGCTCGCGGTCACCGTCGCCGCCTGCCTGCTCTATGTCCCGGCCGTCTCGCTGCCGCTGCTGATCGCCGTGCGCATCGTTCACGGCATCGCCTATGCCTTCGCGAGCACCGCGACGATGACGATCGCCCAATCCGTCATCCCGCCGTCCCGTCGAGCCGAGGGCACGGGCTACTTCGCCCTGGGGTCGACGCTGGCGACCGCGTTCGGTCCGGCTCTCGGCCTCCTGCTGGTGGGGTCGGTCAGCTACGACCTCCTGTTCTGGGCGTCCACCGGGACCGCCGCCGTCAGCCTCGCGCTCGGCCTGTTCCTGCGACCCGCCGCGGCGACGACGGAGGCCGTCCCGGCGGACGCGGAGCCCGACGTGGCGGTCACCGCCCCGGCGCGTGCGCGGTTCTCGCTACGCGAGATCGCCTCCCCCGCTGTGCTGCCGATCGGCGTCTTCATGCTGCTGATCGGCCTCTGCTACGCGGGTGTCATCACGTACCTGAACGCCTACGCCGTGGAACGGGACGTGACCGCCGGCGCCGGGCTGTTCTTCGTGGCCTACGCGCTCGCGATGCTGGTCATGCGCTTCGTCCTGGGCAGGACGCAGGACCAGCGCGGCGACAACGTGGTCATCTACCTGGGGCTCGCCTGCTTCGCCGCGGCCCTCGTCCTGCTCGCCGTGGCGACGGCGGACGGGGAGATCGTGCTGGCGGGCCTGCTGACCGGCCTCGGGTACGGCACGCTCATGCCGGCGTCGCAGGCCATCGCCGTGAGTGCCGTGCCTCCCGCGAAGCTCGGCACCGGCATCTCCACCCTCCTGCTGCTGACGGACGTCGGTGTCGGGCTCGGACCCGTCCTCCTCGGCGTGCTGGTGTCACTCACCGGGTTCGGTCCGATGTACGGGATGCTGGCCGGCGTCGTCCTGCTCGCGGCCGCCGTCTACCACGGCCTCCACGGGCGCCACCAGGCCGGCCGCGTCGGACGGGATGCGCACGCCGTCTGACCCGGCGGCGGCCCCCCCGCCGCCATGCAGAACGCCCCTCGGCCGAGCCGAGGGGCGTTCGTCGCGCGGGTGGGGCCGCTTACTGCTTGGTGACCTGGTCGAAGCTGAGCTCGACGGGCGTCTCGCGCTCGAACAGGGAGACGAGCACGGTGAGCTTGCCGCTCTCGGGCTTGATCTCGGAGATCGAGCCGGGCAGACCCGCGAACGAGCCTTCCTTGATCGTGATGGTCTCGCCGATCTCGAAGTCCACCTCGGTGATGACCGAGCGGGGCTGCGTCGCGGAGCCCTTGGCGGCGCCGCCCTTGGCGGGCGCCGTCTCCTTGACCTCCACGAGCGACTTCAGCATGTTGAACGCCTCTTCGAAGCGCAGCGGCGTCGGGTTGTGGGCATTGCCCACGAAGCCGGTGACGCCGGGGGTGTGGCGGACGACGGACCAGGTGTCCTCGTTGAGCTCCATGCGAACGAGCACGTACCCGGGGATCCGGACGCGCGTGACCATCTTGCGCTGGCCGTTCTTGATCTCGACGACGTCCTCCATCGGGACCTCGACCTGGTAGATGTCCTCTTCGACCTCGAGCGTCGACTTGCGCTGCTCGATGTTGGCCTTCACCTTGCGCTCGAAGCCGGCGTAGGAGTGGATGACGTACCACTTGCCCTCGAGCGAGCGCAGCTCGGCACGGAAGGCCTCGTACGGGTCGTCCGAGGCGGCGTCGGCGTCCTCGTCGGCGAGTTCGGGACCGTCGTACGGCGCCACCTCGTCGGCGGCCTCGGCGGCGCGCTCGGCCTCTTCATCGGCCAGCGACTCCGTGAGCGCCTCGGCGGCGGCCTCGGCCTCGTCGGCCTGGTCGATCTCGAGCGCGTCGTTCACGACGGCATCCGCTTCGGGGTCCTCGATCACGACGTCATCCTCACCGGTCGGCTCGTCGGGCTCGGAGTCGTCGCCCTCGATGTGCAGAGCGGCGTGCTCGGCGGATTCGGCGGACCGCTCCTGGCCGGCCAGGACGTTGCCCTCCTGGGCTTCGTCGTCCTCGCTGGACTGCTCCGCTGCGGTCGACCAGTCGGCGTCGTCGACATATCTTTCAGACACTTGCTTCACTTCCCTCGGGGGTTCGGATGCCGTCTCGTCATCCGTGCGTCACGGGCCTGGGCCCGATCTACGCCGGTACGCCGAAGACGACCTCGACGACCCAGGTGAACAGGAGGTCGAGTCCGTAGACGAACGCCATGACGACGACGACGAAGGCCAGGACGACGCCGGTGAACTTCAGCAGCTCCTGGCGGGTCGGGGTGACGACCTTGCGGAGCTCTGCGATCACCTGGCGGATGAAGAGGGCGATCCGCTGAAAGAAGTTGAGCTTCTTCTCACGGGCGGTGCCGCCTGCTGCGACAACCTCGCCGTTCGGCTCATCCTGGACCATTCAACCCACCTGTTGCTCGGTTCGAGTCAGCTGACGCTGACACGCAGGGCGGACAGGAATCGAACCTGCAACCTGCGGTTTTGGAGACCGCTGCTCTGCCAATTGAGCTACCGCCCTAAGGTCTTGCGACCCGGGTGTCCACCTCTTCCGCACGCCGGCGACACGGACGGATCCGTCTCAGGCACGGCGAAAGAATGCAGACTACTGCGTCGTCCAGTGTACGTCATGGGCACACCCGGCGCGAATTGCGCCGGGTGTGCTCCCCGGCGATCAGCCGATCCGGACGAGCTTCTTGTTGACGAATTCGTCCGCCGCCAGCAGGCCGAGCTCGCGCCCCGTGCCGCTGCGCTTGATGCCCCCGAAGGGCAGGCCGGGCTCGTCCGCCAGCACGAGGTTGACGTACACCATCCCCGCCTCGATCTGATCGGCGACCCGCGTCGCCTGCTCGTCGTCGGTCGTGAAGATGTAGGAGCCGAGCCCGAACGGCGTGTCGTTGGCGATCCGGACGGCATCCGCCTCGTCGGCCGCGCGGTAGACGACCCCGGCCGGGCCGAACAGCTCCTCGCGGTACACGTCCATCTCGGGGGTGACGCCGGTGAGCACGGTCGGTGCGAAGAACGCTCCGTCGCGGGTACCGCCGGTCACCACGGTGGCCCCCTGCTCGACGGCGGACGCGACCTGCTCCTCGAGCCGCTCGGCCGCGGCGACGGACGAGAGCGGCCCGAGGACCGTGTCCGAGCTCCACGGGTCGCCGACGGACGCCGCCGCCATCTTCGCGGCGAACTTCTCGACGAACTCGTCGTAGAGCCCGTCCACCACGATGAACCGCTTCGCGCCGTTGCACGACTGACCGGTGTTGTCGAGTCGCGCATCGACCGCTGCCTGGGCGACGGCGTCGAGGTCGTCGGCGGACAGCACGAGGAACGGGTCGGACCCGCCGAGCTCGAGGGCGACCTTCTTGAGGTTGCGTCCCGCCACCTCGGCGACGGCCGCGCCCGCCCGCTCCGATCCCGTCACCGACGTGCCGTGGACCCGCGGGTCGGCGATGATCTCCGCCGCCTGCTCGTTGGTCGCGTACAGGTTCGTGTAGGCGCCGTCGGGGAAGCCCGCGTCGCGGTACATCGCCTCGATGGCGGCGGAGGACTCCGGGCACTGCGGGGCGTGCTTCAGCAGGATCGTGTTGCCGATCGCCAGGTTCGGGGCGGCGAACCGCGCCACCTGGTAGTAGGGGAAGTTCCACGGCATGATGCCCAGGAGAGGGCCGAGGGGCTCCTTGCGGATGACCGCCGTGCCGTCGCCGTCGATGTCCACCGGCGCATCCGCGGTGATCTTCTCGATGTTGTCGGCGTAGTACTCGGTGATGTCGGCGGCGAAGTCGACCTCTCCCAGCGCGCCGTCGATCTGCTTGCCCATCTCGCGGACGATCAGCTTCGCGAGCTCGTCCCGCCGCTCCCGGTGCAGCTCGGCGACGCGACGCAGCAGGGCGGCGCGCTCGGCCGGTGCGGAGCTCCTGCCCCAGCTCCGGGCCGCGGCGTCCGCCGCCGCGACCGCCTGCTCGATCTCGGCCGCCGTGGCGGTGGGGTAGGTCGCGTGCGTCTCGCCCGTCGCGGGATCGATGACGGTGTAGTCACTCATGGTGCTCCGATCTCCCCCGCTCAGGCGGGGATCAGGGTGTACTTCACGTTGAGGTACTCGTGGATGCCCTCGAGGCCGCCCTCGCGGCCCACGCCGGACTGCTTGACGCCGCCGAAGGGCGCTGCGGCATTGGAGATGACGCCGACGTTGAGTCCCATCATCCCCGTCTCGAGCCTGTCGATCATCCGGTGGCCGCGGGCGAGGTCGGACGTGAAGACGTAGGAGACGAGTCCGTACTCGGTGTCGTTCGCGAGCCGCACCGCCTCGTCCTCGTCCGCGAACGTGGTGATCGCCAGGACGGGACCGAAGATCTCCTCGCGGAGGATCGCACTGCCGGCGACCACGTCCTTCACGACCGTCGGCTCGTAGAACGTGCCGGCGCCCTCGAGCGCATGGCCCCCGACGAGCACGCGCGCGCCGCGCTCGACGGCGTCGCCGACGAGCTCCTGCGCCTTGGCGACCGCCCGGTCGTCGATGAGGGGCCCGATCTGGACGCCGTCCTCGGTGCCCCGGCCCACCTTCATCGCGGCGACCCGCTCCGAGACGCGACGGGCGAACTCCTCGGCGACCGACTCGTGCACGATGAAGCGGTTCGCCGCCGTGCAGGCCTGCCCGATGTTGCGGAACTTCGCGACCATCGCGCCCTCGACCGCCCGGTCGAGATCGGCATCCTCGAACACGACGAACGGCGCGTTGCCCCCGAGCTCCATCGAGACGCGCAGCACACCCTCGGCGGCCTGGGCGATCAGCTTCTGCCCGACCGGGGTCGAGCCGGTGAACGACAGCTTCCGCAGGCGCGGGTCGGCGATGATCGGCGCCGACACGTCGCTCGAGGACGAGGTGGTGATGACGTTCACGACCCCGGCGGGAACGCCGGCCTCGACGAGCAGCTGGACGAAGAACAGCGTGGTCAGCGGCGTGAGCTCGGCCGGCTTGATGACGACGGTGCACCCGGCGGCGAGCGCGGGGGCGATCTTGCGCGTCGCCATCGCGAACGGGAAGTTCCACGGGGTGATGAAGAACGACGGCCCGACGGGGTGCTGCGAGACGATCGTGCGTCCGGTCCCCTCGGGGTTCAGTCCGTACCGACCCGAGATGCGGACGGCCTCCTCGCTGAACCACCGCAGGAACTCGCCGCCGTAGACGACCTCGCCGCGCGCCTCGGCGAGCGGCTTGCCCATCTCGATGGTCATCAGCAGCGCGAGATCCTCCTTGTGCTCCTGCACGAGGTCGAACGCCCGGCGGAGGATGTCGCTGCGCTCTCGGGGAGCGGTCGCGCCCCACGCCTCCTGGGCGGCGACGGCGGCGTCGAGGGCACGGATGCCGTCGGCCGGCGACGCGTCCGCGATCTCGCGGATGACCTCGCCGGTGGCGGGGTCGCGGACCACGAGGGTGCGGGAGCCGTCGGCATCCGTCCACTGCCCGTCGATGAACAGCTGGGACGGGACGCGGGCGAGCAGGTCGCTCTCAGATGTGGTCATCGGGCGTTCTCGCTTTCCGCACGCGCGCGGCGTGCACTCCGGGGGGCGTCGGTGCCGAGGGTCTGCCCGCGGAAGAACGCGGGCCGCTTCACGGCCTGCCACACCATGATGACGATGCCGACCACGATGATCAGCATGCCGAGGATGAACACGATGCCGATGCCGCCGATCTGCGAGCCGGAGCCGTAGGCGGGGTCCATCGAGTCGATCAGGGTCGTGAAGAAGAGGACGGCGAGGATGACGCCGCCCACGAGCGGGAAGAGGAAGGTGAAGAAGACGTTCCGCACCGAGTCGAACCACTGCTTCCGGAAGTACCAGACGCACGCGAACGCGGTGATGCCGTAGTAGAAGCAGATCATCATGCCGAGCGTGAGGATGGTGTCCCACAGCGTGTCCTCGCTCACCACGCGCATGACGGCGTAGAAGGCCGACGCCACGATCGCGGAGACCACGGTGGCGTACCCGGGCGTGAAGAAGCGCGGGCTGACCTTCGCGAAGGCGGGCGGAAGGGCGCCGTAGTGCCCCATGGCGAGCAGCGTCCGCGCCGGGCCGACGAAGGTCGACTGCAGCGACGACGCCGAGCTGGTGAGGACGGCGAGGGAGACGAGGAACGCGAGCGGGCCGAGGACCGGGTCGGAGAGGAAGAAGAAGACGTTCGCCTGGATGTCCTCGTTGCCGAGGCCGAGCTCCCCGTCGCCGACGCCCGCGAACATGATCATCGCGACCGCCAGCAGGAGGTACAGCGACACGATCGTGACGACGGTGACGGTGGCGGCGCGGCCGGGGGTCCTCTCGGGGTCCTTCGTCTCCTCGTTCATCGTGAGGGTCACGTCCCAGCCCCAGAAGATGAAGATGGACAGTGACAGACCGGCGGCGAACGCGCTGAACGAGCCCACCGCGAACGGGTTGAACCACTCGAAGGAGAACGGCGTCACATCGAAGCCGTTGCCTCCGGCGGCCTGGACGATGGCGACGGCGGCGAAGAGCACGAGAACGGCGATCTGGAAGGTCACGAGGACGTACTGCAGCTTCTGGGTCGTCTGCATGTCGCGATAGGAGATGTACGTCGCCCCCAGCATGAACAGCAGGCAGACGCCGATGTTGATCGGCAGCACGAACGCGAGATCGGCGACCCCGGGGTTGCCGGTGATCTGCGAGATGAGCAGGAAGAGGAACTCGACGGCGACGCCGGCGAGGTTCGACAGCACCAGGATGGTGGCGACGACGAGTCCCCACCCGGCCATCCAGCCCACCCAGGGACCGAACGCGCGCGCCGCCCAGGTGAAGGACGTGCCGGCGTCGGGCATCCGGTTGTTCAGCTCCCGGTAGCCGAACGCGACCAGCAGCATCGGGATGAAGCCGACCAGGATGATGGCCGGGATCTGTGCGCCGACGACGGATGCCGTGGGCCCGATCGCCGCCGTGAACGTGTACGCCGGCGCGATGCAGGAGATGCCGATGACGACGGCGCCGATGAGCCCGACCGTGCCGGCGCTCAGGCCCTTGCTGGACAGTCCGCCGTCGGCGCTGACGGGGGCCTTGTCAGGGGCGGTGCGACTCATCGCCCTCCTCCTTCGGATGTGCGGGCGGTGTCCGAGGCGCGGGTGCGCGGGACGACGATCATGGGGACCGGGATCTCGCCGAGGAGCTTCGCCGCGGTCGATCCGAGGAAGAGCCGACGCGGCTGGGCGAGTCGGCTCGACCCGACGAGGATGAGCTCGCCGGGAAGCCAGTCGAGGGACGAGACGGCGTCCTCGATGCTGTCGCCCTTCGCGGTCACGACATCGGCGACCACGTCGTCGGGAAGACCCGCGAGCACGGACGCGAGGATCTCCTCCGCGTGCGCGGCGCCGGCGAGGCGGATGACGCCGGTGTCGACCGAGGCGGGCAGATCGACCGTGACGAGCGATACCAGCCGCAGCGACGCGCCCGTCGCGGCCGCGAGGGCGACCGCCTCTTCGAGGAGGACGTCGGCGCCGGCGCGAGTGCCGATCGCCACAGTCAGGCGCGGGATGCCGGCATTCGTCACGCGCTTGCGCGCTCCGCGGGGCACGAGGACCACCGGAACGTCGGACGAGTGCAGCAGCTGGCTCGTCGTGGACCCTAGTCGATGGCGTCCGCGCGCGCTGCCGTTCGCGGCGCCGACGACGAGGGCGGAGGCCCCGAACTCGTCGGCCGCGTCGACGAGACCTTCAGCGAACGACTCCGCGTACCGGGCGTGCTCGCGATGAGCGACGCCCTCCGGGATGCCGGCGGCCGCCTCGGCGAGCCACTGCTCGGCCTGTCCGAGCAGGTAGCGGTCGTAGGAGGCGTCCGGAGGCGTGATGACGCTCCGGCCCTCGCCGGGGAGGACGAGCACGACGTCGAGCTCGGAGCCCGAGGCGGCCGCCATCCCGCCGGCGACCGCGATGGCGTCGCGTCCGGCCTTCGTGGCCGTGTAGCCGACGACGATCCGGCCGGTCATGCGCGCGTCTCCCCGATGATGGTCCGCGCGGCGAGCCGGCCCATCCGGATCGCCCCGTCGACGTGCTGGTAGCCCGCGCCGGCGAGGTCGCTGCACGCGAACGAGAGCGGCCCGACCGGGGTGCGCAGGTCGGCGCCGTAGCGCGAGAGCCCGCCCATGTCGAAGCTCGCCGCGTAGGCTCCGCGCGTCCACTCCTCGCTGCCCCAGTCGCTCTCGTAGTAGACGACGGGGCGTCCGGCCTCGGGGCCGTAGTAGTGCGAGAGCGATTCGAGGATGCGCTCCCTGCGCTCCTCGGCGGTCAGCCGGAACAGGTCGTCCGCGTTCTGATCCGAGACGAAGCCGACGAGCGTGCCGCGCTCGTCGCCGTGGTTGCTGTTGTCGTACGCCTCGTGGACCAGCTCGTACGGGCTGAACGCGGTGCCCGACAGCCCCTGCTCGCGCCAGAACGGACGGTCGTACACGGCGTGCACCTTGATGACGAAGCCCATCGACAGGTGCTGGTGCATCTGGTGCTGCAGCCGCGGCAGCGGCGGGACGAACGAGATGCGGTTGTACAGCACGGGCGCCAGCGCCAGGATCGCCCGGCGGGCGCGGACCGTCATCCCGTCGGCGACCGCCGTGACACCGGCATCCGACCATTCGAGCGTCCGCACCGGCTGACCCAGGAACACGTCGTCGCCCAGCCGCTCGGCCAGCAGCAGCGGAACCTGCTGCAGCCCGCCCACGACGCGCTTGTCGAGGATGAAGTCGGCATCGACGAGATTCGAGTAGCTGCCGGCGCTGGCCGCCATGAGCAGTGACTGCAGCAGCGAGAACGCGTGGGTCGGCTTGGTGAGCATCGCCGAGCCGGTCGCGAACGCGAGGTTGCGCACCGCCTCGTCGTCGTCGGTCTGCGTCCGCAGCCAGGCGTCCCAGGTGATCGCGTCCCACTCGGCGGCCCTCGGGTGCTCGTGCGGCCGGTCGGGGTCGATCTCGGCCACCATGGCGTCCAGACGCGCCGTGATCTCGGCGATCGTCGCCTCGGTCTCCGCGCTCACGGGGAACATCTCCCCCGTGAAGCGCGCGGTCTCACCATTCGGGCCGACGTACACGCTGTCGCCCTCGCGGTAGCGGCTGAACGTCTCGAGCCCGAGGTCGTCGATCGTCTCGATGAGCGCGTCCTGGTCGGGAGACACCCACTGGCCGCCGATCTCGAGCATCGCGCCGTCGATGACGTCGGTCCACAGCCGACCGCCGACCCGGTCGCGCGCCTCGAGGACCGCGACGGACAGGCCGGACCTCCGCAGCTCGTTCGCGGCCGTCAGCCCGGCTGCGCCAGCGCCGACGATGACGACGTCTCGGGTGATCTCGGTCATGGATGTCTCCTCGGGTAACGCGGTCGGGAAGCGGGTCAGTGCGATGCGAGAACGGATGCCACGACGTCGAGGCCCTCGTTCAGCAGGGCGTCGTCGATCGACAGCGGCGGCAGGAACCGGATCACGTTGCCGTACGTGCCGCAGGTGAGCACGATGACGCCCTCGGCGATGCAGGCCTTCGCGACGGCGGCGGTGAGCGCACCGTCGGGAGCGCCGGTGGCGGGGTCGACGAACTCGGCGGCGATCATCGCGCCGTGACCGCGGATGTCGCCGATCCGGGGATCCGCCGACGCCATCGCGCGGAGGCGCTCGCGGAGGATGCCCTCGATCTGCTGCGCGCGCTCGATGAGTCCGTCGTTCTCGAAGGCGTCCATCGCGGCGAGCGCCGCGGCGCAGGCGACGGGGTTGCCGCCGTAGGTGCCGCCGAGGCCGCCGGTGTGGGCGGAGTCCATGATGTCGGCGCGGCCGGTGACGGCGGCCAGCGGCATCCCGCCGGCGATCCCCTTCGCGGTCGTGACGAGGTCGGGGACGATGCCGAACAGCTCGCTGGCGAACATCGCGCCGGTCCGGGCGAAGCCGGACTGCACCTCGTCGGCGATGAAGACGACGCCGTTCTCGCGGCACCATGCCGTCACCGCGGGCAGGAAGCCCTCGGCGGGGACGATGAAGCCGCCCTCGCCCTGGATCGGCTCGATGATGACGGCGGCGAGGTTGTCGGCACCGATCTGCTTCTCGATCGACGAGATCGCCTTGGCCGCGGCATCCGGTCCGCTCAGGCCGTCGCGGAAGGGGTACGAGGCGGCGACGCGGTAGACCTCGGACGCGAACGGCCCGAAGCCGCTCTTGTAGGGCATCGACTTCGCGGTGAGCGCCATCGTGAGGTTCGTGCGGCCGTGGTACGCGTGGTCGAAGGCGACGACCGCCTGCTTGCCGGTGTGCTTGCGGGCGATCTTGATCGCGTTCTCGACGGCCTCGGCACCGGAGTTGAAGAGGGCGCTCTTCTTCTCGTGGTCGCCGGGGGTCAGCCGGTTCAGCGTCTCGGCGACGGCGATGTACGACTCGTACGGCGAGATCATGAAGCAGGTGTGGGTGAGCTGCGCCGCCTGCGCGGCGATCGCCTCGACCACGCCGGGGTGGGCGACGCCGACGGTCGTGACCGCGATGCCCGAGCCGAGGTCGATGAGCGAGTTGCCGTCGGCGTCGACGACGACGCCTCCGCCCGCGGCGACGGCGGCGATCGGCACGGTGTGCCCGACGCCGGCGGCGACGGCGGCGGCCTTGCGGTCGAGGATCTCCTGGGAGCGGGGACCCGGGATCGCCGTGGCCAGGATCCGCTGCTGGGGAAGGGTGGGGCCGCCGAGGGGCATGGTCGAGGTCGCAGTCGTGCTCATGCCGCGAGCGTAGGGCCGTTGGCGCGCCAGGGCCACTCGCCGAGGTGTATATCCTGACCTCGGTGGTGTACGCGATGTATACCCGGGGAGGCGGTGCCATGACGTATTCGGACGCCGAGCCCACCCTGCGCGCCCTCCTCGCGCGCCGCGAGCTCGACCTGCGACTCGCCTCCGATGAGGCGGACCTCGCCCCGGACGCGCTGGATCGCCCGACGCGCTGGGTCCACAGCTCCGACCTCGCGGACCCGACGCCGTTCCTCGCCGAGGATCTCGTGCTCCTGACCACGGGCACCCAGTTCGGTCTGCGCGCGCCGGCCGACGTCTTCGCGGAGTACGTGCGGCGCCTCGTCGACCGGGGCGTGACGGGTCTCGGCTTCGGAACCGAGGTGGCGCGCGCCGGGATCCCCGTCCACCTGGCGACCGCCTGCCGCGCCGCGCGGCTGCCCCTGTTCGAGGTGCCCTACAGCACGCCGTTCATCGCCGTGGCGCGCGCGAACGCCGCGACGATCGCGGCGCAGGCGTACGCGCGGCGGAGCTGGGCGCTGTCGGCGCAGCGCGCGATCTCGCTCGCGGCGCTCCGCCCCGACGGTCTGCGCGCGACGATCGGCGAGCTCGCCCGCCAGCTCGACACGTGGGTGGGGATGTACGACGCCGCCGGCGAGCTCGTCCAGGAGCATCCCGCGGGGGCGCTCGACGCGGCGACCGCCGGGGTGCTCCGCGAGGAGGTCGGCGCCGTCCTCCGGCGCGGCGCACGCGCCGGATCGTCGCTGCGGTCCCGGTCGCACGCGTTCACGCTGCAGACGCTCGGCCGCGGTGGCCAGCTGCGCGGTGTCGTGGCGATCGCCGCGGGCGACCTCGACCGCGAGGGGCGCGACGTCGTGACCTCGGTGATCGCGATGTCCGGGCTCGCCCTCGAGCAGCACCAGCGCCTCAGCCGCGCCCGGGGCGCACTGCGCGCCGGCATGGTCCAGTCCCTCCGCAGCGGCAATCCGGCGCTCGCGCGGCGCATCTCGCGCGACGTCTGGGGGCCCCTGCCGGCGGCGCCCGTCGTCGTCGCGCTGACGGATGCCGCGGCATCCCGCTCCGAACCCCTGCTCGAGCTCCTGGAGCTGCGCGCCGACGAGCGGCACGGGTCGCTGTTCTACGGGCGCGCCGACGACGGGCTCGTCATCGTCGTCCCGGCGTCCCACGCCGACGACCTCGCCGAGATCCCGGAGCGCTTCGACGTCGACCTGGGGGTCTCCTCCCCCGCCGACTACGACGGGTTCGACGCGGCCGTGGACCAGGCGCGCGTGGCCCGGGACCGCGGCGGCCGCGGGATGTCGGGGTTCGCGGACGTGGGCGACACCGGCATCCTGTCGGCCCTCGACACGCACGAGGGCCGTGCGCTGGCCCGGACGCTCCTCGATCCGCTCACCGCGGCGGATGCGGGGCAGGGGACCCGCCTCACCGAGACGGTGCGGGCGTGGCTCGAGGCCGACGGCTCGCACGAGGCGACGGCGGCCGCCCTCGGCGTTCACCGCCACACCGTCCGCGCCCGGCTCGCGGCCGCGGAGCGGCTGCTCGGCCGCGACCTCACGTCGTTCGCCGTGCGGGCCGAGCTGTGGGCGGCGCTGCACGTCGCCCCCGGATGACGGGGCGGCGCTGCACGTCGCCCCCGGATGACGGGCGGCGCTGCACGTCGCCCCCGGATGACGGGGCGGCGCTGCACGGCGCCCGCGTCAGCGCTCGTCGACCTCGCGGCTGAGGCGCTGCGACGCCCAGACCGGCAGCAACGAGAACAGGATCACGACGGTCGCGACGACGTTGACCATGCTGGCCTCGTTGGGCCGCGCCATCTGATTCATCATCCACAGCGGCAGGGTGTCGACGCCGGCCGGAGCCGTGAAGATCGTGACGACGACCTCGTCGAACGAGAGCGCGAAGGCCAGGATGCCGCCGGCGACGAACGCCGACCGGAACTGCGGGAACGTGACGAGCCGGAACGTCTGCAGCGGCGTGGCGCCGAGATCGCGCGACGCCTCCTCCACGTTGGGACTCATCCGCCGCAGCCGGGCGAACACGTTGTTGAACACCATGACGATGCAGAAGGTCGCGTGGGCGATGATCATCCCCGCGTACCCCACCTGGATGCCGATGGGCTCGAGGATCTGGTTGTAGGTGTTGTTGAGCGCGACGCCGGTGACGACACCCGGGAGGGCGATCGGGAGGACCACCAGCAGGTTCACGGACTGCTTGCCGAAGAACGCGAAGCGCTGCAGCGCGAAGGCGACGAGCGTGCCGAGGACGAGGGCCGCCGCCGTGGCGCCGAGGCCCACGACGACCGAGTTCCACAGCGCGGCGCGGAGCGGCTCGCTCGTGAGCGCCTTCCCCCACCACTCCAGGGAGAAGCCCGTGATCGGCCAGCTCGCGATACGGGCCTGGTTGAAGGAGTTGAGCACGACGAGCGCCAGCGGCACGTACATGAACAGCAGGACGACGGCGACGATGAGTCCGAGGACGACCTTCGCGGGCCGGGAGAGGCGGAGCACGGTTCCTCCTACATCCGCTCGAGCGCGCCGGTGCGCTGCACGCTCAAGAGGTAGATGACGACGAAGGCGATCGGGACGACCGCGAAGGCGGCGGCAATCGGCGGATTGAGGTTGATGTTGGACGCGATGACGCTGCCGATCATCTGGGTGGAGCCGCCGACGAACTTCGCGGCGATGTAATCGCCCAGGCTGAGCGAGAACGTGAACACCGATCCCGCGATGATCGCGGGTCTGATGAGCGGCAGCACCACGGTGCGGATGGTGCGCCACGCGCCGGCGCCGAGGTCGGCGGCGGCATCGAACAGGTTCGGGGGCAGCTGCCGGATCGCCGTGTACACCGGCACGGCCATGTACGGCAGCCAGAGGTAGGTGAGGGTCAGGATGACGGTGGTCTGACTGAACCCCGGTCCCGAGATGCCGAACGGCGCGAAGACCGAGTTGAAGAAGCCGTCCTGCGTGAAGGTGACGCGCATCGCGAGGATCTTCACGAGGTAGCCGGCCCACAGCGGGAGGGTGATCGCGACGGCCAGGACGGCGCGGAGCCACGGCTTCGCGATCTTCGCCATGAAGATGCCGAGGGGAACCGAGACGAGGATGCTCAGCGCCGTGACGGCGAGCGCGATCAGGAGGGTGCGGACCGCGATGGAGGAGTACGCCGGGTTCGTCACCAGCTGCTGGAAGTTGGCGAGGGTGAACCCGGGCTCGACCTTCGAGGTGAAGGGGTCGGTGGTCCAGAACGCCGTGATGAGCAGCATGACCAGCGAGAAGATGTAGATGCCGACGAGCCAGAGCATCGGCAGGGCGAGCAGGCCCGCCAGCTGGGTGCGACGCTTCACGTGCGTTCCCTTCGGGGAGAGTCGTTCGATCCGGAGACCCGGGGAGGGGCGAGGGGTGACGCTCCGGGCGGTGTCCGCGCCGGAGCGTCACTCCGCGGGGGAGATCAGCCCTTGACCGTCAGCCAGGCGTCCGTCCACTGCTGGAAGTTGGTGCACGTCACATCGGTGCGACCGTCGATGCACTGCTCGATCGGAGTGGTCCAGAACCACACCTTCTCGAAGTACTCCTCATCGGTGGCGTTGAAGTAGTCGCAGTGCGCCTGCGCCTCCTCGCTCGTCTCGCAGAAGGCGGCGTTGGCGGGGGCCATGCCGAAGTTCATCGCGATCGCGCCGTTGACCTCGGGCGAGCTGGTGTAGTCCATCCACTTGTAGGCGCAGTTGGGGCTGTCCGCCTCGGCGGCGAGCAGCCAGGCATCCGACCAGCCGGTGGAGCCCTCCTCGGGCAGGACGCTCTTGAACTTGTCGTCCTCCGTCAGCTTGCGCAGGACCTCCCACGACGTGCCGACGACGGTGTTGCCGCCGACGAACGAGGTGATCTGCGCGGCCGGGTCGGCCCAGTACTCCGACACGATGTCGTTCTGCGCCTTCAGCAGGTCGATCGCCGCGGCCAGCTGCTCCTCGTCGAGGGCGTACGGGTTGGTGATCCCGAGGTCGGGCTCGTGCGCCATCAGGTACACCGCTGCGTCGGCGATGTAGATGGGGGCGTCATAGCCGATGATCTTGCCGGCATAGGGGCTGTCGGACTCCCATGCGACGTCCCAGCTGGTGGGCTCCTCGGTCACGACGTCGCTGTTGTACTGCAGGATGTTGGCACCGCGGCCGATCGGGATGCCGTAGCTCTTGCCGTTGATCGTGTCGTAGATCTGGCCCTTCATGCCCTCGACGATGTCGTCGCCGAAGTTGGGCACGAGGTCCAGGTTGATCGGGGCGACGTCGCCGCCCGCGATGAGGCGGAGGCTCGCGTCGCCCGAAGCCGAGACCAGGTCGTAGTCGCCCGTGCGCATGAGCTGGACCATCTCGTCGCTGGTGCCGGCGACGCGACGATTGACCACGCAGCCGGTGTCCTCCGTGAACTGGTCGGCCCAGGCCGGCTCAACGAAGCCGGACCAGGCGATGATGTCGACCTGGCCCTCGAGGTCGCCGAGCTCCTCCTGCATCGGGACGTCGGGGACGTCGATGCTGAGGCCGCCGTCGGCGCCCGGCTCATCGGTGCCGGCACAGCCGCTCAGGGCGAGCGCCGCGACGGCCAGGCCGGCCGCGGCGACAGAGATCTTGCCTTTCATGGATTGCTCCTTCTCGTGGGACTTCTCGGGATTTCTCGGTGTGGTGGTGCGTCAGTGGGAGTCGGGGATCCGGGCGGCGTGGTCGGACGCCCACGCGACGCGGACACGGTCCCCGCGCGCGACGCTGACATCGGCCGCAGGGTGGTGCGAGTTCTGGTTCTCGGCGAGCAGGCGGATGCCGTCGGTGCTGTCGATCACGAAGCGGGTCGTCGGCCCGGTGTAGACGACCTCGGCGACGGTCCCCTCGAGGACGAGGTCGCCATCGCGAGGCGTCTCGGCGCCGGTGACCAGGCGCACCCGTTCGGGGCGGACGCTCATCATCTGCGCCGTCCCGGTCAGGCGGTGAGCGACGTCGGCGGGGATGATGTTCGACAGCCCCAGGAAGCGGGCGACGAACTCGGTCTTCGGGTACTCGTACACCTCGCGCGCCGTGCCGATCTGCTCGATGCGGCCGTCGTTGAACACGGCGACCCGGTCGCTCAGGGTGAGCGCCTCCTCCTGGTCGTGGGTCACGAAGATGAAGGTGATCCCCACGTCGCGCTGGATGAGCTTCAGCTCGATCTGCATCTCTTCGCGCAGCTGCTTGTCGAGCGCGCCGAGCGGCTCGTCCAGGAGCAGGACGCGGGGACGCAGGATGAGCGCGCGGGCGAGGGCGATGCGCTGCCGCTGTCCGCCGGAGAGCTGGTGCGGCAGCCGGGCGGCGTGCTGCTCGAGACGGACCTGGCGGAGCGCGGTGGCGACGGCGTCGTTCCGGTCCGCCGCGCTCGCGCCGCGCACCCTGAGGCCGTAGGCGACGTTCTCCGCGATCGTCATGTGCGGGAACAGCGCGTAATCCTGGAACACGGTGTTCACCGGCCGGCGGTGCGCGGGAAGGGACGTGACGTCGTCGCCGCCGATGCGCACGGTTCCGCTCGTGACGTCCTCGAAGCCGGCGATCATCCGCAGCACCGTGGTCTTCCCCGACCCGGAGGGACCGAGCATCGACACGAACTCGCCCTGCGCGACCTCGAGGTCGAGGCCCTGCACGGCGGTCGTCTCGCCGAACCTCTTCGAGACCCCGGACAGGTGCACGTCACCGCGCTCGCTCGTCGTCAGGGCGGCGGTGTCGGTGATGACGGAAGAAGGCATTCAGAAAACTCCTTGGGACGACTCTGTGCCAGGCACGAGTAAACATATGAAAGCAGAGGTTATATTTCAAGCGTGTTTCCGCAACGATCCGGCATCGGGCCGTTTCCCGGGGTCCGGGTGAAAGGATGACGAGGTGACCTCGACCTCCCCGGCTCCCGCGCGGCGCCCGCACCGGCTGCAGGGATCGATGTTCACGCCGATCGGCGAGGCCGGTCGCGCCGAGCTGGTCGAGCGCCGGCTGGCCGAGGCGATCATGGGCGGCCACCTCCGTGCCGGCGACCGGCTGCCGTCCGAGGCGGACCTCGCCAAGACCATGGGGGTCGCCCCCACCACCGTGCGGGAAGCGCTGACGAGCCTGCGCAGCCGGGGACTCGTCGTCACCCGCCGCGGACGCAACGGCGGCAGCTTCGTCTCGGAGACCGCCGATCCGCTCGCCTTCGCACGGGAATGGCTGATCGCCTCGTCGCGGCTGACGCTCCGGGACCTCGGCGTGCACTACGGCGCGCTCACCGTCGCGGCGGTGCGCCTCGCCGCACGCCGGGCGGCGGCCGGTGAGATCGACGCCGTGCGCAGCAGGCTCGGGCGCCTCGAGACGCTCCTCGACGACGCCGCCCCGGAGCGCGACCTGCCGCTCTGGCGGCAGACGATGGACGACCTTCAGCTCGAGGTCGTGGCGCTCAGCCAGTCCGCGCGCCTCACCCGCGACCAGATGCGCCTCCAGGCGGAGTTCTCGCCCCTGATGCGCCTCCTCGACACCGATGCCGCATCGCGGCACCGGCAGTCGACCGGCTTCCGCGCCATCCTGGACGCCGTCGACTCGGGGGACGAGGATGCGGCCGCCGCCGCGACCGACCGCTTCGTCGCCGCCGCGGTGGATGCCCTCGACGCGCTCCGCCGGCAGCTCGACACCGCCTGATCCCCCGTCCGCCGGGTGTGTACGATGCGAGCACGGCCCTGCGCCGTCCGCCCGAACCCCGACCCGACGGGAGCACCATGACGACGACGACGAACGCGGCATCCGCTTCGGACGCCGTCCTCGACGCGGATGCCGCCGTCGACGCCGCCGCGGCCGCCGCGACCGCCTACTTCGACGCGATCCTGCCGAGCCTCGAGCAGCACGCCGAGCGCATCGCCGAGGCGATCCGCACCGCGGGATCGGAGGGGCTGACCGCCGCCCGCATCGACGAGCTCGTCGAACCGCACGCCTTCTCGGTCCTGGACCACGCCGACGAGCCGGTCTACGGCGCCGGGTTCATCGCGACCGTCGATCTCCTCACCGACACGGCGAGCCACCTCGCGTGGTGGCAGGGCGCCGAGCGCCGCAAGCTCGTCTTCCCGGCGGAGTCCGTCAAGCAGGGCATCGACTACCGCGAGCTCGACTGGTTCCGCATCCCCATGACGACGGGGCGACCGCATGTGGCGGGCCCCTACGTCGACTACCTCTGCAGCGACGAGTACACGATGACCGCCGCGTGGCCGGTGCGCATCGACGGCGCCTTCGTCGGCGTCGCAGGGCTCGACGTGCTCATCGACACGATCGAGCGACGCCTCACTCCCCCGCTGCGCGCCCTCGGCGTGCCGCTCCTGCTCGTGAACGGCGTCAACCGCGTGCTCGTCTCGACGGACGTCAGATTCTCGGCGGGCGACGTGCTGCGCCCGGACCGCGTCGAGATCCTGGACCGCCGCGCCAGCGAGCGCGTCGACCTCGCGATCGTCCGGGTGGCCTGACCGGATCCGTCACCCCTCCGGCGCGTGCGCCTCGAGGAACTCGTACAGATCCGTCGTGTCGACACCGGGGAACGCGCCCGTCGGCAGCGTCGCCAGCAGGGTGCGAGGCGTCCGGACGTTCGGCCACGCCTGGTCGCGCCACTGCGTCTCGAGGTCCTCGGGCGGTCGCCGGCAGCACACCTCGACGGCGTGCCGGGAGACGCCGCGGTTCGTCGTCTCGCGCCCGATGAACCATTTCGTGTCGTCGAAGCGCACGCCCACGCTGACGGAGTGCGCGCCTTCGCTCGAGGCCTCCACCCGCGCGGTGCACCAGTACGTCCCGTTGCCGGTGTCGGTGTACTGGTAGTACGGGTTGAACTTGTCGGGGATGTCGAAGACCACCCGGCTCGTCCACCTGCGGCAGCACAGCTGTCCCTCGATCGAGCCGAACCGGTCGGCGGGGAAGTTCACGTCGTCGTTCTCGTACGCCTTCGTGATCGTGCCGGACTCGTGCACCTTGAGGAAGTGCACCGGGATGCCGAGGTGCCGCGTCGCCAGGTTGGTGAACCGGTGCGCGGCGGTCTCGTACGACACCGAGTACGCGTCGCGGAGGTCCTCGATCGAGATCGCGCGACGGGACTTCGCCTCCTGCAGCGCCGCCGCCGCCTGCGCCTCGGGGATCATCAGCGCGCCGACGAGGTAGTTCGTCTCGACGCGCTGGCGCAGGAACTGCGCATAGGAGTGCGGCTCGGCGTGACCGAGGATGCGGCTGGCGAGCGCCTGCAGCACCGGGGTGCGCGAGTCGCCGCGGTGCGGCACGGTGCTCGACAGGTACAGCCGGCCGTGCCGGATGTCGGCGACGCTCCGGGTGGACGGCGGGAGGTCGCTCACGTAGTGGAGCGAGAACCCGAGGTGGGCGGCGATGTCCGAGGCGGTCCGCTGCGTGAGCGGCCCGCCGGGGTGGTCCACGGCCGCCAGGATCCGCTGGGCGTGTTCCTCGAGCTCGGGGAAGTAGTTGTCCTGCCGCCGCATGAGATGGCGCAGCTCGACGTTGGCGCGACGGGCCTCCTCGGGCGTCGCGGAGCGCTCGTCGTTCAGGCGGTCCACTTCGCCCTGCAGCCGCAGCAGCGTCCGGAGCACCTCGTCGGGCACCGACTTGCCGATGCGGAAGGGAGCGATCCCGAGCGTCTGGAAGGTCGAGCCCTTCATCGCCCGCTCGAGGGCGATCTCGAGGGTGGCGCGCTCGTCCAGGGGCTCCGCCTCGAGCAGCGCGTCGATCGTCGTGCCGAGGGCTCGGGCGATCGCCTGCAGCAGAGTCAGCTTCGGCTCGCGTTTGCCGGTCTCGATCATCGACAGCTGACTCGGCGCACGGGAGACGGCGGATGCCAGGTCGTCCAGCGTCATCCCGCGGGCGAGCCGGAGCTGCCGGACCCGTCGCCCGATCGTGAGGGCGTCGGCGGCCTCGCCGTCGATCGGCGCATCTTCGATGATCGTCATGTCGGGGAGTGTGTCACAGGAGCAGAAGAAGGCGCAATCTTCTCCTGCGGAAGCTGCGTCCGGCGGTCGATCTTCACACAGAGTGAGTGTCACGAAACCGAATCGGCGCCCCGGCGTCGACCTCACCGCGAAGGAGTCGGCCATGACCCTCACCGTCACGGGCATCGCGCCCGTCAACACCCCCCTCCAGGCCCCCGCCGCACCGGCGCTCGTCGTCCGCGGCCGGATGGGCCACCGGTACGAGGCGATCCTGACGCCCGACGCCCTCGACTTCGTCGCACAGCTCCACGCGCGGTTCGGCGGCCGCCGTCACGATCGTCTCGCCGCCCGGATGCGCCGCCGGTTCGAGATCGGCAACGGGCAGGACCCGACGTTCCGGAGCGACACCGCGCACATCCGCGACGACACCGAGTGGCGCGTCGCCGGAGCCGGCCCCGGCCTCGAGGACCGGCGCGTCGAGATCACCGGACCCACCGACCCGAAGATGACCGTCAACGCGCTCAACTCCGGCGCGAAGGTCTGGCTCGCCGACCAGGAGGATGCCACCAGTCCGACCTGGCGGAACGTCATCGAGGGGCAGCTCTCGCTGTTCGACGCGATCCGCGGGCAGCTGACGCACACGAGTCCGGACGGCAGGGAGTACCGCGTCACGGCGGAGCGGACGCCGACGATCGTCATGCGTCCCCGCGGCTGGCATCTGATGGAGAAGCACATCGAGGTCACCGACCGCCACGGCCGCACCCTCGCGGCATCCGGCTCGCTCGTGGACTACGGCCTGTACGTCTTCCACAACGCGGCGCAGCTGATCCGGAACGGCCGCGGCCCCTACTTCTACCTCCCGAAGATCGAGTCCGCCGAGGAAGCGAAGCTGTGGGACGACGTCTTCACGTACAGCGAGCAGTACATCGGCATCCCGCACGGCACCATCCGCGCGACCGTCCTCATCGAGACCCTTCCCGCCGCGTTCGAGATGGACGAGATCCTCTTCGAGCTGCGTGATCACGTCGCGGGTCTGAACGCCGGCCGCTGGGACTACATCTTCTCGATGATCAAGAACTACCGGGGCCGTGGCGCGCGCTTCGTCCTCCCCGACCGCAGCCAGGTGACCATGACCGTCCCGTTCATGCGGGCGTACACCGAGCTGCTCGTGCAGACCTGCCACCGGCGCGGCGCCTACGCGATCGGCGGGATGAGCGCCTTCATCCCGAACCGGCGCGACCCCGACGTGACGCGGCAGGCGTTCGAGAAGGTCGCCGCGGACAAGAAGCGGGAGGCGGGCGACGGGTTCGACGGCACGTGGGTCGCCCACCCCGACCTGATCCCCGTCGCGCAGGCAGAGTTCGACGCCGTGCTCGGCGACCGGCCGAACCAGGTCGACCGGCTGCGGGACGACGTCGAGGTGCATCCGTCCGACCTCATCGACTGCCACATCGGCCTGCCGATCACCGCGGACGGCGTCCACGGCAACGTGTCCGTGGGGATCCGGTACCTCGAGGCGTGGCTGCGCGGCCTCGGGGCGGTGGCGATCGACAACCTCATGGAGGATGCCGCGACCGCGGAGATCAGCCGCTCGCAGGTGTGGCAGTGGATCCACCAGGACCGCACCACCGAGGACGGCACGCCGATCACCCGCGAGTACGTCGAAGGGCTGATCGCGCAGGTGCTGGCCGAGGTGGAGCGCCGCGACGGCGACCGCTTCGACGATGCCGCCGCCGTGTTCCGTGACGTCGCCCTCGGGGCGGAGTTCCCGGCGTTCCTGACCCTGGGCGCCTACGCCGCCTACCTGACCGATGCCGACTGACCCCGCCCGCCGCGACACGGAGGAACGACCATGACCGCCTACTCGAACGACATCGACGCCATCCAGGCCCTCACGCAGCGGCACGGTCCCGCGTGGGGCGCCATCGACCCCGAGTCCGTCGCACGGATGCGGGCGCAGAACCGGTTCCGCACGGGACTGGAGATCGCGCAGTACACCGCCGACATCATGCGGCGCGACATGGCCGAGTACGACGCCGACTCGTCCGTCTACACCCAGTCGCTCGGCGTGTGGCACGGCTTCATCGGCCAGCAGAAGCTGATCTCGATCAAGAAGCACCTGAAGAGCACGAGCAAGCGCTACCTGTACCTGTCGGGCTGGATGGTCGCCGCGCTCCGCTCGGAGTTCGGTCCGCTCCCCGACCAGTCCATGCACGAGAAGACGGCGGTGCCCGCCCTCATCGCCGAGCTCTACACGTTCCTGCGCCAGGCGGATGCCCGTGGGCTCGACCTGCTCTTCACCCAGCTCGACCGCGCGCGAGCCGCCGGCGACGACACGGCGGTCGAGTTCGTCCAGTCGCAGATCGACAGCTTCGAGACCCACGTCGTGCCGATCATCGCCGACATCGACGCCGGGTTCGGCAACCCCGAGGCGACGTACCTGCTCGCCAAGAAGATGATCGAGGCGGGCGCCTGCGCCATCCAGATCGAGAACCAGGTGTCGGACGAGAAGCAGTGCGGCCACCAGGACGGCAAGGTCACGGTCCCGCACGAGGACTTCATCGCGAAGCTCACCGCGGTGCGGTACGCCTTCCTCGAGCTCGGCATCGACAACGGCATCATCGTCGCCCGCACCGACTCGCTGGGCGCCGGCCTCACGCAGAAGCTCGCGGTCACGCACGAGCCGGGCGACCTCGGCGACCGGTACAACTCGTTCCTCGACGTGGAGGAGATCTCGGACGCCGACCTCGGAAACGGCGACGTCGTCATCAAGCGGGATGGCAGCCTGCTGCGCCCGAAGCGCCTGGCCAGCAACCTGTACCGGTTCCGTGCCGGCACCGGCGAGGAGCGGGTCGTCCTCGACGGCATCACGTCGCTGCGAAGCGGCGCCGACCTCCTCTGGATCGAGACGGAGACGCCCTCCATCGAGCAGATCGCGCGCATGGTCGACGCCATCCGCGAGGAGATCCCGGATGCGAAGCTCGTCTACAACAACAGTCCGTCGTTCAACTGGACGCGGAGCTTCCGCCAGCAGGCGTACGACGCGCTCGTCGAGCAGGGAGCCGACGTGTCGGCGTACGACCGCGGCGACCTGATGGACGTCGCCTACGACGACACCGATCTCGCCCGGCTGGCGGACGAGCGGATCCGCACGTTCCAGCACGACGGCTCGGCGCGCGCCGGCATCTTCCACCACCTCATCACGCTGCCGACCTACCACACCGCCGCCCTGTCGACCGATGACCTCGCGAAGGGCTACTTCGGCGACGAGGGCATGCTCGCCTACGTGAGAGGCGTGCAGCGCCGCGAGATCCGGGAGGGCATCGCCACCGTGAAGCACCAGAACATGGCGGGCAGCGACATCGGCGACAACCACAAGGAGTACTTCGCCGGCGACGCCGCACTGAAGGCCGGCGGTGCGCAGAACACGATGAACCAGTTCGGCTGAGCCGGCCGGGGACGACAGAGGGGGCGGATGCTGAATCCAGCTTCCGCCCCGTCTGCGTGCGCTCAGTCCTTGTGCCGGGGCTTCCGCGCGGGACGGTCGTCGAACGACCGCTGCGGGCGATCGCCGCCGCGCTGGCCGGGACGGCCCCGGTCGGGCGCGATGTTGATCAGCTGACCCGAGATGCGCGTGGAGCGCAGCCGGTCGAGGACACCGGCATCCATGCTGATCGGGAGCTCCACGAGCGAGAAGTCGGGGCGGATGGTGATCGCGCCGAAGTCGTCACGGCCCAGGCCGCCCTCGTTCGCGAGCGCGCCCACGATCTGACGGGGCTCGACGCGGTGGCGTCGCCCCACGTCGATCCGGTACGTCGTGAAGTCCCCGCGGCTGCGACGCTCACGGGAGCCACCGTCGGTGCGGTCGCTGCGGCCGCCCTTGTCGCTCCGCGTTCCGCGCTGCGCATCGGCGGCGAGCGCCTTGGCGAGCTGATCGGTCTCGGGGTCGAGCAGCAGCGGCGTCTCCCCCTGGGCGACGACGGCGAGAGCCGCGGCGACATCCTGCTCGGGGACGTCGTGGTTTCGGACGTAGTGCGCGATGACGTCGCGGAACGCCGTGATCCGCTCGCTCTCGGCGAGCGCCGCCGTGATGGCGTCGTCGAAGCGGGTGAGCCGGGTCGAGTTGATGTCCTCGGTCGTCGGCAGGTGCATCTGCGTCGGCTGCTGGCGCGTGGCCCGCTCGATGTGGGCGAGCAGGTAGCGCTCCCGCGGCGTGACGAAGCTGATCGCGTCGCCGGTGCGGCCGGCACGGCCGGTGCGGCCGATGCGGTGCACGTACGACTCGGTGTCGGTGGGGATGTCGAAGTTCACGACGTGGCTGATGCGCTCCACGTCGAGGCCGCGGGCGGCGACGTCCGTCGCGACGAGGATGTCGAGCTTGCCGTCCTTCAGCTGCGAGATGCTGCGCTCGCGCTGCGGCTGCGGGATGTCGCCGTTGATCGGCGCCGCGGAGAACCCGCGAGCGCGCAGCTTCTCGGCGAGCGTCTCGGTCTCGTTCTTCGTGCGGACGAAGATGATCATCCCGTCGAAGTCTTCGACCTCCAGGATGCGCGTGAGGGCGTCGACCTTCTGCTGGTAGGAGACGATCAGATAGCGCTGGGTGATGTTCGTGTTCGTCGAGGTCTTCGTCTTGACGGTGATCTCTTCCGGGTCGCGCAGGTACTGCTGCGCGAGACGGCGGATCGACGCCGGCATCGTGGCCGAGAACAGGGCGACCTGCTTCTCGGCGGGCGTCTGGGCGAGGATCTGCTCGACGTCCTCGGCGAAGCCCATCTTGAGCATCTCATCGGCCTCGTCGAGCACGAGGTTCTTGAGCTGCGAGAGGTCGAGGGTGCCCTTCTCGAGGTGGTCCATGATGCGGCCGGGCGTGCCGACGACGATGTGGACGCCGCGGCGGAGGGCCGACAGCTGCACGCCGTATCCCTGGCCGCCGTAGACGGGCAGGACGTGGACGTTCTTCATGCGCGCGGCATAGGACTCGAACGCCTCGCAGACCTGCAGCGCGAGCTCGCGGGTCGGCGCCAGCACGAGCGCCTGCGGCGTCTTCTGCGTCAGGTCGAGGTTCTCCATGATCGGCAGCGCGAACGCGGCCGTCTTGCCGGTGCCCGTCTGCGCCATGCCGACGACGTCGCGGCCGCCGAGGAGGACGGGGATGGTCGCGGCCTGGATAGCCGAGGGGGTCTCATAGCCGAGATCTTTGATCGCGGCGAGAACGGGGCCGGTCAGGCCCAGTTCGTCGAAGCCCGGGAGGGCCGGGGTTGCGGTTTCGGCCGCAGTATCGCTGTCAGTCACCTCCCCACAGTAGTCGGCCGCCCTGGGAGACACCCGGGCCGGCGTGCCGGAGCGGCGCCGGAACGGGCTGACGCCGGCGGCGCCGACGGCATCCGCGTCAGTCGACGGTCACGCCGTCCGGGCTGATCGTCACCGGCCGGGTGTGCAGGCCGCGATAGATGAACTGCTCGTCCCAGCCGTGGAAGACGAGGACATCGCCGCCGGGGGTCGGGACCACATCCTGACCGCCCGGGCCGTGGAACGCCCCGTCCGCGGACAGCGAGGAGAGCACCGGCTCGGGCTGCTTCTCGTACGGCCCGGCGATCTCCGTCGCGGTCGCCACCCCGACGGCGTAGGCGTCGCTGCCGTAGTCGTTCGCCGAGTAGAAGAGGTGATAGCGACCGTCCCGCTCCACGAGGGTGGGCGCCTCGATGAGCGCGCCCTCCCAGTCCTGGTCCTGCTTCAGCAGCTGCACCGGGTCCGCCGCGAGGCCGGTGCCCGCCTCGGTGAGCGGGGCCATCACGAGCCAGGTGTCCTGCGCGCAGCAGTTGCCGTCCGTCTTCCACAGCAGGTACCGCGTGCCGTCGGCATCGTCGAAGGTCGCCGCGTCGATCGCGCCGCCGGCATCCACCGGACAGACGAGCGGCTCGTCGCCGAGCGGCGTGAATTCGTCGTCGAGCGATGCGGCCACCGCCACCCCGATGCACTGCCTGCCCGACGCGGTGTCCTGCGCCGTCACGTACATGACGTATCCGTCGTCGGATGCCGCGACCTCCGGCGCCCACGTCCGGCCGGGCGACGCCCAGGCCGGCAGCACCGGCAGGGCGTCCCGGCGCTCCACCGTCCACGCGGCGAGGTCGTCGGACCGGGCGACGCGGATGTTGAGCCCGTGGCTCCCGGTCGCGAACGCGACGTAGCCGCCGTCGGCTTCGATGACGTCCGGGTCGGGGAAGTCCTCGTCGAGGACGAACGCACCCGGATCGGGGGCCGGGGACGGCGTCGAGGCGGGGCCGGGCTCCGAGGCGGCGGCGCAGCCGCCGACGAGGAGCGCCACCAGACCTGTCACGACGAGGGCCGCCGGCCGCCGGCCGATCATCCCTTGACCGCCGCCCCGGCGACCGAGTCAACGATCTGCCGCTGCGCGAACGCGAAGAGGATCAGGACGGGGATCGAGGCGATCGCCGCGCCGGCCATCACGATCCCGAAGTGGGTCCGGAACGCGCCCTGCAGCATGGCTAGGCCCGGCTGCAGGGTCATGTTCTCGGGCGAGAGCAGCACGTACACCGGCCAGAGGAAATCGTTCCAGTTGCCGAGGAACGACAGCACGGCCAGCGTCGCGAGCGCGGGCTTGGCCAGCGGGAGGGCGACCTGGAAGAAGATGCGGAACTCGCCTGCACCGTCGATGCGCGCAGCTTCCTCGATCTCGACCGGCACGCCCAGGAAGAACTGCCGCAGGAAGAACACCCCGAACGCGCTCGCCGCCCCCGGGATCGTGATCGCGAGGATCGTGTCGAGCCAGCCGAAGTTCTCGACGATCAGGTAGTTCGGGATCAGGAACACCACCGGCGGGACGAGCAGCGTCGCGATGATGAGACCGAACACGACGTTCCGACCGGCGAACTCGAGGCGGGCCAGCGCATAGGCGGCCATCGAGGCCGTCGCGAGGATCAGCACCGTCTGCAGCGACGCGGCGGCGAAGCTGTTCCACAGCCACAGGAAGATCGGCTGCTGACCGCTCGTGAGCAGGGTCTGGTAGGCCTCGAACGAGACCGGATCGGGCAGCGCGTAGGGGTTCCGGACCGCGTCGGCATCCGTCTTCACCGACGTCAGCACCATCCAGATGAGCGGGAAGACGACGACGAGCGCGAGCGCGACGAGGACGGCGTAGAGCGTCACCCGGGAGGCGGCGCGGGCCGTGCGCGGCCGACGTGGACTCGCCTCGCGCGACGTGCGCGGGGCGTCCGGTTCGGTGCGCGGGCGGCGTGCGGTGTCCGTCATTTGATGACCTTCTCGGTGCGCTCCCGCTGCAGGCGGAAGTTGATGACGCTGATGATGGCGAGGAACGCGAACAGGACGTAGCTCATGGCCGACGCCGGAGCCATGTTGTTCTGCGAGAGCCCTTGATCGGCGATGTACATGATCGCGGTGCGGGTGGCGTTTCCCGGCCCGCCGTTGGTGAGCAGGTACGACTGGCCGAACATGTTCGCCGACGCGAGGACGGTCGTCGTCGTGATGAACAGCATCACGGGACGCAGTCCCGGCAGGGTGACGCTGAAGAAGGTCCGCGCCGCACCCGCGCCGTCGAGGGCCGCCGCCTCGTACAGATCCGTGTTGATGCCCTTGAGCCCGGCGAGGAAGATCACCGTGTTCAGGCCGGCGGTCCACCACACCGTGACGCCCACGAGCGACACCCAGACCCACGGCGTGTCCACGACCCAGGGGGTGTCGTCGGGCAGCCCGAGCAGGCCGAGCAGATGGTTCAGGATGCCGGACTGCGTGTCGAACACATAGTTCCAGATGACGCCGACGATGGCGACGCCCAGGACGTACGGGGCGAAGAACACTGTCCGGAAGACCGTGGCGCCGCGGAGCTTCCGGTTCAGCAGCACCGCGATGAACAGGGGCAGGACCACGAGGAACGGGACGCTCAGCACGACGAAGAGACCGGTGGCGCCCATCGCCTGCCAGAAGTCGCCCGAGGTCGTCGAGCCGGCCGTGAAGAGGTCGAGGTAGTTCTTCAGCCCGACGAAGTCCTGCGAATCGCGGAAAGGGCTCCAGTTGGTGAGGCTGATCCACAGTCCGAAGACCGCCGGGACGATCACGAACGTCACGAACAGGATGAGGAACGGCGCCAGGAAGAGGTAGCCGATCAGGTTGCGGCGCCGCGCCGCGGGGCGGCGCCCCGAGCGGCCGCCCGACCTCGCGCCGGAGCGCGGGGTCGGGACGGCCGTCTTGGCGGCGAGATCAATCGCCATACTTCTCACGGTTCTGCTCGAGGACCGCGTCCGCCTTCGCCTTCGCGTCGTCGAGTGCCTCCTGCGGCGTCTTCTTGCCGGTCAGGGCCTCGTTGATCGCGGTCGTGATGAGGGCGTTGGCCTCGTTGATCCCCGGCGAGACCGTCTCGTAGTGGGCGTACTCGAGCTGCGCCATGAAGGGCTCGAGGCTCGGGTAGGTCGACAGGAGCTCGGGGTCCTCCCGCACGGTGTTGGCGGCGGGGAGCTCCCCGGTCTCGGCCCAGCCGAGCGAGTTGTCGTTCATCCACTTGACGAACGTCGCGGCCGCCGCGGTCTTGTCGGCGTCCTGGCCCTTGTTCGCCGGGAAGACCCAGTGCGTCGAGCTCGACCACACCGCCTTCTGATCGCCGATCTGCGGAACGGGCGCCGCCTCCCAGTCGAGGTCGCCGAACGCGGTGTTCGTCGTCTGCCACACGCCGTTCCAGTTGAACGCGGTGTCGCCCGCGAGCAGCGCCTTGATGTTTCCGTCCTGCGCGACGTTCGCGGGACTGTAGCCCTTGTCGACGAGGTCCGTCATCCACGTCAGCGCGTTCACGCCGGCCTCGGAGTTGAAGGTCGCCTCCTGGACGTCCTCGTCGTACAGCTCGCCGCCGAACTGCCAGACGAGGCTCTGGAACTCGAACGTGCCGGTGAAGACGTAGCCGTCGACCCACTCGCCCTCCACGCCGGCCTGCTTGAGCGCTTCCAGCGCCTCCAGGTAGCCGTCGCGGTCGGTCGGGATCTCGGTGAGGTCGGCCTCGGCCATGACCTCCTTGTTGGCGAACAGCCCGAGCGGCGTCACGCTCCACGGCACGGCGTACTGCGCGTCGCGGAAGTCGCCCATCTCGAACACACCGGGCGGGAAGTCGTCCGCGCTGTAGCCGAGGCCCTGGATGATCTCGTCGGCGGGCTGCAGCAGGTTCTGCGCCGCGTAGGTGGCGAGGTCGTCGCCGTGCAGGACCGCCACGTCGGGCCCCTTGCCGGCCCTGATGGCCAGCGGCATCTTCGAGGCGATGTCGGCCCACTCCTGCGGGACGTTCTTGACCGTGATGTTCTCGTGCTCGGCGTTGAACTGGTCGATCAGCTTGGGGACGATCGTCGGCGCCGCGCCACCGGTCCAGCCGTGCCAGAAGGTGATGTCGACGGCGGGGCCCTCGTAGTCCTCGCCCGAGACGCCACCGGGGCCGGAATCCGACCCGCCGCAGGCGGTCAGCGCGAGTGCGAGTGCTCCGGCGATGCCGATGCCCACCCCTCGTGAGAATCGCGAAGTCATGGAATTGCTCTCCTTTGAGTCCGTCCGCTCAGAACGCAGAGCGTGTGCTGTGATCGAGGTCTGTCGAATGTACAGCGCTAGAAATACACTGTCAACGGGTGCCGCTGCCGCTACCGGTAATCTGGGCGGAGCCTCGAGAGGAGCACGTCATGCGAGGACCCCGGCTGCAGGACGTCGCCGAGCGCGCCGGCGTCTCGATGAAGACGGTGTCCAACGTGGTGCGCGACTACGCCCACGTCTCGCCGCAGATGCGCGAGCGCGTGCAGCGCGCCATCGACGAGCTGGGGTACCGGCCCAACATGACGGCGCGCCGGCTCGCGACGGGCCGCACCGGGTTCATCGCGCTGGGCTTCGCCGACGTCGCGATCCCCTACTTCGCCGAGCTCGCCCATGTGGCCTCGCAGCGGGCGCAGGACTTCGACTACCGCGTCATGCTGGAGGAGACGGATGCGACCATCGAGGGCGAACGGGCCCTGATCGCCAGCTCCGAGGCCGGCCTCATCGACGGGATGCTGTTCCAGCCCTCGAGGATGTCCTCCGCGGAGATCGCACGCCACCGGTCGCTGATCCCCATCGTGCTGCTCGGCGAGACGCCCGCGCCGCTGACGATGGACCGCGTGATGATCGACAACGTCCGCGCGGCGCGCGAGATCACCGAGCACCTCATCCGCCTCGGCCGCCGGCGCATCGGCTTCGTCGGGCACGAGGCGACCGCGCTGAGCGACACCTCCCGGCAGCGCCTCCTCGGCTACCAGGAGGCGCTCGCCGCCGCTGACCTGCCCGTCGACCCGGGCATGCTCGTCGCCACGCCGTCGATCGCCGCCGTCGACACCGCCGGAGCGGTGCGCGCGGCGCTGGCCGGCGGCTGGGAGGTCGACGCGATCGTCTGCCGCGACGACCTCGCCGCCATCGGCACGCTCCGCGCCCTGCAGGAGCGCGGCATCCGCGTGCCGGAGGACGTCGCCGTCACAGGATGGGACGACACCCGCATGAGCGCCGTCACCTTCCCGAGCCTGACGACGGTGAGCCCGGACCTCGACGCGCTCTTCTCGCGCGCGATGACCCTGCTCCTGGAGCGCATCAACGGCTACGACGGCGCCGGTCGGCACGAAGTCGCGCCGCATCGCATCGTCGTGCGGGAGAGCGCGCCCTCGCCGCACGGGTGACGAGGCCGGGTCGCAGCGCCCCGTCGGTCGCGTCCGGTTTACAGCGCTGGAAGATTGCGGCATGCTGGACGCCATGATCGACGACGACCGGATGCCTGTGCGCGCGAGCTCGCAGGACGGCACCTACCCCCGCCCGCAGCTCCTCCGGGAGGCATGGGCCGATCTGTGCGGGACCTGGTCGTTCGCCCACGACGACGCGAACGCCGGCATGGCCGCCGACTGGACCGCCTCGGGCGTGACCGGCCGGCAGATCACGGTGCCCTTCCCGCCCGAGTCCGCCGCCTCGGGCGTGGGCGACACGGCGCCGCATCGGGTGTCCTGGTACTCGCGCACGATCGACGCGGCCTCCCTCGCCCAGGCCGGGCATGCCGACGGCCGGCGGCTGCTCCTCCACTTCGGGGCGGTCGACTACCGGTGCCGCGTCTGGCTCGACGGCCAGCAGGTCGGCGCGCACGAGGGCGGTCACACGCCGTTCAGCCTCGACGTGACCGACGCCCTCGCGGACGGCGACGAGCATCTCGTCGTCGTGCGGGTCGAGGACGACCCGCACGACATCGCGCAGCCGCGCGGCAAGCAGGACTGGCGGGAGCACCCCCACGTCATCTGGTATCACCGGACCAGCGGCATTTGGCAGCCGGTCTGGCTCGAGTCCGTTCCGCCCGTCCACGTCACGGCGCTCCGGTGGACCACCGATCCCCGTGGCGGCACCGCCACCGCACACCTCGAGCTGTCCGCCGTCCCCCGGCAGGACATCGAGGTGGACATCCGGCTCAGCTTGCACGGGCGCGCCCTCGGCGCCGTGCGGACCACCATCACCGACGACGAGTCGACCCTCGTGGTGCCGATCCCGGAGCTCGCGAACGGACAGGCGTACGAAGAGCTGCTGTGGTCGCCGGAGCATCCCCGTCTCGTGGACGCCGACGTGCGGGTCGGCGACGACCGGGTGCACTCGTACCTCGGCATCCGCACCGCGCACGTCGCGCGCGGTCGCTTCTTCCTCAACGACCGGCCGTACTACGTGCGGTCCGTCCTGAACCAGGGGTACTGGCCGGACTCGCACCTGGCGGCACCCTCCGCGACGGCGCTGGCCGACGAAGCCGCGCTCATCAAGGAGCTCGGGTTCAACGCGGCCCGCGTGCACCAGAAGTTCGAGGACCCCCGGTTCCTGTTCGCGGCGGACCGGCTCGGCCTGCTCGTCTGGGGCGAGGCGCCCGCGACGTTCACCTTCTCCCCCGCGGCGATCGAGCGGACGACCCGCGAGTGGCTCGAAGTGGTGCGGCGCGACTTCTCGCATCCGTCGATCGTGACGTGGGTGCCGCTCAACGAGAGCTGGGGCGTGCAGCATGTGGCATCCGATCCCCGTATGCAGCACTTCGCCCGCTCGCTCGTGTCGCTCACGAAGGCCCTCGACCCGACCCGGCCGGTCGTCTCCAACGACGGCTGGGAGCAGGTCGACACCGACATCGTCGCGATCCACGACTACGAGTGGCGACCCGGCGTCGTCCGCGAGCGGTACCGCACCCGCGCCGACGTGCAGCGGATGATCGACGGCGTCGGCCCCGCCGGCCGCCTCCTCGTGCTGAGCGGCGATGTCACGGACGCGCCGATCATGCTGACCGAGTTCGGCGGCATCTCGTACGACACGGACGCCGCGGAGGATGCCTGGGGCTACTCCGCCGCGACCTCCGCGGCGGACTTCGACGAGCGGCTCGGCGGCCTCATGGCGGCGGTGCGCGGCAGCGAGGTCCTCGCGGGCTTCTGCTACACGCAGCTGACCGACACCCTCCAGGAGACGAACGGCCTCGTCCGCGCCGACCGCACCCCCAAACTGCCCGTCGAGCGCATCCGCGCGATGATGACCGGCACCGCGCCGACCACCGACGAGCCGACCAGCGCCGGCTGACGCTGGTAGCGTCGCTCCCCACGAAAGGACGACGATGCGCATTCTGATGCTGGTTCTCAGCGACTCCGCCGCCGACCCCGACGAGGTGGCGCCGTTTCCGATCGAGCAGTGGGCCGACGAGGCCTACGGCTCCGGCCGCGCGTCGGTGGGCGACCGGCTCCGGCCCGCCGCCGAGGCGAAGACGATCCGTCAGCGGGACGGCGAGATCACCGTCTCGGACGGCCCCGCGGCCCGAGCCTTCGATCGCATCGAGGGCTTCGACGTCCTCGAGTGCGAGACGATCGACGACGCCATCGAGCTCGCGTCACGGCATCCGATGGCCGTGAGCGGTGTCGTGCAGCTGCACCCGGCCTGGCCGCTGGACCTCTGACCGGGGATCGGGACACACACCTGACGGGGCATACGCGCGACGGTACGCTCTGAGGGTGACCGAACGCGCACCGCTCTCCCGCAAGTTGTCCGCCATCGCCGAGTCGGCGACCCTCAAGGTCGACGCGAAGGCGAAGTCGCTGCAGGCGGCGGGACGCCCCGTCATCTCGTACGCGGCCGGAGAGCCCGACTTCGCGACGCCGCCGTTCATCGTGGACGCCGCGGCCGAGGCGCTGAGCGACCCGGCGAACTTCCGCTACACCCCCGCGGCCGGCCTGCCGGTGCTGCGCGAGGCGATCGCCGCGAAGACGCTCCGGGACTCCGGCCTCGAGGTGTCGCCCTCGCAGGTCATCGTCACCAACGGCGGCAAGCAGGCGGTCTACCAGGCCTTCCAGGCCGTCGTGAACCCGGGCGACGAGGTGCTGCTGCCCGCGCCGTACTGGACCACCTACCCCGAGGCGATCGCCCTCGCCGACGGCGTGCCCGTCGTGGTCTTCGCCGGCGCCGAGCAGGAGTACAAGGTCACGGTCGAGCAGCTCGAAGCGGCACGCACCGACCGCACGACCGTCCTCGTCTTCGTGTCGCCCTCGAACCCGACCGGCGCCGTCTACTCGGTCGACGAGACGCGCGCCATCGGCGAATGGGCTCTCGAGCACGGCATCTGGGTCGTGACCGACGAGATCTACCAGAACCTGGTCTACGAGGGCGTGCGCGCGGTGTCGATCGTGGAGGCCGTGCCGGAGCTGGCAGAGCAGACCATCCTCGTGAACGGCGTCGCCAAGACTTACGCCATGACGGGATGGCGGGTGGGCTGGATGGTCGGCCCGGCCGCCGCCATCAAGGTGGCCGCCAACCTGCAGTCGCACCTCAGCTCGAACGTCAACAACATCGCGCAGCGTGCGGCGCTCGCCGCCCTCACCGGGCCGCAGACCGAGGCCGAGGACATGCGCCAGGCCTTCGACCGCCGTCGCGGCGTCATCGTGGCGGAGCTCGCGAAGATCCCCGGCGTCCGCGTGCCGAATCCTCTGGGCGCCTTCTACGTCTACCCGGATGTCACCGAGCTGCTGAACCGCGAATGGCAGGGCTCGACTCCGACGACGTCGCTCGAGCTCGCCGACCTCATCCTCGAGAAGGCCGAGGTCGCCGTCGTCCCCGGCGAGGCGTTCGGCCCGTCCGGCTACCTCCGCCTGTCGTACGCGCTGGGCGACGACCAGCTCCTCGAGGGCGTGCAGCGCCTGCAGGAGCTCTTCGGCTGATCCCGCGGGGCGGCTACAGCTCGACGCCGAGCATGACCGGCTCGGGCTGCAGCAGCACGCCGAACTCGGACTGCACCCGCTGCACGACGAGGCGCGCCAGCTCGGCGACCTCGCCGGCGGTCGCCGTGCCGCGGTTCGTCAGCGCGAGCGCATGCTTGGTCGACAGCGAGGCGCGCGAGCGCGGCAGCGAGAAGCCCCTGCGCATGCCGGCGTGCTCGATGAGCCAGGCCGCACTCACCTTGACGGGCGGCGTGCCCGTCGGCCGCGGCGGGAGGGAGCCGTCGAACCGGTCGAGCGGGATGACGGTGTCCTCGTCGGAGCCGACCGCGGCCATCGGCCAGCGCGGGCAGTCGGCGGGCAGGGTGTCGGCGAACTCCGCCGACACGACCGGGTTCTGGAAGAACGATCCCGCGCTGTACGTGTCGGGGTCCGCGTCGTCGAGCACCATGCCCTTGCGCGCGCGGATCGCGAGCACCGTCTCGCGGATCTCCGCGAGCGAGACGGATGCCGTCTCGTCCAGCCCCAGGGCGGTGCGCAGCTGCGCGCCCGTCACCGGCACCGCGCCGTGGCCGACCTGCTCGAGCTCGAGGGTCACCGACAGGATCACGGCGGACCGCTCGGCGACCGAGCCGTAGTGGTTCTTGAGCACCGAGGTGCGCAGCCCGAGACCGAGCTCGGCGGCGGGAACCGTCGTCACATCGCCGGTGGCCTCATCGATCAGCTCGACCTCGACCAGCGTCTCGACGATCTCCTGGCCGTATGCGCCGATGTTCTGCACCGGCGCCGCACCGGTGGTGCCGGGGATGCCGGACATCGCCTCGATGCCGCGGAGCCCCGCGGCGACCGTCTGCGCGACGAGGTCGTCCCAGGAGTGCCCCGCCTCGACGCGGAGCCGGACGTGGCCTTCGCGGGGGGACGGCATCCGTTCGACGCCGCTCGTGCGGACGAGTACGACGGTGCCGTCGAAGGGGGCGTCGCCGAAGAGCAGGTTGGAGCCGCCGCCGACGGCGAGCCACGGCTCCGCGTCGGCCCATGCATCGCGGAGGGCCGCGACCACCTCGTCGCGGGTCCGGGCCTCGATCATGCGGCGGGGTGTGCCGCCGACGCGCAGCGTGGTCAGCTGCGCCAGCGGGAGGGGCGTGATCTCAGGCATACGAGGGCTCAGGATGCCGCGCGGACGCGCACCTGCGCCTTGCCCAGCACGGTCGTGTCGGCGGAGGTCACGGTGAGGTCGAGGCGGACGACCTCCTCGTCGATCGCCCCGACCTTCGCGGTGACGGTGACGTCGGCGCCCGCCTCGGCGTCGACGACGACGGGCCGGGTGAACCGGACGCCGTACTCGAGGATCCGCCCGGAGTCGCCGAGCCAGTCGACGACGGTCTCGACCGACAGTCCCATCGTGAGCATGCCGTGGGCGAGGACGCCCGGCAGGCCGACGCGCTCGGCGACGTCGTCGCGGTAGTGGATCGGGTTGAAGTCGCCCGACGCGCCCGCATAGCGGACGAGGGACTCGCGGGTCAGGTGCACGGTGCGCTCGGCGACGACGGCGCCGACCTCGACACTTGGGCCCACGCGCCCGGAGGCTCCGAGCGACGCGCCAGCGGCGCTGGGAGGGGGCGTGGGGATCATTCGTCGCCTCCCACCAGCAGGACGGACGTCGCCGTGACGACGTGGTCGCCCGCGGCATCCGTGATCTCGGCCTCGCTCGTCACCATCGCGCCCTTGCCGAACGCACGGATGCCGCTGACGGTGAGCGTCCCGGTCAGCTCGTCGCCGGCGACGATCGGGCGCGTGTAGCGGAACCGCTGCTCGGCGTGGACGAGGCGCTCGAGGACGATTCCGGAGCCCGGCTCGGCCAGCAGCTGCTGCAGCGTCAGGTCCTGGATCACCATCGCGAACGTGGGCGGCGCGACGACGTCGGCGTACCCCAGCGCCCGCGCCGCGGCGGGGTCGGTGTGCTGCGCGTCGGTGGCGAAGACCGCGCGCGCGAATTCGCGCACCTTCTCGCGGCCGACGAGGTACGGGGCGGTCGGCGGGAAGGCGCGGCCTTGCAGCTCGGGATTCACAGGCACCCGTCGATCCTACCGGGGCCTTCTCGGCGAAGGCCGGGAGCTCAGCGGCCGCGGCGCGCACGCACCGCCTTCACCGCCATCTGCGCGGCGATGAAGGTGAGGAAGGCGGCGAACAGGATGTTCGCGGCGAAGGGGTTGAGGAGCGTGGCCAGCCAGGCGCCGAGCGCCGTCGTGGTGCAGGCGGCGAGGCCGACGATGACGGCCGCGACCAGGTCGACGTTGCCGCGGCGGAGGTTCCCGACCGTCCCCGAGATCGCGGTCGGGATCATCATGAGCAGGGACGTGCCCTTCGCCTCGAGGTCGCTCGTGCCGAACAGGAGCATGAGCGCGGGCACGACGATGACTCCCCCGCCGACACCGAGGAGACCCGCGGCGGTCCCGGTGAACAGGCCGAGCACGATGAGCGAGAGGACGCTCAGGACGGTGAGCTCGAGCTCGGCGTCGCGCGAGGGCACGATGACGAACAGCATGACGATCACGACGACGAGGAACCCGACGAAGCCCCAGCGGATCGCGTTCTGCGGCAGTTTCGCCAGCAGCCACGTGCCGATCTGGGCGCCGATCACCGCAGCGGCCGCGAGGATCACGGCGGGGATCCACGCCACCGATCCGCCGACCCCGTAGGAGATGACCCCCACGGTCGCGGTCGGCACGATGGCGGCCAGGGATGTCCCCGCGGCGAGCCGCTGATCGAAGGAGAGGAAGAGCACCAGCAGCGGGACGATGACCGTGCCGCCGCCGACGCCGAACATGCCCGACATCAGGCCGGCGAGGAGTCCGATCGCGATGCACGTGAAGGCGAAGCGCGGCGTCCGGGGAGCGCGCACGGGTGCGTTCATGACGGGCGGCCCGGGACGGTGATCATCCTTCGACCCTACTGCGGCGAGTGCGCCCGGCTCTGCCCCGCGCCCGCCGGCGGGACGAGCCCTACGATCGGAGGATGACCGACTCCTCCCTCGTCTTCGTGGCCAACGCCGGCGACTCGACCATCAGCACCTTCCGCCTCGCCGACGGACGCCTCGAGCGGCTCGCCGTCACCGCCGGGACGACCGGATGCTCGAACTTCGTCGTGGACGCCGAGCGCGATCTCCTGCACGCGGCGGTGAAGCCCGATGAGGGGCACCCGGATGCCGGCATCCGCACCTTCGCGATCGATCGGTCGACGGGTTCCCTGACCCCGCAGAGCGATCAGGCACTGCCGGGCAGCGCGATGAACTACGTCGCGCTCACCCGGGACGGGTCCGTCCTCCTCGGCGCGTCGTACGGCGGCGGCTACGGAGTCGTCTGCCCCGTCGTGGACGGCGTCGTCGGCGCACCGGTCGCCCAGGTCCGCTTCCCCCGCCTGCACTCCGTGCGCGCCAGCGCCGACGGTCGTTTCGTCTACTTCGTCTCGCTCGAGGCCGACCTCGTCGCGCAGTACGCGCTGGGCGACGACCTCTCGCTCGCCCCGCTGTCGCCCGCCACGGTGGCGTGCCCGGCGGGCAGCGGGCCGCGCCATCTCGAGTTCGGCGCCTCGCAGGACGATCTGTACGTCCTGACGGAGTTCTCCGCCGAGGTGCTGCACTTCGCGCGGGACGCCGAGTCGGGGGTCCTGTCCTTCCGCACCGCCGCCCCCGCCCACGACACGTCCCGAGGGCTCGGCCACAGCGTCATCGACGAGGACCCGCGCGAGCACCACTACATCTGGGGCGCCGACATCCACCTCGCCGACGGCGTGCTGTGGGCGTCGGAGCGGACCGAGAGCACCCTCGGGGGTCTGATCATCGGGGCGGACGGCGCACCGAGCGCACCGACCGCCTTCACGGTGACGGAGCCGCAGCCGCGCGGGTTCGCGGTCAGCCCCGATGGCCGCTTCCTCGTCGCGGCGGGCGAGCGGTCCACCACGGTCTCGCTGTACGCGGTGGACGGCGACCGGCTCGAGCTGCGTCAGCAGGCCGAGACCGGCAGCGGCGCGAACTGGGTGCGCTTCGGCTGAGCCCGCTCAGCGCAGGAACTGCAGCGGGTCGAACTCGTCGATCGGGATGATGCGCACGCGCGGCAGCTGCGCGTCGAAGGCGCCCGCGTCGTACTCCAGATCGAAGAAGCGGATGCCGGGGATCTGGGCGAATCCGGCGTTGCGGAACTCCTCGAACGCGAGCACGCCGACGCGGCGCGAGCCATCGGCGATCGCTCCCATGTCGTCGACGAAGTCGCCGTCGTGGCTGATGAGGACGACGTCGCCGTCGCGGCCCTGCAGCGCCCGCAGCGTCCGCTGGATGGCGATGTCGACGACCTTCTCATCGGCCTCGCCCGAGAGCGGGACCGGCTGATACCCCATCGCGAGCAGCGCCTGGACGAAGGACATCGGCAGGTTCGTCGACGCGTTGAGGAAGAAGAGCCCGCGGGTCTCCTGGTTCCAGGTGTTCGCGACGAAGCTGAGGATCCGATCCCAGCGGGGGCGCTCATCCGGCTGCGGGCGGCGGCCGAGGATCGAGCCGCCGAGCGTCGCGTCGATGTTCTCGCCGTCGACGAGGACCCAGGTCGTCCGATCCGCTGCCATGCCACACTCCTCCACGCGCGACGCGCGTCCGCCTCATCCTAGGGGCGGTCCGCGCCGTCGACGTGCCGTCAGCGGCGTCGCCCGAAGACGCCCGCCAGGACGGCGTGCAGCAGCGGCAGCGCCGACGCGCCGATGAGCACTCCGCCGAAGACGGGATCGACCGTCCGCAGCACGGCGCCGCCCACGAGCAGGCCGGCGAACACGGCGGCGGACAGCAGCCGCCGACCGAGCTGCTCGAGCCGCGCGACGCGCTTCTCCAGCGCGGGGTCCGCGAACGACACCCGCCCCTCCTCCACCCGGGTGAGCAGGGCGTCGACGCGCCCCGGCAGCCGCAGGGCGATGCCGGCGGAGTCCGCCGCGCGCCGGACGACGTCCGTGACCACGTTGCGGCCCTCGTCGCGCACGAGCCGCGCGGCGTAGGGCTCGACGGCATCCCACAGGTTGAACTCCGGGTCGAGCGCGCTGCAGACGCCCGACGTGAGCGACATCGCACGGACGATCAGGAGGAAGTTCTCCGGCAGCTGGAACGGCAGCGTGCGGACGACGTCCTGGAATTCGAGCGCGAACGCCCGGAACTCGCGCGGGTCGACCTCGCGGAGCTGGGCGAATCCCATGCCGCCGAACCGCGCGAACAGCTGCGTCATCGCCCGTTCCAGCTCCGTCGTGTCGGCCGACGGGAGCAGGACCCCGACGTCGCGGATGCTCTGCACGAGCGCGGCGCCGTCGCGGGCGGCGACCGCGATCATGAGTCGCCGGAGTCCGCCGCGCAGCGCGGGCGACACGTCCCCCATCATCCCGAAGTCGATGAAGGTGAGCCGCCACGCCGGCGCGCCGCCGTCCGCGGGATCCGACGCCGCGGCATCCGTCGGCGGCACGGGGGTCACGAAGATGTTCCCGGGGTGCGGGTCGGCGTGGAAGAAGCCGTGCGTGAAGACCTGGTCGAACATCACCGACGCGAAGACGGCGGCGACCTGGGCGGGGTCGATGCCCACCGCGCGGAGACCATCGTGGTCGGTGATCTTGATGGCGGAGACGTCTTCGAGGGTGAGGGTGCGCCGCGATGTGCGCTCCCACACGATGCCGGGAACCCCGACGCGTGAGTCGCCCGCGAAGTCGGCGGCGAATCTCTCGGCGTTGGCCGCCTCGTGCAGGTAGTCGATCTCCTCGAGGCTCGTGAGCGCGAACTCCTCGACGAGTGCCGGGGCGTCCACGCGATCCGAGACGACCCGGACGCGTCGCAGCCACCCGCCGACGCGGCGCAGCGCGGCGAGGTCGGTGTCGACGATGGACTGGATGCCGGGACGCTGCACCTTCACGACGACGTGGGACATCCCGCTCTGCGAGCGGTCGTCGGCGGCGAGCACCGCCCGGTGCGCCTGGCCGAGCGACGCGGCCGCGACCGGCGCGGGCTCGAACGAGGCGAACGCCCGCTCGAGCGACACCCCCAGTTCGGCCTCGGCGACCGTGCGGATGCCCGCGAACGGAACGGCCGGCACCTCGTCCTGCAGTCCCTCCAGCTCCTTCGTGATCTCCGGCGGGAGGACGTCGAGCCGGGAGGACATGAACTGCCCGACTTTGATCATGAGCCCGCCGAGGTCGACGGCGAGCGCATGGAAGCGCCGTGCGATGCGACGGAGCCTCGCCGCGCGCCCACGCGCGGCGAGGGTGCCGAGCCCGATGCGCGGGAGGAAGAGCTCGAACCACCACGTCACCGCGAGGGCGCGGGCGGCGAACCGCAGGATCCGGCGATACCGCGCTCGCGTGCTGCGGTCGTCGGGGAGTGCGTCCCGGGTTCGACCGCCTGCAGTCACGCGGTCAGCCCTGCGCGAGGAGCGCGTACAGGCGGCGCCGGGCGTCGTCGATCACGTCGACGGCCTGCTGCACCTGCTCGGGCGTCCCCGTCCGCGCGACCTGGGCGGCGGCCTGCGCGAGCTCGACGCCCGCCTTCGGCAGCGCGGTGCCGCGGTGACTCTCCTTGGACGTCGACTCCCACGGCGCGGACTTGCCGGAGGCGGCATCCGCTTCGATGCGGCCCGCCTCGGTCAGCGCGTACGTCTTGCGTCCGCCGGCTTCCTCGGCCGTGAGGAGCCCCTCGTCCGCCAGCAGCTGCAGGGTGGGGTAGACCGATCCTGCGCTCGGCTTCCACGAGCCGCCGCTGCGCTCGCTGATCTCCTGGATGATCTGGTACCCGTGCATGGGTCGCTCGGCGAGCAGGGTGAGCACGGCCGCGCGCACGTCTCCGCGGCTCATGCGCGAGCCACTGGGACGCTGTTCGAACGCGGACCGCAGCGAGTCGACGGCCTCCCACACGCCCGCTCCGAGATTGCCGAGGCCGAGACCGGCGGCACCGCCGAATCCCCCGCTGCCGCTGCTGCCGAAGCCGCTGCCGCTGAAGCCAGGTCCACCGAATGGATTGCTCATGAGAACTCCTTCGTAGGGTTACCGATACCTGACGATATATCGCTCAGCGACGCCTGGGCCGAGTTGCCAGCGGGTTCGCAGACTACGGCCGCGAGTCGCGCTCGGCCCTCGTGCGCGCGTCCGGTACGCCCCGTGCTGACACGGGCTGCCCAGGTAACGCACCGGAACCGTCCAGAAACGTCGACCAGACTCGTCACCTTGTGCCCGCCCGAACGGTCACGAGCACGTCCCCCCGGCGTGTGTACCCGACACGGAACTGACTTCTCTGCATGCTTACTGACTCGACATCCGTCCCCACCCGCCGCTCCACCCGCCGCACCGAGCGCCGCCTGCGGCGTCGGCCGCTCCTGGTCGCGACGACTCTCACCGCCACCCTCGCGATGGCCGCCACCGCGACCGCCATGGCGCCTGCCCCGAGCTCGGCTCAGCCTGCGAACCCCGCGCTCACCTACGCGCTGGCGTCGTTCAGCACGGCGCTCCCGGCGTCGCTCGACGGCACGGAAGCGCCGACCACCACCGCATCGAAGGCGGATGCCGCCCTGGCGAAGGCGGATGCCGCGATCGACGCGTCCGCCGACGTGTCGGCCGACATCGCCGACTCGAAGCTGAAGCTCCGCGTCTCCGACACGACCGTCGAGACCGACGACCTCGAGACCGCGGTCGCCCACCTCGAGACGATCGGGGCCGTGCCGCTGTTCGACGTGGTCGGCGCGACCGAGGACGTCGTCGCCGAGACGCAGGAGGTCACCGAGGAGACCAGTGCCCTCCGCGGCCAGCTGGACGCGGCCGTCGAGAAGGAGAAGGCGCGGAAGGCCGCCATCGCGAAGGCGAAGGCGAAGGCTGCCGCCAAGGCGAAGGCCGAGGCCGCCGCCGAGCGCGAGGCCGCCGAGGAAGCGGCCGAGGCCGCGACGTCGACCTCGGGCTCCGGCAGCTCGGGCGGCTCCTCCGCTCCGGCGGGGCCCGCCACCGCCCCCTCGGGCACGAGCGCGAGCGCGGCCCAGTCGACCGCACGGTCGATGCTCGGCGACTACGGCTGGGGCGACGACCAGTTCTCCTGCCTCGTGTCGCTGTGGAACAAGGAGTCGGGCTGGAACTACCGGGCCTCGAACCCGTCCAGCGGCGCCTACGGCATCCCGCAGGCCCTTCCCGGCAGCAAGATGTCCAGCGCCGGCTCGGACTGGCAGACGAACCCCGCGACCCAGATCGCCTGGGGCCTCGGCTACATCGACGGCCGCTACAGCAGCCCGTGCGGCGCGTGGGGCCACTCGCAGTCCAACGGCTGGTACTGACCGACCACACCCGGATGCCACGGGATGCGGACCGCTGCGGCGGGCGCAACCCCGTGGCATCCGTCGTCCTCA
The DNA here is from genome assembly GCF_047246565.1 of Microbacterium pasadenense. NCBI lineage: Bacteria > Bacillati > Actinomycetota > Actinomycetes > Micrococcales > Microbacteriaceae > Microbacterium > Microbacterium pasadenense. The sequence goes on along the minus strand of NZ_JBFOKN010000001.1, from coordinate 960,040 downwards.
GCCGGTAGACCGGCATCATGGCGAAGAAGGACGACGCGGTCACCCTCGACATCGACGGTCACGAGGTGCGGGTGTCGAGCCCCGGCAAGATCGTGTTCCCCGAGCCGGGCATCACGAAGCTCGAGCTCGTCGAGTACTACCTGGCCGTCGCTGAAGGCGCCCTCCGGGGCGCGGGCGATCGTCCGATGGTGCTCAAGCGGTTCGTGAAGGGCATCGACGCGGAGGCGTTCTTCCAGAAGCGCGTGCCCGAGAACAGACCCGATTTCGTCTCGTCCGCCACCCTTCGGTACGCCTCGGGGACGAGCGCCGAGGAGGCGGTGATCACGGATGCCGCGGGACTCGCCTGGATCGTGAACCTCGGCTGCCTCGACCTCAACCCGCATCCCGTGCGTGCCGGCGACCTGGATCATCCCGACGAGCTCCGCATCGACCTCGACCCGATGCCCGGGGTGGAGTGGTCGCAGATCGTCGACGTCGCCTTCGTCGCGCGGGACGTCCTGGCGGACTGCGGTCTCATCGGGTGGCCGAAGACCTCCGGCTCGCGCGGCATCCACATCCTCGCCCGCCTCGAGCCCCGCTGGGAGTACGCGGAGCTGCGGCGGGCCGCGCAGACGTTCGCCCGCGAGGTGGAGAACCGCGCCCCCGGGCTCGCGACCGCGCACTGGTGGAAGGAGGAGCGAGGGGAGAGCGTGTTCGTCGACTTCAACCAGAACGCGAAGGACCGCACCGTCGCCTCGGCGTACTCGGTGCGCCCGCTCCCCGACGCGAGGGTGTCGACGCCGGTCGGGTGGGACGAGCTCCGCACCGTCCGCCCCGACGAATTCACCGTGCCGACCGTGCGCGCGCGCTTCGGCGAGCGCGGCGACGCGCACGCGAGGATCGACGACGCCGCGGGGTCCCTCGATCAGCTGCTGGCGCTGGCGGACGAGATGGGTCCGGCCGACAAGGCGCCGCGTTCCGGGGACGGGTCGGGGCGACGGCAGTCCGTCATGCCGCTCGTGGAGATCTCCCGCGCCGCGACGAAGAACGAGGCACTCGCCGGCCTCGAGACGTGGAAGGCGCGTCACGCGGCGATCGTCCCGCATCTGACGCCCGCCGACGTCCTGGTCGACGGGATGCGCGGGTCGAGCTCGCTCTGGTACCGCGTCCGCGTGAACCTGCAGCATGTACCCGAGGGCGACCGGCCGGCGCAGGAGCGGCTCGAGGTGGACTACGACCCGTGGACGCGCCAGAGCTGATGTGGATCGGCTGGATGGAGTTCGACCTGCTGCTGGGTGACGTCCACTCCCTCAAGGAGAAGCGCAGCATCCTCCGCCCGCTGCTCGCCGACCTGAGCCGCCGCACCGAGGTGGCCGCCGCCGAGGTCGGCGCCAACGACCTCCATCGCCGGGCGCAGGTGGGCGTCTCCGTCGTCGCCCGCGAGTCCGGGCACGTGCGCGATGTGCTCGACCGCGCCGAGCGGATGATCGCCGAGGAGCACCCCGAGGTCGTGTTGCTGTCGACGCGCCGCGGCCTGCACGCGAGCGAGGACTGAGCGCTCAGGCGGTGAAGAAGACCTCGGCGACGCGGGCCAGGTCGGCGAGGTCGCTCACGCCCGCGAGCTCGCGAGCGGAGTGCATCGACAGGATCGGGATGCCGACGTCCACCGTCGCGATGCCGAGTCGGGTCGCCGTGATCGGGCCGATCGTCGACCCGCACGGCACGGCGTTGTTCGAGACGAACTCCTGGCTGCCCACGCCCGCCGCGGCGCACCACCCGTTCCAGGCCGCCGCGCCCCTGCCGTCCGTCGCATAGCGCTGGTTGGCGTTGATCTTGAGGATGGGACCCGAGCCGAGCCGCGGCTGGACCACCGGGTCGTGCTTGTCGGGGTAGTTGGGGTGCACGGCATGACCGACATCGCTCGAGACGCACCAGGACGATGCCAGCGAGCGCAGCTGCTGCTCGCGGTCGGCGCCGAGCGAGAGCTGCACCCGCTCCAGGACGTCGGCGAGGAAGGGCCCGGCGGCGCCGGAGCGCGTGGCGGAGCCGACCTCCTCGTGGTCCAAGACGGCGAGCATCGCGATGTGGGGGGCGTCGAAGCCGTCGGCGGCGCGTTCCAGCGCGACCACTCCGGCGTGGACGGATGCCAGGTCGTCGAGCCGCCCCGACGCGAAGAAGACGTCGTCGTGGCCGAAGACCGCGCCGCGCGCGGCGTCGGCGGTGACGACGTCGTAGCCGCGGATCCGCGCGGCATCCACCCCGGCCTCGGCAGCGAGCTCGCCCAGGAGGTCGGCCGAGTCGGATTCGCCGAGGCCCCACACCGGCTGCGTCTGACGCTGCCGGTCGAGCGCGAGGCCGTCGTTCACCTCGCGGTCGAGGTGGATCGCCAGCTGCGGCAGGCGCAGCAGCGGACCGGTGGCGGCGAGGACGCTCGAGCCGTCGTCGAGGACGAGACGACCGGCGAGGCGCAGCTCACGGTCGAGCCAGGAGTTCAGCAGCGGACCGCCGTAGACCTCCACGCCCGCTTGAAGCCAGCCCAGCGACCCGGTGGTGGGACGCGGCTTGAGCTTGAACGCGGGGGAATCGCTGTGCGCTCCGAAGATGTGAGCGCCGGTCGCGGGCCCGGCATCCGTCGGCACCACCCATGCGATGACCGCGCCGTCCCGGACGACGAGGAACCGGCCCCCGGGTTGCGCCGGCCAGGCGTCCGCCTCGGCGAGCGGCTGGAAACCGCCGGCGACCAGCCGCCGGGCGACCTCCGCGGCCGCGTGGAAGCTCGAGGGCGATGCCGCGACCAAGTCGGCGAGGTCGTCGGCGTGGGCGAGAGCGGCGGCGGACACGACGGACCTCCTGGACGGGTGCGGACGGATCCTTCGATCGTAGTTCGGCGCACCGCACCGCGAGGCGCGCGGGTGGGCGCCGGCTAGAGCTCGGTCACCTGACCGGCCTTGACGCGCCACCGACGATCGGTGCGCACGGTGGACAGCATCCGCCGATCGTGCGTCACCAGCAGGAGCGTTCCCTCGTACGTGCCGAGGGCCTCCTCGAGCTGCTCGATCGCCGCCAGGTCGAGATGGTTCGTGGGCTCGTCGAGCACCAGCAGGTTCACGCCCCGCGCCTGCAGCAGCGCGAGTCCGGCGCGGGTCCGCTCGCCGGGTGACAGCTCGTCGACGGGCCGACCCACGTGATCGGCCTTGAGCCCGAACTTGGCCAGCAGGGTGCGCACCTCGGCGGACGGCATCTCCGGGACCGCGGATCCGAACGCGTCGGCGAGCGGCCGCGCGCCGGCGAGCAGCGATCGCGCCTGATCGATCTCGCCGATCTGCACGCTGGCACCGAGGGCGGCGGTCCCCTCGTCCGGAGCCTGCTGCGTGAGGATCGCCCGGAGCAGCGTGGACTTCCCCGCGCCGTTCGGTCCCGTGATGCCGATCCGCTCCCCCGCCGTGACCTGGAGCGAGACCGGCCGAGCGTGAACGCCCCCTGCCGGAGGACCGCGCCACTGAGCGTCGACACGACGGAGCTCGACCGGGGGGCGGAGCCGATCGTGAACTGCAGCTGCCATTCCTTGCGGGGTTCGTCGACATCCTCGAGCCGAGCGATGCGGCTCTCCATCTGGCGCACCTTCTGCGCCTGCTTCTCGCTGGACTCGGTCGCCGCCCTGCGGCGGATCTTGTCGTTGTCCGGCGACGCCCTCATGGCGTTCCGGACGCCCTGGCTCGACCATTCCCGCTGCGTCCGCGCGCGGGCGACGAGGTCCGCCCGCTTGTCGGCGAAGTCGTCGTACTTCTCGCGCGCCTGCCGGCGGAGCGTCGCGCGCTCCTCCAGGAACGCGTCGTAGCCGCCCCCGAAGACGCGGTTCGATCCCTGCGCCAGGTCGAGTTCCAGGACCCGCGCCACGCACCGGGAGAGGAACTCGCGGTCGTGGCTGACGAGCACGACCCCGCCGCGGAGCCCGCGGACGAACGCTTCCAGGCGCTCGAGCCCGTCGAGATCGAGATCGTTGGTGGGCTCGTCGAGGAGGACGACGTCGAAGCGCGAGAGCAGGAGGGCGGCGAGGCCCACGCGCGCGGCCTGGCCGCCGGAGAGTGAGGTCATGAGCGACTGAGCAGGGTCCGCACCGAGGTCGAGGCCGAGGTCGGCGAGGACGACCGGAAGCCGATCGTCGAGGTCGGCGGCACCGCTCGCGAGCCAGCGGTCGAGCGCCGTCGAGTACGCGTCGGCGGGATCGACACCGGCAGCGGCGAGCGACGGATCAGCCAGGGCGGCCGCCGCCGCGTCCATGTCGGCGGTCGCCGCGGCGCACCCCGTCCGCCGTGCGATGTAGGCGGCGACCGTCTCCCCCGCGACGCGCTCGTGCTCCTGCGGGAGCCACCCGACGAAGGCGTCCGCAGGGGCGAGCGCGACCGTCCCCGCGTGCGGGGCGTCGATGCCGCCGAGCAGGCGCAGCAGCGTGGACTTCCCCGCGCCGTTCGCCCCCACGACGCCGACGACGTCGCCCGGGGCCACGGTGAGGTCGAGGCCCTCGAACAGCGTGCGGTGACCGTATCCGCCGGCCAGGCCCTGCGCCACGAGTGTTGCCGACATCCGTCCATCCTCGCACCGGCACGGCGCGCTACGGTCAAGGGATGCCGTCCCCCGCGTTCCGACGCATCGACCTCACCCTGCACCGACCGTGGTTCGCGCTGTACGCGGGCGTCCGGCCCACCCTCGTCATCGGCGGGCGCGGCCAGCCGACGCAGTGGGGGCGCGGCACCTGGCAGGTCCCCGCCGACGAGCCGGTGGTCCTCCGCGTCTACCTCTACAACCGCGTCTGGCGGTTCGGCCTGGCCGAGACGACGCTCGAACCGCACCACGCACCGGACCTGATGTACCGGGCGCCCGCCCTCCCGTTCCGGCCGGGACGGTTCCGGGCCGGCTAGAGCCGGACGAGCTCCGCGTCGACGATGGCGCCGTCCCCGACGGTCACCGTCATCACGGTGTGGTGCGGCTGACGTCGCTTGTCGGTGGGTGATCCCGGGTTCAGCAGCCGCATCCCCGCGGGCGTCGTCGTGTCCCACGGGATGTGGCTGTGCCCGAAGACGAGCAGATCGATGCCCGGGTGCGCGGCATCCATCCGCGGCTCGCGACGCGTCTTCTGACCGGTCTCGTGGACGACGGCGATCCGGACGCCCTCGATCTCGCGCCGCGCCACCTCGGGGAGCCGCGAGCGCAGGTCCTCGCCGTCGTTGTTCCCCCAGACGCCGAGCACGTCACCGTGCGATTCGAGCTCGTCCAGGACGGATGCCGCGACCCAGTCGCCGGCATGGACGATGACGTCGGCGGCATCCGCCATGCGCAGCACGGCGTCCGGGAGGCGGCTGGCCCGCCCGGGGATGTGCGTGTCGGAGATCAGGAGCAGCCGCGTCGTCATGACGCCCATCCTCTCGCGGCCGCGGCCCGCCCACCGGCGGCGCAAGGGTAGCCGCATCCGTCCCCGGACGACACCCCCGCCGACTCCGCCGGCGCCCCGGGTGAGACTCGGACGGTCCATCCACTTCCGAAGGAGCGATCATGACGCAGTTCGACGAGTCCACCCCCAGCGACGACGACGCCCTGCAGGGCGGCGAGTTCTCCGCGGCCGTCGACGGCGCGGCGACGGACGCCGACGACGTGCGCAGCGTGTCGGGGACCGCTGAGAGCGATCTCGGCGACGGCAGCGGCCTCGACGACGCCACGGGCGATGGCAACGCCGGTGCCATCCGGCTGGACCCCGACGACGCCCCCACCGGCGACACGACCGTCGGCGACACCGCTGCGGCGGACGCCGAGTTCGAAGGCCGGCCGCTGAGCGACGCCGTGACGGCCGACGATTCGGCGACGAGTGCGGATGCCGGCTTCGGCGACACCGCTCCGGCCGGGTTCTCCTCGGACACCGAGCAGACGTATGCCCCGGCCGACATCCAGCCCGAGTCGCAGGGCGATGACCCCGTCGTCGCCGAGCTCGGCGAGGACGGCGAAGGCGACCTCTCCCCCGAAGACCTCTGACCGCGTCGCCCGGTCGCTGCCGCGTCGCCTCTTCGCGCGTCGCCGCAGAGACCGGGCCCGGGAACGAAGGGTGCGAGCATGCCCGCACACGCCTCCGACAGCGGATGGCTGCTGACCGTCGCTCTCGCCGCGCCCGTCGCGATCGCCGGGGCCGCCTACCTGGCGGCCCCGGCGCATGAGCGCCGCGGCGGTCGTGGCTGGCCGGTCCGGCGGGTCGTCTGCGCGATGCTGGGGATCGCCGCCGCGGCATCCGGCTTCGTCGGTCCGCTCGCCGACGCGATGCACGACAGCTTCACCGCCCACCTCGGCGCCCACGTGCTGGTCGGGATGGCCGCCCCGCTTCTGCTCGTCCAGGCCGCTCCGATCACGCTGGCGCTGCGGACGCTCTCGGTCACGCCGGCGCGTCGCGTCGCCCGCGCGATGCGGAGCCGCCCGGCGCGCGTGCTGACGCACCCGGTCCCCGCCGCGCTGCTGAACGTCGGCGGTCTCTGGCTGCTCCACGGCACCGGGCTGTTCGCGGCGCTCTCGGGCATCCCGCTCGGACACGCCGTCATGATGCTGCACTTCCTGCTGGCGGGGTATCTGTTCACCGCCTCGATCGCGCCGGCGGATCCCGCACCGCACCGGGCGCCGCTGCGCACCCGGGCGATCGTGCTCGTCGCCGCGGTCGCGGCCCACGGCATCCTGGCGAAGCTGCTGTACTCCGCGCCGCCGACCGGCGTGGCGACGGCGGACGCCCGGACCGGCTCGCAGCTGATGTTCTACGGCGGCGACGCCGTCGACGTCGTCCTCATCGTGCTCATCTGCGCCGAGTGGTACCGCGTGACGGGGCGCCGGCCGGCGCCCCGCGCTGCACCGGCCGCGCGCCGGCAGCCGACACTGGGAGGAGCCGCATGACCGACGCCCCGACCGCCGCACCGTGGCGGAACCGCTCGTTCGCCGCCGCGCTCATCCTGGGCGCCGCCACGATGGCGGCCGTGGACGAGATCGTCTTCCACCAGCTGCTGCGGTGGCACCACTTCTACGACGACGCGACGGTCGGTGTGGGGATCCTCTCGGACGGCATCCTCCACGCCGCGGAGCTGTTCGGCTTCGTGGCCGGGTTCTTCCTCATGCTCGACGCTCATCGTCGAGGGACGTTCTGGCCCGGCGCGGCATGGGCGGGCTTCCTGCTCGGCCTCGGGGCCTTCCAGCTGTGGGACGGCGTCATCGACCACAAGGTGCTCCGGCTGCACCAGATCCGCTACGGCGTCGACGTGCTCCCCTACGACATCGCCTGGATCGGCGGCGCCGCCCTCCTGCTCATCGCGGGCGGTGCCGTGCTCCTCGTGCTGCGACGTCGGCAGCGGGATGCCGCGAAGACGGCGAGCCGGGGACCCCGCGCACCGCGCGGAGCCCCCGGCTCGTGATCGGTCGACTCAGAAGTCGAACTCGCCGATGTTCTCCGCGTCGAAGACGTAGGGGTCGCCCAGCAGGACGGCGCCGTCAGCACCGACCTCGAACGAGCCCAGCTTGCCCGCCTCGAACGAGTCGCCTTCCTCACCGCTGATCTCGCCGGTGACCAGCGCCTGCGCGGCGAAGGCCGCGAGGTAGCCCAGGTCGGCCGGGTTCCACAGCGCGAAGGCGGTGACGGTGCCGTCCTCGACGTACTCGCGCATCTGGTTCGGGGTGCCGAGGCCGGTCAGTGCGACCTCGCCCTTGAAGTCGGACGTCGACAGGTAGCGCGCCGCCGCGGCGATGCCGACCGTCGTGGGCGAGATGATGCCCTTCAGCTCGGGGTACGTCTGCAGCAGGGCCGCCGTCTTGTCGAACGAGGTCTGGTCGTCGTCATCGCCGTAGACGACCTCGACGAGCTCGATGTCGGGGTGGCTGGCGGCCAGCTCAGCCTCCATCAGCTCGATCCAGGCGTTCTGGTTCGTGGCGTTGGCCGAGGCGGACAGCACCGCGACCTGGCCGGCGTCGCCGATCTGCTCCGCGATCAGGTCGACCTGGACCTTCGCGATGCCCTCCGACGTCGCCTGGTTGATGAAGAGGTCACGGCAGTCGGGGTTCGTGTCCGAGTCGAACGTGACGACCTTGACGTCCGCCGAGCGCGCCTCGTCGAGGGCGTCGCAGATGGCCTCGGGGTCGTTCGCCGAGACCACGAGTGCGCCGGTGCCCTGCTGAGCGGCGGTCTGGATGTACTGCACCTGCGAGGTCGGGCTGGCCTCGGAGGGGCCCACCTCCTCGAACTGGCCGCCGAACTCCCCGGCCGCTTCCTCGGCGCCGGAGCTCGACGTGTCGAAGTAGGGGTTGCCGAGGTTCTTGGGCAGCATCGTGATCGAGACATCGGCGTCGCCGCCGTCGCCTCCGGGTGCGGGGGTGTCGCCGCCGCCGCCGGCGCTGCAGCCGGCGAGGACGAGGCTGGCACCGAGGGCCAGCGCCGTGACGACACCAGCGCGGCGCGTGCGCGTGAATCCGAACATCATTGTTTCCTTCCGTGGTGCGAGGGTTCGCGTGGATCTATCGGGGACCCGCGATGCCGTCGGCGTCGCGTCGTCCTTTTCTGCGCCCGATGGCTGCGGCTCTGCTCGTGTGCAGCCATGCGAGGAGACTTGCCGACACCACGGAGAGGATGAGGAGCACACCCGTGATGACGTTGATGATGTCGCTCGTGACACCGGCCAGGCGCAGCGCGCTGCCGAGGATGCCGATGAGCAGCACGCCGGCGATGACGCCGTGCAGCGCGCCGCGCCCGCCGAAGATGGAGACGCCGCCGAGGAGGACGGCCGCGATGATCTGCAGCTCCATGCCCATCGCGTTGTCGCCGCGCGCATTCGAGTAGAGCAGGGTGAAGTACACCCCGGCGAAGCCGGACACCGCGCCCGACATGACGAACAGCGCGAACTTGCTGCGGGCGACGTTGATGCCGGAGAAGTGCGCCGCCTCCTTGTTGAGCCCGATCGCGTACAGCGACCGCCCGAACGGGGTGAAGTGCAGCAGCACCGCGAAGGCGATCGCGAGGACGACGAAGGGGATGATCACGACCGGCACCGGGGTGCCGGGGATGTTCGCCTTCGCGAGGTCGGTCCACTCCTCGGGGAAGTCGGTGATCGCAGTCGTCCCGAGCAGGCCCACCGCGATGCCGCGGAAGAGCGCCAGCGTGCCGATCGTGACTGCGAGCGAGGGCAGCCCGACGACGGTGACGAGGAAGCCGTTGACGACGCCGGCGACGGCGCCGACAAGGATGGCGACGAGTGCCGCGGCGGGGAACGGGATACCGGCCTGGGTCAGGATCCCCGTGGTGACACTGGAGAGCCCGACGATGCTCGCGACCGACAGGTCGATTTCCTCCGTGATGATGATCAGCGTCATCGGCAGGGCGATCAGCAGGATCGGCGCGATGTCGCGCAGCAGGTACGTGACCGTCAGCGGGCTGTCGAAGTTCCGGACGGTGCCGAGTGCGACGACGACGACCAGGACGAGGACGACGATGATCGCCGCCTCGCGGGTGAGCAGGGCGCGACGCCAGAGCGCGCGGCCGTGGTCCGAGTAGGTCCGCACGGCGGCGGTCCCGGTGGTGACGGCGGTCATCGGTCGTCCTCCCGTTGTGCGATGAGTCGTCGGTGCTGGCGGACCGCGAGCACGCGGTCCAGCACGATCGAGCCGAGGATGAGGATGCCCACGACGGCGCGCTGCCAGAAGTCGTCGATGCCGAGGATCGGCAGGGCGCGGTTGATGGTCAGGAGGAGGAAGGCGCCGATCGCGGCCCCCCACACGGTGCCGACTCCGCCGGAGATCGCGACCCCGCCGATGACGGCGGCGCCGATGGCCTGCAGCTCCCAGCCGAAGCCGGCGGCGGAGCTGACCGTCCCGTAGCGCGCCGCGTACAGCACGCCGGCCAGACCCGACAGCGCCCCGGAGACCACGAACGCCGTGATGACGCGCCGGTTCACCTTGAGTCCGTACAGGTGCGCCGCGGCCGGGTCCGAGCCGATCGCGTAGAGCTCGCGTCCCGCGCGGATGTTGCGCAGGTACCAGGCGCCGCCGATCAGCACGACCACCGCGATGATCGTGAGGATGGGGATGCCGATGATCTGCTCGGTGCCCAGGCCGCGGAAGTCGCGCGGCAGATCCGAGGCGTTGATGCGGTCGCTGCCGGCCCAGGCGACGTTGATGCCGCGGTAGATGTACATCGTGCCGAGGGTGATGACGAGGGCGGGCACCTTGGCCCACGCCACGAGGAGGCCGTTGATCGCGCCGAGGAGAGCGCCGAGGGCCACGCCCGCGAGGAAGACCACGATGACCGGAACACCCTGCATGTCGACGAACAGCCGACCCGTGAGGTACGCGGTGAGCCCCACGACCGATCCCACCGAGAGGTCGACGCTGCGCGTGATGATGACGATGGCCTGCCCGACCGCGACGAGGAGCAGGAGCGAGGGCGTGAGCAGCAGGTCGCGGAAGCCGTCCGCGGAGAACAGGAAGTTCGGGTTGGATGCCGTCGCGGCGATCACGACGAGCACGAGTGCGAGGGCTATCCCCGTCTCACGGGCCGTGGCGACCTGGCGGACCAGGCGGGCGGCGCCGTTCGGCTGGGCGGTCGGGGTCCGACGGGGCGTGGTGATCGTCATGCTGCGGCCTCCGCGTCCGCTGTCGCCGCGAACATCACGGCTTCGGGTGTCGCTTCGGCGCGCGAGAACTGCCCGGTCAGACGGCCCTCGCGCATCACCAGGACGCGATCGGCCATGCCGAGCACCTCCGGAAGCTCGGACGAGATCATGAGGATCGCGATGCCCTGCTGGGCGAGCTCGCTCAGCAGCCGGTGGACCTCGGACTTGGTGCCGACGTCGATGCCGCGGGTGGGCTCGTCGACGATGAGCACGGTCGGCTCGGTGGCGAGCCACTTGCCGAGGACGACCTTCTGCTGGTTGCCGCCCGACAGGGTGCCCGTCTCGGCGTCCAGCGCGTTGGTCTTGACCTCCAGACGGCTCGCCCAGACCCGGGCCGCCGCGTTCTCGAGCCCCGTCCAGATGAGACCCCACTTCGCGAGCTTCGAGCGGATCGCGAGGGTGACGTTGCGCGAGACGCCGTCGTCGAGGACCAGGCCCTGCTTGCGGCGGTCCTCGGGCACGAGGGCGACGCCGCGGGCGGTCGCCTTCTGCGGGTTGCCCTTCGGAAGGTGCGCGCCGTGCAGGGTGACCGAACCGGACTCGTAGGAGTCGACGCCGAAGATGGCCCGGGCGACCTCGCTCCGCCCTGCGCCGACGAGACCGGCAAGTCCGACGATCTCCCCGGCCCGGAGGTCGAACGAGATGTCGGTGAAGACGCCGCGGCGGGTCAGACCCTCGACGGAGAGCACGACGTCGCCGACGTCGGCGGGGAGCTTGGGGAAGAGCTCCGTCACGTCGCGGCCGACCATCTGACGCACGAGGTCGTCGACGGTCGTGTCCGCGAGCGGTGTGGTGTCGACGTATGCTCCGTCGCGCATGACCGTGACGGTGTCGCACAGGGCGAAGACCTCGTCGAAGCGGTGCGAGATGAACAGCAGCGCCCGCCCCTCGTCGCGAAGGCTCCGGGCGACGGCGAACAGACGTTCCACCTCGACACCCGACAGCGCGGCCGTCGGCTCGTCCATGATGAGGACCCGGGCATCCAGCGAGATGGCCTTGGCGATCTCGATGATCTGCTGGTCGGCGATGGAGAGGCCCTCCGTGACCCGGTCCGGGTCGAGACGGACGCCGAGACGCTCGAAGATGCGGACCGCCTCCTCGCGCATCGCCCGGCGGTCGATGCGACCGACCCGGTTCGTCGGCTGGCGGCCCATGAAGATGTTCTCGGTCACCGAGAGATCGGGGAAGAGCGTCGGCTCCTGGTAGATGACCGCGATGCCCGCCGCCTTCGACTGCGCCGTGCTCGTGAAGTCCACGCTCCGGCCGCCGAGGGTGAACTCGCCCGAGTCGCGGCGGTAGAGGCCCGCGATGATCTTGACGAGGGTCGACTTGCCGGCCCCGTTCTCCCCCACGAGTGCGTGGATCGAGCCGGCGGCCAGCCGCAGGCTTCCGGATCGCAGCGCGATCACGGGACCGAACGACTTCACGACGCGCGTGAGTTCCAGCGCGGGTGGTGACGTCTGCGGGTCAGCGGCGAGGACCACGGATGCCTCCTCATTGAGGGTGTGCGTATCGGGATGAATCGTCTGATCGGACCTGAATCGATTCAGGATGATTTCACGCTACTGTATGAAACCGAAGCGCACACGGTCAAGTCACCCGGCGAGAGTGACCCAATCGTGATTTCCGGGGGAACGAGGAGGTGCCATGCCGGTCCGCATCCGAGACGTCGCCGAGCGCGCCGGCGTTTCCGTCGGGACGGTCTCGAACGTCCTGAACCGGCCCGACGAGGTGTCGTCGGAATCGGTGGAGCGGGTGACCCGGGCCATCAAGGAACTGGGGTACATCCGCAACGACGCGGCGCGGAAGCTCCGTGCCGGCGTGTCGACGACCGTCGGCTTCGTCGTCCTCGACGGCCAGAACCCGTTCTACAACGACGTCGTGCGCGGCGCCGAGGATGAGGCCACCCGGCACGGGATCGCGATCCTCTACGGCAACACCGACGAGGACGTCTCGCGCGAGCGGATGTACCTGGACCTCTTCCAGGAGCAGCAGGTGCGCGGACTGCTCATCGCACCCTACGGCGATGTGACGGCGCGACTGCAGCGCCTGCGCGCCAGCGGCATCGCCGCCGTGCTCGTTGACCGATTCAGCGGCGACGGCCGCTTCTCGTCGGTCTCGGTCGACAGCGTGGCCGGCGGGAGGCTCGCCGTGGACCACCTGATCGAGACCGGCAGGCGCCGCATCGCCTTCGTGGGCGGCCCGTTCGACATCCGTCAGGTCAACGACCGGCTCGCCGGCGCCCGCGCCGCGGCCGAGAACGCCGGCGCGCAGGTGGACCTCGACGTGATCGCGACCGAGGCCATGACGGTCGACGAGGGCGCCGCGGCCGGCGCGCGCCTGCTCGCCCGACCGCGCCGGGATTGGCCCGATGCCCTCTTCGCCGCGAACGATCTGCTCGCGCTCGGGCTGCTGCAGGCGCTCGTCGTCGACGGGCGGGCGTCCGTCCCCGGGGACATCGCGATCATCGGGTTCGACGACATCCCGTTCGCGGCGGCCGCCGCCGTCCCGCTCTCCTCGATCCGCCAGCCGAGCCGGATGATCGGCCGGACGGCGCTGCGGATCGTCCTCGAAGAGGCCGACGACCCCGACAGCATCCCGCGTCAGACGGTCTTCCCGCCCGAGTTGATCGTCCGCGCCTCCACGGCGGGCTGACCCGCCGTGCGCCGGGGTCGGTGCCGTCCGGCCGGCGGCCGGACCAGCGCGCCGATCAGAGCGACCGCCGCGGCGGCGACGAAGGCGGCCGGCAGGCCCGCGGCATCCGCCCCGCCGCCCAGCAGCGGCGCTCCGACCGCCTGGCCGAGGGCGAGCGCGAGGAACGCGACGCCGACGCCTCGCGCGGGGACGTCCGCGTAGACCCGCGTGCTCCAGACCAGCAGGATGCCGGTGAGCGCGATGTACACCGCACCGAAGACGCCCGACGCGACGATCGCGGCGACACCCGAGCCCGGCAGGACGCCGATGGCGAGGGTGGCGGCGGCGGCGCCGACCATGAGCAGCGTCCACGACCTGGCGAGCCCGATCCGCCCCGCCAGGTCGCCGGCGGTCGCGCCGATCAGCCCGCACGCCCCGAGCACGATCCACGCGATCGTCGCGAAGGTCCGGTCGTGGCCGCCCTCCGCCGTGAGGATGTCCTGCCCGAAGGTCCACACCGCGGCGGTCGCGAGGCCCATGGTGCCGGCCGCCAGCAGCAGCCGCCCGGCGCCGGTCGGCAGCCATGCGTGCCGCTCGCCCCGGCGTCCCGGCGCGCCGTCCCGGGCTGCGGGCATGAGGACGGCCATCCACGCGGTGACGAGGGCGCAGATCACGGCGAAGATGATCCAGGCGACCCGCCACTGCTCCTGGGCGAGGAGCGCCACGGGTCCCGACACCATGACCCCGAGCCCCGTCCCCGCGTTCACGATCGTCTGCACACGGTCCCGGCGCCCGGCGCTCACCCGCTTCGCGACGGCGTGAGCGAGCGGGGGCGAGGCCACGCCGGTGCTCGATCCCGCCAGCATGACACCGGCCGCGAGCACGAGCGCGTCGGGCGCGAACGCGATGAGCGCGGTTCCCGCTGTCGCGAGCACACCGGCGCCGACCGCGACCACGCGAGCGCCCAGGCGCGGCGTCGTCGCGGTGGCGGCGAAGATGCCGATGCAGTAGGCGCCGTAGCTTCCGGACGCGATGAGGCCCGCGGCTGCGGCGTCGAGGTCGAACGCACTGCGGAACGCGGGCACGAACAGTCCATAGGCGAACCGGGCGAGGCCGTAGCAGACGGCGATGAGGGCGAGCCCCCCGATCGCGAGGTGGACGGTGCGCCCGGTGGACAGCGTCGTGGTGTCCTGCGACGTCGGCATGCGTTCCCCTTCCCAGCTTCACCGATCGGTGAAGTAGTCTTGAAGACTACGCGACGACCGAGGAGAGGGGAACGGATGCCTCCGATCCTGACGCCTGGCGCGCGGCGAGTGCTGGACGCCGCGACCACCCTGTTCTACACGCACGGCATCGCCGCCGTCGGCGTGGAGACGATCGCGGCGACCGCCGGCGTGACGAAGCGGACCCTGTACGACCGGTTCGGCTCGAAGGAGGCGCTGGTGTGCGCCTACCTGCGGCGCCGCGACGAGGAGTGGACCGCGCGCTGGGAGGAGCGCATCGCCACCGCACCGGAGCCCCGCGCGCTGACGGTGTTCGACGCCTACGCCGAGGATGCGGAACCCTCCGGGCGAGGCTGCGCGTTCGTCAACGCGGCATCCGAGCTCGCCGACGAGCATCCGGGGAAGGCGGTCATCCGCGAGCACAAGGCCGCGGTGCGCGCGAGGATCGAGCAGCTGGTGACGATCGACGCCGCCCGCGCCGACGCGGTGGCCGTCGCCCACCACATCTTCCTGCTCGCCGAGGGCGCGATCGCCCAGCAGGGCGTGGACGGCGATGCCGGCCATCTGCGCCGGGCCCGCCGGCTGGCGGCCGAGCTGCTGCGCCGCTGAACCGTCCGGCCGGCCCGCGGAACAACGAAACCCCCGGGTGGAGCCGGGGGTTTCGAGTAGCGGGAGCGGGGCTTGAACCCGCGACCTCACGATTATGAGTCGTGCGCTCTCACCAACTGAGCTACCCCGCCGCGTAGCTTTCGGAGGCGGACCTCCGGATGCTGCGAGCCCCGAGTCAGGATTGAACTGACGACCCCTTCCTTACCATGGAAGTGCTCTGCCACTGAGCTATCGGGGCGTGCTGCCTGCGAGCAGGCAACTAGAAGAGGATACCAGAGCTGCGGCGCCTCCTCGAACGGGGATCACTCCGCCGTGTGCTCGTACATCCACGCCATCGGGTCGATCCGCTCGGTGCCGTTGAGCGCCACCTCGAAGTGCAGGTGCGGACCGGTCGCCTTGCCCGTGGAGCCCACGGCGCCCAGCACATCCCCGACCTCGACGGTCTCCCCGGGCGACACGCGCAGCGAGCCGTACTGCATGTGGCCGTAGCGCGTCGAGACCAGCTGGCCGTCCACGATGTGGTCCAGGACGACCGTCACGCCGTAGTCGCCGCCGACTTCGGTCGCGATGCGGACGGTGCCGGATGCCACCGCGTGGATCTCCGCGCCCGCTCCGGGGGTGAGGTCCACACCGCGGTGCGGCATCGCGAACTTCGACAGGTACGAGCCGGATCCGAAGGCCGCCGAGATCGGCACCCCGACCGGGAACGGCCACTGGATGTCCGCACTCGCGTCGTTGACCCAGGTTCCGGCGAAGTGCGTCACGCCCGAATCCGCGGCGACGTCCGCCATCGACTCGACGTCATACTCCTCGACGCGGACGAGGTCGCCGGACTTGGCATCGGATGCCGCGACGTACGCCTGGATCTCGGTCGACGAGCTCGCCTTCTGCGGCGCGACGAGGGAGATGTCGCCCTGAGCGCCGGCGCCGAATGCGCTCACCGCCGAAACCGGCGTGGTGGTTCCGACGGCCAGGAGTCCGACGACCCCGACGACGGTCACGGAGAAGGAGGCCGCGGCCACCCGCGTGAGCATGACCTTGCCGAACCGGGGCTTGGCAGGCAGCGCGGCCGCCGCGCGCGCACGGGTCGTCGGAGGCGCCTCCGCCTCGACGGCGGCACGGGCGACCTGGATCGGCGTCTCCCCGGTGAAGGCGAAGACCCGGGCGGCGAGCTCGAACTCGTCGGCGATGCGCGGGCCGGGCTGCTCGGCGGCCAGGTGGGTCGACGTCGCCGACGGGAGGACGACGGTCTCGTCGAGGAACTCGGGAGCATGCGAAACCGGCTCAGCCGCGGCATCCGTCGATTCCGTCCGCGCAGCGCGCGTGCGACGCCGCAGCGGGAGGGCGGCAGCCGCCGCGCCGAGGACGACCTGCTCCGTCACGGATGCAGGCGCGACCGGCTGGGCCGGTGCGGACGCCGCGGCCGCCTCCGCCGCCGCTTTCTCCGCCGCGAGCCGCCGGTACTCGGCACGGCTGAGCGGAACGCTCGCCGGCGGCGTGGCGCGCGCGGCGCCGCCGACGCGGGCGGCGTCCGTCGCAGAGGTATCGAAAGTCAAACGCGCAGGGCTCTCGGAATCGTGCGGCCGGGCGACCGCGAGGCTTCAGGCTTCACCGATCATTTCGCTTCGGGCGGCGAAAGTAACGATCGGGTAAACACGCTACACGAATGGACTGAAAAACACATGTACGAGTTGGCATGCAGTCAGGCCGAGATGGCCGCCACCAACCTCGCGTGCAGTGCGGGGCCTGCCGCGACCGTCATCTCACGCCCCGGCGCCCCGTGCGGCGACCCCGTCACGACCCCGCCGGCCTCCGTCACCAGCAGCGCTCCGGCGGCGTGATCCCACGGATGCAGCCCCCGCTCGAAGTAGCCGTCCAGGCGACCTGCGGCGACATACGCCAGGTCGAGCGACGCTGCGCCGCCCCGTCGGAGATCCCGCACCAGCGGCATCACCTTCGCGACCCGCGCCAGGTCGCCGGCGTGCGTCGCCGGGTCGTAGCCGAACCCGGTCGCGACGAGAGCTCCCGCGCCGCCGACCTCCGAGACCGCGAGCCGCTGTCCGTCCCGCCACGCGCCGCCTCCCCGCACCGCGGAGAACGTCTCCCCCGTGGCCGGGTTGTGGACGACGCCGGCCAGGGCCGTCCACAGCGGCGGCTCGGGCTCCCCCTCGATCGCGGCGATGCTGACGGCGTAGTGCGGCATCCCGTAGGCGTAGTTGACCGTGCCGTCGATCGGGTCGACCACCCAGGTGATCCCCGTGGTCCCGCGCTCGGCCCCCGACTCCTCCCCCAGGAAGCCGTCGCCGGGACGGGCGACCGCGAGCCGCTCGCGGATGAGCGCCTCCACCTCGCGGTCCGCCTCGGTCACGATGTCGGCGATCACCGACTTGGTCGCCGCGATGGCGACCCCCGCCTCGCGGCGGCGCCGGGCGAGATCACCGGCCTCACGGGCGATGTCCAAGGCGAGGTCGGCGAGCGCAGCGGCATCCATTCCTCCACGCTATCGCCCGCTATGTTGAGCGTCATGGCCGCCATCCGAGACGTCATCATCGTCGGCGGGGGGCACAACGCCCTCGTCGCCGCCGCCTACCTCGCCCGCGCCGGACGCACGGTCACGCTGCTCGAACGCCTCCCCCACGTGGGCGGCGCTGCCGTCTCGGAGCGGCCATGGGCAGGCGTCGATGCGCGACTCTCGCGGTACTCCTACCTGGTGAGCCTCCTGCCGGCGACGATCATCCGCGACCTCGGTCTCCAGGTCCAGCTGCGCCGGCGCCGCTACTCCTCCTACACGCCCCTGCCGGCCGACCCGTCCCGGGGTGTGCTCGTCGACAACGGCGATGCCGAGGCCACGGTGGCCAGCTTCGTCCGCGCGACCGGGGACGCCGCCGAGGCCGCCCGGTTCGACGCGTTCTACGAGCGGCTGCGACCGCTGGCATCGGTCCTGTTCCCGACCGTGACCGCGCCCCTGCGTCGCGAGCGGGACGTCCGCGCCGCCCTGGCCGACGACGAGCTGTGGGAAGCCGTGACCGCCCGCCCGCTCGGCGAGCTGATCCGCGGATCCTTCGCCGACGACCTCACCCGCGGGATCGCGTTCACCGACGGTCTCATCGGGACCTTCGCGACGGCAGACGACGCCTCGCTGCGGCAGAACCGGTGCTTCCTGTACCACGTCATCGGCGGCGGGACCGGGGACTGGGACGTCCCGGTCGGCGGGATGGGGAGTGTGAGCGGGGCCCTCGAGCGCGCTGCGCGCTCCGCGGGGGCGGAGATCCGCACCGATGCTCCCGTCACCGCCGTGACGCCCGACGGAGAGGTCGTGCTCGAAAGCGGCGAGACGCTCACCGCCCGCCTCGTGCTCAGCGGCGTCGGCTCGGCCGTCCTCGATGCGCTGCTGGCCGCCGGCGGGGCCGCGACGACGGATGCCGCGGCCCCCGAGGGCGCCCAGGTGAAGGTCAACATGCTGCTCCGCCGGCTTCCTCGTCTGCACGATGAGACGGTCTCGCCCGAGGCTGCGTTCTCGGGGACGTTCCACATCAATGAGACGCTCACCCAGTTGGATGCCGCCTACGCGCGCGCCGCCGGCGGCGCCGTCCCGGACCCCCTCCCCGCCGAGATCTACTGTCACTCCCTGACCGACCCGACGATCCTCGGGCCGGAGCTCCGGGCGAGCGGAGCACAGACGCTCACGCTGTTCGGCCTGCAGGTGCCGCACCGCCTCGTCGCGGACGGGGACGTCGACCGTGACGACCTGCTCGCCGCGGCCCACCGGTCGTTGGACTCCGTCCTGGCGGAGCCGATCGCCGATGTCGTCTTCGAGGCTCCGGACGGGTCGCCGTGCATCGAGGCGCGGTCGACGGCGGATCTCGAGGCGTCCCTCGGCATGGCGGGCGGCGACATCTTCCACGGCGACCTGTCGTGGCCGTGGGCACGGGACGACGCGGCGCTGCGCACACCGGCGGAGCGGTGGGGCGTGGCGACTCCCCACGAGCGCGTGCTCGTGTGCGGATCGAGCGCGCAGCGCGGCGGAGCTGTCAGCGGGATCGGCGGCCACAATGCGGCGATGGCCGCCCTGGAGCTGCTGGCCCGCTGACAGCGACGCCGCCTGCTACTGCTGCGGCGGGACCGGCGGAGCCGGCGGCATCTCGGGGTGACCCGGGAGCGGCGGGGCGGGCGGCACGTCAGGGTGGCCGGGGACCGGCGGTGCCGGCTGCTGCGGCGGCGCCGTCGGCGCGTCCGGCCGGCCAGGCGCGGGCGGTGCGGTCGGCTGCGCGGGCGGCACCGGCTGGTCGGGCGCGGGCGGCCAGATCGGCGCGTCGTGCGCTGCGGGCGACGCCGGCTGCGCGGACGCCGAGGAGGGACGCGCCGAGGGCGCGGTCTCCTCGGGCAGGGCCTCGGCCGGGGCGGCTGCGGCGTACGGCTGCTGCGGATAGGTCGGCCAGCCGGTGTAGTAGGCGTTCCAGTCGGGCGAGCCGTCAGGCAGGACCGGGAGCGGCGTGCGCCCGTCGCCGTACGTCGGCCATGCCTGCAGCTGCGGCGGAGCGGCCTGCTGCGCCCCGTAGGCGGACCGGTCGTACGCCGCGGCCGCTGTCGCGGGACGGCGCGGCTTCTTCGGCGCGAAGAGCGCGTTCACGAGCGGGACCAGCGCCGTGCCGACGGCCACCAGGATCGCCAGGGCGACGACGACGCGCCAGTAGATGTCGCGGAAGTCAAAGAACTCCTCGAGCATGAGCGGCAGCACGAGCATGACCGCGAGGATCACGACGAGGCCCATCGTGACGTAGGCGACGACGCTCGTGAAGGTCGTCTGGTGGCGCGCGTAGGCCTTCGAGAAGAGGCGGATGTGCAGCAGCGCACCCTGCAGGATCAGCAGGATCAGAAGGAACTTGAAGAACCGCTCC
Source organism: Microbacterium pasadenense (assembly GCF_047246565.1). NCBI lineage: Bacteria > Bacillati > Actinomycetota > Actinomycetes > Micrococcales > Microbacteriaceae > Microbacterium > Microbacterium pasadenense. The sequence continues at coordinate 940,021 of NZ_JBFOKN010000001.1, read as the reverse complement.
GCACCGACGCCGTAGTCGTCGGGAGACTCCGGCATCCAGATCAGGAAAGCGCCGACGAGGAGGGCGAGCACCCACGAGACCATGCTGGCGAGCGCGAACCAGGCCGGTCGGCGATCGGCGAGGTTCGACTCGAGGATGGCCACCCCGGCGAACGCCGCCAGCAGCAGGATGGTCAGGAACGCACGTCCGACGATGCCGTTCGAGTCGCCGATGAGCACCCAGATGACGCAGACGATGGCCGCGGCGATGAGCGCGCCGATCGCGACCCAGATCGCCGCTCGGAAGATCTTGCTGGACTCGGGCGCGCTGATCGGTTCGCTCATCGGTGTTCCCTCCGGCGGGCCGTCGCCCGCGATTCCCACCCATCCTGTCAGACGGTCCCCGCCCGCGGCAGGTCTGTCCGAGCCGTCCTCGCGACGCCTCGTCAGGCCTCCCCCATCAGCTCCGCCCGGATGCGGCGGAGGTCTTCGAGCAGCGACCCGATCAGGACCCAGTGAGCGGATGCCGGTGGCCGGACCTGCAGCGGCGAGGTGAGGGCGGGGACGGTCGCGCCGACCGGCTCGCCCCCACCGCCCGTGACCCGCGCCGCGAGCCGGACGTCGTGGGCGGCGCGGCGCAGCTGCTCCGCGATCGCGACGACCGTCGGCTCGTCCGCGAGCCCGTCGTCGTAATGGTCGGCATAGGCCCGGGTCATGCCGATGACCTGCGTGACGATGGGGCTGAGAGTCGTCATCAGCGCGCGCAGCTCGCCGAGCACGTCCCCGTGCGCGGATCTGCGGGGATTCAGTGCGAGGGATTCCTCACCCGCACTCAGGGATTCCTCGGCGACGTCCTTCATCGGCCGCAGCAGGCGCGCCTCCAGGAGCAGTCCGAGCCGCTCTGCGGAGGAGGAGGGGTCGGCGAGACTCTCGGCGAGCCGCTCCATGCTGGCGGCGAGCTCGTCGGCGAGCAGCCGGACGTCGCGCGCCGCCGGCGCCACGAGCACGGGCGGCACGATCAGGACGTTCACGATGACGCCGATGAGAGCGCCGATGAGCGTCTCGATGATCCGATCGAAGGCGTACTGCGGGTTCGAGGAGCCGAGAGCGAGGACGAGCAGCGCCGAGATCGCCACCTGGTTCCCGGTGCCGGGAGAGGCCCGCAGCGCCCAGGCGACGAGCATCGCCACGACGACGGCGAGCAGCACGACCCAGCTCTGCGGTCCGAGCAGCAGACTCAGCACGACGGCGATCACCACGCCGACGACGACGCCGACGCTGCGCTCCAGCGCCTTCGCGAGGGACTGGTTGACGCTCGGCTGCACCACCAGGAGGGCGGCGATCGCGGCGAAGACGGGGAGCGGCCCCGGGACGAGCCACCCGGCGATGAGCCACGCGCCGATCGCGGCCGCCGCGGACTTCACGACCTGCAGGAGCGACCCGCGCTTCGCGCTCCGCACTGCCGAGGTCACCCGCATGCGTCCACGCTAGTCCGCACAGCCGCCGCATCCCTTCGTCTGCCGGAAGAACCACCGCCACCGGTGTCCGCGCCGAGCGGGCGCCTCGTAGGCTGGCCCCATGGCTCACCAGGGGGGCGGTCCGTCCCGCGGACGGGGCAGGCCGCGCGGGCGTTCCGACGCGCGAGCGCGGATCCTCGCGGCGGCGGCCGAGGAGTTCGCCGAGCGCGGGTACGACGCCGCCACGATGCGGTCGATCGCCGGCCGGGCCGGCGTCGACGCAGCCCTGCTGCACCACTACTTCGGCACGAAAGCCGACCTGTTCGCCGAGACCATCGGCGCCCCGCTGCGGCCCGATCTGGAGATCCCCCGCCTGCTCGCCGGCGACCGGGGACAGCTCGGCGAGTCGATCGTCCGCTTCGTGCTGTCGCGATTCGAGGTTCCCGAGGTCCGCACGCGCGGCGTCGTGCTGCTGCGCACGGCCATCGGCAACCGCCTCGCCACGCCGCTGCTCGCCGGATTCCTGTCGCGAGAGCTCCTCGGCCGCATCGCGACGGAGATCGGCGGCGACGACGCCGAGCTGCGCGCCGCCCTCGCCGGGTCGCAGATCGCGGGCCTGCTGATCACGCGGTACGTGCTGCAGCTGCCCGGCATCGCCACCGCCCCCGCCGACGAGCTGGTCCGCCGGGTGGGGCCTGTCGTGCAGGCCTACCTCGTCGCCCCGCGCTGACGCAAGGGCGGCGCGCAGGCCGGCCCCTTGACCCGCCCTCGCTGCGGGCGCACAATTCACCGCATGATGAATAAACCGGGCGCGGTGCGCATTCGGGGACTGCAGGTCACCCGGGGCAGGACCCGGGTGTTCGACGGCCTCGACGTCGACATCGCCCGGGGAGCCGTCACAGGACTCCTGGGCCCGTCCGGGTGCGGCAAGACGACCCTCATGCGGGCGATCGTGGGCGTCCAGAAGATCACCGGCGGTGCGGTCACCGTGCTCGGCCACCCCGCCGGGAGCGCCACGCTCCGTCGTCGCGTGGCCTATGACACACAGGCCGCGTCGGTCTACCCCGACCTCACCGTCCGGCAGAACCTCCAGTACGTCACGCGGGTGCTCGGAGCTCCGGCATCCGACGCCGATCGCGTGCTGGACGCCGTCGCCCTCACGGCGCACGCCGACCAGATCGTGTCCTCGCTGAGCGGCGGGCAGAGCAACCGGGTGTCGTTGGCGGTCGCGATGCTCGGCTCACCCGAGCTGATCGTCCTCGACGAACCCACCGTCGGCCTCGACCCGCTCCTCCGAGCAGAACTGTGGCAGGTGCTCAGAGGCCTGGTCACGGCGGGATCGACCCTGCTCGTCTCGAGCCACGTGATGGACGAAGCGCTGAGGTGCGACCGGCTGCTCCTCATGCGCGACGGCCGCCTCGTCGCCGACACGACACCGGACGGGCTGCTCGCCGAGACCCGCGCATCCGATCCGGATGCCGCGTTCCTCGCCCTGATCCGACGGGAGATGGCGGCATGAACACGCGACGCCTGTGGGCGACCGCGACGCGGGTGCTGCGGCAGCTGAGTCACGATCCTCGGTCGATCGCATTGATGCTCGTCGCCCCGGCGACCCTCGTCGGCCTGTTCGCCTGGCTGTTCAGCGACCGCGAGGGGGTCTTCGATCGGTTCGGTGCACCGATCCTCGCCCTGTTCCCGTTCGTGGTCATGTTCCTGGTGACGTCGATCACGACGCTGCGGGAGCGCCGCAGCGGCACGCTCGAGCGCCTGATGACGACGCCGCTCGGCAAGGCGGACTTCGTCGTCGGGTACGCGCTGGCGTTCGGGCTCATCGCCACCCTCCAGGCGATCATCACGGTGACGTTCGCCGTCGTGGTCTGCGGGCTGACGGTCGACGGCCCGATCTGGCAGCTCGGACTGGTCGCGGTCGTCGACGCGGTCCTCGGGACCGCGCTGGGCCTGCTCGCGAGCGCCTTCGCGCGGACCGAGTTCCAGGCGGTGCAGTTCATGCCGGTGCTCGTCTTCCCCCAGATCATCCTGGGCGGCCTGTTCATGCCGCGGGATGAGATGCCCGACGTGCTCCACGCGATCAGCGACTGGCTGCCGCTCAGCCATGCCGTCGACGGGTCCGCCGCGGTGGCATCGGGCGAGGAGGGATGGGACCTCTACCAGCCCGTCCTCATCGTGGCGGCGTTCGCCGTGGGCGCGCTCGTGCTCGCCTCCCTCACCCTGCGTCGTCGCACTCCCTGACGAACGCCGAAGGGCCCCCGGCTGAGCGGGGGCCCTTCGTGGTGCGATGGTGGCGAGTGAGGGATTCGAACCCCCGAATGCAATGCAGTCTGATTTACAGTCAGATCCCTTTGGCCGCTTGGGTAACTCGCCAGGTGCGCATCCGCCCGGCTTTCTCAGTCGACCGGAGGCGCGAGCAACCATATTACCCTCCCGCGCGGCGCGCGACGAACCATCCCCTCAGGCGGCCGTCGCGACCCGCCCGACGAACGATTCGAGCCGGTGCCGCGTCCCGTCGATCCGCCGATCCACGCTGGCCCGGATCTCGCTCGGCGCGAGCGGTGCGGCGATCCTGACGTTCTCGTGGCAGGTCAGATCGGCGCAGAAATAGGTGCCGACGCTGTCACCGCGGTCGCCGGCATCCCCCGACTTGCGGGCGGTGAACAGCGTCACCTGATTGCCGGGCTGCATCGTGTGGCAGATGTTGCACATCGCCGATCGGCCGCCACCCGACCCGCTCGCCGCACGAAGGACGATGCCGGTCGGCTCGCCGCCGATCTCGGCGACGACGTACCCACGGCTCCGGGTGGTGGGATCACGCCACGCGAGGAAGTCGAGGTGATCCCACTCGAGGATCGGGAAGTCGTGGGGCAGTTCGAGGCGCTCGCGCTCGTCGCGGGTGGCATTCACGAGGACGTCGCGCAGCTGGTTCTCCGTCAGCGGCCGCATCGCTCCATTCTACGAACCGCCGTGGCAGCGGGCGCGACGAGAGTCAGAGGAAGGCGAGGGGCGTGAAGATGAGCGCCGTGGCCACCGCGAGCAGCCCGCCCAGCACGATGCCCGCCACCGGCCATGCGTAGGCGCGGCGCCGCAGTCGGGCGTAGACGATGCCGACGACGCCCGCCAGCGCGGCCAGCACGCCTCCGACGGCGGTCGCCGGAATCGTGATCAGGCTGAACCACCCGAAATCGGGGCTCACCGTCGCCGCCAGGATCAGGACGAGCACGGTGGGGATGAGGGCGAGCGCACCGATCACGACGGCGGCGATCCCCCACGCTCGCTGGGCGGTCACGGGAACGGGCGCGGAGATCGTCACGGCGCCAGCCTAGGGCGCGGACGGATGCCGGCTCGATAGACTCTCGGCATGGCCGACAGCTCATTCGACATCGTTTCCAAGATCGATCGCCAGGAGGCTGACAACGCTCTCAACCAGGCGCGCAAAGAGGTCGAGCAGCGCTACGACTTCAAGGGCACCGGCGCCTCGGTCGAGTGGAGCGGCGAGTCGATCCTCATCAAGGCGAACAGCGAGGAGCGCGCGAAGGCGGTGCTCGACGTGCTGCAGTCCAAGCTGATCAAGCGCGGCATCTCGCTGAAGAGCCTCGACTCGGGCGATCCCGTGGCCTCCGGCAAGGAGTACCGCCTCGTGTCCACCCTCAAGGAGGGCATCTCGTCCGAGGACGCGAAGAAGATCAGCAAGATGATCCGTGACGAGGGTCCCAAGTCCGTCAAGGCGCAGATCCAGGGCGACGAGCTGCGTGTGCAGTCGAAGTCCCGCGACGACCTGCAGGAGGTCCAGCGCCTCCTCAAGGCGGCCGACCTGGACGTCGACCTGCAGTTCATCAACTACCGCTGACCCACCCGGGGCACCTGCGCCGTCCGATCGTTCGCGCCGGCCGCCCTCACGGCCTCGTCGGAAGCCGACGCCCCGCTCTCGTCGGGGATGGCTCGATAACCCACGCCTCGCTGCGGAGCAACCCCCGCCGCGTCGCCCACCCCGTCTGATACTCGTGGGAAAATCGCGTGGAGGTCATCGCGAGAGATTCCGAGCAGCCAGACGAGGGAGGGCGTCACGTGCCCAGAACAGGACTGCGAACGGCGGGATGGGCGGTGGTCGCCGCGCTGATCCTGGCGGTGATCCCGGCCACGGGGGCTGCCGGCACCACGCCGACACCGGCGGCCACCAGCGAGACGATGACCCCGGCGCCCGGCCCGCGACCGACGGACGGCGCCGACCCGCAGCCGGAGCCGACGGACCCGGTCGCGGAGCCCGAGCCGACCGAGCCCGCACCGACCGAGCCCGAGCCAACACCGGCCGAGCCCGAGCCGACCGAGCCCGCACCGGAGCCGGAGCCGGAGCCGACCGAACCGCATGACCACGCGACCGATGAGGAGCCGCACACCGACGGCCCCACCATGCCGCTGACCCGGGAGATCCCCCGCGCGACGACGGAGACCCGCGCGCTGCGACTCGTGGCGAGCACCGGCCCGCAGCCGGTCTTCCACTTCCCCTGGCTGCCCGGCGAGCGCTGGGGCGCCAGCGGATCTCACGCCGACAGCGACGGGATCAACCGCGGCGCCATCGACTTCGCCCCGCTCAACTCCCGCGTCACCGCTGTCCGCGCCGTCGCGGCCGGCCGCGTGTACCGCGTCTCCTGCGCGGGCGGCTGGTTCCTCGGCATCGATCACGGTGGCGGATGGATGTCGGAGTACTACCACCTGAGGAAGGCCAAGTCCTCGCTGGTCGGCACGTGGGTCGAGGCGGGGACGATGCTCGGCTACGCCGGACAGACTCTCCCGTGCGGCGGAACACCGGGAACCAGCGCCCACGTCCACCTGTCGATCCTCAACGAATCCATCGACGTGCCGAGCGGCAAACGGAAGTACGTCAAGGTCAGCGGCATCCAATTCGACCGCTTCGTGCTGCGCGACAGCAGCGGCGCCTACAACGGCGTGTGGCGCGACATGTCGGGTAAGACGGTGCTGAACTCCCGGAGAGTGACGTGCTGCCTCACCGCATCGTCCCGCGTCGGACCGTCCTCGCCGAAAGCGGTGCTGCCCGATGCCGACGGGAACGGGATCGACGACCGATCGGAGGCGGCGGCGTGGGACACCGACCTCAACTCCGACGGACGGGCAGACGTCGTCGGGTTCGGCATCGACGGCGTCAAGACCGCCCTGGGCCGGAGCGCCTCGTTCGCCTCCCTGCGCGTCGCCACCCCCGGATTCGGGACGGGCACGGGATGGTCGCCCTCCAAGCGCCTCCGCATGGTGCAGGACGTCACGGGCGACGGCAGGCCGGACATCGTCGGCTTCGGGGACTCCGGGGTGACGGTCGCGCGCGGCAAGGGGGACGGCGCCTTCAGCAGGGCGACCAGGTGGTCGAGCGCGTTCGGCCGCAACGCGAGCTGGTCCGTCAGCAAGCACGTCCGCACCCTCGCGGACGTGAACGGCGACGGACTGCCCGACGTGGTCGGGTTCGGCGGCTCCGGGGTGAGCCTCGCGCTGAACACGGGCTCGTCGTTCCGTCCCTCTCAGCGGGTGCTCTTCGCCCTCGGCGCGGACCAGGGCTGGAATACGACCCGCAAGCTGCGGCTGGCCGCAGACGTCACCGGTGATGGGCGCGCCGACCTCGTCGGGTTCGCGAACTCCGCCGTGTACGTGGCGGAGAGCACCGGCACGGGCTTCCGCAAACCCGAGGCCTGGAGCCGCAGCTTCACCGGCGACAACGGCTGGCGAGCCGACGTCACACCCCGTCGCCTCGCCGACATGGACGGTGACGGCCTGCTCGACATCGTCGGCTTCGCGCGGTCCGGCGTGTACGTGGCACTCAACATCGGATCTTCCTTCGCCTCTCCCAAGAGGTGGGCGAAGAGCTTCGGCCTGAACTCCTCCTCGAGGGGCTGGAAGGTCGATCGCGACCCGCGCACCCTCGGCGACGTGGATGGCGATGGACTCCTCGACATCGTCGGCTTCCGGCGCGACGGGACGTACGTCGCTCTCAACACGGGGTCGACGCTGGGCGCCGCGAAACGATGGACGACCGACTACGGCTCCCGCGAATGGACGCTGGGACTGATGCCCCGCGCGGTGGCGGACGTGAACGGAGATGGGCGCGCCGACATCGTCGGCTTCGCCCGCCATGGGGTGCACGTGGCACTCAGCAGCGGCTCGCGGTTCGGCGCCGCAGCGCACTGGAGCGAGGACTACGGCTGGGGCACCTCGACCGGCAACTGGCGGGTCACCACCAAGCCTCGCGGCGTCAGCGGCGGCTGAGTCCGAGCGAGCGCTGACGCGCGCCCGGCGGCACGACGACGGCCCGGGTCCTCCGCGGAGGAACCCGGGCCGTCGTGCCGTGCGGGTCAGACCAGGGTCTGGGCGAACGGGTCGAAGTCCGCGGGCACGGCCGGGACCGATGCCACGGTGCTCGCGATCTCGAGGTAGGCGCCCGTCTCTGCGGACTCCTCCGCCGAGAGCAGCACGTCGAGCACGTGGAAGCCGAGCTCCCCCGTCGCCACGTGCGGGCGACCCTCCGCGATCGCGCGAACCATGTCCAGCACGCCGAGGCCGCGGCCGACGACGGTGCCCTGCTGCTCGACCTCGATCCACTCCTGCTCGTGCGACATCCCGTCGCGCAGCACGCCGAGCGGCTTCACGTACGCCGTGCGCCCCTCGAACTGGTTCGGGTCGGGCAGGACGATCGATCCGTCGGTGCCGTGGATCTCGACGACGCCGTGACGTTCGAGCGCGGAGTCGAAGCTCAACAGGTGCGTGCCGTGCTGGCCGCCCTCGAAGGTGGACAGCACCTGCACCGACGACGGCACCTCGACGGGGAACGTCTCGCCAGCCCGGGGGCCCGTGGCGATGCGGCGCTCGGTCCGGAAGCGGGACCCGCGCGCGGCGACCCCGGCGACGGGACCCAAGAGGCTCACGAGCGCCGAGAAGTAGTACGGCCCCATATCCAGCAGCGGGCCCGCGCCCGTTGCGAACAGGAACCCGGGCTCGGGATGCCAGAGGTCGGGCCCCTGCGTCTGGAACGCGGTCTGCACGAACAGCGGTGTGCCGATGACCCCCTCGGAGATCGCGCGCTTCGCGGTCTGGAAGCCGGGTCCGAGGATCGTGTCGGGAGCGGACCCGATCCGGACCCCCGCCGCCTCCGCATCCCGCAGCAGCGCACTCGTGCTCTCACGGTCGAGCCCCAGCGGCTTCTCGGTCCAGACGTGCTTGCCGGCCGCGACGGCGCGCGCCGAGACCTCCACGTGGACCGCGGGCACCGTGAGGTTGACGACGAGCTCCACCTCGGGGTGCGCGAGCACGTCCTCGGGCGAACCCCACACGGGGACGCCGTGCTCCTCGGCCTTCGCGCGGGCGCGCTCGGGCAGCAGATCCCCGACCGCGACCACCCTCACGTCGGGGAAGGAGGTGAGGTTCTCGAGGTACGTCTGACTGATGACACCTGCGCCGATGACGCCGACGCCGACCGGGCCGGTCATGCGACGAACCCGCCGTCGCGCAGGAACGCGTAGCCCGCGGCGATGTCGGCGAACACGTCGCCGGGTGCGTTGTCGTACTCCAGGACGGCATGACGGATGCCGCTTCCCGCGCGCAGCGCCTCGGCGAGCGGAACCTCCCCCGTGCCGGGGTGACGCTGATCGAGCGTGTCGGAGCCGAAGCTCTCGGCGCCCGGCGCCCACGGGTTCGCGGCCGGCACGATGCCGTCCTTCACGTGCACGGCCACCAGGCGGTCGCCCAGCGCGCGGACGAGCGCGGGCACGTCCTGCCCGCCGGTCATCGCCCAGAACAGGTCGAGCTCGAGCGCGACGCGCTCGTCCGTCAGGGCGACGAAACGCTCGTAGGCGCTCTGGCCGTCGAAGTCCGCGACGAACTCCTGGGCGTGGTTGTGGTAGCCGACGGTCAGTCCGAACGTGGCCGCCGTGTCGGCTGCGCGGTTGAGTCGCTCGGCGATGTCGGCGACGCCGTCGGCGGTGAGCCAGCGCTCGGGTGCGACGAACGGGTCGATGACGGTCGTCATGCCGACGGTCGCGGCGGCCTCGAAGACGACCTCGGGCGCGGGTGTCGGGATCGCACCGTCCGGCGTCCACAGCTCATCGGACAGGAGCGGCGCGTGGCCGGTCGGCGACGCGAGACCGCTGGCGTCGAGCGCCGCGCGGATCTCGACCGGACGCCCGACGAAGTTGAACGCCTCGACGTTGCGCAGCCCGATCGCGGCGAGCTTGTCGAGGGAGCCAGGCATGTCGGCGCTGAACTCCTTCGCGAGGGAATAGAGCTGGACTGAAGCGGCGGGCAGTGCCATGGGCTTCCTTTCGTTCGTCGTCGGACGCGGTGAGTCCTCCCGACGATATCAGTAAACCTCCACGTGGAGGTTTAGGGATTCTGCGCGGTACGCTGGCGGCATGGAGCCCCAGCCGCACCCGGTGATCGGGCGCCGCGGATCCCAGCCCAAGGGGGTCGCCCGGCGCCAGGAGATCCTGGACCGCGCGATCGACGTCTTCCGCGAACGCGGCGCCGACGGCACCTCGCTGCGCCGGATCGCCGAGGCCATCGGCGTCTCGCATGCGGCGCTCCTGCACTACTTCGACTCGCGGGAGCAGCTCCTCGTCGCGGTGTACGCACACGCCGAAGCGCGCAACGCGGCTCAGGGCGAACGCGTGCCGGGGATCGAGACCATGGTGCATGCGGCCATCCGCAACGTCGAGATCCCGGGCCTCGTGAAGCTCTACTCGACCCTCGTCGCGGCGTCGCTGGAGAGTGCGAGCGAGGTGGGCCACGCGTTCTTCTCCGCCCGGTTCGAGCGGCTTCGGTCGACGCTCACGGCAAGCCTGCAACGGCAGCAGGACGCCGGCGAAGTCCGGGCGGACGTTCCGGCCGACCATCTCGCGGCACTGATCATCGCGGCATCCGACGGCCTGCAGATCCAGTGGCTGCTCGAGCCGTCGGTGGAGCTGGAAGCCACCCTCCGGACGCTCGGCGACCTGCTGCAGCCGCCGCGCTGAGCGCGTCTCAGCGGCCGAGGACTCCCCCGACGAGCCAGCGCTGCAGGGCCGAGTACGCCTCCGTGCGCGCGCTCGGTCGCGAGAGGAAGAGGTCGTGGATGCCTCCCTCGATGCGCGAGATGGTGACGTCGCGTCCGATGCGCGGTGCGGCGCGGGCGATGTCGTCGACGACCAGGACCGAGTCGCTCGCGGTCATGTCGACGTTCCAGACGAGCGGGTTCGTGGATCTCGTCGACAGCAGCACGAGCGCGGGGCAGCCGACGTCGATGCCGGCGGCGACACGGCGATGGCCCTCGACGATCGCCGCGAGCCAGCCCGGGTGGGTGGGGAAGCCGCGCTCCGGACGCCACTCCCGTCGGTACCCGGCGATGGGGAGCGCCCCCACGTCGGCCTGCGCGCGCGTGTAGTAGCCCAGATCGACCACGGGATGCGTGCCGAGCGGGTCGAGCCGCGCCCGCACCTGCACGAACGGGGCGAGCACCTGGCGCCCCAGCGTCCCGATCTGCAGCTCCAGCCAGGGACTGTTGAGCACCAGAGCATCGGCGACGCCCGGATGCCGTGACGCCCAGAGTGTGGCGATGAGGCCCCCGGTGGAGTGGCCCATGACGACGAGCCGGCGGCCGGCGCCGGGATCCGTCGCGTCGGTCCCGCGCCCCATGGCCTCGAGCGCCGCGGCGATGTCGTCATCGTAGGTCTGGAGGTCCGTCACGAAGCCGGGCGTCTGTCCCTCGCGGAGGCTGCGTCCGTACTTGCGCAGGTCGAGAGCGTGGAAGCGGGCGCCGTGGTGCGTCCAGAACCGCGCCAACTCGACCTGGAAGAAGTAGTCCGACCAGCCGTGCAGGTAGAGGACGTCGACGTCGCGGAGCGATCCGAGCACCGATGAGGCGAACGGCGGGTGGAGCCGGACGAGCGTCGCGACGACCTCGCCCTCCTCGTCCTCGCCGAGCGGCAGGGTGAACTGCTCGAACGGCTTGCCGAGCACGTCCTGCACCCATTCACCGCTCATGGCCCCACACTACCCAGCGGCGCGCCGGGGGCCCGGTGGTCGCGCGGTCACTCGCCGCGGGAGACCTGCACCATCTGATCGCGATCGACGACCTTGATGCGCGCGCGCTCGTGCGGGGCGCCGAGGGCGACCTCGTGCTCGTCGAGACGGTGCCATCCGGCCAGGTCGGTCCAGGCGACCTGGCGCTCGGCGAGCAGCGCGGGGACCGCCTCCTCCGAGGCATCCTCGGGTGTCCACCACGAGCCCTGGTCGTTGATGAGGTGACGGACGGTCTCCATCGCGTCGGACTTGGTGTGACCGATGAGGCCGACCGGCCCGCGCTTGATCCATCCGGTCGCGTAGACGCCGGGGACCCGCTCGTTCGAGCCCTTCTGGAGGACCTGGCCCTCGTGGTTCGGGATGACGCCGTGGCGCTTGTCGAAGGGGACGTCCTTGAGCGGCGACCCGAAGTAGCCGACGGCGCGGTAGACCTGGCCGACAGCGACCTCGCGGAACTCGCCGGTGCCCTCGACACCGCCCGAGCTGTCGGGACGCGTCCGCTCGTACACGAGCGCTGCGGCGCGGCCGTCGGCATCCGTCTTGATCTCGACCGGACGCGCGTAGAAGTGCAGGTGCAGCCGGCGGCTGGCCTCGCCGCCGGCGTTGTTGACGCTCGGCCGCTGGCGCCACGCCTGCAGGACGCGGTCGATGACCATGACCTGCTTGTTCGACGCGATCGCCGCCTTGGATGCCTCGTCGTAGTCGAAGTCCTCGTCGTAGACGACCATGTCGACGTCGCGCAGCTCGCCGAGCTCGCGCAGCTCGAGCGGCGTGAACTTCACCTGTGCGGGGCCGCGGCGGCCGAACACGTGCACGTCGGTGACCGGCGACCTCTTGAGGCCGTCGTAGACGTTCGCGGGGATCTCGGTCGGGAGGAGGTCATCGGCGTGCTTGGCGAGGATGCGCGCGACGTCGAGGGCGACGTTGCCGTTGCCGAGCACGGCGACGGATGCCGCGTCGAGCGGCCACTCGCGCGGGAAATCGGGGTGCCCGTCGTACCAGCTGACGAAGTCCGCCGCACCGAAGGAGCCCTCGGCGTCGATGCCGGGGATGTCGAGATCGGCATCCCGGATCGCGCCCGTCGCGAAGATGACGGCGTTGTAGTGCTTCTTCAGATCGGCGAGGGTGATGTCCTCACCGAAGCGCACGTTGCCGAAGATGCGGATGTCGCCGCGGTCGAGCACGTCGCGCAGGGCGTTGATGATGCCCTTGATGCGCGGGTGGTCGGGCGCGACGCCGTATCGGACGAGACCGTAGGGCGCCGGCAGCTGGTCGAAGAGGTCGATCGAGACGTCGAACTTGCGCTCGGCCTTGAGGAGGATGTCCGCCGCATAGATGCCGGCGGGTCCTGCGCCGACGATGGCCAGCCGGAGCTTGGTCATGGGTGTCCTTTCCGAGTGCCCGGTGCGGGCGGAGCGAAGGGGCGGCGGGAGCGCCGTGGGTCAGCTGGAGCGGTCGACCATGACGTGCGCGAACCGCGTCAGCGACTCGCGGACGGGGCCCTCGGGGAGCGGCGCGAGCGCCGCGACCGCCCGGTCCGCCCACTCGTGGGCGAGGGCTCGGGTCGCCTCGGTCACGGGGTGCTCGCGGAGCGTCGCGAGCGGGCCGTCGAGGATCGCGGGGTCCGCGCCGTCGGCGATGCGGGCGACGCCGTCGTCGATGGTCGCGGTGAGCGCCTGGGAGGCGGGATCCCCGGCGCGGCCGAGCAGCAGGTACGGCATCGTCGGGACACCGGCACGCAGGTCGGTGCCCGGAACCTTCCCGGTCTCCTCGGCGTCCGCCGACAGGTCGATGACGTCGTCGAGCAGCTGGAAGGCGACGCCGACGCGCTCGCCGAACTCCCGCACCGGCGCGGCGTACTCGTCCGATGCGTCCGAGAACACGACTCCGGTCTCGGCGGCCGCCGCGATGAGCGAGCCGGTCTTGTCGCTGAGCACCCGCAGGTAGAAGTCGACGGGGTCGTCCCCGGCCTGGACGCCGACCGTCTCGTGCATCTGTCCGAGGACGAGTCGCTCGAACGTGTCGGCCTGCAGCCGGATGGCGCGCTCGCCGATCGTGGCCATGAGCTGGCTGGCGCGGGAGAAGAGGAGGTCGCCGGTGAGGATCGCGACGTTGTTGCCCCAGACCGCGTGGGCGCTCGGCACCCCGCGGCGCCGGTCGGCTTCGTCCATGACGTCGTCGTGGTAGAGCGATCCGAGGTGGGTCATCTCGAGGGCGGTGGCGCCGGCGATGACGTCGTCGTTGACCCCCGAGCCCAGCTGCGCGGTGAGGATCGACAGCACGGGCCGCAGTCGCTTGCCGCCCGCCTCGTACAGATAGCGGGAGGTGACGTCGGCGAGCGAATCGCCGACCTTCAGCTCATCGGCCAGCCGGGTCTCGACGAGCTCGAGGCCGTCCTCCACCGCGGTCAGGAGCTTCCGCAGCCGGGGCCCTGCGAAGATCCGCTCGGTGACGCCGAGATGGCTCGCGAGGTGCGAGCCCGAGGTCACAGGACGGGGGGTCATCCTCCCAGCGTACCGGTCGCGCCCTCGGGCCGGTTCGCCGCGTCGACGCTCCCAGCGAGCTCGCGGTCCGCCGGCGCCGGCGCGAGCGGCTTGCGCGCGCGGTGCAGGGCGACGATCCCGAACGTGAGGTCGCGATGCTCCACGGCATCCCACCCCGCGGCGCGGATGCGCGCCGAGAGGGCGAGCTGGTCGGGCCAGTCGCGGATCGACTCGTTGAGGTAGTCGTACGCGTCGGGGTTGCTGCTGACGGCGCGCGCCACGAGCGGCAGCACGCGGTCGTTGTAGAAGCCGTAGAGACCGCGCATGAGCGGATGCTGCGGGTGGGAGAACTCGCAGATGACCAGGGTGCCGCCGGGACGCGTGACCCGCAGCATCTCGCGGAGCGCCGTGTCCGGGTCGTTCACGTTGCGGAGGCCGAAGGAGATCGTGACCGTGTCGAACTCCCCGTCGGCGAACGGGAGCGCCATGGCATCCGCTTCGGCGAAGGTCAGGTTCGGGATGCCGCCGTGCCGGCGCTCGCCCTCCGCGATCATGCCCGCGGAGAAGTCCGCCGCGACGATCTCGGCGCCCGAGCGGGCGAGGGAGACGGAACTGGCGCCCGTGCCCGCCGCGAGGTCCAGGATGCGCTGGCCGCGCTCCGGCGCGATGGCGCGCGTGGCCGCGATGCGCCACAGCTTGTCGTTGCCGAGGCTGAGCACGGTGTTGGTGCGGTCGTAGCCGGCGGCCACCTCGTCGAACATGCCGCTGACGCGCGACGGGTCCTTGCCCAGGTCGGCGCGGGTCGGTTCGGCGTTGCGGGGCTGCTCGGTCACCCGTCGAGTCTACGGCGCACCTCCGGCCGGTCGCGGGGACCGCGGCGGCTTCGGCGGAAGCGGCGGGATTAGGCTGGGACGGTGACCCCCGACGCGCTCCGCCCTCCTCGGCTGCGCGCGACGACCCGCGAGATCCCGGCGCTCGACGACCTGCTGACGTTCGCGGAGCCGCACGATCCGATGGTGTGGACGCGCCGTGGCGACATCCTCGTCGGCATCGGGCGCGCGGCGGCTCTCCCCGAGGGCGCGGACCCCGGTTCCTGGTGGCGCCGGGTCGGCGGCGCGGCCGAGGTCGATGACGAGGTCGGCCAGCCGGGCACCGGGCTCGTCGCCTTCGGCGCGCTGCCGTTCGATCCCGCCGTCTCGACGGCCGCCGCGTCGCTCACGGTCCCCGAGGTGGTGCTCGGCCGCCGTGGCGGCAGAGCCTGGATCACGCGCATCACGGCCGAGGACGACGACGATGCCCGCGCGTCGCGCGGATCGGCCGACCTGCCCGAGCCGACCGGATTCGGGCCGCACTGGTCCGCGACCGTGGGCCCGGGCGCATGCACCCCCGAGGGCTATCAGGCTGCGGTCCGGGACGGCCTCGCCGCGATCGCCTCGGGCGAGGTCGCCAAGGTCGTGCTCGCCCGCGACCTCGTCGGCTCGGCCCCGGCCGGAGCCGACCTGCGACGCCTCGTCCGCGCGCTGGCCTCCTCCTACCCCGATACCTGGACCTTCGCCGTCGACGGTCTCATCGGCGCGAGCCCCGAGACCCTCGTGACCGTCTCGGGAGGCACCGTGACCGCCCGCGTGCTCGCCGGCACCGCCGCACGCGGCGCCGACGCGGACGCCGACACGGCGGCATCCCTCGCCCTCGCGACCAGCGCGAAGGACCTCGACGAGCACCAGTACGCCGTGCAGAGCGTGCTGACCTCGCTGCGCGCGCACACGAGCGCCCTCGTCGCGGAGTCCGAGCCGTTCATGCTCAAGCTCCCCAACGTCTGGCACCTCGCGACCGACGTCGAAGGCACCCTGACCGGCGACGCCTCCGCCCTCGACCTGCTCGGGGCGCTGCACCCGACCGCCGCGGTCGCCGGCACGCCGACGGATGCCGCGCTCTCGGTCATCCGCCGGATCGAACGCTTCGACCGCGGCCGCTACGCCGGCCCGGTCGGCTGGATCGACGCGAACGGCGACGGCGAATGGGCGATCGCCCTGCGCTGCGCGCAGTTCGACGTGCACGGCGCCGATGCCGACGGCATCCGTCTCACCGCGCATGCCGGCGCCGGAATCGTCGCGGGCAGCGATCCCGAGACCGAGATGCTGGAGACGCGCGTGAAGTTCCGTCCCATCGTGGACGCCCTCGCCTGATCCCCGGCGCCTCCGCCCGCGCGGCTACGCGCGCGCCGCCGCGAACGAGAGCGGCTCGAGCCCGGAGTCGAGGTTCGCGCCGTTCCGGTACCGGGCGCCGGCGTGGGAATCGGGGAGGCGGGGGCCGCGGCCGAACAGCGTCTCGCGCAGTGTGGCGGGCTCGCTCTCGCGCAGGCGGCCACGACGGCGGAGCTCGGGGACGACGAGCTCGGCGACGTCACGCGCGGTGTCGAACGAGTGGTACTGCCGCAGATTGATGCCGTCGACCCCGTCCTCGTCCAGCCACCGTTCGATCTCGTCGGCGACCACCGTCGGCGTGCCGGCGACGAAGTACCGGCCCTCCCGGCTCGCCCGCAGGTTCTGCAGCACGGCGCCCGCGGTCGCCTCCGGGTCGAGGTACGGGACGGCGGACAGCGGCACACCGGCCGCATGGAACGCCTCCCGCAGCCGCGTCTGCGGCGGCACCGCGGTGAGGTCGACGGGGAAGCTGGAGTGGGCGAGGATGCCGTCCAGGCTGCGGTGCTGCTCGTACTGCCGCCACTTGTCGGCCGCTTCCTCCTCGCTCCGCCCCACGACGATGCCGGCCTGCACGATGAAGCGGAGGTCGGCCCGCGAGCGGCCGTGGCGTTCGGCGGCCGCGGTCATCTCGGCGGCGTTCCGGCGGAAGTCCTCCGCGGTCCGGCCGCCCGTGAAGACGATCTCGGCGTGACGGCCGGCGAACTCGATCCCCGCCGGCGACCCGGTCGCCTGGTACAGCACCGGGGTCCGCTGCGGCGACGGAGCCACGAGGTGCGGTCCGGCGACGTCGAAGTGCTCCCCCTTGTGGTGGATGTAGCGGACCTTGGCGGGATCGGAGTAGATCCCCCGCTCCCGATCGACGATGACGGCGTCGTCGTCCCACGAGCCCTCCCACAGCTTGTAGACGACGTCGAGGAACTCGTCCGCGATGCGGTAGCGCTCATCGTGCGGGATCTCCTCGGCCAACCCGAAGTTGCGGGCGGCGTTCGGCAGGTACGACGTCACGATGTTCCAGCCGACGCGTCCCGCCGTGAGGTGGTCGAGCGTCGACATCCGACGCGCGAACGTGAACGGAGGCTCGTAGCTCGTCGAGAAGGTGGCGCCGAAGCCGAGCCGCTTCGTGACGGCGGCCATCGCGGGGATCACGAGGAGCGGATCGCCGGAGGGGATCTGCAGCCCCTCCGCGACGGCGGTCTCGATGCCGCCCCGGAACACGTCGTACGCGCCGACCACGTCGGCGAGGAAGACGCCGTCGAAGCCGCCGTCCTCGAGGATCTCGGCCAGCTCGACCCAGTACGACAGCTCGCCGGTGCGGTGCCGGTTGTTGCCGGGCAGGGTCCACAGTCCGTGGGTGATGTGACTGACCGTGTTCATCTCGAACAGGTTGAGGATCAGCGGCTTGGGGTCGGTCATGTGTCGTCCTCCTCATGCCTCGCCGTTGGACCACCACGACACCACGGGGGTGTCGTTGAGCAGGTGGTCGCCGACGATGCGGGTCTTGTAGCGCAGCGGGTTGTGGCTCGCGACCGTCCGGGCGTTGCGCCAGTGGCGGTCGAGTCCGAGGTCTTCGGCGAGCGCGCTCGCCCCGCCCACCTCGAACAGGGCGGTGGCATTGTCGAGCACGGCCGGCAGGATCACCTGCTGCGCCCGGGCGACGGCGAGGTCCGCCGCCCGGGCGCGCGCCTGCCGCTCCCCCTCATCGGCTCCGGCGAGGATCGCCGCCGACGAGCGGGCGAGGGCGGTCGCGGCGACCGACAGCGCGGCATCCGCGGCGAAGGATCGTCCGCTCAGCTCCCCCACCGTCTCCTGCACGAGCGGATCCTCGCGTGCGGTCGCTGCGGACGCGTGACTGTACGTCCGGGTTCGCGCGCGGACGAAGCGGACCGCATCGTCGACGACGGCGCGCCCGATCCCGGCGACGACGGCGAGGAGCACGAGCTGCACGAAGGCGCCGCCGTGACCGGCGGGTTCGCCGCCCCGCGGCGTCAGATCGGTCTCCGCGACGCGCACCCCGTCGAACACGGTCGTGCCCGACCCGGTGAGCCGCTGCCCGAACCCGTTCCAGTCGTCGATGCGGACCACTCCGGGCGCGTCGGTGCGGACCAGGGCTCCGACGACGCCGCCGTCGTGCTCCGCGGCGACCGACACCACATCGGCGTACAGCGTCCCCGTGCTGTAGAACTTCGTGCCGTCCAGGCGCAGCCCCTCGGCATCCCGGCTCACGGCGGTGGCGAACGAGCCGACCCGCGCCGGCCCCTTCTCGAACGTCGCGTTCCCGTGGATCGCGCCGTCCGCCACGAGGCGCAGGTGCCGGTCCCGGCGCTCCGACGGCTTCGCGTGGACGGACCGGTCCACGAAGGAGAAGTGCGAGCGGAACAGCTGCGCGAGGTTGGAGTCCCGGCGTGCGAGCTCGGCGAGCAGCTCGAACAGCTCCGTCGCGTCCGCACCGCGTCCGCCGTACCGCTCCGGCAGCGTGACGCGGGTGAAGCCGGAGTCCCGCAGCTGATCGATCTCGGCGAACGGATGCCGCCGCTCCCGTTCCCGCGCGACCGCCTCGGCGCCCACCGCGTCGAACACGGGCGCGAACTCCCGGGCGAGGTCGCGCTCGGCGACGCTCATCCGGTCACCGCCGCGCGCTCGCGTCCCTGCGAGATGGACAGCGCGTCGCGGGCGCGATCGCCGCGCACCGCCGCGGCGAGGGCGTTCAGCTCCGCGAGATCGGCCGCGCCCAGCAGCACGTCGACCGCCGCGAGGTTCTCTCGCACGCGCGCCGCACGACGCGTGCCCGGGATGGGCACGACCGTCGCCCCGAGCTCCGCCGCGCGGACGTCGAGCCACGCGAGCGCCACCTGGGCCGGGCTTGCGCCGACCCGGTCGGCGACGGCGCGCACCCCGCGCGCGATGACCTCGTTCGCCGCGCGGTGCTCCGCGTCGAAGCGCGGGAAGTTCCGCCGGTTGTCGCCCGCGGCGAGCGCGACCGGACCGGCGAGGAAGCCGCGGCCGAGCGGCGAGTACGCCACGACGCCGGCGCCGATCCGGGCAGCCGTGGGAACGACCCGATCCTCGATGTCGCGGCTCCAGACCGACCACTCGCTCTGCACGGCGCTGATGGGCGCGATGGACGCGGCGCGCTCGAGCTCGCCGGCGGTCACCTCGCTGAGTCCGACATGATCGATGATCCCCTCGTCCCGCAGGCCCGCGAAGGCCTCCACCGTCACCTCGATCGGGATCCGGGGGTCCACGCGGTGGTAGTAGTACAGGTCGATCCGATCGACGCCGAGTCGCTCGAGGCTGCGCTCGACGGCGGCACGGACGTGGTCGGGCGATCCGTCGACACGGAGTCCGTCGGCATCCGGCTCGGGCAGGAACCCGACCTTGGTCGCGAGGACGACTTCGGAGCGCCGGGTCCTGAGGACCTCGCCCACCAGGCGCTCGTTGTCGCCGTTGCCGTAGATGTCGGCGGTGTCGATGAGGGTCACGCCCGCGTCGAGGGCGGCGTGCAGCGTGCCGATCGACTCCTCGCGATCGGCGGCGCCGTAGGTGCTGCTGAGGCCCATCGCGCCGAAGCCCTGCGCCGAGACGATGAGTCCGTGCCCGAGGGCACGGGACGGGACGGATGCGGACGCGCTCATGATGCTCCTGCCGGGGTGGGTGCGCCGGGTGCCTGCCACTGCGGCAGGCGGCCCGAGATGTCGCGGTCGCCGACGGCGCGCGTGCGCTGGGCGACGGGGTTGTGCGAGGCGATGGTGCGGATGTTGCGCCAGTGCCGATCGAGGGCGCGAGTCCGAGAGGTGGCGCTCGCACCGCCGACCTCGAACAGGCGCGTCGCCGCGGCGAGGGCGAGCTCCGGGATGACACGCTGGGCGCGGAAGATCTCGAACTGGACCTCCTGCAGCGGCTCACCGGCACCGGCACGCAGCCGCTCCCGGGCGTCGTCGAGATCGCGCGCGATCGAGAGGACGAGTCGACGGGTGGCGGATGCCGCGCCGCTCAGCTCGCCGACGACCTCCTGCACGAGCGGGTCGTCAGCGGGAAGGTGCTCGCCGGAGTGGCCGAACGTGCGCCGACGCCCGCGGACGAAGTCGACGGTGTCGTCGGCGGCGCGCCGCGCGATGCCCGCGATCACGGCGAGGAGCGAGAGCTGGAACACCCCGCCGACGTACTGCCAGCGCTCGGGGTCCTCGCCCGCTCGCCCGATGTCGCCCGGATCCACGGCGACGGCGGTGAACGTCGTCGTCCCGGATCCGGTCAGCGGCTGTCCGAAGCCGTCCCAGTCGTCGACGATCCGCACCCCCGGGGCGCGTGCGGGGACCGTGACGGCGACCCGCTCGTCGCCGTCGAGGGCGGCGAGGTGGATCCAGTCCGCGTAGATCGAGCCGGTCGTGTAGAACTTCGTGCCGGTGAGGCGGACGACTCCGTCGACCGACTCGACCCGCGTCGAGAGCTCGGCGGTCGCGGCGCGCTCGGACTGCGCGTTGCCGATAACGTCGCCGGCGGCGATGCGGTGCCGCCAGCGCACCGCGCGGGGGCCGTCCCAGCCTTCCAGCGCCAGGGATTCGACGAACCCGATGTGCCCGCGCCAGACGTGCCCGAGGTTGGAGTCCGCCGCGGCGACGTCGATGACCCGGTCGAGCAGCTCGACGAGGTCGATCCCTTCGCCGCCGTGCTCCTCGGGCAGGCGGGCGGAGCCGAAGCCGAGGCCGGCGAGCGCGCGGACCTCGTCGTGGAGCAGGCGCCGGTCCTGCTCGCGCTCGACGGCGTCCGCCCGCGCGCGCTCCAGCACGGGGGCGAACCGCAGGCGGGCGTCGGGACGCACGGTGCTCATGCGTGCATCACCTTCCGCGCGACCCGGTTCCCGAGCCACTGCGCCGCCTGCACCAGCACGATCAGGGTGACCACCACGATGATCACGGTGACCCAGTCGAAGCGCGAGTAGCCGTATCGCATCGCGAGGTCGCCCAAGCCGCCGCCGCCGACGACGCCGGCGACCGCCGTCGCATCGACGAGCGCGACGAGAATGTAGGTCAGCCCGAGCGCGAGCGGACCGAGCGCCTCGGGGATGACGATCGTGAAGAGCACGCGGGCGGGGCTGGCGCCCATCGCCGCGCCCGCCTCGATCGTGCCGGGATCGACGGCGACCAGGTTGGACTCGCTGACCCGGCCGATCGCGACG
The DNA here is from genome assembly GCF_047246565.1 of Microbacterium pasadenense. Classification (NCBI taxonomy): domain Bacteria; kingdom Bacillati; phylum Actinomycetota; class Actinomycetes; order Micrococcales; family Microbacteriaceae; genus Microbacterium; species Microbacterium pasadenense. The sequence goes on along the minus strand of NZ_JBFOKN010000001.1, from coordinate 918,661 downwards.
GCTGCGACGATGATGAGCGGCAGTGTCGCCGGGAGCGGACCGAGGCCCGTCCCGAAGACGAACCGGGTCAGCGGGATCAGCGCGATCGCCACGATGAGGAACGGGATCGGGCGGATCGTGTTGATGATCGCGTTGAGCACGCCGAAGACGACCCGGTTGGCCAGCAGATTGCCCGGCCGGGTCGCATAGAGCAGAAGGCCCAGCAGGACACCGAGGACCGCGGCGACCGCGAAGGACACCGTGACCATCAGGCCGGTGTCGGCGAGGGCCTTCAGGAAGCGCGGGGCGAAGGACTCGAGATCGAAGTCACGCACGCGGCACCTCCGTGATGTCGGCGACGGTGCGGAGCGATGCCAGCGCCGCGTCGATCTGCGCGTCGGCGCCGGTGAGCTCGACGGTGAAGGTCCCGAAGAGCCGCCCCTGCAGCTCGTCGACGCCCCCGTGCACGAGCGTGACGTCGGCACCGGTCTCCCGCGCCGTCCGCGAGAGGAACGGCTGGTTCGAGACGTCGTCGGCGACGTGCACCTGCACGAGGCGGCCGGTGTGGCGTCGGCGGATCCCGTCGAGGGCCTCGGGCGAGGGCACATGGCGCAGCACGGACGACACGAACCGCTGCGCGGTCGAGGTGCGCGGGGCGGAGAAGACGTCGTACACGCTCCCCTCCTCGATGACCCGGCCGTTCTCCATCACCGCGACCCGGTTCGCGATCTCCCGGATCACGTCCATCTCGTGCGTCACCAGGAGGATCGTGACTCCGAACTCGCGGTTCACCCGCTGCAGGAGCTCCAGCACCTCGCCCGTGGTCTGCGGGTCGAGCGCACTGGTCGCCTCGTCGCAGATGAGGATGTCGGGGGCCGTCGCGAGCGCGCGAGCGATGCCCACGCGCTGCTTCTGACCCCCGGAGAGCCGGGCGGGATACTGCAGCGCCTTCTCGGTCAGCCCCACGAAGTCCAGCAGCTCCTCGACACGGTCGACGATCTCCTCCTTCGGGCGCTTCGTGAGGGCGAGCGGGTAGGCGATGTTCCGGTAGACGTTGCGCGAGCCCAGCAGGTTGAACTGCTGGAAGATCATCCCGATCTGCTGCCGCGCCCGGTACAGCGCCGGACCGCTGAGCGCGGAGACCTCCGCGCCCTGCACGACGACCCGACCCGACGTCGGACGCTCCAGGGCGTTCACCGTGCGCAGCAGGGTGGACTTGCCGGCGCCGGAGTATCCGACGATGCCGAAGATGTCTCCCTGCGCCACCGTGAGGGTGACGTCGTCGAGGGCGACGAAATCGGCCTTGCCCCGGGCCCGGAAGGTCTTGGACACGTTCTCGAAGCGGACCGCGGGGACGAGCGGGTCCCGCCCCCGGAGGTCGTCGACCGCGGTGTCGCGATCGAGCACGGCTGTCGCACCCATGGGTCAGCCGTTCTCGGCGGCGAGCTCTTCGAGCTCGGCGAGCTTGGCGCGGAGCTTCTCGACGTCGACGTCGACCGCGATGCTGTTGCCGAAGAACTCCTCCTCGCGGGCCGTGTCGACGCGCGGGTCGGCGTACGCCTCGGCGAGGATGTCCCACGCCGGGTCGTCGACGTCGTCGGCACGCGTCGCGACGACGTTGACGTAGGGCAGGCTCGCGTCGGCCAGCGGATCGTCGAGGAAGAGCGCGTCCTCCTTCGTGACGCCCTGCGACGGCTCGAAGTAGCTCGTGCCGACGACGACGGCGGACAGGCTCGGGTCGTCGAACTGCTGCGGGATGGTGCGGGCGCCGACCTCCACGAACTCCAGGCCGAGAGGGTTCGAGGTGATGTCGTCGGCGGTCGGGAACTCGCCTGCATCGTCGGCGACGGCGAGGAGGCCGGCGGCTTCGAGGATGAAGAGGGCGCGACCGCCGTTGGACGGGTCGTCGGGAATCGCGATCCGGCCGCCCTCCGGGATGTCCGCGACGTCGTCGAGCGTGGCCGAGAAGATGCCCCACTGCGTGATCACCGTGGAGAAGACCGGTGTGATGTCGGCATCCGTCTCGGCGTTGAACGCGCTCAGGTACAGTATGTGCTGGAACGCGTTCGCGTCGACGGTCCCGGCGACGAGTTCGGTGTTCGGCAGCACCCAGTCGTCGACGTTGACCCACTCGACGTCCAGGCCCTTCTCCGCCGCGACCTCGGCGATCGTGTCCTGGTACGCCGAGTCGTCCGCCGTCGCGATCCGGACGCTCAGCCGCTCCGGCGCGCCGGTCGCCGCCGCCTTCGTGGCATCCTTCGGCGCCCAGACGTTCGTCGCGAGGACGACGCAGCCGACGATCGCGCCGACGGCGACGACGCCGATGGCGATGCTCCAGACGGTCTTCGTTCGGCGGGAGTCCGCGGCGAGGGCGCTGCGCAGGTCGCTCGGTGCGCCGGTGGGTTCGGTCATGACGTGCTCGCTCTCGTGGTGGTGCATCCGGGGCCGCGGGATGTGCGGCGTCGCACGATTCGAGCACCTCCGCGCCGCCTCGTACAGCGCGCCCGTCATGGGAGGTAAGAGCCGGTCACACAGCGTCCAGAACCGTCATGAACGGTCATACGACGCGGTATGACGTTCAAGTCGCCGCGAGCCGCGCCTTCTCGGCCTGGACGTCGAAATCGGCGGTCGGCCACTGCGGATCGATGCGCTCGAGCGCGTCCAGCAGCAGCGCCTGGACCGCGAGTCTCGCGTACCACTTCGCGTTCGCCGGCACCACGAACCAGGGCGCCGCATCGGTCGAGGTGCGGTCGAAGACGTGCTGGTACGCCGCCATGTACGCCGGCCACTCCTGCCGCTCGTCGACGTCACCGGGGTTGTACTTCCAGTGCTTGTCGGGGCGTTCGAGTCGCTCCATCAGCCGGGACTTCTGCTCGTCGCCCGAGATGTGCAGCATCACCTTGACGAGATGGACTCCGCGTCCGGCGAGACGGTTCTCGAACTCGTTGATCGCGACGTAGCGGCGCTCGATCTCATCGGCCGGGGCGAGGCCCCGCACCCGGCCGATCAGGACGTCCTCGTAGTGGGACCGGTCGAACACGCCGATGTAGCCCGGACCCGGAACCTCCTTCTCGATACGCCACAGGAAGTCGTGGCCGAGCTCCTCGTCCGTCGGCTTCTTGAACGCGGTGAGGTGGACGCCCTGCGGGTCCGTCGCGCCGATGACGTGACGGACGATGCCGCCCTTGCCCGCGGAGTCCATCGCCTGGAGGACGAGGAGCACAGCCGGCGACCCGTCCTGCACGCGGCTCTGCGCGAACAGGCGCTCCTGCAGCTCGTCGAACTGCGCCGCGCCGGCGGCGAGGTCCTCCGCACCGGACTTCTTGCCGCGCTCGTACCCGGGTGTCGCGTCGGGGTCGACGTCGCTCAGGCGGAAGCCCTCGCCGACGCGGAGCAGCGGGGAGGGATCGCCGGTCCAGTGCTTCTGGCTGGTCGCTGTCATGCAGCCATCATGGCCCGCACTCCGCCGGTCGGGGCGGTGCCGTGACCGCCGGCGTGCCCGCGTCACGGGGGGACGGTGGCGCAGACGACGGATGCCGGGGTCAGCGCGGCAGCGGGACCTCGATGATCTGTCGTCCGCCGATGGGCGAGGTCAGCGCCTGGTCGAGGGCGCCGCGCGTCGTCACGCGGGTGTACTCCCATCCGTACGCCGTCGCGAGCTCTTGCAGCCGGGCGGTGTGCGGCGTGAACAGCACGCGGTCGAACGCGTCGTCGCCGGCGATGTCGGCGACTTCCAGTCCGTCGAAGATCGTCCCGCCGCCGTCGTTGCCGACGATCACCTGCAGCCGGGGCTCGTTCTCGCGCGGCGGCATCAGCAGCCCGCCGACGTCGTGGAGGAACGTCAGGTCGCCGAGCAGCACGCGGGTGACGCCCGGGGCACCGGCGCGCTGCGAGGCGGCCGCGATGCCGTGACCGGTCGCGATCGTGCCGTCGATGCCGGCAAGACCGCGATTCGCGTGGACGGGCACCTTCTTGCCGCCGAGGACCTGGTCGGCGACCCGCACGAGCCGCGAGGACCCGAACAGCAGCCGGTCGTGCGGCCATGTCGCACGCCACACCGCGTCGACGAGCGACGCGCGATCCAGCGGTGCGCGGATGGCACCGAGCTCGTTCGAGATCGCGGTGAGCCGCTCAGCGGGGACTGTCGAGGCGAGCGCGTCCGCGTCCGGCGCGGCCGGGCTGAGATCGACGACGCGTTCGCGCGAGGCGCGCAGCCACGCACCCAGCCAGTCCCGGTCCGTCGCCCCGTCGGCGACCGCGACGGCGCCGACGGCGGTCGTCACGCCGTTCAGGTTGAGGGGTTCGCCCGGGCCTCGGACGGCCAGCACGTCGATGTCGGGCCGGCTGACGAGCCTCGCGACCTCCCGGCTGAGGGTGGGATGCCCGAAGACGACCACCCGCTCGATCCGGCCGCCCAGGTCGGGATCGGACAGCAGGTCGCGGTAGCCGTGGACGAGGTGCCGCCCGTAGCGGGACCCGCTCACGATCTCGGCGATGAGCGGGAAGCCGCCGTCATGAGCGAGCTCTTCGGCGGCGGGTCCGGCATCCGCGCCGGCGACGACGACGGTGCGCGGACCGAGGGCCAGCTCGAAAACCGCCTCGACGTCGACCGGGACGTCGGCGGCGCCCACGCCGCCACCGCCCTGGTAGTGCGCGCCCCACTGCTCGTCCTCCGAAATCGCCGTCCCCCGGCCGTCCGTGACGGCGGCGTCGGCGGTGTCGTCGGTGTCGTCGGTGTCGGCGGTGTCGTCGGTGTCGGCGGTGTCGTCGGCGGCCTCACCGGAGTCCGCCGTGCCGCCGGCGAGGAGCCATCCCGGCAGCGCGCCGGCGAGCGGCTCGCGGTAGGGCACGTTGAGGTGCACGGGCCCGGCGGGGCGGGGACCCGTGCCGAGCGCGGCGTCCAAAGCGGCATCGGCGGCGGCGGCGAGCGCCGCGCCCTGCTCGTCGGCCGGGCTCTCCTCGACGGCCGCCGGGACCGGGAGATCCGCCTCGAACCGCACGTAGGGCGAGAACATCCCGGGCTGCCGGGTCGCCTGGTTCGCCCCGATGCCGCGCAGCTCGGGCGGGCGGTCCGCCGTCAGCAGGAGGAGCGGCACACCGGCGTGGTGCGCCTCGAGCACGGCGGGCAGCAGGTTGGCGACAGCCGTCCCGGACGTGCAGACGACGACCGCCGGCATCCGGGTCTCACGCCCGACTCCGAGCGCGGTGAACCCGGCGACGCGCTCGTCGATGCGCACGTGCAGCTGCACGAGACCGCGCCGTTCGAGCTCGGCGGAGACGAGAGCGGGAGCCTGCGAGCGCGACCCGGGGGCCAGGACGATGTGGCGGACGCCGCGGCTGACGAGGCGGCCGAGGAGCGCGGCGGCGGCGTCGGTCGCCGGGGCGCGGCCGGACGGGTCGGGCGTCGTCATCTCAGGAGCGGTTGCCGCGCGTCTGCTCGTCGGTGTCGTCGTCCGTGGGCGGCGGGTCGATCCGACGGTCGCGCGGATCCTCGGCCTCGGAGTCGAGGGCGGCGAGCTCCTCCTCGAGGCGGCGGATGCGCTCGTCCTGGTCGCTCACCGACGCGATGCGGCCGAGGAACTCCGGGTTGTCGTCGGGTGCCTGGAAGCGGGGCGCGACGGAGCGACGCGCACGGCCGATGACCCACCACAGGATGCCGCCGAGGACCGGCAGCAGCACGATGATCAGCAGCCAGATCGGCTTGCTCACCCCGCGGTGACGCGTGGGCGGCTGGAGCGCACAGTCGACGATGCTGTAGACCCAGAAGGCGGCCGCCAGCAGCGCTAGAACAAGATAGACGCGCGCCATGCTCTTATCCTAGGCGCGTAGGCCGGGAGGGGGCTGTCAGAGGCCGACGCCGTAGGATATCGGCATGCGCGCCCGCTCTGCCTTCGTCTACTCGCTGCTGCGGCTGCTCGCCTTCTTCGTCCCGTTCGGGATCATGATGCTCTTCCCGGTCCTGCGCGAGTACTACTGGCTGGCCGCGATCTTCGCGGCGCTCATCGGCCTCAGCCTCTCGATGCTGTTCCTGCGCCGGCCTCTCGACGACGTCTCCGGCAGCCTCGCGCAGCGCCGCGCCGAGCGTCGTCGCGCCGAGAGCGATGAGGCCGTCGAGGACTCGGCCGGCGGCGATCCCCGCTGACCGTCAGCCGACGTAGGCCCACACCAGGATCGCGCTGTACGCCACCGAGGTCAGCGAGCTGAGCTGCAGCGCCACGAGCAGTTCACGCGGCGCCCGGTAGGTCCAGACGATGAGCGTGGCCGAGAGCGACGCGAGCAGCGCGAGCAGCGTCAGCCACGCGATCGGGTACAGCTGCGCGATCAGCACCGAGATGACGAACGGCACGAGCATGAACACGGTGTAGAGGACTTGCGATCCGCGGCGGCCGATCAGGACGGTGAGGGTGCGCTTGCCGGCCACGCGGTCCTGATCGATGTCGCGCAGGTTGTTGGTCACGAGCACGCCGCAGGCGAGCAGGCCGACGCCGATCGAGGCGAGCCAGGACTCCCAGGGCGCCGCGCCGACCTGGACGTAGGTCGTCCCGATCGTGGCGACCGGGCCGAAGAAGACGAACACGAAGACCTCGCCCAGGCCGTTGTAGCCGTAGGGACGCTTGCCGCCGGTGTAGAACCAGGCGGCGACGATGCACACGATGCCCACGAGCAGCAGCCACCACAGCTGGGTGCGGATGACGACGGCGAGCCCAGCGACGGCGGCGAGGCCGAAGAAGATGAGAGCCGCCGTGAGCACGGCGCGCGGTGCGATGCGGCCCGAGGCCGTCAGCCGGGTGGGGCCGACGCGGTGGTCGTCCGTGCCGCGGATGCCGTCGCTGTAGTCGTTCGCGAAGTTCACGCCGATCTGCAACGCGACCGCGACGATCAGGCAGCACAGCGCCAGCACCCAGTGGAAGCGATCATCGACGACGATCGCGGCGCCCGTGCCCGCGAGCACGGGGCTCACTGCAAGCGGCAGCGTCCGCAGTCGCGCGGCGCCGACCCAGTCCCGGAACGTCACCGGGGCCGGCTTCGACGGCGCCGAGGGGATCCGGGGCCGAGCGGGATTGCCGCGAGGACGGTTCGCCTTCGGAGCGGGCTTTCGAGGGTTCTTCCGGGAGGGTGCTGCCACGAGCGACGATCCTATGCCCCGCGGCCTCGGCCACTCCGACGCGGACCCCGGCGACACCGTCGTGCGGGGCCTGGACGGTGGCCGAGGAGCGGTGGATGATGACCGCATGCTGCAGATCGGGAACATCGTGATGACCGTCGAAGACCTCGACCGGGCCATCGCCTTCTGGACGCAGGCGCTCGGGTACATCGCCGACAAGACGGCGGACGACTGGGCCACCCTGGACGCACCGGGCAAGACCGACCGTACCGAGCTGCTGCCCAGCCTCGCCCTCTCCGTCACCGGGTATCCGCAGCACTACCCGCCGCGGATCCACCTCGACCTCTACGCCGAGGACCAGGAAGCCGAGATCGAGCGGCTCCTGAACGTCGGAGCGCGCGAGGTCGACTGGGACGGCTATCCCGAGGACGCCGACTGGGTCGTCCTGGAGGACACCGAGGGCAACCGGTTCTGCGTCGTCGACGTCGGACCGTTCAGGGCCGGCTGACCCGGCCGCCCTCCGAGCGCGGGGGCACCCACCGCGGACTCATTCCGCGAGCAGGTCCCGGAGGAGCGCGCGGTCGGGCTTCCCGCTGCTCAGCCGGGGCATCTCTTCGACCACGAGGAGCTCGCGCGGACGGGCCGGCGTGCCGATCTGCTCGGCGACGACGCGTCGGACCTCCTCGAGGACGACGGCCTCGCTCCGTCCGCCGAGCGCCGCCGCGGGGACGACGACGACGGATGCCGCCCCCCAGCGCTCGTCGGCGGTCGGGACGACGACGGCCCCGGTCAGGCCGGACAGAGTGCGCACCGCCTGCTCGACGCGGTCGAGCGACACGTTGACGCCGCCCGAGATGATCACGTTGTCGAGGCGTCCGGTCACGCGCAGAACGCCGTCCGCGACGACGCCCGCGTCACCGGTGCGATACCAGCGGGTGCCGTCCGGGTCGCGCGGGAAGGACGCGGCGGTGCGGTCAGGGTCGCCGAGGTAGCCGTCGGCGAGCGTGGGCCCGGTGATCTGCACCTCGCCGTCCGCGACGCGCACGCGCACGCCGTCGAGCGGGATGCCGTCGTACACGCAGCCGCCGCTGGTCTCGGACGAGCCGTAGGTGCGGACGATGCGGGCGCCGAGCGTCGCGGCGCGCTCGGCGAGCGCCTCCGGCAGCGCCTGCCCGCCGATGAGGACCGCTCGGAACGAGGCGAGCGCGCGGGCCGTCCCGGCATCCGTCTCGGCGGCCTCGACCAGCGTCTGCAGCTGCGCCGGGACGAGGGACGTGAACGTCGGGATCCGCTCCCCGTGCTCGGCGGACGCCATCGACAGGGCCGCCGCGGTGAAGGCCGCCGGGGTGAAGGCGCCCGCGAGGATCGCGGGATCCCGGCCCGCGACGAGCGCGCGGACGATCACCTGGACACCCGCGACGTACGACGCCGGCAGGGCGAGCAGCCAGGTCCCGCTGCCGATGCGGTCGGCCGTCGCCAGCGCGGATGCCGTCAGCGAGGAGCGGCTCAGCGCGACGGATTTCGGGTGACCGGTCGAGCCGGAGGTCGTGACCACGACCGCCGTCCCCGGCGGCACCTCGTCGGGCAGGTCGGCCGTCGCACCGAGGGCGACCGCGGGGCCGGCACCCAGGACCGCGCCGCGCAGGGCGCGGACGACGTCGCGCGGGTCGTCGGAGGCGAGCTGGCTCAGGCGCACGGGATCAGAAGTGGTACGGGTACGGCGACCAGTCCGGGTCCCGCTTCTCGAGGAACGCGTCACGTCCCTCGACGGCTTCGTCGGTGCCGTACGCGAGGCGGGTCGCCTCACCGGCGAAGACCTGCTGGCCGACCATGCCGTCGTCGATGGCGTTGAACGCGAACTTCAGCATCCGGATCGCCGTCGGCGACTTGCCGAGGATCGTCCGCGCCATCGCGATCGCCTCGCGCTCGAGCTCGGCGTGCGGGACGACGCGGTTGACGGCGCCCATCTCGTAGGCGCGCTGCGCGGAGTACTCCTCGGCGAGGAAGAACACCTCGCGAGCCGCCTTCTGACCCACCTGGCGGGCCATGTACGCGGAGCCGTAACCGGCGTCGAACGAGCCGACATCCGCATCCGTCTGCTTGAACCGGCCGTGCTCGGCGCTCGCGATGGACAGGTCGCAGACGATGTGCAGCGAGTGACCGCCGCCGGCGGCCCAGCCCGGGATGACCGCGATGACGACCTTCGGCATGAACCGGATGAGCCGCTGCACCTCGAGGATGTGGAGGCGTCCGGCGCGGGCCGGATCGTGGACGGCCGCTTCGTCGTCGGAGTACTTGTAGCCGTCCCGGCCGCGGATGCGCTGGTCGCCGCCGGAGCAGAACGCCCAGCCGCCGTCCTTCGGGCTGGGACCGTTGCCGGTCAGCAGGACGACGCCGACCTTCGGATCCTGCCGGGCGATGTCGAGCGCGCGGTAGAGCTCGTCGACCGTGTGCGGCCGGAAGGCGTTGCGCACCTCCGGACGGTCGAACGCGATGCGCGCGATGGCGCCATCGGCCGAGACGTGCGCGGTGATGTCGGTGTAGCCGTCGGCGCCGGGCGCCACGGTCCACTCCGCCGGGTCGAAGAGCTCGGAGACGGTCACCCGCTCAGCCTACGCCGCGGCCCGTCGACGCTCGCCGGCGCTCCGCGCGCCCGGACGGTCCGCGCCGTGACGAGAACGTGCGAAGCTTGAGAAGCGGCTTCCTTTCCCCCGACGGATGCCGCGGAAGGGCCCGCCATGAAGATCACGAGATCATCCGACTGGCGAGACGCCCTCCCCTTCGAGGTCCCGATGCCCGCCGCCGATGCCGTGCCGGGTGAGCCGACCCGCTGCGTCGGCTGCCCCGCCGGCGCCGAGCCGCGTGATCGCAGCGAGCTGTGGGTCGTCAAGCACCGGCATCCCAACAACCACGCCGGCTTCGTCCGCTACTACTGCGACGAGCACCGTCCCAAGACCGCGCCGCCGCCCGCGCCGTCTGCAGCCCGACCCGACAAGCCCCGGGGTTCCGCGCCGCGGGCCGCGAAGCCGAAGCCGGAGCGGACCACCGTCCCGAAGCGACCCGCCCCGTCGCTCGACGTCGTCCGGGCGATGTGCCCGGACTGCTTCGTCGAGGTGTCCGCGACCGGCGTGTGCGGCATGTGCGGGCAGCGCGTCACCGCCTGACGCGCCGACTCCTGACGACCCTCACGCATAGGCGCGGTGGACGTGCCAGTGTCCGGCCTGCTCGTAGACGTCGAAGACGAGCGACTCGCCACCGGGGTTCGTCCCCTGGAACCGCCATGCCCCGCCGCGCGCGCCGATCGGCGCGTTCCGCACCGGAAGCGGCGTCGGGGTGTCGGTGACCTCCCACCGCTGCCCGGCGAAGAACATCCGCACCGGCACGTCAGCGTCGAGCCAGAGCGTCAGATCGTGGGCGGATGCGGCGGGTCTCATGCCGACGACAGTAGAACATCCGTTCTCTACCGGCAAGACCGAGATTCGAATCAATGTCGGATGTCCGTGGCACGCTGATGGCATGGCGAACGAGAGCTCGATGGACCGGATCCGCAGCGCGGAGCGGTTCGTCGAGCGCGCGATCGAGGCGCACCGGCGGATCGCGGCGGCGCAGGCCGCCGAGATCGCGCTGCTCGCCGAAGCCCAGCAGTGGGCCCGATCGGCGGATGCGTCCAGCCCGACCTCCCTCGCCGCCGAGCTGACCGTCCGGAGCGTGGCGGCGCAGATCGGCGCCGGCATCCGTCTCGCGGACCGCACGGTGCAGGCGCAGATGGATGCCGCGACCACGCTCGTCGAGCTGTTCCCGTCCACCTACGCCGCGTGGCGCGACGGCCGGATCGACCGGCGGCACGTGACGGTGATCACCGACGCGGGGGCGGGCATCGTCGACGCGGAGGCCCGCTGTTGGTACGAGCGGCAGGTGCTCGAGCGTGCGGCGACCCTCACCGCGGCCCAGCTGCGACCCGCCGCCACGGCGATCGCGGAAGAGGCTCACCCGGAGTCGCTGGCCACGCGACACGAGCGGGCACGGGAACGGCGACGGGTCCTCGTGATGGACGGCGCCGGCGGGATGGCCCGACTGACCGCCGACCTCCCGGCGGTCGCCGCGTACGGCATCGCGGACCGGCTCACGCAGATGGCGCGAGCCGTTCGTGACGCTGCGGATGCCGAGGCCGCCGACAGCGACCCGCCGCCAGCGGGCGTCGAGCCCGGCTCGATGACGTGCGAGACGGCGCCCGAGGGTGCGGCGGCGTCTCGCGCGGGCAGCCCGACCGACGCCGCCCCGCGCGACTCCCGGACGATGGATGAGCTGCGCGCCGACATCTTCGCCGACCTCCTCCTGACGGGTGACCCGCACGCGCACGGCGACGGTCTCGAGGCCATCGCCGCCCGCGTCCAGGTGACCGTGCCCGTCCTGACGGTGCTGGGCGAGTCGCGGCAGCCGTGCGTGCTGGCGGGGCACGGCCCGATCCCCGTCGAGACGGCTCTCCACCTCGCCGGGGCGGCATCCGGTTGGGACCGCGTCATGACCTCCCCCGTCGACGGGACGGTGATGGCGGTCGACCGGTATCGGCCGTCCGAGCAGCTGCGACGCTTCCTGCGCGCCCGCGACGAGAACTGCCGGTTCGTCGGATGCCGGATGCCGGTCTGGCGGTGCGACGCCGATCACACCGTCGACGCCGCGCACGGCGGCCCGACCTGCTCCGGGAACCTCGCGTCCCTCTGCCGCCGGCATCACGTCCTCAAACACAACTCCGCCTGGACCGTCGTGCAGCTCGGCGGCGGGCGCCTCCGGTGGACGAGTCCGGGCGGCCGAAGCTACGTCGACAGACCCGCGCCGATGGTCCGGTTCGTCTCCGCGGACGATCCACCGCCGTTCTGAGATGATCCTCCCTCGAGCGACACTTCTTCGGCATGGCACGTCGTCGCCCGCGCACCGCGGATCACCCCCACGTCGCCCGCGCGGCGGGGGCGGCCGCCCTCGTGACGGCATGGGCCGCGATCGCCGTCGGCTGTGCGGCGACGCCGACCGGGGCCGAGACCGGCCTGTGGGAGATCCGCGAACCGCCGACGGCGGACAGCACGAGCATCGACATCGCCGTCACCCGGCTGGAGTGCGCGAGCGGGGTGACCGGGGACGTCCTCGAACCCGAGGTGACGTACGAGCGCGACCGCATCCTGATCGCCACCCCCGTGGCCGACAACCACTCGGACGCGGCCACCTGCCAGGACAACGACGCGGTGCCGATCACCGTCGTCCTGACCGAGCCCGTCGGCGACCGCCTCCTGATCGACGCCGCGTGCCTCGAGCCGGAGGCCGGTGACCTGATCGCGTGCGAGGACGACGTCCGCTGGCGGCCATGATCCGCCGACGACCCGCGGCGCCCCGTCGCTGCCTCGGGACGACTCCGCGCCGCGACACCCGGTCGACGCCGATGCTCCCCCGCAATCGGCCGCCAGCGGCCAGGATGGGCACATGGACCTCCCGTCGCTGCATGACCTCACCGCGAGGGCCCACGTCGTCGCACTCCCCCTGACGACGCGTTTCCGCGGCATCGACGTGCGCGAGGCGCTCGTCGTCGAAGGCCCTGAAGGGTGGACCGAGTTCTCCCCCTTCCCCGAGTACGACGACGCCGAGGCCGCCGCGTGGCTCGCAGCGGCCATCGAGTACGGCTGGCAGGCCGCTCCCGCGACGCGCCGCAGCGAGGTCCGTGTCAACGCCACCGTGCCCGCCGTGCCGGCGGCATCCGTCGCCGGCGTCCTCGCTCGCTTCGACGGATGCCGAACCGCCAAAGTCAAGGTCGCCGAAGCGGGGCAGCGTCTCGCCGACGACGTCGCCCGCGTGCGGGCCGTGCGCGAGGCGATGGGGCCCGAGGGACGGGTCCGGATCGACGCCAACGGCGGCTGGAACGTCGACGAGGCCGAGCACGCCCTCCACGCGCTCGCCGAGTTCGACCTCGAATACGTCGAGCAGCCCTGCGAGAGCGTCGAGGAGCTCGCGGAGGTGCGCCGCCGGGTCTCGTACATGGGCATCCCGATCGCCGCCGACGAGAGCGTCCGCAAGGCGGCCGACCCCCTCGCCGTCGCCCGTGCCGGCGCGGCCGATCTGCTGGTGATCAAGGCGCAGCCGCTCGGCGGCGTGCGCCGCGCCCTCGAGATCGTCGCCGAAGCAGGCCTTCCCGCCGTCGTCTCCAGCGCCCTCGACACGAGCATCGGCCTGTCGATGGGCGTCGCCCTCGCCGCAGCCCTTCCCGAGCTCGACTACGACTGCGGACTGGGCACGGCGTCCCTGCTCGCACGGGACGTCACGGTCCCCTCGCTCACTCCGACCGCCGGCGCCATCCCCGTCGGGCGCGTGTCCGCGGACGCCGAGCTCCTGGCTGCTCATGCGGCATCCCCCGAGCGCCGCGCCTGGTGGCTCGCCCGCCTGGAGCGGTGCCACGCCGTGCTCGCCGCCCGAGCGGGCTGAGGCGCTCCGTCAGCGGGTCTGGACGAGCAGCGTCACCAGCTGCTCGAGCCGCGCCTGGAGCGCGACGCTCGCCTCGGCCCGGGAGCGCTGCTCGAGGGCGGACTGCACGCCGCACTCCTCCGAGACGTCGAGCAGCAGCTGGGCGGCGTCGCCGAGCGGCATCCGCAGCCGCAGCGCGTGCGACGCGCTCACGTCCGAGATGATCGCCTCGACGCGACCGCGCATCTGAGACCGCCACCCGAGGTACGCCTCGGCCAATCGTGGGTCACGCAGCGCCTGCGTGCGCATCTCGCTCAGCAGCTGCGGATCCATCCGCTCGGCGAGCGAGATGTCGGCGATCTGACGCACCAGGTCGACGGGGTCCTCGCCCCGCGACAGATCGCGGACGCGAACGGCGACCTCGTCGAGCTTCTCCTCGGCGAGCTCGGTGATGAGGGCGAGGAACAGCTCGTCCTTCGTCTCGAAGTTGGAGTAGAAGGCCCCCCGCGTGAACCCGGCGCGTTCGCAGATCGCCTCGACGGATGCCGCACCCAGCCCGACCTCGCCGAACACCTCATGAGCGGCTTCGAGCAGACGTGCCCTCGTGTTCTCTCGACTTCGCGCCATTTCACACCTCCTCCCCAGAAACATCGGGTCGCTTCAGGACTAGGATACATCTGTGTATTGGATACAGCGCTGTATCGAAATCCCCTGATCCCCTGGAGCGTCCGTGTCCACTCTTCTGTACTCGCTCGGCCGCTGGTCGTATCGCCACTCGTGGCGCGTCATCATCGCGTGGGTCGTCCTCCTCGGTCTCGTCGGGGGCGGCGTCGCCCTCTTCATGAAGGGCACGGACAACGCCTTCACCATCCCCGGCACCGAGGCGCAGGAGGGCATCGAGCTGCTGAACCGCACCTTCCCGCAGGCCAGCGGCGCGAGCGGTCAGCTGGTCATCGTGGCGCCGGAGGGGACGACCATCGACGACGAGCCGCTGCGCGGCGAGATCGTCGCGGTCGCCGAGGAGCTCCGTGACATCGACGGCGTCGCCAACGCCACGGACCCCTACGACGAGATGGTCGAGGGGCTCATCTCCGACGACCAGCGCGCCGCGCTCGTCCAGATCCAGTTCGACGGCCAGTCGATGGACATCACCGATGAGACGATCGACGCCGTCCGGGCCGCGATCGAGGACTTCCGCGACACCGCGCCCGAGGGGATGACCTCCGCGCTCGGCGGCGACCTGTTCTCCACGTCCATCCCGGCACTGTCCGTCACCGAGGCCGTCGGCGTCATCGTCGCCCTGTTCGTCCTCATGATCACGTTCCGGTCCTTCGCGGTCGCCTGGTTCCCGCTGGTGAGCGCTCTGATCGGCGTCGGGCTCGCCGTCGCGCTCATCTACCTGTCCACCGCGGTCACGACGATCTCGTCTGTCACGCCGATGCTCGCGGTCATGCTCGGACTCGCCGTCGGCATCGACTACGCGCTGTTCATCGTCGCCCGCCACCAGGACCAGGTCCGCGCCGGCATGGACCCCGAGGAGTCCGCCGCCCGGGCGAACGGCACGTCCGGCTCGGCCGTGCTCTTCGCGGGGGTCACCGTGCTCATCGCCCTCGTCGGCCTGAGCCTCGCCGGCATCCCGTTCCTCACCACGATGGGCATCGCCGCAGCGGTCGCCGTCGCGATCGCCGTGCTCGTCGCCGTCACCGTCACCCCCGCGCTCCTCGGACGCGCCAAGGGACGCGTCGTCGGCTGGCCGCGCCGCATGCTCGCCGCCGGCGTCGCCACGCGCCGGCGGAGCAAGGCGCCGAACCCCGAGAAGGCACCCGCCGCCAAGAAGACCAACGCCTGGGTGATGCTCGTGACGCGGCATCCGGTCATCACGACGGTCGCGGTCACGGTCGGTCTCGGTGTGATGGCGATCCCCGCCGCGAGCTTGGCCCTGGCCCTCCCGAACGCCGGCGTGCAGCCGCCCTCGAGCGAAGCACGTCAGGCCTACGACCTGAACGCCGAGTACTTCGGCGCCGGCTCCAACGGTCCGCTCGTCATGACGGGGACGATCGTCACCTCGACCGATCCGCTCGGTCTGATGGACGACCTCAAGGCCGAGGTCGAGGACATCCCCGGCGTCGAGCGCGTCGCCCTCGCCACCCCCAACGAGACGGCCGACACCGGCCTCATCCAGATCGTCCCGAAGACCGCGCCCGACGACCCCGCGACCGCCGACCTCGTCCGCGAGCTCCGCTCGCACCACGACGAATGGCTCGACGAGTACGACGTCGATCTCAAGGTGACCGGCTACACCGCCGTCGGCATCGACATCTCCGACCGCCTCGGCGCCGCGCTGCTGCCCTTCGGCGTGTTCGTGGTCGGACTGTCGTTCGTGCTCCTCATGGTCGTCTTCCGCTCGATCTGGGTGCCGCTGAAGGCCACGCTCGGCTACCTGCTGTCGATCCTCGCGGCCTTCGGCGCCGTCGCCGCCGTGTTCGAGTGGGGCTGGCTCGCCGACCTCCTGCACGTGACCCGCACCGGCCCGGTCATCAGCTTCATGCCGATCATCCTGATGGGCGTGCTGTTCGGCCTCGCGATGGACTACGAGGTCTTCCTCGTCTCGCGCATGCGCGAGGACTTCATCCACGCCCGCCGGGCGCGCAACGGCCGGGGCGCCCGCGAGACCGCCGTCGCCGCCGTCCGCAGCGGATTCACGGCGTCGGCGCGTGTCGTCGTCGCGGCGGCCGTGATCATGTTCGCGGTGTTCGCCGCCTTCGTGCCCGAGGGTGACAGCTCCATCAAGCCGATCGCGCTCGGCCTCGCCGTGGGCATCGCCGTCGACGCGTTCCTCGTGCGCATGACCCTCGTCCCCGCCGTCATGACCCTCTTGGGCGACAAGGCATGGTGGATGCCGCGGTGGCTCGACCGGCTCCTGCCGCACGTCGACATCGAAGGCGAAGCCGTCGAGCACGAGCGGTCGAACGCGGAGTGGCCGGAGCCCGACTACGCCGGCGCGCTGGCCGCCGACGACCTCGAGGTCCGCGCGGAGAGCCGCGGCGAGGACGTCGTCCTCTTCTCGGGCGTCTCGGTCCGTGTCCCCGACGGCGGCACGCTTCTCGTCGACGCGGCGGAGCCTCATGCCACGCGGGCGTTCCTGCTCGCCGTCGCCGGCCGCATCGCGCCGTCCGAGGGTCTGCTGCGCGTCTCCGGGCACCTCCTGCCCGGTCGCGCCGCATGGGTCCGCGCCCATGTCGGCGTCGCCGAGCTCGCGGGATCCGAGCAGCCGCTGCGCGACCTGCAGCGGGCGCTCGCGGGCCGCACCCGCTTCGTCGTCATCGCCGGGCTCGACACCCTCCGCAGCGGCGACCGCGACCAGGCGGCCGCGCTGCTGCGCGATGCCTCGGCGGCCGTCTCGGCCCGCGGCGGCGCCCTCACCGTCGTGGCATCCGCGCGCGACCTCGATGCCGCCCGCGGCATCCTCACCGACGCCTCCCGGCCGAACGTCGACATCCTGACGCTGCCGGCCGTCTCCCCCACCCCCGCCACCCACAGCCAGGTGATCCCCTCATGACTCTTCCCCTCGAACGCTCCTCGAACCGTCGCCCGGTGACGTGGACCACGCTGCTCGGCGTCCTGCTGCTGCCGGCACTCATCGGCGGCATCCTCGTCGCCGCGCTGTACAACCCCACCGAGCGCCTCGACGCACTCAACACCGCCATCGTCAACGACGATGACCCGGTCGAGATCGACGGCCAGACGACCCCGCTCGGGCGTCTGCTGACGTCGGGTCTCGTCGAAGGGTCCGACGACCTGGACAGCAACCTGACCTGGACGATCTCCAACTCGGAGGACGCCGAGGACGGTCTCGCCGACGGCACCTACGACGCCGTCGTCACGATCCCCGAGAACTTCTCCGCCGCCGCCACCTCGACCGCGCCCGGCGGCGAGCCGGAGCAGGCGACCATCACGCTCACGACCCCGCCCGACAGCCGGATCGTCGACGACGCGATCACGAGCCAGGTGACCCAGACCGCCGCCACCGTGCTCGGCGAGCAGCTCACCAGCACGTACCTCGAGAACGTCCTGCTCGGCTTCACCACACTCGGCGAGCAGCTGGGCGAGGCGGCCGACGGCGCGGAGCAGCTCGCCGACGGCGCCGGGGAGGCGGCGGACGGCGCCGAGCAGCTCGCCGACGGCGCCGACGACGCCACGACCGGTGCCTACACCCTCGCCGACGGCATCCGCGAGCTCGCCAGCGGTGCCGGCAGCTCGGCGACCGGCGCGGCTGCGCTCGCGGACGGCGTGCGCGGCGTGGCCGGCGGCGCGGACGACCTCGCGGGCGGCGTCGACCAGCTCGCCACCGGCGTCGGCGGTCTCGCCGGCGGCGCGCAGCAGCTCGCGATCGGCGCGGATGCCGCCGCCGACGGCCTCGACGAGCTCGCCGGCGGTGCGCGCACCCTCGCAGACGGCACCGCGGCGACGGCGGCCGGACTCGGCACGTGGTCCGCCGGGGCGAACGATCTCGCCGACGGCACGCAGCAGCTCGCCGACGGCCTCGCGGATGCCGCCGAGCAGACGGCCGCGATCCCCGCCGTCCCGCCGGCGCTGGTCGACGGGCTGAAGGCGCTGACGGCCGACGGCGAGCAGAACAGCGCGGCCGTCGGGACAGCCGTGCAGGCCCTCGCGGACGCCGCTGCCGCGTGCACCGACCAGGGCGGCTCCGAGGAGCTGTGCGCGTCCCTCACCCAGGCCTCGGCGCAGGCCACCGCCGTGCTGCCCGCGCTGCAGGAGACCGTCGGCGACTCGGAGCAGCTGGCAGCCGACATCGATCGGCTGGCTCAGTTCGGCCCGACGCTGAGTGCCGGCCTGGCAGAGTCCGCGGCCGCGGCCCAGGAGATCGCGGCCGGCATGACCGGCCTCGCGGACGGCGCGGACGACCTGGCCGCGGGCGCGCAGGATCTCGCGACCGGCACCGACGGCCTCGCGACCGGCGCCGGTGCGGCCGCCGCCGGTGTCCGCCAGCTCGCCGACGGCGCGGCCGACCTCTCCGACGGCGCCGCGGAGCTGGCCGGCGGTGCGACCCAGGTCGCGGACGGCGGGCGCGCGCTCGCCGCCGGTGCCGGCGCCGCCGCTTCGGGCACCGACGACCTCGCCGCCGGGCTCGGCCAGCTCGCCGGTGGAGCGGGCACCGCCGCGTCCGGCACCGATGAGCTCGCAGGCGGCATCGGCGCCCTCGCCGACGGCGCGACCGGTGTCGCGGACGGCGTCGGCCAGCTCGCGGACGGCACCGGCGAGATCGCCGACGGCCTCGGCACGGCGGTCGAAGAGGTGCCGAGCTACACCGAGGACGAGGCGGGCGATCTCGCCGCGGTCGTCGCCAACCCGGTCGTCGCCGAAGGTGCCGGCTCGTCGATCTTCGGCGCCTCCGCCGTCCCGCTGCTGGCCACTCTGGCCCTCTGGTTCGGTGGCCTGGCCTCGTTCGTCGCCTTGCGCGCGGTCCCGCGGGACGCACTCGGCTCACGCCGCTCGTCCGCCGCACTGTCGCTGCGCGCGCTGGCACCCGGGGCCGCCGTCGGTGCGGCGCAGGGCCTCCTGGTCGCCATCGTGGTGCAGCTGGCCGCGACGTACGAGTTCGGCGCGTGGTCGGTGTTCGCCGCCCTCTGCGTCGTCGCCGGAGTCGTGTTCGCTGCGGTGAACCACGCGCTCGTCGCGCTGCTCGGGGGCGTCGGCCGCTGGATCTCGGCGCTCGTCGGTGTCCTCACGATCGCCACCGGCGTCGTCTCGACGGTGCCGGGGGTGCTGAGCGACATCGCGGGCCTCATGCCCACCGCCCCCGCCTACACCGCGATGCTCGCGGCGCTCACGGAATCGGACGGCGCGGCATCCGGTCTGGTCGGCATGATCGTCTGGGCGCTCCTCGCCGTGATCATCGGCGTCCTGGCGGTGACCCGGCACCGGTCCACGTCGGCGCGAGCGGTGCTCGCACAGCCCGCCTGAGCCTGACCGACGCCACGAAAGCCCTGTCCTTCCGGACAGGGCTTTCGTGCGTTCGGCCTCAGTTCAGGCCGCTGTAGGAGTGCAGCCCCTGGAAGAACTGGTTGACGATCGTGAAGTTGAACAGGACCGCGACGAAGCCGATGATCGAGAGCCACGCCGAGCGGGTGCCGCGCCAGCCGCGCGTGGCACGGGCGTGGATGTATCCGGCGTAGATCACCCAGATGACGAACGTCCAGACTTCCTTCGTGTCGAAGCCCCAGTAGCGGCCCCAGGCGTCGTTGGCCCAGATGGCGCCGGCGATGAGCGTGAACGTCCACAGCACGAAGCCGATGATCGCGAAGCGGTACGCCAGCGACTCGAGCACCTCGGCGCTCGGCAGGGTGCGCAGGAAGCGCATCTTCGTGCGCGGCGCGGTGGCGACGTCGGCGGCGGCGATCGCGATGCGCTCGCGCCGCGCCTGCAGAAGCTGCACGACCGACAGTGCGAAGGCGATCGCGAAGAAGGCGGATGCCAGCGACGCGACGAACACGTGGATGACGAGCCAGATGCTCTTCAGCGGGTCGGCCAGCGGGACGACCTCGACGTAGTACGCCAGCGCGGCGCCGCCGAGCAGGACGACGATGAGGCCGTTGACGAACGCACCCAGGAAGCGCAGGTCGTACTTCACGAGCACGCCGAGGAAGACGGCGACGACGAGAAGAGTGCCGGTGAGGGCGAACTCGTAGTTGTTCGACCACGGCACGCGACCGGCTTCCAGGCCGCGCGTCACGTCGGCGCCCAGGTGGAAGAGGAACGCGAGAGCGGTCAGGACCGTGCCCAGCCGTGCGAACAGGTAGCGACGACGCTGCGAGGGCTTCGCCTCGAGTGCGACCTTCGCGGCGGCCTGCTCGGCGCGGACGTCGTCGATCGTCTGTCCCCCGGCCGCGACGAGCGTGCGCGCCTTGGCGTCCTGCGCCTGGATCGCGAGCTCCGAGCGCCGCGCGAGATCGATCGTGAAGGCCAGGAAGCCGAGGGTGTAGATCGCGATCGCGGTCCACAGCAGCAGCACGGACAGGTCGTCGAGTGACATCGAGGTCTCCGGAAGATGGGGGTGGATTCAGTCTACGTTCGGGGCGTCAGCGCAGCGCCGTGATCCCGCGCGAGCTCGGCGACCGCCACGGCGATGGCCGGGTCCTCGCCGCGCGCCAGGCCGGCGTACTCGATGCGGACGGTGTCGCCCTCGGGGGTCGCCTTCACCCACATGCGGCGGCGCGGGACGAACAGCGCCGCGAAGAGGCCGGCGAGCGCGAGGATGGCGAAGACCAGCACCCAGGTGGCGCCGGAGTCGTTGTGGATGGACAGCGACACGTACCGCTTGACGGACTCCGGCGCACCGGCGGCCAGCTCGTCCTCGAACGTGATCGTTCCGAGCCCGTTCGGCAGGTCCACGGTCTCGCCGGGCACGAGCTCGAGGGAGGCCTGGTCGGCATCCGCGCCCGCGAGCTGCTCCATGCCGGTCGGGTCGAGCGCGTAGACCGACCGAGGGGTGCCGTCGTCGATGCCGAGATCGCCGGCGTAGACCCAGAAGGTCAGGCGGGGGTTGAGGAGGTCGCCGTAGGCCGAGGTGAGCGCCCCGGTGCCGAGCGTCGCGGCGGTGGGATAGAAGAACCCGACCAGGCCGAGCTGCTCCGCCAGGCCGTCGGCGACCTTCACGACGCCCTGCGAGGTGAGGTTGGAGTCCTGGGGCAGGAACGGCACCGACTCGCTGAACACGATCTCGCCGTCCGGGTCCCGCACCGTCACCGTCGGGGCGTAGCCGTTGCCCATCAGGTAGATGCGGTCGCCGTCCATCGTCAGCGGATGGTTGACCCGGATGACTCCCGAGGCGGGCTCGCCGCCCGCGAAGCGCGTCGTCACGTGCGCCGCGAAGTCGCCCGACTGACCCGCGCCGGCTTCGCCGAGGGGGGTGTACGACACATCGAACTCGTCGAGGGTGATGGAGTAGGGCGAGAGCCCGTCCGGGTCGACGAAGCGCCCCGGCGTGAACGACGTGTATCCGAGGCCGAGCGAGTTCACGAAGCCGTCGCCCTCGGTGATGACGGTCTGCCCGGTGTACGTGAACCCGCCGCCGATGCCGACCGAGATCAGGATGCCGACGAGCGCGCCGTGGAAGACGAGGTTGCCGGTCTCGCGGATGTAGCCGCGCTCGGCGGAGACGGATGCCGCGCCGCCGTCGTCGTACCGTTCGACCCGGTACCGTGCGGACGCGAGCTGCGCCTGGGCGAGGTCGACGGCGTGCGCGGCGTAGGTGTCCGCCGTCTCCCCCGCGGGGACCTCGAGGACCGCCTCGGCGTGGTCGTCGAGCCGCGACAGCCGTGCCGGCGTGCGCGGCGGGCGGGACCGCAGCGCCTTCCAGTGGTGCTTGGTCCGCGGCAGCACGCAGCCGATGAGCGAGACGAACAGCAGGATGTAGATGGCCGAGAACCACACCGAGCTGTACACGTCGAACAGCTGCAGCGCCTCGAAGACCGGGAAGAGGTCGGGGTTCGTCGCCTCCCACTGCGTGACGCCGTTGGGATCGGCGCTGCGCTGCGGAACGAGCGAGCCCGGGATGGCGGCGACCGCGAGCAGGAGCAGCAGGACGAGCGCGGAGCGCATGCTGGTCAGCTGGCGCCACCCCCAGCGCAGCCACCCTCCGATCCCGAGCTGCGGCTGTCCTCCGGTGACTCCCGCGGCTGACGCCTCGCCGGTGGACGACGTCTGGTCGAGGTGATCGCTCGGGCGGAGCGGCCCGTCGATCGTCGGCGAGTCGGTCGAGGACTCAGAGGAACGTCGGGACACCGGCCACCACTCCTGTGAAGACGGACATGAACGCCGTCCAGACGCCCGTCACCATGAGGATGCCGAGAAGCACGAGCAGCACTCCCCCGACGATGTTCACGGTGCGGATGTGGCGGCGGACGAAGGCGACGGACCGGGTCGCCCAGCTCGCACCGAGGGCGAGCAGGACGAAGGGGATGCCGAGGCCCAGCGAGTACGCGACCGCGAGGATGCCCGCGCGGGCGGGGTCGGCCTGGCTGTACGCGATCGACAGGATGGCCGCGAGCGTCGGGCCGATGCACGGCGCCCAGCCGATGCCCATCGCGACGCCCAGGAGCGGTGCGCCGACCAGTCCGAGGTTCTGCTGGAGCTGCGGACGGTAGATCCGCTGCGCGAACCCGAACACCCCGACGAACACGAGCCCGAGGGCGATGACGACCACGCCGAGAATCCGGGTGATCGCATCCTGATACTCGATGAACACGCGCCCGAGGGTGCCGGCGAAGACGCCCATCGCGAGGAAGACGATCGTGAATCCGGCGATGAACAGCAGGACGCCGCCGAGCAGCCGCCCTCGCCCGGCGGTCTTCACCGCCGTGGTCGTCGCGGTGCCGCCCCCGGAGCGCCGCGCCTCGCGGGGCGCGACGGCGCCGCCGAGGAAGCCGAGGTAGCCGGGGACGAGCGGCAGGACGCACGGCGAGAGGAACGAGACGAGGCCGGCGAGCGCGGCGATGGGGATCGCGAGGCCGAGTGCTCCGTCGAAGACGATCGAGCCGGTGCTCACAGGTCCTCCGCGAGCGCGTCCGTCACGAGCGTCCGCAGGACCGAGTCGTCCTGGAGCTGCCCGAACAGGCTCGCCGCCACCCGGCCCTGCCGGTCGAGGACGAGGGTTGTCGGCGCCGCCTGCAGCGACGTCCAGTCCGCGAACGCGAGCTTGAGGTCGACGTCGCCCCGGGCGAGCACGGACGGGTAGCCGATGCCGTACTCCTCGTCGAAGGATGCCGCCTGCTCGGGCCCGTCGAAGATGTTGACGCCGAGGAACTCGGCCCCGTCCTCGGACGTCTCCTCGTAGGCCGACTGCAGGAAGGGCGCCTCGGCCCGGCAGGGGCCGCACTGCGCGTACCAGAAGTTCAGGACCAGGACCTCGCCGGCGTAGTCGTCGCTCGAGATCGTCGATCCGTCCACGGCGGTCCCGCTGAACCGGACCGACGCCCCGCGTTCCGCGGCCGGGATCTCGCGGATGCGGCCGTCGCCCAGTTCGACGCCCTGGTTGCTGCCGTCGCGGAACACCTTCTGCAGGTCGTCGTTCTCGCTCGAGCAGGCCGAGAGCGTGACGGCGAGCGCGGCGGCGGCCAGGGCGGCGAGGATGCGGCGGCTCATACCGCGCCCACGTCCACGGCTCCGGCGGTCTGCGCCGGCTCGGCGTAGTCGACTTCCCGCCAGTCGTCGCCGACGAGCTCGAAGCTCGTGACGCTCGAGAGGTCGCAGCGGCGGCGACGGGGGTCGTGCCGCAGCGGCAGCCCGGCGACCGCGAGGTGCGTGATCCAGATGGGCAGCTGGTGGGAGACGATCACGGCGTCACCCGACGGGGTGCGCTCCCAGGCGTCGCGCATCGCGGCCTGCATGCGCTCGACGACCTCGAGGTAGGGCTCGCCCCAGCTGGGCAGCGCGGGCGTGCGCAGGTGCCACCAGTTCATCGGGTTGCGGAGGGCCCGCTGCATCCGCCGGCCCTCGAACACGTTCGTCGGCTCGATGACGCGGGCGTCGATGACGGGCTGGAGGGCGAAGGCCGCCGCGAACGGCGCCGCCGACTCGCGCGTGCGGTCGAGCGGCGAGCAGACGAGGGACCGGACCGGGCGGCCGAGGCTCTTCACGTGATCGGCGGCGTCCTGCGCCATGCGCCGGCCGTCTTCGCTCAGGTGGAAACCCGGGAGTCGCCCGTAGAGCACGCGGGAGGGATTGTGGACTTCCCCATGGCGCACGAGATGAATCCGTTCGGCGGGCACCTCACCAGTCTACGGTGGGCCCTCCTATGGGCGGCCTGAACGGAGGGGCGGACCGGCCGTCAGGCCGCGTCCGACTCGGGTTCCCGTCGGTGAGCACTGAGGTGACGCACCCGGACGACGATGAACCAGACGATGGCCGCCGCGACGGCGGCGATGACCACGTACTGGAGGATGTCGGCGTACGTCTCGACGATGTGCCACGACTCCCCGAGGAAGTATCCCGCGAGCACGAACACCGTGTTCCAGATGGCCGAGCCCGCGAGCGTGAGGAGGCCGAAGCGCCACGCCGGCATCCGCACGACGCCGGCGGGGATCGAGATGAGACTGCGGAAGATCGGGATCATCCGGCCGAAGAAGACGGCCTTGCCGCCGTGGTGGTCGAACCAGGCGACCGTCCGGTCCACGTCCTCGACTTTGATGAGCGGCATCCGCGCGGCGATGGCCGTGAGCCGGCGCAGGCCGAGCCAGGCACCGAGCCCGTAGAGGAGGAAGGCGCCGACGACCGATCCCGAGGTCGTCCACAGCAGCGCCTCGATGACGGTGAAGGAGCCGCGGCTGGCGGCGAGACCCGCCATCGGGAGGATCGCCTCGCTCGGCAGCGGCGGGAACAGGTTCTCCAGCGCGATCGCGAGACCCGCGCCGGCGGGGCCGATCACGTCCATCAGCCCGACGACGGCGTCGACGAGGGAGCTGAGCCAGGAGCCGTCGGAAGCCGTCATGGCTCCCACGGTAGGCGACGGGCATGGGAGAACGGTCAGCGGCGCGGGACCACCGTCAGCACGCGCTGGATGAAGACGGAGAACTCCTGCATGTACTCGCGCAGGAACTC
Source organism: Microbacterium pasadenense (assembly GCF_047246565.1). Classification (NCBI taxonomy): domain Bacteria; kingdom Bacillati; phylum Actinomycetota; class Actinomycetes; order Micrococcales; family Microbacteriaceae; genus Microbacterium; species Microbacterium pasadenense. The sequence continues at coordinate 893,514 of NZ_JBFOKN010000001.1, read as the reverse complement.
CTCGGTGCTCGGCTCGGTGACGGTGCCGTCGTCCTCGATGAGCCCGGGGGTCATCGTGATGTACGCCTCGGGCGCGTTCATCTGCGGCGAATCGCAGAACGACAGCACGCTGCGGAGGTCCTGCTGCGCCACGGCCGTGCCGATCGACCCGGGCGAGGCGCCGATCACCGCGGACGGCTTGCGCGCGAACGAGTTCGTCCCCCACGGCCGGCTCGCCCAGTCGATGGCGTTCTTCAGCGCACCCGGGATCGACCGGTTGTACTCCGGCGTCACGAACAGGATGCCGTCCGAACGCTCGATCGCCGCCTTCAGCTCTCGCGCCACCGGCGGGTAGTCCTCGTCGAAGTCGTAGCTGTACAGCGGCAGGTCCCGGATCGGGATCTCGGTGAACTCCAGCTCGGGCGGAGCCAGCCGGATGAGCGCGGTCGACAGCGTCCGGTTGATGGAGGCGCCGGCGAGACTGCCGACGAAGTAGCCGACCTGATAGGGCGGCTCGTGCTCGACGATGAATGACATGCGGTCCTGCCTTCCTGGGTGGCGATCCGCCCAGTGTCTCCTGCTGGCGCCGTCCTGTCAGCCCCCGCCGCGGCGGACCTCCCGCCCCACGTAGACTCGACTCCCGTGAGCAAACGCGTCCTCGTCCAGCAGCTGCAGTCCCGTGAAGACGGCCCCGTCTCCGTGTCCGGATGGGTCGAGACCGTCCGCGACCAGAAGAAGGTCCAGTTCGTCATCCTCCGCGACGAGACCGGCGCGGTGCAGCTGGTCAACCCGGCGACGCGGCCGGCCGAGGACGGTCGGGAGCAGGATGCCGCGGCCCTCGCCCTCACGGAGCTCATCTCCACGCTCTCCACGGGCAGCTTCCTGACCGTCACGGGCGACCTCAAGCACGACGAGCGCGTCAAGCTCGGCGGCGTCGAGATCAAGATCGGGGCGCTCGAGATCGCGGCATCCGCTCTGCCCGAGACGCCCATCGCCGCGGACAGCGGCCTCGACAAGCGCATGGACTGGCGCTTCATCGACCTGCGCCAGCGCCGCAACAACCTGATCTTCCGGATCCAGACGACGCTCGAGCACGCCATGCGCACGTACTGGATCGAGCGCGACTACATCGAGATCCACTCCCCCAAGCTCATGGCATCCGCCTCGGAGTCCAACGCCGAGCTGTTCGAGGTCCCCTACTTCGAGGACAAGACCGCGTACCTCGCGCAGTCGCCGCAGTTCTTCAAGCAGATGGCGCAGTCGGCCGGCTTCGGCAAGATCTTCGAGATCGGCGACGTGTATCGCGCCGACCCGTCCTTCACGAGCCGGCACGCGACCGAGTTCACCTCCATCGACGCCGAGATCAGCTGGATCGACTCGCACGAGGACGTGGCGACGATGCAGGAGGAGCTGCTGCAGTTCGCGATCCAGGCGGTCGCCGACAAGCACGGCGCCGAGATCAAGGACCTGTTCGACATCGACGTCGTCGTGCCGACCGTGCCCTTCCCGCGCATCCCGCTCGCCGAGGCGCGCGAGATCGTCGCGGCGCGCGGCTACGAGATCCCCCGCACCGACGGCGACCTCGACCCCGAGGGCGAGCGGCAGATCTCCGCGCACGTGCAGGAGACCTACGGCCACGAGTTCGTGTTCATCACCGACTACCACCCCGAGATCCGCGCGTTCTACCACATGCGCGACGAGGAGACCGGGCTCACGAAGAGCTACGACCTGCTGTTCAAGGGCGTGGAGATCACGACCGGCGCACAGCGCGAGCACCGCGTCGAGGTCCTCGAGGAACAGGCCCGCGAGAAGGGGCTCGACCCCGAGCACCTGGGCTTCTACCTGGACTTCTTCCGCTACGGCGTGCCGCCGCACGGCGGCTTCGGGATGGGACTCGCCCGCGTGCTGATGCTGCTGCTCGGGCAGGACTCGATCCGCGAGGTCACCTACCTCTTCCGCGGTCCGACCCGTCTGGCACCGTGACGTCCCGCTGAGGCCCGTCTTGTAACGTGGCACCTTCCGAGACGGAAGGAGTACGCCCATGTGGGAGAGCTGGCTCGGCTACGGCATCGCCGTGGCGATCGCCGTCGTCGCCGCGGTCGTCATCGCGGCGCTCGTGTCGTTGAGCGTGCGTCTGCTGGCGAAGCGGACGCAGTGGGCGGGCGTGCTGGTCCGGCACGCCCGGCATCCGTTCCGGACGATCCTCATCATCGCCGGGCTCTGGGCCGCGACCCAGGCCTCGTTCCCCGACCGCGAGATGCTGCCGACGCTCGTGCACGTGTTCTCGATCCTCGCGATCGGCGCGAGTGCGTGGCTTCTCGCCTCCCTCGTCGTGGTGGTGACCGACGTCGCGCTCGGCCGCTACCGCATCGACGTCCCGGACAACCGCGTCGCACGCCGCATCCGCACGCAGATGCTGATCGTGCGCCGGCTGGCGATCGTGCTCATCGTCATCATCGCGATCGGCGCGGTGCTGCTCACGTTCGACGCCGTCCGGGCGATCGGCGCGAGCGTGCTGGCCTCGGCGGGCATCGCCTCGGTGGTCGCGGGTCTCGCCGCGCAGTCGGTGCTGGCCAACGTGTTCGCCGGGCTCCAACTGGTGTTCAGCGACGCACTGCGCGTCGACGACGTCGTCGTCGCGGAAGGCGAGTGGGGGCGGGTCGGCGAGATCACCCTGAGCTACGTCGTCCTCGAGCTCTGGGACGACCGCCGGCTGGTGCTCCCCTGCACCTACTTCACGACCACGCCGTTCGAGAACTGGACCCGGCGCGGCTCGGAGCTGCTGGGGGCGGTCGAATTCGACCTCGACTGGCGCGTCGACCCCGAAGCCATGCGCGCCCACCTCGACACGGTCCTCGCGCAGACCAGCCTCTGGGACCGGCGGGCGTCGGTCCTCCAGGTGACGGATGCCGTCGGCGGGTACGTGCGCGTGCGGATCCTGGTGACCGCCGCGGACGCCCCGACCCTGTTCGACCTGCGCTGCATCGTGCGCGAGGCGATGGTGCTGTGGGTGCAGCGGACGATGCCCGCCGGCCTGCCGGTGCAGCGCGTCCTGCTCACGGATCCCGAGCCGACCGGGGCCGCGGCGCCGGATGCCGCGCGCTCGGCGGCGGGGCTGTTCACCGGCAGCATCGAGGCGGAGCAGCGCGCCAGCACGTTCACGAATGCGATCCCGGTCGTGACCACCGACCCCGACGGATCGGGATCAGCCGGCTCGGCCCGCTGAGCGGACCGCGCGGCGTCAGACCTGGAAGTCGACGGCGACGCGTTCTGCCATGACGGAACGGATGAAGCCACTCACCTCGACGTGCGCGGGATGCACCTGGTAGGCGTCCAGCGCGGCCTCGTCGTCGACGTCGGCGACGAGCACGAGATCCCAGTTCCGGCCCGGGTACAGCGTCTCCGCACCCGCGGACATGGACCGGAGCGAAGGGACGACTCCGAGGAGCGCGTTGAGCCGACGGGCGGCCTCCGCGGCGTGCGCCGCGCGGTCCTCGGCGGTGGCGCCGTTCAGACGGAAGGCGACGACATGGCGGATCACGAGGGGCTCCCTTCCAGTGCAGCACGGAGCCGCTCGGCGGAGACGCGCCAGTGCGCGTGCAGCTCGCCGTCCACGAGGACGACCGGGATCTTCTCCCACCACTGCGCGTACAGACCGGGGTCGTCGGAGATCGACAGCTCCTCGACCTCCACCCGGCCCTCGGGCAGATCGGCGACGACCGTGTCCACGATCTCGCGAGCGACGTCGCACAGGTGGCAGTCCGGCTTGGAGATGAGGGTCAGAGCGGTCACGGCATCCATATTCCCATCCCGTCACCGTCTCCGGCGCAAACACGAAGCGCCCTCGATGCCGGCCGGGGCCGATCGGGGGCGCTTGTGTGCGGTGCCGCTTACTTCTTGTTGCGGCGCTGGTGACGAGTCTTGCGAAGCAGCTTGCGGTGCTTCTTCTTCGCCATACGCTTGCGGCGCTTCTTGATGACTGAACCCACGGGAAACCTCACTAAGTCGGGGTCTGGACGCGCGGTGCCGGCGTCCGGGAACGGCAAAAACGGAAAAATGCCTCGGATCAGTCTAGCCGACGTCGGCGATGGGACGTTGCAGGGCCTCGGTGACCGCCGTCTCGGGGACGCGGTAGCTGCGACCGAAGCGGACCGCGGGGAGGTCGCCCGAGTGGACCAGGCGGTAGACGGTCATCTTCGAGACGCGCATCAGCTCTGCCACCTCCGCGACGGTGAGAAAGCGCACGTCCGCGATGCCCGTCATGTCGTCCCCTTTTTGAATTCCCCAACGAATCCCCTCAGAGTAGGGCCTGCGCGGGACACGTGTAAACCGCCGTGACGGGTGTGACCGCGGCTCAGCGGCCGGGGAACTTGCTGAAGACGCTCGCGACCGCGTGCTTGGCGGATGCCGCGGCCCGTCCGACGACGTCGGCGGCGTGCACCGCGCTCTCCGGGAGGACGACCGTGGTGGCGGCATCCTCCCCCATCGACAGGAACGGCAGCAGCCAGTCGTCGACGGCGTCGAGCGGCTCGGGCGACAGGCTGTAGTAGCGGTGCTGCCCGACCTCGCGGACCGAGACGAGGGCCGCCTCGCGCAGCACCTTCAGGTGCTTCGACACCGTCGGCTGGCTCACCCCGAGGGCGACGACGATCTGGGAGACGCTCGTGCCCTTCTCACCCGACTCCGCGCGTTCGCGCAGGAGCTGCAGGATGTCCCGACGAGTGCCGTCGGCGATCACGTCGAAGATGTCCGCCATGTGCTTAGGTTAGCCCGCAGCGCGGCGGGAGTACCATGACAACGATCCGAACGAGGAAGGGGCGCGCATGACGGGCTCGACCGTCGCCCCGCGCACCCCGCGCAGCGGCCCTGGATGGCGTCGCCGCGTCCTCGATGCGTTCAAGGACCTGGCGACGGCGTCGCCCTCCCGGTTCGCGGTGATGATCTTCTCCTCGCTGATCCTCGTCTTCACGGCGCTGTTCTCGCTGCCCCTCGCCGCGTCGGACGGACGGGTGACCCCGTTCGCGGACGCCCTGTTCACCGCCGTGTCGACCATCTGCGTCACCGGTCTCGCCACGGTCGACATGAGCACGCACTGGTCGCCGTTCGGGCACATCCTCGTGTACGTCGGCGTGAACGTCGGAGCGATGGGCGTGCTGACCCTCGCCTCGATCCTCGGTCTCGTCATCTCGAAGCGCCTGGGCCTGCGGGCGAAGCTCCTCGCCGCGGGCGACAGCAACCCGCTCCGGGCGCACGGTGGCCCCATCAACGAGGGTCAGACGATCCGGCTCGGCGAGGTGGGCTCGCTGCTGTCGACCGTCGCGCTGTCCACCCTCGTCATCGAGGCGGGCCTCGCCGTCCTCCTCTACCCCGCACTGCTCTCGAGCGGCGTCGACGCCCTGACGGCGCTGTGGGAGGCGCCGTACTACTCGGCGATGGCCTTCACGAACACGGGCTTCACGCCCAACGCCGAGGGTCTCGCACCCTTCGCGCAGAACTACTTCCTGATGAGCATCCTCATGGCGGGGGTGTTCCTGGGTTCCATCGGGTTCCCGGTGATCTTCGCCCTGTGGCGCAGCCGCTGGCACGTCCACCGGTGGACCCTGCACGCCAAGCTGACCATCATCACGACCGTCGTGCTGTTCGTCGCCGGCGCCGCGGCGTTCCTCGCGCTGGAGTACAGCAACCCGAAGACGTTCGGCGCCCTGGACGCGTGGGACACGACCTTCCAGGCGTTCTTCCTGTCGGCCATGACCCGCTCCGGCGGCTTCTCCGTCATCGACATCGGCGAGCTGAACGAGTCGTCGATGGTCGTCGGGTCGATGCTCATGTTCGTAGGCGGCGGGTCGGCGTCCACGGCCGGCGGCATCAAGGTGACGACGCTCGCCGTCCTCGCCCTCGCCGTCTGGTCCGAGGCGAAGGGACGCCCGAGCGTCTCGGCGTTCGGCCGCCGCATCCCGAGCGACGTGCAGCGCGTCGCGCTCTCGGTCGTTGCCTGGGGCGCCACGATCGTCGCCCTGTCGACGATCACGATCGCGCATCTGACGAAGGCCCCGCTCGACGAGGTGATGTTCGACGTCATCTCCGCGTTCGCGACCGTCGGCCTCTCGAGCGGTCTCACCGAGCAGCTCCCGGACTCCGCCGCCTACGTGATGGCCGCGACGATGTTCATGGGTCGCGTTGGTACAGTGACACTCGCTGCAGCGGTGGCTGCGACCAGCCGGTCGCAGCTGTACTCGCTGCCCGTGGAAAGGCCCATCGTTGGTTGAGCAGCTGCGCAACGACGCACCCGTCCTCGTCATCGGCCTCGGCCGTTTCGGCGCCGCGTGCGCCGGCGAGCTGGACCGGCTCGACCGGGACGTCCTCGCGATCGACGACGACCTCGACCTCGTCCAGAAATGGTCCGAGCGCGTCACGCACGCGGTGCAGGCGGACGCCCGCAACATCGAGGCGCTCCGGCAGATCGGCGCGCAGGACTTCGAGGTCGCCGTCGTCGCCGTCGGCAGCTCCATCGAGGCATCCGTCCTCATCACGGCGAACCTCGTCGACCTCAAGGTCCCGCAGATCTGGGCGAAGGCCGTCTCGCAGGCCCACGGCAAGATCCTCGCCCGGGTCGGCGCGAACCATGTCATCTACCCCGAACGCGAGGCCGGCGAGCGCGTCGCGCACCTGGTCAGCGGGCGGATGCTGGACTTCATCCGGTTCGACGACGACTTCGCACTCGCGAAGATGTACCCGCCGCGCTTCATCCGAGGCGTGGGCCTCAACGAGTCCGGCGTCCGCTCCAAGTACCGCGTCACCGTCGTCGGCGTGAAGAGCCCGGGGAAGCCGTTCCGCTATGCCGAGGCGAACACCGTCGTCACGAACCACGACCTGATCATCGTGTCGGGCACGAACTCCGACATCGAGCGGTTCGCCTCGCTCGACCGCTGACGACCGCGCGTCAGGCGCCGGCCGCGAGCTCGCGGGACCGGGCCAGCGCGGCATCCGTCGCCTGGGCGAACAGACCCTCGAGGTTGCCCGTCTGCAGCACGGCGATGGCGCGCTCGGTCGTGCCCTTCGGGCTCGTCACCCGACGCCGCAGCTCTGCGGGGTCCTCACCGGACGCGGCGAGGAGCGCGGTCGCGCCGATGAAGGTCTGCTCGACGATGAGCCGGGCGTCGGCGTCCTCGAATCCCTTCCCCCGCGCCGCCTCCGTGAGCGCCTCGATCAGGAGGAAGACGTAGGCCGGCCCCGACCCCGAGATCGTCCCGAGCGCGTCGATCCGGTCCTCGTCGACCTCGATGACCGCGCCGCACGTCTCGAACAGGCGCCGCACGAGGGTGAGGTGGTCGGCGGTCGCGGAGCGGCCCGCGGCGATGCCGGTCACGGCCCTGCCGACGACGGCCGGCGTGTTGGGCATCGAGCGGACGACGGGGATCCCGGCTCCGACGATGCTCTCGAAGGTCGTCGTCGGCACGCCGGCGGCGAGGCTCACGACGATCGTCCCGGGGCGGAGCGCGGGAGCGATCTCCCGGAGCAGGTCGGGGACCATCGCGGGCTTGACGCCGATGAGGACGATGTCGGCGGAGGCCGCGGCGGTTGAGTTCGCGTCGGGGTGGTCCGCCAGGGCGAGGCTCGAGACGCCCGGCAGGTCGGCGAGCTCGGCGGCCTTCGCGGCGGTGCGGTTGGTGACCGTCACGCCGGCGGCCGCCTGCGAGCGGGCGATCCCCCGCGCGATCGCGCCGCCCATCGACCCTGCTCCGAGGATGGCGACGGGGGGAAGGAGCTGCGCGGTCATGCGTCCATCCTGACATCCACGGACGCTCCTGTCCCGCCCATGTCCCGGGCCTATCATCGGCTCATGGCCCTCCTCGACGGAATCACGTCCCGCATCATCGACACGGACCGCTTGAGCGTCAACATCCTCGAGCGCTCGGGGGACGACCCCGCGACGACCGCGCAGCAGACCGTGGTCCTGATCCACGACAACGTCGCATCGAGCCTGTTCTGGCAGGAGCTCATGCAGGACCTGCCCACGGAGCTTCGCGTCGTCGCGGTGGACCTCCGCGGCTTCGGCGGCACCGAGCACATGCCGGTCGACGCGACGCGCGGCGTCCGCGACTTCAGCGACGACGTGCGCGCCACGCTCGACGCGCTCAGCATCGACACCGCCCACCTGGTCGGCTGGGGCCTCGGCGGCGGCGTCGTCCTGCAGTACGCGCTGGACCACCCTGCTCTCTCGCTCACCCTGGCGGCGCCCGTCTCGCCGTACGGGCTCGGCGGCACGCGCCGCGACGGGAGCAGGCTCACCGACGACGACGGCGGCGCCGGGGCGGGGAGCGCGAACCGCGATCTCGTGGCGCGGCTGAACGATCGCGACGCCGGCGCCGGCGCCCCCACGTCGCCGCGCAGCGTCTTCCGCTCCAGCTTCGTCGCCGAGGGCTTCCGGAGCGACAACGAGGACATCTGGGTCGAATCGATGCTGTCGACGTCGACGGCGTCGGGGAACTACCCCGGTGAGATCGTCCCCAGCGAGAACTGGCCGGGCTTCGCCCCCGGGGCGACGGGTGTTCTGAATGCGCTCGCGCCCCGCTACTTCGACGTCTCGGCGATCGTCGATCTGCCCGAGAAGCCGCCGATCCTGTGGGTGCACGGCGACGCGGACTCGATCGTGTCGGATGCCTCCTTCTCCGACGTCAATCAGCTCGGCGCCCTCGGCATCATCCCCGACTGGCCGGGCGCCGAGGTCGCGCCGGCGCAGCCGATGGTGTCGCAGACCCGCGACGTGCTCGCGGCGTACGGCGCGAAGGGCGGCACGGTCGCGGAGCTCGAGCTGGCGGGCGTCGGCCACACGCCCCACCTGGAGCGCCCCGCCGAGTTCCGACGGGCTCTGCTCGAGGCGATCGGCTACCTCGGCCGCCGCGCCGACCCGGCGCCGCCGACCGAGGCGATCATCCTCAGCTCGTCGGACTGAGAAAGGTCAGGGACGGCGCCGCGCCTCGAAGAACGCTCGGAGCTGCGCGGCGGCCTCGTCGGCCCGCAGGCCGCCGACGACCTCGGCGCGATGCGGCAGCCTCCGGTCGCGGAGGAGGTCGTGCATCGACCCGGCGCCACCGGCCTTCTCGTCCCATGCCCCGAAGACGACCCGCCCGACCCGGGCCTGCAGGATCGCGCCCGCGCACATGATGCAGGGCTCCAGCGTGACCACCAGGGTGGACTGCTCGAGGTTCCAGGAGCCGAGGACGGATGCCGCGTCCCGCAGCGCGACGATCTCCGCGTGCGCGAGGGGATCCCGGTCGCGTTCCCGGAGGTTCCGTCCCCGGCCGAGGATCGTCCCGTCGAGGGCGGTGACGACGGCGCCGACCGGGACGTCCCCGGAGCGGGCGGCTTCGTCGGCGAGAGCGAGCGCCTCGACCATGGCGACGTCGTCGGTTTCGCGGACGGGCAGGCTCACGCGCTCAGCGTAGCCCCGGTAGCCTGGTCTCATGCGTGTGCATGTCGCCGAACACCCCCTCATCACCCACAAGCTGACGGTGCTGCGCGACAAGCGCACCACGTCGCCGGTCTTCCGCCAGTTGACCGAGGAGCTCCTGACGCTCCTCGCCTACGAGGCGACCCGCAACGTCCGGGTGGAGGAGGTCGAGATCGAGACCCCCGTGACGAGGACGATGGGCGTCAAGATCGGTGAACCCCGTCCGCTCGTCGTGCCGATCCTGCGGGCCGGCCTCGGCATGCTCGAGGGGATGACCAAGCTGCTGCCCACGGCCGAGGTCGGCTTCCTGGGCATGGCCCGCGACGAGGAGACCTTCCAGCCCTACACGTACGCCGAGCGTCTCCCCGACGACCTCAGCGACCGGCAGTGCTTCGTCCTGGACCCGATGCTCGCGACGGGTGGCTCGCTCGGCGCCGCCATCGACTTCCTCTTCGCGCGCGGCGCGCAGGACGTCACCGCCGTCTGCATCCTCGCGGCCCCGGAGGGTCTCGCCGCCATCGAGAAGCAGGTCGGCGAGCGCGATGTCACGCTCGTGCTGGGCGCACTCGATGAGCGCCTGAACGAAAAGGGCTACATCGTCCCGGGCCTCGGCGACGCCGGCGACCGGCTCTACGGCACCGTCTGAAGCATCCGCTCGCCCGTCGTGACGCCGACCAGGCGCGCGAACGCGCTCAGCCGCGCGACGCCGTCGGGGGTACGCGGCAGGTCGTCGAGGAGCCCGGTGCTGTAGACGATGTACGCCGTGTGCATCGCGCGGGAGACGGCGACGTTCAGGCGGTTCTGGAGCAGCAGGAACTCGAGTCCGCGCGGGGCGTCGCGTCCCGACGACGCGGCGAGCGAGACGATGACGACCGCCGCCTCCTGTCCCTGGAACCGGTCGACGGTCCCGACGGGGACCGCTCCGAAGCCGGCGTCGGCGAGCGCCGCCTCGACGAGCACCTGCTGCGCGTTGTACGGGGTGACCACGATGATGTCGCGCTCGGTGAGCGGTCGCGTTCCGGATCCGTCGTGCCATGTCCGGCCCCGCAGGTCGCGGACGAGGGAGACGACGGCGTCCCCTTCCTCGGGTGACTGCGTGGCGTTTCGGGTGTGCGCCAGCGGCATCGGGATGACGCCGGACGGGATCCCGTCGAGACGCCGTTCCGAGGTGTCCGGGTGCGCTTCGAGCTTGCCCTCGTACGAGAGCTGCGACACGGGTTCGGCGACCTCGGGCCGCATGCGTCGGGTGCGCGCCAGGAAGTACCCGCGATCCGGGGGGATGACGGCGGAGCCGTCCATGACCCAGCCGAGGGCGGAGGTGTCGACGGGCTCGGGGTGGGTCCCCTGACTCACCTGCGGAAGCTGCTGCGGGTCACCCAGCAGCAGGAGCCGCCGCGCCGCGACCGAGACCGCGATGGTCGAGGCGAGCGAGAACTGGCCGGCCTCGTCGATGACGAGCAGGTCGAGGCTGCGCCGCCCGATCCGGCCGGTGTGGGTGAGGTCCCACGCGGTGCCGCCGACGACGAACCCGCCGGGCTGGCCGTCGATGTAGCCCGCCATGCCGTTCTTGGCGATGACCGTGAAGCACTCGTCGCCGGATGGCGTGCCCTTGGGGGCCTTCGCCACCTGCGCTGCGGGCACGCCCGCCGCGACGATGCGATCGAGCATGTGCTCGACGACGTTGTGCGACTGCGCGACGACACCCACGCGGAACCCCTTCTCGCGCACGAGCCGGGCGACGACATGCGAGCCGACGTACGTCTTGCCGGTCCCGGGAGGACCCTGCACGGCGAGGTAGCCGTCCTCGAGGGCGGCGAGGGCTGCGGCGATGTCGGCCACGTCGTCGCCGCTGCGCGGGAGGCCCTCCCCCGGCCGCGCACGGCCGGTGAGCCGAGGAGCGCGTCGCAGCAGCAGGTCGCTCGCAGGATCCGCGGGAAGCGCCGGTGCGGCAGCCAGGACGGCGTCCGCCCACTCGTCGATCGCGGCCTGCTGACTGCCCGCACGGGGTGGCGCCGGCGGCGTCAGGGCAGCCGGCAGCTCCTGCCAGGTGAACCCCTGGAAGGCGTTCTCCTCGATCACGACGCCGTCGTCCCGCACGTCGACGACGGAGACCGTGCGCGCCGCGGAGATCCATCGCGGGTTCGTCTCGACCGGGAACGGCGCCGGCAGGTCGTACAGCGCGTACGGGTTCTGGCCGACCGTGATCCGGGTGCCCGGTGCGACGTCGCCGCGGATCACGACGATGCGCTTGTCGGAACGGCCGCCCTCGGGGCGGTGCCAGTCCGTGAGCACGCGGCACCGATCGCGATCGACGACCACGACGTCGCGGGTGTCCTCCCACACCGAGACCGGTTCGCGGAGGCGGAGGAAGTGGGTCGCCCAGAAGGTCTTCGCCTCACGGGGGTAGTAGTCGATGGCGGCGGCGGCCAGCCGCAGGGCATCGGCGACGGTGTCGTCGGCCGCGGCGGCCGCGAGCCGCGAGAGCGCGTCGGCGCGCGGGGACGGCTCGTACCCCGCCTCGGCCGCCTCCACCTCGCGGGACGGCAGCAGGTTCGCGTCCCGCGCCCTCTCGACGAGCCAGTCGCGCAGGCGCCGCGTCGACACGCAGTCGTAGCGGTTGTAGTCGGCGAGGTCGTCGAGGACGGCCCGCGCCCCGACCCGGTCGCCGCTCTCCTCGAGCGCCCGGGCCTCGACGTAGCGGACGATCGAGTCGTCGCCGCGCTGCACGTCGCTCGTGCGCACGTCCGCTCCCATGTAGAGCGGCTCGAGCTTCTTGATCGAGTAGGAGCGGGAGCCGACCCTCAGTGCGCGCCGGACGATCGGATACAGGTCGACGAACACGCCGTCGCGGAGCAGCCGGTCGACATCCGCCTCGCGGACGCCGTGACGGGCGGCCATGGCGAGCAGATGCGTCGGCTCGTACGGCGCGTAGTGGTAGATGTGCATGCCGGGGTGCGCGGACCGGTGCACCGCGATCAGGTCGAGGAACTGCTCGAGAGCCGTCCGCTCGTCGGCGAACGAGTGCGCCCACAGCGCCGAGTACTGCTCGCGGGTGTCGACCCACCCGAACAGGTAGTCGATGCCCCACTGCGTCGCGGAGCCCTCGGTGTAGAGCGGGTCGCCCTCGAAATCGAAGAAGAGATCGCCGTGGTCGGGCCGCGGCAGCGCGCCGAGCGCCTTCGGGAACACCACATCGAAGGTGGGGATCGCGGGCGCCGCCCCCGCGGCCGGGGTCGCGGGATCGTCGACCCCGCCGGCGGGGCTGTCGAGCTGGAGGCGCGCCTGCGTGCGCAGGCCCGTGAACGTGTCCCAGGACATGCGGGGCGGCGCCTCGCGAGCGGCCGCGAGCCCGTCGATCGTGGTGATCCCGGCCGCGCGCAGCCGGTCGCGCTGCACGGGGCGCATGCCGGCGACGAGGAGCAGATCGCGGTTCGCGACGACCTCGAGGTCGCATGTCGCGCAGCGCCCGCAGGCGACGATGCGGAGCGCTCCGCGGTCGTCGCCCCACGCCAGCGCGGCTCCGCCCGACCCTGCGGCGACATCGCGGTCGGCGATGAGCGCACGCAGCCGGTCGCGGCGGAGCGCGAACACCGGCATGAGGTCGCGGACGGCGTGCTCCGACACGGTGCCGTCTCCGAGCAGGAGTTCGACGGTCTCCGACCGCGGAACGCCGAGCCGGTCGAGCTGGTCGACGTAGGCCGCGAGCTGCATCAGCGCCGTCACCCGGGCATGCCGGGCGAGCTTCGTGTCCTGGACGATCCAGCGACCGTCGTTCCCGCGGACGAGGAAGTCCGCGAAACCCACGAACTCGTCGGTCGCGAACGCCGCCTGGTAGACGACGTGCACGTCCTCGTCCGCGAGAGCCCGGAGGGTGGCCTCCGTCGCGGCCGCGAGGCCGGCGGCATCCGTCGACCGCGTCTCGGCGATCTCGACGACGCGACCCGGGTGCGCCGTGCGGTAGGCGTCGAGGACGCGCAGCTCGTGCTGGGTGCCGAGGCGTCCCGCGCGCTCGAGGGTGAGGTCCTCGGGGTCGGCCACCGCGTCGACGCGGCCGAGCTTCGCGTCGATGGCCCGCAGCCAGGCGAACTCGCACTCGGCCGCGGCCTTCAGGTCGCTCGCGCTCCAGACGATCCGGGCTTCGTCCTCGATGTATCGCATGATCCCCCTCGGTTTCGACACTAATCGGGGGCGACGACATCACCGGTGCGCATCGCCTGCCGCCAGGCCGCCATCCGGCGGTCCGCGGACGCGGTTCCGAGCTCGGCACGGTCATCGGGGTGGTCGACCCAGTACCGCACCGCCGTGTAGACGAGCCACGGCGGGCCAGCGAGGGTGTCGAGATTCAGCGTCACCGGGTCGGGCCGGGCCGCGAGGTCCAGATGGACCCACGGCTGTCCCTCGCTCCGGTGCGCCGTCGTCGCGTGGACGGCCGGACGGACGGCGCGGACGTCCGTCCAGGCGACGCGCTCAGTGCCACCGCGATGGTGCCAGGTGATGCCGCGCGGGTCGAGGATGACACCGAGGCGCGAGCGGGCGGAGGAGCGCCGACGCCAGATCGACACGAACGCCCGGACGCCCGTGACCAGCAGCAGGAGGCCGGCGAGCGCCGCCGGGAGGAAGAAGAGCAGCAGCCACCCGGCGCTGTCGCGGACGAGGAGCGAGGGGGCACCGAACAGGGTCGCGGCCGCCGCGCCCGCAACGGTCGACGACGCGGCGAGCCAGACCCGCGGCGTCCGCTCGCGGAACAGGTGGGCGCGCGATCCAGCGGTGTCCGCGCCGGCCGCCGCGACGATGACCGGGTCGGCGTGTGCCGACGCGCCGCGGTGCCGCTCCCCTGCCCGCCACCCCGCCGGCAGCGAGTACGGCGGTGCGGCAGAGGCGTCGCCGCCCTCGGGCATAGGCATCCCCGCATGAAACCACAAGCCCCTGCACGGCCGCAGCCCACCTGACAGACTGAAGCGGTGAGCGAGGACCTGCCCTTCGAGAACCCTTACCGTCACGGGTACGCGCGCGTCGCCGCGTGCACCGTCCCCGTCGGCATCGCCGACCCCGCCGCCAACGCCGACACGATCCTCGACGCGGCGCGCGCCTGCGCCGACGACGGCGTGGCGGTCGCCGTGTTCCCGGAGCTCTGCCTGTCGGGCTATTCGATCGAAGACCTCGTGATGCAGGACGCGGTCCTCGACGCTGTCGAGGCCCAGCTGCTGCGGATCGCCGCCGAGACCGCCGACCTGCCCACCCTCCTGCTCATCGGGGCTCCGCTGCGGCACGGGAACCGGCTCTACAACTGCGCCGTCGCCATCCAGCGCGGCGAGGTGCTCGGCATCGCCCCGAAGTCCTACATCCCCACCTACCGCGAGTTCTACGAGCGCCGCTGGTACGCGCCCGGCGACGACACCCGTGGGCAGTGGTTCGACCGCGGCGAGCTCTCCGCGCCGTTCGGTCCGGACCTCATCTTCGAGGCGACCGACGTCTCCGACCTGCGAGTGTTCGCGGAGGTGTGCGAGGACTACTGGGTCCCCGTCCCGCCGTCCTCGCACGCCGCGCTGGCCGGGGCGACGATCCTCGTCAACCTCTCCAGCAGCCCCATCACGATCGCCCGCGCCGAG
The DNA here is from genome assembly GCF_047246565.1 of Microbacterium pasadenense. NCBI lineage: Bacteria > Bacillati > Actinomycetota > Actinomycetes > Micrococcales > Microbacteriaceae > Microbacterium > Microbacterium pasadenense. The sequence continues at coordinate 878,475 of NZ_JBFOKN010000001.1, read as the reverse complement.
GACCGCCGCATCCTCACGCAGTCGCAGTCCTTCCGCTGCGCGGCCGCGTACGTGTACGCCGCCGCCGGACAGGGCGAGTCCACCAACGACGTGTCGTGGGACGGCCAGACGATGATCTACGAGGGCGGCACGCTCCTCGCCGAGACCGAGCGCTTCCCCGACGGCCCCCGGCGGGCCGTCGCCGACATCGACCTCGACCGGCTGCGCCAGGACCGCATCCGGCAGGGCACGTTCGACGACAACCGTCGCGGCGTCGGCATCCAGACCGGCAGCGTCGACTCCGACTTCCGCACGATCCCGTTCGAGGTGGGGGTGCCGGCATCCGTCACCGGGCTGCGCCGTCCGCTCGACCGCTTCCCCTTCGTGCCGGACGACCCGGCCCGGCTCGACCTGGACTGCTACGAGGCGTTCAACATCCAGGTGTCCGGGCTCGAGCAGCGGCTGCGGGCCATCGGCTCCCCGCGGCCCGTCATCGGCGTGTCGGGCGGACTCGACTCGACGCACGCGCTCCTCGTCGTCACGCGCGTGATGGACCGCATGGAGCGCCCGCGGAGCGACATCCTCGCGTTCACGATGCCGGGCTTCGCCACCGGCGATGCCACGAAGTCGAACGCGATCGCCCTCGCCGAGGCGCTCGGGGTGACCATCGAGACAATCGACATCCGGCCGATGGCCGGCGAGATCCTGAAGGGCATCGGCCACCCGTTCGCCAGCGGCGAGCCGGTGTACGACGTCACCTTCGAGAACGTGCAGGCCGGCGCCCGCACCGACTTCCTGTTCCGGCTGGCCAACCAGCGCGGCGGCATCGTCATCGGCACCTCCGACCTGTCCGAGCTGGCGCTCGGCTGGGCGACGTACGGTGTCGGCGATCACATGGCGCACTACGGCGTCAACGCCGGCGTCCCGAAGACGCTCATCCAGCACCTCATCCGATGGGTGATCGCCCACAGCGACGAGTCCGGGACGACCCTGAACGACGACGCGAAGCGGATCCTGCAGGCGGTTCTGGACACCGAGATCAGCCCCGAGCTCGTGCCGGCAGGCGAAGACGGCAAGGTGCAGTCCACGGAGGATTCCATCGGCCCGTACGCGCTGCACGACTTCGCGCTCTTCCACGTGCTCCGGTACGGTCTCCGTCCGTCGAAGATCGTGTTCCTCGCGGAGCAGGCGTGGGCGGATCCGGATGCCGGCAGCTGGCCGGCCGGCTTCCCCGCCGAGGACCGCTACGGCTTCGACCGCGAGACGATCGTGCAGTGGCTGCGGGTCTTCCACAAGCGCTACTTCGGCTTCGCGCAGTTCAAGCGCAGCGCGGTGCCGAACGCTCCCAAGGTCTCCCCGGCCGGCTCGCTGTCGCCGCGTGGCGACTGGCGGGCGCCGTCGGACGGCAACGCGAACGCCTGGCTCGCCGAGCTGGACGCCGCGCTCCCCGAGTACGCGGGCTAACGGCCGCGCCGGGCCCCCGGCTCCGCGGTGGCGATCGTGACGATCCACGCGTCCCGTGACGCGTCGGTGAGCGTGTAGACCGCGTCGCGATCGGGCACCCAGCCCGTCCGCCGGCCCGTGCCGAGCATGACCCGCTCGGGCAGCACGCGCGTGCCGCGGCCGTCCGCTTCGAGAACGGCCTGCACGTGCGTCCAGTGGTCGAGGAGGTCTCGCACGTTCGCCCCGTCGAGGACGTGACTGTGCCGGCGCATGAGGGCGAGTTCACGGGCGTCCGGCTGCGGATCGCGCAGATCGAGCCCGATGCGCGTCGCCGGATCGCACACCGCGACGATCGTCGCCGCGCGGTGACTCGCGGTCGCGATCGTCATCGGGACCGTCCTGCCCGCGCGCGTGGCGATCAGGCGACGGTGGTAGCCGAACCCCCTCGGTTCCTCGCGATCCACGGTGACCTCGCCCGGTTCACAGCCGAGACCGGCGGCGACGAGCTCCCGCGCGAGCGACCGCCGGCGGTCGTGGGCGGTGGTGGCCGGGTCCCAGCCCAGGCGGGCGGCGATCCCTTGCGGCGAGTCCAGCTTCACCGATGCGAGAGTCATGAGGAGTCCTTTCGGCGGGGCGGACCCCGCACCCCTCCATCCTGTCGGTTTGCGGACCCTGGTGGAGCCGTGCGGGCCGGATGAAATGATGGCGACATGAAGCTCCTGGTCGCAGCGCTTGATTCCGAGCTCGTCGCCTTCCCCGCCGAGCTGCCGGGGTTCACCCGCCTCGTCACCGGCCCGGGCAAGCTCCAGGCGACCTACGCCCTGACGCGCGAGCTCGATGCGGCCGACTACGACGAGATCCTGGTGGTCGGGACGGCGGGCGCGGTGGATGCCACGACGGTGGGCGTCCATGACGTCACCGCGGCGCTGCAGCACGATGTGTCCGATGTCGACGGGATCGCCGGGCAGCACGTGTCACTGCCGCCCCTGGTCACGATCGCCGGCCGGTCGGGGACGACGATCGCCACCGGTGACCACTTCGTGGACGATGCCGGCACCGTCGCGGCGATCCGCGCGCTCGGCGGCATCCTGGTCGACATGGAGACGTACGCCTACATCTGGGTGGCGCAGCAGTTCGGCGTGCCGATCCGCGTGCTGAAGGCGGTCTCCGACAACGCCCAGGACGACGCCATCACCGACTGGCGCGACGCGGTGGCCGCGTGCAGCGCTCAATTGCGCGACCGGGTCGCCGAGCTCTACGGCGTCTGAACCGTTCCGGCGGTCAGGCGTGCGGCGGTCAGGCGTCGCGGCGGCTGAACAGCCTGCGCAGGACGAAGAAGACGATCAGTGCGACCACGGCCACGAGGACGATCTTCGCGAACAGCAGCGCCAGCTTGAGGACGACGTCGACGACGACCCACGCGATCACGACGGCGACGACCACGCCGACGATGGTCCAGAGCATGCCTTTGTTCATACCTCCACCCTACGAGGCGACGGACTGTCGGACGACGCTCGGCCCCTCCGGCGTCGCCTGGACGACGAGCTGTGCCGGGATCTGCTCCTTCATCGTCTCGACATGACTGATGACGCCGACCACACGGCCGCCGGCGCGCAGCTCATCGAGGGTGCGCATCGCGAGCTCGAGCGTCTCGGGATCGAGTGAGCCGAAGCCCTCGTCGATGAAGAGGGTGTCGAGACGGATGCCGCCCGCCCGCGACGTGACGACTTCGGCGAGGCCGAGCGCGAGAGCGAGCGAGGCGAGGAACGTCTCACCGCCCGAGAGGGACTGCGGTGAGCGGGAGCGTCCGGTGTGCGCGTCGAGGACCTCGATGGACAGTCCCGAGGCGGCGCCGCGCGCCTGGCGGGCATCGGAGTGCTGCAGCGTGTACCGGCCGGACGACATCTCGGCGAGCCGGAGGTTCGCCGAGGAGACGATCTCCTCGAGCTCCGCGGCGAGGACGAAGGTCTCGAGGTCCATCTTCATCGTGTTCGGCGCGCGTCCCGCGACGGTGTCGGCGAGGCGCGTGACCGCGGCGGCCTCCTCGGCCTTCGCCGCGATCTCGGCGGCGGCGGCGTCGATCCGGGCGAGCAGGTCGTGCAGGCTCGTCGCGACGAGGGCCGCATCGGCCGCGGCGGCGATCGCCGCAGAGCGCGCCGCCTCGGCGTCGATCGCGGCCTGCGCGGCGGCGGCGACCGCCTCGTCGTCCACCTCGAGATCGACGGTGTCGAGTTCGAGCTCGAGCGTCCGCGCACGAGCGGCGGTGAGCGCTGCCGCGTGCGCGGCCACGCGGGCCTCGAGCGCGCTCCAGACATCTGCGGGCAGCAGCGCGGCGACGACCTCGGCGACGTCGGCGAAGTCGGAGGCGGCGATGCGCGCGGCGAGGTCGGCATCCGCCTCGCCGACGACACGCGCACGGTCGGCGGCGGCCTGCCGCGCGTCGAGAAGAGTCTGAGCGAGGCGACGGCGGCGACTGTCCGACTCGAGGCGGGCGGCGACCGACTCGTGCTCGCCGCGCGCTCCGGCGACGTCGCGGGTGAGCGCCGCGCGGGTCGCCTCGCCGGCGGCATGCTCTTCGCGCGCTGCGGCGAGGCGGGCGGCGAGCTCCGTCTGCTCGCGACGACCCGCCGCCTCGAGCTCCGCGAGCCCATCGAGCCGGCGGATGAGCGCATCGACACGGCCGTCCGCGGCGGTCGCCGTGACCAGTTCCGTCTCGACGGCGGCGAGGTCGACGGAAAGCGCCTCCACCTCGCGACCGCCGGACCCGGTGACCGCGACGGCCAGGGCCTCGCGGGCGGCGGCGGCGGCGGTGCCGGCGGCGCGCTCCGCGCCGGCCGCGGCGTCGCGTGCAGCCTCGGCGGACGCGAGGTCGTCGTCGGTGACGGCGTCGACGTCGGGCGACGCCGGCGACGGATGCTCGACCGATCCGCACACCGCGCAGGCCTCACCCGGCGAGAGTGCGGCAGCGAGCTCACCGGCGTAGCCGCGCAGCCGCCGGCGGAGCAGGTCGCTCACGGCGGCACTCGCCGCGGTCGACGCCTCCGTCGCCACGAGGTAGCGGGCGGCCGCGGCGTCCTTTCGCTCCTCGAGCCGCGCCACGGTGCGCGCCGCGCCCAGCTGCGAGGCGAGCTGGGCGCGCGTCGCCGTCAGGTCGTCCAGCCGCGCCGCGGCGGTGCGCGCGCCGGTGAGGTCGTCCTGGACAGCGGCGCGCTCGGGCGGTACCGCCGCGAGCTGCGCCCCCAGATCCGCGAGCGCGGCCTCGAGTGCCGCGATCTCGTCGCCGCGTTCCCGCCGTTCCGTGTCGAGATCCGCCAGGCGCCGTTCGGCATCGACGGCGTCCTCGGCCCGTGCGATAGCACCCGTCAGCGCCTGCACGACGTCTGCCAGCTCGTCGGCGCTGTCGCCACCGGCCTGGATCCAGCGCTCCTCCGCGTCGACCCGGGCGGCATCCACCTCGGCGAACGCCGCCGCCGCGCGCTCGGCCGCATCGACGGACGCACGCATCGCCTCGGCGGCGGCGGCGCGAGCAAGGCGCTCCCGGCTCTCGGCGATCGCCGGAGCCTCGCCCTCCCGCGCGGCGAGGTCGGCGCGGGCCGCGGCGAGGTCGGCGAGACGCTGGGCCCGGGCGGTGAGCTCGCGGTGCCGCGCTCCGGCGACGACGGCGGTTCCCTCTGCCGCGGTGCGCTCGTTCGCCCTTACCTCCACCCGGTAGTCGGCGCGGGCGATCGCCCGCTCGAGTGCCGCTCGACGGCCGGGGAGATCCGGCTCGAGCGCCTGCTCATCGCCCATCAGCCCGTGCGTCCGGACATCGCGCTCGGCCACATCCAGGAGGGTCCGCACCTCGGCGCCGCCCTCGTCGACCTGCTTCTGGGCATCGCGGCGCCGCTGCTCGAGCGTTTCTTTGTACTGTTCGAAGCGCCGTGTCCCGAAAAGGGTGCGGAGCAGCTGCTGCCGCTCGGCGTTGCCCGCCAGGAGGAACCGGGAGAACTTGTTCTGCGCCAGCAGGATCACCTGCTGGAACTGCTGCGCGCTGAGGCCGAGCACCTCGTCGAGCAGCTGCCCGACCTCGCGCTGCTTGGCGGCGCGACCGATCCAGATGCCGTCGACGAGTTCCTCGAGTTCGGCGCGGGCAGGTTCGAGCGTGACCCCGCCGCCCCGCTTGGCGGGACGCTCGTACTCGGGAGCGCGGGAGATGCGCCACCGCGTGGCGCCCACGGTGAACTCCAGCCGGACCTCGGTGGCGTCCGCCAGCGAGCTGTGGTCGCTGCGCAGACGACGGTCGCCACCCTCGTAGCGGGGAACCGACCCGTAGAGCGCGAAGCTGACCCCGTCGAGGATGCTGGACTTGCCCGCCCCGGTGCGGCCAGAGATGAGGAACAGTCCGTCGCCGTCGAAGGCGTCGAAGTCGATGACCTGCCGCTCGCGGAACGGTCCGAACCCGGTCAGCTCCAACCGGTGGAGCTTCATGCGACGGCCTTTTCGCGAACCCGATCGGCGAGCACGTCGTCGAGGACGCCGGCCTCGCGGTCGGACGCGCCCTGCCCGTCGCGCACGTGCGTGAGGAACGCGTCGACGAGCTCGCGGTCCGATCGCGCCGCCCGGACGCGGTCGACGTACGTCAGCGTGTCACGCGCGCGCGCCGCAGCCGGAGCGTGCACGACGCGCGCGCAGAACGGGAATCGCGCCTGCAGTCGGCGCAGCGGGTCGGGCTCGGGCAGATCGTCGGTGTACTCGACGCACACCCACGCCTCGGCGTGTTCCGCGTGCGCGGCATCCGTCAGGATCTGCGCGAGCGGACCCCGCAGGGTGACGAGTCGCCGGGGAACCGGGAGCGCGAGCCATTCGACCGACCTCAGCCCCGTCTCGTCGAGGTCGACGAGCCAGGAGCCGCGCGGCTTGTCCCCCTCGCCGAAGCTGTAGTGCAGCGGCGCTCCGGCGTAGCGCACGTGCGTCGAGAGCTGCTGGCGCCCGTGGATGTGGCCGAGTGCCATGTAGTCCACGCCGTCGAAGGTGGACAGCGGCACGATGTCGAGCCCGCCCTGCTGGATGTCGCGCTCGAGGGAGGGCGTGGGCTCGACGCCGGCGGCGAAGCAGTGGGCGATTGCGACGGACCGGCCGCCGCGCACGGCGAGGTCGGTGCGGATGCGGTCCATCGCGTGGCCGAGGACGGCGGCCTGGGTCCGGGCGTTCGCCCAGCCGTCGTCCCGATGGCGCAGGAGCGCCGGCTCGAGGTAGGGGATGCCGTAGAAGTGCACCGGGCCGTCGGCGTCGGACACCGTGAGCGGCGTGCCGACGGCGTCCGGATCGGTGAGGACGTGGATGCCGTCGCGCAGCAGTCCGGCCTGGAACCCGAGGCGTGCGGCCGAGTCGTGGTTGCCGCTGGTGACGATCACGGTCGCCCCGGCGTCGGCCAGGCCGCGCAGCGTGTCGGAGAGGAGGGTGTAGCAGCCGGCCGCGGGCGTCGCCGAGTCGAAGACGTCGCCGGCGACGATCACGACGTCGACGCCGTGGGTCCGCACCTGCGAGGTCAGCTCCTCGAGCACGCCGCGGAGCGCATCGAGCGTGGAGTGACCGTGAAAGGTCCGCCCGATGTGCCAGTCGGAGGTGTGCAGGATTCGCATGGTGTCACGGTAGGTGCGACCTCGGACATCGTCCGCGAGGCGTGCGGGCGGGAGGTCAGGTCCGCTCGCGGCGGCGCGTCGAGACGAGGTCGGTGACGGCGAACAGCAGCGCGAGCGCGACGAACCCGGCGACCGCGGCCATGCCCAGCGCGTACGCGTCGTGGTAGATCGCCAGCGAGGACAGACCCGTGTCGGTCTCGCGGAAGATCGTCGCGTAGAAGAGCGAGAGTCCGATCGCGGTTCCCACCGACGTGCCGACCCGCTGGCCGAGCTGTCCCACGGAGCCGGCGAGGCCGCCGTCGCGCACCGGGATCTCGGACAGCGTGATGGTCTGGTTCGGCGCGACGACGAATCCGCCGCCGATGCCGGCGACCAGGAGCGCGCCGGCCATGCCGTAGGCCACGACCTCGGGAGGCAGCGTGTACGCGACGATCGCGAGTGCGACGACACTGACGAGGACCACGGCGAGGCCGATCGTGACGAGCTGGCGCCCGATCCGCGCGACGAGCACGCCGCCGTAGTACGACGCCACCGCGCTCGCGACGGCGAACCCGATGGAGACCATCCCGGCGAACACCGGCGAGATGCCGACGCCGACCTGCAGGAACAGCGTCGTCAGCAGGAACATCGGCGGGATGGCCGTGAAGTAGGCGATGATCACCAGCGTCCCGTTGCGGAACGACGTGATGCGGAACATCCCGAAAGGGATGAGCGGCTGCTTGCCGGATGCCGCGTAGCGCCGCTCCCACCAGAAGAACGCGACCGCGAAGAGGCCGAACACCGCCAGCACCCACCAGCGGTTCGGATCGTCCTCGGACGAGCCGGTCGTGAACAGGAACGGCCACATCAGGGCGATGATCGTGATCGCGAAGATCACGACGCCGACCGGGTCGAGCTGCAGCCGATCGCGCGACGGCATCCGCGTCTGCGGCAGCAGCACGATCACTCCGGCGAGGACGAGCAGGCACAGCGGCACGTTGAACCAGAAGATCCAGCGCCACCCCTCCGTGTCGCCGCCGGCGGCGACCATCAGTCCGCCGAGTGTGGGGCCGAAGGCCGTCGCGATGCCGATCGTGGCGCCGAACAGACCGAATGCGCGGCCGCGCTCCTTGCCCACGAACAGCTGCTGGATGGTGCCCATCACCTGCGGCATCTGGATGCCCGCCGCGAGCCCCTGCAGCAGGCGCGCCGCGAGCAGCACCTCGATCGTCGGGGCCAGCGCGCAGAGGGTGCTCGCGACCGTGAACAGGCTGAGCCCGACGATCATGAGCGTCTTGCGCGAGCGCTGGTCGCCGAGGCGGCCGAACGGCACGAGTGCGAGGCCGAACGCGAGGATGTAGCCCGAGACCACGAGCTGCAGCTGCGTCGACGAGGCGCCGAGCGAGGCCTCGAGGGAGGGCAGCCCGACGTTGATCTTGCTGAGGTCGAGGATCGTGAATGCGGCGACGGAGACCGAGACCCAGAACGCACGCCAGCGGTGAGCGGTGGTCAGGGGGATGCTGGCGGTGGAAGGTGCTGTCATGGCCGTCCCAGATTAGTCGCCTCCCGGGCCCGGTCGGGCGGCGGGGGGCCTCCGGGCAAGGTCAGGACACGGCGCGCGCGGCGCGTCTCTCGTCCTGGAACCGGCGCAGCGCCTCGTACCGGTCCGCCGAGCGCTCCTGGCGCTTGGCCGCCTCCGCCGCCCGGTCCTTGGGCGGCGCGGCGGTCACGAGGTCGTCGAGCAGATGCCTGGTCGCGTGCGCGATCTCGGCGACCGCCCGATCGAAGACCTCCTGGTTCGCCTTCGACGGCTTCGTCGTCCCGGTGATCTTGCGGACGAACTGGAGCGCGGCGTCGTGACACTCGGTATCCGTCGCGGGCGGCTCGAAGTTGTGGAGCGGCACGATGTTGCGGCACATGGCGGTCAGGCTACGCCGACACGGCGCCGCCGGACAGGGCAATACGCTCGGGGGGTGACCGATCTGCCCGCCGACACCGTCCACGAGCGGTTCACCGTCGATGGGGCGCAGATCGTGGCCGAGTCCGCCGGCGACCCGGCGGCGCGCGTGACGTTCCTCCTCGTGCACGGCATCGGCATGGGGCGCCGCGTCTTCGGCGACCTGGTGTCCCGGCTCGCGCCTCACGGCTTCTGCATCGCGATCGACCTGCCCGGATACGGCGAAGCGCCGGAGCCGGCGCGGACGCCGACGATCGAGCGGATGGCCGACATCGTCGCCGCCTATCTGCGTCGGACGGACCGCGGGCCGGTCGTCCTCGTCGGCCATTCGATGGGGACGCAGGTGGTGGTCGAGATCGCCGTCCGACATCCCGAGCTCGCCTCGCACGTCGTGCTCGTCGCGCCGACCGTCGATCGGCGCGCACGGCATCCGCTCACGCAGTTCCTGCGGCTGGCGGCTGACGTCGTCGGCGAGAGTCCCAAGGTCATCTGGCTCGGCGCCCGCGAATACCTGCGCGCCGGACCGAACCTGCGAGGCAAGGTCCGGTCGGCGTTCAGCCATCGGCCGGAGCGCGTCTATCCGGACGTGCGTGTGCCCGCCCTCGTCATCCGCGGCGGCAAGGACCGCGTCTCGCCTCGTCGATGGTGCGACGAGGTGGCGTCGCTGCTGCCGGATGCCCGCCGCTCCACGGTTCCCGGTCATGGCCACGAGACGCTGATCGACGACGCGACACCCGCCGCCCGTGAGATCGTGCGGCTCGTCACCGGCTGAGATCGCCGGCCGAGATCGGCTCAGCGACTCAGCGGCTCAGCGCTCGTCCGCCTGCTCGTCGGCCTGCTCGTCGGTCACGAGATCGGGGTCGAGGCCCTGCTGGATCTCGGCGCTCTCGACGAAGGCGTCGGATGCCCCGTCCGGCGTGCCGTCCGGGGACAGCGCGGCCGGTTCGCCGGAGTGGCCGCGATCGGCCTCGTCGGCGGCTTCCTTCGCCTCGTTGCTCGTCGCCGCGGGGGCGGGCTCGACCAGGCCCTCGGGAAGGTCGTCTGCTGATGCGCTGCGGTCCATGGCCGCTCCTCTCGATGGGTGTTCGTCAGCTCGCGCGGCGCGCGTGCAGGAGGTCGGAATGCTCGGGGTGCTCGCCGAACCAGTCGGCCACGTACCAGCACACCGGGATGACGGTGCGGTCACCGCGCGACTCGAGGTCGGCGACGGCGCGTGCGACGAGCTCTCCCGCGAAGCCCGACCCCCGGAACGTGGGGATCGTGTACGCCCGCGTCAGCGCGACCGACCGGCCGTCGTCCCGGTAGTCCAGGACGCTCACGAGGTCGTCACCCCGGTGAAGGGTGTAGCGGGAGGCATCCTTCTCGTCGGTGAACAGGAGTTCGCTCATGCCTTCACGCTACGCCCGGCGGGCGACATCGGCACCGGACTGAGCAATGTGTCACATTCCGTCACGTGAGCGACCCGGCATCCAGGCGATTTGACACCTTCCGACACGCTTCGTCATAATCAGGCACATGACTGACATCGCACGCACTCTGTCCGCCCAGGAGGCGAACGGAACTGCCGGCATCATGATGCCGCAGCGTGCTGTCATGTGTTGCCGAATGTGCCGCTGACACGGTGATCCCCGCTGGGTCGCGCCGCCGTTTCTGAACACGGCGTCGCCACGACCCCCGAGGCTCCGGTAGGTCCGCCCACAACGCGGACGCCGGCGCCCTCGCACAACGGCCTCTCGGAAGGCCACCGCGCAACACCTCGGATCCGGCCCGTCGCTCGGATCCCCCCTTCGAAGGACATCACCATGTCGACCTCTGCTCTCCTCACCCGCGCCGCCGCCCCCCGTCACCTCCGCGCCGTCGAGGACATCGTGCCCGCCGCGGCCGCCCCGACGACCCCGGCCCTTCCCGCCGGCACCGCCCCGCGCGGGTTCGCCCTCTACGTCGGCATCGACGAGGCGAAGGCCGCCGCCGACGGCGTGAGCCTGTCGGTGCTCGTCGACGCGCTCCGCCGCACGCTGGCCGAGCTCGCGCCCTCCGCCGAGACGCACGCCACCGTGGCGCTCGCCCCCGCCGGCGCCGGCGGCCGTGACGTCGACGTCGTCCGCCTCGCGCTGCACGAACCCGCCGCCGTCGCCCGCACCAAGCCCGAGGAGCCGATCGTCGAGCACGTCCCCGGCGGCGTCACGATCGACATCTCGCGCCGTCGCGTGCACATCGACGGCGAGACCGCGGCGCTCACCTTCAAGGAGTTCGAGCTGCTGCAGTACCTGGTCCTGCGAGAGGGCCGGACCATCGAGCGCACCGAGCTGGTGTCGTCGCTGTGGAGCCACACCGACGGCGACGAGGCACCCGGCGAACGGACCATCGACGTCCACGTGCGCCGCCTGCGCTCGAAGCTCGGCCGGTACGAGGACATCGTCCGCACCGTCCGCGGCGTCGGCTACCGCTTCGACCGGCACGCCGACGTCGTGATCCGCTACGGCGCCGGCACGCCCTCGCCCGACCGGTTCTGAGGCCCACTGTCAGCGCCCCGACGTAGGGTGGGCGCCATGACCTCGGGAGTGCGCGAACGGATGCCGCGCGCCGCGGCGGCGCCATCGCTGCGACCCCTCGAGGCCGAGTACCGGCCCGGCGCGCCCGCCGACACGATGGGCGCGATCCGATACCAGCAGCGCGGTGCGCACGACCCGACGCAGCGCACGATCGACGGCGTGGTCTGGCGGGCCACACGGACCCCCGAGGGCGTCGCGACGATCGCCATCCGGCCGGGGCTGCGGACCGTCCGCGCCGCCGCCTGGGGACCGGGGGCCGCCTGGACCCTCGATCAGCTGCCGCGGCTGTGCGGCGCCGACGACGACCTCGAGGGGTTCGACGCGTCCCGGCATCCGCTCATCGCCGACACGCACCGACGTCGCCCCGACCTGCGGATCGGCGCGACGGACCTCGTCTTCGACGCGCTGGCCAGCGCCATCTTCGAGCAGAAGGTCACCGGGCTGCAGGCGTTCGGCGCATGGCGCTGGATCGTCTCGCGTTTCGGCGAACGCGCCCCGGGGCCCACGCCGATCCCGCTGTTCGCGCCGCCCGCCGACTGGCACCGCATCCCAAGCTGGGACTGGCACCGAGCCGGACTCGAGCCCCCGCAGTCGCGGACGGTCGTCGCGGCCGCGCAGCGACGCACGTCGATCGAGCGCGCCGTCACCGCCGCCACGACCGGCGAGGACCGCGAGAGGATCCTCACGAGCCTTCCCGGCATCGGCGTGTGGACCAGCGCCGAGACGCGGATCCGGGCTTTCGGCGACCCGGATGCCGTCAGCTTCGGCGACTACCACGTCGCCCACCAGGTGGGCTATGCGCTGACCGGCTCCCGAGTCGACGACGACGGCATGGCCGAGCTCCTAGAGCCCTGGCGCGGACATCGGCAGCGGGTCATCCGGCTCATCGGCGCGAGCGGCGTGCAGGAGCCCCGCCGCGGGCCGCGGCTGCACCCCGAGGACCACCGCCGCCGGTGACGGCGGCCCCGCCGTGCTCGCCGTGCGCGACGACGACCGGCGTCGCCACGTTGCCGAGGATGCGAGAGCTTCACCTCCGCCACGCTCATCCGGATGGCCGCCGCGTCCTAGGGTGGGAGCATGGCGACGCGGCGATGGGAACGAGGACACACCTTTTGGGCGCTCGGGGCGGTGCTCGTCTTCGCCGCCGGCATCCTGTTCGGCCTCGTGATGGACAACATCTGGCTCGGCCTCGTCCTCGCCGCGGCCGTGTCCATCGGCTGGCTCATCGCCTACGAGTCCCGCCGCGGCCGCAATCAGGGCATCTACGACCGCGACGACGACGGCGCGCAGCTGTAGCGGCGTCCTCTTGCGGGGGCCGCAGGGCGCCGCGACACTGGTCGGGCAGCGGGAGCCCGCTGCGCGACGCGAAGGGACACCGCTGATGCCGCTCACCCTCAACCCGTACCTGACGTTCCGAGACACGGCGCGCGACGCCCTCGGGTTTTACCACTCGGTGCTCGGCGGAGATCTGTCGCTGGATGAGTTCGGAGCCTTCCCGGACATGGCTCCCGAGGGCGACGAGCACCTCATCATGCACGGTCAGATCACCACCGACGACGGTCTGGTCCTCATGGCCTCCGATACTCCGAGCAGCATGCCCTCCGCGCCGCCCGCCGGCTTCTCGGTCTCGATCAGCGGCGACGACGAGGCACGTCTTCAGGCCCTGTGGGACGGGCTCTCGGCCGGCGGCGAGGTGAGGATGCCGTACGAGACACCGCCCTGGGGCGGCACCTTCGGGATGTTCACGGATCGGTTCGGCGTCGACTGGATGATCGGCTATTCGCCCGCCTGAGCGACTCAGTAGTAGACGGCGAGACGGCCCCGCGGGCCGTCGACCACGTCGACATCCGTGTCGAAGATCTCCGACAGCACCTCGGCTCGCACGATCTCGTCCGGTGTGCCGAAGGCCGCCACGCGCCCGTCCTTCATGGCGCACACCCGATCTGCGTAATGCCCGGCGAAGTTGATGTCGTGGAGGACCACGACGATCGTGCGGCCGAGCTCGACCGCCGCCCGGCGAAGGTGGCGCATCATGTGGACGGCGTGCTGGATGTCGAGGTTGTTGAGCGGCTCGTCGAGGAGGACGTACTCGGTGTCCTGCGCGAGCACCATGGCGACGTACGCACGCTGGCGCTGACCGCCGGACAGCTGATCGAGATACCGGCCCTCGAGCCCGCCGAGCCCGAGGAAGTCGATCGACCGGTCGATCACCGCCTCATCGGCGACCGTGAGGCGGCCCTGCGAGTGGGGGTAGCGACCGAAGCCGACGAGCTGCCGCACGGTGAGCCGGGTGACGAAGTGGTTCTCCTGGCGGAGGATCGCGACGACCTTCGCCAGGTCGCGGGATCTCGTCGCGCCCACGTCGTGACCGCCGACGGAGATGGTCCCGGCATCGGCGGCCAGCAGCCGGCCGATCATCGTCAGCAGCGTGGACTTGCCCGCGCCGTTCGGGCCGATGAGCGCGGTGATGCCACCCGCTGGCAGATCGAGGGTCACCGGGCCGATGGCGACCTCGGTGCTGTACCGCTTCTCGACGGAGCTGAGCGAGATCACAGGCGGCCCTTTCGGAGGAGGTGGACGAGGAAGAACGTGCCGCCGACGATCTCGACGATGATGCCGACCGACCCGGCGGCGTAGAACACGTGCTTGAGGACGACGTACGCGCCGCCGAGGACGACGAAGCCGACGAGTGCCGCCATCGCGAACATCCGGCGGTGGTCATAGGTGTCGGCGAGCTGGTAGGTCAGCATCGCGACGAGGAAGCCCAGGAAGGTCATGGGCCCGATGAGCGAGGTCGACACCGCCATCAGGATCGACACCATCAGGAGGGTCAGGATGGAATCGCGACGGTGGGACGCCCCGAGACTCAGCGCGACGTCACGCCCGAGGCCGAGCAGGTCCAGCCGGCCGCCACCCCACCACAGCGCCGCCGCGGCGAGCACCACGAGCGGGACCGCGATGGGCAGGTAGCTCGCGTCGGCGTTCGCGACACTGCCGATGAGGCGCGCCGTGAGCAGGTCGAACTCGGTGGGGGTCAGCATCCGCTGCAGGAAGGTCGAGAACGCGGCGAGCGCGCCCCCGAGGATGATCCCGACGAGCAGCATGATCTGGACGTTGGCGTAGCGCCCCGACAGCAGCCACCCGTAGAGCGCTCCCGAGAAGACCAGCATCACGACGATCTGGAGGAGATACGGGCCGACGCCCTGCACCATCCGCGCTCCGGCGGCGCCGAAGAAGAAGATGGCCGACGTCGAGATGGCGGTGTACAGGGACTCGAAGCCCATCAGCGAGGGCGTGACGATGCGGTTCCCCGTCACGGTCTGGAACGAGATCGTGGCGAGCCCCTGGCAGACGGCGACCACGACGATCACGATCAGACTCGTGACCCGCAGCTGGGCGATGCGCCAGAACCCGTCGCTGCCGGCCGGTGCGGGGTTGTCCCAGACGAGGATGCCGACGGCGAAGACGGCGGCGAGGGCCAGCAGCACGCCCATCGTCACGGCGTACCGGCGGGCACGCTGCTCGGTCGCGAACGGGCCCGACAGTGACGCCGTCGCCGCGGTGCGCTCAGCCACGACGACGCTGCCGCAGGAGGAGGGCGATGAAGACGACCGCGCCGATCATCGCGAGGATCAGGGAGACCGGCACCTCGAAGGGGGCGTTCACGACGCGGGCGAGGATGTCGCAGGCCGTGACCAGCGCGATGCCGCCGAGCGCGACCCACGGGAGGTTCGAGCGCAGGTCGTCGCCGCGGATGAGGGACACGACGTTCGGCACGATGAGCCCGAGGAAGGGGAGGTTTCCCACGACCACCGTCACGACGCCGGCGGCGAGGGCGATGAGCACCGTGCCGATGAGCACCACCCTCGAATAGTCGACACCGACGTTGGTGGCCACGTCCTGGCCGAGCCCGGCGATCGTGAACCGGTCTGCGGCGACGAACACCGCCGCCACGACGATGAGGACGATCCACAACGGCTCGTACTGGCCCCGGAGCACGGACGTGAAGGATCCGGTGAACCAGATCGCCATCGACTGCAGCATGTTCGTCGACAGCGCGATAAAGGTCGAAACCGCCCCGACGACCGCCCCCAGCATGAGGCCCACGATCGGAACGATGACCGATGAGGTCAGCATCACCCGGCGCAGGAAGAGGAAGAAGAGCATCGTTCCGACGAAGGCCATGACCACGGCGCCGACCATCCGCGCCATCAGCGGCGCCTCGGGGAACAGCAGCATCACGAGCAGCAGCCCGAGGCCCGCCCATTCCGTCGTTCCGGTGGTCGTCGGCTCGACGAATCGGTTCTGGGTCAGCAGCTGCATGACGAGGCCGCACATGGCCAGGGCGGCCCCGGCGAGGACGAGTCCGACCGTCCGCGGGATGCGGGTGATGGCGAACATCTCGCCCCCGTCGGGCCGGCCGAGCACGTCGTACACGCCGACGAAGAGCGACACGGAGACGAGCCCCCCGACCACGAGGAGGCCGACGAGCAGCGGCCAGGTGAACAGGCGCCCGCGGGAGCGTCGGCTCCCGGCGGGCGCCTGAACGAGCGTGGTCATCAGCTCTCGAGCGCGTCGGCCAGGTCGTTGAAGAACGTGGTGTAGGTCTGGATGCCCTCGTCGAGGTAGGTCTCCTGCGGCATGTAGACGACGTTCCCCTCGGTCACCGCGGTGACGTTCTGCAGGGCCTCGGAGTCGCCGATGAGATCGTTGGCGGGGGTGTAGGCCTCGTCGGTGTTCGCACTGACGCCGGCGTCGCGGTCCATCACCAGGATCCAATCGGGGTTCGAGGAGGCGACCGCCTCGACGGAGATGTCGTCGCCCTGGTGATCGGTCGACCCGTCCGACGCGAGGGCGGGGGTGAGACCCAGGATGTCGTACACGGGACCGAGGGTGCGGCCGGTGGTGGGTGCGGCGTAGTTGATCTCGCCGCCCGAGGTGATCACGCCCATCACGGTCTGCGAGTCGTCATAGGCGGCCGTGACGCGCTCGATGGACGCCTCGAAGTCCGCGACCAGCTGCGCGGCCTCGTCCTCCTTGCCGAAGATCTCACCGAGCACGGTCACCTGACGCTTGAGCTCCTCGTCGAAGGGCTCGCCCTCGCGCGGGTCGAGCTCGACGATCGCGGCATCCGGGACGAGCGTCTGGAAATCGGCGTAGTAGCTCGAGAAGCGCTGACCGTTGACGATCAGGTCGGGGTCGCCGGCGACCACGGCCTCGAGATCCGGTTCGCCGTGGTTGCCGAGGTTGATGACGTCGGAGCCGTCCTCCTTGTACGACAGTCCGTCGGGGAAGATGTCCAGCGGTGCGGCGACGATGTCGATGCCCCAGTCATCGAGCATCGTGATGGTGCGGTTGTCCGTCGCGACCACACGGGCGGGCGGTGTGGTGACGGTCTGCTCGCCGTGGTTGTCGGTGACGGTGACGGTGCTCGACTCCTGCGCGGCCGGTTCGGGAGCGGTGTCGGTCGAGCAGCCCGCGAGGACGAGGGCGGCGCCCGCCGTGACCACGGCGGCGGAGAGGGGACGGAAGGTGGGCATGGATGCTCCTCAGCTCAGATGCCCGAGCGCGTATCAGCACGCCGGCTGTCTGTCGGAAAGGTGGGATGCCGGACGAGTGCCGACGAGATGAGGGTAGCCTTACCTATATGAGCATCGTCAAGTCGTCCCCCTCCTTTCGGCTGGAGCGCCGACCGCACGAGCTGCGGTTCCGCACCGCGAGCCTTGCGGCCCGCACGTGGGAGACGTCCACGTATGTCCGCATCCGCCTCACCGGCGAGGACCTGATCGGCTTCGACTCCGCGGGCAGCGACGACCACATGCGACTGTTCTTCCCCGACACCCTGCCCGAGGGCCGGACCGAGCTTCGGTCGGCCCCCAACCGCGAGTACACGCCGCTCGCGTGGGACGGTGACGCGGGGTGGCTGGACGTGGAGTTCGCCGTCCACGGCGACTCCGGCATCGCCGCGCCGTGGGCCGCGACGGCCGCGCTCGGCTCGACGATCGCGGTCGGCGGACCGCGCGGTTCGATGATCGTGGACGGCCGGCCCGACGCCTGGTTCCTCGCCGGCGACGAGACCGCCGTTCCCGCCATGCGGCGTTTCGCGGCGCTCATGGATCCCGATGCCGTCGGGCGCATCCTCGTGGAGGTGGCGGATGCCGCGCACGAGCTGCCCGTCGACGCGCCTCCGGGGGTCGCCGTCACACCGGTGCACCGAGGCGGTGCGCTCCCCGGGACCGCACTCGCCTCCGCCCTGAGCGCGCTCGGACCGGAGGACCGTCCGGACGGATCGGTCTTCGGCTTCATCGCGGCGGAGCAGGCCATCGTCAGGCACGGCCGGGCCCTGCTGCTGGACCGCTGGGAGCTCCCCGCCGAGCAGACCGTCGTGAAGGGGTACTGGAAGGCCGGCGAGGCCGAGTACCACGCTCCGCACTGATCCCGCGCGGCGCGGTCGGCGAATCCTCGGCCGGTCGGGCTCACCCTCCCGGTCGGCGAGCCGGAGGCACCCTACATCTCCTCGTGGGTGTCGGGGTCGCCGTCCCAGAGTCGGCCGCGCTCGAGGGCGGACAGTGCCGCGACCTCGTCGTCGGCGAGGGTGAAGCCGAACACATCGGCGTTCTCCCGCTGACGCGCCGGGTCCGCGGACTTCGGGATCGGCGTGCTGCTCAGCTGGACGTGCCAGCGCAGCACCACCTGGGTCGGAGTCACGCCGTGCGCGCCGGCGATGTCGGCGAGGACCGGCTCGGCGAGCAGCTCGCTGCGCCGCGCGAGCGGGCTCCAGCTCTCGGTCCGGATGCCCTGCGAGGTGTGGAACGCGCGAAGCGCCGCCTGCGGGAAGTAGGGGTGGAGCTCGACCTGGTTGACCGCCGGGACGACGCCCGTCTCGTCGATGACGCGGGCGAGCATCGGCTCGGTGAAGTTGGAGACCCCGACCGATCCGACGAGCCCGTCCTTCTGCAGGTCGACCATGGCGCGGAACGTGTCGACGTAGCGGTCGACACTCGGATTCGGCCAGTGGATCAGGTAGAGGTCGATCCGCTCGAGGCCGAGGCGCTCGAGCGAGCCTCGGGCGCTCGCGATCGTCTCGTCGTAGCCGTGATCGCGCCCGGGGACCTTCGTCGTGACGAGGAGTTCGTCGCGGATGCCGCTGGCGCGCACCGCCTCGCCGACCTCGGACTCGTTCTCGTAGTTGACGGCCGAATCGAGCAGCCGGTAGCCGCCCTCGATGGCGGCGACCATGGCGGCGACGCCGTCCTCGCCGCGCAGGTTGTAGGTGCCGAGCCCGAGCTGCGGGAAGGCGGTGCCGTCGTTCAGTGTGACCGGGGGAATCGAGATCATGCCGTCACCCTACCGACGCAGCGGCGGGGTCCGGGCCGCCCGTGTCAGTCATGCTGCGGGAATCCGAGGTTGATGCCGCCGTGGGACGGGTCGAGCCACCGCGAGGTGACGGCCTTCTCCTGCGTGTAGAACGCGAAGCCCTGCGGGCCGTACGCCTTGGTGTCGCCGAACAGCGACGCCTTCCAGCCGCCGAAGGAGTGATAGGCGACCGGGACCGGGATCGGCACGTTGACGCCCACCATCCCGACGCGCACCTCGCGCTGGAAGCGCCGAGCGGCGCCGCCGTCGTTCGTGAAGATCGCCGTGCCGTTGCCGTAGGGGCCCGCCTCGATGACCGCGACGCCCTCCTCATAGCCGCTGACGCGGACGACCGACAGCACGGGGCCGAAGATCTCGTCGGTGTAGACCGCTGAGGACGTCGGCACCCTGTCGACGAGCGAGGGTCCGAGCCAGAAGCCGTCGGCGTCGCCGTCGGGAACGACGCCCCGCCCGTCGACCACGATCCGCGCGCCGTCGGATGCGGCGACGTCGAGATACGCCGCGACCTTGTCGCGGTGCTCGCGCGTGATGAGCGGTCCCATGTCGCATCCGCGGGTCCCGTCACCGATGCGGAGGCCGGCCATGCGCTCGGCGATCTTGTCCACGAGCGCGTCGGCGATCGAGTCGACGGCGAGCAGGACCGAGACGGCCATGCAGCGCTCGCCCGCCGAGCCGAACCCGGCGTTCACGGCCGCGTCGGCGGCGAGGTCCAGGTCGGCGTCGGGCAGGACGAGCATGTGGTTCTTGGCGCGGCCGAGCGCCTGGACCCGCTTGCCGTTGGCGCTCGCCCGCTCGTAGATGTGCTTGGCGATCGGTGTCGAGCCGACGAACGAGATCGCGCGCACCTCGGGGGCGTCCAGCAGCGCGTCGACGGCTTCCCGGTCGCCGTGCACGACGTTGAGCACCCCGTCCGGAAGCCCCGCCTCGGCGAGCGCCCGTGCGATCCAGTCGGCGGCGCTCGGGTCCTTCTCACTGGGCTTGAGCACCACCGCGTTGCCCGAGACGAGGGCGACGGGCAGGAACCACAGCGGCACCATGGCGGGGAAGTTGAAGGGGCTGATGACCGCGACCACGCCGACCGGCTGGCGCAGCGTGTACACGTCGACACCGGTCGAGACGTTGTCGGAGTAGTCGCCCTTGAGCAGGTGCCCCGACCCGCACGCGAACTCGACGACCTCGAGTCCGCGGGTGATCTCGCCGAGCGCGTCCGAGAGCACCTTGCCGTGCTCGGCCGTGAGGATCTCGGCGAGCTCGTCCTTGCGCGCGTTGAGGATCTCCCGGAACGAGAACATCACGCCCTGGCGCCTCGCGACGCTGGCCTCCCGCCAGCCGGGCAGCGCCTCGGCGGCACGGGCGACGACGCTCGTGACGTCGGCGGCACTCGCGAGACGGACCCGACCGCTCACGCGGCCGGTCGCCGGGTTGTGGATCGGACCCGTGCGCTCCGAGTCCCCGCGCCACGGCGCACCCCCGACCCAGTGGTCGAGCAGCGGCGTCCCTGTGTCGGTGTCGGTGTCGGTGGCGTCGGTCATGCTCTCCCCCTGTGTCAGAGCACCGCGGTGAAGGCGGCGTCGTAGATCTCGATGGCGGTGTGCACCTCGTCGTCGGTGACGGTGCACGGTGGGACGACGTGGACGCGGTTCTCGCTCGTGAAGGCGAGCAGACCGCGGCGGTGGAGCTCCGCCTTCAGCGCACCGACGACAGCGGCGTCGACCGGCTCCCGGGTCACCGGGTCGGCGACGATCTCCAGCGCCCAGAAGACGCCCTCGCCGCGGACCTCGCCGATGGCGGTGTGCTTCTCGGCGAGTGTGCGGAGGCCGGGGCCGAGCACGTCGGCGCCGATCCGGCGCGCGTTCTCGATGATGCCCTCCTCCGTCATCGCGTCGATCGTCGCGACGATGGATGCCGCCGCCAGCGGATGCCCCGAGTAGGTGAGCCCGCCGGGGAACACGCGGTCGTCGAAGGTCGCCGCGATCGGATCGGAGATGATGACGCCGCCGATCGGCACGTACCCGGAGTTGACGCCCTTCGCGAAGGTGATGAGATCGGGGACGACGGCGTGTCCCTCGAAGGCGAACCAGCGGCCGGTGCGTCCGAAGCCCGCCATCACCTCGTCGAGGATGAGGACGATGCCGAACTCGTCGGCGAGTGCCCGCACGCCGGCGAGGTACCCGGGCGGCGGGACCATGATGCCCGCCGTGCCGGGAACCGTCTCGAGCAGGATGGCGGCGATCGTCGACGGACCCTCGGCCTGGATCACACGACGCAGATGGTGCAGCGCCCGCTCGCACTCCTCCTCCGGCGTCCCCGCCCAGAACTCGGACCGGTAGAGATAGGGCCCGAAGAAGTGGACGTGGCCCCGGGCGTACTCGTTCGGGAAGCGGCGCCAGTCCCCCGTCGCGACGATCGCCGCGCCGGTGTTGCCGTGGTAGCTGCGATACCGCGAGAGGACCTTGTCGCGTCCGGTGTGCAGGCGCGCCATGCGGATGGCGTTCTCATTGGCGTCGGCGCCGCCGGTCGTGAAGAAGACCTTGGCGAAGCCGTCCGGGGCGAGGTCGGTGATCCGCTGCGCGGCGAGGCCGCGCACGAGGTTGGCGGTGGAGGGCGCGATGGTGGTGAGCAGGTCGGCCTGCTCCTTGATGGCGGCCACCACGGCCGGATGCTGGTGGCCGATGTTCACGTTGACGAGCTGGCTCGAGAAGTCCAGCCATCGCGTGCCCGCGTGATCCCAGACGACGGTCCCCTGCCCGCCCGCGATCGGGAACGGATCGATCCGGCCCTGGGCGGACCACGAGTGGAAGACGTGCGCGCGATCGAGCTCGCGCGTGCGCGCGTCGAGATCGGTGGTGCTCATGGGGATGCTCCTGACATCGGAAAGCGGGTCCGGTCGGGGCCGAGTCACCGGCGACCCGGGACCAGCATGGCATCACGGCGGCCGTCGGGCGGGGGTTATCCCGACAGCGAGTCTCCGGACGGCCCCGATGTGCCCGATTCCGCGCCGCTCTACCGTGGTGACATGACTTCGGACACTCCCCCGCCGGTGCGGCCCCGGCGCCTGCTCGTGCGGCTCGGCGCCCTCGCCCAGCTCGCCGCCATCGCCCCGGTCGGGCTCGCCCTGTTCACCATCGTCCTCACGTTCTTCGGCACGGGCATCGGGACGATCCTCGTCCTCGGCTTCGGGCTCCTCCTCCTGATCGCGGCGCTCTACATCGCCTGGGCCGCCTCGTGGCTCGAGCACGAGCGCGTCGAGGGCCTGTACGGCTACGGGCTGCCGCCGCTGCGGGCCCGCACGAGCGGACAGCCCGGGTTCGCCGGCTTCCTGCGCACCCTGTGGGCGCAGTTCACCGACGCCGGGATGTGGCGGGGCATCGGCAGCGCGGCGATCGCCACGGCTCTCGGCTGGGTGGTCATCGGGGCGGTGTGGGGTGTCATCTCCGGCTTCGCGCTCGCCTTGTCCCCGCTCACCGGCGGCACGACCGGCACGTTCCCGCTGACCGCCATCCCGCTGACCGGCGGGTGGATCGTCGTGGGCGGCCTGTTCGGCGCCCTGCTGAGCCTCGGCATCCTGTTCGGCGTCTCACTCCTCGACGGCGTCGTGACGCGCGGCGTGCTCGTCCCCTCCCGTGAGGCCCTCCTCGCCGAGCAGGCGCGGACGGCCGGCGTGCAGCGCGCCGGTGCCGTCCGTGCCAGCGAGGTGGAACGCACCCGCATCGAGCGCGACCTGCACGACGGCGTCCAGCCACGGCTCGTCTCGGTCGGCATGACCCTCGGACTGGCGCAGCAGAAGATCGACACCGACCCCGCCGCCGCGAAGACCCTCATCGACGAGGCCCACACGTCGACGAAGGCGGCCATCACCGAGCTGCGACAGCTCGCCCGCGGGATCCATGCCTCCGTCCTCGACGATCGCGGACTGGATGCCGCCCTGTCGGCCCTCGCCGCGCGCTCGCACGTGCCGGTGTCGCTCGACGTCCGCGTCGACGGCCGGTGCAGCAGCATCGCCGAGGCGGCCGTCTACTTCGTCATCGCCGAGTCGCTCACCAACGCGGCCAAGCATGCCCGCGCCACCGACGTGCGCGTGGTGGTCCGCAGCCGCGAGGAGGCTCCCGGCACGCGTGTCCTCTGGGCACGGGTCGAGGACAACGGCATCGGCGGCGCGACCGTCGCGCCCGGGGGCGGCATCGACGGCATCATGAACCGGATCGTCGCCGCCGGCGGCACGGCGCGGCTGGACAGCCCCGTCGGCGGCCCCACCGCCCTGGAGGTGAGCGTCCCGTGCGCATCCTGATCTGCGAAGACTCCACCCTGCTGCGCGAAGGCCTCGTCCGGGTGCTGGAGGATGCCGGCCACACCGTGGTCGCCGCCCTCCCCGACGCCCGCGACCTCGTCACCACGGTGACCGCCTCGGACCCGCAGCTGTGCATCCTCGATGTGCGCCTCCCGCCGACGTTCACGGACGAAGGCATCCGGGCGGCCCTGGAGCTGCGGACGCAGCATCCGGCTCTCCCCGTCCTCGTGCTCAGCCAGTACGTCGAGGAGCGCTACGCGAGCGACCTGATCACGGGCCAGAACGCCGCACTCGGCTACCTGCTGAAGGACAGGGTCGCCGATGTCCGGGACTTCCTGGACTCGATCGACCGCATCGCCGCCGGCGCCACGGTGCTCGATCCCGAGGTCGTGGCCCAGCTGCTGACGCGGCGGGCGCGCGACGACCGCATGGCCCGCCTGACCGAGCGCGAGCGCTCCGTGCTCGCACTCATCGCCGAAGGCAAGAGCAATCAGGCCATCGCGCAGACGCTGTTCGTCTCGGAGGCGAGTGTCGAGAAGCACATCACCTCCCTCTTCCAGAAGCTCG
Organism: Microbacterium pasadenense; assembly: GCF_047246565.1. Lineage (NCBI taxonomy): Bacteria > Bacillati > Actinomycetota > Actinomycetes > Micrococcales > Microbacteriaceae > Microbacterium > Microbacterium pasadenense. Next base: position 854,712 of record NZ_JBFOKN010000001.1, on the reverse strand, counting down.
GCCTCGAACAGGACGAGCACGGCAATCGCCGAGTCCTGGCCGTTCTCGTGCACCTCGAGCACGGCGGTCCCCGCACGTCCCCGAATGGAGCAGCACGATGACCACTGACCTGATCCCCCCGACGCCGGCACCGGCCGGCCCTCCGCCGCTGCCGCCCGAGCAGCGCCGCGGCTCCGCCCGTGTCGTCGCGATCATCGCGATCGTGGTCGGCGGCGCGCTGATCCTCAGCGCGATCCTGTCGGCCGTGGGCTCCGCCCTGTGGATGACCGGAGCGCGCGGCGCGGACGGCCCGCGCGTCGCGGACGCCGGCGGCATCTCGTCCCTCTCGCTGGACGTCTCGGCGGGCGACGTCGCCGTCGTCTACGCCGACGTCGAGGAGGCCACGCTCGACGTGCTCGGCGACGGGCGCGGGTGGCGCCTCGAGCGTCAGGGCGACCAGCTCCGACTGTCGAAGCACGAGCCCTGGTGGATCAGCTGGAACGGGTTCGACTGGAACAGCGATCGGGTGACGCTGACGCTGCCGCAGGAGCTCGCCGACGAACGGCTCGACGCACGCATCGACGTGTCGGCGGGCTCGGTGTCGATCGACGGCACCTACGGCGACCTCGACGTCCACATCGGCGCGGGCAGCGCCGATGTGAACGGCACGGCCGATGTCCTGAGCGTGGACCTCAGCGCCGGAGGTGCGGACATCGACGTCGCGGATGTGTCGCGCGGCACCCTCACCGTCGGCGCCGGCGAGCTGATCGCCAGCCTGACCGGCACCGCACCCGATGAGCTGACGATCGACGTGAGCGCGGGCAGCCTGGTGGCGAGCCTTCCCGACGACACCTACGCCGTGACGTCGGACGTCTCGGCCGGTGAGCTCGACAACCAGCTGTCGACCTCGAGCGACGCGCCCCACCGGATCGACGTGCAGGTCTCGGCCGGCAGCACGACGCTCCGGCCGACACGCTGATCGCAGCCGCACGCACGAGAGGGGCGGGTCCCACCGGGACCCGCCCCTCACGTCGCGTCAGGAGACGACGGCGAGTTCGTTGGGCACGTGCGGCAGCTCCACCGTCGTGACGATCTCACCCGTGGTGAGGTCTACGGCGACGATCTCGCTGTCGGCCGGGTCGGTCACGTAGGCGATGTCGCCGGCGACCTTCACGGCGGGGTGCGGTGCCTGCCATTCGGCGGGACCCTCCCACGGGTCGACGACCGGCAGCGAACCGGTGACCTCGCCGGTCGCCGGATCGATCGTGTGCAGCTTGCCGTCGGTGCCGATCAGGACGGCCTCACCGGCCGGACCGCGGGCGATGCCGCGGAACGTGTACGCGACGCCGTCCGGCAGGGCGACCTTCTCGAGCGTCGCTGCCGCCGTGTCGACCAGCGCGATGTTCGTGAGCAGGTACCCCTCGGCATCCGGGTCGTCCTTGTAGTCCATGACGACGAGCGGACTCGACTCGGAGACGTAGGCGTTGCCGATGCGGCCGTACTCGTCGGGGGACGTCAGCTTCGTGATCTCGCCGTCCCGGTACAGGAGGGCGCCGTTCTCGCAGCCGAAGACGACGGCCTCGTCAGCCGCAGTCCCCTCGCCGTGCACGCCGGGGCACTGGTCGTTGGACGCGATCTCCTCCCGCGCGGCGTCGAGGACGCGGATGCCGCTGCGGGCGGCCTCGTCTCCCACGGTCGTCAGCAGCGTGCCGTCCTCGAGCTGAACGGAGACGCCGTGGTGCGCGGTGACCCCGGGAACGACCTCGGCGTCGGGAAGCTCGCCCGCCGCCTCGGCCAGCTCCGCCGAATCGACAATGGTCGTGTCGCTCGTGGCGTCGTCGTAGAGCACCGTCAGCCCGCCGTGCGTGACGACGTGGCCGGCGGTCGCCGCCGGCACCACGAGGTCCCTGAGCTCGGGCGCGCGGACGTCGAGGAGCTGGAAGCCCTGCGACGTCGTCACCATCACGTGCCGGCCGTCGCCGGCCGCGTTCAGGCGGATGAACTCCTCGGAGTCGAACTCGCCGAGGTTCTCGAGCTCGTCGCCGCCGAGGACGAGCACGCCGCCCTCGTAGCCGACGGCGACGCGGACGCCCGACGTCGCCGTCGGCGCCTCGCTCGGGGTATCGGCGGGGCTGCCGGCCGGTTCGCTCGGGGACGCGCAGCCCACCAGCAGCAGCGCGGCGGTGCCGGCGAGGGCACCGAACTGCAGGGTCTTCTTCATGGGTTTCCTTTCCAGGGAATGCCTCACGGATGGAGGCCGTCAGCGATGCTCTGCAGGTTGCGTCGCATCATGTCGAGGTAGGTGTCGCCGGGTTCGCCCGCCGGGGCCAGGGATTCGGTGAACAGCGAGACGACCCTGACGTCGCGTCCCGCCTCGTCGGCCAGCACCTGCATCAGGCGATCCGGCTGAGACGAATCCGCGAAGATCGTCGTCACGCCGGCGTCGTCGATCGCGTCGACGAGCTCCTGCAGGTCGGACGCGCTGGGGGCGGCCAGCGTGGTGCCGCCGGGGACGGCGGCACCGAGGATCCGGACGTCATAGCGCCGGGCGAGGTATCCGAACACGTGGTGGTTCGTGACGAGGGCACGGTGGTCCGCGGGAATCGACCCGAGCGTGTCGCTCATGGCGGCATCCAGCTCCCGGAGCTCCCCGAGGTAGGCGGCCGCCGCGGCGTCGACCGCATCAGCGCCGTCGCCGGCGATCTCGGCGAGGACGGGCGCGAGCGCGTCGACGACGCGGGCCGTCTGGGTGGGGTCGGTCCAGAAATGCGGGTCCGCGGCATCCGTGCCGGCATAGCCGAGCGGGTCGACGTGGTCCCCGGCGACGAACTGCGCCACCCCGTCGGATGCCGCCGCGTCGACGTGATGCTGCACGCCCTCTTCCAGACCCAGCCCGTTCGAGACGACGAGATCGGCGCTCCGCATCGACGCCGCCTCGCGCGCGGAGAGCTCGAAGGAGTGCGGATCGGCGTTCGCCGGCATGAGCGTGACGACGTCGACCTCCTCTCCGACGAGGTTGTCCGCGATGTCGCCGAGGATGTTGGTCGTCACGACGACCGTGGGACGGTCGGATGCCTCGGGGGCGCAGGCGGCGAGGCCGCCGGCGGCGACCAGGGCGGCGAGCATCCCCGCGACGCGCCTCATCGCCCGGTCTCCGCGACGAAGGCGGGCACGTGGTCGGCGGTGAGCTCGCGGGCGATCCGGCCGCCGTCGGCGGGGTCGATCTCGAACAGGACGCCCTCGGCGGGTCCATTCAGGTAGGTGCGGTTCTGGTCGGCGGTCAGGGTCACACCGCCCGCGCGATCGGCGTCGGCGAGAGAAGCCGCGACGAGCGGCTCGGTGCGGGCGAGGTGCTCGCCGGTCGCACCGTCGATGACCAGCACCGCCCCGTCGGCGGTCAGCGCGACCACATGCCGATCGGCGTCGTCGACGGCCGCCACGCGGACGAGGGGCTCGCCGGCATCGATGTGCGACCAGGCGCGCTCCCTCGTGTCGAGCAGCCAGAACGCGCTGTCGCCGCTGAGTCCCGCGACCGTCGGCCGCCCCTCCCGCGCGGCGAATGAGAGGGCGCGGTCGCCCGCCTCCGCCGGGTAGGGCACGCGTTCGACCGTCGTGCCGCCGGCATCCGTCACGGCGAGCACCGCCCCGTCGGCGCAGCCGACCACGACGCCGACGTTCGTCGCGATCGAGCCCGCCGGGTCGACGCACGCGACCGTGTCCAGGTCGTCGCCGTCGACGTCGACGTGACGGAGTCCGCCGACGGCGGGATCCGACACGAGGGCGCCGGCGGGAAGCGGCACCACGAGGCCCTCGTGAGCGGGCACGTCGAGTCGGAAGCGCTCGACGATCTCGCCCGCTTTCAGCGCATCCAGGTCGAGCAGCACCGCCTCGCCGCCGTCGAAGAAGATCCCCGCGCCGAGGTCGCTGGCGACCGTGCGGGGAGTGCCTCCGCCCGGGACCTCACCCAGCAGGGCGGCCGGCGCCTCGTAGTAGTGGAAATGGTCCACGTGGTTCCACGTCCAGACTCCGCTGTCGATGATCGACACCTCGCCTCCCCGAGCCGCGTAGAGGAAGCGACCGTCGGTCTCGAGCGCGTCGACCGGTGCCACCTCGCCCAGGACCTCCGACGTCTCGTCGACGAGGTCGAGGTGATGGATGCCGCCGTCCGGCGCGATGCTCGTGAGGTGCAGTGCCGGCTCGGCGAGCTCCTCGGCTCCGGCGATCGCGCCGTGCCCGTCACCGGAGCCGGCGGGCGGCTCGGACGCGGTCGGGGCGGGAGCGCCCTGGCATCCGGTCAGCACGGCGAGCGCGGCGAGGCCGAGCAGGGCGAAGGGGGCGCGGGGACTCATGCGGTCCTTTCGGAGGACGAGGGGGTGGGGCGGGTGATCCGCCGGAGGGCGTGGATGCCGGTCGACAGCGCTCCCGAACAGATCGCGGCGAACGCGACGGTGGCGCCGGCGGCGGTGCCGAGGTGCCACGAGAGCAGCAGCCCGGCGGCCACCGAGGCGACGCCGATCCCGGCAGCGAGCGCCATGGTCGGGACGATCCGGCGGGTCCAGTGCCCCGCCGCGACGGCGGGACCGAGCAGCATCCCGACGACCAGCAGCGAGCCGACGGCCTGGTAGGCCGACACGACGGCGAGGGTGACGAGTCCGACGAGCAGGACGTGGGCGACGCGCGGGCGCAGCCCGAGGAGCTGCGCCTGGCGGGGATCGACCGTCAGCGCGACGAACGACCGGTGGCCGAGGAGCGCGAGGAGGAGCGCGAGGGCCACCGCGGCGCACAGGACGATCAGATCGCCGTCCTCGATGGCCAGGATGTCGCCGAACAGGATCGCCGACGCGTCCGTCGCGAAGCTCCGCGAGGCCGAGATCACGATGACGCCCAGCGAGAGGCTCGCCACGAAGAGGAGTCCGATGCTCGTGTCGGCCGAGAGTCGGCCGCGCCGCTGCAGGGCGCCGACGCCGAGCGACATCACTGCCGCGCTGACAGCCGCACCCGCCATCGGCGGCAGCCCGGCGAGGGTGGCGACGGCGACACCGGGCAGCATGCCGTGCGCCATCGCCTCGCCGAGGAAGGCCATCCCGCGGAGCACGACCCACGTGCCGACGACGCCGCAGACGACCGCGACCATCGCTCCGCCGAGGAGGGCGCGCTGCACGAACGCGGCGGCGAACGGGTCGAGGAGGAAGGTCACGGGGGACGACCATACACGTAATTGAGAACGGTTTTCATTTGCAATAATGGCCGGATGCCGTCCTCCACCGACCCCGAACCGCTCGTACGACTCATCGACGTCTCGGTCGACATCGACGGCCATGCCGCGCTCCGCGGCGCGACGCTGGACGTGCGTCCCGGACGGCTCCTGACCGTCGTCGGCGCCAACGGATCGGGGAAGTCGACGCTGCTGTCGGTCATCGCCGGACTGCAGGCCCCGTCATCGGGGCGGGTGGAGCGACGCGCCGATGCGCGGATCGCCTTCGTGCCGCAGACGAAGACCGACGGCGCCCGCCTGCCCCTGACCGTGACGGACCTGGTGTCGATGGGACGGTGGCGCGATCGCGGCCCGTTCCGTCCGCTCCGTCGCGCGGACCGCATCCGCGTGGCCGAGGCGGTCGACGCGGTGGGCCTCACGGCTCACGCGGCCCGTCCGATCGGGGCCCTGTCGGGAGGTCAGCGGCAGCGGGCCTTCCTCGGACAGGCCCTCGCGCAGGACGCTGATCTCCTGCTTCTCGACGAGCCCATGACCGGCGTCGACGACGACGCGCGGCGTGCCGCGGCACGCGCGATCGCGACCGTCGCCGCGCACGGGGCGGGCGTCATCGTGGTCACCCACGATCTCGCCGAGATCAGCGGTGCCGACGAGGTGGTCACCCTCGTGGACGGACGCGTATCGGAGCGTTCGTCGTCCGCCGAGCGGGCTGCCGGACCCTCGGCGGCCGCGTGGACGGTGCCGGGGAACGCCAGTACCGTGGAGGGGTGACCACTCCTCCGATCGATGCCACCACCACGTCCGCTTGGGCCGAGCTCGACGCCCTGAGATCGGGGTTCACCCCCGACCTGCGCGGCTGGTTCGCCGCCGACGCCGATCGGGTGCCGAAGCTGACCTTCGAGCTCGCCGACCTGCACGTCGACCTGTCGAAGAACCTCGTGGACGATGAGATCCTGGCGTCGCTCGTGCGGCTGGCCGAGCAGACGGGCGTCGCCGACCGATACGCCGCGATGCTCGCCGGCGAGCACATCAACGCGACCGAGGACCGCGCCGTGCTCCACACCGCGCTGCGCCGCCCCGCCGGGTCGACACCCGCGCTGACCGTGGACGGACAGGACGTCGACGCCGATGTCCAGGGAGTGCTGGACGCGCTCGCCGAGTTCGCCGGCCGTGTCCGCTCGGGCGAGTGGACCGGCATCACCGGCAAGAAGGTCGAGACGGTCGTCAACATCGGGATCGGCGGGTCGGATCTCGGGCCCGTCATGATCTCGGCCGCGCTCGAGCCCTACGCGGACGCCGGGATCTCGGCGCGGTTCGTGTCGAACATCGACCCGTTCGACATCGCGTCGAAGACGAAGGACCTCGACCCCGAGACGACCCTCTTCATCGTCGCGTCCAAGACGTTCACGACGCTCGAGACGCTGACGAACGCGCGCCTCGCGCGCGACTGGCTCTGGCAGGGGCTCGCGTCGGCGGGGGCGATCGACGACAGTGACGAGCAGAGGAAGGATGCCGTCGCGCACCACTTCGTGGCGGTCTCGACAGCGCTCGACAAGGTCGCCGAGTTCGGCATCGACACCGCGAACGCCTTCGGCTTCTGGGACTGGGTGGGCGGTCGGTACTCCGTCGACTCGGCGATCGGCCTCTCCCTCGTGATCGAGTTCGGGGCGGAGGCGTTCCGCGAGCTGCTCGCCGGCTTCCACGCGGTCGACGAGCACATGCGGACGACGCCGCTCGAGCGCAACGTCCCGGTCCTCATGGGACTGCTGAACGTCTGGTACGTGAACTTCCTCGGCGCCCAGTCGCACGCCGTGCTGCCGTACGCGCAGCAGCTGAGCAGGTTCGCCGCGTACCTGCAGCAGCTGACCATGGAGTCCAACGGAAAGTCGGTGCGCTGGGACGGCTCGCCCGTCACGACCGACACCGGCGAGGTGTTCTGGGGCGAGCCGGGGACCAACGGGCAGCACGCGTTCTACCAGCTCATCCACCAGGGGACGCGGCTCATCCCGGCGGACTTCATCGCGTTCGCGAACCCGGCCTACCCGCTGGCCGACGGCGGCCGCGACGTGCACGGGCTGTTCCTGGCCAACTTCCTCGCCCAGACGAAGGCCCTCGCCTTCGGCAAGACGGCGGCGGAGGTCGAGGCCGAAGGCACGACGGGCGCGCTCGTCGCCGCCCGGACGTTCGCCGGGAACCGGCCGACGACGTCGATCTTCGCGCGGTCGCTGACGCCGCGGGTGCTGGGCGAGCTCGTCGCGCTGTACGAGCACATCACCTTCACGCAGGGCGTGGTCTGGGGCATCAACTCCTTCGACCAGTGGGGGGTGGAGCTCGGCAAGCAGCTCGCGCTGCAGATCGCGCCGGCCCTCGAGGGCGACACCGCCGCGCTCGAGGCGCAGGATGCCTCGACCCGTGCCCTGCTGGAGTACTACCGCGACAACCGGGCCTGACGCCCGGCGCGGGGCGTCGCCGCTAGGGGATCCAGTACCCCACCGCGCACATCAGCCGCGTCTCGTCGTCCGCGCCGGCGGGCGGCTCGATCGCCGGCGGGAAGACGTCCCATTGCCGCCACTCGTCCGCGTGCGGGACGACGTGCTCGTTGAGCCCCGCGATGAGCTCGGGCGTGAACGAGAACGGGATCCCCAGGTGCCGGGAGATGAGCCACGCCTGGAAGGCGCGGTACCCGGCCATGTGTGCGAACCCCTCTTCGGCCGGATAATCGCCGTACTGGAAGTGGAACACCCGGTCCGGTTCGACTCCTTCGCGGACGGCGGCGGTCGCGGTGTCGTGGAAGGCGTCGTACGCGGCGATCGGGTCGTCCCCGAGCAGATCGGCGTCACGGAACTCGTCACCGTCGGCGATGGAACGCCCGGCGAGGACCCCCGGGATCCACGCCTCGTCGTACGCATGGACGAAGAGGACGTCCCGGAAGGTGGGATCCGGGATGCTGGTCCACTCCGGCGGCGCGGGCCTGGCCAGATCCGAGGGATCGATGCGGTCGATGACGGAGCGCAACGCGGCATCCGCCCGGAGGAACAACTCGTCTGCGTTCATGCGCGCGAGGTTAGTCCCCGCCGCCGACATCCGGCAGGCCCGCCCCCTCCCGTCACTCCTGCGGGTACGGATCTGTCGGCCAGCGCAGCACCGCGACCACCTCGCGCTGGGGTCGGTCCGGCCTCGGCTCCCCCTCCTCCAGGTGCTCCGCGGTCACCAGGATGCGTGCGCCGGTGAGGATGGCGGCACGCGCGAGCGCGTCCGCTGCCGACACCCACCCGATGCTGTCGGCGGCATACTCGTCGTCATCGCCCTCGGCGACCCAGGGCGGGGCCCCGAGGGCATCGAGCATCCGCTCGGAGGCCGCGGCCTCATCGGGCAGGACGAGCGTCTCCACCTGCGCGCGCTGCAGCAGCGGCACCACCTCCCGGACGCCGTTGCCCTCCCGTCGATGACTCTCCTCGGCGGCGTGGTCGAGAGCGTCGGACACCTCCGCATCGACGCCCGCGTCCGCGGAGTCCGCCGATCCGGCGCCCGCCGACATCGCCTCCCGCGACCGATGGAGCAGCAGCGGGATCAACGGCGGCACCGGGCCGTGCCGGAAGGTCTCCGGTCCGTGCCGCGGACCTGCGAAGCTCTGGTCGAGCTCCACCCGCCCGTCGCGAACGAGCAGATACCTCGTCGACGGACTGGCCATCCCGGTCTGCGCGGCGATCGCCTCCGCGATCGCCGTCACGTCGGCGTCGGGGGCGCCCGCGCCCTCGACGGACTCGCCGACGCGACGCCGTCGCGCCAGCTCATCGGGTTCGGGCAGATCGCTCGGACCGTCGATGTACGCGGCCGTCCACGGTCCGCGCTCGGCGAGGAGCCGCTCGAGGTCTTCGTGCTCAGACATCGCCGCGCTGCTCCCCGTCCCGCCGGAGCGCCGCCTGGGTCTCGTCCGGATCGGTGTCGTCCGGCAGCGGCTCCGTCTCGCGGAAGGGCTCGACGTGCGCCGCGCCTCCCTGACCCTGCACCATCCCGCGGGTCTCCTGTTCCATCTCCTCGTCGAGGCGGGGCCCGTGCTTCGTGTTGCCGCGTTCGCCGTCAGTCATGTCCGTCCTCCTCAGCCGGGGTCATCGTGCGTCCACGGTGGCCACGGCGGGGGCGCGCAGGCGACGGGGTTGACAAGCCCCGGATCGCGTCGCCGCGGAGGCGTCTCAGTGGGTGTGGATCCGCTCGCCCGACGCGCTGAAGATGCTGACGACCTCTGCCGGTCCGGCTTCGCTCGCGCAGATGCTGTGCGGGATGCGCGTGTCGAACTCCGCCGCTTCGCCGGCGGCGATGTGGTGCTCGACGCCGTCGAGGCGCAGCCGGATCACTCCGCTCAGTACGAAGAACCACTCCGATCCGTCGTGCGTGCGGGGCTCGGGCGCCGTCGCGCGAGGCGGGAAGGTGATCTTGTAGGTCTGCACCGGCGAATCCGCGAGCGTCAACGGAGCGACGACCATGCCCTTCCGCCGCTCGATCGCCCGGCGCACCCGGGGATCCGCGGGCTCGGGCCGCACGAGGTCGTCGATGCGCACACCGAGGAGGCGTGTCAGCGGGACGAGCAGTTCGAGCGACGCCTGCCTCCTCCCCGACTCGAGTCTCGAGAGGGTGCTGATGGACATGCCCGCCCGCGACGCGAGGTCGGCGAGCGTCCACCCGTGATCCTGCCGCGCTGTGCGCAGACGGGGGCCGATCCGATCCAGGTTCGAGGTCATGGATGCCAGTTTGCCATTACTGCAAACCTGTTTGCTATGAGTGGACTCCGGCGCGCACGCTGGAGCCATGACACCGGAGACCTGGGACGCGATCATCATCGGCGGCGGCACGGCGGGGCTGAGCGCTGCGCAGATGCTCGGACGGGCGAGGCGCCGCACGCTCGTCATCGATGCCGGCGACCCGCGGAATCGATTCGCCGAGCACATGCACGGCGTCCTCGGCCACGACGGGAAGACCCCCGCCGAGCTCCTCGAGATCGGCCGCCGGGAAGCCCGCGCGTACGGCGTGACGGTCGAGCCCGGACGGGTGGTCGGGGTCGCCGACCTCGGCGAACGCCTCGAGGTCGAGTTCGACACCGGACGACGGGACACCGCGCGGGCGCTCCTGCTCGCGACGGGGGTGTCCGACGACCTGCCCGACATCCCCGGCATGCGCGAGCAGTGGGGCACCGGCGTTCTCCACTGTCCCTACTGCCACGGCTTCGAGGTCGCCGGGCGGCGCCTCGGCGTGCTGGCGACCTCACCTGCCGGCATCCACCAGATCGAGCTCGTCCGACAGTGGACCGACGACCTCACCGCCTTCACCGCGGCCGCTGAGCCGCTCGATGCCGCTGTGCGCGAGAGGCTCGACGCCCGCGGCATCCGGATCGTCGATTCCCCCGCGACCGCGCTGACGACGGCGGCGGGCGTGCTCAGCGGACTGACTACCGCCGACGGCGCCCATCACCCGCTGGACGCGCTGTTCACTGCGCCCGTGCCCCGCCTCCGCGTGGACCACGTCGCCGCGCTCGACCTCGCGCGCAGCGACCAGCCCGGCTCGCCCCTCGCCGCCGACGCGCTCGGCGCGACCAGCCACCCGCGGGTGTGGGCCGCCGGCAACCTCGTGGCTCCGTACGGCAACGTCCCGCTCTCGATGGGGCAGGGCTCCTTCGCCGGCGCCGCGATCAATGCGGCGCTGGTGATGGAGGACGCCGCGCGCGCCGCCGCGGCTCGGAGATCAGCCGCCGGCTGAGGCGGCGGCCGCGGCAGCCCGCGCCACCCACGACGGCGTGGTCCCGTACTTCTGGAACGACACGAGGCCGCCGGCGGCGCAGGCCGCGACGAGCTCTGCGAGCCGTCGCTCCCTCGTCTCCTCGCGTTTCGCGCTGTTGACCCAGTGCGTCACGGCGCGGCGGTACGACGGGATCGCCGCCTCCCAGAACGCCTGAGCCGCCGGATCCGCCGCGAGCACCGCCGCCTGAGCGGGCGCCAGCTCGCCCGGCCGCTCGTGCGAGTAGACCCCGGTGCGCTCCGGCGTGCGGCGCTCGTACGCCGCGATCCCCGCCGGTCGCATCCGGCCCTCGGCGAGCAGCCGCTCGACGTGCGCGACGTTGACGGCGCTCCAGATCGACCCGGGCCTCCGGGGCGTCCACCGCTGGCGTCTCGAGTTCTCGTCGATGCCCTTCGCGATCGAGTCGATCCATCCGAAGCAGAGCGCCTCGGGCACGGCCTCCGCCCAGGTCAGCCCCTGGCGTGGATCCCCCTTGCGGTAGAACCCCATCCAGAGCTCGGTCGCCGTCTCGTGGTTCGCGTCGAGCCAGGCGCGGAACGCCGCGGCATCCGCGAAGAACACCACCTCCGGCTCGCCCGCCCCATCGCTCATGCCCGCGACGCTAGCACCGCCCGCCGACGCGGCCGCGCCCCCCTTGCGCCACGCATGGCATGCGGGGCTAGCGTGACGGGGTGGACGGTTTCGCGGCGGTCGACTTCGAGTTCGCGCGGCAGGTGCTGCAGCGGGGCATCGCGGTCCTCTACGTCGTCGCGTTCGTGTCGTCCTTCCGTCAGTTCCCCGCTCTGCTCGGCGAGCGCGGCCTGCTGCCGGCACCGCGGCTGCTGGAATGGGCTCGTCACGCTGCACGGACCCGCCGCCTGCTGCGCCCCACCGTGTTCACCCGCATCCGGTTCACCGACCGACGGCTGCGGATCCTGTGCGCCGGCGGGGCGACGCTGGGCGTCCTGCTCGTGGCAGGCGTCCCGCAGGCCGGCCCGCCCTGGGTCCCGATGCTCTGCTTCCTGGCGCTGTGGTTCGGCTACATGTCGATCGTGAGCATCGGGCAGACGTTCTACGGGTTCGGGTGGGAGATGCTGCTGCTCGAGGCGGGCTTCCTCGTCGCCTTCCTCGGCTCCGATGACCAGCCGCCGCCGACCGTGGTGATCGTGCTCCTGTGGTGGCTGCTGTTCCGCCTCGAGTTCGGCGCCGGGATGATCAAGATCCGGGGCGGCCGGGAGTGGCGCGACCTCACCGCCATGGCGTATCACCACGAGACCCAGCCGATGCCGGGTCCGCTCAGCCGGCAGGCCCACCTGCTCCCCCGGTGGTTCCACCGCGCGGAGGTGGTCGGCAACCACGTCGCGCAGCTGCTCGTGCCGTGGCTCCTGTTCGCGCCGCTGCTGTCGCTGTGGGTCCCCGGGCCGTGGCCGCTGTGGGTCGGTGCGGGCGCGGGCGCCGTGATCATCGGCACCCAGCTGTGGCTCGTCCTCACCGGCAACTTCGCGTGGCTCAACGTCGCGACGATCGTGCTGGCGTTCTCGGCGGTGGGACTGCCCGCATCCGGTCACCCGACGGTCACCGACCCGCCATGGGTCGTCCAGGGCCTGCCGCTCGCATGGCTCGCCGTCACCGCTGCGCTCGGTGCGGTGCTCGTCGTGGTCAGCGTCCCTGCCGCGAGGAACCTCGTCGCGCGCCGGCAGCTCATGAACGCGTCGTTCAACCGGTGGCAGCTCGGCAACGCCTACGGCGCGTTCGGCACCGTCACGCAGGAGCGGATCGAGTACATCATCGAGGGCACCCGCGATGCGGACCCCGACACCGCGGACTGGCAGGAGTACGGGTTCCACGGCAAGCCCGGCGACGTGCGGCGGCGGCCGCCGCAGGTGGCGCCGTACCACCTGCGGCTCGATTGGCTGATGTGGTTCCTGCCGCTCGGACCCTCGCTCGAGGACTGGTTCGCGGTGTTCCTGACGCGCCTCCTCAACGCGGATGCGGCGACGCTCGCCCTCCTGCGCGACGACCCGTTCGACGGCGAGCCGCCGCGCTGGATCCGCGTCGTCGGCTACCGGTACCGCTTCGCGACGCGCACCGAGGGGCGACAGCACGGGGTCCACTGGATGCGCGAGTCGCCGCGCGTGATCGTGCCGCCCCTGACGCGGAGGGGCTGAGCGTCAGCGCAGGTCGAGGTGATTCCAGACCCCGGCCTCCACCAGCTCGCCGTAGACGACGTCCGCGTGCGAGCCGGCGACGGATGCCGCGCACACGAGCAGCGACAGGGTCGGGTACCCGTGCGCCCGGTTGTCGCGGATGATGGCGCGATCGTCGGTCGGCGCCACCGCGGTCGTCTCCTCGAGCGCCGTGAGCCAGGGCTCCCACCACCGCGGCCCGTCGGCGGGCGCGCCGAACGCGTCCCGCCATGCCGCGATGCGGGCGGTGTCGGGGTCGTCGACGTCGCCGTGGGCGATCATGTGCACGCCGGGGCCGAGGGGGACGGTGCGGACGGCCGCCCCGTCCCAGTGGTGCACCCGGGCCGTGCCGCCGCCGATCTCGACCAGGTTGAACCCGTGCGTCCGCGGCTCGTCGGGGAGCTCCCGTCCGGCGACGGCGTCCAGGACGATGTGCCCCCGGGACCCCGTGGCCACCTTCTCGGGCAGCAGGTCCGCCCGGTTGAGCACGACGGCGAGGCGCCCGGCATCCGTGTCCGCAGCCAGCCACGCGCCGCCGGCTCGGCTGTCACGGACCCCGACGACGTCCGGAAGCTCGGGCCACCAGCGCCCGAGCGGGTCCCAGGCGCGGCCCGGGTCCTCGTCACGCACGGCGAGGACGCGGATCGGGTCGTCGGGGCTCTCGGGCACGGAGACGATGACGGTGCACATCGTCGGCCTCGCCTTCCGGGTCCGCCGCCGTGGCAGGATCGGACCATGTTCGTCGTCGTGGGCGTCTCGGGCGGCATCGCCGCGTACAAGACGGTGCAGGTGGTGCGTGCGCTGGTGACCAACGGGCACGAGGTGCACGTTGTTCCCACGCCGGACGCGCTGAGATTCGTCGGCACGGCCACATGGGAGGCGGTCAGCCGCAATCCTGTCACGACCAGCGTGCACGATTACGTCGACGAGGTGCGTCACGTCGCGCTCGGCACGCACGCCGACCTGGTCATCGTCGCCCCGGCGACCGCGAACACGCTCGCGAAGATGGCGGCGGGGATCTCGGACAACCTGCTCGGCGTGACGCTGCTGGCGACCACCGCACCGGTCGTCGTCGCCCCGGCCATGCACACCGCCATGTGGGAGCACCCGGCGACGCAGCGGAACATCGGAGTGCTGCGGGAGCGCGGCGTCCACGTGGTCGGTCCGGCGGACGGCCCGCTCACGGGCGGCGACTCCGGCCCCGGCCGCATGGCCGAGCCGGACGAGATCGTCGCGGCCGCCCTGGCCGTCGTCGCCGGCGGCGCCGGCGGATCGGATGCCGGCCCCGCCGGCGACCTCGCCGGCCTGAGCGTCGCCGTCTCGACCGGCGGCACGCGCGAGCCGATCGACCCGGTCCGCTTCCTCGGCAACCGGTCCAGTGGACGACAGGGCGCCGAGGTCGCGCTCGCGGCCGCGGAGCGCGGCGCGCGGGTGCATCTCGTCGCCGCGCACGTCGACGACGGCGTGCTGGCGGACGCGGCGCGGCATCCGTCGGTCACCGTCGAGCGCGTGAGCACGGCCGCGGAACTCGACGCCGCGATGGGCGAGGCCGCGGCGGCCGCGGACGTCGTCGTCATGGTCGCGGCGGTCGCGGACTTCCGGGTCGCCGAGGTCTCGCACGAGAAGATCCGCAAAGAGGACGGCGCCGCGCGCCTGGACCTCGTGGAGAACGCCGACATCCTCGCGCGGCTCGTGGCATCCCGACGGGACCGGCAGACCGTCATCGGCTTCGCCGCCGAGACGGCGCGCGACGACGCGGAGCTGCGCGAGCGTGGCATCCGCAAGCGCGCCCGCAAGGGCGTCGACCTGCTGGCCGTGAACCGCGTGGCGTGGGATGCGGGGTTCGAGACGGCCGACAACGCCGTCCTGCTCGTCGACGGGACCGACGCCGTCGTCGGCGAGGTCGCCGGCAGCAAGCGCGCCGTCGCCGATGCGCTCTGGGACGCCGTCCGCGCCCTGCGCTGAGCGCCCTCCGCCGCCGGCCGGCCCGGCGACTGCTCGAACGGACGCACGACCGGTGGTGCCGGTGTCATCCCCTGTGGCCGGTGTGGCACCGATCCGGCGGTCGGTCGTGCGGCCGTGCGGTCGGTCGTGCGGCTGGGCGGTCGGTCGTGCGGTCGTGCGGCCGTGCGGCCGTGAGGCCACGCGGCGCGCGAGGCGGCTAGGCGGACGGGCGCGCGCCGCGGTCAGCCGGCGAGGAGCTCGGCGGTGGATGCGACCGTCGCGAACTCGCCGTGCAGGTTGGCGGCCGTCACGGCCGTCAGCGTCGCGGCCGGGACCACCTCCCGGTCGGGCCCCACCCGGTCGAAGGTGGCCGTCGCGTCGAGCGCGAAGTACGTGTCGTAGCCGAGGTTCCCGGCGATCCGCGCCGTCGTCTCACAGCAGTGGTTGGTGGTGATGCCGGCGATCACCACCTGCCTGACGCCCTCCTCACGCAGCCACGCGTCGAGGTCGGGCGTCCCGTGGAAGGCGGAGTTGACGCTCTTGGTCACGAGGAGATCGGGGACGCCCGTGATCACCGGCGCGAAGTCGTTGCCCGGAGTGCCGGGAGCCAGCGGCGATCCCGGCGACGCCGAGTCGTGCCGCACGAACACGAGCGGCCAGCCCCGGTCGCGCCAGCGCCCGATGAGCGCCGCGATGTTCTGCTCGCAGTCGGGGTTGTTCCGCGGGCCCCAGTACGCGGCGTCGTCGAAGCCCGCCTGCACGTCGACGACGACGAGGGCGGGCCGGTCGAGCAGGAGGTCGGATGCCATGACTCGAGCCTGACACGCCCCGCCGCCGCAGGACGGTCGGATGTCGACGGGATCCTGCCGGTCAGTCCGCGAGCCGCGCTCCCAGCGCGAGCGCGTCGTGCGGTGCGAAGCCGCGCGCGTCGTTGTCGAAGTAGACGTACACGTCGGGCGGGATGCCGTCTGCCGCGCCGGCCTGCCAGCCCCGGATCCGATCCGCCCAGGCGTCCAGCTGCTCCGCCGAGTAGCCGCTCGCGTACAGGTCCTCCGCGCCGTGCAGCCGGACGTACGTGTACGCGGCCGTCTGCTCGCCGAACGCCGGGAACCGTCCCGCCGTGTCGGCGACCACGAGGGCGACATCGTGACGGCGCAGGATGTCGGCGGCCGCGGGGTCCTCGAACGAGGTCGAACGCGGCTCGAGGGCGTGTCGGATCGGCCGGTCCTCGTCGATCTCGAGCCAGGCCCGGCCGTCCAGCCGCGCGTCGTGCGCCGACGCGATCGTGAGCGCCTCCGCCGTCGTGCGGGGCAGGGCCCCCAGGAACGCGTCGAGCTCGTCCGCATCGAAGGCCACCCGCTCGGGCAGCTGCCACAGCATCGGCCCGAGCTTCGGGCCGAGCGCCAGCACACCCGAGGCGAGGAAGTTCGCGAGGGCCGTCTCGATGCCGCGCAGCCGGAGCATGTGGGTGATGTACCGCGATCCTTTGACGGCGAAGACGAAGTCATCCGGCACCGCATCACTCCAGCGCCGGTAGCTCTCGGGCCGCTGCAGCGAGTAGAACGAGCCGTTGAGCTCGACCGTCGGCATCCGCTCGCCGACGTACTCGAGCTCACGACGCTGGACGAGGCCGGGCGGGTAGAAGTCGCCGCGCCAGCTCGCGTAGCGCCACCCGGAGATCCCGACGCGCACACGACCCGACATGGCCCCAGACTAAGCGGCTGTCAAGGGTGTCCGGCACGTCCGCGCTGCCGACGATGCTGGACGCATGAACGAGCACGAGACGTCCTCCGCACCGGGCGAGGGTCACGAGACCGCAGCAGCACAGGGCGGCGGCGCACTGGACGGCGACGACTTCACGGCGCAGATGAACGAGAACGAGGCCGAGGCGGACGAGGCGAGCGGCGCCACGCACGGTGGCCGGGTGGCCGACGAGTGACGGGGGTCGCGTCGGCGCCCGTCGCCGACCGGTCCGAGATCCGTCGCGTCGCGCACGCCGCCTTCGGCCTGGACGATCTGCGCCCCGAGCAGGTGGAGGCGATCGAGGCGTCCGCGCAGGGCCGTGACGTGCTCGTCGTGTGGGCGACGGGATCGGGGAAGTCCGCCGTCTACCAGGTGGCGGGTGCGGTGCGGCCGGGCATCACCGTCGTCGTGTCGCCGCTCATCGCGCTGCAGGAGGACCAGCTCTCGGGCCTCGACGAGGCGCCGAACGCCCCGAAGGCCGTCGCGCTCAACTCGAACCGGGGCGTGCGCGCCCGCGCCGAGGCCTGGCGCCGGCTGCGGGAGGGCGAGGCGACTTACGTGCTGCTGGCGCCCGAGCAGCTCGCGAACGACGAGGTGGTCGCCGACCTGGCCGAGCTCGACATCGCGTTGCTCGTCATCGACGAAGCGCACTGCATCACGTCGTGGGGTCACGACTTCCGACCCGACTACCTCGGGATCGGCGCGGTGGCACAGCGGCTCGGTCGTCCGCCGATCATCGCGCTGACCGCCACGGCATCGACCCCGGTGCGCACCGAGATCGCGGAACGGCTCGGACTGACGGACCCTGCCGTGCTGCTCGGCGACGTCGACCGTCCCGGCATCCGTCTGGACGTCCGCCGGCACCAGGAGGACTCCGGCAAGCGGGCGGCGGTGCTCGAGGAGGTGGTGTCGCTTCCGGGTCCGGGACTCGTGTACGTCGCGACCCGGCGGTCGGCCGAGGAGTACGCCGCGCAGCTCGCCGAGCGGAATCTGCGCAGCCGCGCGTATCACGCCGGACTCGGGCGGAAGGAGCGCGCGGCCGTCCATGAGGCGTTCCTCGACGATGAGCTCGACGTCGTCGTCGCGACGTCGGCGTTCGGGATGGGGATCGACAAGGAGAACGTGCGATTCGTCGTGCACGCCGACATCCCCGATTCGGTCGACGCCTACTACCAGGAGCTGGGACGCGCCGGCCGTGACGGCGGCGCGGCTCAGGCGACGCTGCACTACCGTCCCGAGGACCTCGCTCTCCGCCGGTACTTCGCGACCAAGAATCCGGATGCCGCGGAGTTCCGTTCGGTCGTGACCGCGATCCAGGGCGGTGCGAAGCGGAAGGCAGAGCTCAGCGAGGCGACGGGCCTGTCGCCGCGACGCGTCACGGCGCTTCTCGCACTGCTGGTCGACACCGCGTCGGTGCGCCTGAACCGCACCGGCGCCGTGCTGCGGCGCGGTGTCGATCCCCGGACGGCGGCCGAGGCGGCGATGGCGCGCGCCGAGGAGCGAGAGCGCATCGACCGTTCCCGCATCGACACGATGCGGGAGTACGCCGAGACCCGGCGCTGCCGTCGCCAGGTGCTGCTGGGCTACTTCGGCCAGGAGGTCGCGGAGCCGTGCGGCCACTGCGACACCTGTGCGGACGGCTCGGCGTACGGGCCGGTCGCGGCGGAGGCGTCCGACAGTCCGTTCGCGGTCGACGACCATGTCACGCACCGCGAATGGGGCGACGGCACGGTCGTGTCGGTGGAGGACGACCGGATGCGCGTGTTCTTCGAGTCCGAGGGCTACAAGGTGCTCTCGATCGAGATCGTGGCGGCGGAGGGGCTGCTCACTCCCGCGGGGTGAGCAGCCCGCCTGCTCAGACCTCGAGGCCGACGGCGGCGGAGCAGCGGGCGAGTTCGTCCGCGCTCAGCTCGAGGTCGGCGGCCTTGGCCGAGTCGGTGATGGATGCCGCGCGCCGCGCCCCCGGGATCGGGATGACGGTGGCGCTCAGCGACAGCTCCCAGGCGAGCACGACCTGCTGCGGGCTGACGCCGTGCTCCTCGCCGATCTCGGCGAAGGCCGCGAATCGGGAGCCGACGTCGCGGGCGCCGCCGCCGGTGCCGCCGAGCGGGCTCCACGGCAGGAAGGCGATGCCGCGGTCGGCGCAGTACTGCAGCTCGTCGTAGCTGCCCGGGTGCCGCGGCGAGAACTCGTTCTGCACACTGACGAGGCCGCCGTCGCCCAGGACCTGCTCGGCGATCTCGATCTCCTCGACGCTGGCGTTCGAGATCCCGACGGCGCGGATCTTGCCCTCCTCCTGCAGCGTCTTCAGGTTGTCCATGATCTCGCCGTAGACCATCCACCGGTCCGGCCGGTGGTACTGGTACAGGTCGATCGCGTCCACCTGCAGGTTCCGGAGCGACGACTCGACGGCGCTGCGGAGGTAGGCCAGCGAGCCGTCGCGGCCCCACTTCTCCCCTTCGGAGCGGGTGATCCCGCCCTTCGTCGTGACGACGACCGAGCCGCGGTCACCGCCCCATCCCGCCAGCGCGTCGGCCACGATCTTCTCGTTGTGGCCCATCGTGTCCCAGCTCGGCGCGTAGATGTCGGCCGTGTCGATGAGGGTCACGCCGGCATCCAGCGCCGCCCGGACCGTGGCGACGGCCTCGTCGTGGTCGGGGTAGGCCTTGTCGTTGTTCATCGACACCGGCATCGCGCCGAGGCCGATGGCGGAGACGGTGTACGGGCCGAGGGTGCGCTGCTGCATTGTTCTCCTTCGAAGGTGCGGATGTTCGCGGGATCCACCCTGCCACCGGTTCCGTGCCCTCGGAGCGGGCTTGACAGCATCCGCTGCCGGGTCGGTCAGCGCGCGGCGACCCGGTCGCGGACCTCGCGCCGCAGCACCTTGCCGATCTGCGAACGCGGCAGGTCCTCGACCGGCACGACCCGCTTGGGGACCTTGTACGAGGCGAGGTGCGCTTTGGCGAAGTCCTTGAGCGCCGAGGCGTCGAAGACGGCGCCCGGCGCCGTCACGACGGCCGCGACCACGTCCTCGCCGCCGGCGGAGCGGGGCACGCCCACGACCGCCGCCGCCTCGACATCGGGATGCAGGACCAGCACCTGCTCCACCTCGCTCGGGCTCACGTTGAACCCGCCGGTGATGATGAGCTCCTTGACCCGGTCGATCACGGTGACGAAGCCGTCCGGCGACACCGTGACGATGTCGCCCGTGCGCAGCCAGCCGTCGTCGAGCATCACCGCGGCCGTCTCGTCGGGGCGGCGCCAGTACCCCTGGAAGACCTGCGGGCCGCGGATCAGCAGCTCACCCGGCTCGCCGGCCGGACGGTCCACGGTCGGCGCATCGGGGTCGACGACACGGATCTCGGTGCTCGGGAACGGCACTCCCACGGTTCCCGGCCGCCGCGTCGGCCCCATCGGGTTGCCGAGGGCGACCGGCGAGGTCTCTGTCATCCCGTACCCCTCGACGAGAAGCCCGCCGGTCGCCTGCTCCCAGCGGTCGACGGTCTTGACCGACAGGCTCATGGCTCCCGAGATGGAGAAGCGGATCCGGGACAGGTCGACGCCTTTGCGGGTGCTCGCGCGCGACAGGGCGTCGTAGATCGGCGGCACGCCGGGGAGGAAGGTGGGCGGAGAGGTCCGGGCGGCGGCGACCGTCATGTCGACGTCGAACTTCGGGAACAGCACGACCCTCGCGCCGATGGAGACGGCGAAGGTGAGGCAGAGGGTCAGCCCATACGCGTGGAACAGCGGGAGGACCGCGTAGAACGTCTCCTTGCCCTCCTGCAGGCCGGGCACCCAGGCCCTGCCCTGCGCGGCGTTGGAGCGGAGGTTCCGGTGCGAGAGGATCGCCGCCTTCGGCGTGCCCGTCGTGCCGCTGGTGAGCTGCAGCAGCGCGGTGTCGTCGAGGCCGGGCGCCGGGTGCTTTCGCGGCAGGCGCCGGCTCTCGACGAGCTGGTTCCAGCGGATGAGGCCCTTGGACGTCGGGGTGCCGGTCATCGCCTCGCGCGTCGCGCGCGCGGCGGGGACGGGCAGATGCAGAGCGAGTCGCTTCGTCCACGGCAGGGCGTCCGGCATCCGCACCGAGACGATCGCGGCGGGCGCGATGTCGGCGGGGAACCCGGCGACGATGTCCGCCACCTTGTCCCAGACGATCGCGACGACCGCTTCGTGCACCTCGAACTGGTGACGCAGTTCCCGTGCCGTGTACGTCGGGTTGTGCTCGACGACGATCGCGCCGAGCCGCAGGACCGCGTAGAACGCGATGACGTGCTGCGGGCAGTTCGGGAGGATGAGGGCGACGCGGTCGCCCTTCTCGACCCCGAGCCTGCGCAGCGCGTTCGCCGCGCGCGAGACCTGGTCGCCGAGCTCGGCGTAGGTCGTCTCGGCCCCGAAGAACTCGCACGCGACCTTGCCGCCGTACTTCCTGACGGACCCCTCGAGCAATCCCACGAGCGTCTCGGTGACCGGCGTGATCTCATGCGGCACGCCGTCGGCGTACGAGTTCAGCCACGGCCGGCTCTGGAGCCAGGATGCGTCGTCGGTCGGGGTCGTGCTCATCGGTGTGTGCCTCCAGGATCGCTGCATCTCAGCGTAGGACGGCGATCCGATGCGGCTCCTGAACACGGCCGGGACTTGACGAGGACGCGGGCGCTGTGCACGGATGCCGGCTGTCAAGTCCCTCCGGGCCCTCCGGGAGACGGTTCTAGCCTCGCCGCATGAGCATCGAACTGAACCGTCCCGCCCTCGAGCAGGCGCGTGCCCTGGTGCGCCGAGGAGACGTCGTCCGCGACGAACGCGACGACTGGTCGGAAGCCGCGCCCGCGGCATCCGACGAGAACGAATTCATCGAGAAGCACGGCTGGACCGAGTTCTCGCACTGGCACCTGGGAATCGATAGGGACGAGAACCCCGAGACCAAGGGCGCCTACAGCTTCCCGTACGGGGACTTCGAGAAGGTGCGGCGCTCCGGCGTCATCTCGGGCGAGAGCCGGGCGGGCCAGTACGACCACGACGAGATCCGCGACGAGCTGCGGAAGCTGCTCGAGCTGATCGACGACGAGTGACATCGACCGCGACCGGCCGCCCGGTTCGGATCAGACGGTGAGCAGCACTTTGGTGGCGCGGCGCTCGTCCATGGCCTTGTAGCCCTCGGCGGCATCCTCGAGCGGCAGGGCCAGGTCGAACACGGCACCCGGGTCGATCCTGCGGTCCCAGATCAGCTGGATGAGTTCCGGCAGGAACCGGCGCACCGGCGCGGGACCGCCGTGCAGGTGCACGCCGGAGAAGAACAGCTCCAGCCCTTCCAGGGACACGTCGTGGGAGACGCCGACGAAGCCGACGTGGCCGCCGGGGCGGGCGGAACGGATCGCCTGCTCCATGGACGCCTGGGTGCCGACGGCCTCGATGACGGAGTGCGCCCCGAGTCCGTCGGTGAGCTCCTTGATGCGTGCCACGCCCTCGTCGCCGCGCTCTTCGACGATGTCGGTCGCCCCGAACCGGCGGGCGAGAGCCTGGCGGTCGGCGTGCCGGGACATCGCGATGATCCGCTCCGCGCCGAGTTCCCGGGCCGCGAGGATGCCGAGGAGGCCCACGGCACCGTCGCCGACGACGACGACCGTCTTTCCGGGGCCCGCTTCGGCGGCGACCGCGGCGAACCAGCCGGTGCCGAGGACATCCGATGCGGCCAGCAGCGACGGAATCAGGTCGGCGTCGGGCTGGCCGGGGGTGGCGACGAGGGTGCCATCGGCGTGCGGGATGCGGGCGTACTCCGCCTGCGTGCCGATCTCGCCCATCAGGGCCCGGTGCACGCAGTGCGACTGGTAGCCGGCCCGGCAGATCTCGCAGGTGTTGTCGGAGGCGAAGAACGACCCCACGACGAAGTCGCCGACGGCGATGGTGGTCACCTCCGCGCCGATCTCGGTCACGACGCCGGCGTACTCGTGGCCCATCGGCGCGTCCTGGACCGGTTCGGCGCCCCGGTACGGCCAGAGGTCGGACCCGCAGATGCAGGACGCAGCCAGCTTGATGATGGCGTCGGTGGGCTCGAGGATGGTCGGGTTGTCCCGGTCCTCGACCCGGACGTCGCCGGGGGCGTACATGATGACTCCACGCATGATGGTGTCCTTTCCTTCGGTGTGGGGTATCAGGAGACCGATGCGGTTTCCGATGGGGTGGCCGCCGCCGCGGGGGCCGTGACGGGCGGGCGGCGGTGGATCAGGAGGAGGCTGGCTGCTGCGGCGAGAGCGACCGAGACGACGGTGACCAGCCCCAGCGGCAGGATGCTGAGGGCCCCGGCGACGCCGACGAGCGGTGCGGCGATCCCGCCGAACCCGAATCGCACCATGCCGAGCAGGGACGAGGCGGTGCCCGCCATCTGCGGGTAGTCGGACATCGCGAGGGTGGTCGCCGGGGGTGCCGTGATCGCCACACCGCTGGACAGGGCGAACAGCGAGAGGATGACCATCCACAGCGGCATCGGAGTCAGCCCGGCCACCAGCAGGCCGAGCGCGCCGACACCGGTCACGACGACGCCGACGGTGAGCGTGCCGAAGACGCTCCACCGCTCGGCGGTGCGCCCCGCGAGGTAGCCGGCGACCATGTGGCCGGCGGAGTTCAGCCCGAAGGCGGCGGCGTACCACTGCGGCGACAGCCCGTAGACGTCCTGCAGCACGAACGTCGACCCGGCGAGGTACGCGAACAGCGCCGCGTAGAGGAACCCCTGATTGAGGACCGCGCCGAGGAAGACGCGGTCGCCGAGCAGGGTGCGGTAGTCGCGGAGCGTCTGACCGAATCCCCCGCGGGTGCGCCGGTCGGCCGGCAGCGTCTCACCGAAGATCGCGAGGGTGAGCGCGAGGATGACGGCGCCGATGACGGCGAGGAAGACGAACAGGCCCCGCCAGTCGGTGACGGTGTTCAGCATCCCGCCGAGGAGGGGGCCGACGATCGCCGCGAGCCCGCCGATCACTGTCAGGCTGCCGTAGAACCGGATCAGCTTGCGGCCGGTGAAGATGTCTCGTCCGGCCGCCGTGGCGATGACGATCCCCACGCCGCCGGCCAGTCCCTGCACCACGCGGCCGAGGATGAGCACCTCGATGCGAGGGCTCAGCGCGCAGAGCGCTGACGTGACGATGTAGGCGACGATCCCGACGAGAAGGATGCCGCGCCGCCCGTACCGGTCGGACAGCGGCCCGGCGATCAGCTGGCCTACGGCGAGTCCGAGGAGGCAGGCCGTGACCGTCAGCTGCGCGACCGAGGTGGCCGCACCCATCTCTCCGGCCAGCGCGGGAAGCGCCGGCAGATACAGGTCCATCGAGATCGGGCCGAACACGGTCAGCACCAGCAGCAGCGCCGGCAGTGCCCGGCGTGCGGCGGGAGCGATCGGAGTGGGAGCGGTCATCCATCCAGGCTCCCCTGCTCCCCGCCGGCGCGGGAGTCCCTGAGGAGAGGTGTACCGACAGGGAACCCCTCATCGGGGTGCCGGCGGCTTCGCGTCGAAGGGTGCCCTCGCAGCGCCTCCCTCATCCGGCACCGCGGATCTAGCCTCGTCGTATGGACAACCGAGCTGATGTGCGCGAGTTCCTGATGAGCCGCCGCGCCCGCGTCACTCCCGACGCGGCGGGCATCGCGGTCGGCAGCAACCGCCGCGTCGCCGGCCTGCGTCGCAGCGAGGTCGCGGCCCTGGCGGGAGTGAGCGTCGAGTATTACGCCAAGCTCGAGCGTGGCGCGATCGCCGGCGCGTCGGCATCCGTCCTCGACGCCGTCGCCCGGGCGCTGCAGCTCGACGAGACCGAGACGGCTCACCTGCTGGACCTGGCGCGCACCGCCGACGGCATCCCCACCAGCGGCCGCGCACGCAAGCGCAGCGGCAGACCCGCCGCACCGCGACAGAGCCTGGAGTGGGCACTCTCCTCCATCACCGAGGGGATCGCATTCGTCCGCGACCCGCGGCAGAACCTGCTCGCCGTGAACGATCTGGGTCGCGCGTTCTACTCGCCGGTGATCGGCGACGGCGGCCGCACACCGAACCTGGCGCGGTTCCAGTTCCTGGACCCCGCCGCCCGCGAGTTCTACCCGGACTGGGAGATATTCGCGGACATGTGCGTCGCCATCATGCGCGCCGAAGCCGGCCGTGATCCTCACGACAAGGGCCTGCAGGACCTCGTCGGGGAGCTCTCCACCCGCAGCGAGCACTTCCGGCGGCTGTGGGCAGCACACAACGTCCGCACCCACGGTGCCGGTACCAAACGTTTCCAGCATCCCGTCGTCGGCGAGCTGACCCTCGCATACGAGGAACTCGCCCTCACCGCCGAGCCCGGCAACGTCATGCTCATCTACACCGCGGAACCCGGCTCGCCCTCCGCGGAGCGGCTCCGGCTGCTCGCGTCATGGAGCGCGGAACACCCTGCCGAGACGGCGAACGCTGTCACGCTGTCGGCTCCCGACGGGGGCGACGGCGCCCGCGCCGGCGAGCCCTGATCCGGAGGTCTGCGGCTCCCCGCCGGAACATCACAGATTCATAACAAGAAATCCTTGCCACCGTTATCTGGTCGTTATAGAGTCTCAGCACGGTAGATGTTTTGCTGTGGCACCTACCGACATGTGATTGCAGGACACTCTTGGTGCAAGGGACAAGGGCCGGCTGGATGCCTCTCCAGCCGGCCCTTACTTTCGCCCTCAGCGAGGTGTTCGGCGCAGTCCTCTCCACAGGTGGCCCTGCGGGCGGGTTGTCCACAGGAACCCGCGCTGATCTGGGGTTGTGTCGGGTCGATGTCGGACCCCCTGGTCACAATAGGGGGTATGGCAGCACTGGTTCCGGAGCCCGGTTCGGGGGCTCGGCGTCTCGCGGAGATCGTCGACGCGGTCGCGGCGGAGCGTCGGGAGATCGCGCGTCGTCAGGCGGCGGAGGCGGCGCTGCTGTCCGAGGCGATGGATGTCGCGTTGGGGCAGATGGGTCCGCCGTCGCGGGACCTGGATGCGCCGTATGACGTTCCGGTCCGGTCGGCGGCGGCGCAGATCGCGGTCGCGGTGCGGGTGTCGGATCGGACGGTGCAGGCGTGGATGGATGCCGCACACACGCTGTGCGACCGGTTCCCGGCAACCCACGCGGCGCTGGGTGAGGGCCGGATCGAGCGGTCGCATGCGCAGGTGATCGCCGAGGCCGGGGTGAACATCCTCGACGGGGAGTCGCGGGCGGAGTTCGAGGGGGCGGTGCTGCCGGTCGCGGAACGGGAGTCCGCGAACAGGTTGCGGCCGATCGCACGGTTGCTGGCGCAGCGGATCCACCCGATCCCCCTCGCGGACCGGCACCGGGCGGCCGCGACCCGCCGCGGCGTGTGGCTGCGGGAAGGCGTCGACGGGATGGGGGAGCTCGGGTTCAGCGGGCCGATGGTCCAGGTCACAGCGATCAAATCCCGCCTCGACCTCCTGGCCCGGGAGGTCATCGACGCCCGGCACGGACGGTCGGGTGGTGATCCCGGTGATGCGCTCGAGGGACTGAACGAGCCGTGCTCGCGAGATACCCGGTCGATGGGTGAGGTCCGGTTCGACGTCGCGGCAGATCTGCTCCTCACCGGGCACGCCACCGCCCAGGACGCCGAGAACTCCATCCCGGCAGCCGATGCGATCCGTGCGCGGGTGCAGATCACGATCCCGGTGCTGACCCTGCTGGGCCAGTCCACCGAACCTGCGGAACTCGCCGGGCACGGACCGATCGACCTCAACACCGCCCGCGACCTCGCCGGCCACGCGCCCGGATGGGACCGGGTCCTCACGCACCCGGTCACCGGGTGCGTGCTCGCGGTCGACCGGTACCGGCCCACCGCCGAGCAGCGTCGCTTGCTCGCGGTCCGGGACGAGCACTGCCGGTTCCCCGGCTGCCGGCAACCCGCGCACCGGTGCGACATCGACCACACCATCCCCGCCGAACACGACGGCCCCACCGAGATCTGCAACCTCGCCCACCTCTGCCGCAGACACCACACCCTCAAACACCACTCCGCCTGGCGGGTGAGACAACACCCCACCGGGGTCCTCGAATGGACCAGCCCGAGCGGCCACACCGTGCCCGACACCCCGGCCCGCACCCTCGTCTTCACCGCGGTGGATCCGCCACCGTTCTGACCCACCGGTGACCGGCGGCCGCGATCAGCAGCCGCCGGAGGTCAGGACCCGCCGACGCGGACGCCGCGGAGGTCGCAAGCCGCCGACGGTCAGACGCCGCCGCCTCCCCCACCGCCACCGCCGCCCCCCGCGGAGCCACCGCCGGTCGAGCCGCCCGTCGGCGAAGACGAGGCGGTCGCCGCCGACAGCGAGCCGATCCCCGACGAGAAGGCCGCCGCGTTGAAGGCGCCCGACCCGACGTACCACGACGGTCCGGCGACCCGGTTGTCCTCGTAGAGGACCGCGAGGCGCTTCGACCACTCGCTCTCCTGTCCGAACACCACGGCGTACGGCAGCAGGGCCTCATACAGTCTCAGCATCTGCCGCGGGTCGTCCACGTCGACGGCGACCCGCTCGGCACCGGCCGGTGACTGCAGGGTCCGGATGCGGTCCGCCTCTGCCCACTCGATGAACACCCGCAGCCCTGCCAGGTGGTCCCGCAACTCCGCACCCGCCGCGGTCAGCGGGCTCTTCGCGAGCACCACGATGACGGCCACGACGAGCATGAGCCCCAGGACCAGCGCGATGACCGGCCAGAGTGGGTCGATGGCGGCATCCAGCATGACGATGCCCGCCAACAGGACGAGAGCCCCCAGCACGACCGAGAGGAGCCCCGGAACGAGCCTGGTGCCCAACCGCACCGACCGCCGGAGGCCCCTCTTCCCGAGCGCCGATCCGGCGCTCGACAGGATCTTCTGCGCCGCCTTCGACAGGCGCGTGTCCGAGCTGCCGAACTCGTACCTCTCGCCGGGCCGCCCACTCGGGAACAGGCCCTCGAGGAGCATCCGGCCGTCGCCGTCCGCCCGGGACGGATCTACCAACTCGGCCACGAGCTTCGCCGAGCCCCAGCGGGGCTTGTCTCCCTCGGAGATCCGGATCGACCCGACGACCGCCTGCTCGAGCACCTCGGCGGGGATCGCCTTGGCCGGCTTGGAGAGGAACACCGCCGCTTCGAGGGCATCGATTCCGGCGGGCGGGGAGTACTCCGCGATCACCGTCGGGCGCCCCGCGGCATCCGCCAACCGCGTCCTCCGCACCGCCACCGCCCAGCCGAGGACCGCGATCATCGCGGCCAGCGCCGCAAGCTGGATCCACGCCCACACGGACCCGAGGTACGACGTGTCGAGCGGCTCGAACGTGTCGTCCGTGAACCCGACCGCGAACGTGAGCGTCTCATGCGGAGCGAGCTGCTCCTGCTCGACCGTGAGGACCGGTCCGGTTCCGGCCGCGGTCTCCTCGATCCGGTCGCAGGCGACTGTCGAGTCGGATCGCCCGGCATAGCAGGCGCTCGCGCCGACGGCATGCCTCAGTTCGGGCGCCACGTTGAGGCGCGCCGTCACGCGGCCGAACGGCTGCTCCCAGTCGAGCCCGTTGACCTGCCAGTAGAGCTCGGCGCCGGTGTCGGAGAACTCCCGAACGACGTTGTCGAGGCTGTAGCGGAAGACGAACGTCTGCCGCCCGTGCAGGTAGTCGTCGGAGCGAGCGACCACCTCGAGACCGGCGTCGCCGTCGTCGGTCTCGACCTCCCACTCGTCCCCATCCCCATCGACGACCGTGTCCACCGACGGACGCACCGGCTGGCCGCGGAACTCGGTCGCGATGACCCGCCGCATGCCGCGGTTCTGGTCGGCGTCCGGGAACACCGCGACGAACGTCTCGACGACGTCCATCCGGCTCACGCCGCTCGCATCGCGCGTCAGGGTGAAGTCCACGTCGAGGCTCTCGAAGACGAAATCGTCGACGTCGGCCGAGGCCGCCAGCGGCGGCGCGATCACCGCCATCAGGACCACCAGTGCAGCTGCCGCCACTGCGCGTGCTGTGCGTCTCGAAGTCCTCACGCTCCCACCCTACGAGCGGCGATACAGTGGACGCCATGACAGACCGCCGCCTCGCCATCGCCGCGTGGGAGAGTCTGTTCCGCGCTCAGCACGAGCTCATGGAGGAATTGTCGGTCGACTTCTCGGCCGACGGCGACCTCACTCAGGCCGAGTACGACGTCCTGCTCACCGTCACCCGCGGCGAAGACCGCTCCGCACGCCTCCGCGACGTCACCGCGAACGCGCTCATCAGCCAGCCGAGCGTCTCGCGACTGGTCGACCGGATGGTCTCGCGGGGACTGCTGACCAAGTGCCCCGACCCCTCCGACGGCCGCGGCGCCATCGTCCGCGCGACCGATGAGGGGGCGGCCGCCTTCCGCCGCGTCGCCACGGTCCACGGCCGCACGATCTCGCAGCGCATGTCGGTCCTCTCCGACGCCGAGCTGGCAGAGCTCAAGGCCATCACGGCCAAGCTCCGCGGCGTCTGATCCCCCTGGCGCGCGGAACCGCCCCGCATCCGAGCGGACGCGGGGCGGTTCTCAGCGGTCAGCGCCGGCCGGCGGTGGCGATCACTGGTCGATCGGCTGCGGCTGGTCGCTCTCGGATGCGGTGATCGTCGACGGCGACCCGTCGGCGACGACCTCGATCTTCCGCGGCTTCGCCTTCTCGCTCACCGGGATCATGACGCTCAGCACTCCGTTGCTGTAGTTCGCGGTGATGCCGTCCGTCGCGATGCCCTGGCCCAGGTTGAGCTGGCGCAGGAAGCTCGCCGCTTCGCGTTCGCGGGTGATCCACTTCACGCCCTCGCCCGACGACAGCGTGCGCTCGGCACGGATCGTCAGCAGCTGGCCGTCCACGTCGATGTCGACGGAGCCCGGGTCGATGCCGGGAAGATCCGCGGTCAGGACGTAGTGGTCGCCATCGCGGTACAGGTCCATCGGCATCCGACGGGGTCCGCGGCGGGTGTCGAAGAGGGTCGACGCAAGGCGGTCGATCTCACGGAACGGGTCATACGTGGCCATGATTCTCTCCTTGGTGGATGGTGGTCTCAAACTTGAGCCGGTATGACTCAAGTACCTTCAGATTAGCACTCTGCCTATGCGAGTGCCAACGATTCTCCGTAGGCGAACACCGTCGGATCCCGGCCTAGGCTGGCGGGATGACGCCCCGCGAGATCGCCGTTGAACCCGCCGACCCGTTCCGCTGGCTCGAGGAGATCTCATCTCCGGAAGCGCTCGACTGGGCAGCCGTGCGGACGGCGGAGACCGAGGCGCGCTTCGCGGGCGGAGACCGCGACCGGCTCGAGGCCCGGCTCAAGGAGATCCTCGACGACCCCGATCGCCTCATCGTCCCGAGTCGCCACGGCGACCTCATGTACGACTTCCGGCGCGACGCGGAGAATCCGCGCGGGCTCTGGCGGCGCACCACCCGCGCCGCGTTCGCCGCCGGAGCGCCCGAGTGGGAGGTCCTCCTCGACGTCGACGCGCTCGGTCACGCGGAGGGGACGGCGTGGACGTTCGCCGGAGCCACGCACGGACCCGCCGGAAGCGGCCGCGCCCTGGTGCGCCTGAGCCCGGACGGCGGCGACGCCGCGGTCGTGCGCGAGTTCGATCTCGACGCGGTGCGCTTCGTCGACCACGACGCCTTCCGTCTGAACGCGCACAAGCACCGCCTCGCCTGGCTGGATGACGACACGCTCCTCGTCGCCACGGCACTCGAGGGCGGCGACGTCACCGACTCGGGCTATCCGCTCACCGCACGCGCCTGGCGCCGCGGAACGCCCCTCGCGGATGCCCCGCCGATCATCGAGGGCGTCGCATCCGACGTCGGCGTGTTCGTCGCCGTCGATCGCACCGAGGGGCGGGTCACGCCGATCGTCGTCGTCGCGCACGACTTCCACGCCTCCGAGCAGTACGTCTGGCGCGGTGGCGAACCCCAGCTGATCGCGGCACCGCAGGACGCGGTCGTGGACGTGCACGGCGACCTCGTCGCGGTTCGGACGACCACGCCGTGGCGCGTCGACGGCGTCACGCACCCCGCCGGCACACTGCTCGTCGGGCCGCTCGAGACGCTCACGACCGGCGACGGGACCGACCTGCGTGTCGCGTACGCGCCCACCGACGTCGCGGTGCTCGAGTCCTGGGCGTGGACGCGAACCCGGCTCGTCCTCACGGTCCTCGAGAGCGTGCAGAGCCGCATCCTGTCCGTCGACCTCGAGACCGGCAGCGCGGTGGAGCTCGACCTGGCGCTCAGCGCGGACGACCTCTTCACGGCGAGCGTGGCGACCCTCGACGCCGAGGAGGACGACGAGATCTGGATCGTGGCGCGGGGCTTCCTCACCCCGCCGACGCTCCTCGTGACGGATGCCGCCTCCCCCGCGGTCCGGCTGGTCGGCCACGGCCCGACCGCGTTCGACGCGACCGGCCTCGTCGCGTCGCAGCACTGGGCGACCTCGGCGGACGGCACCCGCGTGCCGTACTTCCAGATCGGTCCGCGTAGCCGCTCCGGCGCCTCGCCCGTGCTCATGAGCGGCTACGGCGGCTTCGAGCATGCACTCACGCCGGAGTACCCCGCGATCGTCGGACCCGCGTGGCTCGAGAAGGGCCGGATCCTCGTCGTCGCGAACATCCGCGGCGGCGGCGAGTTCGGCCCGGCCTGGCATCTCGCCGCCCTGCGCGAGAACCGGCACCGCGCCTACGAGGACTTCGCCGCCGTCGCCCGCGACCTCGTCGCGCGCGGGGTCTCGACGCCGGATCGCATCGCATGCCACGGGCGGAGCAACGGCGGTCTGCTGGTGGGCAACATGCTCACGCAGTACCCCGACGACTTCGGCGCGATCGTCTGCGGCGTCCCCCTGCTCGACATGCGCCGCTACACGCGCCTGTCGGCGGGGGCGAGCTGGATCGCCGAGTACGGCGACCCCGACGACCCGGCCGACTGGGAGTTCCTCCGGACGTTCTCCCCGTACCACCTGATCGAGCCGGGGCGCGCCTACCCGCCGTCACTGATCTACGCGGCCGCCAGCGACGACCGGGTCGGTCCCGTGCAGGCGCGGAAGATGGCGGCACGGCTGGCCGACGAGACGGATGCCGCAGTGCACTACCTGGAGCCCGTCGAAGGCGGCCACGCCGGCACGATCGACTCGGCCGCGACCGCCGCGCTGCACGCCACCATCCACGCTTTCCTCGACGCGACGGTGGCCCGGGGCGACTGAGCGCGGGTCAGGGCTTCTGGAACGCGATGAGGCCGATCGTGTTCCCTTCGCTGTCCCGGATGAACGACTGCCACTCCTCCCGCCCGGCCGGAACGAGCCGGTCGTCGGGGTGCGTGTAGGCGATGTGCGGCTCCGTGATGACCTCGGCGAGCCCGTCGAGTCGTTCCAGGCTCTCGTGGACGTTGTCGACCTTGAGGAAGATGAGCGACGAGGGCGCCCCGCGATCGAGCATCAGGCGGGCGCCGTCGAGGTCGAAGTACAGCAGCCCGGGCGGATCGATGCGGGCGAGCGGACCGCGCCCGAGCAGGACCGTGTAGAAGTCCTCCGCGCGGTCGAGGTCCTCGGCGTGCTGTGCGATCTGGAGGAGGTTCATGGCCGTTCTTCTTCCGTCGTCGGCGAAGGGGGGTGGTGGCCGCCCGGGATCCCGGCGCGAGCCTGCCTCTAGTCTGAGGTGCAGGGAGGGTGAACACCATGAGCAGCATCGGCACGGTCGAGGACGACCGCGGGGCCGTCCTCGACGCATTGGTCTCGGCCGCTCATCCCGACGACACCTTCCTCGCCCGGCTCGATGAGCACTTCCCCGATCTGCACGCCGCGGCAGCGGACGCGCACGTCGGGACCGAGCAGCTGCAGGCGATGGTCGTCGCGGCATCCGCGGCGTGGAGCTCGCGATCGCTCGACCTGAAGGTGCACGGGCAGCGCCGCGCTGCCGGCAACGTGCTCGCGTCCCCCGCGACACTGGGCGCCTCGTGCTTCGCGGACCGGTTCGCCGGCAACCTGGCGGGACTGCGCGACGAGATCCCCTACCTCCGCGAGCTCGGTGTCACCCTGCTGCACGTCCAGTCCCCGTTCGCGACCGCCGACGACGGGACACCCGACCTCCGCCGGATCGACCCGGGCCTCGGGCGCCTCGACCGGCTGAGCGACGTCGCCGCGGCGCTGCGCCTGGCCGGCATCGCCCTCGCGGTCGACGTCGACGTCGCAGGAAGCGGAGACCCGGTCGCGTTGGTGACGGATCTCTTCTTCCTCGCCAATCACGGGGTGGAGGCGTTCCTCGTCGCCGACCGCGCGGTGGCGGCCCTCCTCGATCCTCTCCTCGCGGTCGCGACGCCCGGCGTCGCGGTGCTCCCGGAGCCATCGGGGTCGACGGAGCTCTGGCGGTCCCTCGCCACGGCGGATGCCGGCCCGTTGCAGCGCGCGGTCGAGGCGCGCGACGGATCGCTCACGGTCACGGCCGTGCGGGATGCCGACGCGCTGCGCTGGGCGGACGAGGACGACGCCGATCGGCTCACCGCCTTCTACACCGACGGGTCGAGCTTCGGCCGCGGCGTCCCGGTCGCCGGCGGCGTCGCGGGCACCACCGCCTCGCTCGCCGGCATCGAGGCCGGTGACCCGCTCGGCGAGTCGCGCGTGGTGCTGGCGCACGCGCTCGCCTTGAGCCTCCCGGGCGTCCCGCTCCTCTGGCTCGGCGACGACGTCGCGCAGCTCAACGACCCCACCTCCTCCGACGACCCCGGCCGACGAGACGACCCGCGCTGGATCCACCGCGGCCAGAAGCCCCGCGACCGCTACGCGCAGCGGACGGATGCCGGGACGCCAGCCGGGCGGACGTTCGCCGCGCTCACGAAGCTGATCGCCGTGCGGCAGGCGACGCCGGAGTTCGGCGGCACGCGCGTGATCGGGTTCGACGTGCCGCAACCGTCGATCGTCGGCTACCAGCGACCGGGCGACGTCGCCCTGGTCCTCGTGCTCGGGAACGTCGCCACCACCCCGGCACCCGTCGATGCGGACACCTTGTCGGGATTCATGGCGATCGCGCACGACCTGGTCGACGACGTCGAGGTCGACCTGTCCGGCGGGCTCGTCCTGCCTCCGTGCGGGTTCCGCTGGGTGCGCGTCACGCCGCGGGCCTGAGCCGCGGTTCAGGCCGGGAGCACCGTCCGAGCCCACCCGTCGCCGGCTCGTTCGTACACGACCCGGGTGTGACGCCGGTCGGGCGCGCCCTGCCAGAACTCGACGCGGTCCGCGGCGATCCACCACCGCACCCACTCGCCCGGCGCGATGCCGTGCCGGGCAGCCGCGGAGCGCTGGGCGAGATCGGCGGCGCTCTCCGCAGCCGGGGCTTCGACGACCGGGCCGCGCACGCGGACGCCGCGGACCACCGGCTGCCACCAGAAGGTGAGCGCCGCGGCCGGGTTCGTCGCGAGCTGCGCGGCCTTGGCCGAGGACCGCGGGCCCGCCACCGCCCACCCGCGCCTCCCCACGTCCTTCAGGATGAGGGTGCGAGCATCCGGAAGCCCGTGGGCGTCGACGGTCGACAGCGTCGCGGTGTGGGGCTCCGGAACCCCCGCGTCAGCCGCCTCGCGCATCCACGCGACGAAGAGCTCGGCCGGGTCCGCCGGGAGCGCCTCGAGGTCGAGCGGGGGTGCGGATCCCGACAGCGACGGCTGCTCGCGCAGCCAGGGGGCGAAGCCGTCCGCGGTCATGCGGCCATCATGTCAGAGACGCTCCTGGCCGTTGCCGCCGCCGGCGGGCGGCCTATCACCTTCTGAGTCACTTCGAGCTGTTCCGTGAACACCGTCGACGGGGATTGGTCACCTTGCGAAAGTGCTAGCGCGAGCGGGGTCAGGACAGAAGCGAAGAATCAGCCAGTCAGCGACGTCCTTCGCGACCTGATAAAGCGCCAGGGTCCGCTGAGTGCCAAGGCCCTCGTTCGTCCCATGGGCGATCGCGTGGCGCTTTGTGACAAGTGCGCCTAGGTCGCGGGCGAGCTGATTGTCATTGGCCGAGAGCATCGCTTCGAACTCGTCCGCGAAGCCTTGGTCGAACCGTCCGAGCGTATCGCCGATGTTCTTGACCGACGGGTTGATGCTTCGACCGAGCCACGAGAGCGAGTACGAACGAGCGGTCCCGCCAGACTTCTGCTCCAGGTGATCAATTGAGCATCGGTACATGACCTGCTCGACGTAGCCACATGCCCTTACGACGAGGAAGTGGGTTAGCCAAACCTGCTCGTCGTCCGATCGCTCCTGTGGGCGGTCCCGAACTGCGACGGCAAGTTCGTCGAGTGCGCTTTCAAGCCTCCGAAGCTCTGCTGGGGGCCACCTCATGTTCCCCGTCATCTACTGAGTGAACACCGCCGTCGCGATGCGTAGGCGGGTACGCACATTCTCTTCCGTGTCTGCCTGGGTGGATGTAGCCCGGTCGAATTCCGGATCCGCCTTCAGGACATCGAGTGCATGCCTGACCACCTCCTCGTCAATTGGCTTCCCAGTTGCGACACGACGCATGGCGCCAACTACCACTGCGTCAAACGTCGCTACGTTCAGGCGCTGCCTTGGGGGTCTCAGGTACTCGCGGCCGTCAGCGGCGTCGAGCGCGGTGATTGCCGCCGCGAAGTACCCGCGGAGGTCATCAGCGGGAAGCTTGTCCATCCGTCGATGCCGCCCCAGGAAGGTGTTCAGGAACCGCTTCAACGGACGGAAGTACTCGGCAGAACTCACATACAGCGCGATCACGCGGAGCAAGAGCTCGTGATCGCGTACGCGAGGTGAAACCGCGCCGTAGATGTTCCGCCAGGCCGGGATCTCGTTCAGCTCGCCCAAGAAGTCGACGAACGGGCCGGGGTACAGCGCAATTCGGATCTCGTGGGGTGTGAGTTGCGTCCCTCCCGAGTTGAGTCGCTCGAAGATCTGATAGACCGAGTCCTGGGAGCCCTCGCTCCCGTCCGTCTTCACGATCGTGGCCTGAATGAAGGTGTTGTCCAGCGTTCGGCGCCGTTCGGGCGTCAACGTCTTGTACGTCAGGCCACGAAACTCTTCGGCGACATTGTCCAGCGCGAAAACCCGGTCGCGATGCACTCCCTCGTA
Organism: Microbacterium pasadenense; assembly: GCF_047246565.1. Taxonomy (NCBI): domain Bacteria; kingdom Bacillati; phylum Actinomycetota; class Actinomycetes; order Micrococcales; family Microbacteriaceae; genus Microbacterium; species Microbacterium pasadenense. The sequence continues at coordinate 818,821 of NZ_JBFOKN010000001.1, read as the reverse complement.
GAACGCCTGAAGCGTGCGCAGGCGCTGCTGGCCATCCAACACGAGGTACCGCTTGTCAGCTTGCTGAACGAGCATGATGCCTGGGATGGGGAAGCCGAGCAGCAACGACTCGATAAAGCGATCCATCTGCGGCTTTGTCCAGACGAAGCTGCGCTGGAACGACGCGAGCTCAACGTCCCGGTTTCCATGCCCGAAACTCGGGATAAGGATGTCCCCGCGATCCAGCCGCCGCACTAAACCTTCCGCGTCAAAGTCGGTTCCCTGGTAGCCGACGGGTTCCGCGTCACCCTCGGCTTCTAGCGCCGCCTCTTCCTCTTCCGGAGTCAGAAGTCCCGGCTCGTCGATGTCGATCTGGTCAACAGGCGAGCCCAGATTGGCTGTCGGCGAACTGTTGGTCGATGTTGAGGGCGTGTCGGTCACGAAGTCAAGCTACAGCCTCGGGGGTGCAACCCCATACGGACACGACGGCACCATCAGGCCGCAGCTGCGCGTTGGCCGGTCGAGCATCGTTCGCTCAATCCGCTGCGCTGCATGGTCCGGCTTGCCGGCGATTCCGTGCCCGTAGAGCCCGTCCGATCTTGCGCCCGATGAGGGCGCGACGATCGAGCACCTTCGTGGCCATCGACTCCACGCCGATTAGTGCACACCTGCGCTCTGATCGGGCTTGAGTAGGGGGGCCCTTGAGCTCGCGGGCCGCGAAATCACACACACATGGAGCATTCGGGCGTCGATACCGGAATCAGACGACGCCACTTCCCCAGAAACCACGAAAACCCGCGGAGATCCGCGGGTTTTCGATCGGTTACTGTCTCAACACAGTGTGCGCCCGAAGGGACTCGAACCCCTAACCTTCTGATCCGTAGTCAGATGCTCTATCCATTGAGCTACGGGCGCCCGGCCCGTCTTCCGGGCCAAGGACCAGAATACAGCACGTCGGGCCGGACCAGAAATCGAGGTGTCACTCCAGTTCGTCGAGCTGGACGGCGACGGGATCGGCGTTCTCGACCGGGGGAGCTTCCGTCCCGTCGGCGCGCAGCGCCTGCTGCTTCGCGACGCTGCGTCGGTGCGCCCGCAGCTTCGGCAGGTCGACAAGACGCAGCGCCTGCATCCTCGCACCCCGCATCCGCTCGTAGTCGGCGTCAAGGTCGGGACGGGCGGCGGCGATCCGCAGCGATCGGTCGATGTTCTTCGAGACCTCCGCCCATGCGGCATCCCGTGCATCCGCGATGAGCTTGCGCAGCTCCTCGGTGTCCTCGGCGCGCTCCCGCAGCTCCCGGGCGACGTGCAGCGACTGCTTCTGGCGCTGCTTGAGGTTGCGCACGTCGCGACGCCGGTAGTCGTGGGTGCCGCTGGAATCCGAGTAGCGGTTCCGCGCCGCCTTGCGCTCGCGCTCGGTGCGCTCCGCGTCGGCCTCGGCCTCCGCCGCGAGCGTCAGCAGCGTCTCGCGGGCATCGCCGACGAAGTGATCGGGATCGAAGTCGTCGCCCTCGGCCAGGATGTGGATGAGGATGCGGTTCTTCAACGCCAAACGCGTCGCCGCCGACGCGATGTAGAGCCCCTCGGCGACGACGTCCCGGGTTCGTACCCGCTTATTCTCCGTCACTCTGACACCTCGCCCCGAGTCTAGCCGGGGCCCGCCGACGGAGCCCAGGGGCTTTTCGGCATCGACCGGTCAGGGACGTGACGGCAGGGCGTGCCCGGCGGGACCGTCGCCACGGAGCGGCGGGAACCGCCAGTGGAGCCGCGCCGGCCCGCGAGGTCCGACCTCGACCTCCAGTGTGTGCGGGGTCTGGATCATCCGCAGCTGCGCACGCCAGGTGCCGTCCGCGCCCACCCCTCCGGCGCAGCGGAAGGGCACCGGGTCGAGACCGGCCGCCGGGGCGGGCCACTCCCCCGCCGCCCAGGCGCCGCGCCCGACGGGGAGGGTGACGTCGAGGTCGGCGCCGGTCAGGCGGAGTGACCAGCCGGTGGCCGTCTCCGCCACCTCGAGGCGGTCGGCGCCCGGGACCGGGCCGCCGCTCGTGAACGGTCCGGGCGGCAGCGCCGGGGCGAGGATGTCGGCGTCCCGGGCGAAGGGGGCGGTGGTGTCGCCGGGCAGCGGCAGGGCGAGCCGCGCGAGCCGGTCGGCGAGCACCTCGTCGGCCTGGGGGGAACCGCCGCCCGCCATCGCCGGGACGAGGTGCCCGGTCAGCAGGTCGAGCAGGCCCGCCATGTCGACCGTCTCGGCGGTCGTCACGACGACGACGTCCTCCTCGGGCCACACGAGGACGAACTGGCCGTACGCGCCGTCGCCGCGGTAGCCGTGCCGGCTGTTCCAGTACTGGAACCCGTACCCCTGCCGCCAGTCGATCGGCTCGGCGCCGCCCGCCGCCCGGTCGCCGGTGTCGTTCGGGGTCTGGACCGAGGTCGCTACGTCCACCCAGTCCGGGTCGAGCAGCTGCTCGCCGCCCCACTGGCCGCGGTCGAGCATGAGCTGACCGGTCTTCGCGAGCGACTCCGTACGCACGTGGAGACCCGAGAAGCCCATCTCGACGTCGTCGATCATCATCCACTGCGCCTCGTCGATCCCGAGCGGGCCGAGCAGTCGCGGCCCCAGGTAGTCGAGCAGGCCTTCGCCGCTCGTGCGGGCGACGAGCCGCGCCACGCCGAAGATCGTCGGCTGGTTGTAGCAGAAGACGGTTCCCGGTTCGCGGTCCGGCGGGATCGCGAAGAAACCCGCGAGGAGGTCACCGCCGTGCGCGGGCGCCGCGGCGGCCGCGCGGTCGAGCGTCTCCTGCTCGTGCCCGCTCGCCATCGAGAGGGCATGGCGGACGAGATACCGGGAGTACTTCTCGTCGGTGGCATCCGTCACCAGGTCCGGGAAGTGGTCGACCATCCGGTCGTCGAGCGCGAAGCGCCCCTCGCCGATCGCGAGGCCCGCCGCGGCCGAGGTGAACGTCTTCGAGAGCGAGTACACGAGATGCGGCAGGTCGGGCGCGTACGGCGCCCACCATCCCTCCGCGACCACATGCCCGTGGCGGAGCACCATGAGACTGTGGAGCTCGATGCCCGCCGCGGCGACCGCGTCGAGCAGCCGGCTGACGCCCCCGGCATCAACCCCCTGCGCGGACGGAGCGGACCGGGGCAGGGCGGAGGACGACGGCGTCATCGTCCCATCGTACGAACCGTCAGGCGAGGATCGCCCCGATGCGCCAGGACGCCGCGACCTCGCCGCCCGGCTCGATCGTGAGAAGGCCGGTGTCGAAGTCGTACTCCGCCGTGTTGAACGCGTCCGGAGCGCACGTCATCGGCTCGACGGCCATGCCTCGGCGATGCGCGGGGTTCGCGGCCCCGTCGGGCTTGTCGCCCGTGTACACCTGCACCCAGGTGCACTCCGCACCCCAGCTCACCTCGACGCCCACGCCCGAGGGGTCGGTCACGCGCAGCACGGCGGTGCCGGTGGCATCGCGCTCGATCCCGCTGAACGCGTGGTCGAGCTGGACGTCGCCGATCGGCCGCGGGCTGCGGCGGTCGAAGCGGTCGGGATCGTGATCGGTCACCCGGTGGAGGGCGACCGGGCTGAGGCGGTCGGCCGTGACTTCGAGGACGGATGCCGCGGGCAGCGTCAGCGTCCACTCGTCCAGCGGGGCGGGGCCGGCCACGAGGTACGGATGCGGACCGGTGCCGTACGGCGCGGCGCTCGCGCTCTCATTGCGGGCCCGGACCGTCTGCGTCAGCCCGTCGGCGGACAGGGCGAAGGTCGTCTCGACGCGGACCCGCCACGGGTACCCGGTCTGCGGCTCGATCGTGGCGGCGAGGGTCACGGCGCTCTCGGACCGCTCGACCAGCGCGAAGTCGAGCCAGGCCGCGAGGCCGTGCAGGGCCTGCGAGCGCTCGGGCTCGGTCAGCGCGGTCGCGTACTCGGCGCCGGCGAAGGTGTAGGTCCCGTCCACGATGCGGTTGGGCCACGGCGCGAGGGTCGAGCCGCGGTAGTCCGGGCGCACCTCGTCCGCGTCGAAGGAGAGGATCAGGTCGCGGCCGTCGTGCCGCAGCGCGCGGAGGGTCGCCCCGACGGAGGCGATCTCGGCCTCGTAGGCGCCGGAGCGGATCGGATACGGGGTGCCCGAGGCGGGCCGAGGGGAAGAGGTCACGGGCGGAGCATCACTTTCAGGGCAGCGCGGTCGTCCATCAGGCGGTACCCGGTGGCGGCGTCATCGAGGGGCAGCTCACGGTCGAAGACGGCCCCGGGATCGACCGTACCGTCCAGAACGCCCGGGAGCAGATCGTCGATGTACGCGCGGACGGGCGCGACGCCGCCGGTGATCGTGACGTTGCGGCCGAACTGCTCGCGCCCGATCGGTCCGTCGGAGTACTGCGGCACGCCGACCCGGGCGACCGTGCCGCCCGCGCGCACAACGCCGAGCGCCTGCTCGAACGCCGGCAGGTGGCCGACCGCGTCGATGACCACGTGGGCGCCGTCGCCCCCGGTGAGATCGCGGACGGCCTCGACGCCGGCGTCGCCCCGCGCGGCGACCACGTCGGTCGCGCCGTACCGGCGGCCGAGGTCGGTCCGAGCCTCGTGCCGACCCATGAGGATGATCCGCTCGGCGCCGAGCCGACGTGCCGACAGCACGGCGAGCAGCCCGACCGCGCCGTCGCCGACGACGACGACGTCCTTCCCCGGTGCCGCACCGCCGGTCACGGCGGCATGATGGCCGGTCCCGTACACGTCGCTGAGCGTCAGCAGGCCCGGCATCCGCTCGTCGTCGACCGCGACGTCGACCCGATAGAGGGTGCCATCGGCGAACGGGATGCGGCGGTACTGCGCCTGCGCGCCGCCGGCACCGGTCGGGACCGTCAGGCCGGCGACCCGGCAGGAGGTCTGCAGGCCCTCGCGGCAGAAGTCGCAGACGCCGCAGGAGAACACGAACGGCACGATCACGACGTCCCCCGGTGCCACGGTGGTCACCTCGGCGCCGATCTCCTCGACGACGCCGACCATCTCGTGGCCCATCGCCCGGCCGTGCTCACTCGGCTGCGCGGAGTGGTACGGGTGCAGGTCGCTCCCGCAGACGCACGCGACGAGCGTGCGGAGGACGGCGTCGGTCGGCTGCTCGATCCGGGGTTCGGGAGCATCGATCACGCGGACGTCGCCGGGTCCGAACAGGTAGGTGGCTCGCATCCTCCGATTCAACTACGGATGCGGTCAGGGGGCATCGCCGGTCGCGACCGGACGGTCCGGGTGATTCGCCCACTGGCTCCACGAGCCCGGGTACAGCGCCGCCTCGACCCCCGCGATCCGGAGGGCGACCACGGTCTGCGCGGCGGACACGCCGGAGCCGCACGAGACCCCGACGGCGGCGCCCGGCGAGATCCCGAGCTCCGTGTACCGGGCGCGGAGCTCGTCGGCCGGGCGGAACCGGCCGGCCTCCGTCACGTTGCCGTCCGTCGGCGCGTTCACGGCGCCGGGGATGTGACCGGCGCGGGGATCGAGCGGCTCGACCTCGCCGCGGTAGCGCTCGGGGGCACGGACGTCGAGCAGCGTCCCCGTCTCGGGCAGCGACGCGGCCTCGTCCATGTCGATGCGCGTCAGGTGACCGGGGGTGAGGGCGACGTCTCCCCGCGCGGGGACGGTGGCGCCGGTCTCGAGCGGCAGGCCGGCCTCTCGCCAGGCGGCGAGGCCGCCGTCCAGGATGCGGACGTCGGCGATGCCGGCATCCGTCAGCACCCACCACGCGCGCGCCGCGCCGAACGTGCGCCAGTCGTCGTAGACCACGACCGTCTGACCCCGATCGATCCCCCAGCGCCGCGCCGCGGTCTGCAGGTCGGCGAGCGCGGGAAGCGGATGCCGCCCGTCCGCGGGCTCGCCGTGCGCGGCGAGCTCGTCGTCGAGGCTCACGTACACGGCGGTGGGGACGTGCCCGGCCTCGTAGTCCGACCTCCCGTCGGGCTGATCCAGCCGCCAGCGCACATCGAGCACGGCGACACCGCCGCTCCGGAGCAGGGCCGCCAGGTCGACGGGCGAGACGAGGGGCGAGGATCCGTCGGTCATCCTCCGAGCCTACGGTTTCACTCCCGGCCATTGCGGGCGGCGAAACCGGCGGTATTGAATGGCGAGCATGCCCCGACCTGTGACGACCGCACCCGACGCACCGATCGACGGGCGCGTCTGCCCGGCGAGCGACGCATGAGCGGCCATTCGACGGTCTTCGAGCGGCACGCACCCGCTGCGGCCGTCGTCGATCAGAGCCTCGACGGCAGCCGGCACGCGGTGTTCTGGACGGAGGACCTTCCGGCGGAGCTCCGGCCGGACCGGCCGCCGCTGCGCAGGACGGTCACGACCGACCTCGTCATCGTCGGCGCCGGTTACACGGGCCTGTGGACCGCCCTGCTGGCGGTCACCCGCGATCCGGGGCGCCGCGTCGTGGTGGTCGAGGCGAACCGCGTCGGCTGGGCGGCGTCAGGCCGCAACGGCGGGTTCTGCGAGGCGAGCCTGACCCACGGCGCCGAGAACGGCACCGCCCGGTGGCCCGACGAGATGCCGACCCTCGAGCGCCTCGGTCGCGCCAACCTCGACGCCATCGGCGCCGCCGAGGCCGAGTACGGCATCGACGTGCAGTTCGAGCGCACGGGTCAGCTCGCGCCGGCCGTCGAACCGCATCAGCTCGCCTGGCTGGCGGAGTGGGCGGCGGAGGGCGACCGGGGGATCGTGCTTCTGGACGAAGCCGCCGTGCGGCGGGAGGTCGACTCCCCCACCTACCTCGGCGGGGTGTGGGAGAAGGACTCGTCGGCGCTCGTGCACCCGGCACGGCTCGCGGCGGAACTGGCCCGGGCGTGCGAGGAGCGCGGCGTCGAGATCGTCGAGCGCTCGCGTGCGACCGGGATCGAGACACCGGCCTCGGGCGGGGTCACGGTCGTCACCGAGCACGGCCGCGTCGAGGCCGACCATGCCGTCCTCGCGACCAACGTCTTCCCGTCGCTGCTCGGGCGGAATCGGCTCATGACGGTGCCGGTGTACGACTACGTCCTCATGACCGAGCCCCTCACGGCGGAGCAGTGGGCCGCGATCGGCTGGGAGAACCGGCAGGGCATCGGCGACCTGGCGAACCAGTTCCACTACTACCGGCCGACCCGGGACGGACGCATCCTGTTCGGCGGCTATGACGCGGTCTACCACTACGGTCGTCGCGTCGACCCCGCCTACGAGGACCGCCCCGCCTCGTGGCGGCGACTGGCGTCGCACTTCTTCACGACGTTCCCGCAGCTGGAGGGGCTCCGCTTCACGCACCGCTGGGCCGGCGCCATCGACACCTCGACGCAGTTCACCGCCTTCTTCGGCACCGCCCGGCGCGGGCGGGTGGCGTATGCGGCCGGCTTCACCGGGCTCGGCGTGGGCTCCACCCGGTTCGCGGCCGACGTCATGCTCGACCTGCTGACCGGCGAGCAGACCGAACGCACCGAGCTCGAGATGGTGCGGCGGCGGCCGCTGCCCTTCCCGCCCGAGCCGCTGGCGGCGGTCGGCATCCAGGCGACGCGCTGGTCCCTGGACCGGGCCGACCACCGGGGCGGACGCCGCAACGCGCTGCTCAAGACGCTCGACGCGCTCGGGCTCGGGTTCGACTCGTGATGCTGCATCCGGGCACCACGGTGGATGCCGCGCAGCTCGAGATCCCGCTCGCCCCGGTTCCCGCCGAGCAGGTGGTCGACGGGGCGCCCGAGGCCGGCTGGGTCGACCTGGTCGACGGCATCGGCGTCTGGGAGCACACGGCCGGCGTCTCGACGGACATCGAGGCGGACGAGGTCTTCGTCGTCCTCTCCGGCAGCGCGACGGTGACCTTCCCGGATGGATCGCAGCCGCCCCTCGTCCTGCGGCCGGGCACGATCGGCCGGCTGGCGGCGGGGACCGCCACGGTGTGGGCGGTGCACGAGACCCTGCGCAAGGTTTACGTGAGCGGGAGCGAGTGCACCTCGCCTGTCGCCCGCATCGCCGACCTCATCGCCGGCCGCTGACCCCGCCGACGCGACACAAACGGCATCCATTCCATCGGGATGACCGCCGTTCCCGTCGGGTCGAGACGTCGCAGCGGGTCGCGCGCGATGGGGCGTTCTCCCCATGGTGGTCGGGGGTGTGCCTCACTACTGTCGACGGCGGAGGTGGTACCCGTGGGGATGATGTTGCCCAATGAGCTGATCTGGATCATGGACAAGATGGGGCTGGAATGGCCCGACATCGACGAAGACGAGGTCCACAAGGCGGCCGACCTCGTGCGCGGCTACCGCGACGACATGGAGTCGATCATCCAGACCGTCGACAGCCGTGTGAACGGCGACCTCGCCACCGCACTGCAGGGCAACGCCGGCACGGCGCAGGTCGAGGGGTGGAACCGCAACCGCTCCGACAACATGCAGAAGCTCCTCGATGTGCTCGGCCCCGCAGCGACAGGGATCGACATCGCCGGTGGCATCGTCCTCGCGATGAAGATCAAGGTCATCGCCGAGGTCACCCTGACCCTCATGCAGCTCGTCCCCCTGCTCGCCGCGGGGCCCTTCGGCGCGGGCGGCGCGGCGGTGCTGCTGCTCGCACGGAAGAAGCTCCTCTCCATGGCCATGGAGGCGACGATCGAGCAGGTGATCAACGAGGTGCTGCCTCTCGCTGTCGAGCCGCTCGCCGAGCAGGTCCCGGTGATCGTCATGGCCCTCCTGGACGCTCCCGTCGTGGAGGGCGCCATCGGCGACGTGGATGAGTTCGAGGCCGACCTCGACGCGCTGGAGGCCGCGGCCGACGAGATGGACGCGCAAGCCGCAGGCATCGAGGACCGCACCGACCGCCTCCTCGCCGATCTCGCCAACCTGCAGATCTCGGGGGACTGACATGACCATGAAGAAGCTCATGCGCGACATCGTCGATGCCGTCGACGGCGCGGGCCGCGAGTTCAAGAAGGGGTTCGGAGGCGCGTTCCGCAAGCGCGGCGGCAAGCACCGCGCCGACGCCGAGCGGATCCGGGGCACGGACCGACGCAACACCGCCGACGCCGGGCGGCACCGGCGCGACGCACCGGTCACCAGCCACGCGAAGAAGTACGACATGCTGACGGACGTCACGCGCGGACTCGAGCAGCTCGGCCGCACCGGCCGCCACGCCGCGCCGGACTACAACGTCGCACAGGACCTCGGGGCCTCGGTCGGACAAGCGGTGCGGGAGACCCCGCGGGAGATCCTGGATGACGTGCTCGGCACCCCGAAGAAGATCCCCGGGCAGATCGTCGAGGAGCTCTACGAGGACGCCATCGGCCAGGACGACCCGGACGCGTACGGGCAGACGAGCAGCGGCGACATGGAGTTCCTCGCGCCCGCCGGCGAGGCGGCGGAGCTGCGCCGACTGAGCCGGGGCGCCCTCGAGGAGCGCTTCGACCTCCCGCCCGGCACGCTGGACGGGGCGACGTTCGAGGTCCGCCCCGTTCCCGGCACCAACTTCGTCACCCTCGACATCTCGCGCCCCGACTGACCGCCGATGAGCCGGCGACCCGACGCAGGCGGCATCCATCCCGCTCGGATACCAGCGGTTCGGGTCGAGGCGACGGCGACGGCGCGGGGGTCAGGTGCGCAGCGCGTGGGCGGGGACGTTGAGCAGCGCGGCGATCGCGCGGCGGGTGAGGTCTGTCCGGGACGGGTCGGCGCGCCACCGGACGAGTCCCTGGGCGCCGAGGCCGTCGATGATCGCGAGCAGGTGCCAGGCGATCGCGTCGGCGTCGACGGCGCCGAACTCGCCGCGCTCGCGCCCGCGGTCGATCTCCGCGGCGAGCGCGCGCTGCCACGCGTCCATCTCGGCACGCACGCGCACGGCGAGCTCCTCGTTGCGGGTGCCGAGCGCCCAGCCCTGCACCCAGACGAGGGTGACGGCGCTCGGCTCCTCGCCGAAGACGGTGTCGAGCAGGATGCCGAGACGTGTCGCCGCGGCATCCGCCACCCGCATCGCGGCCAGCACGGCGCGGAGCTCCTCGGCGACGACATCGCCGAAGGCCTCGGCCACGAGCGCGTCCATGCCGTCCGCGTGGTGGGCGACGAGGCCGGGCGCGACGCCGACGCGCGCCGCGACGGCCCGCAGGGTCACCGCGTCGAGGCCGTCCTCGAGCGCGATCTCCCGCGCCGCGGCCGCGATCTCGTCGCGGCGTTCGGCCGGCGTCTTGCGGGTCCGGCGGACGGTTGACGTCTGTGTCATCGCGTCGATAGCCTTCCGTTGTTGATCAAACGATCAATAAGCTACCCGACACCCGAGGGGGACGCCATGGCCTGGCGGATGCCGAGCGAGACCGCCCCGCACGAGCGCACCTGGATGGCGTTCCCCCGCGAAGGCATCACCCTTGGCGAGACCGCCGCCGACCGCGACGAGGGCTACGCGACCTGGGCGGCCGTCGCTGCCGCCGTCGCCCGCTTCGAGCCGGTCACGATGGTCGTCGACCCGAGCGAGACCGCCCGAGCCCGCCGGATGCTGCCCGGCGAGGTGCCCCTCCTCGAGGCGCCCGTCGACGAGTACTGGATGCGGGACCACGGCCCCACCTTCGTCGTCGACGACGAGCGACCCGGCGTCCTGGGCGCCGTGGACTGGATCTTCAACGGCTGGGGTGCCCCGGACTGGGCGCAGTGGCAGGACTCCGCCGCGCACGCCCGCCTCATCGCCGCCGAGGTGAGCGCCGAGCTCGTCTCATCCGTCCTCGTCAACGAGGGCGGCGGCATCCACGTCGACGGTGAGGGCACGGTGCTGCTCACCGAGACCGTGCAGCTCGACCCCCGCCGCAACCCGTTCGCCGACCGCACGCGCGTCGAGGCCGAGATGGCCCGCACGCTCGGCGCGACGCGCGCCGTCTGGCTGAGCCGTGGCCTGACCCGCGACTACGACGACTTCGGCACGAACGGACACGTCGACATCGTCGCGACGATCCCCTCGCCCGGCCGCATCCTGCTCCACGACCAGCGCGACCCCGCGCACCCCGACCACGCCGTCACCGCCCAGCTCCGCACCGAGCTCGAGGGCCAGACGGACGCCGCCGGTCGCCGCTTCGAGATCGTCGCCCTCCCCGCGCCCGAGACCCTGACCGACGCGCACGGCCCGGTGGACTGGAGCTACGTGAACCACCTCGTTGTGGACGGCGGCGTCATCGCGTGCGGCTTCGGCGAGGAGAAGGCCGATGCACAGGCCCGCGCGATCCTCGCCGAGGCCTATCCCGGCCGCGAAGTCGTGACGGTCGACGCACGCCCCCTGTTCGCCCGCGGCGGCGGCATCCACTGCATCACCCAGCAGCAGCCGGCGGTGACCGCGTGACCGCGACGCCGGGCGCCGCGGCCACGGGCCGGGGCGAGGCGGCGCCGTGATCGAGGTCGCCGACGCGTCGATCGCTGACCTGCGTGCTGCCCTGGAGACGGGACAGGCGACCGCCGTCGACCTCGTCGACGCCTATCTCGCCCGGATGGCCGCCTATGACGAGCCGGGCTCGTCGACCGCTCTGAACGCCGTGATCGTCCGCAACCCGGGCGCCCGAGCGGAGGCGGCGGCATCCGATGCCCGACGCGCGCGCGGCGACGTCCGCGGTCCCCTCGACGGGATCCCGTACACGGCGAAGGACAGCTATCTGGTGCGCGGGCTCACCGCCGCGGCGGGGTCGCCGGCGTTCGCCGACCTGGTCGCGCAGCGAGACGCGTTCACGATCGAGCGGCTCCGGGATGCCGGGGCGATCTGCCTCGGCCTGACGAACATGCCGCCGATGGCCAATGGCGGCATGCAGCGCGGTCTCTACGGCCGGGCCGAGAGTCCGTACGACGCCGGCTACCTGACCGCGCCGTTCGCCTCGGGGTCGTCGAACGGCTCCGGCACCGCCACCGCGGCGAGCTTCGCCGCGTTCGGGCTCGGCGAGGAGACGTGGTCGAGCGGCCGCGGCCCCGCGTCGAACAACGGCCTCTGCGCCTACACCCCCTCGCGGGGCGTCATCTCGGTGCGCGGCAACTGGCCGCTCGTGCCGACCATGGACGTCGTCGTCCCGCACACCCGCACCATGGCGGACCTGCTCGAAGTGCTCGATGTCATCGTCGCGGACGATCCCGAGGTCCGCGGCGACTTCTGGCGCCGGCAGCCGTGGATCGAGGTCCCCGCCGCATCCGCCGTCCGTCCGATCTCGTACCCGGCGCTGGCGGCCGACGCCGATCTCGACGGCCTCCGTATCGGCGTCCCGCGCATGTACATCGGCCGGGATCCGGATGCCGGCACCGGAACCGGCATCGGCGGCCCGACCGGCGAGCGCATCCGGACGCGCGCGTCGATCCTCGACCTATGGCGGGTCGCGCACGCCGATCTCGAGGCCGCCGGCGCGACCGTCGTCGAGGTCGACTTCCCGGTGATCACCAACTACGAGGGCGATCGCGCCGACGCGCCCACCGTCGCCACACGCGGGCTCGTCCCGCCCGCGTACCTGCGCCGCGAGATCGTCGACCTGTCCGCGTGGGCGTGGGAGGACTTCCTGCAGGCGAACGGCGACCCCGCGCTCGATACGCTCGCCGCCGTCGACGGCGCGGCGATCTTCCCGCCGCCGCCGGGCGCACTGCCCGACCGCTACACCGGCTTCGACGACGACATCGCCGACTACCCGGACTGGATCAGGCGGCATCCGGGTGCCACCCTCGACGACATGCCGGAACTGGCGGACGGACTGCGGGGACTCGAGCGCACCCGACGCGTCGACCTCGAGGAGTGGATGGACGGGCTCGGCCTCGACGCCGTGGTCTTCCCCGCGGTCGCCGACATCGCCCCCGCCGACATGGACGTGGAGCCCGCCTCCGCCGATGCCGGCTGGCGCAACGGGGTGTGGGTGGCGAACGGCAACCTCGCGATCCGGCACCTCGGCATCCCGACCGTCACGGTCCCGCTCGGCATGATGGCCGACACCCGGATGCCGGTCGGGCTCACCTTCGCCGGCCGCGCCTACACCGACACCCCGCTGCTGCGGTGGGCCGCCGCCTTCGAGCGCCTGCGGCCGCGCCGCTGCCCACCGCCGCGGACACCGCCCCTCCCCCGGAAAGAAGTGACCTCATGACCTCCCAGCCCGCCCGCATGCACGCCGTGACCGACGAGACGCGCCAGATCGTCGACCTCGTCCTCGACTACTCGCGCGAGCGCCTGCTCGCGGAGGACGTCCCGCTCGACAAGCCGCTGCTTCCGGCCGAGCTGTCGCGGCTCGCCGGACGCACCGTCAGCGAGGAGGGCATCGGCGCTCGGAAGGCCCTCGGCGTCTTCGAGCACGTGCTCGCGCCGGCCTGCATCACGACCGACGACCCGCGGTACCTGTCGTTCATCCCGAGCGCGCCGTCGAAGGCCGCCGCCGCCTTCGACCTGGTCGTCTCGGCGAGCGCGCTCTACGGCGGGTCGTGGCTCGAGGGCGCCGGCGCCGTGCACGCGGAGAACGAGGTGCTGCGCTGGCTCGCCGCCGAGTTCGGTCTGCCCGGGGGCGCGGGCGGCGTCTTCGTGCAGGGCGGCACCCTCGGCAACCTCTCCGCCCTGGTCGCCGCACGCGAGACGGCGCGGGAGCGCGGCATCCGCCCCGATCGGTGGCGGGTCGTCTGCTCGGCCGAGGCCCACTCGTCCATCGCCTCCGCCGCGCGGGTGATGGACGTCGAGATCGTGCTCGTCGCGCCGGATGCCGGTGGCGTGCTGCACGGCGACGCCGTCCGCGCCGCGCTGCACGAGCACGGCGACAGCGTGTTCGCGGTCGTCGCGACGGCCGGGTCGACCAATTTCGGGATCGTCGACGACCTCGCATCCATCGCCGAGGTGACACGCGCCGCGGGCGTCTGGCTGCACGTGGACGGCGCCTACGGGCTCGCCGCGATGCTCTCGCCCGTCGCCCGCCCGTTCTTCGCCGGGGTGGAGCACGCCGACTCGCTCATCGTCGACCCGCACAAGTGGCTGTTCGCGCCGTTCGACGCCTGCGCACTGATCTACCGCGATCCGGAGCTGGGGCGGCGTGCCCACACGCAGCACGCCGAATACCTCGACACGCTCACCGAGACGAGCGATTGGAGCCCCTCCGACTTCGCGGCCCACCTGACCCGTCGCGCCCGCGGACTGCCGCTGTGGTTCTCCCTCGCGACCTACGGCGCAGCCGTGTACCGGGACGCCATCACGGCCTCCATCGAACTGGCATCGCGCATCGCCGAGGAGATCGACTCCCGCGACGAGCTCGAGCTCGTCCGGCGGCCGCAGCTCGGGGTGGTCGTGTTCGAGCGCCGCGGATGGGACAGGGCGGAGTACGCCCGCTGGTCCCAGCGGCTGCTCGACGACCAGTACGCGTTCGTGACCCCCTCGAGCCATGCCGGGCGGACGAACGCCCGTTTCGCGATCCTCAATCCGCGGACGTCGTTCGCCGACCTCGTCGGCGTCCTCGACACGATGCGCTGACCTCGTCGTCCCGGCGCACGCGACAGCGCCGGGGTCCCGGTGCGGTCGAACCGCGGGACCCCGGCGCTGGTCGGGAGGCGTGACAGACGGTCCGCCTCCCCGCGGGCGATCAGTCGCCGAGGATGCCGTCCACCAGGTCGTTCACGTCGGACGAGACATCGCCCACGGCGTCGTCGACGTCGGTCGTCACATCGGTCACGATGTCGCCGGTCTCGGCGCCCAGGTCGCCCGTCACGTCGCCGACCTCGGCGCCCACGTCACCGACGTTCGCCTCGGCGTCGTTGCCCGAGCCGACCTCGTTGCCCGAGCCGACCTCGTTGCCCGAGTTCACCGGAGCGTCGACGGAGGTCTCGTTGCCCGAGCCGAGGGGCGCGGTCACGTCGTTGCCCGAGCCGAGGGGGGCCTGGTTGCCGGAGCCGATCGGAGCGTCGTTGCCGGAGCCGATGTCACCCGTGGAGATGTCGCCGACGAGCGGGCCGTCGACCAGGCCGCCGACGTCGACGCCGCCGGTCGAGACGTCGCCGCCCTCGGTGTCGCCCGAGGCGACGTCACGGGCGTCGAGAGTGTCCGTCACCCAGGTCTGGAGGGCGTCCTGGGAGTTCAGGAAGTCCGTGAACGCCTCGGTGGCGGTCGCGGTGTCTGTGGTCGTGGTCTCGGTGTCGGCAGCGCTCGCCGGCAGGGCGAAGCCCGCGGTGAGGGCCACGGCGGCGAGGCCGGTCGAGCCGATGACGAGGTTCCGCTTCAGGTTGGTACGCATGAGTGTCTTCCTTCCTTCAGTGCGGCTTTCGCACGATGGGTTGTCCGGAAGGGGCGCGGGATCGGATTGGACGCGCGCTGCGGATCGGGCATCGAGCGGCGCGGTGCACGGCCCGGCATCCGCGTCGTCCCGCGGATGCCAGGCCGCACCTGGAAAGTTCCTGAAAGACGCGAACCCGGGGTCAGGCGATGGCCGTCCGCCGGGTCAGGTCGGGGGCGCGCGGCGCGACCAGCCACGACACGGCGGCGACGACGACGGGGAGGCCGACGGCCAGGATGCCCAGCGCGAGCCACGGCGCGTCCGCCCAGAAGCGCATGGAGGCGGTGGTGTGCGCGATGCCCCACATCGGGATCTGCCCGGCGATCGTCCCCACGACCGCACCGATGCCCACGATGATCGCTCCCTGCCACGCGTTGATGCTGCGGCGCATCGCCCGACTGCCGCCCACGGCGGTGAGGGTCGCGTCGTCCGGGCGCCGCTCGAACCTCGCGAGCCCGAGACAGACCGCTCCGGCACCGATCACGAGCACGACCGTCGCACCGGCGATGAGCCAGAGCCAGGGGTCGGCGGGCGCCGGACCGCGTTCGATGGAGACCCAGACGCCGCTCTCCGCGGAGTCCGTGGCCTCCGCATCCGCCACGAGGCGGTCGTACACGGCATCGGGCTGGATCTCGTCGAACGTCGCGACGAGCGTCGACACGGCGAGGTCGATGCCAGCCGCTCCGCCGTCGCCGGGGCGATGAGCACGCCGTAGGCGGTCGGACGACCGCCGTCCAGACGCACAGCCGGCAGCGTGTGCACCGCGTCGGGATCCGGCAGCGCGGAGTCGATCTGCGCCGGCGTGAGGTCGGGACGACTGTAGAGGGAGTCCATCGCCGCGTAGTACGCGTCCTGGGCATCGGCGCGCCACGTCGTGATCTGCAGCGTCCCGCCCGGTGTGACGACGGCCATGTCGGGGTCGGCGACGAGCGCACTGCCCTCGGCGTACGACGCGAGGACGCCGTCGGGAAGGTCCTGATCGAGGAGCGTCTCGACCCCTTCCGCCGATACGACGAAGAACTGCCCGTTCATCAGCTCCATCGCACCGCCGCACGACGGGCATGCCTCCGACGGCTGGCCCGCGACGAAGGAGACCGGAGCGCCGGGGTCCGCGTAGTCCTGCGCGGCGTCATCCCACTCGGGAGGAACGGGGGCCGACACGGCGATCACGTCGTCGGCCTTCGCCTCGTCGGCCAGCGACCGCGCACGCTCGATCGCGGCATCCAGTCCGTCCTGCTCGCCCCAGACCCCGATCGACGCGCCGCCGAGCGGTGCCCCCCAGGAGTAGGTGCGCGCCTGCCCCGCGGTGCTCAGCGCCACCGCGGACATGCCGAAGGACGCCAGGAACACGCAGGCGGCGATCGCGGCGAACGCCGGCACCACTCGCGACGGGTTGGCGGCGGCATCCCGGCTCGCTATCCGCGCGGGCAGCGAGAGCCGCGACACGAGCCGCGCGATGACCGTGATGATCCAGTGGCCCGCCATGAGCACGCCGAGCTGGAAGACGATCGGCCCGAGGACGATCGCGAACTGCGCGGGAACGCGCAGCGGATGCTCGTAGTCGACGACCTCGGCCCCGTCGAGAGCGAGGAGCGCGGCCGCCCCGGCGATCGCGGCGCCCACGCCGCCGATCATCAGGACCAGTCCCCAGAGCGGCCGCTTCGTGTCGAGGCGCAGCGGCCGGCGGGCTCCGCGCAGCGCGCCCAGCACATCGCCGCGCGTCGCCGCTCGCGCGGGCGCGATCGCGGAGAGCGTGCCGACGACCACGGCGAACACCAGGATGCCGACGATCAGGGGCCAGGGCACGTTGTAGCCCCAGACCCCCCAGAACGTGTTGACGGCGCCCCGGTCGGTGACGGCTGCGGCGAGCGCGGCCAATCCGAAGCCGATCCCCGCTCCGAGGATCCCGCCGAGCCCGCCGAGGACGGTGCCCTGCAGCACCACCACCCGGAAGATGTCCGAGCGCGACGCGCCGACGCTCGCAGCGACGGCGAGGGACCGCTGCTGCCGCCGAGCCGCGACGGCGAACGCCGCTCCCGCGAGGAGCACCACGAGGTAGCCGCTGAAGACGGCGACGATGGACCCGGTCGCGAGCATGGCCCAGCCCTGCTGCGAGTCGCTGCGATACTCGTACACCCGCGCGCCGTCCGGCGGATCCAGCACGAGGTCGCGTGCATAGACGACGAACCCCTGCACATTCATGTCCTGCAGGGTGCTGACGTCCGGTTGCCAGTCCTCCACGAACCAGGTCCGTGTGCCGTCGATCAGCCCGCTCGCGTCGGCAGGCAGGAACAGCTGCTGGTCCGAGGACAGCATGTCGCCACGACGCAGGGTGCCGGTGATCGTGAAGCTCTGGGCGGGCTCACCCTGCGCTCCGGCGACGACGACCGCGTCTCCGATCGCCACCCCGAGCCGCTCCAGCATGCCCGGCGTCGCCATCGCCTCGTCGTCGGACGTCGGCCGCTCCCCGTCGAGGAGCCGGAAGCGACCGGCGAACGCCGGGTCCCAGACCTGACCCGCGGTCGCTCCCACCTGTGCGACGCCGCCCGAGGTCTCGGCGCGGATCGATCCGTGCTCGGTCACCGGGAAGACGGCGCTGCCGGCCGGGATGACCGCGTCAGGCGTCTCCGGAGCGGCCGATTCCGGATTCACCGGCGTTCCGTCGTTCAATCGCGCGACTCCCCAGTCCCACGACTGGTCGACGCTCTGCCACCGGGTCGGGTCGACTCCGCCGACGATCTCGATGCGCGCCTGCATGTCGCCGAGCTCGAAGGAGACCTCCTGCGCGCGGGTGGGGACGTGACTCTGCCAGAACACCGCCGCACCGACCATCGCCGCGACCGGCAGGGCGACCAGGAGGAGGACGAGCGCGCTCGACCCCCGCGTGCGCCAGACCTGCCGCCGCGCGAGCCGCACGTCCACGCGCAGCCGCGCCGACATCCGTCGCGGCCCGAGCGGCTCCGTCGCCGGTGGTGCCGCCGACACCGTCTCCACGTCGAGCGTCATCGGCCCGTGGCCGCTCGCGCGCCGGTCAGCAGCGCATCGGCGCCGGCACGCTGGGACTCGTCGACGATCCGCCCGTCGCGCAGGAACACGATCCGGTCGGCCCAGGCCGCGTGGCGTGCCTCGTGCGTGACGAGGATGCCGGCGGCGCCCTGGTCGACGCGTGTCCGCAGCATCCTCATGACCTGCTCGCCCGTCACCGAGTCGAGCGCGCCCGTCGGCTCGTCGGCGAGGATCAGCCGTCGCCCGCCGACGACGGCGCGCGCGATCGCCACCCGCTGCTGCTGGCCGCCCGACAGGTCGTCGGGGAACGACGCGAGCTTGTCCTCGAGCCCCACCGAGGCGAGCGCATCCCGACCCGCGCGGCGTGCGGCCCGGGCTCGGAAGCCGTCGAGCTCCAGCGGCAGCGTCACGTTCTCGAGGGCCGTGAGGGTCGGGATGAGATTGAAGTCCTGGAACACGAATCCCAGGGAGCGACGCCGCAGCCGCGCCAGATCGCGAGCGGATGCCGTGGACAGGTAGGTCCCCTCGACGACCACCTCGCCGGTCGTCGGCTTCTGCAGACCGCCCGCGATGGACAGCAGCGTCGACTTGCCCGAACCCGACGCGCCCATGATGGCGACGAGCTCGCCCCGATGGACGGTCAGGTCCACACCCGACAGCGCGGAGATGCTGGTCTCGCCCTCGCCGTACTGCTGCGTCACTCCGACGAGGTGGAGGACCGGCGCGCTCACGTCGCGACCTCCATCGTGCCGGCGTCCGCTTTCGCGGGTCGGCCGCGCCGGGGCGTCTCGGTCGAGAGCGACAGGCCCATCGTGCGCTGCGGATGCCGGGCGAGCCGCTGCTCGGTGTGGTCGAGCCACCGCGCCTCCGCCTCGGCCGCGAAGATCATCGAATCCACGACCAGCGACCACGCCAGCTCCTCGGGCCCGTCCGGATTGGCACCGGCGTACTTCGCGCGGTTGAGCTCCTGCAGCTGCCGCAGCGATGCGCGGCGCTGCGTCTGGATCACCGCGGACAGGTCGATCCCCGGCAGCGTCGCGGCGATCGCGAGCTTGATCGCCAGCTCGTCTCGGGTGCCCTGCGCGCGCTCGACGGGGGCGTCGAGCCAGGCGCGGACCTCGGTCGACCCGGCATCCGTGATCTGCCAGTACACGTGGCCCTGCTCGTCGACGTCGCCCTTCTCGACGAGGCCGTCCCGCTCCAGCCGGTCGAGCGTGTTGTAGATCTGACCGACATTGAGGGGCCACGTCGATCCGGTGCGACGGTCGAACTCCGCCCTCAGCTGATAGCCGTAGCACGGCCCCTGATCCAGGATGGCCAACAGGCTCTGGCGTACCGACATCGAAGCTCCTCACTGCATACCGAGTATGTGTTTTCCGAGTATATGCATACCGGGCAACGCCGACGCAACCCGGATCGGCTTTACGCTGGATGAATGGCCGAAGACCCCCGGGTCGAGGCGGCCCGCTATCGGGTCGATCGACTGCAGCGCGAGCTCGAGGACGCCGGCGAGATCGAGCCGGATCCGCCGTCGGAGACTCCCCTGCTCCCCGACCGCTCCGGCGGCACGCCGACCGCCACCGATCGCGCCGCGTACGTCGAGACGGTCATCCAGCAGGCGATCCGCCGCGGCGAGTTCGACGGCCTTCCCGGCTCGGGCAAGCCGCTCACCGACCTCGGCGCCTCTCACGACCCGGACTGGTGGATCCGCCGCAAGATCCGTGAGGAGCGCCTCACCGGGCTGGGTCCGCCCGCGCTGCGGCTGCGCGTCGAGCATGCCGAGTTCGAGGCGCACGTCGACGGGATGAGCCGTGAGGACGACGTGCGCGAGTACACCGAGGACTTCACGCGCCGCGTGATCGAGGCGCGACGGCAGCTCCAGGGCGGGCCGCCGGTCGTGACTCCGACCCGCGACCCCGACGCCGAGGTCGCGGCGTGGCGCGAGCGCCGGTCGGCGCGTCTGTCGGCATCCCCTCCCCCGCCCGAGCCGCGGCGGTGGCCGTGGCGGCGGCGGCGCTGACGCCGGTCAGCCCAGCGCGCGGCGCCAGTCGGCCAGCAGCCGGGCCGTGGCCCGCGTCTCGTCCCACGGCATCTCGGGCGCCTCGGTGCGCCCGTCCCGCAGGGCGAGGATCGTGGCATCCGCCTCGGCCGCCATCGGCGACACCGTCGCTGTCTCGATCTGCTCGACCGACCCGTCGGGGCGACGCAGGATCGCGGATGCCGTGCTCTCGGACCTGCTGCCCCACACGTTCGGCACCTCGAGCGTTCCCCCGGTTCCGACGATCCGCGCCGCGCGGGGCAGGTCCGCGACGATCGACGTGCGGACGCGCGCGCGGATGCCGTCGAGGTCGAGGACGGCAGCAGCCGACTCGTCGACTCCCGTCTCGCCGATCGCACCGGTCGCGGAGACGACGCGGACGGAGCCCGGATCATGCCCCGCCCAGCCCGCGACGCCGACCGCCAGCGACACCGGGTAGCAGCCGGCGTCGAGGATCGCGCCGCCCGCGGTCGCCGGGTCGAAGAGCCGCCCCTCGCGGGTGGGGGCCGTGAAGCCGATCGTCGTCTCGATGTCTGTGATCTCACCGAGGCCGCCCCCGGACACGAGGTCGCGCAGCAGCTCGGGGAAGGGTCCGAAGCGGTACTTGAACGCCTCGATCAGCGGCAGTCCGGCCTCGTCGGCGGCGAACAGGGCGGCATCCGTCTCGATCGGGTCGATGCCGAGCGGCTTCTCGCACAGCACCGCTTTGCCGGCCTCGAGCGCGGCCAGCACCAGCTCCACGTGCGTCGTGTGGACCGTGCCGATGTAGACCGCGTCGATGTCGTCGCGGCTGAGGACGTCGTCGTACGTGCCGGCGATCTCCGCGCCGTGCTCGGCGGCGAACCCCGACGCGCGACCCGTGTCGCGGGCGCCGACCGCGTGCAGGCGGCCGAGCTCCGACTGCGGCAGGGCGCGGGCGAAGAACCCGCTGATGTCACCGGCTCCGAGGATCCCCCAGCGTGCGTGCGTCATGGCCCCACCGTAGCGGGACCATGACGCGTCAGGCCTGGAGCGCCTGCTCGATGTCGGCGAGCAGGTCGGCTTCGGACTCGATGCCGACCGACAGGCGGACGACCTCGACGGGCACGGCGAGCTCGGTCCCCCGCACGGACGCGTGCGTCATGGCGTCGGGGTAGTTGACGAGGGACTCGACTCCGCCGAGCGATTCGGCGAGCGTGAACAGGCGCAGCGCCTCGGCGAACCGGCGCGCCGCGTCACCCGACTCGAGAGCCACCGAGACGATGCCGCCGAACCCGGACATCTGCCGCGCCGCGAGCTCGTGACCCGGGTGCGAGGCGAGGCCCGGGTAGTAGACGCGCTGGACGCGCTCGTGCGATTCTAGGAAGGACGCCACCGCCGATCCGTTCTCGCTGTGTCGCTGCATGCGGACGGCCAGGGTCTTGATGCCGCGGGTGGTGAGCCACGCGTCGAGCGGCCCGGACACGGCGCCGACGGCGAACTGGATGAAGCGGATCTTCTCCGCCAGGGCGTCGTCGTTGAGCACGAGCGCACCGCCGACCACGTCGGAGTGACCGCCGAGGTACTTGGTCGTCGAGTGGACGACGACGTCCGCGCCGAGCGACAGCGGCTGCTGCAGCGCCGGCGTCGCGAACGTGTTGTCCACGACGACGAGCGCACCGGCGGCATGGCCCATCTCGGCGAGACCGGCGATGTCGGTGATGCGCAGCAGCGGATTCGACGGCGTCTCGACCCACAGGATGCGCGGCGTGCTCTCCGCCAGCGCCGCGCGGACCGCATCGGGCTCGCTCATGTCGACGACTCGGAGCGTCACGCCCCAGTCGCCGAGCACGCGCGAGATCAGGCGGTAGGTGCCGCCGTAGACGTCGTTGCCGAGCAGCACCTCGTCGCCGGGGCGGAGCACCGCCCGCAGCAGCGCGTCCTCGGCGGCGAGGCCCGAGGCGAACGACACGGCGTGGGCGCCGCCCTCGATCGCCGCGAGCTGCGCCTGCAGCGCGTTGCGGGTCGGGTTGCCGCTGCGGCCGTACTCGTAGCCGCCGCGCAGGCCGCCGATGCCGTCCTGCGCATAGGTGGTGGAGAAGTGCACGGGCGGGATGACCGCGCCGGTGGCGGGGTCGAACTCCTGACCGGCGTGGACGGCGAGGCTCGCGAAGTCGCGAGCCGAGGACTGCGCGCTCATGCGTGGCTCCCGGTGGTGTCGATGTCGGTCGTGGCGAAGCCGTGGTCCTGCATCCAGGCATCGTCGTAGATCTTGCTGAGGTATCCGCGCCCGTGATCCGGCAGCAGGACCACCACGACGGCGTCCGCCGGCAGGCCCCGCGCGACGCGGAGAGCGGCGGCGACGGCCATCCCGGACGAGCCGCCGACGAGCAGACCCTCCTCGCGGGCGAGCCGGCGCGCCATCGCGAAGGACTCGGCGTCGCTGATCCGCTCGTAGCCGTCGACGACGGTCGGGTCGAAGGTCGCGGGAAGGAAGTCCTCCCCCACTCCCTCGACGAGGTAGCTGTGGATCTCACCGGAGTAGATGGAGCCGGCCGGGTCGGCGCCGACGACGACGACCTCGCCGGCGCTGGCCTCCTTGAGGAACCGGCCCGTGCCGCTGATCGTGCCGCCCGTGCCGATGCCCGCGACGAAGTGCGTGACCGCACCGTCGGTGTCGCGCCAGATCTCCGGTCCGGTCGTCTCGTAATGGCCGCGCGGACCGTTCAGGTTGGCGAACTGGTTCGGCTTGAAGGCGCCGGGGATCTCGGCGGCGAGACGGTCCGAGACGGAGTAGTACGAGTCCGGGTGCTCCGGCGGGACGCTCGCCGGCGTCATCACGATCTCGGCCCCGTAGGCCTTCAGGACCGCGACCTTCTCGCCGGCGAACTTGTCGGGCACGACGAAGACCATCCGGTAGCCGCGCTGCTGCGCGATCAGGGCCAGCCCGACGCCGGTGTTGCCGCTCGTCGGCTCGACGATCGTGCCGCCGGGCTGCAGCAGGCCGTCCCGCTCCGCCGCCTCGATGATGTTGCGGGCGATCCGGTCCTTCGCGGAGCTGCCGGGGTTGAAGTACTCGACCTTCGCGAGCACGGTCGCCGAGATGCCCTCGGTGACGGTGTTCAGCTTGACGAGCGGGGTGTTGCCGACGAGGTCGGCGATGGAGTTGGCGTAGCGCACGGGTTCTTCCTGACGGGATGCCGCGCTCGCAGAGGCGCGGGCGTTGAGGGGAGTCGCGGGAGGTGCCGGAGAGGCACTCAGCGACAACAGCAACGACGGGTCAGCACCCAGCCAGCGTACCCGAGCGCACGCATCCGCGTCGACCGCCGCAGCCCGTATGACTCCCGGTGCGTGTCCGTGACGCCCCATGACGCCGGACGGCGCCGAGCGCGGGGAACGTCGCTATCGTCGCCGGACATGGGCTTCTCCTCCGCATCCGCTGCTCCCGTCGCCCGGCCGCGATCACTCGGCGCGTCGCTCACGGCCGAGGAGTTCAAGGCCGTGTTCCGCGGCCACCCGGGCGGTGTCGCGGTCATCACCGCCGACGCCGGCGACGGCCCGGTCGCCCTGACAGCGACCTCGGTGTCCTCCGTGAGCGCGGAACCGCCGCTCCTCATCTTCTCGGTGTCGGCGCAGTCGTCCGCATCGGCGGTCCTCGCCCGCGCCGAGACGGTCGTCGTGCATCTGCTCGACGCGCACGACATCCAGATCGCGCAGCTGGGCGCGACGAGCGGGATCGACCGGTTCGCCGACGCCCACCGCTGGTCGCGCCTGGTCACGGGCGAGCCGGTGTACTCGGGGGTGCGCGCCTGGGTGCGCTGCGCCGTGATCGATCGCATGGATGCCGGCGGCTCCACCGTCGTCGCCGCCCACGCCCTGCAATCGCGCGTGGAGCGGGACGTCGCCGGCGGGGAGCACGGCGATGCGCTCGTCTACCACAACCGGACGTGGCACCGGCTGGGGGCGCACAGCGCGCTCTGACCACCGCGCCGCCTCCGGCGCCGCCGTCAGGATCGCGTCGCGAGCTCGTCGAGCGTCTGGGCGATGCGGCGGATCACCTTCGCGGTGACGACCAGTTCGTCCTCATCGAGCTGATCGATGACGGAGACGACGGCGCCGTGGTGACCGCCGTAGACCTCGTCCACGAGGGCGGTGGCGGCGTCGGTCGGCACGAGATAGTGGGCGCGCCGATCGGTCGGGTGCTGCTGGCGCATGACGTATCCCTTGCCCACCAGCCGCTCGATGACGTTCGTCACCGTCGCGCTCGACGTGCCGAGCATGACGATGAGGTCCTTGGGGCTGACCTCTCGGGTCTCGCGCCGAGCCTGGACGAGATAGCGGAGAGCGGAGAGGTCGATGCCGCCGAGTCCGGAGATGCGCTGCGAGCGGTCCGCCTGGACCTGCTCGGCATGGCGGAGCTCGAGGATCGCGTTGCTGAGGTCCCGTCCGGCCTCTGTCTGCGGTTCTGCCGCATAGAGGTGGACGTGCTCATGCCGAACGATTGATTGAGGCATCTCAGTTCCCCGGCTCGGCGTCTCGCTCACTCAGAGCAGCGCGAGCCTCCGCTGCATCCGAGTACTTCCCCACCCGCACACCGGCATGATCTCGGGCGATATAGCCGGCTGTGCCGGATTCCACGGTTCCGAGGAATCGGCCAGGGGTGTTGCCGACCCAGAAGCCCTTCTCGACCTCGTGCCACGTCGCGGATTCGCCGCCCGCGCGCACTCGGTCCTGAGATTCGAGCATCGTCATCGACATCACCACACCATACCCCTTCGTTTCTAAGAAAGTTCGTTGCTTTCTCAGAATCAATGATAGACAAGAGATGTGAAAACCACTAGATGTATTACTTAGCTAGTGATTTAGGAGCGAAGCAATGACCCCCACCCCGACTTACCGACCGGTGAGCGCCCCCTTCGCGGATCTGGGCGTCGCACTCGTCCCCACTCCGCGCGAGTGGTGGCGAGGCGGACTCCTCGACGCGATCTCCCGGCGCCCGCGCCGGACGACGGCCCAGCCGTCGCACATCTGACCCCCCCACGAACCCCGCCACAAGCGCACACACCAGGAGGAACACCATGGGAAGCCTGTACTACGGAAACGTCGATGAGCCCATCGTGATGCCCGACCGCGTCCTCGCCCATCTTGCGGCCGTCGCGACCACCAAGCTCCGCCGCAGCGAGAGCTTCGTCGTGTCCTGGAAGGGCACCGAGGCCGACGGACAGGGCCGCACGACGCTGTGGCTGCAGCCGGCCATCCCGCTCCGCTTCGTCTACGACCAGGCCGAGGCGATGCCGCTCAACCCGGCGACGCTGCGCGAGATGGCAGACCAGGCGACGTCCAACGGCGGCCTGATCCTCGACGCCGACATCGACATCCCCGAGATCTCCGCTGCTCGTCCGCAGCGGGCGCGCAGCGAGGTGGCTGCGTGAGCGAGACGGATCTCCTCGACGAGGCGGATGCTTACGAGGACGCCCTCGCCGCCGAGTTCGCCGAGACCTTCGGCACCGCTCCGCTGCTCGTCTGAACCCAGCCCCACACGTGAGACTCCGGTCTCCGGAGGCGTCCCCGCGCCTCTCGGTCGGCGATCCCCAACGCCGGCCCCCCGCTTGCCGCAACACGCGCTCTCTCCCCAGCCGAGCGCGGGTTGCGGCAAGTCACGTCTCGGGGGTCTTCTCGACGATCTCGAGCAGCAGTCCGAGGGCCGCCGCGACCGCGGCGTCCAGCACTTCGACCGGATCGCCGTTGAACTCGAGCAACCGGTGGCCGGCGCCCTCGGGGGTCGCCCAGCCCAGATAGACCGTGCCGGCCTCGTGTCCGTCCTGCGGGTCGGGGCCACCGACTCCGGTCGTGGACACGGCGACGTCCGCGCCCAGCACGTCCCTGACGCCGCGGGCGAGCTGCTCGGCGCACTCGGCCGAGCACGGATCGGTGCCCGGCTCGAGACCCAGGACCCGCTCCTTCACGCGCGTCTGGTAGGCGACGATGCCACCGGCGAACCACTCCTGGGCGTTGGAGCCGCGCCCCACCTCGGCGGCGAGCTTGCCGCTGGTGAGGGACTCGACGACGGCGCAGGTCGTTCCGGTGCGTTCTACGGCCTCTGTGAGGCGCTCGATCAGATCAGGCAGATGCCTCACCCTCTCCCACGTCGGCCGGTTCGGGCACCAGGTGGAGCCCCGCCGGCGAGTTGGCGGTGTACATCAGGGCTTCGGACCAGGCGCGGTTGATGCGCGACTGGCGGCTGCCGTAGTACTTGAAGACGAGTGACGCGTGCGGATGCAGCCAGACCGAGGTCCGACCCTCGCCGATGCTCTTGTCGTCACGCCACGTGAAATGGAACGACTCGCCCCGGCGCAGCTTGTTCCCGATCACCTGCTGCAGGTGAGCGAGAGTGCGGTCTTCGAAGTCGACCTTGATGGAATCCTCGTAGATGAACTTTCCCACCGGAATCCTCTCTGTCTCGACGACGGCGTCGCCGGCATCCTCCCATTATGGTGGGGCCATGGGTCTGATCTACTACGGCGGCTCGGCGATGCCCATCCGCATCGAGGACCGTGCCCTGGCACACCTCAAGATCGTCATCGCGACCAAGCTGCGGCGCTCGGAGAGCTTCACCGTGTCGTGGCGGCATCCGGACGACTCCCCGCGGGGGCGCACCACCATCTGGCTGCACCCCTCGATCCCGCTGCGATTCGTCTTCGACGAGCCGGTCGCCCCCGAGCTGGATCGGCAGTGGATCGAGGAGCTCGCGACCTCGGCGAACTCGTCGGGAGGGATCCAGCTCTCGCCTCGCCTGCTCGAGGTCGAGGACCCCGACGTCAGCTCGGACTGAAGGGCACGTGGTCGTCGGTCGACGCGGTATCCGGTATCGGGATCAGCGCGATCGGGACGCCCGCAGTCACGAGCAGCCGTGCGGGGCGTGGCGCCCCTTCGCCGTTGTTGACCTGGATCCAGCCGTGTCCGGATTCGATCGCGGTGCGGATCTCCGCCGTGATCTCCTCGACCGTCCGCTCTCCGACGCTGTACAGCTCTCCGCCGTAGTTGATCTCGATCCGCTTCACCGGGTCGCCTCCGTCGCTGCGAGCGCCGTTTCGAGCCGGCTGCTCAGCCGCGCAGCCGAGCCGCCACGGCGTCGAACTCGTCGGAGGACATGCTGATGCCGGCCTGCTCGAGGCGCTCGGCGAGCATCTTCGGCCCGTCCACGTCGTCGTGACCCGCGATGTCCGCGCGAGTCTGCACGAGGACGCCCTCGATCTTCTGCGAGGCGTCGGCATCGTTCTGCGACATGCCGGGGCGGTCCTGCGTCGACTCGCCGGCGTGATCCGATTGCGAGTCGCTCACCGAGATCGCGTCCGAACCGCCATCCTGGCCGTAGTGGTCGCCGGGGCGGCCGGCGGAGGTGGTCTCGTCGTTCGCGGCATCCGGGGTGTTCGTCATGATCCCAGTGTCGCGCGGCGTCCGGCCGACGGGCAGGGTCTTGACCTCCGACCGCGTCGACGTATAGTCAGCCGTTCCGCCGCTCGGCGTGGATGGTCGGCCCGCGCCATACCCCGGCGCCCGATCCCGGGCTCGCCGCGTCCATGTCGTCGTCCTCTTCGAACGGCTGCGGGTCCGGGGGAGGATCGCGCGGCTCCGCCTGCGGGATGATCGCGATGGGCACCCCAGGCGTGATGGACAGGAACGCGGGTCGCGGCTGGCCGCCGCCCTCGTTCACCTGCAGCCAGTGATGCCCGGCCAGGACGCCCCGCCGGATCTCCTCGTGGACTTCGGCCAGCGTCCGATCGCCGATCGAGTAGGACTGTCCGCCGTAGGAGACCTCTATACGACTCATGAGCGCTCCTCGGTCGGGCATCGGCGGTGTCACCCCAGCATGCGGGCTTCCGCCCCCGGCTGGCGACGTCCTTGACACTCAGTTCGCGGAGGGGTACTTCACATGGTCGCGAGCGGCGGGAGGTGCGGGATCGGTATGGGCTTCCCGCGCCGCGACGCGCACGCCGCGAGGTGGCGGTCCGCAGCCGCGATCAGGTCCTCGACCGACTCGAACCGCGCGTATCCGCCTCCTCCGCGGACCCAGGTCGCCTCGTACTCGTCGTCATGACGTTCGACGTACGCGACCACGGTGTCGGCGTCGGAGTCGGCCACCGCGGCGTCGCAGAGACGCCATGCGCGGGGTCCGATCGGCTGCAGCCGGAGTATGTGAACAGGGTCAGCAGGCATGGCATCCTCCAGTGAGGGGTCGAGCAGGGCAGCTCTTCTTCGAGCCACCGGGCGAGCTATGCTCACGGCGGCAGGATGCGGCCGACGGCGTCATCCGCGGAGGCCCTTGACAGCCGACGCGGCCCTTGTTCCGCATCCGGCGCCGTGTACCAGACCGCCCAGCGCGGAGTCAATGCCCCCGAGCCACCGACTCCGACCGCCGTACATTGGTGCGTGCAAGGAACGTAGGCGGATCGGTCGAGACGGAAGGTGTTCGGGTCACTTCTCTTCTCCCGCGTCTATGAAAGGCCCCGGCGATCGGGCTTATCGCCGGGGCCTCATCCTTGTCCGGCCGGCGAGCGCGCCGGGCGCCGGACCGTGTCAACCCCTCGCGTGCGGGAACGGCCCCGGCCTACGGTCGGAGGGACAAGCGAGAGGAGCCGATCATGACCGATCGAGGCGACATCCCGGGCTCGGACAAGCCCATCCCCGGCGGCGACCTTCCCGACGAGGACCCCATCGAAGCGGTGTCCGACGCGGCCGACGGCGACGACAGCGTCCCCATCGAGAACGTCGAGCCGGGCGTCGACGCGGATTCCGCTGATTCCAGCGCCGTGCTCCACCGGCGCGACGAGGACTGAGTCCCGCTCCACCGAACGAAGGCCGTGCATCCCCTCGGGATGCACGGCCTTCGTCTTCGCCCGGACGGATGCCGCAGTGTCACGCCGTCGGGCATTCGTCAAGGCCCGCACTGTGCGGCCCTCCACCTGTTTAGCGTCGCTGTGCGGCGGCGATGCTCTCCCACATCGTCCTTCGGGCCGCGCATCACGGACAGGAGACAGAATGTTCTTTCACCGCCAGGAACTGCAGTTCACCTCGACCCCCGACAAGCCCGACGCGCTCTTCGCGAGGCGGCTGCAGGAGGTGCTGGGCGGCCAGTACGGCGAGATCACCGTCGCCATGCAGTACGGCTTCCAGGCGTGGAACGCCCACATCCCGGGCAAGTACCGGGACCTGCTCTACGGCATCGGCGCAGAGGAGTTCGGCCACGTCGAGATGCTGGCGATCATGATCGCCCAGCTGCTGGAGAAGGCCCCGATCGAGCAGAGCGAGGCGGCCGCGGCATCGGATCCCGTCCTGGGCGCCGTCATGGGCGGCATGGACGTGCAGTCCGCGATCGTCGCCGGCGCGGGTGCGCGTCCGGTCGACAGCAACGGCAACCCGTGGCAGGGCTCTTACATCACCGCGAGCGGCAACCTGATGGCGGACTTCACCGCCAACGCGAACGCCGAGATGCAGGGGCGCGTCCAGGTCGCGCGGCTCTACAACATGACCGATGACCACGGTGTCCGGGAGATGCTCTCGTTCCTGCTCGCGCGGGACACCATGCATCAGAACCAGTGGACCCGCGCCATCCAGGAGCTCCGCGAGGAGGGCGTCGAGGATCTGCCGGTGCCCCTGAACTTCCCGCTCTCGAACGAGGCGCGCGAGCACTCGTACAAGTACATCAACTTCTCCGACGGCGCCGCGGCCGCGGAAGGGTCGTGGGCGAGCGGCCCGACGCCGGACGGCAAGGGCGAGTTCACCTACCTCGACGGACCCGACACGTCGGTGCCGATGCCTCCGCCGACGCAGCCGGACCCCCGCCTGTACGGCACGGATGCGAAGCCGAACATCGTCGACAAGGCGGAGGGGGTCATCCGCGACAAGCTGTCCTGACGGCGTGACGGGATGCCGGGCCTGGTTCCCGGCATCCCTCACTCCCCCGGCATCCCGCGCGTTCAGCGCTCCGCGGGGACCAGCGCGAGCAGCTGTGCCGCGACGGCATCGGTCCGGGTCGCCTGCGCGACGTGCGCGGCGCCGGGGATCTCCACGAAACGCCCGTCGCGCGCACTCGCCGCGAGGGCGCGGCACCAGCGGGTGCCGGCGATCGGGTCGCGCGCTCCCCGCAGCACGAGGAGCGGCTGCGACAGCCGCGCGACGCGGCCTTCGAGCGGGTACGCCATCATGTGCCGGAGCTGCGTGAGATACCAGCGGATGCCGCAGCGGACGTAGTCACTGAAGACGACGGCGTTGACGCGGGGCGGCTCTCGGAGGCTGTCCATCGCGAGGGCGGCGGCCTGAGCCGGGACGGTGCGGTGCGCGTCATCGGTGACGGGGCCGATCGCGACGACGCGCGCGACGAGGTCCGGGGCGATGAGCGCCGTCTCGACCACCCACTGCGCACCCATGGAGTGCCCGACGACGACGCAGCCCGCGGCGTCCGTCCGCTCGAGCACGACGGCAAGGCCGCGGGCCATGGCGGCCACGTCGACGTCCCGACCGGGACGCCGCAGTCCGCCGTGCCCCGGCAGGTCCACGCAGACGACACGGCGATGGCCTCGGAGCCGACGGGACAGATTGCGGAAGTACCGCGAGGACATCCCGATTCCGTGCACGAGGACGATCGGCGGACCGGGCAGCGCATCGCCCGACTCGCGGACGCGGTAGACGAGGTCGCCGACGCGCAGCCGCCGGACGCGCTCGCCCGCCGGGCCGCTCAGCGGCGCGGCGCCGGGACGGCCCGACGCTTCGACGCGGGCAGGAACAGCGCTCGCCCCAGCTTGACGGCCACGACCGCCGACACCACCCAGGGGCCCACGATCAGGAGGGGATCGATCCAGGTGTGGTTCAGGTCCGCCCGGCCTCGGCCGAACCGCGACGAGACCGGGCCGCGCCCGCGTTCGCCGAGGACGCCGGACTGCGTGATCGGGTCGTCGGGCCGGCTGCTGACGAACGAGCGCAGATGGGCGCCGGCCGATTCGACGCGGTCACCGAGGATGAGGAGCATCCAGTGCGGTGTCTGGCCTTCGCTGTAGCGCGCGTAGGCGAGCCGACGGATCGCGCCGGCGACCCCGTGCAGCGGCTGGGCCGTGCCGAACACCGGCGTGAGCCGGTTGTGCTCCACCGAACGCTCGCGGCCCTGGCCTCCCGGCTGCTGCTCGGGGAGGTCCCAGTGCGCGCCGGTCTCGATGCCGGGCTGCTCGCGGGGGAACGCGGGGCGGTCGCTCGGATCGAGGTCGGCGCCCCAGCCGGGGATGCGGGCGCGCAGCGCGTCGGGGTCGGGGGTCGGTCCGGGCTTGTGTGCGGTGTACGGCATGTCGATCCTCCTCAGGAGCCGAACGTGACGACGGGCTTGATGATGCCATCGAGCTTCGAGGAGAAGACGTGGTACCCCTCGGCGATGTCATCGAGATCGAAGCGGTGGGTGATGAGCTCGCGCGGGGCGATGTGACCGGCGCGGATGTGCTCGAGCAGGCGCGGCCACTGCCGTTTGACGGGAGCCTGGTTCGCGCGGATCGTCAGACCCTTGTTCATCGCGTCGCCGAACTTGACGGCGCTGAACAGCGGGCCGTACGCCCCCATGACCGAGACGGTCCCGCCCTTGCGGACGGCGTCGATCGCCCAGTTCAGCGCGATCGGCGAGCCGCCCTGCATCTTGAGCTTCGCGGCCGTGACGTGCTGCAGGAAGTGGCCGTCCGCCTCGGCGCCGACGGCGTCGATCACGGCATCCGCGCCGAGCCCGTCGGTCATCCGCTTGAGCTTCAGGACGATGTCGTCGACCTCGCCGAAGTGCACGGTCTCGGCGAAGGCGAACTCGCGCGCCTTCTGCAGGCGGTAGTCGATGTGATCCACGACGATGACGCGACCGGCGCCCATGAGCCAGCACGAGCGGGCTGCCGCCAGGCCCACAGGACCCGCGCCGAGGACGACGACCGTATCGCCCTCGACGATGTCGGCGAGCTGCGAACCGAAGTAGCCCGTCGAGAACGCGTCGGTGAGCAGCAGCGCGTCCTCCGAGGCGATGTCCTCGGGGATCACCATCGGGCCGACGTCCGCGAACGGCACCCGGACGAGCTCGGCCTGGCCGCCGTCGTACCCGCCCGTGGTGTGGGAGTAGCCGTAGATCCCGCCGATGGCGGTCGCGTTCGCGTTCACGTTGTGGCAGTTGGAGTACAGGCCTCGTGCGCAGAAGAAACAGGACCCGCAGTAGATGTTGAAGGGCACCATGACGCGATCCCCCACGGACAGGTTCTGCACCGACGAGCCGACCTGCTCGACGCGGCCGATGAACTCGTGGCCGAAGGTGTGGCCGACCCGGGTGTCGGGCATCATGCCGTGATACAGGTGCAGGTCCGAGCCGCAGATCGACGCGAGCTCCACGCGGACGACCGCGTCGTTGGGGTGCTCGATCACGGGGTCGGGTTTGCTGTCGACACGGACCTTGTACGGTCCGCGGTAGGCCATGGCCTTCATGTGTCCTCCTCCTCCGGTGGTCTTCCGCAAGCATCATCGGGATGACGGGTCGACGCGAGGGGCTTGCACGAGCCCCGGCGACGTGTCAGAGGGCGCTCGCTAGGCTCGGATCGCACCGAGGAGAGGCAGGCGGATGACCCAGGTGGACCACATGATCGTCCTTCCCGGGGGCGGCTACGGGATGCACGCCGACCACGAGGCCGAACCCGTCGCCGACTGGCTGCGCGGGCTGGGCATCCGCGCGAGCGTGTTCCGCTACCCGGTGCTGACGCGGCACCCCGGCCCGCTCGCCGCCGTGCGGGCAGCCGTGGTCGCGGAGCGCGAGCGCGGTGCGCAGCGGGTCGGCCTGCTCGGCTTCTCCGCCGGCGGCCACGCCGCCGCGCATGCGGCGCTGGCGCCCGGCGCGAGCGAGGCGGAGCGGGTCGACATCGCCGTCACCGCCTATCCGGTCGTGTCGATGCAGCTCGACACCCACCAGGGCTCGCGTGAGAACCTCATCGGACCGGATGCGGCGGACGGGCTCCGGGCCGAGACCTCCGCCGATCGGCTCGTCACACCCGAGGCCCCGCCGTTCTTCCTCTGGCACACCGCCGAGGACGATGCCGTCCCGGTGGCGCACTCCCTGCTGCTGGCATCGGCGCTGTCCGCGGCTCGCGTGCCCTACGAGCTGCACGTGTACGAGCGCGGTGAGCACGGGATCGGGCTCGCCGAGGAGAGCGGCACCGCGGCCGACTGGACGTCCGCCTGCGCGAGATGGCTCGCGAGCCACGGCTGGGGCGGCTGAGGCCTCAGCGGTCGTCGGCCGCTGCGGCCCAGGCGGCGAGCGCCTCGACGAGGCGCCGGTGCCCGGCCGAGTCGTACGAGCGCGCGTCGTGCCCGAGGACGTCGACGGCGATGCGCGCGTGCCCCAGGGTGCGCCGCCACGCGGCGGGCTCCGGCCCGCTTCCGGGCTCGTCCGCGCCGCTGTGCCAGGCGACGACCTCGCGCCGTCCCGTCAGCTGCAGGGCGCAGTACTTCTCGTCGCGCACGCGGAAGCCCCCGGGGAGGCCGGGCAGCGGCATCCGTTCGACGCGCACGTCGACGTCGCCGTGCGGCGGGTGGAACGAGAGCTCCGGCAGCCAGATCGCCCCGACGGCGCCCGCCCAGCTCGGGTAGTCGCGCAGGGAAGAGGCTGCCGAGTGCATCGCGAGAACACCCATGCCGCGCTCGAGCGCCGCCTCGAATCCGGCGAGCGACGCGGCCGGGGCGCCGCGCTCCCCGTCCGACCACGGGTCGCCCGCGTTGACGACGAGCAGGTCGACGCCACCGAGTTCCGCCATGGCCGCATCGATGTCGCCGCGGACGGCGACGTCGTGACCCGCCCCGACGAGGATCTCGCGGAGGCGGTCGGTGGTCTCGGCGAACGGATGCCACGGGTCGGCGTAGCGGCCCTCGCCGGTGAGGATCAGAGTGCGGACGGTCATGATGCCATCCTGTCGCACCCCGAGCAGGGCGGATCGCCGTACGGCGCTCAGCCGGCGGGCCACTCCCAGGTGCGGAGCATGCCGCACATGCCGTGGGTGCGCTCCGGTCCGCGCTCGGCGGCGCGCCTCACGCTGGCGTCCCGCAGACCGCCCGGCTCGCCGGCGGCCAGGGCATCGAGCTGGGCGTCGACCCGAGCCGTCTCGGCGGCGACGGTGGCCTGCCAGATCTCGCGCCACTGCGGCACCCGGCCCTGCACGATCCGTGCCGCATCGGCGTGGAGCTGCGCGAGAGCGCCCGGCCCGCCGGCACGCAGCGCCTCGAATCCCGCCAGGGCGAGATCGCGACGTGCTCGGGCGGATGCCTCGCGTCCGGCTACGTCGTCGAGCGCCGCGGCGGCGGCGTACGCGTCGGGGTCCCGCAGGATGTCCGACGGAAAGGTGAGGACCGCGTCGCCGGCTTCCGGCAGACCCGCGTTCGACATCGCGACCAGCAGCCGGAGATCGCCGTCGTTGACGAGCCGGTGCACCGTGCCGGGACTGAACCAGACGATGTCGCCGACGGCGAGCGGATGCTCCTCGACGCCGCTCGAGGACACGGTCTGCACCGAGCCGGTCCCGCCGATGACCACGTAGCCCTCGCTCGAGGCCGTGTGCAGGTGCGGGGTGCCGCCCCGGCATCCGTCCGCCGCCGCCCAGTCGTAGACCTGCAGGTCGCTCAGCGCAACGCCGCCGGGGAAGAGCGGGGACGAGGTCATCGCAGCGGGCGGAGCCGGTCGGCCAGGTCCGCCGCCTGCGCACCGTCGCCGTCGGCGATCCCCACGACGTAGCGGAAGGTGGCCGTGTCGCCGGATCCGATCTCGAACTCCTCGCTGAAGAAGGGCGCCGGGTTCAGGCCGGCGAACTCCTCGGACCGCGCGAACCACTGCGGCGGGTGGCACGGGTTCTCGGCGGCGTCGAGCATGAGGACGAGGGACGTCTCGTCGATGACGTCATGGCGACCGACGAATCCCATCCACTCGTGGCGCTGCCCACGGACGTCGCCTCCCGTCCCCTCGCCGTCCGCCGTCACGAGCCGCCCGTCGGTGAACGACCTCGGCCCGCGCCAGAAGAGTCCGCCGTAGCCGGCATTGTCCCGGCCCTTCGTGGTCGGCGAGCCGATGCGGATGGCGGCATCCGTCACGTTCGTCATGGCCAGCTCGACGGTCAGCGCCCAGACGTCGTCGGAGAGGACGCGGGCGGACAGGCCCCGCTCCTCGGTGAAGATCCGGGCGCCGCCCTCGGTCACCCAGTCCAGCGCGTGCCGGAAGCGCGCGACGCCCGCCACGGTCTCCGCCTGCCGCACCGCGCGGTGCTGCTGGGTGCCGTTGTTGGGCAGCTGACGGTAGCCCTCATCCCGGAGGTAGGTCGGGCCGCCCCAGAAGTTCTCGTGGTCGACGACCGGCAGCGACCACGCGATGCCCTTGTGCCAGACGTGGTCCCACGGCCGGAACAGGCTCACGACGTGGCCGGCGCGCGTCCGGATCGGGTCGAGGTAGGGCTTGGGCGACTCGAGCTGCGGCGAGTCGGGGACGAAGACGTAGCGGAACAGCTCGACGCCGCCGGCGGCGACCACCAGGTCCGTCTCTCCGACGGTGATCGTCGGTGCGGGCTGCGTCATCGTGCGGACTCCTTCTGGTCTGCGGCGTCGGCCGGGGGCCACGGCACCGCGCCGCCGTCCATGGAGCGGGCGAACGGGTCGTCCGCCGTGATCTCGCCGGCACGGACGGGACGCCCTCGGAACGCCGAGGCGTAGGTCGCCGCCGCGAACTCCAGCGTACGGCGCGCGTCCTCGACGGCGACGCCGGGCCGCTCCCCCGCCGCGAACGCGTCGAGGATCGCCGCGATCTGATCGCGGTGCCCGCTCGGGTGGTCGGATGGCGCGGCGTGCCAGTGCTCCGCGAGATGCTCGTGCCCGGGCGCGGGAGTGAAGGTCCAGTCCGCCTCCGTGTACCCGTAGAGATGCTCGACCTCGACCGTGGCGTACTCGAAGTCGAACCGCAGGCGCGACGTCTCGCGCGGCGAGACGATCGAGTTGACGACGCTCGCGAGGGCTCCGTTGTCGAACTCGACGAGAGCCATCGAGACGTCCTCGGTGTCGGTCGGGAGCGCCTGGCGCGCGGCGAACGCGGTGAGTCTCGACCAGGGGCCGAGGACCGCGAGCAGCAGGTCGAACTGGTGGATGCCGTGTCCCATGGTGGGACCGCCGCCCTCGATGTGCCACGTGCCGCGCCACGGCAGCGCGAAGTACTCCGGACCCCGGCGCCACAGGGTGTCGCACGTCGCGACGAGCGGCCGTCCGAGGACGCCGTCACCGGCGAGGCGCGCGAGGCGGATGCCGGCGGCGCCGTAGCGGTGCTGGAAGACGGTGAGGGCGGGGACGCCCGTCTCCTGGGACACGGCCACGAGCTCGTCCATCTCGGCGAGGCTGAGCGCGGTCGGCTTCTCGACGAGAGCCGGCACGCCGGCGCGGAGCGCCGTGATCGCCAGGGGCACGTGCGTCTGCGGGGGCGTGCACACCGACACCAGGTCGAGCTCCTCCGCGGCGAACAGCGCGGCCGCGTCGGGGTGGACGTGGACGGCCTCGCCGTACGCGTCGGCGAACGCCTGTGCGCGTGCCGGGTCGAGGTCGACGACCGCGACGAGGTCGATGCGGGGCGCCAGCGCCGCCATGGCCTCCGCGTGCGCGTGCGCGATGGCGCCGGTGCCGATGATGGCTGCTCGGATGGGTCGGGGCATGCTGCTCCTCACTCGGTGACGTTCACGACTTGCGAGGCTACCCACCGCCCGGCAGCACTGCCATCGACGCGGATCAGGCGGCGAGGCCGACGACGAGCGCGATGATCCCGAGGAGCGGCGGCACCAGCTGGACGAGCGCGGCGCGCGCCTTCGTCCGGTCGGACAGCACGAGCACCAGTCCGGCGGCGACCATCGAGCCGGTTCCGACGAAGACGAGCGTCAGCCCGATCGCCTTCTGCCCGAGCGCGACGAGGACGATGCCGACCACGATCTCCACCACGAGGAACAGGTTGTAGAAGCCCTGATTGAACGCGAGCGGCTTGGTGATCTCGGCACTCTCGCGGGTCAGTCCGAACGTCCGCCGCGCCGCCGCACCCGTCCAGACCAGCGACTCGAGGACGAAGACGTAGACGTGGATCGCCGCGGCGACGGCCGCGAGCACGAGCCCCAGGATGGTCACGATGTCATCCTCTCAGCCTTTCAGGGCGCCCTGCGTGACCCCCTCCATCACCCAGCGCTGCGTGAACAGGTAGGCGATCACCGCGGGTGCCATCGCCATGAGGTACGACGCGAACGACACGTTGTAGTTGTTGCTGAACTGCGTCTGGAACAGGTTCTGCCGCACCGGCAGCGTCTGCAGCGCCGGGTCGGAGATGATGAGCGACGGCATCATGAAGTCGTTCCACGCGTAGAGGAACGCGAAGATCCCCACCGTCGCGCTCATCGGCGCCAGCAATGGGAAGATGAGCCGCCAGAAGGTCTGCCACGTCGTCGCGCCGTCGATGCGCGCGCTCTCCTCGAGCTCGATGGGGATCGACCGCAGGAACGCCGTGAACAGCAGCACGCTGAAGCTCAGCTGGAACATCGTCGCGAGGAGGACGACACCGCCCGGGTTGTCGAGTCCGAAGCGCCCGGTCAGCTGGATCTGCGGCAGTGCCACGACGGGGAACGGGATGAACATGGCGGCGAGGAGGTAGAAGAACGACCAGCGGAAGAACCGCTTGTCCCAGTTGCGCACGATCGCGTAGGAGGCGAACGCGGCGAGCAGGATCGTCGCGATGACGGTGCCGGCCGTCACGAGCAGGCTCATCAGCGCGCCGACCGGGAAGTTCGTCAGGTTCCACGCCTCGACGAAGCCGTCGAAGCTGATCGGCGCGGGCCACGAGAAGGCGTTGCCGTCGGTCGACTGCCCGCGGGTTTTGAACGCCATCGTGACGGTCACGTACAGCGGCAGCAGCACGGTGACCGCGCACAGCAGCAGGAGGATGGTCGTCGACCAGTTGTAGCGCTCCCCGCGCATGCCGCGGCCCTGCCGGCGCGGCTTGTCGACACGGTCCTCGCGGGTCGAGGTGAACGGGGGCTGCGCCGCGGTGTTGACGGACATCAGAGGCCCCTCCTTCCGCGGGTCATGGAGAGTTGCAGCAGCGACACGACGATGGCGACGATCAAAAAGAGCGTCGCGTTCGCCATCTGGTACGCGTAGTCGCCGCCGGTGAAGCCGCTGATGATGGTCATCGCGACGCTGCGGGTGGCCGTTCCCGGGCCGCCGTCGGTCAGGCCGATGATGATGTCGTACGAGTTCAGGAAGTTCTTGAAGCCGAGGATCACGTTGATCACGACGTAGCCGAACACGAGCGGCACGGTGATGCGCAGCAGCTGCTGGCGCTTCGTCGCGCCGTCCACGGATGCCGCCTCGTACACGTCGCCGGGGATCGAGAGGATGCCGGCGATGTAGATGAGCAGCGCGCTCGGCACCGCCTGCCACGCGGTCACGACGACGATCGCGAGCCACGCGAGGTCGGGGTTGGCGAGGAGGCTCGTCTCGAGCCAGGAGACGCCCGTCGCCGCCCCGAGGGCCGGGACCGAGCGCGAGAACAGGAAGTTGAAGACGTAGGCGATGATGATGCCGGAGACCACCATCGGGATGACGAAGACGGCCCGCAGCGGCATCTTCAGCCGGA
Organism: Microbacterium pasadenense; assembly: GCF_047246565.1. Lineage (NCBI taxonomy): Bacteria > Bacillati > Actinomycetota > Actinomycetes > Micrococcales > Microbacteriaceae > Microbacterium > Microbacterium pasadenense. The sequence goes on along the minus strand of NZ_JBFOKN010000001.1, from coordinate 779,910 downwards.
TGCGGGCCGTCAGCCCGACGGCGAGCAGGAAGGCGATGGCGTTCACGAGGATCACCGTCACGATGGAGAAGCCGAACGTGAACAGATAGCTCTGCAGGATCGCGGGGTCGCCGAACATCGCGATGTAGTTGCGGAAGCCGGTGAACTCCCACTCGCCGATGCCGATCGAGTTGGTGAAGCTGAAGAAGATCCCGATGAGGGCGGGCACGGTGATCGCGAGGGTGAACAGCACCAGCGCCGGCACCAGGAACAGGTAGTAGATCGGCTCCGTGCGCCGCATGCTCTTCGGGCGCTTGCCCTGCGTGACGATCGTGGTGGTGGCCATGCGGACTCCCTCGTCTACTGGCGGAACGCCAGGCGTGCCCAGTCGGCGTCGATCGTGCGCAGGACCTGCGCCGGGTCGTCTCCGAGCGCGATCGCCTGCGTGTAGTTGAAGAACGGGATCGTCTGCGGGACGAGCACCGACGGCCCCTGGTAGTAGCGCCCGTCCTCGTAGAACGGCACCATGCCCTCCACCTCCGGCTGTGACGGCGGCGGGGCATCCTCGGTGGGCGTGAACCCGAGCTGCGACTCGTTGTAGGCCTCGATGTTCTCGGGCAGGAAGAGGAACTCGAGGAAGTCGCGGGCGGCCTCCTGATGACGGGAGTCGACCGGGATCCAGGCGGCGAGGTCGACGTTGACGCGCACCTTGAGGTCGTCGGGGTCGTCGGTCATCGGCAGGGGGAACGTGCCGATCCGGGGCGGATCCTCCGCGCGGAGCAGCTCGGAGATCGCCCACGGCCCCTGCAGGTACATCGCGGCGTCGCCGTTCACGAAGGCGGTGTTCCCGTCGTTGTACCCGATACTCCCCGCATCCGGGTTCGTGTACGTGGAGGCGAGCTCCATCATCCGCTCGACGGGTTCGAGGTGATCCTTCTCGAACGAGACCTCCGAGTCGGGACCGACCTCGGTCCCCTCCTCGTCCAGCGCCTCATAGAACCCGACCACGTCGATGGACCCGCCGACCGCGTAGTCGTACCAGCCCTGCCCGATGGTCCACGGATCCTTGAACGTCCCGTAGAAGGGCGTGACGTCGGCATCCGCGAGCGTCTCGCACACCTCGATGAGCTCGTCCCACGTGGTCGGGACCTCGACGCCCACCTCCTCGAAGATGTCCATGTTGTAGACGACCGAGGACGCCATGATCGAGTACGGCAGGGCGCTCGTCCGGTCCTCGCACGAGCCGTACTGATCCATCAGGACGCTGAGGTCCTCGCGGATGGTCTGCGCCGCCTCGGTGTCCGAGAGGTCGGTGAGGGCGCACCGCTCGACGAAGCGGGACGTCTCCATGTTGTAGTTCGCGAGCGAGATGTCGGGCGGGTTGCCCCGCACGAAGCCCGCGGAGGTCGTGTCGACACCCGAGGTGTCGAGGATGACCCGGACGTCGTCGCTCTGCGCGTTGTAGGTGCTCACCATCTCGCGGACGATCTCGAAGGCTTCGCGCTTGCTGAAGGCGAAGCGCACCGTCTCCTTGCCGTCCGCCGAGCAGCCGGCGAGCACCGACGCTCCGAGGGCGAGAACGGCACCGGCCGCGAGGACCCGCCGCATCCGCGTCGTCGACACGGTCACCTCCTTCTCCGGACATCGGCGTCCGTGGGATTGATGGGGATGATGGCTCACCTGGGACGCGGCGTCAACACCGTTGCGCCCCGGCCTCCATCGATTCAGCCGACCGTGCCGGCCAGCAGCCGGACGACCTCGGCATCCGACGTCGGCGCGAAGTCCTCGTACCACTCGCCGACGGCGCGGAACGATCGGGGCTGAGCGAGACAGATCACCTCGTCGGCCGCCACGATCAGGCAGGCTGCGTCCCGGGGGCCGATCGGGGCCGCGACGATGACCCGGGCGGCGCCCTCATCCCGGGCGTACCGGCACGCCGCGGACGCCGTCGCACCGGTCGCGATGCCGTCGTCGACGACGAGGACCGTGCGGCCGCCCAGGTCCGGGCGCGCGGGGCGATGGGCGCGAACCGCCGCCGCGCGCCGCTCGAGCTCGTCCCGCTCGCGTCGTTCGACATCGCGCAGTGCGGCAGGGGTGACGCCGGCGCGCCGGATCAGATCGTCGTCGACGACCCGGATGCCGCCTTCCGCGATCGCCCCCATGGCGACCTCGGGCGCGGCGGGCAGGCCGAGCTTCCGGACGACGATCACGTCGAGCGGCAGGCGGAGCACCCGAGCCACCTCCGCGGCCACCGGGACGCCGCCTCGCGGCAGCCCGAAGACCATCGCGGCGACGACACCCCGCTCTGCGAGGTGCCGGCCGAGCCGCCGCCCGGCATCCGGACGATGCGCGAACATGCCGGAAGCCTGCCACGTCCGAGCGCGTCGCGGCACCGCTCAGATGAAGGGGCGCCGGTCGACGATCGGGGTGAGCGTCGCACCGTGCGAGGCCACGGCGTCCGGGAGCAGGTGCGCCAGTTCGGCGACGAGACCCACCCGCGCCTGCACGACGTGCAGATCGCCGTCGGTGGACGTCGGCGCGGCGAGCGCTGTCGCGGCGTGCCGGGCGAGGTCGGCGAACGCCTCGGCGACCGCCGGGGTGCGGTGACCGCAGCGCGCCGCACGGCCCACCGAGTAGGCCCAGTCGAGCTGCCGGAACCCCCAGTCGTCGGGATCACCCGGATCCGCCGGCAGGACGACGGCGGCGTGGCGGAACAGCGTGAGCCCGACGTCGATCACGCCGTCGGGTCTCGGCCAGGGGCGGCCGACCTTCTCGTAGAGGAAGTGCAGGTGGAAGGCGCACCCCAGGTTGCCGAACAGTCCCGGGGCGTCCTCGAGGCGTCCCATCCGGCCGGTGAGCCACAGCCCGGTGACGGGGTCCGCATGGTCGTCGAGCCAATCGAGGTACTCGCCGACCCACGAGGCTCGGGCGACGGGATCGGAGGCGCCGGTGGTGAGCCCGATCGCGAGCAGGCCGGCCGCCGCGTGAGACGCGAGCCAGGGCTCGTCCCAGTCGAGCCCGCCGAGGACGTCCGCGACGCGGTCCGCGCGCAGGAGCGGATCGACGAACGCCGGGGTGGCGGGCTTCTCGCCCAGCACCTGGAGCGTCGTCACCGCGGTGGCGGCACGGTGCATCTCGCCGTGCGTCGCGTCGGCGAAGCGGCCGTCGGCGTCCTGCCACCCGCGGAGGGTTGCGGCCAGCGTGCCGGCTTCGGCCCCTGACGGCCGGTCTCCGAGCGCGAGCCGGATGCCGACGGCGGCCGCCGTTCCGTAGAGGTCCGGCACCCGGGCGCCGGGTGTCCGCGCGTACCCGCCCCCGATGCGGCTGTCGGCGACGCGGGAGGAGGCGCGGGTGAGGAAGTCGGTGAAGTCGTGGATCATCTCCACCCATCATCCTCTGCGACGACGCGGTCCGCGGCGGCACACTCGACGGAGCCCGGGGGCCGGCGTATCCTGGCGCCGTCCGTAGGAGAACCGTGAAGAAGCACCGCCTCCCCCCGATCAGCGACGACGAGCAGATCGCCCGATACGCCTACATCCTGGGCAACGTGCCGTCCGGTGTCGCCGACAGGGCCTACGCCGCCGCCTTCGCCCGTCTCCCGGCGCCGGAGCGGCATCGGCTCCTCGCCGAGCTGGGGGCGCAGCTGCCGGTGGAGCAGCAGGATCCGGATGCCGACGACCCGGAGCGGTTCGCCGCACGGATGCGGAATCTGCACGCGCGCAGCGCCCTGGTGACCTGCCGCAGCGCACCGGTGCTGTCTGCGGCGTTCGTCTCGAGCCCGCCGGTCGCGGCGTACTTCACGTCGGGCGTCGGGTCGGTGTCGATCGACCAGCAGCCGCCGTGGGTGCACGAGCTGGTCGGCCATGAGACGGCGCCGATCGACGGCGGGCGCATGCATCACCGCAAGGGCGCGATCACGGGCAGGTGGTTCCGCTGACGGCGACGGACCGTTAGGAGACGGGCGTGTTCTGATCCGCGTCCCGGTCCGGCACGACACCGATCTCCTGGGTGCGCGCCTCCCGGGCATCGCGGCGGCGATGACGCAGATGCTGCACCGCCGAGACGACGAGCCCCACCGCGAGCACGATGTACAGCCCGATGGTGAAGGGGGACCCCCACAGGATCGCGACGTCGCCCTCCGAGACGGCGAGCGCCCGGCGGAGCTCCGTCTCCGCGAGCGGACCGAGCACGACGGCGATCATCACCGGAGCAACCGGCACACGGAAGCGCCGCATCACGAAGCCCAGGATGCCGACGCCGAACAGGACCCACAGGTCGGCGGTCGACGAGCCGACGGCGTAGACGCCGAGGACGGCGAGGACGGTGATGCCGGCGTACAGGTAGTGGTTCGGCACCTCCAGCAGCTTGCCCCACCAGCTCGCGAGGAAGAGGTTCAGAAGCAGGAGGACCGCCAGGCCGATGAAGAGCGACGCGAGGAGCGTCCACACGAGATCGGCGTTGTTCGTGAAGAGGAGGGGCCCGGGCTGGAGGCCGTACTGCTGGAAGGCGGCGAGCATGATCGCCGCCGTGGAGGACACCGGCAGACCCAGCGCGAGGAGGGTCCCCATGGCGGTGCCGGTGGTGGCGTTGCCCGCTGCTTCGGGGGCCGCCAGCCCGCGCAGCGAACCGGTCGTGCCGAACGTCTTGTCCCCGCGCCGCTTCGCGAGCGACTTCTCCGTGCCGTACGCGAGGAAGGTGGGCACCTCGGCTCCGCCGACCGGGATGATGCCGAAAGGCAGACCGAACGCCGTTCCCCGAAGCCAGGCCGGGAGGGCGAACCGGAACTGACGCCAGCTGAGCGCGGCGCGCTGCTGCGGGAGGCGCTGCGGCGGCCCGCTGCGGACGGTCGACGCCATCGTCAGCACCTCGCCCAGGGCGAGGAGGCCGACCGTGATGGTGACGATCGAGAATCCGTCGAGGAGCTCGGGGACGCCGAAGGTGAACCGCTCGGTGCCGGACGGGCCGTCGATCCCGACCATCGTGAGCGCGAGCCCGATGCCGAGGGCGATGAGACCCTTGACGACCGACTCCGACACGACGCTCGACACCGCGAGGAACGCGAAGACGGCGAGCGCGAAGTACTCGGCCGGGCCGAACACTGTGGCCAGCGCGGTGAGGTACGGGATGAGGAAGACCGTCAGCATCGTGGCGAGCAGTCCGCCGACGAAGGCGCCGATGGCGGCGGTCGCCAGCGCCTGGCCGGCCTTGCCGTGCAGGGCCAGTCGGTGCCCCTCGAACGTGGAGGCGATCGCCGACGACTGTCCCGGCGTGTTGAGGAGGATCGCCGCGGTCGAGTCGCCGAACATGCCGCCGAAGTAGATGCCCGCGAACATGATGAAGGCGGCGACGGGATCGAGGCTGAACGTCACCGGCAGCAGCAGCGCCACGGCCATCGAGGACCCCAGGCCGGGCAGCACGCCGACGGCTGTGCCCATGATCGCCCCGAGCAGGACCCAGAGCATGTTCATGGGGGTGATGGCCGATGCGAATCCCTGCATCAGCAGGTCGAACTGTTCCATGGGTCAGATCCCTCCGAGGAAGCCGGCGGGGAGCGCGAGGCCGAGCAGCCCACTGAAGACGAGTTGGACGATCGAGCCGATCAGCAGGCCGATCGCCAGATTGAATCCGATGCGCTTCGAGCCGAACGCGAACGCGATCGCCGCGAAGAGCAGGGTGCAGCCGATGATCCACCCGAGCACCGGGAGGAGGAGGATGTAGCCCGCGACGGACGCGGCGGTGATGCCGAGGGCCTTCCAGTCCAGGTCCGACGGCTCGGCGTCCTCGCGAGGCGGAGCGGCGGCCTTCTTCCGGTGGGCCTGCTTCAGCTGGATGAGCTGGGTGTCCGCACGGGACACGTCCCGCAGCAGCTCCCGCGAGACGTCCGGGGCCAGTTCGGCGCTCTCCTCCACCCGCTTCGCGGGGATGGCTGCCCGGATGAGGAGGAAGCCGCTGGTGACGGCGAGGAGGATGCCGACCACGACGGGGAAGAACTGCGGCCCGGGCACGGCTTGCCCGCGGACCTCCATCGTGGCGGACCCGGCGAAGAGGACCGCGGCGATCGCGAGGCCGATGCCGCCGATGAGGATGTCACCCCACCGGATCGTGCGGCGCCGCGACGGGGTGGGGGGAACAGGCGTCGTCGTCATAGTCCGAGCTCCTTCACGATGGCGTCGGCGGTCTCCTGCTCGTCCCGCACGAAGTCGTCGAACTCCGCCCCGGTGAGCCAGGAATCGGTCCACGAGTTGCGCTCGAGCGCGTCCCGCCACGTCGCCGACTCCCGCATCTCGGTCAGGATGGCGAGAAGCTCGTCGCGCTCCGCATCCGTGATCCCGGGAGGTGCCACGTAGCCGCGCCAGTTGGTCATCGCGACGTCGTAGCCGGCGTCCCGGAAGGTCGTGGTGTCGATGCCCGCCACGGGCTCGGGAGCGGAGATGGCGAGGAGGCGCAGCTGCCCCGCCTCGATCTGCCCGGAGACTTCGTTGTACCCGGAGATCCCCGCGGTGGTGGTGCCGGAGAGCATGGCGCTCAGTGCGTCTCCGCCCCCGGAGTAGGCGATGTAGTTGGCGTCGGCCGGGTCGATCCCGACCTCACGCGCGAGCAGGCCGGTGACGAGGTGGTCGATCGATCCGAGCGAGCCGCCCGCGAACGACGTGCCCGTGGGATCCGCCTGCCACACCTCGATGAAGTCGTCCAGCGTCTCGATGTCGCTCGAGGCGGGAACGACGAGGGCGGTGTAGTCGTCCGCGACGCGCGCGATGAGCGTCACGTCCTCGAACGACTCCGCGGGCTTCGACACGGAGATGCCGCCGACCATCACGCCGCCGGTCGCCATGAGGATGTCGTTGCGGCCGTCCATCTGGACGAACTGCGAGAGACCGATGGTCCCGGCGGCGCCCGGCACGTTGACGACCTGCACGTTCGCGACGACACCGTCGGTTCGCAGCGACTGCTGCGTCGTGCGTGCGAAGCCGTCCCATCCACCGCCCGGTGCCGCCGGGGCGAGCAGAGTCAGGCTCGAGCGGACCGTCGCCTGCGACGACGTCGAGATGGCGTTGGCGAAGGCGAATGCCGCGGTGACCGCGACGACGACGGCAAGCGCTGTTCTGCGGAGAATTCTGGCCAAGGTAACCCCATCGTTACGTGGATACAGCGGGATACGGCGGCTAGGGTTGCTCGCACAGTGCCCGGCCGCGCACACACTCTACGAACGGCCCGCGCCGCGAATCCGGTTCTTGGCACTAACGACAGTTTTGATCGTTTCGGTCCCAGAAAAGATCCCCCATGGCATCGTCACGCACCGCCCGACCGATCGCGGGCGTCCTTTTCGGCGTCCAGCTCGCCGTCATGGTCGTCGTCGTCGCGATCATCGCCGGGGTGGGCGTCGCGCGCGCGGTCGGCGAGGCTGAGGCTGTCGTCGAGCAGCGGATCCAGGAGGTCGCCGACACGATCCGGCACCTCCCGACGGTCGTCACCGCCCTGCGGAGCGACGATCCGACGGCGGAGATCCAGCCGATCGTCGATGCGGCGATCAGCGCGTCGGGCTTCCAATACATCACGGTCGCCGACCTCGACGGCATCCGCGTCGCTCATGTCGACCCGGACCAGATCGGACGGCCGGTGTCGAGCGATCACGCGCCGATCCGCGCCGGCGGCGAGTTCCGCGGGATCGAGTCGGGACCGCAGGGGGTGACGTACCGGGTCAAGCTCCCGATTATCGACGGAGACGACGTCGTCGGGACCATCTCCGTCGGCGAGCTGGTCAGCGACATCCGCCAGGAGGCCTTCGATCAGAGTCTCCCGATCGCCGCCACGTCCCTCCTGGCGATCGCGCTGGGCGCGCTGCTCGCCTGGCTCGTCTCGCGGTGGCTGCGGCGGAGGCTCTACGGCGTCGAGCCCAGCCAGGTGGTCGGGCTGCTCCACGCGCACCAGGCGGTCATGGACAGCGGCCAGGAGGGCATCGTGACGCTGGACCCGAAGGGCCGGATCCAGCTCATCAACGCGGAGGCCGCGAGACTCCTCGGGCTGGCCGCGGATGCGGTCCCGCCGCTCATCGGCGCGGGCGCCGACGCGCTTCCCGAGGAGGTCCGCGACCTCCTCGACGAGGACGCCGACCGCGGCCGCGTGCACCTGCGCCACTTCGGGGACTTCAGCGTCTACGTGCAGGCGGGCGACGTGCGCCACGGCAACAGGATCGTCGGCCGGATGGTGTCGCTTCGCGACCGCACCGAGCTCGATCGAGCCATGGCCCGGCTGCAGGCGGAGCAGGCCGAGGCCGAACTGCTCCGCATCGAAGCGCACGAGTTCGAGAACCGGATGCACCTCGTCTCGGGCCTCATCGAGCTCGAGGAGTACGACGAGGCCCGCTCCTACCTCGAGGGCGTGCCGGGGGCACGGCCGGTGGCATCGGTCGAGGCCCCGATGCTGGCGGCGCTCGTCTCTGCTCACATCGGCGTCGCCGCCCGCGAGCACGTGACGCTCGGCGTCGCGCCGGAGAGCAGCATCCCCGCGGCATGGCCCGTGGACGACGACACCCTGCTCGTCCTCGCCAACCTGCTCAACAACGCCGTCGAGGCCACCGGGTTCGGCGGAGTGGTGCAGCTCCTGCTCAGCGCCGAACCGGAGGCGGGTATCCTGCGGATCTGCGTCGATGACGACGGTCCCGGCTTCGAGGGCGACCCCGGACGCCTGCTCCGCCGCGGGGAGACGTCCAAGGAGGATGCCGCGAATCACGGGATCGGGCTGGCGTCGGTGCTGCGGGTCGTCGAGGGGCGGGGTGGACGCCTCGTCCTCGGCGAATCGCCGCTCGGCGGAGCGCGGGTCGAGGTCCTGCTGCCGGCGACGACGACCGGGGCTCCGCCCCCCACCCGGAGCGAGGAACAGGCGAGGGAGGCGTGACGTGACGGGGATACGGACGCTCATCGTCGACGACGACTTCGCCGTGGCACGGCTGCACGCGAGCTTCCTCGGGCGCATCCCGGGATTCGAGCTCGTCGGCAGCGAGCTGACCGCGGCCGACGCCCTCGCGCGGGTCCGCGGCGGTGACCTCGACCTGCTGCTCCTCGACATGTACCTGCCCGACGCGTCGGGGATCGAGCTCCTGCGACGACTGCGCGCCGATCCGGCGTGCCAGGTCGACGTCATCATGGTGAGCGCCGCCCACGAGCCGGCTCTGGTGGAGCAGGCGATCTCGCTCGGCGTCGTCGACTTCCTCCTGAAGCCGTTCACCCACGACGACTTCCGCGCCCGCCTGGCCGGCTACGCCACCCGCGTGCGCGAGCGCCGGCTCGTGAGCGGGCTGGCGCGCCTGTCGCAGGGTCAGGTCGACACGCTGCTCAAGCGCGGTCCCGTGGGCGCCGGCACCGGTGCGGCGAAGGGCATGAACCCCGTGACCCGGCAGCGGGTGCTCGAGGCCCTGGCGGGGATGGACTCCCCCATCACCGCGCTCGAGGCCGCGGACGCCACCGGGCTTTCGCGGGTCAGCGCACGCAGGTATCTCGAGCGCCTGGTCCACGACGGGGTCGTCGAGATGCAGCCGCGCTACGGCGAGGCCGGGCGGCCGCAGCACGAGTACTGGATCGGCTCCTGATGGGCTGACCATCACCCGTGGGGGTCCTTGCATCGGTCGGCCGAGCGTTGTATACATATGTATACCGAAACGATGGGAGCGGACATGACGCACATTCTCGCGACGGACGTGGTGGTCGTCGGGGGCGGCAATGCCGGCTTCACCGCGGCGCACGCGGCAACCGAGCGCGGGCGGCGGGTCATCGTGCTGGAGGCCGGCACCGAGGACATGGCCGGCGGTAACAGCTTCTACACGGCCGGTGCCACACGGATTACCCACAACGGTCTCGACGACCTGCGGCCGTGGCTCGAACCCGATGAGCGCTGGTCGACCACGGTCGTCCCGCCCTACAGTGCGGACGAGTATCGCGCGGATCTCGAGAAGGTCACCGAGGGCCGGAACGACCCCGAGCTGACGGACGTCCTCGTCCAGGACGCGACGGACGCGCTGATCTGGCTGCACGAGAAGGGCCTCAAGTACCGCCTCATGTACGAGCGGCAGGCCTACGAGCGCCCGGACGGCTCCCACCTCTTCTGGGGCGGTCTGCACGTCGGCAACGTCGGCGGCGGCGAGGGCCTGATCGCCGACCACACGCGCGCGGCGCGTGCGAGCGGAGTCGACATCCGCTACGGACACCGGGCCACGGACCTCATCGTCGACGGCGGTCGTGTGGTCGGAGTGACGGCTGCCACCGCCGACGGCGAGGTCGAGGTGCGGGCCGAGTCGGTCATCCTGACCGCAGGCGGCTTCGAGGCCAACGCCGGCATGCGCGAGGAGTACCTCGGCGAGGGATGGGGGAACGCCAAGGTGCGCGGCACGCCGTACAACCAGGGCGACATGCTCCGTGCCGCCCTCGCCGTCGGCGCGGCGCGGGGCGGCGACTGGAACAGCTGCCATTCGGTGCAGTGGGACGCGTTCACGGCGACGAACGAGTCGAATCGGGAGCTGACGAACCGGCTGACGCGGCAGAGCTACCCGCTCGGCATCATCGTGAACCGCGAGGGCAACCGCTTCCTGGACGAGGGCGCCGACTTCCGCAACTACACGTACGCGAAGTACGGTCGCGAGATCCTCCGCCAGCCCGGGTCCGTCGCCTACCAGGTGTTCGACGCCGAGCTCCGGCCGCACCTGCGGACGGAGGAGTACGACATGCCGGGCATCTCCGTCGAGGTCGCCGACACGATCGAGGAGCTGGCCGAGAAGATCGGCATCGATGGCGCGGCGCTCACGGCGACGGTGGACGCCTTCAACGCGTCGATCGATCGCGACCGTCCCTTCGATCCGACGGTCAAGGACGGACGCCGCGCCGACGTGGTGCCGCCGAAGTCCAACTGGGCCGCGGCCATCGAGACCGGGCCGTTCTACGCGTTCGGAGTGACCTGCGGCATCACCTTCACGTTCGGCGGGCTGAAGTCCGACACGGAAGGACGCGTGCTCGACGCCGACGGGACCCCTCTCCCCGGGCTCCTGGTGGCCGGCGAGATGCTCGGCGGCCTGTTCAGCGGCAACTATCCCGGCGGCAGCGGGCTCGCCGCCGGCTGCGTCTTCGGACGCCGAGCGGGCGCGATCGCCTGACCGTCTGACCGATCCGTGCGGGCGGTGTGCGTCGCGCCGCCCGCCCGGCATCCCTCCCTCGATGCTGTTGGCGTGCCGCGCCGCCGAGGGAGAGAATCGTCACAGCGCTCGACTGCCGCCCGCCCGACCGCCCACCCGCCCTGGAGGAGAGCCTCGATATGCCGTCGCATGATCCCGAGAGCCTCGTCCGATCGCTGCGCAGCGAGATCGTGTCCGGCGTGCTCGAGCCGGGTCTGGCGCTTCGCGAGGTCGCCCTGGCGGAGCGGTTCGGCGTCTCGCGGACGCCGGTGCGAGAAGCGCTGAGCCGGCTCGAGGGATACGGCCTCGTCGAGCGTGACGGCCGCACGCTCCGCGTCACGGCACCGAACCCCGAACGGATGCTGAACACGTACAACGTCCGCATCGCGCTGGAAGGCGAGGCGGCGGCGGAGGCCGCCGAGAACCGTCAGCTGAGCGACCTCGTCACCCTAGAGGGGCTCATCGCGAGGGACCGGTCGCTCCGGGACCCGGACGATGCGCAGCGCATCCGGACCAATCTCGAGTTCCACACCGCCCTGTGGCATGCCTCTCACAACGCCGTGCTCGTGGAGCTGCTCGAGCGCCTGCAGTTCCACCTGACCAACGCGCCGCACTCCACGCTCTCGGTCGGCGACCGCTGGACGCAGTCGCTCGACGAGCACGAGGCGATCGTGGCCGCGATCGACGCGCGCGACGCCGACGAGGCGCGTCGGCGGGCGAGTGCGCACATGCGCACGGCGCGGGAGCTGCGCATCCGCCTCCTGCGCGAGCACGCGCGAACGGCACGGTGAGGACGCCGCCGCCGGTCTGAACCGGCATCCTCTGCGGCGACCGGCATCCGCGCGGCCCGAAACGGTCACGCCTGGGCGTTCTCCAGCCGGTACCCCATTCCCGCCTCCGTGATGATGAACACCGGCGCCCCCGGGTCCGGTTCGAGCTTCTTCCTGAGCTGGGAGATGTAGAGGCGGAGGTAGCCGGTGTCCTCGGCGTGCTCGGTGCCCCAGATCTTGGTGAGCAGGGTCTGCCGCGTCACGAGACGCCCCGCGTTGCGGATGAGCACCTCGATGACCTGCCACTCGGTCGGCGTCAGACGGACGCGCTCCGCCCCGTCAGGAGTGCTGATCGTGACGCTCCGCGCAGAGAGGTCGATCGTCGCGTCGCCGAGCCGCACGACCGGCCCCGACTCGTCCGGCGTCACGCGCCGCGTCAATGCGCGGATCCGTGCGAGCAGCTCTTCGACGGCGAACGGCTTGGTGATGTAGTCGTCCGCGCCGACATCGAGCGCCTCGACCTTGTCGGCCGCCCCGGCTCGGCCCGAGACGACGAGGATGGGTGCCTGCGACCACCCCCGGATGCCTGCGATCACGTCGAGCCCGTTGAGCCTCGGCATCCCGAGGTCGAGCAAGAAGATGTCGGGGCGGTGATCGACGGCGGCGCTGATGGCTTCCGCCCCGTCCGAGGCCGTGACGACGTCGTAGCCCTTGGCGGAGAGGGTGATGCGAAGCGCGCGGATCAGCTGGGGGTCATCGTCCGCGATCAGGATTCTCATGAGGCTCTCGTTCGCTGCGGTGGGTGGTGCGGTGGGTGCGGAGGGAGATCACCATCGTGAGGCCGCCACCCGGGGTCTCCTCCGGGGTCAGGGTCCCGCCCATCGCCTCGACGAATCCCCGCGAGAGGGCGAGGCCGAGACCGAGGCCGGTGGAGTTGTCGGTGTCTCCCGAACGCTGGAAGGGGATGAAGATGTCGTCCGCCTTCTGCGCCGGCACCCCGGGCCCGTGATCGATGACGCGGATCTCCAGCCTGTCCGAGAAGGTGCTCGTGGTGATCTTCACCGGCGTGCCCTCGGGCGCATACCGGTGCGCGTTGGCGAGCAGGTTCACGAGCACCCGCTGCAGCAGGACGGGGTCTGCCAGCACCGTGCTGTCGTCATGCTGCAGGCGAAGGGCGACGTCCTGGGGGCCGAGCTGCAGTTCGTCGAGTGCGGGGGCGATCACCTCGGCCGGGTCGACCGGCATGTTCGCGATCGAGAGCGCACCGGCCTGCACGCGACTGACGTCGAGGAGGTCCGTCACGAGCGTCCCGAGCGCGCGGAGACTCTCGTCCGCCGTGTCGAGGAGCTCTCGTCTGTCGTGAGCGGTGAGGTTGACGTCGGCGGTCTTGAGTCCGCCGACAGCCGCGGTCGCGGACGCGAGCGGGCGCCGGAGGTCGTGGCTCAGCGCCGAGAGCAGCGCCCCGCGGACCCGATCGGATGCCGCGATGGGTTCGATCGTCTCAGCGGTCTGCTGGAGCCTCTCGTGCTCGAGAGCGGCCGCCAGCTGCGCGGTCACGACCGCCAGCAGCCGCCGCTCCGACGCCGCGAGGTTCGCGCCGTGGAGCTCGAGCGTCACGCCCTCAACGACGGGCACTTCGGTGCGCCGGTCATCGGCCACGGGCTCGCCGGCACGGGCGACGACCTCGTCACCCCGCACGAGTCGGACGCCGGGGAGCTGGAACGCTTCTCGGGTCCGGTCGACGAGAGCCTGGAGGGCGTTCTCCCCGCGGAGGACGCTGCCGGCGATGGTCTGGATCAGTTCCGACTCCGCCGCCGATCTCCGCGACGCGCGGGTGTAGCGGGCGGCGCGGTCGACGATCACGCTGACGAGCGAGGCGATGACGACGTAGAGGACGAGCGCGAGCAGGTGGTGGGGCTGGTGGATGTGGACGGCGTAGAGCGGTTCGATGAACAGGAAGTCGAGGGTGATCCCCGACAGCACCGCGGCGAACAGCGCCGGCCACAGTCCGCCGACCAGGGCGACGAGCACGACGAGGAGCTGGAAGCTCAGCACGTCGGTCGTGATGGACTCCTCCGAGCGGAAGACCGCGAGCAACGCGGTGAGGATCGGCCCGCCCACCAGCGCGAGCGCGAGCCCCAGGATCCTCCGCTTGACCGTGAGCGCCCCCGTCAGCGGGGGCAGCGCACGACTGCCGCCGGCGGCTGCGTGATTGACCATGTGCACGTCGATGTCCCCGGACTCCCGGACCACGCTTGCGCCGATCCCGGGTCCGGTGAGGGCAGCCGACAGCCGCCCCCGTCTGCTGGCGCCGAGCACGAGCTGGGTCGCGTTCACGGAGCGCGCGAACTCGACGAGGGCCGTCGGGATGTCCTCGCCGATCACCTGGTGGTACGTGCCGTTCAGCTTCTCGACGAGTGCTCGCTGCTGCGTGAGCGCGGCCGGGTTCGCGCTTCGGAGGCCGTCCTGGCTGGTGACGTGGACGGCGATGAGCTCGCCGCCGGCTGACCTCGCTGCGATCCGCGCGCCTCGCCGCAGGAGCGTCTCACCCTCGGCGCCGCCGGTGAGGGCGACGACGACGCGTTCCCTCGCTTCCCATGTCGCCTGGATGCCGTGTTCTCGCCGGTACCCCGTCAGCGCCTGGTCCACCTCGTCGGCGAGCCACAGCAGCGCGAGTTCGCGGAGTGCGGTGAGGTTGCCCAGGCGGAAGTAGTTGGACAGCGCCGCGTCGATGCGCTCCGCCGGGTAGACGAGGCCGCCGGTGAGACGGTCGCGCAGCGCCTGGGGCGCGAGGTCCACCACCTCGACCTGGGCGGCGGCCCGGAGGAAGCTGTCCGGCACGGTCTCCCGCTGCGCGGCTCCGGTGATCTGCTCGACGACGTCGGTGAGGGACTCGATGTGCTGGATGTTGAGCGTCGAGATCACGTCGATGCCCGCGGCGAGCAGCTCTGCGACGTCCTGCCACCGCTTCTCATTGCGCGTCCCGGGCGCGTTGGTGTGCGCGAGTTCGTCGACGAGCGCGACGCGCGGCGACCGGGTGAGGACTGCAGCCAGGTCCATCTCGTCGAGCTCGACGCCTCGGTGCGAGACCCGCATCCGCGGGACAGCCGGGATGCCCGCAGTCATGGCGGCCGTGGCGGAGCGGCCGTGCGACTCGACGACGGCGATGACGACGTCAGCGCCCTGTCCGATGAGGCGGCGCCCTTCCTCGAGCATCGTGTACGTCTTACCCACCCCGGGCGCAGCGCCGAGCAGCACCCGGAGCTGTCCCGGTCTGGTCATGCTCAGTCCCCTGCCTCGTCGAGTGCCACGTTGAGTTCGAGGACGTTCACCACGGGCTCACCGAGATAGCCTAGGTCCGGCCCCTGCGTGTGCGATCGCACCAGGTCGGAGACCTGCTCGGGTGGGATGCCGCGCTCCGCCGCGATCCGATCGACCTGGATCGCGGCGTACTCGGGGCTGATGTGGGGGTCCAACCCCGACCCCGAGGCGGTGAGCGCGTCCGCCGGCACATCGGCTTCGGGGACTCGGTTGAGCGACGCGACCTGCGACCGCCGCTCGGCGATCGCGGCGATGAGGTCGTCGTTCTCGGGCCCGAGGTTCGAGCCGGACGATGCGCCGCCGTCGTAGCCGTCGCCGGCCGCGGACGGCCGCGGCTGGAAGTACTCCGGCCGAGGGGCGCCGTCGTCGTCGTCTGCGAACGGCTGACCGATGAGGGACGACCCGACGACGTCACCCGCGCCGTTGCGCAGGAGCGAGCCGTTGGCCTGCGCGGGGAGCAGCGCCTGCGCGACGACGGTGATCGCGAGCGTGTAGCCGACGCCCAAGACGGTGGCCAGCACCATCGCCTTCACGGCGACTCCCGCGGAACGTCCGAGCTGCCGGGTGGAGGTGATCATCGCTGTTCTTCTTTCAGGTCTCAGAAACCGGGGATGAGGCGGACGACGAGGTCGATCAGCCAGATGCCGACGAAGGGGGTGACGACGCCACCCACCCCGTAGACGGCGAGGTTGCGGCCGAGCACGGTGGCGGCGCTGCCCGGCCGGTACGTCACGCCCCGGAGCGCCAGCGGGATGAGGAAGACGATCACGATCGCATTGAAGATGACGGCGGAGAGCACCGCCGATGCGGGCGAGCTCAGTCCCATGACGTTGAGCGCCGACAGCTGGGGGAACACCGCCATGAACATGGCCGGGATGATCGCGAAGTACTTCGCGATGTCGTTCGCGATGGAGAAGGTGGTGAGGGCGCCGCGGGTGACGAGCAGCTGCTTCCCGACGCGAACGATGTCGATGAGCTTGGACGGGTCGGAGTCCAGATCCACCATGTTGCCCGCCTCCTTGGCGGCCGAGGTGCCGGAGTTCATCGCGACGCCGACGTCGGCCTGCGCCAGAGCGGGTGCGTCATTGGTGCCGTCGCCGGTCATCGCGACGAGGTTGCCCCCCTCCTGCTCCTCTCGGATGTAGGCGAGCTTGTCCTCCGGGGTCGCCTCGGCGAGGAAGTCGTCCACGCCCGCCTCCCGCGCGATCGCCGCCGCGGTCAGCGGGTTGTCGCCGGTGATCATGACGGTGCGGATGCCCATCGCCCGCAGATCGGCGAACTTCGCCGGCAAGCCGTCCTTGACGACGTCCTTCAGATGGACGACACCCCAGAGGCGTCCTCGTCCGGCGGTCTTCGTCGCGACGGCCAGCGGAGTGCCGCCGGACTGCGAGATCATCTCGGCGTCGGCTTCGAGTTCGGCGAGTTCGGCGCGAGGCATCCGCTGCCCGTCGTCCTCCAGCCAGGCCACGATGGCCGACATCGCGCCCTTGCGGATGCTGACGCCGTCCGAGGTGTCGAGCCCGGACATGCGCGTCTGCGCGGTGAAGGGGACGACCTCTGCTGTCGTCGTCGCGCCGGCGTCGACCTCGACGCCCTCGACGCGGGCGAGCTCGACGATCGACGCGCCCTCGGGTGTCGGGTCGGCCAGCGAGGAGAGCGCCGCCATCCGGACCAGCTCCTCGTAGGCGGCGCCGGGCATCGGCAGGAATTCGCTCGCCCGTCGGTTGCCGTACGTGATGGTGCCGGTCTTGTCCAGGAGGAGTGTCGTGACGTCGCCGGCGGCTTCGACGGCACGGCCGGACATCGCGAGGACGTTGCGCTGGACGAGGCGGTCCATGCCGGCGATCCCGATCGCGCTGAGGAGGGCGCCGATCGTCGTGGGGATGAGGCACACCAGCAGCGCGACGAGGACCGTGATGCTGACGGGCGCGGCCGCGTACGACGCGATCGGGTTGAGGGTGAGCGCGACGACGACGAAGACGATCGACAGGGCCGCGAGGAGGATGTTCAGGGCGATCTCGTTCGGGGTCTTCTGGCGCGCAGCGCCTTCGACCAGAGCGATCATCCGGTCGACGAAGGTCTCCCCCGGCTTCGAGGTGATCCGCACCACGATCCGGTCGGAGAGGACGCGTGTCCCGCCGGTGACGGCGGAACGGTCGCCGCCCGACTCGCGGACGACAGGCGCGGACTCGCCGGTGATGGCGGATTCGTCCACGGATGCGATGCCCCACACGATGTCGCCGTCGCCGGGGATCAGCTCCCCTGCGGAGACGGCCACGACGTCGCCGAGTCCGAGCTCTGACGACGCGACCCGGTCGACCTGCGCTCGCTCACCGCCGCCGTCGACGGCGGCGTCATAGTCGGCCAGCCGGTTGGCGATGGTGCTCGTGCGCGTCTTGCGCAGGCTTTCGGCCTGAGCCTTGCCCCGCCCCTCGGCCACCGCCTCGGCGAGGTTGGCGAACAGGACCGTGAGCCAGAGCCACAGCGCGATCACCCCCGTGAAGGCCGCCGGGACCGCCGCTCCGCCCGAGTCGGCGGGGCCGCCGATGAAGGGCTCCGCGACCGCCAGGATGCTCGTGAGCACGGCGCCCACCCAGACGAGGAACATGACCGGATTCCGCCACTGGTCCTTGGGGTGGAGCTTCGCGACGGTGGCGGGGAGCGCGTCACGGACCTGCGTCCAGCTGAAGCCCCGCCGTGCCGTCGATGCGGCTTCCGCTCGGGGGCGGCTCTGTGTCGTCGTGGACATGGTGTTACCTCAGCCCTTCCGCCAGGGGACCCAGCGCGAGAACGGGAAAGTAGGTGAGCGCGGTCACCAGGACGATGACCGCCGTGAGGAGGCCGATGAACATCGGCCGGTGCGTCGGCAGGGTGCCCGACGTCGCCGGGACCTTGTCCTGTGCCGCGAACGATCCGGCGAGCGCGAGGATCAGAACGATCGGAACGAATCGCCCGAGGAGGATCGCCACTCCGAGCGCCGTGTTCATCCAGGGCGTGTTCGCCGTGAGTCCCGCGAAAGCGGATCCGTTGTTGTTGGCCGCCGACGTGAACGCGTAGAGCACTTCGGACATGCCGTGGATGCCCGGGTTCCAGATCGAGGTGGCGACCACGTCCTCACGGACGCCGGGGATCGCGAAGCTGAGGGCGGTGCCGACGAGGACGAGCGTGGGGGTCACGAGGATGTAGGTCGCGGCGAGCTTGATCTCCCTCGGCCCGATCTTCTTGCCGAGGTATTCGGGCGTGCGTCCGATCAGGAGCCCGGAGATGAAGACCGCGATGATCGCGAGGATCAGGAGGGAGTAGAGGCCCGCCCCGACGCCGCCGGGAGACACTTCGCCGAGCATCATGTTCAGCAGCGGGAGCATCCCGCCGAGCGCCGAGTACGAGTCGTGCATCGAGTTGACGGCGCCGGTGGAGGTGCTCGTGCTGGTCGTCGCGAACAGCGCGGAGCCGAGGATGCCGAAGCGCTGCTCCTTGCCCTCCAGCGCGGCGCCGGCGAGCTCGGGCGCCGTGCCCATCCCCGCGGATTCGAGCGCCGCGAGGGCCACGAACGACGCGGTGTAGAGCGTCGCCATCGTGGCGACGACGGCGTACCCCTGACGGTGGTCGCCGACCATCCGCCCGAAGGTGCGCGGAAGCGAGAACGGGATGATCAGCATGAGGAGCACCTGGAAGAGGTTCGTCCACGGGCTCGGGTTCTCGAAGGGGTGCGCGGAGTTGACGTTGAAGAAGCCGCCCCCGTTCGTGCCGAGGAGCTTGATGGCTTCCTGGGACGCGACGGGTCCCCCCGGGATGACCTGAGCCGTGCCCACGACGGTGGTGACGCCGGTGAACCCGTTGAGATTCTGGATCACGCCGCCGATCAGGAGGACGATCGCACTGATCACTGCCAGCGGGAGAAGGATGCGGAGTGTCCCACGGGTCAGGTCGACCCAGAAGTTCCCGATGGTCCCCGACCTCCGGTACGCGAAGCCGCGGACCAGGGCGATGGCGACGGCGATGCCCACGGCGGCGGACACGAAGTTCTGCACGGCCAGTCCGGCGAACTGGACGGTGTATCCGAGGGTGAGCTCTGGCGAGTAGGACTGCCAGTTCGTGTTGCCGACGAAGGATGCCGCGGTGTTGAACGACAGGTGCTCCGAGGGCGCCGGGAGTCCGAGGGAGTAGGGGAGCCACTGCTGCAGCCGCTGCAGCGCGTAGACGATGAGCAGACCGATGAGGGAGAACAGCAGGACGCCCCGCAGGTGGGCGGGCCACGCCTGCTCCGCGCGGGCGTCGACGCCGATCACTCGGTACACGCCGCGCTCGATGCGCAGATCCTTGCCGGAGGTGTACACCCGCGCCATGTAGTCGCCCATCGGGCGGTACAGGAGACCGAGGGCCAGCGCCACGGTGCCGAACGACAGGAGTGCGTGCAGCCACGTCATCAGAAGCGCTCCGGTTTCACGAGCGCGAACACGAGGTACACGATCGCCGCCACGCCGAGGCCGCCGGCGAGGAGCTCGAAGACGATCACAGCTTCTCCACCGCCTTCCCCAGCAGGCCGATGACGAGGAACACGGCGATCGCGCCCATCACGTACACGAGGTCAAGCACAGCGGGCTCCCATTCGGATGGAGACGGCAGCGGATGCCCGCGCCGTGCGGCCCGGGAGGGCCACGACTTCCGATCAAAGCCCTCCCGGAAGCCGCATCACCCGGCCCTAACGGAACCCATACGCCGTTCGGCCGATCCCTCACACATCCCTGACGACCACCGTCCCTCATGACGTCGCTCATTAGGCTGGCGGCATGGCATCGCTCTCCCGCCTCGATGGCTACCGCTTCGAGTGGCTGACGAGCTTTCTGGCCGTCGTCGACTTCGGCGGGTTCGCCGCCGCAGCCGAAGGCACCTTCCGATCGCAGCCGCGCATCTCGTCCCACGTCGCCGACCTCGAGCGCCACATCGGCGCCGAGTTGTTCGATAGGCGAGAGCGCCCGGTGCGGCTCACTGACGCGGGGATCGCATTCCTGGAGCACGCGCGCGCGGTCGCGCGATCCCTCGAAGCCGCGTCGGACTCCGTTCAGGCCGTCCTCGGTGTTCTGCGTGGGACAGTGCGCCTGGGGTGGTATCCGAGCGCGGGTGCCGCGTTCGGCCCCACCATCCTGAAGGAGTTCGGAACCCGGTATCCGCACATCGCGGTGACCATCGTCGAGGGGGATGCAGCCGCCCTCGGTGACGCGCTCCGTTCCGGTGAGGTGGATCTGGCGATCCGACCGCAGGTCCCGCAGATCAAGGAAGCGTCGGTGCGGTCACACGCACTGTGGGAAGAGCCGCTTGTCGCCGTCGTGCCCGACGGTCATCCGATCGCCCTGAACGACTATGTCTCCGTCGCGGAGGTGGCCAGTCATCCTGTCATCACCATGAGCACCCGAGGAGCCGAGCCCGAGTCCAGCAACGAGGCCTACCGCGCCTTCAAGACTGCCCATGCCAGGCCCAATGTCGTTCACCACACCGACGTGCCGCAGACGCTCATCGGTCTGGTGCGGGCGGGCCTCGGCGTCGGGTTGACCAACATGCTGGCAGCTGAGATCTCAGAACGGTCCGGCCTGCAGATCGTCCCCATCCAGGACTCCGGCAACCGGCGGGTGGTCAGCGTCTTCTGGGACTCTGCCCGTCCGCTGCAGCCAGCGACGCGTGCGCTGCTCGATCTCGTCGCACAACTACCGGTTCCCGAACCGGTGCGCAGATACCAGCGAGGCGGGGTCTGACGCTGGCGGGGAAGCGCTGTCGCGCCTCCCCGCTTCGCGCGCCCGAGCTCAGACCGACAAAGCAGCGAGCTCGGTGTAGATGGCGTCGGCCTCGCTGCGACGAGGGATGGGGCTGACCGCACCGAGTCCCTGCACTACCCGCGATGCGGCCGCCGAGGCGAACATGGCGGCCTCGGCAGGCGGCCGCCCCTCGACGAGCGCGACCGCGAAGCCCGCGTCGAAGGTGTCGCCGGCGCCGGTCGGGTCCTGCGCGACGACCTCGCGGGTCCGAACCGGAATGTACTCGTCCGGTGTCGCCACGACAGCTCCCGCGCCACCCATCTTCAGGACGACCATCCGGGCCCCCATGGCGAGCAACTCCTGCGTGATCGCGCGAGGTTCCTCACGACCGGTCAGCATGCGACCTTCGTCGAGGTTGGGGACGACCACATCGCAGAGCGGGATCGTGTATCTCACGATCGCCCGCGCGGTGTGCAGCGGCCACAGCGCCGGCCGGATGTTCGGGTCGTACGTGATCAGGGTCTCGGCTCCGCGGGCTCGATCGATCGCCTCGAAGACGGTTTCGCGCGCGCTGGCACTGATCGCCTGCGTGATTCCCGTGACGTGGAGGAGCTTTGCGTCTTCCACCCAGCCTCCGGGAAGGTCACTCGGGGTGAGATGAGCTGCTGCGGATCCCTGACGTCGATATTGGAACTCCGTCATGGCGCCGTGTCGCAGGATGAAGTACAGCCCGGTCGGGTGTTCCTCGTCGACGATGACATGGCTGGCATCGATTCCTTCGTCGTGCCACAGCTGCTGAAGCATCCCGCCGAACGGATCCGCCCCCACGCGTGTGAGGTATCCGACGCGGCCGCCAAGACGACGAGCTGCGACGGCGAAATTGGAGGAATCACCGCCGAAGCCTGCGCTGAAGATGGACCCAGCCCTCGGTCCCCCCAGCGCCTCCGAATTGAACTCGACCATCGGTTCCCCGAAAGACAGGATGTCCGACATTGTTGCCTCTCTCAGATGCGGTTGTACTTTGCGAGACCGGCGAGCAGAGAGCCCGACTCGAGGATGAGGCGGGTCTGCTCCTTCTCACGGTTCTCGATGTCTTCGGCGATCTCGCGCACCTGATTGACGAGGGCGGCAGGAACCACCACGATGCCGTCGCCGTCGCCGACGATCAGGTCTCCCGCGTTGACCGTGATCCCTCCGATGGTCACCGGAACGCCTGAGGCGACAGTGCGGAATCGTCCGACAGTCGTCGCCGGGGAGACCGATCGCGAGAACACCGCGAAGCCGTCGAAGTCGCGACGGATCTCCTCCACATCGCGAACACCGGATTCGATCACGACGCCGGCGAGCCCGTTGGCGACAGCTCCAGCAGTCATCAGGCCACCCCACGCCGCGACGTTCGTCTCGGCGCCGTTATCGATCACCATCACCGAGCCCGGCGTCGCCGAATCGATCGCCTCGAGCGCGTGCTGGGGCGGAACCGACTCTGTCGTCGGCTCTTCTTTGACCGTGACGGCAGGGCCGACGAGCTTCCCGCCCGCAACACGGCCGATGGCACTGTCTGCGTACCCGTGCACTCCGAGCGACTGGAGAGCGTCGGACACGGACGCCGTGGTGATACCCCGGAATGCCTCGATCGTCTCGGGGTGGATCGCGATGTTGTCAGGACTCAAGGGACAGCTCCTCTTCGTTGGTGTGGTGGGCGCGGCCGACGGCCGCAACTATTCGCCGGGCTTCGGCCGCGATCGATTCGAGATCCGGATGGGCAGTCCCAGGGCTCAAGCTGCCGGCGAGGCCGACCGCTATCGCACCCGCCGCGAGCCAATCCGCCGCGTTGGCCGCATTGACGCCGCCGCTGGGGATGACCTTCACCTGCGGCAGGGGCCCCCGAAGCGCCCTGATGTGATCAGGACCGGCGAGGTGTGCGGGGAAGAGCTTCACCGCGGGCGCCCCGAGCTGGAGCGCGCGCACAACCTCCGTCGGCGTGAAGACGCCCGGAAGCATCAGAACGCCCGCGTCAATGACGTGTTGCACGACATCGGCATCCAGCCCGGGACTGACCACGAAGAGCGCACCGGCATCGATGGCGGCTTGCGCCTGGTCGGTGCTCAGGACCGTGCCTGCCCCGACGATCAGCCGAGAGTCGCGGGCCAGCTCGCGAATGAGTTCGACCGCCCCTGGCACGGTGAACGTGACCTCCACCACCCGGATGCCGCCCGCCACCGCAGCGCCGATGGCGGCTTCGGCCGCGCTGGGGTCGGGCGCACGAACCACCATGATCGCCTTCTGGCGGGCGATGGCGGCCAGCGTCGTCGCGGCGCTCACGACGCGTCTCCGGGCAGGACCCGCTGCACCCAATAGATGCGGGCGAGCAGTCCGACGGACTCCGGACGGACATCCCGCAGATGCAGCGTGTTCTCATCCACGCCCGAGATCCGGCCGTACGACTGCAGATGAAGCGTGTGGAACTGCTCGGGCGGGAAGCCGAGGACGACATCGACGGTCAAGGATGGCGAGGTCTGCGCCTCGGCGGCGACCGCTTCGTCGATAACGGAACCGGCACGCACCGTCAGGTACGCCTGCCACGCGAGGACGATGGTGACGGCGACGACGACCACCTTGAGAAGTCGCGAGCGGAGGAATCGCGTGAGCATCAGGGTGCCGCCTCTGACGTGGCGTCATCGACGCCGACAGCAGCGGATCCATCGAGCTCCACCTGGTCCTCCACGCCGAGCATGCCGAGCAGGCGGCTGCGGAGACGGATGAACTCCGGGTGACTCTGGACGTCCTTCCATGCCCGAGGACGCGGCAGATCGATCGTGATGTCCGCCTGCACCTCGCTCGGGCGGTTGCCGAGAACGATGACGCGGTCCGACATGAAGACCGCTTCCTCGACGTCATGGGTGACGAAGAGGACGGTCGGCTTCTGGGTCGACCAGATGCGCAGCACTTCCTGCTGCAGCACCCGGCGAGTCTGGGCATCGATCGATGCGAACGGCTCGTCCATGAGCATGATGCTCGGCTCCGTGGCGAGGACCCGCGCGACTCCCGCGCGTTGGCGCATGCCACCGGAGAGCTCATGAGGGAATTTCTGCTCAAAGCCGGCCAGGCCGACCAGTCGTGCCATCTCGCGCGCGCTCTCCCGGCGTTGTCCTTTCGGAACCCCGCGCATCTTCAGACCGAACCCGATGTTGGCTTCCACCGTCATCCACGGGAAGAGGGCGAAGTCCTGGAAGACGACACCGCGGTCCTGCCCGGGTCCGGTCACGGGGGCGCCATCGACGAGCACGCGCCCGCCGGTTGGCTGGATGAACCCCGCGACGATGTTCAGGACCGTCGTTTTTCCGCAGCCGCTCGGTCCGATCAGCGACACGAACTGTCCCTCGGGGATCTCGAACTCGACATCGCCGACGGCGGTCACCGTCGACTTGGCGTACGAGTCGAAATACGACTGGCTGAGATGATCGATCTTCAGGGTGCCGCTCATCGGCCCACTCCTTCTACCATGCCCCAGCGTTCGACGGTCTCCCGTTCGAAGGGGGCGAGAATCAATGCGTCGACGAGGTACCAGAGGACACCCAGAACGACCATTCCGACAAAGACCTTCGCCACATCGCCTTGGCCGCGAGCGTCGAACATCATGAACCCGACACCGCTCGTGCCGATGATCATCTCCGCCGCGATCAGCGCACGCAGCCCGTAGCCCAGGCCCGTGCGGATGCCGCTCGAGACGCCGGGGAGCGTGCCCGGGAGGATGACGTACAGAAGGCGGGACCAACGGCCGGCCCCGAGACTGCCAGATGCCCGGAGCAGGCTGACCGGCATTCCGTCGATCGCAGAGACGATGGCGATGATCAGGGGGAACATCACCGTGTAGACGATCACGATTGTCACGCTGGTGATGGAGAATCCGAACCAGATCACCAGGATCGGGAGCCACGCGATGTCGCCGATCGCCTGGAAGAACAGCAGCAGGGGCCACAGGAACTTCCGGACGTAGCGGTTCAAGCCGATCAGGAATCCCAGCCCTACGCCGACCGCCAGTCCCACTGCACTTCCGACGAGCAGTCGACCGATGGAGTCACCGAGGTAGGCCGGCAGGATGCCGCGCTCGACCAGCGACACGAACTCCTCGGTGACCGCACCCGGTCCGGTGAAGAAGGACGATGGCACGATCTGAGCGGCGGCGATGCCAGCCCAGATGATGAGGACGACCAGGAAGGGACCCCAGGTGCGGATCCCGGGGATTCGGAGCGCAACAGCCCAGAACTGATCCCACGCCGACTCCCGGCGCGCAGCGGGAGCGAGGGCGCTCACCTGTCCACTCCCTGCTGGCCGCCCCATCGCTGTATCGTGCGGCGCTCGATGGGGACGAGGACGAGACGATCCATGATCAGCCAGAGAACTCCGATGACGATCATGACGAGGATCATCACATCCGTCTCGTAGTACTGGCGGGCCAGGAACAGGGTGTAGCCCAACCCGAGGCTCGTCGCGATGATCTCGGCGGCGATCAGACCGCGCCATGCGAACCCCATTCCGGTGCGGGCGCCGACCGCGATGCCGGGCATCGCTCCGGGCAGATACACCTCGAAGAACATGCGCAGCGGGGACGCTCCGTTGCTGCGCGCAGCGCGCAGCAACGAGATCGGGATCTGCCGCACGCCGAGCAGCGTTTGGTAGACGATGGCGAAGAAGACCGCGTTGAAGACGATGAAGATCACCGCTCCTTCGCCGTAGCCGAAGGCCAGCGTCGCGATCGGGATCCACGCGATGCCCGCGAGGGCCACAGAGAAGCGCAGCAGCGGCTCGAAGAAGCCGGAGACTGCTTTGCTCATGCCCATGAGGATGCCGAAGGGTATGCCGATCAGCATGGCGAGACCGGCCCCGACGAGGACGCGCATGAGGCTGACGCCCGTGTTGGTGAGCAGCGTACCGTCGGCGAGCGTCTCCCCGAGCGTGGTGACCACGGCCCCGATCGACGGGAATGTCCGAGGCGACACGCCCGCGAGCGGGACGATGATGGCCCAGAGCGCGATCAGCACGAGAAACGGGCTGACGAACCAGGCTGCCCGCGTCGCCGCCTCCCGCATCCGCCGCGTCTGGGCGGCGGATGCGGGAGCTGCGGTGGCGGTCAGGGCACTCACCGCGAGCACTGGCTCCCCGCCGGATCGAACGCGAAGCCGTCGGACCACTGGGCGGCGCTCGGGATCGGCGTGAGATCGTCGAACAGCTCGGGGTTGGCATCGATGACCCTGGTGATCGGCCCCGGCACGAAGACCTCGTTGACGTCGAAGGTGCCGTCGATGGACCCGAGTTCGTTGAGCGTCGTCTCGGCCGAATCGAGCGCCGCATAGTTGCAGGCGGAGATGCGCGGGTCGAGCTGCTGGATGTTGTACTCCATCGATGCCTCGGCGATGGCGGGGTCCAGGCTCGACAGCCAACGACTGGCTGTCGCCGCGGCATCCGAGGGATTGTCGCGGATCCATCGGTCCGCTGCGGCCCGCGCTGTCAGGAATGCCTCGACGGTCTCCGGATTCTCCTCGACGAAGTCCCGCTTCGCGACGATGTACCCCAGGAAGCCGATGTAGCCTCCGCCACGCGCGACCTCGTAGCTCCCCTCGACCTGGTCCAGGTTCTGGAGCGGCCACGGGTCCCAGGAGATCGCGACGTCGATTCCCCCGGTCTGGAGCGCCACTCCGAGGTCCGGGGGTGCGGTGTTGACCACCTGCACGTCGTCCACCTCGGCTCCGAGGTCCTCGAGGACGGCGAGCAGGTACAGATGGTTGATCGATCCCACGGCGACACCGATCTTCTTCCCGAGGATCGTGGAGAGATCACCCTCCTCGACTCCGGACCCCTCTCTCGCGATGACCGCCATCGTCTCGTCGACGCCGAACTGGGATGCCGAGCCGGTGTAGTTGCCCACGATGACGTAGTCGGCGCCCGAGAGCTTGGCACCGATGAACGGAGCTCCGACCTGAGCGAACTGGATGGCGTCTGTCTCGAGCGCGTTCAGCTGGTCGACGCCCGTGGCGAAGGGATCCGCCACATCCACATCCAGGCCGTATTCGTCGAAGAAGCCCTGATCGAGCGCCGCGGGAAGACCGATCTGATCGATGGAGCTCACCCACCCGGCGGTAACCGAGTCGAGCGCGCTCGCGCTCGGGTCCGCGGGTGCCGGCGTCGGTGAGCTGCACGCGGAGAGGGCGACCATCGCGCCCATAGCCGCGAGTGCGGCGGATTGCTTCGCGAAGCGGAACATAGGTGTCCTTTCACAACGGTGTGATGCGGGAACAGAAGGACGACCACTCCCCGTGGCGGGAAACTGCGGGCGAGGGAGGTTGTCGTTCTCGGGTGGTTCCGACGCTAGGGCGCGCAACGATCCGGAGGAATCGCGTTAACGGGATGGCGGCCATCCGGCAAACGAATAACTCCGCGACGGCACCATCCGACCAATGAAAGAAGCCCCGGTGGGACCGGGGCTTCTTTCGTTCGGTTGGCGGCGTGCGCGCGTCGCAGCTGGGTCAGCTGAAGTCGCCGGCGTTCCAGGGGTGCACGTCGACGGGATCGTCGGCAGGGTGCGCCGGTACGCCGTTGCGGAGGATCTCGATGCGACCGCGCATGTAGGCGACGGCGTCGGTGTTCTCGGGAGGTTCCATGTCGGCTGTCGTCGACTCCGACATCAGGTTGGTCGCCTGGTTGAGGACGAAGTCGGCCTCCACTTCGTTCCCATCCGTTCCGATGGCCCGGATGCGGACGGAGTCCGCGGAGTGGGCAGCCCCGAGCAGGGTCGCGTACTCGACGAGGCAGTCTGCTGCGTCGTCGTCCACGAAGAGCGATTTCTCGGCAAAGGTGATGTGCTTCACGCGGCGAGGATCGCCCTCTCATTCGACGCCGGCCAGAGGGTTGACACCGTGGGGACTCGCGGAAATCATTACGCTGAGATGGACGCGCCGGAGAGCGCGCGAGTCACGTACGAGGCGGGTGAGGATGTTGGCAGACGACGCATTCGCGACGACGCTGGCAGAGCTGGAGGCATCCGCGCGTCAACCCGACCGATTCAGCAACTACTTCGTCAAGCTGCTGCCCATCTCCGGAGCGGCTGTCTCCACGATCGGTCCGCCGCTCGGCAGCGAGACGGTGTCTGCGACGAACGCGATCGCCGCTCGTCTCGATGAACTGCAGTTCGACCTCGGCGAAGGGCCCTGCTGGGACGCCGTGCGGACCGCACGCGTCGTCGCGGTCCCCGACTTCCGCTCGGACGGTTCGCGACGCTGGCCCGCCTTCGCGGATGCCGTCGCCGAGGAATCGATCGAGTCGCTCTTCGCCTTCCCGCTGTCGGTGGGAGCGCTCCGCCTCGGCGCGGTGGATCTCTACTCCATCTCCGCCCCCGTCTCCCTGGACGATGAGCAGCAGCGGCAGGCCACGACCATGGCGGAGGTCATCGGCCGCCATGTCCTCAGCCGGGCACTCACGACCCGACCCGACTCCACCGACGAGCCGGCGAGCCCGTACTCGCGGCGCACCGTGCACCAGGCGACCGGCATGGTGCTCGCGCAGTTGGACACCGACCCCGAGAACGCGCTCCTCGTGCTCCAGGCGCATGCCTTCGCGTCGGGCCTCCGCCTCATGGAGGTCGCCACCGAGATCGTCGACCGTCGCCTCTCGTTCGTGCGCGTGGACGGTCGAATCGAGTCGCGACCGTGACGGAGCAGTCGAGGGAAGAGCGGGTGGTGCAGGTCCTGGCGAGCCTCGCGGACACACTCGTCGACGACTACGACGTCGTCGACCTGCTGCAGACCCTCGTCGATGCCTGCAGCGAGATACTCGGCGTGGCGGAGGCGGGGATCCTCCTCACCGACGGCGACAGCGGCGAACTCGAGACCATCGCATCGACCAGCGAGGCGACACGACTCGTCGAGGTGATGCAGCTGGCCGCGCACGCAGGCCCCTGCATCGACTGCTTCCGTTCGGGGGCGCCCGTCTCCGCTCCGGACATCCGGGTCCACCATCCGGGCTGGGAGTCGTTCGAGCGCATAGCCCTGCAGAGCGGATTCCTCGCCGTCGACGCGATCCCGATGAGGCTGCGCAACGTCACCATCGGAACGCTGAACCTCCTCCGGTCGGCTCCCGGCACCCTGGCCTCGTCGGAAGCGACCGTGGCCCGGGCGTTCGCGGATGTCGCGACGATCGGCATCCTTCAAGAGCGGGCGATCCACCGAGCGGGCGACCTCAACTCGCAGCTTCAGGCAGCGCTGGACAGTCGCGTCGTCATCGAGCAGGCCAAAGGCGTCGTCTCCCAGAGGACCGGGCTCCGCATCGATGAGGCGTACGCACCGATCCGCGCCTACGCACGGGCGCACCAGCAGCCGCTGCACGAGGTCGCAGCCAAGATCGTCCGGAGGGACATCGACCCTTCCACGCTCCTCATCGGATTGCAAGGGGATGCCTGACGCCTCGTCAGCGCCCCTAGAGTCGCCCCGTTGCCCCAGACCCCGGTGACGCAGTCCTCTTGTGAAGCGGATCGGGTGGTGGCGCGTGAAAAGTTTGGCGACTCAGATAGGCACATTCCAGACCACGACGGCGGTGGCGGATGCCGTCCTGGCGTATTGGCTGACGCTGGCGGAAGACAATCGCGCGGACGTCGTCCA
The DNA here is from genome assembly GCF_047246565.1 of Microbacterium pasadenense. NCBI lineage: Bacteria > Bacillati > Actinomycetota > Actinomycetes > Micrococcales > Microbacteriaceae > Microbacterium > Microbacterium pasadenense. The sequence continues at coordinate 750,281 of NZ_JBFOKN010000001.1, read as the reverse complement.
TGTGCCTTACGTCACCGACGAGGGACAGCCGTCTCACGCGTCGATCACCTTGAGTCCTGCGATGGTTCTCGCGGCGCTCGAGCCGGGCGATGGGACGCTCCGGACGATGTTGGACGATGCTTCCGCACTCGTCGACATCCGGTCGCGGATCCGTTCCGCTCGACTGCCCGCGCAGGCCGTTCCGTGCGAGACGCCGCCGTCGGCGCTCAACTGGGATGAGTTGTGACCGGACTCTGTAAACCTTTCATTTGACCACACCACGTGCAGGACCACCAGGGGCCTGATATTGGACCGGGCAGGCTGAGCGGGACACGACGAACACCCGCAGTCGACTCGTGCCGCAGAGCGAACCGCAGGAATCCGCGGGAGTTCCCCCCCCCCTCTCAGCGCGGGATGCAGACCTCGCAGGGGCCGGCAGCCCCCGCAGCGACCGTCGAAATTTCTCCCGAGAGTGACCGTGCGGACGGCGCGGTTGCTGATGACTTCCGCGGGCCGGATACTGGCCTCGCGGCTCTTCGGAGAGCTCATGCGAGAGAAATGGAGCTTTGATGGGTCGACTCACCTTTGGAGAGGGGCTTCGGGTCGACGCCGAAGACCGCGACATCGCGCACGTTCATCGCGTGATGCTCGCCAAGCTGCGGCGTGGCGAAGGGCTCCACTTCTCATGGCGGGACGACATGTCCATCGGAGACGGTCGCACCACGGTCTGGGTGCATCCGGACGCGCCCCTGGTGTGCAAGCTGACACGACAGGTGGGGAGCTTCAACCACAAGTGGCTGGATGAACTGGCCGTCGCGGCGAACAGCAACGAGGGGCTGACTTTCCTTCCGGAAGCAGACGAGCACCCGCGCCCGAAGGGTCGTTCCTGATGGGCAAGTTCATCTACGAGAACATCCTCAAAGCGGATTTCGACGACCGCATCCTCGCCCACCTGCAGGTGGTGATCGGCACGAAGCAGCGACGCGGCGAGTCCTTCCACTTCACCTGGAAGGACGACCCGAGCATCGGCGATGGCGTCACGATCGTGTGGATCCACCCTCGCTGCACCATCGCGTACAAGTTCTACGGCGGTCGTCGGCCCGCACTCAGTCGGGCGTGGATCGAGCAGATGATGCTGGCGGCGAACTCCGGCGGCGGGCTGTTCGTCATGAGCGAGCCGGCGGACGCCCCACACCCCGGGCCAGAGAGCGGATCATGAAGCGCATCGACATCCGCTACGGCGACGCCAGCTACAGCGTCGGCGGCGAAGAGCTCGAGGATCTGCAGTCGGAGATCGCGCGCGGGCTGACCGGAGAAGTGGTCTGGCTGCGCGTCAATGACGGAGAGGGAGTCCGGCGCGATGCGTATCTGCTCATCTCCCCCGGCGTCGCGATCTCTCTGATCCCGGTCGCGGACCCCGATGGGGAGGGTGGCGCGACCCCCCGCGCGAGCAGCGCACATTCGGACGGGGAGCACCGGTCCTGAGGCGCGCGGATCGGGCGGGGCTGTCAGGCTCTGCAGCTCGGGAATGACTCGTCCGACAGGGGCGTCACATCGTCGACGCCGTGACCGTTCCGCGGCGTAGCACCTCGGATGCTGCGCTCCGGATGTCGCCGTCCCGGCGGACGGCGGCGCGTTGCAACGCGGCGCCGGTCCCGCGCGTGAGGATGGCGGCGACGCCGTCACGGACCTGAGACCGTTCCACCGAGGTGAAGTAGTGCTCGTCCACGTGTCCGAGAAGAGCATCGACGGCCGCCGTCGCGGGGACGAGGCTCAGGTCGATCGGGTGCACGAGGTCCCCCTCCAGCCCCCACCTGCTCGCTCGCCAGCTCGCGAGGCGAAGCGACGTCCCGGAGCGGTCGAGCGGTGGGATGCCCGCGTTCCAGTCGGCTGCGGCCCGGTCGACGAGTGCACGGACCAGGAGCGGGATCGTGACCGCGTCCTCGGGCAGAAGGCACACGTCCGCGATCCGGACCTCGACCGTGGGCGCGTGATCCGAGAGCCGCGCGTCGAAGTAGATCATGCCCGAATCGAGGCAGACCCCGGACGCGACCGCATCCGCCACCTCGCGCCGGTAGGCGTCGAGGGATCCGAAGATCTCGGTGGGCCCGGCCGTCGGCCACCGCCCCCACGCCTGATAGCGATAACTGGCGAAGCCGGTGTCGCCGCCATGCCAGAACGGAGAGTTCGCGCTGAGTGCCAGGACGACCGGCAGCCAGGCGCGGACGCGGTCCAGGACGCCGACTCCCTCTTCGGGGGATTCGACGGCGACGTGGATGTGCATCCCGCAGGTCAGCTGTTCATGCGCGGTCGCGCCGAAGCGCGCCGCGATCTCCTGATAGCGCGCCGGCGACGCGATATGCGGTGCGCAGGCGTCGGGGGCGGTCGCCACCGGAAGCGCCCGTGCGCCCACTGATCGTGCAGCGCGGTCGACGGCCTGCCGGCCCTCCGTGATGACGGCGACCAGTTCGCTCCGGGTCCGCACCGGCGGACTGGCCACCTCGACCTGCTCCCGCTGGAGCTCGGCGTGGAACGCGATGGGTGACCGGCGCGGTCCGACGACGACGCCGGGCAGGCGAGACGCCGCCGCAAGCGTCTCTTCGGCCGCCGGCACCGGCTGCAAGGTCGCTCCGTCGACGAGGAGGAACTCCTCCTCCACGCCGAGCGTCCGCAGCGCTCGGCGGGCGGGCACTGTCGGCAGCCGCTCGTGAGTGTGAACCATCGACATCGTCGTCCCCCGTCGGACGGGCTCGTGGCGATGTCAGCGCCGCTCGAGCCCTTGTCGTGGGGACAGATTCAGAAGGCACGCCCGGCTTGGGAGGGGGATTGACTTTGTCGCGGACGGCCCGTACGGGCGTCGCGGGTGAACCGTCCTCAGTGAGCGAACCGTCCTCACGGGTAGCGCAGGTGCTGGTCGTCTCCCGCCGGGTCGATCCCGCAGCGGGCAAGGGCTTGCCGGCCCTCCGTGAGGGCACAGCCCGCACGTGCGCGGACATCCCACACTGAATGAACCGCCTCGTCCTCTGGCACGATCGAATGCATGGAGTCGAGTACAGGCGTTGTGGCCATCACGGGCGGCGCACGCGGTATCGGGGCGGCGGTGGCGCGACGGATGGCGACGTCCGGCCATGGCGTCCTCATCGGTTACCGGACAGGCGAGGATGCCGCTGCTGCGCTCGCGAACGAGTTGCGCGCCGGAGGCGCCATCGCCGCCGCGCATGACGTCGACATCACGGATGCCGACTCGCTCACGACCTTCCTTCGCGCAGCGGAAGATCTCGGTCCCCTCACCGGCGTCGTGGCGAACGCCGGAGCTGTCAGGGCTGTCGGCGATCTCGCACGGGCCGACCCTGACGACCTCCGACGCGACGTGGACGTCAACCTCCTCGGTCCGATCCTCACCTGTCGGGCCGCTGCTGGCCATCTGGCGCGCACCGGGGGCTCCATCGTCCTCATCGGATCCGCCGCGACGACGAGCGGCAGCCCGGGGGTCTACGTACACTACGCAGCCGCGAAAGCCGGTGTCGCTGCACTCACGGTAGGTCTCGCGAAGGAGCTCGCCGCCTCCGGGGTGCGCGTGAACTGCGTCGAACCGGGCACGGTCTGGACAGACTTCCATCTCGACCCGCTCCGGCCGCAGAAGGTCGCCTCGGCCATCCCGGTCGGTCGGGCGGGCCAGCCCGAGGAGATCGCCGGCGCCGTGGCATACCTGCTCTCCGAGGACGCGAGTTACACCACGGGCGCAGTGATCCGCGTGGCCGGCGGCCTGTGACGAATCCACCCTCTGGAGGAGGACTCGGCTCACTGACGTCTTCGCAGGCGAACCGGCCTCACGGGTGGGGCAGGCGCTGCTCGTCTCCCGCGGGTCCGAGACCCTCGAGCACCTCGAAGGGCGACTCGACATCTCCGCTCCAGGCCTCGATGCCCTCCCGCACAGCGAGGAAGGCGACCACCAGGGCTGCGACGGAGTCGGCCCACCACCATCCGAGGACGCCATTGAGAATGAGTCCGACGAACACAGCGGCGGACAGGTAGACGCAGAGGACGAGCTGCTTCGCGTCCGCCGTCACGCTCCGCGAGCCCAGCTCGCGACCGGTGCGCACCTCGAGCCACGCCAGGAGTGGCATCACGACCAGGCTCAACGCCGTGATCGCCACGCCGAGCGGACTGTGCTCCGGGCCTTCCCGGTTGATCAAGCCGATCAGCGCGTCGACGGAGACGTAGGCGGCCAAAGCGAAGAAGGCGAGGCCGACACCCCGGACGGTCACCTTCTCCCAGCGCTCGGGATGCTTCCTCGTGTACTGCCACGCGATCGCCGCAGCCGACAGCACTTCGACGACCGAGTCGAGGCCGAATCCGATCAGCGCCGCCGATGACGCCAGCGCTCCCGCCCAGATCGCCACGACCGCTTCGATGATGTTGTACGAGATGGAGACACCGACGATGAACCGCACTCGACGGTGCAGTGTCGCGCGGCGAGCGGCGGGAAGCGCACCGGTCATGTCGCTGCCGCCACCCGGTGAGCCGACGCAGACATCAAGAGCGGACGAGGCGGGCGATCGCGTCGCTCGCTTCCTTGATCTTCAGGTCCGCATCGTCGCCACCCGCGCGGGCGGCATCCAGGACACAGTGCTTGAGGTGGTCATCCAGCAGGCCGACGGCCACGGCTTCGAGCGCGCTCTTGAGCGCGCTGATCTGAGTGAGGATGTCGATGCAGTACTTCTCCTCGTCGACCATGCGGGAGATGCCGCGCGCCTGACCCTCGATCCGCCGGAGCCGGTTGAGATACCGGTCCTTGTCGGTGATGTAGCCGTGGGGGGCGTGGTCGCCGTCGATGCTCATGAGGGATCCTTCGTTCGGAGGGCCAGCACGGCCCGGGTGCTGGCTTCGGGTGTGAGGTCGATGCGCCGCAGCAGCTGGGCATTGAGAGCGACGACGACGGTGGACAGGGACATGAGGACCGCACCGACCGACATCGGCAGCACGAAGCCGATGGGTGCGAGCACTCCCGCAGCGAGCGGGACGGACACCAGGTTGTATCCCGCGGCCCACCAGAGGTTCTGCGTCATCTTCCGGTACGTGCGGCGCGAGAGCTCGATCACGGAGATCACGCTTCGCGGGTCGGAGCTCGCCAGGATGACTCCTGCCGAGGCTATCGCCACATCGGTGCCTGCGCCGATGGCGATGCCGACGTCGGCTCGAGCGAGGGCGGGGGCGTCGTTCACGCCATCCCCGACCATGGCGACGGTGCGCCCCTCCTCCTGCAGGTCGGCGACGGCGTTCGCCTTGTCCTCGGGGCGGACCTGCGCGAAGACGCGGTCGATCCCGAGGTCGTCTCCGACGACATGGGCGACCGATTCGGCATCGCCGGTGATCATCACGACCTGAACCCCGAGCGCGTGGAGGGCGTCGATCGCGCCACGGGACTCCGCTCGGACCTCGTCGGCGAGCCTGATGGCGCCGATCACCTCCCCATCGCGGGCGACGTGGAGGATGATCGCTCCCTCCCGCCGCCAGCCCTCAGCCTGCGGGACCTCTTCCCGGCCGATCTCCTCGAGCATCCGCGGGCCGCCGACGCGGATCTCCGCACCGTCGACGGTCGCCGTCACCCCGACCGCCGGAGACGAGGTGAAACCGGTCGCCGTGGCGAGCGGGATGCCGTCCTCCCCGGCAGCTCGCACGATCGCCCGGGCCAGGGGGTGCTCGCTGTCGGCCTCCGCAGCGGCCGCGATCCCGACGACAGCATCCTCGTCGAGATCAGCGGTGGCAGCGACGGCGGACACGGTGGGCTCACCCTTGGTGAGGGTGCCGGTCTTGTCGAACAGCACCGTGTCGATCGTGCGCATGCTCTCCAGCGCGAGACGGTCCTTCACCAGCACGCCGCCGTGAGCGGCGCGTTCGGTGGCGATCGAGACCACGAGCGGGATCGCGAGTCCGAGGGCGTGCGGACACGCGATGACGAGCACGGTGATCGAACGGACGACGGCATCCTCCGGATGTCCCACGAGCGCCCACACCAGGGCGGTCAGGCCGGCTGACGCGAGCGCGAACCAGAACAGCAGCGCCGCGGCCCGATCGGCGATCCGCTGAGCCCGAGACGACGAGTTCTGCGCCTCGCTGACCAGCCGCTGGATACCTGCGAGCGCGGTGTCATCCCCGGTCGCGGTGATCTGGATGCGCAGCCCCGAGTCCGTCGCGACGGTGCCGGCAGTGACCGTGTCGCCGGCGCCGCGGGCGACCGGCCGGGACTCCCCCGTGACCATGGACTCGTTCATGTCGGCGCGCCCGTCGACGATACGGCCGTCTGCCGGGACGCTGGCGCCGGGCCGGACGATCACGACGTCGCCGACTCGGAGATCGGCCGGAGCGATGCTCACGACGCGGTCGCCCTCGACACGCTCTGCCTCATCCGGAAGGAGCGCGGCGAGGGAATCGAGTGCGGAGGTCGTCTGCGCGAGCGAGCGCATCTCGATCCAGTGCCCGAGCAGCATGATCACGATCAGCAGCGCGAGCTCCCACCAGAACTCGAGCTCGTGGTGCAGCAGACCGAGCGTCGCGCCCCACGACGCGACGAAGGCGACGGTGATGGCCAGGCCGATCAGCAGCATCATTCCGGGCTTTCGCGAGCGCAGCTCGTCGACGGCGCCCGACAGGAACGGCGAACCGCCCCATGCGAACATGACGGTGCCGAGCACCGGCGCGATGACCATCGCCCAGCCGGGAACGGCGCGACCGAAGATCATCGCGAACATCGGCGAGAACGCCACGACGGGAACGGCGATGATCAGGTTCATCCAGAACAGGCGGCGGAACCGGGCGACGTGATCCCCGTGTCTGCCGTGACCCCCGTGACCGGAGTGGTCGCCGGCGTGCTCCGCGTGTCCCGCGTGCCCGCCGTGCGCGTCGCCGTCCACAGGATGCTCGGCGTGCTGGCTCTGCGCCTCCGACATGGTTTCCTCTCCTTCCACGGGTTGGTTCAGGCAGTGGTCGCGGCCGTGCTCGCGAAACGGCGCAGGCGCAGGCTGTTGCCGACGACGAACACGCTGGACAGGGCCATCGCCGCGCCGGCGAGCATCGGATTGAGCAGTCCCAGGGCGGCAACCGGGATGGCGGCCACGTTGTAGGCGAAAGCCCAGAACAGGTTCGACTTGATCGTGCTCAGAGTCCGTCGTGAGAGGCGGATCGCATCGACCGCGCTGCGCAGGTCGCCGCGGATCAGGGTGATGTCGGATGCTTCGATCGCGACATCCGTGCCCGTTCCCATGGCGATCCCGAGGTCGGCTCCGGCGAGAGCGGGCGCGTCGTTGACCCCATCACCGACCATCGCCACGACCCGGCCCTCGCGCTGCAGGCCTGCCACGACGTCGACTTTGCCGCTCGGCAGGACTCCGGCGATCACCTGTTCGATTCCCACGTCTTCCGCGATGCGCCGGGCGACGGCTTCGTTGTCCCCGGTGAGGAGCACGACGGTCAGGCCGAGGTCCTTCATCTGCCGAACCGCTTCGGCGCTGGTGGGCTTGACGGCATCCGCGACGACGAGCACGCCGCGCGCTCGGCCGTCCCAGCCCACGACCACGACGGTCTTGCCCTCGCGTTCGGCCCGCGCCTTCGCGGATGCGACGTCCGGGCTGAGGAGCGCAGACGGGTCCGCCAGCAGCGAATCGCGCCCGACGAGGACCGTGTGCCCGTCGACGGTGCCCTGAACGCCCCGCCCCTCGATGCTCGTGAACCCCGCCACCGTCGGCAGCGCGCCGGTCTGCTGGGTCGCCGCCTTCGCGATCGCCTGTCCGATCGGGTGCTCCGACGCGTCCTCGACCGCACCGGCCAGCCGCAGGAGGTCACGGGCATCCGTCCCCTGCTCCGGGATCACATCGACGACGGTCATGGTGCCGCTGGTGACGGTGCCGGTCTTGTCGAGCACGATCGTGTCGACCCTGCGGGTCGATTCCAGCACCTCGGGCCCCTTGATGAGGATGCCCAGTTGAGCGCCGCGACCGGTGCCGACGAGGAGGGCCGTGGGGGTGGCGAGCCCGAGGGCGCACGGGCACGCGATGACCAGAACCGCGACGGCGGCGGTGAAGGCGGTGGCAGCGGGGAATCCCGCAGCCAGCCAGGCACCGAGTGCGACGACCGCGATGATGAGCACGATGGGCACGAAGATGCCCGAGATCCGGTCGGCGAGGCGCTGGACATCCGCTTTGCCGGTCTGCGCGTCCGCGACGAGCCGCGCCATCTGCGCCAGCTGCGTGTCCGCCCCGACCCGGGTGGCCCGCACGATGAGTCGTCCGCCGGCGTTGACGGTCGCGCCGGTCAGGGTGTCGCCTTCGGCGACCTCCACGGGCACGGACTCTCCGGTCAGCATCGAGACGTCCACGGCCGAGGTGCCGGAGATGACGACGCCGTCCGTGGCGATCTTCTCACCGGGGCGGACGATGAACTCGTCGCCGGTGCGCAGATCGGCGGCCGGGATCTTCGCTTCCACGCCGCCGCGCAGAACGGATACCTCCTTGGCACCGAGCTCGAGAAGGGCCCGGAGGGCTGCGCCCGCCTGCCGCTTCGAACGCTTCTCGAAGTACCGGCCGGCGAGGACGAACACCGTCACTCCGGCACCGACCTCGAGGTAGATGTTCGCTGCGCCGTCGGAAGGGGCGAGGGCGACGTCGAACCCGTGAGTCATGCCGGGGGTGCCCGCGGTGCCCAGGAACAGCGCGTAGAGCGACCACAGCAGAGCCGCACCGGTGCCCATCGAGATCAGGGTGTCCATCGTCGCGGCGCCGTGCCTGAGATTGGTCCAGGCCGCCTTGTGGAAGGGGAACGCCGCCCACACGATCACCGGCGCGGCCAGCGCGAGGGACGCCCACTGCCAGGAGGTGAACTGCAGAGCCGGGATCATGGCCAGCGCGATCACCGGCACGGTCAGCACGGTCGCGATGATCAGCCGGCTCCGCAGCGCGGCGAGCTCCGGGTCGTTCGCGGCCGCGTCGGAATCACCGGTCGCGGCGCCGGGCCCAGGCTCCTTCGACGCGGGAAGCGCGGCGGTGTACCCCGTCTTCTCCACCTCGGCGATGAGCTCAGCCGGGTCGTACCCGGCGGGCACCGTCACCTTCGCCCGCTCCGTGGCGTAGTTCACGGCCGCCGCGACACCGTCGAGCCTGTTCAGCTTCTTCTCGATCCGCATCGCGCAGGACGCGCACGTCATGCCGCCGATCTCCAGTTCGACGCTGGAACCCGCGGGGGTGGCGCGAGACGCAGTGGCGCTCATCGCATTCCTCTCTTCGTGACAGCCGGTGGGTGTCAGGCGCGCACTGCCGAGTAGCCGGCCTCGTCCACCGCCGACAGCACGTCGGCGTCATCCACGGGCTGCGAGGCGGTGACGACGAGCTTCCCCGTCTTGGCGCTCACCTGGACATCCTCCACACCTGCGATCTGCGCGACCTCCTGTCGGACCGACATCTCGCAGTGGCCGCAGCTCATGCCGCTCACGGTGTACTCGTTCGAAGCCATGGGTTTCCTCCCTCTCGTGATACCCGCCTGGGGTATGACTCACCCTAACGCATACCGGCAGGGGGTATTCCGACGTCGCGGAGGTCGTGAGTGGCGAGCGCGATCTCGAGGGACTCCCGGCGGGGCCGGGCAGCCGCCAGGGCGGACGGCTCAGACGGATGCCGGCGCGCGGCCGATCTGGACGACCTGCGGAGGGGCGGCGCAGCAGGCGCCGTCCGAGGAGGCGGCCGGAGCGTCGAACAGGCCGGTGCCGCCGCACACCCCGGTGTCGGGCAGGACGAGCTCCACGCGCCGTGCGGCTTCGTGATCGCCGGCGAGCTCGGCCACGATGCTGCGCACCTGCTCGTAGCCCGTCAGCGCGAGGAAGGTCGGGGCTCGCCCGTAGGACTTGGCGCCGGCGAGGTAGAAGTCGGGCTCGGGATGCGCCAGGTCGGCCGCGCCCGTCGCCGCGACCGACCCGCAGGAGTGCGCGTTCGGGTCGACCTCGGCGGCGATGCGCGCGGGCGCCTGCAGCGCGGCATCCAGCTCCAGCCGCAGCTCCGACAGGAACGAGAGATCGGGACGGAAACCTGTCAGCACCACGACCAGGTCGGCCGTCACCGTGCGGCCGTCCTCGGCGATCAGAACGGCGCGCTGCTGGTCACGGGCGACGCGCTCGACCCGGAATCCGGTGACGAGGGACACGACGCCGGACTCCGCGACCTCCCTCGCCCTCACGCCGAGCGCTCCGCGTGCAGGGAGCTCGTCAGCCTCGCCCCCACCGAAGACGGTGCCGACGGCGGCACGGCGCAGCACCCAGGTGACGGTGGTGCCGGCGTCGTCGTGGGCCATCTGCGCCAGCGCGAGGACGGCGGTCACGGCGGAGTGCCCGGAGCCGATCACGACGGTGTGCCTTCCGGCGAATCGTTCACGATCGCGGAAGTCGGGGATGCGGTAGGACAGCAGGTCCGCGGCCGCCGCCTCCCCCAGCGCGGGGAGGCCGTCGGCGCCCGCGGGGTTGGGGCTCGACCACGTACCGGATGCGTCGATGACAGCCCGCGCTCGCACGCGGTGCTCCCGGCCCTCCGCGGACGAGATGTGGACGGTGAAGGGCTGGTCGCCGCGTCCCTCGTCGACGAGTCGGTCGCGACCGAGCCGCGAGACGCCGGTGACCCGGCTGTCATAGCGGACGCGGTCGCCGAGGACGTCGGCGAGCGGCGCGAGGTACTTCTCGATCCATTGTGCGCCGGTCGGGAATCCCGCCCTCGGCGCCTTCCGTCCCGCGGCAGCGAGGAGGCGGGCGCCGGCCGCGTCGACCAGCTCGGGCCATTCGGAGAACAGGCGCACGTGGCCCCACTCCGCGACGGCGGCAGCCGGCGAGTGCCCGGCCTCCAGCACCAGGACCGGCACGTTCCGCTCGACGAGGTGCGCCGCTGCTGCGAGACCCTGCGGCCCGGCACCGATCACGACCACAGGCGACTCTTCGTCCACCGGGCATCCTCCTGCCATATCGACGATGTTCGATGAAACGATCGCCGATGTATCGACAGATGTCAATACGACGTGAGAAGATCACCTCATGGCTACGACGCTATCCAGCTCGACGACTGAAGACGCTGGGACGTGCTGCGCCACGGTCACCGGCGATGTCATCTCTTTCGAGGCCGCCGAGCGGGCGGCCCGCACATTCAAAGCGCTGGGCGACCCGACGCGCCTCCGTCTGCTGTCGCTGATCGCGGCATCCGACAACGGCGAGGCGTGCATCTGCGACCTCACCGAGCCCGTGGGACTGTCGCAGCCGACCGTCTCCCACCACATGAAGAGTCTCGTCGAGGCGGGACTCGCAACGCGCGAGCAGCGCGGGCGCTGGGCCTACTATCGCGTCGTCACCGGCGCCCTCGACGCCGCCTCCCACGCGCTCCGACCGTGACCGCCGCCGTCACGGTGCGAGCCATGACCCCCGGGGACTGGCCGGCGGTGGAGGCCATCTACCGTGAGGGGATCGCCACCGGCAACGCGACGTTCGAACGCGAACCACCCGGGTGGGAGGCCTTCGACGCCGGAAAGCTGCGCGTCGGCAGACTGACCGCCCTCGACGGGACCGGATCGATCATCGGCTGGGTCGCGGCATCCCGCGTCTCGGACCGCGAGGTCTACCGCGGCGTCGTCGAGCACTCGGTCTACGTCGCCGGCCACGCCCGCGGCCTCGGGGCGGGGAGGACCCTGCTGCACGCGTTCCTGCACGCCGTCGACGGCGCCGACATCTGGACAGTCCAGGCGAGCATCTTCCCGGAGAACACCGCCAGCCTCGCGCTCCACGACCGCGCCGGCTTCCGCCGCATCGGCCGCCGCGAACGCATCGCACACATGACGTACGGCCCCTGGGTGGGCCGATGGCGCGACACGATCCTCATCGAGCGCCGTCGGCCCACCGGGTGAGCTTCGCCGACACCACGGGGAAGCCCTGGCTTGGTCGAGGGAGTCTGGCGGAGACGGAGTCAGGTCTCAGGCTCCGCGGCGTACCCGCGCCGATCCGCGCTCGCATACCGGTCCATGGGAGAGATGTCCATGCGGGGGTCCCGATTCGCCGCGCCTGATTGACTGAGACCATGGCAGCCTGGGTAGACCACGTGATGTGGTGGCACATCTATCCCCTCGGCTTCGTCGGGGCCCCGGTCCGACCGGAGGGACCGGAGCCGGATGCGGTGCGCCACCGACTCCCCCGGATCGAGGGGTGGCTGGACCACGTTGTCGAGCTCGGTCTCAATGGCCTGGCGCTCGGGCCCGTGTTCGCATCGTCGACGCACGGCTACGACACCACGGACCATTTCCGGATCGACCCGCGCCTCGGCGACGATGCCGACTTCGCCCGCTTGACGGCCGCAGCGCGGGAGCGCGGGTTACGCGTGCTCCTGGACGGCGTCTTCAACCATGTGGGACGGGCGCACCCCGCTTTCCGCGCCCTTGAGGAGTACGGTCCGGACGCTCCCACGGCTGGCCTGTTCCGCGTCGACTGGTCGGGGTGGCGCCCGGGCGAGCCGGTCCGCGCCGAGGTCTTCGAGGGGCATGAGTCGCTCGTCGCGCTGGACCACTCCTCAGACCAGGTCGCGCAGCTCGTCGTCGACGTCATGTGCCACTGGCTCGACCGGGGCGCCGACGGATGGCGCCTCGACGCGGCATACGCGGTGGACCCCGCGTTCTGGGCGCGAGTGCTGCCGCGCGTCCGGGAGCGGCATCCCGATGTGTGGATCACCGGCGAGGTGATACACGGGGATTCCGCCGCCATCGTCGCGCAGTCCACGATGGACTCGCTCACTCAATACGAGCTCTGGCAGGGCGTCTGGCACAGCCTCGCCGACCGCAATCTGTTCGAGCTCACTCACGCGATCGAGCGTCACAACGCCCTGCTCGCGACGTTCGTGCCCACCACTTTCGTCGGCAATCACGATGTCACCCGGATCGCCTCGGCGGTCGGGGACGCTCGGCACGTTCCGCATGCGATCGCCGTGCTGATGACGCTCGCCGGTACGCCGATGGTCTACGCCGGTGACGAATACGGGCTGCGCGCCATCAAGGAGGAGCGCCTCGGCGGAGACGATGCCGTTCGCCCCGAGTTTCCCGTCGCCGCACCGTCTGCGGCGCAGGCGTCGACGCTGCCGGGCGCTGCGGGCGACGCGGACGCGATCCTCGCCATACACAGGGAGCTCGTCGCTGTACGCCGACGCCATCCGTGGCTCCACCGCGCGCATACGGACGTGATACAGGTCGAGAACACCGCGGTCGCGCTGCGAACGGCGGTGGGATCGGATGCCGTCGTCACGGTCCTCAACCTGGCGGACGAGCCCGTGTCGCTGCCGTCGGGCGGAGCCGTCACGGTGCTCGCCGGGTCGGCCTCGGCCACGGACGGCCGGGCCGAGCTCCCCGCTCACGGGTGGGCAGTGCTCGGTGGCCCGGTTTGATGACCGCGTCACTGGCTGCAGGTCGTGACATCCGCGGTCGGCTGGAGCGTGTGTGCGCCGAGTCCGGCGTGCGGGATCCCATCCCTGAATGAAACCCGAGGGATTCGCGCCTTGAACGCCTCGTCAGGTTCACGTCCCCGACGTGCAGGCCGAGCCATCTCTCCCATCACGGGGATCGGAACCGTCAAGGGTTGCGGTCTTGAGCGACACGCGCACCTGCGCAGAGATCGACGGACGCACGCCCGTCCCGCGATCGTTGCGCCGGGTAGCCCTAGCGGCGCGCTCTAATCTCGTGAGAGTGGCGACGACACGAGTTCGCGGGCTGGGTCCGCTCTACCTGGCAGGATTCACGACGGCGTTCGGCGCCCACGGAGTAGCAGCGGCGCTCGGCACCGAAACCGATGACATCGGCCTCACCTTCGCGACCCTCGGGCTGATCCTCGCCATCTACGACGTCGCCGAAGTCATCCTCAAACCGATCTTCGGAGCGCTGAGCGACCGTATCGGAGTGAAGCCCGTCGTCGTCGGCGGCCTGCTGGTCTTCGCACTCGCATCGACGCTCGGTGCGTTCGCGGCAACTCCGATTGCGCTGGCCGTGGCGCGACTCGGCCAGGGCGCGGCGGCTGCGGCGTTCTCACCGGCGTCGTCCTCGGCTGTGGCTCGCCTCGTCGGCCCTTCTCTCGCCGGGAGGTACTTCGGCAAGTACGGGTCGTGGAAAGGCCTGGGCTACGCCGCCGGTCCCCTGATCGGTGCCGGGCTCATCATGTGGTCCGGGCTACCCGCACTGTTCCTGGCTCTCGCCGGTCTCGCACTCGCGGCTGCGATCTGGACTGCCCTCGCCATGACCCCCCTGCCCGTTCTCCCTAAGCAGCGCGCAACCCTCATCGAACTTGTGAGGCAGTCCACGGCCCCCGCATTCCTCGGCCCGGTGATCCTCCTTTCCGTCGCGACGGCGACCCTCGGCGTCGCTGTCGGATTCCTTCCCCTCATCGGTTCTCAGCTCGGCTTGGATCCGATCTTCGGCATGGGAGCCGTCACCGTTCTCGCCGTCGTCTCAGCCGTCGTGCAACCCCGTATCGGTCGGCTGCACGATACCGCCCCGGAGCGCGTACTCCTGATCATGGGCATCGGCGCTGGCACTCTGATCGTTGCCATCGGCCTGGTCGCTGTCGCACCTTCCCTCCTGACAATCATCGTGACGGCAGTTCTCGTCGGCCTGGGTGTGGGATCCATCACCCCGCTCGGCTTCGCTCGACTCGCCGCGACCACCCCGCCAGAGCGCATGGGACGCACGATGGGAAGTGCCGAACTCGGCCGGGAGGTAGGCGACGCCGGCGGCCCCATCCTCGTGGGTGTCGTCGCAGGCGCCACGACCCTGCCCCTCGCTCTGGGAGTCATGGCCGCTACCTCCGCTCTGGCGAGCGGGATCGGGAGTGTACTCGCGCGGCAAGCGAACACCGTGCCCGAGGACTCCAAGCGGCCCAGACACCGGAAAGCAGTCAGGGAGACGGGTGCGCGTATGACAATGTGACACCGACGGGCTGCGCCTGATAGACATCACCAGTGATATCCCGCTCCACGAAGCCACACAGAATGCCTTCGGTTGCCGCGCTCGTGTGCGTGGCGCTCCTGTCCGCAGGTTGTGCGAGCGGGGCAGGTCCATCCTCGGCACCGACAGGTTCCACCACCGAAGAACCTCCGCCTGCCGAGAGCGTTGGCGAGACCGTGACCGGGACGGGCCCGACGGGATGGCCAGGTGTCGAGTTCCCGATCCCTGGCGACGCCCGTTCGGTGTCGATCGACCTGACCTGCGACGGTCACGGCCCCTACTCCGTGGAACTCGGTGACTCCATGGCAGCGAACCTGGCGACGATCTCGGGCACGTGCGGCGCCGAGGAGCCACTGGCGTGGCCGGTCACGGACGATACCGCCCCCTCGATCGCGGTGACGGTCGATGACAACGTCGAGTGGACGGCGGCTCCTCGATTCTCCACCGCCGAATTCACGAGGGACCCCGCAGTGACCGCCGAATGCGCTGCGTTCACGGACGTCTATAGCGCGTTGGTCAACGCGGACGACGGCTTCAACGATTACGACGCGTTCGACGAGGAGGCCTGGTCGGCGCGCGTTGCGACGGCGTCCACGCAACTCGCCGACCTCGCGGCCGCTTCGACGTCTGCGCTCGCGGCGCCACTCGCGGCCATGTCCACAGTCGTGGCCGCCGCGTCGGAGCCTGGAAAGGCGCGGTCCGGGACGGAGGACTCCGTGATGCAGGTGGCAGACGCGTGCGACGCGAACCAAACGCCGTTCGTCATCATGGCGGAGTTCGGCGGCTGACGTAGGCAGGCGCCCAGCCACCTTCGACCGGCAACGAAAAAGCCCCGGCGAACCAGGGCTTTTCTGGCGGAGACGGAGGGATTTGAACCCTCGGTCCCCTTGCGAGGACTCCACCTTAGCAGGGTGGTGCACTAGGCCTGACTATGCGACGTCTCCAGGCATCCGTCCGTCACCGGCGCGAATGCACCCAGCAAGCATAACCGGTCCGGGGCCCGGTTCCGAACGTGCGCTCAGCCTTCGGCGCGCGTGCAGGTGACATCGGCGGCGGAGCTGCCGGTGATGTCGCTCGGCAGGTCGACGGCCTCGTCGGCAGACGGCTCGTCCTCGCCCTCGCCGGCATCCGCCGACGCCGAGGGAGTCGAGGTCGGGCTGCCGGCATCCGCGGTCGGCGTGGCGGTCGGCGTCGGACCCTCCGCCTCGCCGACGATGTCGACACCGTAGCCGCCACTGGCCTCGCCGGTCACCTTGACCGGCTTGTTCTCCTTGAGGGCGGTGAACAGCACGTCCGCCGCAGACGTCACGGGCAGGACGCGTCCGCCGCCCGGGGCGTACACGGTCGGGTACTGCACGAACACGATGTCCTTGTACGGGATGTCCGAGACGGCCATCGCGATCTGCACCATCCGCTGCGGGTTGGTCAGCGAGTCGCTGAGGGTCAGCTGCCCCTCGTTCACCTGACGCACCGCGGTGTTCGCGAGGTTGAGGAGAGCCGGGTAGTTCGACAGGACCGCGCCGGACTGCAGCTTGCGGACGAGCGACCCCATGAACTGCTGCTGGTTCGAGATGCGGCCGAGGTCCGAGCCGTCGCCGATGCCGTGACGGATGCGGAGGAACTGCAGCGCCTCGGCGCCGACGAGCGTGTGCTCGCCCTTCGCCAGGTTGAGGCCGGTGTGCCGGTCGGAGATGTCGTCGCTCACGCAGACGTCCACGCCGCCGAGCGCATCGGACATGTTGATGACGCCGGTCCAGCGGATGGATGCCGCGAACTGGATGTCGATCCCGGTCAGCTCCTCGACGGTCGAGACCGTGCAGCCCAGCCCGCCGTACATGTAGGACGCGTTGATCATCTGCGCGCTCATCGCCGAGTACGTGCCGCCGTCGGGGCTCTCGCACGAGGGGATCGGCACGATCATGTCGCGCGGGAAGGACACCACCGTGACGCGGCGCGGCTCGTCGCTGATGTGGACGAGCATGGTGACGTCGTTGCGCTCACCGCCATCGTCCTTCTTGCAGCGCGGGAAGAGCTTCAGATCCTGGCCCTCGCACGAGTCGGTGCCGACGACGAGCATGTTGACGCCGCCCTCGATCTCGCCGATGTGCGGCGGCAGCGTGCTCTCATCGCCGATCGAGACGCCGCTGTCACCCAGGGCGCGCGCGGCATCCCACACGTAGAAGCCGCCGATCGCGGTGACGCTGACCAGGGCGACGGCGACGACGGCGGCGAGGATCGTCAGGACCTGCTTGAACGGGTTCGGCGAGGTGAGCACGCCATGACGCGCGACAGGGTGGCGTCGGAACTTCGACGCCTGCGCCTCGGGTTTCGCGCTCACGGATCACCTTTCACACTGCGGAGGGTGTGGGATTCGAACCCACGGGACATTGCTGCCCACCGGTTTTCAAGACCGGATCCTTCGGCCGCTCGGACAACCCTCCCGGACGGGCGCCTTGCGGCATCCGTCAGCCAGGGGTCGAGTCTAGCCGGTCCCAGAACGGTCCCATTGTTCCGGCAACGTCTGTGCGAGTGCTGAAAGCCCGGGTCAGAGCGCCTTCAGGATGGCGGAGACGCCGCCCTCCATGACGGATGCCGTCAGCTCCGACGCCTCGCTGCGGACCTCGTCCGGTCCCTGCGCCATCGCGATCGCCCGGCCGCCGTGCTCGCGCGCCCACCGGAACATGCCGATGTCGTTGCGTCCGTCGCCGATCACGAGCACGTGCGGTGCGTCGATGCCCAGCCAGCCGCGCACCTTCTCAAGGGCCGTGGCCTTGTCGATGCCCTGCGGCGCGATGTCGAGCCACGCCGTCCACCCGACGGCATACGACACCTCGTTGAGGCCGATGCGGGCGACGAGCTCGACGAAGTCCTGGTCGGTGTCCTCGTCGGAGACCACGACGATGCGCGAGACGGGCTGAGCAGCCAGATCGGCGAAGCCGACGCGGTCGGCGTTCGCCAGGTTCCAGTCGTCGATGTGGTCGGTGTACAGCCGGCGCCCGTCGGGCAGCTCCACCATGTACTTCGCCTCCGGAAGGTGCTCGCCCAGCAGGCCGAGAACCTCCGTGGCGTCGAACTGCTCGGTGTGGAACCGCTCGTACCGCGCGTCCGCACCGTCGCCGAGCCGCCTCAGGATGACGGCCCCGTTCGAGCACACGACGTACTCGGGGTTCAGCGCGAGCCCCTCGAGGATGTGACGGGTGCCCTCCCAGGAACGCCCCGTGGCGAGCATGACCTCGTGGCCGGCCGCATGGGCGTGTGCCACCGCGTCGACGACGCCGGGGCTGTAGCTCTCGTCCTCGAGCACGACGGTGCCGTCGATGTCGAGCGCGATCAGCAGACGGCCGACGACGGATGCCTCGGCATCCGTGGCGACGTCGTCGACGACCTCGGCGGCTTCGGCGTCGGAGACGGCTTCGACGCTGCCGGTGGCGGGGAGCGACTCCGTCATGCGATCGGCTCCGCGACCTCGAGGCCGCCGAGGTACGGTCGCAGCACCTCGGGGATGACCACGGACCCGTCCGCACGCTGGTGCGTCTCGAGGAGCGCGACGATCCAGCGCGTCGTGGCGAGGGTGCCGTTGAGGGTCGCGACGGGCGCGGTCTTGCCGCCGCCGCCCTCGACGGCGGGGCGGTAGCGGATGTCGAGGCGACGGGCCTGGAAGCTCGTGCAGTTCGACGTCGACGTCAGCTCGCGGTAGGCACCCTGCGTGGGCACCCACGCCTCGACGTCGTACTTGCGTGCCGCCGACGAGCCGAGGTCGCCCGCGGCCACGTCGATGACGCGGTACGCGAGACCGAGATCCTGCAGCATCCGTTCCTGCATCTCGACGAGGCGCAGGTGCTCCGCCTCGGCGTCCTCCGGCTTCGTGTACACGAACATCTCGAGCTTGTTGAACTGGTGCAGACGGATGATGCCGCGGGTGTCCTTGCCGTACGACCCCGCCTCCCGCCGATAGCAGGTGGACCATCCGGCGTAGCGCCTGGCACCGGCCTCGAGGTCGAGGATCTCGCCCATGTGGTAGCCGGCGAGCGGGACCTCGCTGGTGCCGACGAGGTAGAGGTCGTCGTCGTCGAGGCGGTAGACCTCGTCGGCGTGCTGACCGAGGAAGCCGGTCCCCCGCATGACCTCGGCCCGGACGAGCGTCGGGGGGATCATCGGGATGAAGCCGGCCTCGAGGGCCCGGTCCATGCCGAGATTCATCAGGGCGAGCTCCAGGCGCGCCCCGATCCCGGTCAGGAAGGTGAAGCGGGCGCCGGAGACCTTGACGCCGCGCTCCATGTCGATGGCGCCGAGCTTCTCGCCGAGGGCGAGGTGATCGAGCGGCTCGAAGTCGAAGGCGGCGGGCTCGCCGTGCGTCCGAAGGGTCTCGAAGTCCTCCTCGCCGCCGGCGGGGACCCCGTCGATCACGATGTTCTCGATCTTGGCGAGCGCCGCCCCGGCGGCTTCCTCCGCGGCGGTCACGGCCTGCTGGGCGGCCTTGACCTGCTCGCTGAGCTGCTTCGCCTCGGCGACGAGGGCCGCCTTCTGCTCCTTGGGCGCCTTGGCGACGGTCTTCCCGTGCGCGTTCTGCGCGGCTCGGAGCTCCTCGAAGGTGGTGATGGCGGCGCGGCGGGCACGGTCTGCCTCGAGCGCGGCATCGACCGTGTCGGGCGATTCGCCGCGGGCTTCCTGCGAGCGCTTCACGGATGCGGGGTCGTCACGGAGGAGGGCCAGATCGATCACGGCGCAAGTCTAGTCGCGGGCGGGCGGGCCTCCCCCGGTCCGGGGTGCGCGGGCGGGCGGGCCATACTCTGTACACATGGCGACCGACTCCGGCACGACGAACGGCTCCGACGACCCCAAGGACCCCGAGGACGCGGCAGCGCCGGACGACGTCATCCGCGAACCGGGCGACGTCGCGCCCGACACCGCGGACGGCGAGACCGGCGAAGCGCGCCGCGTCGACGAGAGCGGCTCGACCGAACCCCTCCCGGACGACGAAGGGCGACCCGCACCCAAGGCCGCGCTGGTGTACAACCCGACGAAGGTGGACGGGGACGGGATCCGCGAGCAGGTCGCCGCCCTCGCGAAGGATGCCGGCTGGTCCGAGCCGCTGTTCTACGAGACCACGGTGGACGACCTCGGCGACGACGTCGCCCGGCAAGCCCTCGAGGAAGGCGTGACCGCGGTCCTCGTCGCCGGCGGCGACGGCACGGTCCGCGCCGTGAGCGAGGCGATGACCGGCTCCGGCGTGCCCCTCACGATCGTGCCGAGCGGCACCGGCAACCTGCTGGCCCGCAATCTGCGGCTGCCCCTCGACGACGCGGCGGCCATGATCGCCGCGACCTTCGACGGCGACACGATCCCGATCGATGTGGGCCTCGCGACGATCCGGCGCACCGACGGCACCTCGCGCCAGCACGCTTTCGTGGTGATGGGCGGGATGGGCCTCGACGCCGCGATGATCGCGAACACGAGCAGCGACCTCAAGAAGAAGGTCGGCTGGGTGGCGTACGTCGACGGCGCCGCGCGCTCGCTCGCGCAGGCCAAGCCGTTCCCCGTCCTTTACCAGGTGCCCGGGCACCGGATGCACCGCGCGAGCGTGCAGAGCGTCCTGTTCGCGAACTGCGGCTCGCTGCCGGCCGGTCTCGAGCTGATCCCCGAGGCGTCGATCACCGACGGCGAGCTCGACATCACGATCTTCCAGCCGCGCAACCCGCTCGGCTGGCTCGCGGTGTGGCGTCGGCTGGCGTGGGACAACAGCGTCCTCCGCCGGTTCCGCGCCGGCCGCAGGATCCTCGCCCTGCGCACCGCCGACAACGCCGTCCGCTACACGAAGGGCGAGGGCATCGACCTGATGGCGCAGGAGCCGCGTCCGGTGCAGCTCGACGGGGACGAGTTCGGCGAGGCGACCCATGTGAAGGTCCGCGTCGCCGCCGGCGGCCTGACGGTCGCCGTGCCGCGGGGGCACCGCATCCCGGTCGCCTGAGCATCCCCACCGGCCCGGGTCAAGGGGCGGCGGGAAAGCTCCCGCTCGGTGAGGATGAGCGGGTGAGCGCCCCCTCCATCGTCTGGTTCCGCGACGACCTGCGCCTGGCCGATCACCCCGCCCTGCGGGCCGCGCTCGACCGGGACGCCCCCGTCATCGCGCTGTACATCCTCGATGAGGAGTCGCCCGGCATCCGTCCCCTCGGCGGCGCCGCACGCTGGTGGCTGCATCACTCCCTCGCGTCGCTCGATGCCCGCCTGCGCGAGCGCGGCGGCCGGCTGGTCCTGCGGCGAGGGCCGGCGGACAGGGTGGTGCGGGATGTCGTGGCGGATGCCGGCGCCGCGGCCGTCTACTGGAACCGCCGCTACGGGGGCCCCGAGCGCGAGATCGACGCGGGACTCAAGGCGGCCCTCCGCGAGGACGGCGTCGAGGTCGCCTCGTTCGCCGGGTCGCTCCTGTTCGAGCCGTGGACGGTGACCACGGGGGCAGGCACGCACTTCTCGGTGTACAGCCCGTTCTGGCGGGCATGCCTCGCCCTGCCCTCGCCGCGGGCGCCTCTCCCCGAGCCGCGCGAGATCCCCGGCCCCGTCCGCTCCCCGGCGTCCGACGACCTGGCCGACTGGGGGCTGCTGCCGACGGCGCCCGACTGGGCGGGCGGACTCCGCGACACGTGGGAGCCCGGTGAGCCGGCTGCGCGCCGACGGCTGCAGGCATTCCTCACCGAGGACATCGACGCCTACGACCGGGCGCGCGATCAGCCGAGCGCGGGGGCGACGTCGCTGCTGTCACCTCGCCTCCGCTGGGGCGAGCTCAGTCCGCACACGGTCTGGCACGAGGCGGTGCACGCGGCGGGCGCGGGCAGATTCCTCTCCGAGCTCGGCTGGCGCGAGTTCGCGTGGCACACGCTCTTCCACTTCCCCGACCTCGCGACGCGGAACCTGCGGCGCGAGTTCGACGCATTCCCGTGGCCGCCCCTGCGGCCGACCGCACTCCGGGCGTGGCAGCGCGGCGAGACGGGGTACGCGATCGTGGACGCGGGCATGCGCGAGCTGTGGCGAACGGGCTACATGCACAACCGGGTGCGGATGGTGACGGCATCCTTCCTCATCAAGAACCTGCTCATCGACTGGCGGCACGGCGAGGAATGGTTCTGGGACACCCTCGTGGACGCGGACGGTGCCAACAACCCGTTCAACTGGCAGTGGGTGGCGGGGTCCGGCGCGGACGCCGCCCCGTACTTCCGGGTCTTCAATCCCGAGCTGCAGGCGAGCAAATTCGACAAGGACGGCCGCTACGTCGCCGAGTGGGCGCCGGAGTACCGCGCGCCGGACGGCCGACCGCCGCTGCCCCTCGTCGATCTGAAGTCGTCCCGGCAGGCGGCCCTCGACGCGTACGAGCACGTCAAGCGCGCCCCGCGCGACTGACGCTGGGGCCGCGGCGAGACACCGCCCGCCGGGCGCACGTCCCGAGGGCGGAATGCACCGGGCCGGTTCGGAGTTGCATCCCCCGATGAGCACAGCAGCCCCGGCCCTCTCCGTCCTCGACCTCGTTCCCGTCCGCACCGGACAGACCAGCGCCCAGGCGGTCGCCGCGTCGCTGTCCGTCGCGCAGCGCGCCGACGAGCTGGGTTACCGCCGCTACTGGTTCGCCGAGCACCACAACATGCCGGCCGTGGCCTCCACCGCCCCGCCGGTCCTCATCGCCGCCGCCGCGGCCCGCACCACCCGCATCCGGGTCGGCTCGGGCGGCGTCATGCTCCCCAATCACTCGCCTCTCGTCGTCGCCGAGCAGTTCGCGGCCCTCGAGGCCATCGCCCCCGACCGGATCGACCTCGGCATCGGCCGTGCACCCGGATCGGATCCGGTGATCACGCAACTGCTGCGCCAGTCCGGGACGACGAGCGACGTCGACCGCTTCCCGCAGCACATCACCGACATCCGCTCGCTGGTCTCACCCGAGGGCGCGACCGTCCGGTTCACCTCCGGCGGGACGTACGACGTGCACGCCACGCCCGCCGCCACCACGGCGCCGGCGGTGTGGCTGCTCGGCTCCAGCGACTATTCGGCCCAGCTCGCCGCCGGCATGGGGCTGCCCTATGTGTTCGCCAACCACTTCTCGGGGGACGGCCTCGAGCGCGCACTCGACCTGTACCGCAGCCAGTTCCAGGCTTCCGAGACGCTCGCGCAGCCGCGCACGTTCCTCACCGCCAACGCCGTCGTGGCCGACACCGCGGAGCAGGCGGAGGCGGCGATGCTGCCGCAGGCCCGCATGATGGCCCGCCTCCGCGGGAACCGGCCGCTCGTCGCCCTGGAGACCGTCGAGCAGGCCGCCGCCGCCGAGGCATCCGACTCCCTCGCGACGGGCCTCCTCGACGCGATGCGGGCCCGCTGGTTCGTCGGCACGGGCGACGACGTCCGCAGCCGGATCGCCGAGTTCGCGGCGCGGCACGGCGTCGACGAGGTCATGATCTCGCCGGTGGCCGGCGCGACCGAGGACGAGCCGATGGACGCGGCGACCTCGCGCATCCGGACGCTCGAACTGCTCGCGGCCTGACGGGTCTCAGTCCTCGGGCTCGCCCGACATCAGCCCGCGGAGCCAGTCGCGCGCCTCGACGAACACGTCGTCGGAGTAGCGCTCCGGATAGCGGTTGATCGCCCGGTCGGCGCGTGGATACGACCCGAGGAAGAGCACCCGCGGCGAGAAGCGACGCAGCCCGAGGAGGGCGTCCGCCATCCGCTCGTCCGAGATGTGACCGTCCGCGTCGATGACGAACCGGTACCGGCCGAGCGCGTCTCCGATGGGACGCGACGCCAGCAGCGACAGGTTGATGCCACGCGTCGCGAACTGCTCCAGCAGCTCGAGCAATGCACCCGGGTGGTCTTCGGGGAGCTCGACGATGAGCGACGTCTTGTCGGCACCGGTCGGCGCGGGCGGCGCCGTCGTGCGGCTGACCAGGACGAACCGGGTCACCGCGTTGGGGTTGTCGCCGATCTTCTCGGCGAGCAGGTCGAGGTCGTACACGTTGCGGATGCCGGGGGGCGCGATGGCGGCATCCGCGTCGATGACGCCCTCCACGATCCCGACGGCGGCGGCGACGTTGCTCGCCGCGGGGATGTGGGCGTGCGCCGGCAGGCGCTCGGTCAGCCAGTTGAGGCACTGCGCGTAGGCGACCGGGTGCGCGGCGATCACCGAGACGTCCTCGAGGGCGATGCCGGGCTTCGCGACCAGTACGAACTCGACGGGGACGAGGTACTCCCCCACGATGCGCAGGCCGGGAACCGTCGCGAGCGCATCCTGCGTGGTCGACACCCCGCCGTCGACGGAGTTCTCGATGGCGATCATCGCGGCATCCGATCGTCCCTCGACGACGTCGGCGAGCGCCTCGCCGACGTTCCGCACCGGACGCCAGGTCTGGTCGCGCGCTTCGGGGACCTGCGCGAGGGCCGCCTCGGTGAAGGTCCCGGCCGGGCCCAGGAAGCTGTAGGTGCGACGTGCGGGGGGCGCTGCGTCGGGCTCGATGGTCACGGGATGACAGCCTAGTGCGGCCGCGCCCCGCCCCCGCGAGGTCGGCGCCGGGCGACTACGGCGCAACGGCCCGGTGCACAAGGGGTGCCTCGGTTCCGCCATGCAGGGCAGACTAGAGACATGAGCCGTGCCGGACATCCTGCCGAAGCATCCGATCTGATCGACGTCGATGAGCTGATCGCCGCGTACTACGACCGCCGCCCGGATGCCGCGGTGCCCGGCCAGCGCGTCGCCTTCGGCACCAGCGGCCACCGCGGCTCGAGCCTGTCGACCAGCTTCAACGAGGACCACATCCTCGCGACGACGCAGGCGATCGTCGACTACCGCGCCGCGCAGGGGATCACGGGGCCGCTCTTCCTCGGTCGCGACACCCATGGGCTCTCGCTCCCCGCCGAGCGCACCGCGACCGAGGTGCTCATCGCCAACGGCATCGACGTGCGCATCGACTCGCGGGACTCCTGGGTGCCGACGCCGGCGCTCAGCCACGCCATCCTCAGCTACAACCGCGGCCGCGCCGAGGACGACCCCGGACGCGCCGACGGCATCGTCGTGACGCCCTCGCACAACCCTCCCCGCGACGGGGGCTTCAAGTACAACCCGCCGCACGGCGGCCCCGCCGACACGGATGCCACCGGGTGGATCGCCGACCGCGCGAACGCGCTCATCACCGATGGGCTCGCCGGAGTGAAGCGCGTCCGCCACGCCGACATCGACGCCGACGCGATCGGCGAGTACGACTTCCGTGAGCACTACGTCGCCGACCTGGCCTCGATCATCGACGTCGAGGCGATCGCGAAGGCCGGCATCCGTATCGGCGCCGATCCGCTGGGCGGCGCGTCCGTCGAGTACTGGGCGCTGATCGGCGAGCGCTACGGACTCGACCTCACCGTCGTGAACCCCGAGGTCGACCCGACCTGGCGCTTCATGACGCTCGACTGGGACGAGAAGATCCGCATGGATCCCTCGTCGCCGTCGGCGATGGCCTCCCTCGTCGGGCGCCGCTCGGAGTTCGACATCCTCACCGGCAACGACGCCGACGCCGACCGTCACGGCATCGTCACCCCCGACGCGGGTCTCATGAACCCGAACCACTTCCTCGCCGTCGCCATCGACTACCTCTACCGCCACCGTGCGGACTGGCCGGCGGATGCCGCCATCGGCAAGACGCTCGTGTCGTCGATGATCATCGACCGCGTCGCCGCCTCGCTCGGGCGGACGCTGCTCGAGGTCCCGGTCGGGTTCAAGTGGTTCGTCCCCGGTCTGCTCGACGGCTCCGTCGCCTTCGGCGGCGAGGAGTCCGCCGGCGCGTCGTTCCTCCGGAAGGACGGAACGGTCTGGACGACCGACAAGGACGGCATCCTGCTGTGCCTGCTCGCCGCCGAGATCCTCGCCGTCACCGGCAAGACCCCCTCGCAGCGCTACGCGGAGCTCGAGGCCGAGTTCGGCTCGGCCGCCTACGAGCGCGTCGACGCCCCGGCATCCCCCGAGCAGAAGGCGACCCTGTCGAAGCTGTCGGGCGATGCCGTGACGGCCAGCGAGCTCGCCGGCGACCCGGTGACCGCGAAGCTGTCGCACGCGCCCGGGAACGGCGCCGCGATCGGCGGCCTCAAGGTGCAGACCGAGTTCGCCTGGTTCGCCGCGCGGCCCTCCGGCACCGAGGACGTCTACAAGCTCTACGCCGAGAGCCTCCGAGGCCCGGAGCACCTTGCTCAGGTGCAGGCCGAGGCCCGCGCCGTGGTGTCGGCCGCGCTCGGCGGCTGAGCCGCGGCGTCCCGGCGGGGTCCGCGGCGTCCGGGTGGCATCTGCGGCGTCCGGTCGGCGGGCTAGCCGCGGCATCCGGGCGGTCGGCGCCGCCCCGATAGGCTGGCGATCATGAGCTGGTTGGTCACGGGAGGCGCCGGGTACATCGGCGCGCACATCGTTCGCGCCCTCGCCGACGCGGGGCTCGGCCCTGTCGTCATCGACGATCTGTCGAGCGGGCATGCGCCGTTCGTGCCGGACGGCGTACCGTTCGTGCGGGGCACCATCCTCGACCGGGAACTCGTGGCCGACACGCTCCGCGCGCACCACGCCGAGGGCGTCATCCACGTGGCCGCGTTCAAGTACGCCGGCGTCTCGGTGCAGCGCCCGCTGCACACCTACGAGCAGAACGTCGAGGGCACCCGTGTCGTGCTCGCGGCGATGGCGGATGCCGGCGTCTCGAACATCGTGTTCTCCTCGAGCGCGGCGGTGTACGGCACCCCCGACGTCCCGCTCGTGACCGAGGACCTGCCGAAGCGGCCGGCGTCGCCGTACGGCGAGTCGAAGCTCATCGGGGAGTGGCTGCTCGCCGCGCAGGGGGTCGCGACCGCGGCATCCGAGAAGCCGCTCCGGCACACCTCGCTGCGCTACTTCAACGTCGTCGGGTCCGGCGACCCGACGGTGTACGACACGAGCCCCCACAACCTCTTCCCGATCGTGTTCGAGATGCTCCGCGACGGTAAGACGCCGCGGATCAACGGCGACGACTACGCGACGGCCGACGGCACGAACGTCCGCGACTACGTCCACGTCGCCGACATCGCGGCGGCGCACGTCGTGGCGGCGCAGCGCCTCGCCGACGGACGGTCCATCGAACCGGCTTACAACCTGGGATCGCAGAACGGGCTGTCCGTGCGGCAGATCATGGATGCCATCGCCCGCGTGACCGGCATCGACTTCACCCCCGAGATCGCGCCGCGCCGCGCCGGCGACCCCGACAGCATCGTCGCGACGGGCGAGCTCGCCGCCCGCGACCTGGACTGGCGGATGCGGTACTCGCTCGACGAGATGGTCCGCAGCGGCTGGGAAGCCCGCCGCAACGCCGGCTGAGTCCGCGCCGCGCGCTGCCACTCCGCACCACCGCTTGAGCGCGAGAGCGCCGCTTCCCGCCGAGCGCGCCGGATAGGGCGCGCCCCCACACGGCGCACTCGACCACAACCGGCGCACTCGGCGAACGTCTGCGCGATCCCCGGCCGGCCCGCGCGAAAGCGCCGGTTGGTGCCGAAAGCGCCGTTCCATGCCGAGCGCGCCGGATCGGGCGCGCTCCCGCACGGCGCACTCGACCACAACCGGCGCGCTCGGCGAACGGATGCGCGACCCCGGCCTAGCCGCGCGGCGGAGCGGTGCTCGCGCGGACGATGAGCTCGGGCACCAGGATCGTGCCGGCCGGCCGCTCCCCCGCGATCCGCGCGACGAGAGCGGCGACCGCGGCCGCCCCGAGGGCATCGAAGTCCTGCCGGACCGTCGTCAGCGGCGGGCGGAAGTCCGCGGCATCCGCCACATCGTCGAATCCGACGACACTCACGTCGCCGGGCACCTCGCGTCCCGCCTCGGCGAGGGCGCGGAGCGCGCCCAGCGCCATCTGGTCGTTGGCGGCGAAGAGGGCGGTGGCATCCGCCGGCAGCGCGGCGACGGCGCGATGACCGGATGCCGCGGACCAGTCCCCGCGCAGCACCTCGGGCGCCGCCACACCTGCCTGCGCCAGCGCCGAGCGCCAGCCGCGCTCGCGCTCGGCGGCGGCGAAGGATCCCTCCGGACCGCGCAGGTGGCGGACGCTCGCATGCCCCAGCTCGAGCAGGTGCGTGGTCGCCGCGTGCGCGCCAGCGGCGTGGTCGGTCTGGACGGCCGTGTAGCGCTCGTCCGGCGGCGAGTCCACGACCACGAGCGCGAGGCCGGCCGGCACCGCCACGGTGCGGGCGAGCGCCGTCGCCTCGTTGAGGACGATGGCCCCGTCGACGCCCTGGTCGTGCAGCCGCGCGAACGCATCGCCGACGGCATCCCGCCCCGACGCCGTCACCACGGTCAGAGCTAGTCCGCCGCGGGCGGCGGAATCGGCGATCGCCTGCAGCATGCGGGAGTTGCCCACCGTCGCGAGGGTCGAGACGACGAGTCCGATCGTGTCGGTGCGGCCGGTGCGGAGCGCCCGCGCGGCGCGGTGAGGGCGGTACCCGAGGTCGGCCATCGCGCGCTCCACCCGGGTGCGCGTCTCGGGATCGACGCGGGGGCTTCCGTTGACGACCCGTGACACCGTCTGACCCGACACGCCCGCTGCCGCGGCCACATCCGCCATCGACGCTCGACGCTCCACGACTTCCTCCCCGGTCGTCCCCGCGGAACCCCCGGTTCCGTCGATGTTGACGATAACACGCACGCGACCTACCATGTTGACGTGAACACTGCGGAGAATGCACCCACGGATGCCACCGAACTCGGCGCCGGCGTGGTGAAGCGCGCCACTCGGCTCGCCGACGGTCGCGAGCTGATCTACTACGACGACCCCGGGACGACGCTCGACGCCGAACGCGCCGTCGACGCCCGCGATCTCACCCCGCGCCCCGACACCGCGACGATGCGCCAGGACATCCTCACCGGCGACTGGGTGTCGGTCGCCGCCGCCCGCCAGAATCGCGCGTTCCTGCCGCCGGCCGAGCTCGATCCGCTGGCGCCGCAGACCGAGACGAACCCGTCCGAGATCCCGTCGCTGTACGACGTCGCCGTGTTCGAGAACAAGTCGCCGTCGTTCGGTCCCGCCCTCGCCGCCGCCCACGGCGACGCCCCCGAAGCGGTCGATCCGCCCCGGGGCCTCGAAGACCTCGCACACCTGGGACTGGGACGGACCCGCACGAGCGTCGGTCGGACCGAAGTCGTGTGCTTCTCGCCCGAGCACACCGGCTCGTTCGGCACGCAGACGGTCACGCGCGCCCGCACCGTCATCGAGGCGTGGGCAGACCGGACCGCCGCGCTGTCGGCACTGCCGGGCATCGAGCAGGTCTTCCCGTTCGAGAACCGGGGCGAGGCCATCGGGGTCACGCTGCGGCATCCGCACGGTCAGATCTACGCCTACCCGTACGTCACACCGCGGACGCTGCGCCTGCTCGACTCGATCGACCGCACCGCCCCCGATCTGTTCGCCCGCATCCTCGAGTTCGAGCAGGCCGGGCCCCGCGTGCTGCTGCGCGGCGAGCACTGGACCGCGTTCGTGCCCTTCGCTGCGCGCTGGCCGCTCGAGATCCACATGCTGCCGCACCGGCACGTCCCCGACTTCGCCGCACTGAACGCCGAGGAGCGCGACGAGCTCGCCCCCCTCTACCTGCGGCTGCTGCGCGGCGTCGACGCGCTGTACGACAGCCCGACGCCGTACATCGCCGCGTGGCATCAGGCGCCGGTGAGCACGGGCCGCGACACGGTCCGGCTCAGCCTGCAGCTGACGAGCCCGCGCCGCGCCGCCGACAAGCTCAAGTTCCTGGCCGGATCCGAGGCCGCCATGGGCGCCTGGATCGGCGACGTCCCCCCGGAGGATGCCGCCGCGCGCCTCCGCACCGCCATCGAAGGGATCACCCTGTGACCGCTGCCGGCGAGGCCTACGGCCTGTTCACCTCCCTGACCGGAACCGAGCCGGCCGGCTCGTGGTCGGCTCCCGGTCGGGTCAACCTGATCGGCGAGCACACCGACTACAACGACGGCTTCGTGTTCCCCTTCGCGACCCCGCACCGCACGCACGTCGCCCTCGGTCGCCGGGAGGACGGCCGCATCCGCGTCGTGTCGACCTTCGACCCCGTGCCGGTCGAGGTCGCTCTCGCCGACCTGGACGCCCTGTTCCCCGCGCGCCGGGACGAGGTCGTCGAGTGGGCGCGCTACCCGCTCGGCGTCGCCTGGGCGCTGCTGCAGGCGACCGGCGCCGACCCGGCATCCGTTCCCGGCGTCGACCTCGCGTTCGCCTCCGACGTCCCCGTCGGCGCGGGACTCTCGTCGTCCGCCGCCATCGAGTCGGCCACCGGCTCGGCGCTGAACGACGTCTGGGGTCTCGGCCTCGACCGCGTGGCCGTCGCCCGCGCCGGCCGCACGGCGGAGAACGAGGCCGTCGGCGCTCCGACCGGGATCATGGACCAGATGGCCGCCATGCTCGGCGAGACGGATGCCGGGACGTTCCTCGACTGCCGGACCCTCGACGCTCAGGTCATCGAGCTCGGGTTCGCCCGGGCCGGACTCGACCTCGTCGTCATGGACACCCGCGTCACGCACGCCCACTCGACGGGCGGCTACGGCGAGCGGCGTGCCGCCTGCGAGCGCGGCGCCGCCGCGATGGGCGTGCCCGCCCTGCGCGACGTGCGACCCGATCAGCTGGCGCGCGTCCAAGAGCTCGTCGACGACGTGACGTTCCGCCGCGTCCGTCACGTCGTCACCGAGAACCAGCGCGTGCTCGACGCCGTCCGCACTTTGCGGGAGCAGGGCCCGCGCGCGATCGGCGACCTGCTGTACGCCTCGCACGTGTCGATGCGCGACGACTTCGAGATCTCGGTGCCCGAGCTCGACCTCGCCGTCGAAAGCGCTCGCGCAGCCGGCGCCATCGGCGCGCGCATGACCGGCGGCGGGTTCGGCGGGGCGGCGATCGCTCTGGTCGCGCACGACACGGTGGGCGCCGTGACGGATGCCGTCCGTGCAGCCTTCGCCGACGCGGGATTCACCGAGCCCCACATCTTCACGGTCCGCCCGTCCGAGGGTGCGCGCCGCGACAGCTGACCCGCGGGGTCCGACGGGCCGCTCCGCCGCGTTACGAGTCGGTAAAGCGGCGGGCCGATTCCCGCACGAGTGGCTCCGACGGGGCAGGATGGACCCTATGCCTCTGCAGACGACTCCCGGCACCGGTGCGCCCCTCCTCCAGGTGCGCGACATGGCCGTCGAATTCCGGACGATCGATGGAGCCGTGCACGCGGTCGAAGGCGTCGACCTCGACCTGGCGGCGGGCGAGACCGTCGCGATCGTCGGTGAATCCGGCTCCGGCAAGTCGACGACGGCGATGGCGATCATCGGCCTGCTCGCCGGCAACGGCCGCGTCTCGCGCGGCAGCATCCGTCTCGACGGCGAAGAGCTCGTCGGTGCGTCCGAGTCGGTCATGCGCACCGTGCGCGGCGGGAAGATCGGCCTGGTGCCGCAGGACCCGATGTCGAACCTCAACCCGACCTCGCGCATCGGCACCCAGGTCGCCGAGACGCTTCTCGCGCACGGCCTCGCGACCCGGAAGGACGTCGACCAGAGAGTCGTCGAGACCCTCGCGGCCGCCGGCCTCCCCGACGCCGAGGACCGTGCCAAGCAGTACCCGCACGAGTTCTCGGGCGGCATGCGCCAGCGCGCGCTGATCGCCATCGGCCTCGCCTGCAACCCTCGGCTGCTGATCGCCGACGAGCCCACGAGCGCCCTCGACGTCACGGTCCAGAAGACGATCCTCGACCAGCTCGGGCGCATGACCACCGAGCTCGGCACGTCCGTCCTGCTCATCACCCACGACCTGGGCCTCGCCGCCGAGCGCGCCGCCCGCGTCGTCGTGATGCACCGCGGCCGGATCGTCGAGCAGGGTCCGGCGCGCCAGATCCTCGAGGACCCGCAGCACGCGTACACGAAGTCGCTCGTGAAGGCGGCGCCGTCGGTCGCGGTCGCCCGCCTGCGCCCCGAGGCGTTCGCCGCGCCCGCCGCCCCTGCAGCGGTGACGACGGATGCCGCCGCTCCCGCGACGCCCGTCGACAACATCCTCGAGGTCGAGTCGCTGACCAAGCTCTACCCGGTCCGCGGCCGCAAGGAGGACTTCGCCGCCGTGAACGACGTGTCCTTCGCGATCCCGAGGGGCGAGACCGTCGCGATCGTGGGCGAGTCCGGATCGGGCAAGACGACGACGGCACGGATGATGCTGAAGATCATCGAGCCCACGAGCGGTGAGATCCGCTTCGACGGCGTGGACGTGGCATCCCTGAAGGGCAAGGACCTGCGCGAGTTCCGCCAGAAGGTCCAGCCGATCTTCCAGGACCCGTACTCATCGCTCAACCCGATGTTCACGATCGAGCGGATCGTGTCGGAGCCGCTGGAGTTCTACCGGCGCGGATCGTCGAAGGACCGCGCCAAGCGCGTCCGGCAGCTGCTCGACGACGTGGCCCTGCCCGAGTCGGCGCTGCGCCGCTACCCGTCGGAGCTGTCGGGCGGCCAGCGTCAGCGCGTCGCGATCGCGCGCGCCCTCGCTCTCTCGCCCGAGCTGATCGTCTGCGATGAGCCGGTGTCGGCGCTCGACGTCCTCGTGCAGGATCAGATCCTCACGCTGCTGCGCGGCCTGCAGAGCGAGTACGGCCTCAGCTACCTGTTCATCTCGCACGACCTCGCCGTCGTGCGCCTGATCAGCGACTACGTGTGCGTCATGAAGGACGGGCAGCTGGTCGAAGCGGCATCCAGTGAGGAGATCTTCACGAACCCGCGCGACCCGTACACCCGCAACCTGCTCGCCTCGATCCCCGGCAACGAGCTCGACATCGCGGTCTGACCCGGGCCGGCGTCCCGGCGGCCGAGTCGTGCGCGGGCGGATGCCGCGGCATCCGCCCGCGGGACGGCTCAGCGGGCGCGGGTCCTCGGATCCATCGCCTCGCGCAGCGCCTCGCCGAGCAGGGTGAAGCCGAGCGCGGTCACCGCGATGCAGATGCCCGGCAGGAAGGCGAGCCACGGCGCGATGGCGAGCTCCGCCTGCGCGTAGGTGAGCATGCGCCCCCATTCCGCGGTCTCGGGGCGTCCACCGCCGAGGCCCAGGAACGACAGCGCCGCGGCGTCGATGACGGCCGTCGCAAGCGACAGCGTCCCCTGCACGATGACCGGTCCGACGGCGTTCGGCAGCACGTGGCTCATCGTGATCCGGCCACGGCCGAGGCCGAGGGTCTGCGCCGACAGCACGTAGTCCGCCGATCGCTGCTGCAGCATCGAGGCTCGCAGCAGGCGGGCGAAGATCGGCACCTGCGCGACACCGATGGCGATCATGATCGAGTTCTGGTTCTGGCCGAGGATCGCCGCGATCGACACCGCGAGCAGCAGGCTCGGCACCGACAGCAGGATGTCGACCAGGCGCATGATCAGGTTGTCGACCCAGCCGCCGAAGGTGCCGGCGAGCAGACCCAGCAGCATCCCGCCGATCAGTCCGTACGCCGTCGACACGACACCGATCTGCAGCGACGCCTGCGCGCCCCAGATGAGCTTCGACAGGACGTCGCCGCCGAAGCGGTCGAGACCGAGCGGGAACCCCGGGATCTCGCCGGGTCCGGGGATGGACGTCGGGGTGATCTCGCGCGCGCCGGGAAGGGCCGTCTCGGAATAGGGCGCGAGGAGCGGCGCAAGGAGCGACACGAGGATGAACAGCAGCACGATGGCCGCACCGACCCAGGCCGTCGGGTTCGAGCGGAGGCGGCGCAGGACGTCGTGCCAGAAGCCGCCGCGGGGGGCGCCGCCGGCGCCGGCCGACAGGTCGGCGGTGGTGCCGTCGGCGGCGGGGCTGCCGCCGGATGCGGGGGGAAGAACGGCGCTCATGAGACCCTCACTCTCGGGTCGATCAGGCTGTACGACACGTCGACGATCAGGTTGATCAGCGCGTATGCGATGGCGATGAAGATGATGAAGCCCTGCAGCACCGGGAAGTCGCGGTTGAAGATGGCCGTCGCGAGGAACGAGCCGATGCCCGGGAAGGCGAAGACCGTCTCGGTCAGGATCGCCCCCGAGAGGAGGAGACCGGCCTGAAGGCCGATCGTGGTCACGACCGGGAGCATGGCGTTGCGGAGGATGAACCGGTTGCGCAGCAGCGACCCCGGGACGCCCTTCGCCTTGCCGGTCCGCACGTAGTCCGCGTTCTGCACCTCGAGGACGGATGCCCGGGTGATGCGCACGATGATGGCGAGGGGGATCGTGCCGAGCGCGAGCGCCGGCAGGATCAGGTGCAGGACGGCATCCCAGGCGGCATCGAATTCACCGGTGATCAGGCCGTCCAGCACGTAGAAGTTCGTGTAGTGGGTCGCGTCGATACGCGGGTTCTGACGGCCGTCCGAGGGGAGCCAGCCCAGCTGCACGGCGAAGAAGTACTTCAGGATGAAGGCCAGGAAGAACACCGGGATGGTGATGCCGACGAGGCTCAGCACGACCGCCGTGTGATCGGCCGCCTTGCCGTGGCGCCGCGCCGCCCAGTATCCGAGGGGGACGCCCACGCCGACCGCGATGATCAGCGCCGCGATCGAGAGCTCGATCGTCGCGGGGAAGCGGCGCAGGAACTCCTCGAGCACGGGTCGCCCGGTGTTGATGGAGTTGCCGAAGTCTCCGGACAGGAGACGCCCCATCCAGGTGAAGTACTGCTCCAGGATGGGCCGGTTGAAGCCGTAGAGCTCGTTGATCCGCTCGATCGCCTCGGGGGTGGCCTTCTCGCCGAGGAGGGCGGTGGCGGGGCCGCCCTTGAGGGAACGGACCCACCAGAACAGCAGGATGCTCATTCCGAGCAGGGTGGGGATCAGCAGCAGAAGTCTCTTGCCGATGGTTCGCAGCACTGTGTCGCTTTCGGGATGGGCGGTGCGGGACGGGGAATGCTCCCCGCCCCGCACCGGTCAGGCGACGGATGCCGCCGCGTACGTCTTACTCGGCGAGGACGATCTCGCTGAACACCTCGTCGTTCACCGGGCTGGCGGGGAAGCTCTCGACCCGGGGGTCGAAGGCCAGCGTCGGGGCGGGGTGGGCCAGCGGGACGCCGGGGATGAACTCGGCGACCATCTGGTTGATGTCCTGGTACAGCCCTGCCTGCTCCTCGGGGTCCGCGATGCCGCGGGCCTCGGTGAGCGCGTCGAACAGCTCCGGGTTGTCGAAGCCCCATTCCGCCGACTCCGCGCCGAAGAACACGCCGACGAAGTTGTCGGTGTCGTTGTAGTCACCCGTCCAGCCCAGCAGGTGGATGCCGTGGTTCGGGCCGGCGGTGATCTTGTCGAGGTAGTCCGGGCTCCAGGTGTCGGTGACCGGCTCGGTGACGACGCCGACCTCTTCGAGCTGCTTCGACAGCACGGTGAAGATCTGCTCCGGGTCCGGCATGTAGGGGCGCGAGACGTCCGAGGGGTAGTTGAACTCGAGCTCGAGCGGGTTCGACTCGTCGTACCCGGCCTCGGCCAGCAGATCCATCGCCTTCTGCGGGTCGTACTCGTACGTGGTGACGTCGGGGTTGTAGCCGTTCACGCTGTCGGGCATGAACTGCGTCGCCTTCTCGGTGCCCTCGGGGAGGACCTGCGAGATGAGGGCGTCCTTGTCGATCGCGTACGAGAGCGCCTCGCGGACGGTCGGGTCCTGCAGCTCCTCCACGGCCTGGTTGAAGGCGAGGTAGAGGATCGTGAACGGGGGCCGCGAGACCATCGTGAAGCCGGCCTCCTCGAGGGCGGCCGTGTCGGCCGGGCCCACCAGGTCGTAGCCGTCGATGGAGCCCGCCTCGAGCGCCTGACGGCGCGCGGTCGGGTCGTCGATCACGCGGAAGATGATCTCGTCGATCTGCCCGGGCTCGCCCCAGTAGTCCTCGTACGCGGACAGGGTGAGCTGCTCACCGGGAGCCCACTCCTCGAACATGAACGGGCCGGTGCCGACCGGGTGCTCCCTGGCGTACTCGCTGAGAACGGGGGCCTCGGCCGTGCCGCCCACCTCGTCCGCGGCGAACTCCTCGAGCGCGGCGGGCGACTGCATGCCGAACGCCGGCAGCGAGAGGGCGGGGATGAATCCGGCGAACGGCTTGTTGAGCTCGATCGTCACCGTGGTGTCGCCGTCGGGCGTGCACGACTTGTAGACGGCGTCGTCGGGGTTGGCGGCGTAGCCCTTGAAGAGCTTGTTGTAGTAGTAGCCGAGCGCCTCGCTGGCGGCGAGGCCCTCCCAGTTGTACCAGCGCTCGAAGTTGGCGCACACGGCCTCGGCGTTGAAGTCGGTGCCGTCGTGGAACGTGACGCCCTCCTTCAGGGTGAAGGTGTGGCTCATGCCGTCCTCGGCCGATTCCCACGACTCGGCGAGCAGCGGTGCGGGGTCGGCGGTGCCGGGCACGGTTCCGACGAGGCCCTCGAAGATCTGGCGCGAGACGCGGAACGTCTCGCCGTCCTGCGCGAAGGCGGGGTCGAGGCTGGCCGGGTCGGACGACGCGGCGAAGACGAACGTGCCGTCGACGTCCTCGGGGGCGGCGGATTCGCCGTCACCGCCGCGCTGGCTGCCGCACGCGCTGAGCGCGAGGGCGCCGATGGCGAGGGCCGCGACGGACGCGACCACCCGCTTCCTGGGAGTGGAGAGCATTGCTGTGTACCTTCCGCTTGGCTCGTCGGCGGGCACGACTCAAGGTCGTCCGCCGATGGGGATGCGCCCGACGCTACCGGGATGTATGCCGCGACGCGATGACAGCCGCATCTCGATCATGTTTCATCCTGCCCCGGCTCGTGCGCTCTCGCGGACAGGCGTGTCGGCGACGTCGGCTTCCGGCCGGCTCAGCGGAGAGGATCGGCGAGCAGCTCGATCGGCAGCGACCGGTCCAGGATGCGCTCGGCCGCCCGGTGACCCGATCGGATCGCCGCCGTGACGGTCGCCGGGTCCTCTCCCCAGGTCGCCTCCCCGGCCAGGTGCAGCACGCCGTCCACCGGAGCGGCCATGCGGTCGTGGTCCGCGCCCCGGCATCCGATCGTCATGTATGCGTAGGAGCCGCGAGACCACGGGTCGTCCTGCCAGGCGGTGCGGTGCACCCCGGCCGGCTCTCCCACGGCGGAGCCGTAGATCCCGCGGAGCGCGGCGAGCACCGACGCGACGACGCGCTCGTCGCTCCACGAGCGCGTCTCCTGTGCGCACCGTCCGGCGGCGAAGGTGAGCAGCGTCGGCTCGCCGTGCGCCTCCGTCAGGTCGTACCAGGAGTGCCACCACGACGCGGCTTCGCCCTGTCGGCGGATCGCGTAGACGTCGGCATCCCAGAACCGCTCCGGGAATCGCAGGAAGACCTTCTCGAACGCGTTCATCTCGAACTTCGCCATCGCCCCGGTGACGGTGTCGGGCAGCGGGGGCTCGAACGCGATGCCGCCGGTGCGGAGGACCCCGATCGGCGCGGTCACGACGGCGTGGTCCGCCTCGAACACTCCGCTGCCGGTGCCGATCCTCACGCCGTGGGGAACACCCGGGGCACCGCGGCGGGCCACCGTGGTGACCTCGTGGTCGAGGCGGACGTCCAGGCCGTCGGCGAGGCGTGCGGCGAGCTCGTCGTAGCCGCGGGGAAAGACGACCTCGTCGCCGTCGACCACCTCGTCCTCGAGCCCGTGGGCGTCGAGGAGCCGCGCGTCGGCGCCGTACTGTTCCTCGGATCGATGGTCGAAGTACTCGACGACCCGCGCGGCGCGGTCGGCCTGCCAGCCGTCGCTCGCCGCGACGGCGGTGACTGCCGCGCGGACGACCTCTGCGTAGCTGGTGCCGTCGGGGGCGCCGGCGATGACCCGCTCGAGCTCGTCGTCGACGCGGGCGGTGTCGGCGATGAACTGCTCGGTGTGCGCCGCGGCGAGGCGCGTCCCGTCCGGGCCGTAGTAGGCGATCGGGCGGCCGCCGGCCTGATAGCTGCCGACGGTGAACTCCGTCATCGGCAGCTGGAACGCCCGAGCGACCGTGTGCACGGGGTTGCCGTCGATGCCGTGGATCCAGGACGCCCCGAGATCGGTGACGCGGCCGTCGGAACGGTCGGTGTG
The DNA here is from genome assembly GCF_047246565.1 of Microbacterium pasadenense. Lineage (NCBI taxonomy): Bacteria > Bacillati > Actinomycetota > Actinomycetes > Micrococcales > Microbacteriaceae > Microbacterium > Microbacterium pasadenense. The sequence goes on along the minus strand of NZ_JBFOKN010000001.1, from coordinate 712,286 downwards.
CACGCGTCCTCCGACGCGGTCGCGGGCCTCGAGCACGACGACGCGGTGTCCCTGGCCGGCGAGGAGCCGTGCGGCGGCGAGGCCCGAGATCCCGGCCCCGACGACAGCAGTGTGAAAACGCTCGCTGGCCACCTGACTCTCCTTTGTATCGGCAGGTCCATCCTGCACCCGGGGGCGGACGGACGGGTGTCGGCGGGGGCGGTCGGGCGGTGCGGCGGGGTCGGGCGGGTCGGCGGGGTCGGGCGGTGATCGGCGGGGTCGGGCGGGTCGGCGGGGTCGCGCGGGTCGGCGGGGTCGGGCGGGTCGGCGGGTTGCGCGGTGCGCGTCTCCTCGCCCGCAGCGATCGCTCGACGGCAGGCGTCGGCCGGCACAGTTTCTCCCTGCCGGACGATGCGAGATGACCTCTCTGGTGGGCTGTGGATAACTGTCGGATCGGCCGGTTCGATGTCGGAGGCCCTCACCAGAATGGGGGGTATGAACATCCCGTCCGGACCCGCTTCGCCCGACGCGTATATCGCGTCGCTGGCGGGGATCGTCGCGGACGTCGAGACCGTCGAACGGCAGATCGCCACGGCTCAGATCGCGCAGTTGCGGGTGCTTGCCCGGGCGGGTCAGCTCGCCGAGGAGCAGGCGGTCGGGAGTGGGTCTCGGGTGCGGGTGCATGACATGGCGCTGCGGTCGATCGCGGCGGAGGTGGGTGGGATCATGCGCACCACCGACCGGACCGTGCAGCGCCGGATCGACGAGGCCCGCACCATCGTGGAAGGCTACCCCGCGGCGCTGGGCGCGTGGGAGGCGGGGCTGATCACCCGCGGTCACGTGCTGGTCATCGTGGACACCGGGGGCGTCGTGCCCGTCGAGCTGCGACCCGAGTTCGAAGCCGCCGCGATCAGCCGGTGCGAACAGGACACCCCGAACCGGGTGCGCGCGGAGCTCGAGATCCTCGCGCAGCGAATGCACCCCCGCTCCTTCACGGAACGGCATGTGGAAGCGGCCGCCGGCCGGTGCGTGAGGCTGATGCCGGGGCGTGACGGGATGTCGGACCTGATCGCGACACTCCCCACGGTGATCGCGGAGGGCATCCACGACCGGTTGACGCAGCAGGCCCGCGCGATCGTCGACACCCGCACCGAACGGGCCGTGACAGCTGCCGACCGCCGCGCGACCGACGGGCCGGTCCCCGAGGGCGCGTTCAGACGGACGAACGGCACGGACGCCGTGGACGTGGTGGCAACGGACAAGCGCCCGATCGACCAGGTGCGGGCCGACTTGTTCGCCGACCTGCTCCTCGCGGGCACACCGGCGTTGGATGACACGATCGACACCAGCGCGGGTCCGCTCGGGGCGATCCGTGCCCGGGTGCAGGTCGTCCTGCCCGCATCGTGCCTGGACGGCACCGATGACGGGCCTGCGGATCTGATCGGCCGGTCACCCATCGACACGCTCACCGCCCGCACGCTCGCCGGTGCGGTGGGGATCTGGGAGCGGATGTTCACCGACCCCGTCACCGGCACCACCGTCGCCGTCGACTCGTACCGGGTTCCGCTGCCGATGCGCCGGTACCTGCAGGCGAGGGACCAGCACTGCCGGTTCCCCGGCTGCCGGGTGCCCGCGATCCGCTGCGAGATCGACCACACCCACGACCACGCCCTCGGCGGCAGAACCGAACTCCGAAACCTCGCCCACCTGTGTCAACGGCACCATTCCATGAAGCAGTTCACCGCCTGGCGGGTCCGACAACTCCAGGGTGGCGTCCTGGAATGGACCTCACCCGCCGGCAGGACCTACCGCGAAGACGCACCCACCCCCGCCGTCGCCTTCACACCTGCCACCGGACCCGACAACACCGACCGCGCCAACACCACCGACCGCACCGACGCCCCACCCTTCTGACCCGGATGCCTCTGAGCCACGTCGGCGATTCCGCAGCGAGACGCGTTCTTCCGCAGCGAGACGCGATCTTCCGCAGCGAGACGCGGCCCTCCGCAACGCGACGCGGTCCTCCGCAACCAGGTGCAGCATTCCGTAGCGACGCAGCACACGCGCGCACCATCACAGTGCACCTCGACCAGCACGTGCGCCGACCGGCACACAGCCGACCCGAACGGCTGGACGGCTCGCAACCCAGCACGACGCTGCAGCCCGGCCACCAGCACCCCGCTCGGCGACCGGCACGACGCACCGGCGACCAGAACAGCTGAGCGGGTCACACACCGGCACGACGCTCCGGCGACCACAACAAGCACGCTGACCGGCGCACAGCCCGCCAGGCCAGGTGAGCGACTCCACCGCCAGCGAGCCCGGCCAGCGCCCGGCCGACCTGCGCAACCAGCGGGCTCTCGCTCACCCGCGGCGGATACCGTAGGAGGATGGCCCGCTCCCGAGACGCAGACGACGCGCCCGTCGCGAAACTGTCCGACGGCCGACAGGCGCGGATCATCCCGGGACGCTTCGCGGGTGGCTGGGAGCTCGTCGTCGAGACCACCCCGCAGTCGCACGTCGACCTCGACGACCCGTCGCACCTGCACTTCGAGTACATCGCCCGGATGGGCGCCGTGATCGATCAGCTCAAGTTGCCCGGCGAGCCGCTCACGGCCGTCCACCTCGGCGCCGGCGCCATGAGCCTGCCGCGCTACGTCGAGCACACCCGCCCCGGCTCCCGCCAGCAGGTGATCGAGCTGGAGCAGGGGCTCGTCGACCTCGTCCGCGCGCACCTGCCGCTCCCCCGAGGCGGCCAGCTGCGCGTGCGGATCGGCGACGCCCGAGACGTCGCCGGCCGCCTGCCGAACGGCATCCTGGGACAGGTCGACCTCGTCGTCTCGGACGTCTTCGCCGGCGCGCAGACACCCGCGCATCTCACCAGCATCGAGTACTACCGCATCCTCGCGGACCTCCTCGCCCCGACGGGAGTCCTGCTCGTCAACATCGCCGACGGCAGCGGCCTCGCCTTCGCCCGCGCGCAGGTCGCGACGGTCCGCTCGGTGCTCGAGCACGTCGTCATCCTCGCCGAGGTGGGCACGCTCAAGAGCGGTCGGTTCGGCAACATCGTGATCGCCGCATCCGCGTCCCCGCTGCCGATGGACTGGCTCCCGCGCCTGATGGCGGCCGGTCCGCACCCCGCGAAGGTCGCTCACGGTGACGAACTCGACGTCTTCGTCCGGGGCGCGCGTGTCGTGACGGATGCCGACGCCACCCCGTCGCCGAAACCGGCGGCATCCGTCTTCGAACGCTGATCCGCGCGGCGCGCCCTGCCCCGCAAATCGAGACGCCGGGCGAGACTGGACGGACACGTCGGGAGCGTCGGAAGGAGTCGCCGTGAGCTACATCAAGGGATACGACCCGGAGACTCTGCGTGAGATCGTCGATCTGCACGAGTGCCGCGAGCGGCTCGACGAGCTGGGCGAACAGCGCAGCCTCGCCGCGATGCTCGAGCGGGTCTGGCTGCTCAAGGTCCTCGACCGCCTCGACGACGCGCTCATCGTGTCGGAGGAGGCGGTGCGCCTCGCGCGCATGGCGGGCACCCGCAAGGACCTGCTGCGCGCCCGCGTGCTGCACGCCACGGTGCAGCAGTTCCGCGGTGCCCACGCCGCCGCGATCCACGAGCTCAACATGTGCGTCGAAGAAGCCGAAGGCCAGGGCTGGGCGGCTCTCGGAGCCTTCGCGTGCCAGCACCGCGGCAAGACCTTCTACGACGCGCGGGACTACGCCTCTGCCCGAGCCGACTTCAAGAAGGCCCTGTTCCTGCGCCAGGAGGCGGGTGCTCCCGAGGAGCAGCTCGAGTCCACTCTCCTCGCGATCGAGGCGGCAGACCGTCGCCGCACCGGTGCCTCCGTCGCCAGCTGAGTGTCGTACATCCGTTCTATCATCCCCGCATGACCGATCTCCTCGACGTCCGCCGCGAGGCGGAGAGCCTGCTCCGTCGCCACCTCGACGACTCGTGGAGCTTCGCGTTCGACAACGCCAAGCGTCGTGCCGGTGCCTGCGACTACACGCGCAAGCGCATCACCCTGTCGCGGTACCTGTCGGCGCGGTATGACGACGCCACCAACCGGCAGACCATCCTGCACGAGATCGCCCACGCACTGGCCGGCCCGCGGACCGGGCACGGCCCGGAGTGGCTGCGGGTCGCCCGCGCGCTCGGCTACACCGGCGGGGTCACGCATCGGGGCGAGACCGCGACGGAGCTCGCGCCGTGGGTCGGTACCTGCCCGGCGGGGCACGTCGCTTACCGGCACCGTCGGGCGACGCGCGCGACCTCCTGCGCGATCTGCGCACCCGCCTTCGACGAACGGCACCTGTTCACGTGGCGTCGCCGCGAGATCACGGCCGCGACACGTCAGTCCGCGCTCACGCCCCGCTGAGATCCGGTCCGTACGCGACCCAGACTCCGTCGCGCAGGACGGGGACGGATGCCACGGCGTCCAGCTGCGCCGCGGCCAGCACCTCGTCGCGAGCGCCCCGCTCGATGAGCTCCTGCCCCGAGCCGCTGGCCGTCAGCAGGTGACGTGCCGCCGCCCGGAGCCCGCGGAACGACTCCGAGGCGGCCGCCGCCTCGGGCGAGCTGTGGTCGATCCCGAGCGCCTCGATGGCGCCCAGCACGGCACCGGCGCCCAGCTGATCCTCGACCGCGAACCGGAGCGACCCCCCGGCCCCATCACCGACGGTCTCGCCGGCGGCGACCACGCTGACACTCGTGCGGGCCCCGCGCCGGGTCTGCTCGGCGAGCACGGCCTGGGCGACGGCGGCCGCGTTCGTGAGCGATCCCAGCAGCACGACGGGTCCCGAGCCGGCGGCATCCGCGACGGCTGCGCCGTTCCGCGAAAGCGCCCGCGCCGACGCGTCGTGCCGCACGGTCTCCCCCACCGCGACGCGCGCCGTGATCGTCGACGAGAAGCGCAGCACGTCCACCACGATCACCACGTCGGCGGGCGCGAGGCGACGGAGCCCTTCGACGCCCCACTCGAAGCGGAGCTGGTAGCGGGACTGGTCGAAGGGGCTCGCGGTCATCCCTCTACGTTACGAGAGCGACCGCCCTCCGTTACGGACGTGGCTCCGCGTTACGGGCGTCGATGACGGGCTTCAGCGCGAGCGCGAGCCGGAGCACGTTGCGGGCGCTGCGCTGCAGCTCGCCGCGCGTGATGCCGCCGTCGCGCGCCAGCGATTCGAGGATCGTGTCGTCCGCCTGATCGGTCGGTCCCGACTCCGTCTTCGTCCCGCCCGGCATGAGCACGTCGACCTGTGCGCGCACGCGGTAGGCGTTGTCCTCGAGCGCCGGGAAGTCCGGGTCGACGGCATCCTCCATCCACCAGTCGGTGATGACGGTGCCGGTGTAGCCCCACTCCTCGCGCAGCACGACCGTCGCCAGGTCGTAGTGGTAGTGCGCCCACACGCCGTTGATCTGGTTGTACGAGGTCATGAGCGTCTTCGGCTTGCCCTCGCGGATGCAGATCTCGAAGCCGCGCAGGTAGATCTCTCGCAGCGCGCGCTCCGAGACGCGAGAGTCGTTGCGCGTGCGGTTGGTCTCCTGGTTGTTCGCCGCGAAGTGCTTCGGGCACGCCGAGACACCCGCCGACTGCACGCCCTGCACGACGGCCGCGGCCACCCGGCCCGTGATGAGCGGGTCCTCGCTGAAGTACTCGAAGTTGCGGCCGCACAGCGGGTCGCGGTGAATGTTCATCCCGGGGCTGAGGAGGACGTCCGAGCCCTTCCGGACCATCTCCTGCCCGTGCAGCGTGGTCAGCTCGCGGACGAGCGCCGTGTTCCACGTCGAGGCGAGGGCCGTCCCCGAGGGAAGGAGCGATGCATACGCCGACAGTCGCAGGCCGCTGGGACCGTCGGTCGTCGTGACCGGCGGCACGCCCTTCTCGCGCAGCGATTCCGAGACCCCGCCGAGGACGCCGGCGTTGCCGGGAGCACCGAGCGGGCTGTGCATCGTCACGTCCCCCCGGGCCAGCAGGGCGAGCTCCTCGTCGCTGAGCTGCGCGACGAAGTCGTCGAGGGATGCCTCTCCCGACGCGACCGCGTCGAGCGTGATCCCGCGGTCGCCGGTCTGCGGCGTCTCCGCCGGCAGACCTTCGGTGACCCGCTCGGCGCGTGCCACGGTCGACATCGGAACATCCTCCTGCGCGGGGACGGCGTTCCCGCCGGCGTCACGGGCCAGCGTCATCCGCGAGAACGGGACGACGGGCGCGGCGATCTCGGTCAGTCGCTGCACGACCCGCAGCTCCGGCACGTCGAACGCGGCGACCTGCGCCGCCGACCGGACGTCGGTGCCGACGTAGACGGGGTACTCCCCCGGCTCGAGCACCCAGCAGCTGCGGTTCCCCGTGACGCCGCCGTCGTCGTACGAGGCCAGGTCGTCGAGGCGGACGTCCAGATCGATCCGCTCGGTCTCGCCGGGCCCGAGGGTTCGGGTCTTCGCGAAGGCCGCGAGATGCCGGGCGGGCTTGCCGAGCGCGCCGTCGGGAGCGCCGGTGTAGACCTGCACGACCTCCTTGCCGTCGACCGCGCCCGTGTTGGTGACGTCGACCGAGAGGCGGAGGGTGCCGGCATCCATCGCCGCCGTGGTCACGACGTCGAAGGCGGTGTAGCTCAGGCCGTGACCGAAGGGGAAGAGCACCCGGTCGCGGGCGAACGTCTCGAAGTACCGGTAGCCGACGAAGACGTCCTCGACGTAGTGGTTGGCGTCGAGGTCGCCGAAGTTGGACGAGCTCGGGTAGTCGGCATACCGGTGCGCGATCGTGTCCGTGAGCTTGCCGCTCGGCGACACGTCGCCCGCCAGCACGTCGGCCACCGCGCGCGCGCCCTCCATGCCGCCCTGCCACGCGTAGAGCACGGCGCCGATGCGGTCGCCGTACCCCTCGAGCCAGGCGAGGTCCATGACGTTTCCGGCGTCGAGGACGACGACCGTGCGGGGGAAGCTCTCGGTCACGGCGTCGAGGAGCGCGCGCTCGTCATCGGTGAGGTAGTAGCTGCCGGCCTCGAGGATGCTCTCGCGGGCTTCGCCGGCGGCGCGACCGATCGCGACGACGGCCGTGTCGGCGCGGGATGCCGCGGCGGCGACGGCCTCGGGAGCCAGCGGCATCTCGGGGAAGTGGTGCGGCCACTCGCCCCAGGTGGCCGCGAAGGTCGGACGGTTCTCCGCCGACCACGAGGCGTACAGGTCGGCGAGCTCGCCGTCGACGGTCACGCCGGCATCGCGCAGGCCCGCGAGCAGGTTCCAGATGTAGGGCACCTTCACGTCGCCGCCCGAGCCATAGCCCACGGCGAACCAGTCGATCTGGACGCGTCCGAACACCGCGACCCGCCGGTCCGCGAGCGGGAGCGTGCCGTCGTTTCGCAGCAGGACGACGCCTTCCGCGGCGGCCTGGCGCGCGACGCGGGCGAGCTCCGGGTCGAGCGTCGGGTCGGTGTCGAGCAGCATCGTGGAGATCTGAGCCACGGACTCGACCGGCGTCAGGGTGTGCGAGCGGTCGCCCGACTCGAGGGCGGGGTCAAGAGGCATGGGAACTCCGGAGATGACGGCGGGGCGCGATGCGCAGGGCGGCTCCCGCGCGCGGAATGACGGCGATGTCGCCGGTACCTCGGGGATGGGAGCGCTCCCAGCCTACCCGCGGCCGCCGCCCGATGCGAGACTTTCGTCCATGCGGATTCTGCTCAAGCTCGTCCTCGACTGCACCCCCGACGCCGCCTGGCGAGCTCTGCACTCGCCGCGCGCGGTCGCCGAGCTCTACGGCCCGCTGCTGGAGATGAGCCCGCTCGACCCGCACCCGGCCACCTCTCTCGAGACCGGCGACGACGTGCCGGTCCAGCTGCGCGCACTCGGCGCCGTCCCGGTCGGACGCCAGCTCATCTCGGTGTCGGAGCGGCACGTCGAGGATGGTCGCGGGCCGGTCCGGATCTTCCGCGACAGCGGCATCCCGCTCACCGGACCGCTGTCGGCGCTGGACGTCTGGGACCATCAGATGGCCGTCAGTGCGGCTCCCGGCGATCCCACCAGGACGCTGTGGCGGGACCGGCTCGTGATCGGCGGCTCCGCGGCGCTCCCGCTGTGGCCGCTGCTCTGGGCGACGTGGCAGTACCGGGCGGTCCGGCTGCGCGCCCTCGCGCCGACATGGTCGTACGAGCCTGAGTCCGACCGCCCGGCGGCCGGACCGGCGACCGCCGAGAACGAGACGGATGCCGACGTCGCGGGCTGAGCGCGACGCGGCATCCGTCCTGTGGAGGTGGCGCGACCGATCGGGATCCCCCGGACCCGTCGCCGACGGGCGGCGCCACCGGCTCAGTCGGCGAGCGCCTCGACGGGTGCGGTGCGCGTCGCGATCCGCGTCGGGGCGACCGCGGCCACCAGCGTGAGCACCGCCGTGGCGACGACGATGACGGCGGCGGGAAGCCACGGGATCGCCGGTGCGACGAAGGTCGGCGACGACCACATCGGCGGGATCGGCACCGAGCCGAGCAGCGACTGCGCACCCACCCAGCCGTACAGCGCTCCGAGCACCAGCCCGAAGACGAGCGCGGTGACCGTGATGTGCGCCGCCTCGATGAGGACCATGCGTCGGATGCCGGCGGAGCTGAGTCCGAGCGCGCGCAGCAGACCGAGCTCGCGACGCCGCTGGACGACGCCGATCGTCAGCAGGTTCACCAGTCCCACGGCGGCGATCACCGCGCTGACGGCGACGAGCGCCATCATCACCCCCGAGAAGGAGTCCATCATCGCGTTGAACGCCTCGTCGACCTCTCCCCCGCCCGAGACGGCGACGAGCGCCTTGACGGATTCCGACGCCACCGCGAACATCACCACCAGCGCGACGCCCATCACGACGCCGATCGCCATGCGGCTGGACCGCTCCGGGTAGCGGACCGCGTTCTCGGCCGCGAGCCGCGCGGCGACGGACTTCCCGAACAGCCGGCCCGTCGCCCGCAAAAGCGGCGGCATGAGGGAGGCGGCGCCGAGAGTCACTCCGGTGAAGGAGAGGAGCCCGCCGACGAAGGCGACCACCACGCCCGCGGGAGTGAGCATGCCGAGCACGATGCCGCCCACCATGAGCGCGCCACCGGCGATGCCGAGCACCAGCGCGCCGACGTTGCGTCCGCGCCGGGCGGAGAGCTCCGCCCGACTCTGCTCGACCGCGCCGCCGAGCGCCTGCAGCGGCGTCACCGTGAGCACCCGCCGCGACCCCGTCCAGGCGGCCGCCCACGTCGTCAGCGCGACCCCGAGAGCGGGGACGAGGAGCACCGGCTGGACGACCGAGAACTCCGTGCTGGCCCCCGCCAGCCGATCGACGAGCGGGAGCGCGGCGGCTGTGCCGGCCGTCCCGAGGACGAGACCGATGAGAGCGCCGATGGCTCCGACGATGAGTCCCTGCCGTGCCACCTCGGATCGCTGCGAGCGCGCCGTCGCCCCGATGAGCCGCATCAGCGCGATCCGGCGAGTCCGTCCCGCGATGATCGTGGCGAACGTGTTCGCGGTGACGATCGCTGCGACGTAGACCGCCACGGCGAGCAGGATCACGCCCAGGATCGCGATCACGAGCGCGAGGGTCTCCGAGCCGCCGTACAGGGGGTTGGCGGTGAGCGCGGCGCCGAGATATCCGGTCGCCGACAGCAGCGCGACGCCGAATGCGGTCGAGATGGCGGCGACGAGGACGGTCGCGCCCATGCCGCGCTCGCGCAGCCATCCGACGCTGGTACGACGGCGCGCGGCGGGCGGCCGCGCCGATCCGGGCGCCGTCGAGACGGGAGCGGCGAGCGCGGTCATGCCGCCACCTCGGCGGCGAGCATGTGCGCCGAGATCTGCTCGGCCGTCTGCGTGGGCTTGTCGGCGACGATGCGCCCGTCGCCGAGGAAGAGGACCCGGTCCGCGTAGGAGGCGGCGATCGGATCGTGGGTGACCATCGCGATGGACTGCCCGTGCTCGCGACTGGCCGTCGCGAGCAGCGCGAGGACCTCGCGTCCGGAGCGCGAGTCGAGGTTTCCGGTCGGTTCGTCGGCGAACAGCAGGTCGGGCGAGGTGGCGAGGGCACGTGCGATCGCGACGCGCTGCTGCTGACCTCCCGACAGCTCGTGCGGCCGGTGGCGCAGCCGCGCGGTGAGCCCGAGCGTCTCGACGAGGCCGTCGATGCGGGAACGCTCGAGCGCGCTCGGACGGCGTCCGTCGAGGTCGAACGGCAGCAGGATGTTGCCGATCGCGTCGAGGGTGGGCACGAGGTTGAACGCCTGGAACACGAACCCCACACGGCGGCGCCGCAGGATGGTGAGGTCGATGTCGCCGAGACCTGTGATCTCGGTGTCACCGATCCAGGCGCGGCCCGACGTCGGGGCATCGAGGCCGGCCATGATGTGCATGAGCGTGGACTTGCCGGACCCGGACGGACCCATGATGGCGGTGAACTCGCCGCGCCGGATGCCCACGGTGACGTCGTCCAGTGCGCGAACGCCGGACTCTCCCGCACCGTAGGTCTTGGTCAGGTTCTGGACACGGGCGGCGAGCCCCATGTCGGTGGTCGTGATCTCCATGCCCTCGACGCTACGGATGCCGCCGGGTCGGCCGCGTCGGCCTCCGGTCGCTGCCGTGTACATCTCCAGGATGATCCCGGAGCGGCAGCCGTCCGCCGTCAGGCGAGACCGTGCTCGAACGCGAAGACCACGAGCTGCACGCGGTCGCGGAGCCCGAGCTTGGCGAGGATGCGGCTGACGTGCGTTTTGACGGTGGCCTCGGAGAGGAACTCGCGGGCGGCGATCTCGCTGTTCGAGAGCCCCCGCGCGGCGAGCGCGAAGATCTCGCGTTCGCGGTCGGTGAGATCCGAGTAGCTGGGCGGGACGGCCCGGGTCGGCTCGTTCAGGGCCGCGAAGAGCTCGCGCGTCGCCGAGGCGGCGATCACGGACGAGCCCGCGTGCACGGTGCGGATCGCCGCCAGCAGGAACTCCGGGTCCGCGTCCTTGAGCAGGAAGCCGCTGGCGCCCTGCTGGATCGCGCGCGCCGCCGCCTCGTCGAGGTCGAACGTCGTCAGCATCACGACCTTCGGCGGGTCGGCATCGGCGAGCAGCGCGGCCGTCGCCGCGAGCCCGTCCATCACCGGCATCCGGATGTCCATCAGCACGACGTCCGGGCGGACCTGACGGACGACCTCGAGAGCCTGCATCCCGTCGGAGGCCTCGCCGACGACCTCCAGGTCGGCCTGCGACGTGATGACCATGCGGATGCCGGCTCGGAACAGCGCCTGGTCGTCGACCAGGACGACACGGATGACGCTCATCGGTCTCCTTCTCGGGGTGCGGCGCCTGCGCCCAGCGGCAGGCTCGCGGTGACGGTGAAGACGGCGCCCTCGGCTCCGGCGTCGAGCCGGCCGCCGATCAGCTGTGCACGCTCGCGCATCCCGATCATGCCGTGGCCGGGCGGCCGCCGGTCGGGATCGCCATCCGTGGCGACCGGGTTGCGGACGGTCAGCTCGACACGGTCGGCGCGCCAGGCGAGCGCCACGTCCACGCCCCCGGCGCGACCGTGACGCAGTGCGTTGGTGAGCGCCTCCTGCAGGATGCGGAAGACGGCGAGCTGCACGGATGCCGGGATTTCCCCCTGCGGGGCGGGGTCGACGTCGACCCGCAGGTCGACACCGGCGGCGCGGACCTGGCCGTACAGCTGCTCGAGGTCGGCGAGGGTCGGCTGGGGACCCTCGGACTGGCTGTGGCGCAGCTGGGTGAGCAGCAGCCGCACGTCCGCCAGCGCGGCGCGCGCCGTCGAGGAGATGGTGCCGAGCGCCGCCGACTGCGCCTCGGGGTCGGCGGCGGCGGCGTAGCGCGCGCCGTCCGCCTGCGCGATGACGACGGCGAGGGAGTGCGCCACGATGTCGTGCATGTCGCGGGCGATGCGGGTGCGCTCCTGCTCGGCGGCCGTCTGGGCTTCGGCGCGGGTCTGCGCGGCCCGGGTGGCGCGGGCGCGCAGGACGCTGCGCATGAGGGCGCCCGAGGTCCAGGCGAGCCCGAGCGCGAACAGCGCGGCGATCAGCACCGCGATCGCCGTGGGGATCTCGGACAGCGCGGCGCCCGTGGTGAGTCCCCAGCGCAGGAGATAGAGGGTGATCGCCGCGGCCCCCACGATCACCGACGCGAATCCCGCCCAGAACACACGGCGCGTGCCGTAGGCGGCGGTGACGTACAGCACGCCGAAGATCGCGACGTCGGCGAACCCGGGCGGTCGCCCGAATCCCATCTGGCTGATCGCGCCGATCCAGGCGAGCAGCAGGGCGAGCCCCGGTGAGAGCCGCCGCACGGCGAGAGCCGCCCCCATGGTCAGGGACAGCAACGTTGCCGAGACGCCGGCGAACGGCATCGTGGGATCGGTGTTCAGCTCGGCGGCGAGCGCGGCGAGCGTGAAAGCCATCGCCGCGAAGACGTCGAAGGCGATCTGCGGCGGGCGGAGGCGGGCGAACACCCTTCGACCGTACGCGGGTGCGCGCGGCGCGGCATCCGCCCGGAGATGTATCCGGCTCAGCCGCGTGCGCCCGGGTCGCGAGGGGGCAGGTATGCCCGCAGGCCGTCGGGGCTCGCCCGCACGCGGAGCCGGAACCCGTCCTTCGAGACCTCTTCCAGCTCGCCGTCGTGGACGAAGAGGTCGGGAGCGCCACCGGGCCGGACCTCGATGCCGAAGTCCCCGTCGACGATGCGCTCGATGTCGGATGCGGGCGGCATGAGCCGCACGGCCCGCAGGACGGCGATCGAGCGCTTCCCGAACGCGAGGGAGGCGATCGCCCGCACCCGCGTGCCGCGGGCGTGGTGAACCCGGACGTCGACGACCGCCTCGGTCAGGGTCGCCCGCTGCATCATCGCCACGCGGTCGGGATCGTTCCGCCCGACCCCCACGAAGACGGACCAGACCTGCGCGCGCCGACCGTTCCGCGCCACCTCGACCCGGTGGGCGCCCTGCAGCGCACGCCACGCGGCGACGGCTCCGCCCCACCACTTGCCGAGGCTCGAGCGGCGTTCGCGCTCGGCGACCAGCTCGGGGTACGCGCCGATCGACACCGCGTTCAGCACGGTGATCGGGGCCCGGTCGTCGACCGACGCCTCGGCGACGGCGACGGATGCCACGCTGCCCGACAGGTAGGCGTCGAGCCCGGCGTCGACGTCCTCGATCCCGAGCGACCTCGCGAAGTGGTTGAACGTCCCGCCCGGCAGGACGAGCAGCGTCAGGTCGTGCTGTCGGGCGAGGTGCGCCGCGCGCGACACGGTGCCGTCGCCGCCGAGCACGCCGAGGACGGTGGGCGGCTGCGGCGAGGCCACCGCTGCGGCGACGACCTCGTCGATCGATTCGCCCTTCGTGAGCTCCCGCACGGTGGCCGCCGGGAGGCGGCGGCGCACGTCGGGCACACGATCGGGACGCCCCAGCGATGCGCCGGAGCGGCTGTTGGCGAGGACGAGGACGCCGGTACCGTCGGAGGGGTTGTCGGGCATCCCTCGAGGCTACGGGCGGAGACCGCACCGCCCCACCTCTTGACAGCGATGCCGGGCGAGACGGGTCAAACCGGCGTGATCGGCCGGTGCTCGAAGAACGACTGCAGCACGACGGTGGTCCGCGTGTTGACCGACGCCGCGGAGCGGATGTCGCGGATGAGACGCTCCAGCTCGCGCGGCGACGCCACCCGCACGAACAGCATGTACGCGGCGTCTCCCGCGATCGAGTGGCACGCCTCGATCTCATCGAGGTGGGCGATCAGCTCGGGGGCGTTGTCGGGCTGGCCGGGGTCGAGCGGGGTGATCTCGACGAACGCGGCGAGCGGCTTGCCGACCGCTTCGGGGTCGATGATCGCGTGATACCCCGAGATCACGCCACGCGCCTCGAGCCGCCGCACCCGCGCCTGCGTCGCCGAGACCGAGAGGCCGGTGATGGCGGACAGCTCGGCGAGCGTCGCCCGCGCGTTGAGCGAGAGCTCAGCGACGAGCGCCGTGTCCACCGCGTCACTGAACGCAGAACCGCCCGTCGCATCGTCGTTCGCCACGTTCCGACGGTAGCGCACCGGGCGAGAGCGGCGATTCGTTCTGTCAGAGCGCTGTTCGACAGGAAGATTTCCCGTACAATCGTCGCTCAGCCCGCTTCGATGCCGATAGGAGGTTCACCATGAGCACCGTCACCACCCCGCAGACGATCATCGGAATGCCCGAGGTCGTCGAAGACGCCGGCCTCGCGACGGACTCCTCCGCCTGGCGCCTCCTCAGGGATGCCGCCACCGCCCTGCAGCCGCTGCAGGCGGCAGACGGCTCCGTCCCCGATCCCGCGGACCACGGCGCCGCCCGCGCACACGTCGATGCGATCATCGCCGGCATCCGCGCCCTCTCGCCCGCCTTCCGGCACGACGAGGAGTACCTGCGCGCGAGCGTCCTCGATTTCGAGCGGTGGGCCGACTCGGGATTCACCGTGCCCGACTTCCTGGACTCGCTCGTCGCCTTCCAGCCGCAGAAGCACCGTGTCGACGGCCTCCGTCACCTCGTGGTGTTCCCGATGTACACCCAGAACGGGTCTCGCGAGCGGAAGGTCGAGGCTGTCCTCGCCGAGGTGATCTGGCCCGAGTTCATCCAGGAGGTCGAGGCCACCTACTCGAACCGCCTGTTCGTCTCGCTCCGCCTGCTGGACTTCACACCCGGATACGACTCGAACTCGGCGGTCCTGTTCCCCGAGACCGTCGCCATGCGCGAGATCCCCACCTTCACGTGGGGGGCGATCTTCCAGGACCGCGAGGCGGCGCGGTACCGGCGCGTCGTGCGCGCGGCCTCCGAGATCACCCGCCTCGAGCTGCCCGAGGCCGCGGCCCGGCTCCTCGACGACCAGCAGCTGACCGAGAAGTCGTTCGTCCTGTGGGACCTCATCCACGACCGCACCCACATGCGCGGGGACCTGCCCTTCGATCCGTTCATGATCAAGCAGCGGATGCCGTTCTTCCTCTACTCGCTCGAGGAGCTGCGCTGCGATCTGACCGCGTTCCGGGAGTGCGTCGCGATCGAGCGGTCGCTCGCGGCGCGGCGGGACCTGTCGCGCGTCGAGGCCGAGACCCTCGAGCAGGCCGGCCTGGTGCAGTACGCGGTGATCTTCGACCGGATCTTCCGGTTCGCGATCACCGGCACGCGCGTCCGCAACTATGACGGACTCGGTGGCCAGCTGCTGTTCGCCTGGCTCCATCGCCACGGCGTGCTGCACTGGACCGACACGTCGCTCGCGTTCGAGTGGGACCGCGTGCCCGATGCCGTCGTCGCCCTCGCCGACGCGATCGACCGACTGTACTGGGAGTCGATCGACCGCCCGAAGGTGGCGCACTGGCTCGCCGCGTACGACCTGGTCCGCGAGACGGTCACCCCGCACCCCGCGTCGCGCTGGGCGCGCGGCCTGCCCGACGAGATCCTCGCGGGACCGCCGAAGGGGTACACCGACGCCGTGCTGGACGACGAGTTCCCGCTGTCGATGTTCTTCGAGGCGCTGGAGAGGAAGATGCGTCCGGTGATCGCCTCGACGAGCGGCATCCGCAGCACGGACACCTGACGGGGGCGGGGGACGGCCGGGGCGGGCGGGCTGGGGGTCAGTCCGCTCCGGCCGAGCCGCCGGCGACCTCGCGGGAGGATGCCGGGTATGCGTCGGGCGCCGGGACCTCGTCCTCCGCGCGCTTGGTCTCGGGCGCCGTCGAGTAGGCCGACGACAGCGTCCGGTACGAGCGGGTCAGGAAGGCGCCGAGCGCCGCCAGCACCATGACGATGCCGCCGACGAGGAAGATCATCGCGATGCCGCGCGCCTCGCCCTCTCCGAGCAGCCAGGCCCACCGAGCCTCGCCCTCGTCGGACCGCAGATAGGGGATGACCCAGAACTCCGCGATCGGCGCGATCGCGAACGACGTGATCGGGGCGGCGGAGACCTCCAGCGCTGTCGCGGCCCCGAAGACGCGGCCTTGCCGCTCGTAGGGGACGACCTTCTGGATGACCGTCTGCTCGGCCGCCTCGACGACCGGGATGAGCGTCATGTACGCCCAGATCCCGAGCGCGTAGAGCCACCACCATTCGCGGATGGTGAAGACGGCGCCGAGCGCGCCCATGACGATGACGCCGAGCAGCAGGGTGCGGATCGGATTGCGGCCGAGGCCCTTCGCCGCGACGATCGCACCGCCGATGAGGAAGCCGGTCGCGGTCACGGCCAGCACGACGCCCCAGATCTTCACGTCGAACAGCGTCAGACCGTACGGATCCATCAGGGCCATGTACAGCCCGCCGATGAGGTTGTTGAAGGTCGAGAACAGGATGAGCGCGAACAGTCCCGGGACGACGCGGATCGCCGCCGCCGCCCCCCGGATGTCGATGATCTTCGACCCCGGCGACGGCTCGGGCGGTTCCTCGGGGATGCGCAGCGCGAGCAGATGGACGATGGGCAGCGCCGTGAGGACGATCGCGATCACGAGGGTCCAGCCCATGCCGAGCACGCCGATCGCGAAGCCGGACAGCACGCTCGTGACGATGAAGGCGAGCCCCTGCACGGTGCCGACCATCCCGTTGGCATTCGCGTGGCGCTCGGTCGGGACGAGCAGCGTCACGGTCGTCGAGAGCGCGATGTTCCGGAGGTTCTCGATCACCGCGCCCGCCAGGATGATCGACGAGAACAGCCAGAACCAGGGCGCGCCCAGATCGAGCAGCCGCGACTCGGGCTGGGACAGGTAGATCGCGCCGGCGAGCAGGAACGCCACCAGGGTGACGAGGCCGGACACGATCATGACGGCGTGCTTGCGGAAACGGTCGACGAGGGTGCCGAACACCATCCCGAACACCGCGAGCAGGAGCATGTAGGCGCCGCCGATGATGCCGGTCGCGAGGACGGATCTCGTCTCGAGGTAGACCCAGAACGTCAGGGCGAACCAGAGGAAGCTCGTCGTGATGTTCGCGACGGCGGTGTTCACGAGGACGTGAAGGAAGGTCCGCATGCCGTTCGGCGGCGTGGTGCGCGGTGCAGCGGTCGAACTCGACGTGGCGTCGGTCATGCGACCGAGGGTACGACCCGCGTCCGACACCGACAATGACCCATCCGGATGCATGCGCCGCCTCTTCACCACGGCGGTGCCTGAGACATGGTCCACGGACGAGTGCTCCCCCGGCGAATAGGGTGGGGAGGTGACGACGCTCCACGACCCGACGGTCCGCTCCTTCGCCTCCGACAACTACTCCGGCGTGCACCCCGACGTGCTCGCCGCGATCACCGCCGCCAACGACGGCCACCAGGTCGCCTACGGCGAGGACGTGTACACGGCCCGGCTCCAGGAGGTGTTCGCCGGGCACTTCGGCGACGGTGTCGAGGCGTTCCCCGTCTTCAACGGCACGGGCGCGAACGTCACCGGCCTGCAGTCGATGCTCCCCCGGTGGGGCGCCGTCGTCTCGGCATCCACCGCGCACATCAATGTGGACGAGGGCGGCGCTCCGGAGCGGGTCGCCGGCATCAAGATCCTGAACGTGCCGACCGAGGACGGCAAGCTGACGCCCGACCTCGTCGACCTCGAGGCATGGGGCTGGGGCGACGAGCACCGTGCGCAGCCGCTCGTGGTCTCGATCACGCAGTCGACCGAGCTCGGCACCCTGTACACGCCCGACGAGATCCGCGCCCTCGCCGACCACGCGCACGCGCGCGGCATGTTCCTGCACCTCGACGGCGCCCGCATCGCGAACGCGGCCGCGGCGCTCGACCTGCCGCTGCGCGCCTTCACCCGCGACGTCGGCGTCGACGTCCTCAGCTTCGGCGGGACCAAGAACGGCGCGCTCGGCGCCGAGGCCATCGTGGTCCTCGACCCGGCGGCATCCGTCGGCCTGCAGTACCTCCGCAAGCTCAACATGCAGCTGGCGTCGAAGATGCGGTTCGTGTCGGCGCAGCTCATCGCCCTGCTCGAGGACGACCTCTATCTGCGCAACGCGCGGCACGCGAACGCCATGGCGCAGCGCCTTCGCGGCGCGGTCGAGGCGGGCATCGCGGACGGCTCGATCCGCGGCGTCGCCTTCTCGCAGCCGACGCAGTCCAACGGGGTCTTCGCCACCCTCCCCGACGGCGTCGCCGACGCCCTCCGGACGAGCTTCCGCTTCTACGACTGGGACGCCGCGAAGAACGAGGTCCGCTGGATGTGCGCGTTCGACACGAGCGAGGCGGACGTCGACGCCTTCGTCGCCGAGCTCTCCCGACTCACCTGATCAGACCCCGGCGGGCTCGCCCTCCGACTCGACGACCGGCTGCTCGGTCCCGGCCGGAGCAGCGCCGGCGTCGAGGCGCATGAGCTCCCGCACCTCGGCCATGAGGCTCGTGAGCTGGTGCTGCTGCCAGCGCAGGGCACGCGTCCGGTCCTCCGCGTCGCGGAGCACCGACTGCGAGTGGGAGGTGACGGTGTCGATGATCTTCTGCGCCTTGGTGCGCGCTCGCTCGAGCGTCTCCCGCGAACGAGCCGCGGCATCCGCCTCGATCTGCTGGGCCTGAGCGCGCATCAGCCGATCGAAGTCGTCGGCCTTCGCCGCAACCCTCTGCGCGTGCTCCAGCGACGCGGTGACCTGTTCGTTGGCGTCCTGGGTGATGCGCTCGGCGTGAGCGACCGCCTGATTGTGGAGCACGAGGAACTCCTGCTGCGCGTCGTCCTGGCGGCGCGTGAGCGACTCCTCGAACTCCAGCGCACGCACGCGCAGCTCGCGGACGGTCTCCTCCGCCTCCGCGCGCATGAGCTCGGACTCACGGGCGGTCATCGTCCGGAGGGCAGCGGCGCCCTTCTCGGCCTCGGTGCGGATCGCGGCGGCCTCCTGCTCCGCCTGCGCGACCTTCTCGGCCGCGTGCGCCCGCTCGCGACCCAGCTGCGACTCGTGCGCCGTCAGCTCGGTGTCGATGCGCAGCCGAGCCTGCTGGGCGTCGTGGTCGGCGCGGGCCACGATCGCGGCGGCGTCCGCCTGCGCCTCGGTGCGACGGTTCGCGATCTCCTGGTGCGCGGCCTCGAGCAGGCGGTCCGCCTGGATGCTGGCGTTCTTGATGAGGACGCCGGCCTGCTCCTCGGCGACGTGCAGCACCTCCTCGAAGCGCTGCCGACCCGCGGAGTCGCCGCCGGCGTCGAGCAACTCGTCGCTGAGCGTCTGCACACGGTCGACGGCCGTGGCGGCCTCCGCCGTCACGAGAGCGAGCTGCTCCTCGAGCTCGGCGACGCGCCGCGCATCCGCCGACGCCGCCGTCGTGGCGCGGTGATGCGCATCCTTGAGCTGGGCGATCTCGTCGGCCTGGACAGCCTGCTGACGCGTCAGGACCGCGACCGCGGCATCCACCTCTTCCTTGTCGTACCCGCGGAAGGAGGTCGCGAACGAGGACTCGGCGGGAGCGGAACCGCTGCTGATCAGCTGATCGAACGGCGAGGGGGTGTCGGTGGGATGCTGATCGGTCACGCGGGTCTCCGGGTTCGTCGCACAGCCGCGCGGGAGGGCCGCGACGTCGGCGGGCCGGCTGACGTCGCGAGGAGGACGCGACCGAGGAATGCCGGTGCGGGCACACCGGTGAGATGAGACTAGTGGTTCCGCGGCACCGGCACGACGGGTCCGGTGCCGGTGGTCAGCGCAGCGCGCCGACGGATGCCAGGGCGAGGCGCAGCAGCGTCGACCGGCCGCCCTCCATCTCGGCGGCGAGCGCATCGGACGACGCCTCCTCGGGTGACATCCACGTCACCTCCAGGGCGTCCTGACGCGGCTCGCAGGTTCCGGTCACGGGGACGACGAAGGCGAGCGAGACCGCATGCTGACGGTCGTCGTGGAAGGCGCTGACGCCGGGGATGGGGAAGTACTCCGCCACGGTGAAGGGCACCGGCTGGGGCGGCAGCAACGGGAACGCCATCGGTCCGAGATCGTTCTCGAGGTGACGGAAGAGGGCGTCGCGCACCGTCTCGCCGTACCGCACGCGTCCCGACACGATCGTGCGGGTGATCTCGCCCATCGGGGTCGCCCGCAGCAGCACGCCCACCTCGGTCACCGACCCCATGCCGTCCGTCCGCACCGGGATCGCCTCGACATACAGCATCGGCATCCGGCGTCGCACCTCGGCCAGCTCGACATCGGTCAGCCACGCCGGGTTGCTCGTCCCGCCGGCGCCGGCGTCGCCCCCGCCGGCGCTCCGGTGATACGAGGAGCCCAGATCACGCAGCGGATCCCGCGGGGTCTCGTCGTCGTCGCGATCGTTCGGTTCAGGATCGGGGGTGCGGACGGCCATGCCTCCATGTATACCCGAGCGGATGCCGCAGCACCGCGGGACCCGGGGAGCCGGCACCCCTGACGGTGACGGAACGCTGGGGCAGGATGGGTGCCATGACCGTCCTCGATCCCGACGTCGCCCTCTGGTCCGCGCCCGAGTCCGAGCGAGCCGGACGGCCGCTCCTGGTCATGCTGCACGGCTACGGGTCCACCGAGGAGGACCTGTTCGGGCTGACGCCGCACCTTCCCGACGCGTTCGTCGTGGCATCCGTCCGGGCGCCGTTCGCGCCGCGCTTCCCGCTGCCCGGGCACTCGTGGTTCACGATCGACGGCGTGCAGAGCCGCGACCCCGCCGAGGTGCGCGCCTCGACGGGTGCCGTGCTCGAGTGGCTCGATGCGGTGCGCGGCGATGCGCCGCTGATCGGCCTGCTGGGGTTCTCGCAGGGCGGAGTGATCGCGCTGGAGGCGCTCCGCACCCGGCCGGCCGACATCGCCTTCGCCGTGAACCTCGCCGGATACGCCTTCCCCGAACCGCTGCCGACCGACGCCGATCTCGCCGAGGCGAGACCTCCCGTGTTCTGGGGGCGCGGCGCGCGGGACGAGGTCGTCTCGCCGCGCTTCGTCGAGCACACCGCGCAGTGGCTCCCCGACCACGTCGAGCTCAGCGGCCGGGTCTACCCCGACCTCGCCCACGCCGTCTCGGCGGAGGAGCTGCACGACGTGAGGGTCTTCCTCGAGAAGCAGCTGACGCCGAAAGGCGCCTGACGCGGGCGGTCAGGCGAACGGCGCCGCGGCGACGACCGTGACCTCGAGCTCGCGCCCGTTCGGCGCCGTGTAGCGGACCGTGTCGCCCACGTGATGGCCGAGGAGCGCACCGCCGAGCGGCGACTCCGGCGAGTAGACGTCGAGCTCCGTATCGCCGACCGTCTGGAACAGGGCACGCTCGCCGAGCAGGAACGTCTCGGCCTGGTCGTCGCCCGCGAAGCGGACCGTCACCGTCATCCCCGGTTCCACGAGGCCGTCGTCGGGCTTGGCGCCCGTCTCCGCGCGGCGGATGAGGTCGCGCACCTCGACCAGTCGCGGCGCCGCTTCCTCCTGGGGCGCCGCCTCGAGACGCGCGAGCTCCTCCTGCAGGGCGGCGAGCGCGGCTTCGGTCATCCAGATCTCAGAGCGGTTGTCGGACATGGCTGCTCCTCCCGACGGGGGTGGGTAAAACCTCGAGCCTAGCCCGGACGCGCGGTGTCGCCTCCTCCGACGCTGCGGATGCTCAACGGTCCCGGGCGGCGAGTGCGACGAGCAGCGCGGCCCGACCGCGGGCTTCGAGCGGGCTCAGGCCGGTCAGCGCCTCGATCCTGTCGACGCGCTTGCGCACCGTGTTGACGTGGACGAAGAGGTCCTCAGCGGCGAGCTGAACCGAGCCGTCATGGTGGCAGAGTCGCTCGAGGGTCGCCACCAGCGTCGTCCGGTGACGAGCGTCGTAGTCGCGCAGCGGGGCGAGGACGCGATCCCGGAACGGGGTGAGCTGCTCAGGCGTCAGCCGCTCGATCAGCCCTTCCCACGTGGCCAGATCGCGGGGGCCGCGGGCGCTCCTGTCCTTCGCCGCGAGCCGGGCCGCCGCCACGGCCTCCCGCAGCGCGCCGGGCAGACCCGGAAGTTCGATGGGGCCGCTCCAGCCGACGTCCGGGCCGAGCAGCTCGCTCGGCGGTTCCGGCGTGATCCCGGCGGCGACGAGGGCGATCGACATCCCCGAGGTCGTACCCACCACCGCGGCACCGGGGGGACGGATGACTCTGCCACGAGCGGCGACCACCCACATCGAGGCGGCCCGGCCGAGTCCGGTCGTCACCGCGTCGCGGAGCACAATCGGACTCGCGTGACCGCGACGGACCATGTCCAGCAGCGATCCGGTCGCCTCCCGTGCGAGCTCTTCGGCATCGTGTCGCTGTTGCTCCACCGCGATGCGCTGCGTGATCTCGACGAAAGCGACGTCGGCGGGCACCGAGAGCACCGCGATGCCCCGCGCGTTCGCCGTGGCGACGAGGGCCGGTGGGACGGGTCCGGGGACGACCCCGAGCGCATATCCGATCGCGGCCGGCCTCGTCGGGCTGACGGCGTCGACGAAGCGCTGCTGACTCGTCGGGTCGCGCATGGAGATCCCCGACGTGAGCACGAGCTCGCCGCCGCGGAGGTAGGGAGCGGGGTCGAGGAGATCGGTGGGCAGCGCCCAACGGACGGCGCGGTCGAGTCCGACGGCCCGGCCCGCCAGCTCCATGCGGGGATGC
The DNA here is from genome assembly GCF_047246565.1 of Microbacterium pasadenense. NCBI lineage: Bacteria > Bacillati > Actinomycetota > Actinomycetes > Micrococcales > Microbacteriaceae > Microbacterium > Microbacterium pasadenense. The sequence continues at coordinate 689,790 of NZ_JBFOKN010000001.1, read as the reverse complement.
TCCCACGACAGCAGATCAGCGACCCGCAGCACGTCGGGGTCGGCCGTTCCGATGTCGCCGCCGCCGCTCATCCGGCCACGATAGGACGGTCCTGTTTCCCCGCCGTGTCGCGACGGTTTCGCCGCAGTGGAGGTTTCCACACCGATGGTGCGCCACCTCTGTGACCGCCTCCACTCCTCGGGGCCGCGCAATGGAACGGAAACAATCCGGGGCTGTGATGGCAAGCACTCGGAAAGGAGCGCCATGACCCCGACCTCACCGGCAACCGAGCCGGCTCAGACCACGGCACACATCGACCGCGACTACCCGCTCACCCGCGTCCCGCGTGGAGCCCGAAAGGGATGGTTCGCCATCCTGGTCGTCGTCGCCGGCTTCATCTTCTTCACGCCGACGATGGTGACGGGCGGACAGGTCGCCGGCGCCTTCGGCTTCTCGGCCTTCCTCGGGCTGTCCATGCTCGCCTCCCTCATCCTCGCGTTCTACGTCGCGACCCTCGGCGCTGCGAGCGCGCGCACCGGCCTGTCGACCGTCCTCATGGCGCGCCTGGCACTCGGTCGGGTGGGCGGAAAGTGGGCGTCTCTGGTCCTGGGCGGCACCCAGATCGGCTGGTACGGCATCACGGTGGGCATCTTCGCCGACCTGCTGGCATCGGCGCTGGGGTGGGAGGTGTCGTGGCCGCTCGCGATCTTCGGCGGTCTGCTCATGGCGACCACCGCGTACTGGGGCTTCAAGGGGATCGAGATCCTCTCGTGGGTCTCGGTGCCGCTGATGTTCGCCCTCTGCGTGTGGATCACCGTCACCTCCGTCGACGAGGTCGGCGGCTGGGGAGAGATGCTCGGCACGACCGGTGACGGGTCGGTGCCCGTGGGGCTCGCCCTCACCCTGATGATCGGCACGTTCATCTCCGGCGGGACCCAGATCGGCAACTGGACGCGCTTCGCGACGAGCGCGCGCACGGCCTTCCTCGTCTGCTTCGGCGTGCTCATCGTCATCGAGACCTCGATGCTCGTGTTCGGCGGCGTCGGCGCCATCGCCTTCGGCGAGGCCGACTTCACGGCCCTGCTGTTCACAATGGGGCTCGCCATCATCGGCGTCCTCATGCTCACCTTCAACCTCTGGACGACGAACGACAACGCCGCGTACGCCTTCGGGGTCGCGGGCGCCGAACTGCTCGACAAGAACGACAAGCGGCCGTTCGTGGTCGGCGGCGTCGTTGTCGGGATCATCCTCGCCGCCAGCGGTGTCGCCGATGCGATCAGCGGCTTCCTCATCACCCTCGGCACCGTCATCCCGCCCTTGGGCGGCGTCATCATCGGCACCTTCCTGTTCGTCTGGAAGGGACGCGATCCCGGCACGGATGTCACCCGCGTCGGTGCCGTCATCTGGCCCGGCGTCGCGGGCTACCTGCTCGGCACGGCGGCCGCGGCATTCGGTGCCGTCACCGGCATCGGCAGCCCCGCCGTCCAGGGCGTCCTGGTCGCCATCGTGGCCACGCCGATCTGCCACCTGATCGCCCGTGCGCTGCGCCCGACGGTCGACATGGTCGAACCGGCAGCGGAGGAATCCGAGCCGGTGTCGTACGTCCCGACCTCGACGGGAGTCTGAGCATGACGCGCACCCTCATCCGCGGCGCCCAGGTGATCACGATGGATACCGCCACCGGATCGACCCCCACCCGCCTCGACCTGCGCATCGCCGACGGCGCGTTCACGGAGATCGGCCCGAACCTCGCAGCGCTGCCGGGCGAGGAGGTGATCGACGGCACGGACACGCTCGTCACTCCCGGCTTCGTCAACGCGCACACCCATTCGTGGGAGTACCTCTACAAGGGCCGCTACGACAACATGCCGCTCGAACTGTGGATGCTGTACGCGTACCCGATCCTGGGGGGCGGGCGGACGAGCCCGGATCTGATCCGGCTGCGCACCCTCATGTTCGCGATGGAGTCGATGAAGAACGGGGTGACGACCCTCATCGACGACGTGCTCGAGACCCCGGGGCAGGACCTCGACCAGCTCGCCGCGGTGACCGGCGCGTACGCGGACATCGGCATCCGCGCCAACGTCTCGGGCCACGTCATCAACCGCCCGTTCGTCGACACGGTGCCGTTCGTCACGGACTGGCTGCCGGACGAGCTGGTCCGGCGCGTCCGCGCCGAACCGACGCTGACGGCCGAGGGATACCTCGACTACTCCCGTCAGGCGTTCGCCCGCCATCACGACACCGCGAACGGCCGCATCCGTTACATGCTCGCGCCGTCAGGCCCGCAGCGGTGCACCGATGATCTGCTCGTGGGCGCAACGGAGCTGGCAGCCGAATTCGACGCCGAGGTGCACATCCACGTCCTCGAGACGAAGACCCAGGCGGTGACGGGCGACGAGCTGTACGGCGGGCGCACGCTCGTGCAGCATCTGGATGAACTCGGTGCGATGAGCCCGCGGACCACCTTCGCGCACGGCATCTGGGTGACGGATGAGGACATCGAGCGCATCTCGCGGCACGGCGTCTCGGTGTCGCACAACGCGATCTCCAACCTGAAGCTCGGGTCGGGAATCCTGCCGTGGCGGGCGTACCAGGACGCCGGTGTGAACCTCGGGCTCGGCACCGACGGCTGCTCCTCCAGCGACACGCCGCGGCTGATGGAGGTCATGAAGACCGCGGCGCTCCTCCACAAGGTGACCGAACCCGACCACACCCGCTGGTCGACGGTCGACGAAGTGCTGCGCGCGGCCACGATCGGCGGGGCGCGCAGCGGCGTGCTGGACGGATCCATCGGCTCCATCGAGGTCGGCAAGCGGGCGGATCTCGTGATGTTCGACACCGAGACGCTCGCCTTCCTGCCCACGAACCGGCTCGAGAACCACCTGGTGTACAGCGAGAACGGCTCGTCCATCGTGCGGGTCATGGTCGACGGCGTCACGACCGTCGAGGACGGCCGCCTCACACAGATCGACGAGAACGCGGTGATCGCCGCCTTCCGCGCCGAGATGCCGGGCATCCGGGAGGAGCAGGACCGGCTCGATCGCGTGAACGACGCGTTCGCCCCGGCGTTCGCCCGCATGTACGAGGAGGCCTCCGGCCGATCGACCCCCGTGAACCGCTGGACCGGCGACGAGAACAGGTGGGTCCGGCAGCACGCCTGAACAGCACCGAGCGGTCGTGCGCCGTCCCGGGTCGCCGGGGCGGCGCACGCGTCGCCGGTCCGGCGGCCCTGGCATCCGTCCTCGTGGCCCGCTAGCATGGCGGAGTCCTGTCCCGAGTGTGAGGAAGAGCCGTTGAAGGCATTCGACGCGATCGCGCTGTGATCCCGCGCTGAGCCGTCGACCCTCTCCGAGGACGATTCCGACGGTCCGCCCGGTGATCCGTTCACCGACCAGCGCGGACCGTCGCCTCCTCGCCCGCTGTGCTCGCGTCCGTCGCCGCACGGCACGGCCGCATCGATCGCTGCGGACCGGACGGCGGAGCACGCGTCCGCGCACCCTGACGACAGGGAGGCGCTCATGCCCACCACCCTCGTACCCGCGGTCGTCCTCGACCGCCTCACCTTCACCTGGCCGGACGGCACCGCCGCGCTGCGGGACGTCACCGGAGCCTTCGGCGCCGGCCGGACCGGTCTCGTCGGTCGCAACGGCTCCGGCAAGTCCACACTGTTGCGGCTCATCGCCGGCACGCTCGAACCGACGTCCGGGGCGATCACCCGCGCCGGACGGGTCGACCTGCTCCCGCAGCAGCTGACGCTCGACACGGATCGACGGATCGCCGACGTGCTCGGCATCGCCGCGGTGCTCGACGCCGTCCGAGCGATCGAACGCGGCGACGTCCACGAGCGGCACTTCGACACGGTCGGCGACGACTGGGACATCGAGGCGCGCGCCACGGCGGCGCTCGCCGAAGCCGGCCTGCCGCCGGGCGCCCTCGACCGGCGCGTGGGAGAGCTGTCCGGCGGCGAAGCGGTGCTGGCCGCCCTCGTCGGGGTCCGGCTCCGCGGATCCGACATCGCCCTGCTCGACGAGCCGACGAACAACCTCGACCGCGACGCGCGCCGGGGCGTGCACGAGCTCGTCGCCTCCTGGCGGGGCACGCTGATCGTGGTCAGTCACGACACGACCCTGCTCGACAAGATGGACGACACCGCCGAGCTGTACGGCAGCGAGCTCTCCGTGTTCGGCGGGCCGTACGCCGCGTGGCAGGCGTGGCTCGACGCCGAGCAGGCCGCCGCCGCGCAGGCCGAGACGGCGGCGCGGCAGGCGCTGCGCCGCGAGAAGCGCGACCGGGAGCAGGTCGAGTCGATGCTCGCCACCCGCAAGGCGATCGGGGCGAAGGCGTCGGCGCAGAAGCGCGAGCCGGGAATCATCATGAACGCCAAGAAGCGCGCCGCGCAGGTCTCCGCCGGACGGGTCCGCGGCGAGGCGATCGAGAAGGTGGATGCCGCTCGCGCTGCTCTCGACGCGGCCGGGCACCGCGTGCGCGACGACCGCTCGGTGCGGATCGACCTGCCCGACCCGGGCGTCGCGGCAGGGCGCCGCATCGCCACGCTCGGCGACGCAGACCGCTCGTGGACCGTGCAGGGCCCCGAACGGGTCGCCCTCATCGGGCCGAACGGAGCGGGCAAGACGACGCTGGTGGAGCGACTGGTCGACCCGGCCGGCACGTTCCCCGGTCGATCGGCCACCGCGGGCACCGCAGCGCGCGGCGACGGCGCGTTCGCCCTGGACGGCGTTCGCGCCGAGGCGCACACCGACCGGATCGGCTACCTGTCGCAGCGGGTGGACGGGCTCGACGACGGGGCGTCCGTGCTGGCGACCATCCGGGCGGCGGCGCCCGGCGTCGGCGACGTGGAGCTGCGGAACCGGCTCGCCCGCTTCCTCGTCCGCGGCGATGCGGTGGGGCGTCCGGTCTCGGCGCTGTCCGGCGGGGAACGGTTCCGCGTCGCGCTGGCACGCGTCCTCCTCGCCGACCCGCCGCCGCAGCTGCTCGTGCTCGACGAGCCGACCAACAACCTCGACCTCGACACCGTCGACCAGCTCGTGGCGGCGATCGGCGCGTATCGCGGCGCCGTCCTGGTGGTCAGCCACGACGACGGCTTCCTGCAGCGGGTGGAACCGGACCTGACGCTGGAGCTGCGGGACGGCGTGCTGGTCGAGAGATGAGATCGCGTCCTGCGCCACCGAGGGCCCCTGTCGCAAGGGCCTCCGCGATGTCGGAGGCCCTTGCGACAATGAGGTGATGGCCGACGTCCTCGAACGGTTCAGTCCTGCGACCCAGGACTGGTTCCGTGGCGCCTTCGCGGCGCCGACCGACGCCCAGTCCGGCGCGTGGAAGACGATCTCGGCGGGCAGGCATGCCCTCGTCGTCGCGCCGACCGGCTCCGGCAAGACGCTGTCGGCGTTCCTCTGGGCGCTCGACCGCATCTTCCGCGACAGGGCCGCCGCGCCCGCTCCCGCGTTCGAGGGCACGCGGACGAAGAAGAAAGCGGATGCCGGGTCTCCCCGCACCCGCGTCCTGTACGTCTCGCCCCTCAAGGCGCTCGGCGTCGACGTCGAGCGCAACCTCCGCTCGCCCCTCGTCGGCATCGGGCAGTCCGCGCGCCGGCTCGGCCTCGCGGCGCCGGACGTCACCGTCGGAGTCCGTTCGGGTGACACGCCGGCCGCCGACCGCCGGCGGCTCCTCACCGATCCGCCCGACATCCTCATCACGACGCCCGAGTCGCTGTACCTGATGCTCACCTCGCAGGCGGCCGAGACCCTGCGCGGCATCCACACGGTCATCGTCGACGAGGTGCACGCCGTGGCGGCGACCAAGCGCGGTGCGCATCTGGCCGTCAGCCTCGAGCGGCTCGACGCGCTGCTCGACGCGCCGGCGCAGCGGATCGGCTTGTCCGCGACGGTGCGGCCCATCGACGAGGTGGCCCGCTTCCTCGGCGGCGCTGCTCCCGTCGACATCGTCGCGCCCCGCGCGACGAAGGCGTTCGATCTGTCGGTCGTGGTGCCCATCGACGACCTCACCAACCCGCCCCCGCCGCCCGGCGCCGCCGACGAGCCCGGTGAGCCCGCAGCCGGCCCGGACGACGACGACGGGGACGGGGACGGCGACAACTGGTACACGCCGCCGCAGTCGTCCGAGATGACGGGATCCGTGTGGCCGCACGTCGAAGAGGCGATCGTCGACCGCATCCTCGCGCACCGGTCGACGATCGTCTTCTCGAACTCGAGGCGGCTCGCGGAGCGGCTGACCGGCCGGCTCAACGAGATCTATGCCGAGCGTGTCGGGATCGACGTCCCCGACCCCACGGTCCCGGCGGCCATGATGGCGCAGGCGGGGGCCTCGGCCGGCGTGGCGGCGATCCTCGCGAAGGCGCACCACGGCTCGGTGTCGAAGGAGCAGCGGGCGCAGGTCGAGGACGAGCTGAAGTCCGGCGCGCTGCGGTGCGTGGTCGCGACCAGCAGCCTCGAGCTCGGCATCGACATGGGAGCCGTGGACCTCGTCATCCAGGTCGAAGCGCCGCCCTCGGCGGCGTCCGGCCTGCAGCGCGTCGGCCGGGCCGGGCACCAGGTCGGCGAGGTGAGCCGGGCGGCCCTGTTCCCGAAGCACCGCGGTGACGTGCTGCACACGGCCGTGGTCACCGAACGGATGCTGGCGGGCCAGATCGAGGCGATCTCGGTGCCGCAGAACCCGCTCGACATCCTCGCCCAGCAGACCATCGCCGCGTGCGCGACGGGCACCATCGAGGTGGAGGCCTGGTTCGACACCGTGAAGCGGTCGGCACCCTTCCGCTCCCTCCCCCGTTCCGCCTACGAGGCGACGCTCGACCTGCTGGCCGGCCGCTACCCCTCGGATGCGTTCGCCGAGCTCCGCCCGCGGGTCATCTGGGACCGCGACGACGGCACGCTCACCGGCCGTCCCGGCGCGCAGCGGATCGCGGTCACGAGCGGCGGCACGATCCCGGACCGTGGCCTGTTCGGCGTCTTCATCTCGGGCGAGACCCGCAACGCCCGCGTCGGCGAGCTCGACGAGGAGATGGTGTACGAGTCGCGGGTGGGCGACGTCTTCACCCTCGGGACCACGAGCTGGCGCATCGTCGAGATCACGCACGACCGCGTGAACGTCCTGCCGGCGTACGGCCAGCCCGGCAAGCTGCCGTTCTGGCACGGCGACGGGCTGGGCCGGCCGGCCGAGCTGGGCGAGGCGCTCGGGAAGTTCTCGCGCGAGCTCGCGTCCGCGACGCCCGCGAAGGCCACGGCACGACTGCAGGAGTCCGGCCTCGATGACAACGCGATCGGCAACCTCCTCGCCTATCTCGGCGAGCAGCGCGAGGCGACCGGCAGCCTGCCGACCGACAAGACGCTCACCGTCGAGCGATCCCGCGACGAGGTCGGCGACTGGCGGGTGATCCTGCATTCCCCGTACGGCATGCACGTGCACGCGCCGTGGGCCCTGGCGGTCAACGCCCGCATCCGCGAGCGGCTCGGCGTCGAGGGCGCCGCCGTCGCGAGTGACGACGGCATCATCGCCCGGGTGCCGGACACGGATGCCGAGCCGCCCGGAGCGGAGCTCTTCGTCTTCGATCCCGACGAGCTCGAGCAGCTCGTCACCGACGAGGTGGGCGGCTCGGCCCTGTTCGCATCGCGGTTCCGCGAGTGCGCGGCGCGTGCGCTGCTGCTCCCCCGGCTGAACCCCAACAAGCGGTCGCCGCTGTGGCAGCAGCGCCAGCGCTCGGCGCAGCTGCTCGAGGTCGCGAAGGAGCATCCCACCTTCCCGATCATCCTCGAGACTCTGCGGGAGGTGCTGCAGGACGTCTACGACCTCCCGGCGCTGCTGCGTCTGGCACGTGCGATCGGCGACCGCCGCATCCGACTCGTCGAGACCACGACGAGCTCGCCCTCGCCCTACGCCCGCGACCTGCTCTTCGGCTACGTCGGGGCGTTCATGTACGAAGGCGACTCGCCGCTCGCGGAGCGCCGAGCGGCCGCGCTGTCGGTCGACCCGGCCCTGCTGAGCGAGCTGCTGGGGAAGATCGAGATGCGCGAGCTGCTCGATCCGGGCGTCATCGAGCAGTACGAGCGCGAGGTGCAGCGACTCGACCCGACGCGTCGCGTCCGCGGCCTCGAGGGCGTCGCCGATCTGCTGCGCCTGCTCGGACCGCTGGACGCCGCCGAGGTCGCCGACCGCCTGGATGCCGCCTCCGTTCCCGCGGCGGGCGACACGCTCCCGGTCGGTGAGGACGCGCCGGAGGACGGAGCGCGAGCGCCCGCGACGGCCAGCGCCACCGAGGCCGAAGCGCAGGCGCTGCTCGATCAGCTCATCGATGCCCGACGCGCCATCCGGGTGACGATCGGCGGAGTGCCGCGCGTCGCCGGGATCGAGGACGCCGGCCGCCTGCGCGACGCCCTCGGAGCCGCCCTGCCCGTCGGCATCCCGACCGCCTTCCTCGAGCCCGTCGCCGATCCGCTCGCCGACCTCGTCGCGCGCCACGCGCGGACGCACGGGCCGTTCCGGACCTCGGCGGTCGCAGCGCGCCTCGGTGTCGGCGGAGCGGTCGTGCGGCAGACCCTGCAGCGACTCGAGGCGCAGGGCCGGCTGACCAGCGGCTTCTTCCTGCCCGAGCGATCAGACCGCAGCGACGACCTCGAGTGGTGCGACAGCGAGGTGATGCGGCGGCTCCGGATGCGCTCGCTCGCCGCCATCCGCGGCAGCGTCGAACCCGTCGCGCCCGAGGCGCTCGCCCGCTTCCTGCCCGTCTGGCAGCATCTGACCCGACCGCTCGAGGGCGTCGACGGCGTCCTCGCGGTCGTCGAGCAGCTGGCGGGCGTGCCGCTCCCGGCCAGCGCCTGGGAATCGCTCATCCTGCCCTCGCGCGTGCGGGACTACTCACCCGCGCTCCTCGACGAACTCACCGCGACGGGTGAGGTGCTCTGGTCCGGACACGGATCTCTCCCCGGCCGGGACGGCTGGATCGCGCTCCACCCCGCCGATGCCGCGACCCTGACGCTGCAGGTCCCCGAGGACGAGCCGACGCCGTTCGAACAGTCGATCCTCGACGCGCTGGGCGCCGGCGGCGCGTACTTCGCCGCCCAGCTCGTCGGCATGATCGACGGACCCAGCGAGCAGTCGGTGATCGACGCGCTGTGGAACCTGACCTGGTCGGGCCGCGTCACGAACGACACCTTCGCCCCCGTCCGCAGCCTGCTCGGCGGCGGGTCGCAGGCGCATCGCGTCACGCGGCGGACGCCGCGCACCCGCATGTTCCGCGGCACGCCGCTGGCGCCGACCGGCAAGGCCGCTCCGCAGCGGCCGGCGCTGGTGGGCGGCCGCTGGTCGCTGCTGCCGCAGCCCGACGACGACGCCGCCCTCCGCGCCACCGCGACGGCCAGCCTGCTGCTCGAGCGGTACGGGGTCGTCACGCGCGGCTCCGTGCAGTCCGAGGGCGTGCCCGGCGGCTTCGCGCAGACCTACCGCGTCCTGGCCGGGTTCGAGGATGCCGGGCACTGCCGTCGCGGGTACTTCATCGAGAAGCTCGGCGCGGCGCAGTTCGCGACCTCCGCCACCGTCGACCGGCTCCGCGAGTTCGCCTCGGTCCCGGAGCCCGCTCCGCTGCTCGCCCGCACCCTCGCGGCGACGGATCCGGCCAACCCCTACGGTGCCGCCCTGAACTGGCCGGCACTGGAGGGCGTGAACCACCGCCCCGGCCGCAAGGCCGGCGGGCTCGTCGTGCTCGTCGACGGAGCGCTCATCCTGTACCTGGAACGCGGCGGGCGGACGGCCCTGGCGTTCACGGACGACGAGGACCTCCTCGCGGCCGCCGCACGCAGCCTCGTCGAGACCGCCCGCACCCGACGCCTCGACACCCTCACGATCGAGCAGGTCAGCGGCGAGTTCGTCTACACGACGACCGCCGGGCGGGCGCTCCGCGACGCCGGCTTCGTCGAATCCCCGCGCGGGCTGACGCTGCGGCGCGGGGCACGGGAGCCGCAGCGTGCCTGAGGGCGACACCGTCTTCCGCACCGCGCGTCGCCTCCACGATGCCCTCGCGGGCCACGAGGTGACGCGCTTCGAGGTCCGCGTTCCGCGCAGCGCCGTCGCAGACCTCCGCGGCGAGACCGTCGGCGCCGTCGTTCCCCGCGGCAAGCACCTCCTGCTGCGAGCCGGCGACTACACGCTGCACTCGCACCTCAAGATGGAGGGCCGCTGGCACGTGTACCGACCCGGTGAGAAGTGGCGCGCGCCCGCCTTCCAGGCCCGGGCGATCGTCGGGACGGCGGCGGCGGATGCCGTCGGCTTCGAGCTCGCGATGGTCGAGGTGCTGCCGACGGCCGAGGAGGACCGGGTCGTGGGACACCTCGGCCCCGATCCCCTCGCCGACGACTGGGACGCGAGCGAGGCGGCCCGCCGCGTCGGCGCGGATGACCGGGCGATCCACGTCGCGCTGCTCGACCAGCGGAACGTCGCCGGTTTCGGCAACGAGTACGCGAATGAGCTGCTCTTCGTGCGCGGCATCCGTCCCACCGCCCTCGCCGCCGAGGTCGACGCCGCGGCGATCATCGAGACGGGGACGCGGATGATCCGGGCGAACCGGGATCGGGCCGGCCGCACGTTCACCGGCGACGCGCGCCCCGGCCGGCAGACCTGGGTCTACGGGCGCGAGAACAAGCCGTGCCGGCGGTGCGGCACGGTCATCCGGAAGGCGGAGCTCGGCGCGCGCGCCACGAGTGAGCGCGTCGTCTTCTGGTGCCCCGTCTGTCAACCCTGACGGCGGTCAGTGCCCGATGTACCGCCCCGGCCGGTGATTGAGCGCCAGCACCAGGTTCAGGAGCACCGCGCCCCCCGCGCTGAGGAGGACGTTCGGCCACGGCACCACCAGGAGTGCCAGCAGGATGATGAGGAGGTCGAACACCATCATCGACCAGCCGACCCGGATGCCCGTCGCGTCCTGGATCACCAGGGCGACCACATTGATGCCGCCCAGGCTCGCCCCGTGACGGAAGACGATGAGCAGCCCGATGCCCGCCAGGAGGTTGCCGGCGACGGTCCCGAAGATCGGGTCGAGGTACTCGACCCGGAAGAACCGCTCGATCACCACTGAGAAGGCTGACACCGCCGCGATGCAGACGAGCGTGCGGACGGCGAAGTCGACGCCGCGCTTCCAGACGGCCAGGACGGCGAACGGCAGGTTGACCGCCGTGAACAGCACCCAGAACGGCCAGCCGACCGCGTAGCCGAGCAGGAGGGAGAGACCCGCCGTGCCGCCGGTGACGGCGGTGCTGAGGTGAAGCAGGAACAGCCCGAGCGCCACCGTGAACGTGCCCGTCGCGAGCCCCACGACGTCGTCGAGCCACGAATGGGGCGCCGCTTTCTGCTCGAAGACGAGGGATGGCCCGGTCTCGGGGGCGGCGGGGTCGATGGGGTCGGCGACGGTCACCGATACACCCTACAAAGCTCCGGTCAACCCCGTGTTTCCAGGTCATTCAAGGGAATGAAATGTGTCCCGGCGCGTTGTATCCGCCAAGGAGGATTCGTGGGCAAGAACTACATCGACATCGAGAACGACCGAGGCGAGACGCTGCGCTATCGCAAGCACATCAACGGGCGGGGCTTGATCGCGCACGGAGCCAAGGTTCACCCCAGCGCACTGGTCGAGGCCGGTGCCTACGTCGAGCCCGGCGCGCAGGTCGCCGCCGGCGCGCACATCGGCCGCGGCGTCTGGGTCGAACCGGACGCCGTCATCGGACCGAACGCCGAGATCGCCCCCCACGCGCACATCGGACCGGGCGCCGCCATCGGCCCCGGCGCGAAGATCGGGGTGCGGACGTTCATCGGCGCCGGCGCCCGGGTGGCGGGCGAGTCCCTCATCGGCGACGACGAGAGCGTCGGCGACGGGGAGCGCATCGCGACGGACCGTCGCGGGCTCCGCCTGGCCGCCTGAGCGGCACCGCACGATGATGCGCCCGCGGCCGGTGAGGCCGACCGCGGGGCATCACACTCTCACGTGACTGTCGGGAGCGTTCCGCCGTCGGCACGGAGCGCCGCTCCGTTCGTGGCCGACGCACGCGCGCCGGCGAGATACACCACCATGCCGGCGATCTCGGCCGGCTCGATGAAGCGCTGCAGCAGCGAGGTGGCATTGCCGGCGACGATGTGAGCCCGGAGATCGGCCGCCGGCATCCCCTGCGCCCGCGCGATCTCCTCGATCGCCCGCGCGACGCCGTCGGAATACGTCGGCCCGCCCAGGACGCTGTTCACCGTGACCCCGGTGCCCCGTGTCAGCTTGGACAGGCCGTTGCCGAGCGCCAGCATGCCGGCCTTGGTCATCCCGTAGTGCGTCATGTCCGCGGGGACGTTCACGCCGGACTCGCTCGCGACGAAGATGATCCTGCCGTGCCCCCGCGCGAGCATGCCGGGCAGCGCGGCGCGCGACAGCCGGACGCCGCTCATGACGTTCACCTCGAAGTACCGCTGCCACTCCTCGTCGCTGATCTCGGCGAACGGCGCGACGTCGAAGACCCCCACGTTGTTCACGAGGATGTCCAGCTCCCCCACCTCGCCGACGAGGCGGGCGACGTCGGCGGGATCCGCGAAATCGGCGGCGTACCCGGTGACGTCGGCGTCCGGTGCGTCCGCGGCCAATTCCTCGACGGCGCGACGGACGCCCGCGTCGGTTCGCCCGTTGATGACGACCGATGCGCCCTCGCGCAGCAGCTCCGCCGCGATCGCCCGGCCGATGCCGCGCGTCGACCCGCTGATGAATGCCCGCTTGCCGCGCAGCTCCAGATCCATGACCGCTCTCTCTCTGTCCCGTTCCCGAGGTGTGACCACGGGAACGCTACGGGGGATGACTTTCCTACGCAAGTCAATCAGCCCGGCAGTACAGTGAAGGGATGACGGATGCCCACCCGCTCCCGGCACTCGACGGAGAAGACCTCGAGACCTGGTCCGCGCTGGCGACCGTGCTGGAATGGCTCCCGGCGGCGCTCGACGCCCAGCTGCAGCGCGACTCGCAGCTGACGCATTTCGAGTACGGCATCCTCTACGCCCTCTCGCACGCGCCGGACCGGACGCTGCGCCTGAGCGTGCTGGCCGGATACGCCAACAGCACGCTCTCGCGCCTGTCCCGGGCGGCGACGCGGCTCGAGGATCGGGGCCTCATGCGGCGCGAGCCGGATGCGCGCGACGGCCGGTACACCCTCGCGATCCTCACCGGGCCCGGTCGGGACGCGGTCGAACGGGCCGCTCCCGGGCATGCGCAGCTCGTCCACGACCTCGTCCTCGACCGACTCACCGGATCGCAGCGGCGCCAGCTGCGCGAGATCAGCCGGCGGATCACGGCAGCCGTCCGTCCCGAGGGCGCGTGGACGCCGCCCGCGCCGCCGGCGGCGGCGACGGACAGCCTCGACCGATGACGCTTCGCCGCTTCCTGCTCGGCGCCGCCGCGGTGCTCGTGGCCGCGGGGATCTGGATGCTGCTGGCATCCGACCTCGCGCCGCCGTCGGCGACGACGCCTGCGGCCGCAGAACTTCCGGCCGACGCGACGCCTTTCACCGTCACTCATGTCTTCGACGGCGACACCCTCGAAGCACGCCGGGGCGACGCCGAACCGGTCCGCATCCGCCTGATCGGCATCGACACCCCTGAGGGGACGCCCGCGCCGGAGTGCGGGGCGGATGCCGCCCGCGACCGGCTGCGCGAGCTGCTGCCCGAGGGGTCGACCGTGTGGGCCGCAACCGATCGTGAGGAGACGGACCGATACGGACGGCTCCTGCGCTACGCCTGGAACGCCGACGAGGTTTTCGTGAACGGAACGCTCGTGCGGGAGGGCCACGCATCCGCGCTGCGCGTCGAACCGAACACGACGCACGCGGCCGCGTTCGCGGAATCCGAGTCGCTCGCACGTCGCGACGGGGCCGGGCAGTGGGGCGCGTGCGGGTGACGGCTACGCTGAATCGCATGGCGGCACGCGGCGGACCTCAGCGCAAGGGCGCCCGCGCGAAGCCCGCGACGAAGCGGAGCGCGGGCGGCGCGTCGAAGCCCCCGCCTCGCTCCCGGCCGCAGCAGGCCGGCCAGCCCGTCGAGCCGATGCCGGCGGGACCGTTCCGGCTCGGCACCGTCCCCGGCACCACCCCGGGCAAGTGGATCGACACCTGGAAGCAGCGAATGCCGCGGGTGCCGCTCGAGCTGGTGCCGCTGGAGGTCGCCGGGCAGCGCGACGCCCTCCGCCAGGACGACGTGGACGCCGCGATCGTCCGCCTGCCCCTCGATCGCGACGGACTCCACGTCATCCCGCTCTACGACGAGGTCCCCGTCGTCGTGTGCGCCGCCGACTCGCATCTGACCGCGGCGGACGAACTCGCGATCGCGGATCTGGCCGGCGAGGCGCTCCTCGTCCCGCGCGACGACGTCCTGCACCTGACGGTGGCGGGGACCGAGCCCTCCCGGTTCGACCCCGTGGACACGACCGGCGAGGCGATCGCCACGGTCGCGTCCGGGGTCGGAATCGTCATCGTGCCCATGTCGCTCGCGCGGCTGCACCACCGTCGTGACGTCGAGTACCGCCCGCTCGTCGACGCGCCGGTGTCGCCGGTGGCGCTCGCGTGGCCGGTGGACGCCGCCACCGACCTCATCGACGTCTTCGTGGGCATCGTCCGCGGCCGCACGGCGAACTCCTCCCGCGGCTGACACGGACGGGTCACCCCGCGTGGCACCGAACTAGACTCGGGGCATGGCTCCGCTCGTGTACCTCTGCGTGCGCCCCCAGGTCGATGCCGCCGACGGCGAGTACAGCTCGTTCCTCGCCGCGACGCAGCTCGATCGCGCCGGACTCGAGCGCTGGGATCTCGCTCGTGAGCCGCTGCCGGCCGATGCGTTCGACCGCTGGCGGGGGTTCGTCGTCGGCGGGAGCCCGTTCAACACCACCGAGCCGGACTCGGCGAAGACCGACCCGCAGCGGCAGATCGAAGCGGCCCTCGGCCGCGTCGCGCGCGCCGCGGCCGACGGGGAGACCGCCGCGATGTTCACCTGCTTCGGAATCGGGGTCGCGACCCGCGCGCTCGGCGGTGACGTGACGCGCGGCTACCCCGAGGACACCGGGCCGACGGGCATCCGTCTCACCGACGAGGGTCGGCGGGATCCGCTGTTCGGCGCGCTCGCGGGGACGTTCACCGCGCTCACGGCGCACAAGGAGGGGACCGCACGCCTCCCCGAGGGAGCGGTCCTGCTCGCGACGAACGAGGACTGCCCGGTGCAGGCATACCGGATCGGCGACCGGATGTATGCGACGCAGTTCCATCCCGAGCCGACCGGCGTCGCCTTCACCCAGCGCATGGCGATCTACCGGAACGACGGCTACTTCGAGGCGAACGACTACGATCGCGTCGCCGCCCGCGTGCTCGCCGCGGACCTCGAGGAGCCGGTCAAGCTGCTCCACCGCTTCGCCCAGACCTTCTGAGCCGCTCTCGCTCCACGGCGACGACGGAGCCACCCCCGGCGCCCAGACGGATCGGGTCAGCGGCGGGCGAGGTCCAGCTCACCGCGCCGGCCCGCGACCCAGAGGACGATCGGGACCAGCAGCACGATGGCGGCGGCGATCCACGCCGTGATCGCGATGGGCATCGATTCCGGCTGCCCCGTCGCCCGACCGACGCCGATCCACGTCAGCCCCCAGGCCATCGCCAGCGCCGGGGCCAGTCGACCCCGCGTTCCGATGGCGAGCGCCGACCCGATGATCGCGACGACCGTCAGCACGCCGATGCCCCAGGCATCCGATGCCTCGCCCCACGAGGCCGGCGCGACGTCGGCGGTCAGCCAGGCCGTCACGTTGGCGACGGTCGCGAGCGACACCCAGCCGAGGTGGAGCCCGACGGTCACATCGGTGAGAAGGCTCTCGATGAGGGTCCGCGGACGGTCGACCACGAGGATCCGGATCGCGACCGCCAGGGTGATCAGCAGCAGGACGATGGCGGCGACGGTGGCGAAGAGCGTCAGGAACTGCGCGGCCAGCAGCCAGCCGCCGTTGAGGACGGCGCTGAGGGCGATCACCCAGCCGACCCTCCGCTGACGCTCGCTGCCCCGCTGCGACGGCAGCGCCTGCCACACCGTGTACGCGATCATGAACAGGTAGATGACGCTCCAGATGGAGAACGCCGAGCTGGCCGGCGCGAGGACCGTGGCGTCCGCGGCCAGATTGCCGTCCTGCACGTCCTGCACCGGCGTGCCGCCGAGCAGGCCGCCGCCGACAGCCGCCGCGATCAGCATGAAGGTGGTCGCCGCGATGACGCCCGTCTGGCGGACGATGTCGGAGCGCGTTCCGGGGTGCGTCGTGGTGGCCGTCATGCCATCGACGGTATGCACGGCGTCCGGAGCCGGCAACGGGGTTGACCGTACCGGCGCACGCCTAGCGCGACGGTCCGACCACCACCGCCGACTCCGGAGCGAGAACGAGGCGGGATCCCGCGGACTCCGGATCGCGGGTCGCGAGCCACACGTCACCGCCCGGCACCTCCCACGGCTCCGGGGAGAGGTTCACCAGCACCCGGGCGCCCGCCCGGTGCAGCTCGTACCGCCGGCCGGTCCCGTCGGCGATGACGCGGGCGTCGTGTCCTCCCGTGCGCGGGTCGGTCAGCTCGGGGCGCTCCCGCCGCAGCCGGGCCAGCCGCCGGTACAGGTCGAGCAGACGTGCGTGGTGACCGTCGGCACGCTCGTCCCAGTCGAGCTTCGAGCGGGAGAACGTCTCGGGATCGTTCGGGTGCGGCACGATGCTCTCGTCCCAGCCCATCTTGACGAACTCCGCCACGCGCCCCTTCGCGGTCGCCTCGGCGAGCTCGGGCTCGGGGTGGGAGGTGAAGAACTGCCACGGCGTGGACGCTCCCCATTCCTCCCCCATGAACAGCATCGGAGTTCCGGGCGCGGTCAGCGTCAGGACGGCGGCGATCGCGAGCCGGTCCGGCGACAGCATCGCGCTGAGCCGATCCCCGGCCGCGCGGTTGCCGACCTGGTCGTGCGTCTGCGCGTAGGTGACGAGGTGCCACGAGTCCGCGTGCTCGGGGAAGGGACGACCATGGTCGCGCTCGCGGAACGACGAGTAGGTGCCGTCGTGGTAGAAGCCGCGCGACCACACCTTGGGGAGCGCCTGCGGGTCCGCGAAGTCCTCGTAGTACCCGACCGTCTCGCCGGTCAGCGCGACGTGGACGGCGTGATGCCAGTCGTCGGACCACTGGGCCGCGAGGCCGTAGCCGCCGGACTCGCGCGGCAGGAACATCACCGGATCGTTGAGATCGCTCTCGGCGATGAGCGACAGCGGCCTTCCCACATGGGCGCTCAGCGCGTCGGCGCCCTCGGCGATCTCCTGCAGGATGTGCACGGGGCTCGACCCCGACTCGTGGAGGGCGTGGACCGCGTCCAGTCGCAGCCCGTCGACGTGGAAGTCGCCGAGCCACATCAGCGCGTTGTCGAGCACCACATCGCGCACCGCGCGCTCGTCGAGGTTCAGGCTGTCGCCCCACGTGTTGCGCGATCCGGTGCGGAGGTACGGACCGAACTCGGGCAGGTAATTGCCGCTCGGACCGAGGTGGTTGTAGACGACGTCCTGGATGACGGCGAGACCCGCCGCGTGCGCGGCGTCGACGAAGCGCTGGTAGGCGGCGGGACCGCCGTAGGTCTCCTGGACGGCGGACCAGAGGACGCCGTCGTAGCCCCAGTTGTGCGTCCCGTTGAACGAGTTCACCGGCAGCAGCTCGACGTGCGTCACGCCGATGTCGACGAGGTGGTCGAGGCGGCCGATCGCCGCGTCGAGGGTGCCCTCGGGGGTGAAGGTGCCGATGTGCATCTCGTAGATGAGCCCGCCGGCGAGCTGCCGGCCGGTCCAGCCGGCATCCGTCCAGGCGAAGGAGGACGCGTCGAACCAGGCGGACGCGTCGTGGACCCCGCGGGGCTGGCGCCGCGACCGGGGGTCGGGGCGCAGGTCGTCGCCGTCGCCGAGCACGAAGCCGTACTCGTCACCGTCGGCGAGGTCCACGTCGGCGGACCACCAGCCGCCGTCGCCGGCCGTCATCGCCAGGTCGTCGCGACCCGGTCGCCGCAGCCGCACGCGGTCGGCGTTCGGGGCCCACACCTCGATGCTCATTCGGGATCTCCCGTCTCGGTCACCAGCAGCGCGACCGGGTAGTCGGCCAGCACCTCCGCCAGCAGCGCGTATCCGACGCTCACGCGTCCGGTCAGCTCGTCGCGCCACGCCCCCGGGGGCAGCGGGACGACCGTGTCGCCCCAGCCGCCCGCCGCGGCCAGTCCCGCCGGCAGCCGCGTCGCGACGGCGATCGCGCCGCCGCGATCGAACGCGACGGCGTGCTGCGCGGCCGATCCCGCTGCGGGCAGTGGCGCGTACTTCGTGAACAGGTCGGGCCGGTCGCGCCGCAGCCGCAGCGCCCGGGACACCACGAGCAGCTTCGCGGCGCCGGAGTCGTCGACCGCGGGCAGGTCCCCGCCGTCGAGCCGTGCCAGCAGCGCGCGACGCTCCGCAAAATCGACCTCGCGGCGATTGTCCGGATCGACGAGCGAGTGGTCCCAGAGCTCGGTGCCCTGGTAGACGTCCGGCACTCCGGGTCCGGCGAGCTGCAGGAGCTTGAGGGCGAGCGAGTTCGAGCGGCCGAGCGGCGTGATCTCGGCCACGAACGACTCGACGAGGGGGCGGGCGTCGCCGAACGCGGCATCCACCAGCGCGTGCATGCGCTTCTCGAACTCGACGTCCGGGTCGGACCACGTCGTGCTGTCCCCCGCTTCGCGGGACGCCTTCTCGGCGTAGGCGTGCAGCCGCTCGCGGCTGGCCGGCCACGCACCGACGATGGCCTGCCAGAGCAGGTTGTCGAAGGGACCGTCGCCCGTGGAGGCGACCGCCCGCAGGTCGTCCAGCGTCGCCGCCCATCGTTCCGGCAGCTCCGCGAGCACCGCGAGGCGCGCGCGCACGTCCTCGCTGCGCTTGGTGTCGTGCGTCGACAGCGAGGTCATGGCGTGCGGCCAGGACGCCTGCCGGCGAACGGATGCCGCGTGGAACCCGGGCACATCGAGCGAGAACTCGGTGGGATCGCCGCCCACCTCGGTCAGCGACCCGAGCCGGGTCCACCGGTAGAACGTGGTGTCCTCGACGCCCTTCGCCATCACCGGGCCGGTGGTCTGCATGAACCGACGGGTGAACTCGCTCTCGGGATGCGCGATCAGCGACCGGGCGATGGCGTCCGCGGCCTCGCCGAGCTCCGGACGACGCGCGCGCGTGGCGGCGACGGCGGCCGCGACGTGCTCGGCTCCGTCGGGCAGGTACGCCCGGTAGACGGGGAAGGCGGCCAGCATCTCGGCGAGGGCGTCGAGCCAGATGGCCTCGTCGGCGACGACGCCGCGATCCTCGGCGGGGACGACGGCGGCCAGCCGCAGCACTTCCGCATGCAGCCCGTCGGTCGCCCAGGCCAGCTTCGCCTCGTGCATGATCTCGTCGTAGTCGGGTTCGTCGCCGTCGCGCAGGCGGACGTCGAGCTCGGCCAGCGTGGCCTCGCCGGCAGGATCGACGAGGACGCGGTCGAGGGCCGCCATGGCGTCGTAGCCGGTCGTCCCGTCGGTGGCCCACCACGCCGGGAGATCCTCCCCGTGCTCGAGGATCTTCTCCACCAGGACGTACGCGCCGTCGGTGGCCTCCGCGAGACGCTCGAGGTAGCCGCCCGGATCGGCGAGGCCGTCGGGGTGGTCGACGCGCAGGCCGTCCGCGAGCCCCTCCCTCACCCAGCGCAGAATCTCGGCGTGCGTCGCATCGAAGACGTCCGGGTCCTCGACCCGGACCCCCGCGAGCGTCGTCACGGCGAAGAAGCGCCGGTAGTTGAGCCGCGCATCGCCGGAGCGCCAGAACAGCAGCTCGTAGTGCTGACGGTCGAG
Source organism: Microbacterium pasadenense (assembly GCF_047246565.1). Taxonomy (NCBI): domain Bacteria; kingdom Bacillati; phylum Actinomycetota; class Actinomycetes; order Micrococcales; family Microbacteriaceae; genus Microbacterium; species Microbacterium pasadenense. The sequence continues at coordinate 669,891 of NZ_JBFOKN010000001.1, read as the reverse complement.
CACGGCGCGGACATCGGCCGGGTCGAGCCCGTCGAGCGACCCGTCGGCCAGCGGCCACTCGTTCTCGTAGTACCGGACGACGCCGGCATCCGCGTCGATCGTGATCTCGCCGGCGGCGATGACGTCGTCGAGCTCACCGCCGAGCACGGGAAGACGCAGCCGCCCGCCGAGCGCCCAGTTGATGTCGAACGACGCCGCATGAGGCGACGCCGCTCCGCGCCGGAGCACGTCGTGCCACCAGGGATTCTGCCGCGGGTCCGCGACACCCTGATGGTTCGGGACGATGTCGATCAGGATGCCGAGCCCGGCATCCCGCGCCGCCGCCGCGAACCTGTCGAGACCCGCCGCGCCGCCCCGTTCGGGGTCGACCTCGGTCGGGTCGACGACGTCGTACCCGTGATCCGAGCCGCTCGTCGCCCGGAGCAGCGGCGACAGGTACGCCCAGTCCGCGCCGAGCTCGCGCAGGTAGTCGACCAGACCCGCGGCGGCGTCGAGGTCGAACCCGGCACGGATCTGCAGGCGGTACGTGGACACCGGCCGGCGGACGGACGGCGATGGTGGCATGCGGGTCACGGCATCCCTCTTCTCGGACAATACGGACCGGGGCGTCGGGCGGGCGGTCAGTGCGGCAGCTCGGGCGTCGGGGCGTGCGACGGCACGACATCGATCGCGCCGGTCAGCGCCGCGGCGAGCGAGGCCGCGACGGAGTTGTCCGTCTCGGGCTGCTCCTCGTCCCCGTCGCGGAGGACCATGAGCGACTTCGGTCCGACGGGGATCGGCGCGCCCGGCTCGCGGAGCGGGCCGTCGGTGCTGACGCCGGACGTGTCGATGACGACCTCCCACGACGACGTGAACTGGGCCTTCGGGATCGTGAAGTCCACCGCCTCGTCACCGGCGTTGAAGAAGACGAAGAAGTGGCGGTCGTGGATCTCCTGGCCGCGACGGTCGCGCTCGCGGATGCCGTCTCCGTTGAGGAACACCCCGACGGCACGGCCGAAGCCCGAGTCCCAGTCCTCCGGCTGCATCTCCGACCCGTCGGGTCGCAGCCACGCGATGTCGGGCAGGGGCGCGCCCTCCTCGCGGCGCACCGGACGGCCGTTGAAGAATCGGCTGCGCCGGAAGGTCGGGTGGTCGCGTCGGAGCTTCGTGATGACCGACGTGTACTCGATGAGCGGCTGATCGATCGACTCCCAGTCGATCCAGGTGAGCTCGTTGTCCTGCGCGTAGCCGTTGTTGTTGCCGTTCTGCGTCCGGCCGAGCTCATCGCCGTGCGCGATCATCGGCACACCCTGGCTGAGCAGCAGCGTCGCCAGGAAGTTCCGCTGCTGGCGCGCCCTGACGGTCAGGATCTCGGGGTCGTCGGTGGGACCTTCGACGCCGTGGTTGAACGAGCGGTTGTGCGATTCGCCGTCGTTGTTGTCCTCGCCGTTGCCCTCGTTGTGCTTCTCGTTGTACGACACGAGGTCGCGCAGCGTGAAGCCGTCGTGGGCGGTGACGAAGTTGATGGACGCCACCGGCCGGCGGCCGGAGTGCTCGTAGAGGTCCGCCGACCCGGTCACGCGGGAGGCGAACTCGCCGAGGGTCGCGGGCTCCCCGCGCCAGAAGTCGCGGACGGTGTCGCGGTACTTGCCGTTCCACTCCGTCCACTGGGGCGGGAAGTTGCCCACCTGGTAGCCGCCGGGGCCGATGTCCCAGGGCTCGGCGATCAGCTTGACCTGCGAGACCACGGGGTCCTGCTGGACGAGCTCGAAGAACGTCGCGAGGCGGTCCACGTCGTAGAACTCGCGGGCGAGCGTCGATGCAAGGTCGAAGCGGAAGCCGTCGACGTGCATCTCGAGCACCCAGTAGCGCAGCGAATCCATGATCAGCTGCAGGGTGTGGGGATGCCCCACGTTGAGGCTGTTCCCGGTGCCGGTGTAGTCGGTGTAGTACCGCTTGTCGTCGTCCTGGAGGCGGTAGTACGCGACGTTGTCGATGCCTCGCATGGAGAGCGTCGGGCCCATGTGGTTGCCCTCGGCGGTGTGGTTGTACACCACGTCGAGGATGACCTCGATGCCCGCCTCGTGCAGCGCCCGCACCATCCCCTTGAACTCCTGCACCTGCTGCCCCACGCCGCCGGCTGCGGAGTAGGTGTTCTGCGGCGCGAAGAAGGCGATCGTGTTGTAGCCCCAGTAGTTGGAGAGCCCCTTCTCCTGCAGCGTGGAGTCGTTGACGAACTGGTGCACGGGCATCAGCTCGAGCGCGGTGACGCCGAGCTTGTTGAGGTGCTCGATGATCACCGGGTGGGCGATCGCGCTGTAGGTGCCGCGGATCTCCTCGGGGATGTCGGGATGCTGCATCGTGAGGCCCTTCACGTGGGCCTCGTAGATCACGCTCTCGGCGTACGGCGTCTTCGGCTGGCGGTCGCCCGCCCAGTCGAAGTACGGGTTGACGACGACGCCCTTCATCATCGCGGCGGCGGAGTCGTCGTCGTTGCGCGAGTCGGGATCGCCGAAGGTGTAGCTGAACACCGACTGCCCCCAGTCGACCTGGCCGTCCACGGCCTTCGCGTAGGGGTCCAGCAGGAGCTTGTTCGGGTTGAAGCGCAGCCCCTGCGTCGGATCGTTCGGTCCGTACACGCGGTAGCCGTAGCGCTGCCCCGGCTGCACCGTGGGCAGATACGCGTGCCACACGTATGCGTCGACGTCACGCAGCTCCACGCGCGTCTCGGTGCCGTCCGCGTCGAACAGACAGAGTTCGACGCGTTCTGCGCCCTCGCTGAACAGCGCGAAGTTCGTCCCGCTGCCGTCGAAGGTCGCCCCCAGTGGATATGCGGATCCTGGCCATACCTGCATGTGACCTCCAAAGTCGATTCACCATAACCCGCGGCAGATTCCGGCTCTGGGCCCTTGCCAGGCGGTCGCTCGCAGGGTATCCGCCGCCGGCGTCAGCGCAGCGAGAGCATGTCGTCGAGGTAGTCGGCCAGCGGCCGGACGGCGCCGGCGGCGCTCCACCTCACCTGCGGGACGCCCGACACGGAGGACAGGATGCCGGAGCCCTCGCCCCGGTCGACCGCAGCGGGGTCCAGCTCCGTCCAGCCGAGGTGGACCACCTCGCCCTCGGCGAAACCGCCGCGGTGCGCCGCCGCCGCCCGGTCCGAGCGCGCCCGCTGGGACTCCGCCGTGTAGCCGCGGATCGCGTCGTGCCGGGCCCGGAGGACCTCTCCCGTGGCGAAGACGCGGTCCTCGCCGATGAGCAGGACGCCGACGTGCCACGCCGCGGTCACCGGCAGGATGCGGGGCGCGCGCCCGATGCCCAGGATGCGACGCGATGACGCCCAGTCCCCCAGCCGCTCCTGCGGCGAGCCGGCCAGGCGCGCCCGGGCCGCGTCGAGGATCTCGGAGGTCGTGGCATCCGTCATCGTCCCATTGTCGGATGCCGCTGTCGGATCCGGGCGACCTGCGGCGATCAGACGAGGATCGCGGGTCCGCCCGGGCCGGGGCCCCCGCCGCGGATCTCGCGGTGCAGGCCCTCCATGCGCGTGTCGAGCTCGGCGGCCGTATCGGCGGCGTCCTTCAGGTCGGCGAGCAGGTCGACGGGGACGTCGCCCTCGTACTTGTAGTAGATCTTGTGCTCGAGGCTGGCCCAGAAGTCCATGGCGATGGTCCGCAGCTGGACTTCGACGGGCACGTCCACGCGCCCGGTCGAGAGGAAGACGGGCACCTCGACGATCGCATGGAGGCTCTTGTAGCCGTTGGGCTTCGGAGAGGCGATGTAGTCCTCGACCTCCCGCACCCGGACGTCGTCCTGCGCCGACAGCAGATCGAGCAGCCGGTACGCGTCACTGACGAAGCTGCAGGTGACGCGGATGCCGGCGATGTCGGTGATGCGCTCGCGGATGGAGTCGAAGTCGGGGTCGACGCCCTTGCGCTGCACCTTCTCGACGAGGCTGTCGGGCGATTTCACCCGGCTCGTCACGTGCTCGATGGGGTTGTAATCGTGCGTCTCGTGGAACTCCTCGCGGAGGATCGAGATCTTCGTCTCGATCTCCTGCAGGCCGAACCGGTACTCCATGAGGAACCGCTGGAACTCGTCGCGCATCGCCCGGAGGGACGCGGCCGACACCGTGATCTGCTGCTCGTCGAGCGGGGTGGGCATGCTCTCGAGGCTAGGGCGACCGGTGATGAGCGCCCTGTGAGATCGTGCGCCCCTCGAGCGGTGCCGCGCGTCAGAGGACGGATGCCGCCTGGCGCGCCGCACCGAGCGCGACGTACTCCGCGGGCTCGGGAACCTCGACCGGCACCCCCAGCACCTGCGGCGCGACCTCGCGCACGGCGGCGGACTGCGCACCTCCGCCGATGAGCAGCGCGCGCGTGATCGGCACGCCGAGCGCGCGGACGGCGTCGAGGCCGGCGGCGAGACCTGACAGCATCCCCTCGACGGCGGCGCGGGCGAGGTTCTCCCGCGTCGTGGACGCGAGGGTCATGCCGCTGAGGGTCGCGGTCGCGTCGGGCAGGTTCGGGGTCCGCTCGCCTTCGAAGTAGGGCTGCAGGTGCAGGCCGGTCGCCCCTGCCGGGGCGGCCAGGGCGAGCCGCGACAGCTCGGCGTGGTCCACTCCCAGCAGGCCCGCGATCGCGTCGAGCACGCGAGCCGCGTTGAGGGTCGCGACGAGCGGCAGGAAGTGGCCGTCGGCGGACGCGAAGCCGGCGACCGTTCCGGTCGCGTCGATCGTGCGCGTCTCGCTGACGGCGAAGACCGTGCCCGAGGTGCCGATCGAGACGACGACGTCGCCGACCCCGGCGCCCACACCGAGGGCGGCTCCGGCGTTGTCGCCGGCGCCCGGGGCGACACGACGGCCACCGGCGTCGGTCACGTGGTCGGCGGGACCGAGCACGCGCGGCAGCACGGCGTCGTGGCCGAGGGCGGCGACGAGCAGGTCGCGGTCGTAGTCGCCGGTCGCCGGGTTCCAGTAGCCGGTCCCCGATGCGTCGGACCGGTCGGTCGTCAGCTCGTCCAGGTCCGGGCGGTCGGGGCCGAATCCGCGCAGCCGCCACGTGAGCCAGTCGTGCGGCAGTGCCACGGCGGCAACCCGCGCGGCGTTGCCGGGCTCCGCGTCGCGAAGCCAGCGGAGCTTCGTGATCGTGAAGGACGCCACCGGGACGAGCCCGCTGCGCTGGGCGAGCACCTCCGCGCCGAACTCGGCGATGAGGTCGGATGCCGCCCCCGACGAGCGGGTGTCGTTCCACAGCAGCGCGTCGCGGATGACGCCGCCGGCCCCGTCGAGGACGACCATGCCGTGCTGCTGACCGCCGACGGACCAGGCCGCCACGTCGTCCATGCCGCCGGCATCCGCGATCGCCGCCTGCAGCGCGGTCCACCACGCCTCGGGGTCGACGGACGTGCCGGCGGGATGCACGGCGCGTCCGGTCCGGACCACGGCACCGGTCGCGGCATCCGCGATCACGACCTTGCACGACTGCGTCGACGAGTCGACACCCATCACGAGGACCATCGGGTCACCTTCCTGTTCCGCCACGAGACCGCATCCCGGTGAGGAGCCCGGCTCGGCAGCCGGGGACCTCGGGGGATGCGGTCTCGCGTCGGGGTCGCGGTCTCGGGGTCAGCGCGCGCCGAGCAGGTGCTCGGTCGCCAGCTGCTGCAACCGGACGAAGCCGCCGCCCTTGCCGCCGAAGTAGGCGGCGGCGTCGAAGTCCTCGTAGGCCGACCGGTCGGCCAGGAAGTCGTCGTAGCTCTCACCGTCGTTCAGGGTGGGCGTCGACAGCTCGTCCACCTTCGCGGCGGCGAGCGCCTCCTGTACCTCGGGGTCGGCGCGGAAGGCCGCGGCGCGCTCCTTCAGCAGCAGATAGGTGCGCATGTTCGCGGCGGCCGACTCCCACACGCCCGTCTCGTCCTCGGTGCGGCTCGGCTTGTAGTCGAAGTGGCGGGGACCCTCGTACGCGGGGACGCCGCCGGGTCCGCCGTTCTCGAGCAGGTCGACGAGCGCGAACGCGTTGTGGAGGTCACCGTGACCGAACACGAGGTCCTGGTCGTACTTGATGCCGCGCTGACCGTTGAGATCGATGTGGAACAGCTTGCCGTGGTACAGCGCCTGCGCGATGCCGGCGGCGAAGTTGAGGCCCGCCATCTGCTCGTGGCCGACCTCCGGGTTGAGGCCCACCAGCTCGGGACGTTCGAGCGAATCGATGAACGCGAGCGCGTGACCGAGCGTCGGCAGCAGGATGTCGCCGCGCGGCTCGTTCGGCTTGGGCTCGATCGCGAACTTGATGTCGTAGCCCTTGTCGGTGACGTAGTCGCCGAGCAGGTTGACGGCTTCGCGGTAGCGCTCGAGCGCCGCGCGGATGTCCTTCGCCGAGTCGTACTCGGCGCCCTCGCGGCCACCCCACATGACGAACGTCTTCGCACCGAGCTCCGCCCCGAGGTCGAGCTGACGGAACACCTTGCGGAGCGCGTAGCGACGCACGTCGCGGTCGTTGGCCGTGAAGCCGCCGTCCTTGAAGACGGGGGCGCTGAACAGGTTGGTGGTGACCATCGGCACGATGACGCCGGTGGCGTCGAGCGCGCCCTTGAGACGGTCGATCTGCGTCTGGCGCTCGGCGTCGGTCGAGCCGAAGGCGAAGAGATCGTCGTCGTGGAACGTCAGGCCGTAGGCGCCGAGCTCGGCGAGCTTCTCGACCGCGTGGACGACGTCGAGGGCGGGGCGGGTCGGGCCGCCGAACGGGTCGGCGCCGTTGTAACCGACGGTCCACAGACCGAAGCTGAACTTGTCGGCGGGGGTGGGGGTGGGCATGACGCTCCTTCGCGAGCCGGTAAATGTTGCTGGTAACAACGTATCTCACGACGCGCCGACTGCCAACCCCGAAAAGTATCGAGAATTGCTCGAAAGGGTGCCATGATCGGAGCGCTCAACTCCCGTTGCCGTGAGGACACCGATGCCCGACACACCCACCCGCGTCACCCTCGCGGCGATCGCCGCCGAGGCGGGCGTCTCGGTCGCCACGATGTCGAAGGTCCTCAACGGCCGCACCGACGTCGCGGCCGCCACCCGCGCACGACTCGAGGAGCACCTCGCCCGGCACGGTTACCGCCGTCGCAGCGCGACCGCGCACAGCGACACGATCGAACTCGTCTTCCACGAGCTGGAGGCGAGCTGGTCGATGGAGGTCATCGAGGGCGTCGAACAGGTGGCGCACGACGCGGGCATGTCCGTCGTCCTGACCGTCAGCGGAGACCGCCACTCCCCGTCCGCCGATTGGATGGACGGCGTGCTGCGGCGCCGCCCCGCCGGCGTCGTCCTCGTGTTCTCCGACCTGCCGGTCGCGCACCGCGAGAAGCTCCGATCGCGCGGGCTGCCGTTCGCGATCGTCGACCCGGCGGGCGACCCCGCCCCCGACGTCCCCTCCGTCGGCTCCGCCAACTGGTCCGGCGGACTCGCCGCGACGCGCCACCTCATCGAGCTCGGCCATCGCCGCATCGCCGCCATCACCGGACCCGAGGACATGATGTGCTCGCTCGCGCGGCTGGACGGCTACCGCGCCGCGATGGGAGCGGCGCAGCTGCCCGTCGAGCCGGACTGGGTGCGATTCGGGGACTTCCACCCGTCCGGCGGCGAAGCGCATGCCCGCGACCTGCTGGCCGGCGCCGATCGCCCGACGGCGATCTTCGCCGGCAGCGATCTGCAGGCGCTCGGCGTGATCGCGGCAGCGACCTCGGCCGGCCTCAGCGTTCCCGGCGACCTCTCCGTCGTCGGCTACGACGACATCGCGCTGTCCCGGTGGCTGAGCCCCCAGCTCACCACCGTGCACCAGCCGCTCCGCCGGATGGGCGCCGAGGCGGCGCGCATCGTCCTGCGCCTGGCCGACGGCGGTACCGTCGACGCGCTCCGCGTCGACCTCGCCACACAACTCGTCGTCCGTGGGAGCACCGCCGCGCCACGACACGCGTGAGACCGCTCCCGCGCCGGGCCACCTCCGGCATCCGCTCGAAACTTCCGTTACGGGTTTCGTAACGTTTCCATCTCATACCGCCTTCACACGCTCCGAGGCTGCATAAGTTTGCGACGCCGACAAATACTTCGCGCAAAGGAGCGCTTTGTGAACAGCCGTCCTCGCCGTCTCGCCGTCTCCGCCGTCCTCGCTGCGGCCGCCCTGATCGCTGCGCCGCTGATACCCGCCGCAGCCGCCGCGGAGGATCCGCCACCGCCGCTCGTCTCCGCGTCCTTCGACGACGGCACGCTCGGCGCCGCCCTCGTCCAGAGCGGCGGCGGCGCGGACACGCTCACGTTCGCCGACGGCGCCCTCGTCGTGGGCGCCCGGAGCGCCGACTACGTCGGCATCCAGACGGCACCCGGCGTCCTCGAGCCCGAGACGCAGTACACCGTCAGCGCGAAGGTGCGCCTGGCCCCGGGCACTCCCGCGACGCAGGCCCGATGGGTCGGCGTCCCCGGGTACACCTGGATCGGCAACGCGTCGGTGACGGCCGATGCCTGGACGACCATCGCCGGCACGTGGACGAGCCCGGCCGCCGCGGCCGAGGCGACGAAGCTCTACCTCGGCACGAACGACATCCCCGGCCTGACCGCATACACCTACCTCGTGGACGACGTGACCATCACCGCCCCCGCCGCCGGCGAGCCCGAACCCGACCCCGACGTCATCCCCGGCGGCGCGGCGAACCCGACGACCACGCCCGTCGCGACGGCGACCGGCAGTGGGAACGTCGCCGCCCTCACCTTCGACGACGGTCCGAACGGCGCCACCACGGCCGCCCTCCTCGACTATCTGCGGGACGAGGACATCACGGCCGTGTTCTGCGTCATCGGCCAGAACATCCAGGCGAACGGCGGTGCAGCGCTGGTGAAGCGCATGGTCGCGGAGGGACACACCCTCTGCAACCACACGACCGGGTACGCCGACATGGGGTCGTGGTCCGCGGAGCGGATCCGCACCGACCTCGTCGAGAACCTCCGCATCATCCGCGAGGCGCTGGGCGACCCGAACGCGAAGGTGCCTTTCTTCCGGGCCCCCAACGGCAGCTGGGGAGCCACACCCGGCGTCGCGGTGTCGCTCGGCATGCAGCCGCTCGCGGTCGTGAACACGATCTCGGACTGGGAGGAGACCGACCCCGCCGTCCTCACGGCGAACCTGCGCAACGCGATGAAGCCCGGCGAGGTCGTCCTCGTGCACGACGGCGGCGGCGACCGTGAGCCCTCCCTCCAGGCCGTCCGCACGGTGGTCGACGAGCGCCTGGCCGCGGGCTGGGACTTCACGCTCCCCACCGGTGCACCCGGAGCCGGTGCGCCGGACCCGGGTCCCGGCGATCCGGGCACTCCGGCGCCCGGCACGGTCCTCGTGAACGGCACGTTCGACGACGGCACCATCGGAGCCTGGACCGCTCGCGCGGGATCGGGAACCTCCGCGCCCGTCGTCGCCGCCGTCGAGGGCGGCGCGTACGGCACGCCGTACGCGGCGGAGGTCTCCAACCGCACGCATGAGGGCGACGGCATCCTGCTCGATGTCGCAGACACCCTCCTCCCGGGGCAGACCTACCGGCTCTCGGCCGCGGTGCGCTTCGCGCCCGGCGCCGACCGCGGTCAGGGCCTCACGGTGTCGATGCGCACCGTCGACGGCGGCTCGACCTCCTTCACGAACCTGCTCCAGGCCGAGAACGCCTCGGCGGGCGAGTGGACGACGATCGACGGCGACGTCACCATCCCCGGTTACGACACCGCCGCGGAGCTGTACATCGAGGCACGCTACAACTCGGGCAACACGTCGACGTTCCTCGTCGACCAGATCACCGTCTCGGTCCCCGAGGAGAGCGACGTCGACCTCAGCCTCGTCCCCCTCAAGGACACCGTCGACTTCCCCGCCGGAGTCGCGATCGACGAGCGCGAGACGTCGGGTGCCGCGGCCGACCTGCTCGAGCACCACTTCGACCAGATCACGCCCGAGAACCACATGAAGGTGGAGGCCTGGTACGACGACGAGGGACGGTTCGCGCGTCACTCGCAGGCGACCGCGCTGCTCGACTACGCGCAGGCGAACGACCTGCGCGTGTACGGGCACGTGCTGCTGTGGCACTCGCAGACGCCGGCGTGGTTCTTCCAGGACGACAGCGGGCGCGAGCTCACGGCATCCGCCGCCGACAAGCAGGTGCTGCGGGATCGGCTCGAGACGCACATCGACGACGTGGCGAGCTCCATCGCCGACGACTACGGACCGTTCGGCTCGCCGACCAACCCGCTCGTCGCGTGGGACGTCGTCAACGAGGTCATCTCCGACCAGGCGACCTCGGACGGGCTGCGCACGAGCCGCTGGTACGACGTGCTCGGCGAGGAGTACATCGATCTCGCGTTCCGGCTCGCCGACGAGGCGTTCAACGACCGGTACGCCGCCGCCGGCACCGACCGTCCGGTCAAGCTGTTCATCAACGACTACAACACGGAGCAGGACCGCAAGGGCGCCCAGTACCGGGCGCTCGTGGACCGGCTGCTGGATGACGATGTGCCGATCGACGGTGTGGGCCACCAGTTCCACGTCTCGGTCAACACGCCGATCTCGGCCCTCGAGGGCGCACTGGACCGGTTCGCCGGTCTCGGTCTCGCCCAGGAGGTCACCGAGCTCGATGTGACCGTCAACCCCGCGACCGAGCCCAACCTGATCCGACAGGGGTACTTCTACCGGGACGCGTTCCGGCTGTTCCGCAGCTACCACGCGACGGCTCCCGCCGCCGAGAAGCTCTTCGCCGTCACGATCTGGGGTCTGACCGACACCCGCTCGTGGCGATCGGAGCAGGCACCGCTGCTGTTCACGGGCGACCTGACGGCGAAGCCGGCGTACTACGGCGCCATCGACGACGCCGACGGCATCCCCGCCCTCGTCACGACGGCAGACGTGTTCCGCGGCGACGTCCCGATCGACGACGACTTCACGGAGTCGATCGCGTGGCGGAACCTGCCCGAGGAGACGCTGACCGGAGGGACCGGCGGGTTCCAGACGCGCTGGGACGACGATCACCTCACGGTGCTCGTCCGCAGCGAGGTCGAGCCGGAGCGCATCGAGTTCACCTACGGCGACGACGAGCTCGTCTACGGCGGGAACGGGACGCTCGCGGGTCGGACGGCGGAGGTCGACGGGGAGTTCCGCTCGATCATCCACCTGCCTCACGCGGCGCCGGAGATCGGCGCGACGGCGGCGTTCGATCTGCGGATCGTGTCCGACGGCGACGTGGTCGGCGCGTGGAACACCGACGGCGCCACCGGCCGCCTCACCTACCTCGAGCCGCTGTCGTTCCTCGAGATCCCGGAGGGCGCCGCGATCGACATCGATGGCGAGGTGGATGCGGCATGGGCCGGCGCCGCACGCGCCCGCACCGAGACGCGGGTCGAGGGAAGCGCCGACGGAGCGAAGGCGGACGTTCGCACCGTGTGGCGCGGCAACACCCTCTACGCCCTGTTCGAGGTGACCGACTCGGTGATCGACGGCTCCAACAGCGATCCGTGGAACCGCGACGGGGTGGAGATCTTCCTCGACCTCGGCAACGCGAAGAACGGCTCGTACGGACCGAACGACACGCAGATCCGCATCACCGCCGAGAACGACGTGTCCTTCGGCACCGGGGACGCCGCGCTGCAGCAGGCCCGCGTGCTGAGCAGCGCGACGACCCTCACCGCCGACGGCTACGTCGTCGAGGCGGCGATCGCCCTGATCGGGCAGTCGGGCGGCCAGAACGATGTGCCGCTGGGTGGCGAGGACACGTTCCACGGCATCGACTTCCAGGTCAATGACGGCCGGGCGGGGTCGCGGTTCGCCGTGCACACCTGGGCCGAGCCGACCGGGACCGGCTACCAGAACACCGGACGGTGGGGTGTCGCCCAGCTGGTGACGGATGCCGGCGAGCCCGGCGAGCCCGGTGAGCCCGGTGAGCCGGGTGAGCCCGGTGAGCCCGGTGAGCCGGGTGAGCCCGGTGAGCCCGGCGAGCCCGGTGGGCCGGGTGAGCCCGGTGGGCCTGGTGAGCCCGGTGCCGGTGACGCGTGGGCGCAGGTCGACGTCGGATCGGGCCGCGTCGCGCGCGGCGACGAGCTGGATGTCCGTGTGAGCGGACTCGAGCCGGGCCAGCGCATCGGAGCGACCCTGTTCAGCGACCCGATCGTCGCCCGGGGGATCCCCGCCGCGGATGCCGACGGCGAGATCGCCTTCGCCATCGCGATCCCGGCGGGCTTCGAGCTCGGCGCGCACACGCTCGTCGTGACGACGGCGGGCGAGGACGACATCCGGGTCCCCGTCGCGGTGGTGGCTGGAGCGGCGCTCGGAGCGACCGGTGGCGAGCTCCCCTGGGGCATCGCGTTCGCCGGGGCGCTCCTGGTGAGCCTGGGCGGCCTCCTGGCGGTGACGCGGAAGCGGCGCCTCGCCTGAGCGAACAGCGGACGGGCCCCGGGTTTCGACCCGGGGCCCGTTCCGTGTGCGGCCCCGGGTCTGGACCCGGGCCGGTTCCGTGCGACGCTCAGCGCGCCGAGCGCGCCGCCTCGTGCCGAAAGCGCCGCCCGCGCACCCGCACCGACCGGCGCACTCGACACCAACCGGCGCGCTCGCAGCGATGGCATCCGCCAGCGAGCGCACCCCGCCCGCACCGCCCGCAGCCCCTCACCCGGCGACGCACTGCCCCCGCCTCGGCCCGAGTGCGCCGCCTCGTGCCGACAGCGCCGCCTACGCACCCGCACCAACCGGCGCACTCGACACCAACCGGCGCGCTCGCAGCGACGGCATCCGCCAGCGCGCGCACCCCGCGCCCCCACCGCCCGCACCCCCTTCACCCGGCGACGCGCTGCCCCGCCTCGTGCCGAAAGCGCCGCCTTGTGCCGAAAGCGCCGCGTACGCACCCGCACCGACCGGCGCACTCGACACCAACCGGCGCGCTCGCAGCGATGCGGATGCCGCGTCGCCAGCCGCTCAGTCGACACCAACCGGCGCGCTCGCGGCGATACGGATGCCGGTCGGCCAGCCAGCCCCCACCGGCAGCCGCGCTGCGGCACACGGAGAGGGCCCGCCGCCCGGAATCGACCGGACGCGGGCCCTCTCAGGCGAGACGCTCAGCCGGCGCTGACCACCGACCGGTCGCCGACCGTCGCGATCGCCGACAGTGCGCGCGTGTGATCGACGACGCGCACCGGTCCGGAGACCTGGATCGAGACCGTCGATGCCAGGTCGCCGCTGGAGCGCCCGGCGCCGAGGACCAGCTCGCCCGCCTCGACGACGCGGTCGCCTCGGCGTCCGGTGTACGCGGACACGTCGGCCGGCACGGTGAAGCGCACCTCGGCGCTGTCGCCCGCCGCCAGCTCGAGGCGCGCATAGCCGACCAGCCGCTGGACGGGCCGCGGCGTCTGGGCGACCGGGTCGTGCAGGTACAGCTGCACGATCTCGACACCGTCACGGTCGCCGGTGTTCGTCACCGACAGCGACACGTCGACCGACCCGTCGGTCGTCATCTCCGCGGCATCCGTCGCCAGCTCGCCCCACTCGAAGGCGGTGTAGGACAGGCCGTGGCCGAACGGGAACGCGGACGACGGGTCGATGTTCGACACCCCCGTCTTGCGCGCCAGCGGGACGGCGAGGTACGTCGTCGGCTGCGAGCCGGCCGTCGCCGGGATGCTGACGGGCAGGCGACCGCTCGGGTTGACGCGCCCGCTCAGCACGCCGGCGATGGCCGTCGCGCCCTCCTCGCCGGCGAAGAACGCCTCGACGATGCCCGCGGCTTCGGTGACGGCGCGGCCGAGGGCGTAGGGCCGGCCGGCGAGCAGCGTGAGCACGGTAGGAACGCCCGTGTCGAGCAGTGCGTCGACGAGGTCCTGCTGGGCCCCCGGCAGCGCGAGCGACTCGGCGTCGCAGCCCTCGCCGCTCGTGCCGCGGCCGAACAGGCCGGCTCGGTCGCCGAGCGCGACGATCACGACGTCCGCATCCTGTGCCGCGCGGACCGCATCGGCGATGCCGTCGCGCTCCCCGCCGTCGACGGTGGTGCCGAGGACGTGCGTCACAACGGCATCCGGGAACTCGGCGCGCACGGCGTCGAGGAACGTCGGGATGCGGATGCCGATGTCGACACCCGGGTGCTGGCTGACGACGTGGGTGGGGAACGAGTAGCAGCCGAGCATCGCGTACGGGTCGTCGGCGTTGGGGCCGACGACCGCGATGCGCGCCGGAGCCCGCAGCGGCAGGGTGCCGTCGTTCCGCACGAGCACGATGGCCTCCTCGGCCAGCCGCGCGGCGAGGGCACGGTTCTCGTCGGGGTCGAGGTCGATCGTTCCGCGCAGGGACTCCGCATCCGAGAGATCGGCGCCGAGCAGAGCGGGCGGCACCGCGGACCAGTCCGGGTCGAGCAGACCGAGCTGCTCCTTCTGGGTGAGCACGCGACGCAGGGCGGTGTCGATGAGGGACACCGGGACGACGCCCTCCTCGACGGCACGCCGGAGCGGTTCGCCGAACGTCTTGACGGTCGGCAGTTCGACATCGATCCCGGCCTCGAGGGCCTGCGCTGCGGCATCCGCCCAATCCTCGGCGACGCCGTGCAGCAGCTTCAGGAAGGCGATCGAGAAGTAGTCCGCGACCACGGTGCCCTCGAAGCCCCAGGTGTCGCGCAGCAGCTCGGTCAGCAGGGACCGGTCGGCGGCGGACGGCACCCCGTCGATGTCGGAGTAGCTGTTCATGACGCTGCGCACGCCGCTCTCGCGGACGGCCATCTCGAACGGGGGCAGGATCACGTCGGCGAGCTCGCGGGGGCCGATCGACACCGGTGCGAGGTTCCGCCCGGCCTTCGAGGCGGAGTACCCGGCGAAGTGCTTCAGCGTCGCGACGACACCGGCCGACTCCACGCCGCGGACGTACGCCGTCGCGACGGTCCCGACGAGCAGCGGGTCTTCGCCGATGGTCTCCTCGACCCTTCCCCACCGGGCGTCGCGGACGACGTCCAGGACGGGCGCGAGCCCCTGATGGATGCCGACGCGCTTGAGGTCCTCGCCGATGCGGCGGCCCATCTGCTCGACGAGTGCCGGGTCGAACGTCGCGCCCCACGACAGCGGCACGGGGTAGGCGGTGGCGCCCCAGGCGGCGAAGCCCGCGAGGCACTCCTCATGTGCCAGGGCCGGGATGCCGTGGCGCGACGCCTCGCGGATGCGCTGCTGCGTGCGGGCGAGCGAGGCTGCGCCGACGGCCGCGTCGACCGGCTTGGTGCCGAACGGGCGGGTCAGCTGGCCGAGCCCGGAGGGGAGAAGTTCGTCCAGGTCGACGACGTTCTCCATGTCGTGCTGGTGCGGGGCGACGTCGCCGCCCGAGTCGTCTGCGCCCACCCACACCCCGTACAGCTGAGCGATCTTCTCCTCGAGGGTCATGTCCTCGAGGAGTTCGTCCACGCGCGTCATCCTTTTACCGCTCCTGTCAGGCCGCCGACGATGCGCTTCTCCGCGAGGAGGAAGAACACCAGGGCGGGGATCATGGCGAGCGAGGTGTATGCGAGCACCGCGCCCGTGTTCTGTGAGTACTGCGTCGAGAACTGGGTGACACCCAGCGGAAGCGGCCACAGTTCCTGCGGCAGCGTACCCGTCGAGATCACGAGCAACGGCAGCAGATAGCCGTTCCAGCTCGCGACGAAGGCGAGGATCCCGACGGTGATGAGCCCCGGCTTCGCGAGCGGCAGCAGGATGCGCCAGAAGAAGGCGATCCGGCTGGCCCCGTCGATCATCGCGGCTTCCTCCAGCTCGTCCGGGATGGCCCGGAGGAAGGGCACGAGGATGATGATCGTCGTCGGCAGCGCGAACGCGATGCCCGGGATGATGACGCCGAGGTAGGTCCCGTGCAGGCCGATCGTGCGCAGCAGGAGCGTGAGCGGCAGCGCCGCCACCGTGAGCGGGAACATCAGGCCCGCGGCGAACAGGGAGTAGAGACCCTGCCGACCGCGGAAGTTGTACCGGGCGATGACGAACGCCGCCATGATGCCGGCGATGACCACGCCCGCCGTGGTCGACAGGGCGAGCACGCTCGACGCGAAGACGTTGCCCCAGAAGCGGGGCGCACCGAGGACGGTGGCCCAGTTGTCGAAGATCCACGGGCTCGGGAACGACGCCGGGTTGGCGTTGATGTCGCCGGTCGAGCGGAATCCGCCGATGAACACGTAGAGCACGGGGCCCACCGCGACGGCGGCGACGACGAGGGCGACGAGGTAGACGAAGGGCTGACCCCAGTCGAACTTCGGGCGTCCGGCGGGGGCGGCCTCGATCGGGCCGCCGGTGACGATGGTGGTGGTCGCCATCTCAGCGCACCCCTCTCGTGACGGCGCCGGCGAGATCGCGGCGCAGGGCGAAGCGCTGGTAGACGAGGGCGATGACCAGCGAGATGACGAAGAGGATGACGGCGATGGCGCTGCCATAGCCGGGCTGCCCGGCGAACTGTCCCTGCTGGACCATGTACGTCGCCATCGTCTCGGTCGAGATCCGCCGGACGGCCGGAGCCACGGTCACCCACACCATGTCGAAGACCTGGAGCGACCCGATGATCGACAGGAAGGCCCAGATGCGCAGCGTCGGTCCGAGCAGCGGGAGCGTGATGTTCCGCTGGATCTGCCACCACGAGGCGCCGTCGATCTGGGCCGCCTCGGCGAGTTCGTCGGGGATGCCCTGCAGACCGGCGAGGAACAGGAGGATCGCGAACCCGATGTACTTCCAGGTGAGGATCAGGAAGATCGTGAACAGCGCGATCTCGGGATCGGCCAGCCAGTTCTTCGCGAGGTCGCCCAGGCCCACCGCCTCGAGCGAGGAGTTGGCGGCGCCCGTCGGCGACAGGATGAGCTTCCAGGACAGGCCCGCGATGACCTCGGCCAGCACGTACGGGACGAAGATCAGCAGGCGGAAGACACTCCGGCCGCGCATGCGGCGGTTGAGCATGAGGGCCACCGCGATCGCGATCGGTCCCTGCACGACGAGGGAGGCGATCAGGATGACGAACGTGTTGCGGATGGCCGTCTGGAACTCGGGGTTCGACAGGGCGCGGGTGTAGTTGTCGATCCCGATGAACCGCTCCGGGTCGGCCAGGTGGCTCCACTGGAAGGCGGGCGGGAGGTTGTACAGGCTGTACACCGCCGCGAGCACGACGGGGAGGATGACGAAGCCCAGGAAGAGGAGGAGGGCGGGCGAGACGAACAGCGCGATCTCGAGCCGCATGCGGGTGCGACGGCCCTTGGCGCGCCGGGCGGGGGCAGGGCCCGGGCCCGCGGTGACCGCGGGCCCGGGCGAAGGTGCAGTGAGTGTCATGTCAGGTCAGAGCGTCGCCGCGGCGTCTTCCATCCGCTTGACGATGTCCTCGGGGGTGCCGTTGCCTGCGAACAGGTTGACGATGCCCTCGTTCATGGCGCTGCCGACGGTGGTGCCGAAGGAGGTGTCGAGCCACTGGACGACGAAGGATGCCTGCGACAGGCCCTCCGCGACCGTCTGGAGGTTCGGGTCCCCGATCGATGCGCGGGCCGCCTCGACGGTCGGGATGCCGGCGCCGCTGGCGGCGAACCGCTCCTGGACGTCCTCGCTCATGATGTACTCCAGCAGGTCCGCGCACTGCGGCGGGGCGTCCGCCGCGCAGCCGAAGCCATCGCCGCCGCCGAGAGCTGCGGTCGGGTCACCCGCGCCGCCCTCGATCGCCGGGACCGGGAACCAGCTGAGGAACTCGGGGACCGTCTCGTCGGCGGTCAGGCCGCCGATCACACCGGGGTTCCAGTGGCCCATGAGCTCCATCGCCGCGTCGCCGTTGGCGATCAGGCCCGCCGAGCTGCCGGCGCCCTGCTGGGCGACGGTGCCGAGGAAGCCGTCCTGGAAGGGCTCGACGCCGAGGAAGTCCTGCAGCTGCTCGCCGGCCTCGACCCAGCACGGGTCGCTGAAGTCGAACTCCGAGACCGCCGTCTCGAAGGTCTCGGGCGAGCACGACTTGAGGGCGAACTGGTACCACCAGTGGGCGGCGGGCCAGTTGTCGCCGGCGCCGACCGCGATCGGCGTGATGTCGGCCGCCTTCAGGTCGGCGACGACGTCGACGAGCTCGTCGAAGGTCGTCGGGACCTCGACTCCGGCCTGCTCGAACAGGTCGGTGTTGTACCAGAAGCCCTCGATGCCGAACGTGAACGGAACGCCGTAGGTTCCGCCGTCGACCTGCCAGCTCGTCGCGGTCGAACCGACCGCCTCGATCGTCTCGGGGATGGCGTCGGAGAGGTCCATCAGGTAGCCGTTGGCCACCTGATCGCGCATCTCGCCACCGCCCCAGACCTGGAAGAGGTCCGGCGGGTCGCCGGCGGCGAGCGCGTTCGGGATCAGCGTGCGCTGCAGCTCTTCGTTCTGGTAGCCGGTCTGCTCGACGGTCACGCCGGGGTTGGCGTCCTCGAACTCCTGGGCCACCTCTTCCCACACCGCGGGGAGCGGCCCGGACGTGGCGTTGTGCCACCACGTCAGCGTGACGTTCTCCCCGTCACCGCCGTCGCCGCCGTTGCCTCCGTTGTCCGCCGTGCACCCGGCCAGGACGCCGACGGCCAGGGCGGCGATGCCGACCGTGGCGATCCTCGCCATACCTCGCTTGTTCATCTATGAACCCTTCGAAAGTTTCGACCTCAGCGTCGAAAGTGATCAGGACGTCCTCAGACTAGGGTCGGCGCGTTTTGAGGTCAAGAGCAACAAATCCCGTTTCGGTAACGGCGGCTCGCTAAGGTGAACAGGTGAGCGAGCAGGGTCGAACGATCGAGTCCGTGCGGCGCGCGAACCTGGGCGGCATCCTCGGGATCGTGCACCGCGAGGGGCCGCAGTCCCGCGCGGCGCTGACCGAGTCGACCGGTCTCAACCGGTCCACCATCGCAGACCTCGTGAGCACGCTCGTCGGGTTCGGCCTCGTCGAGGAGCGTGCACCCGATCCCTCGCACCGCGTCGGACGTCCCTCCCCCATGGTCGCCGTCCACCCCCGGGTGGTCGCGATCGCGGTGAACCCCGAGGTCGACGGCGTCGAGATCGCGGCGGTGGGCCTGGACCACGGCGTCCGCGTCGTCGAGCGGCATCCGCAGGACGATCTGATCACCCCCGAGGGCGTCGCCGGCCTGGTCGCGGAGCAGATCTCGCACTGGCGGGGCGGCGAGCTCGCCGAGGCCCGCATCCTCGGCATCGGCTTCGCCGTCCCGGGACTCGTCCGCAGCGACGACGGTCTGGTCCGCGACGCTCCCCACCTCCACTGGGTCGATTCCCCGTTGCGCGACCTCGTCGCCGAGGCGACCGGCCTGCCCGTGGTCGTCGGCAACGACGCGACGCTCGGCACGGTGGCCGAGCACCTCTTCGGCGCCGCACGCGGCATCGACCACGTCGTCTACCTCAACGGCGGCGCGAGCGGCATCGGCGGCGGGATCATCGTGAACGGGATGCCGGTGGCCGGCGCCGGCGGCTATGCCGGCGAGTTCGGTCAGAACCGTCCCGGCATCGCGACGCTCGCCGACCGTCGTGCCCGCGACGGGGTCTTCGAGGACGAGGTGAGCCGAGCCCGGCTGCTGTCGGTGCTCGGGATGACCCGCGGCGACGACCGCGAGCTGGCGGCCGCGCTGGCCGAGGCGGCGGGGCAGCCGTCCGTCGCCGGCGAGATCGATCGGCAGCGCCGCATCCTCGCGACCGCACTCGCGAATGCCGTCAACGTCCTCAACCCCTCCGCCATCGTCCTCGGCGGCTTCCTCTCGGTGCTCGCCGGCGTCGACCCCGACGGTCTCGTCGCCGAAGTCCAGGCGCAGGCCATGCCGCCCTGCGGCGAGGAGCTCCGGATCCTCCCGGCCGGGCTTGCGGAGCACCGTCTGCTCATCGGCGCGGGTGAGGCCGTGTTCGCCGAGATCCTCGCCCACCCGACCGCGGTCGTCTGACCCGCCGCCATCGTCGGCAGGGGCGGATCAGCGCCCGGCGGAGCCGGTCAGCGCGGGCCGGGGCGCACCGACAGGTCGGAGATCACCGCGTCGCGCGGCAGGTCCAGGGCCGTCAGGATGGCCGTGACGACGGATGCCGGGTCGATCCACGCCGCCGGGTCGTACGCGCGGCCCTCCTGGGCGTGGACCTCCGCCTGCATCGGCGTCGCGGTGCGGCCGGGATAGACGGTCGTGACCCGGACGCCCGCAGCGGCCTCCTCGCCGCGGAGGGCGTCGGCGAGCGCTTTCAGCCCGTGCTTCGAGGCGGCGTAGGCGGCCCATTCGGGATGCGCGGTGAGGCCCGCGCCCGAGTTCACGAACAGCACCTGGCCCCGTGCGGCGCGCAGCCGCGGCAGCAGCAGCCGGGTCAGCTCCGCCGGGGCCACGAGGTTGACGGCGAGCTGGCTCGTCCAGGCGTCGACGGCGAGGTCGGCGACGTGACCGAGCTGCACGACCCCGGCCGCGTGGACGACGGCGTCGACGCCCTCGGGCAGGTGGGCGGCCTCGATCGCCGCGGTCAGCGTCTCGGGACGGGCGAGGTCGGCGACGACGGTCGCCGCACCGGGGTGGCGCGAGGCGATCTCGGCCGCACGGTCCTCGTCGCGCGCGACGAGGACGAGGTGGTCGCCGCGGGCGGCGAGCCGGTCGGCGAGAAGGCGTCCGATGCCCGATCCGGCACCGGTGAGGACGAGAGTCTGCGGCATCCCCTCATCCTCGCATCCGCGTCGCCGTCAGGACTCGAGCAGGGCGCGCTGCGCCATCCCCGCGAGGATGCCGCCGGCACGGTCCCCGGTCGGCGCGGCGGAGTGCGGCGTCGAGTTCAGCAGGCCGAACGCGGCGAGCAGCCTGGTCTGGCGCTCGGCGTCGTCCAGATCGGGACGCAGCAGCGCGAAGCGGCCGTCCCACTCCTGCACGTAGGCGCGCTGCAGGCTGCGCACCCGCTGGTTGACGTCGGCGGGCAGCCGGGTGAGTTCGTGGTCCTGCACGCGGATGACGTCGGCGTCGGTGGTCGCGAAGTCGAGGTGGAAGGCGATGAGCGCCTCGATCGCCGCGCGGGGCTCCGCGACGGTCCCGGCGATGGCGCGTCCGCCGTCGAGGAGGCGCTCGCTGGCGTCGACCAGCACGGCGCACAGCAGCGCCTCCTTGCTGGCGAAGTGCCGGTACAGCGCGGGCCCGCTCATCCCGACGGCGTCGCCCAGGTCGGCGGTCGACACGGCGGCGAAGCCGCGTTCGGCGAACAGCCGTGCCGCGGATGCCATCAGCTCGGCGCGGCGGTTCGCCTTCTGGGTCGCCCGCCACGTGGTCATGGCCGACTCGCTGCGACGGCTGCGAGCGTCCGTCGCGCCTGGCGCAGCACCGGCTCGTCGACCATCCGTCCCCGGAACCGGAAGACGCCCGGCTCCGATCCGGCGGCCGCCAGCACCGCCTCGGCGAGCTCGACGTCGTCGGCGCTCGGCGCGTAGGCCCGGCGGATGACGCCGACCTGGGACGGATGGATGCAGGCCGTCGCGGTGAAGCCGGATGCCGCGGCGTCGGTCGCCTCGTCGGTGAGGCCGTCGACATCGGCGATGTCGAGGTGGACCGCGTCGATGGCGTCCTTGCCCGCTGCCGCAGCCGCGATCAGCACGCGGGCGCGCGCATACCGGGCGACGTCGCGGTAGCCGCCGTCGGCGGTGCGGCTCGATCGGCCGCCGATCCCCGCGACGAGGTCCTCGGCACCCCACATGAGCGCGTCGACCGACGGATGCCGCGCCAGCGCGCCCGCCCGCTCGACCCCGAGCGGCGTCTCGCACAGCGCGACGACACGGTGGCCGGCGAGCGCCGCGAGCGCCTCCGGGTCCTCGGCCTTCGCGATCATGACGGTGCGGAACGGGGTGTCGCGGAGGGCGGCGAGGTCGAGCGCGAGCTCCGGCGACGTGACCGGGTTCACCCGGACGATCGTCCGCGCGGGGTCCAACCGCGCCGTGACGAGGGAGCGACGTGCGCCCGCCTTGTCGGCGGAGGCGACGGCATCCTCCAGGTCGAGGATGACGGTGTCGGCTGCCGCCGCGGCCTTGTCGTACCGGTCGGGACGGTCGGCGGGGCAGAACAGCAGCGCGGGGCCGGCGATCACGGCCCCGCCTCCGCGGCCGGCGGCTCGGGCGACATCCGCATGAGGGTCGATCGGCGTGCGGTGGCGACCACCGTGCCGTGCTGATTGCGCATCGTGTGCGCGAAGTCGACGATGCCCTGCCTCGGACGCGACTGCGACACCCGCTTCGCGGCGATCAGCGTCTCGGCGTAGAGGGTGTCGCCGTGACGCACCGGCGCCGGGAAGGCGACGTCGCGGAAGCCGAGGTTCGCGATGATCGTCCCCTGCGTGAGCTGGCCGACCGACAGCCCGACGAGGGTCGAGAGGGTGAACATGCTGTTCACGAGCCGGTCGCCGAATTCCGTCTCCTCCGCCCACGCCGCGTCCAGGTGCAGCGACTGGGAGTTCATCGTCAGCGTCGTGAACAGGACGTTGTCCGCCTCGGTGACGGTGCGGCCGGGGCTGTGGACGTAGACGGCACCCTCCTCGAGCTCGTCGAAGTAGAGGCCCCGCTGCACGATGCGCCTCCCCGCGCCCGCGGCGGGAGGGGCGTCGGCGGTCGGATCGGTCATGCGGAGCCCTCCTCGGATGCCGGGACGATGACGGCCAGCGTCTGCCCTCGCGTCACGCTATCGCCCTGCCGGACGCGGAGCGAGACGGTGCCGGCGACCTCGGCGCGCACGACGTGCTCCATCTTCATCGCCTCGACGACGACGACGGGATCGCCGACGGCGACGAGGGCGCCGTCGGCGGCGGGGGCGAGGATCACGACGCCGGGCATCGGCGAGACCAGCTCGGGGGCGACCTGCGCGGTCGCGCCGGTGCCGTGGTCGACGCGGGCACGGCGGATCTCGTGCGTCGCACCGGCCCGTGCCAGCAGGACGCGGTCGCCGTCGACGGCCGCCACGACCGGCACGGTCTGGTCGCCGACCCGGATCGCGGTGCGCCCCTCTCCCGCCGGGAGGACCGCCGCGGCGTGCGATCCCGTATCGGTGACCACGCGGAGCTCTCCGCGGCGGCCGGTCAGCTCCACGCGGCGGACGACGCCGCGCGACTCGAGGTCGTAGCGCCGCGGGGCGGCCGGCCCCATCCGCCAGCCGTCCCGCCGGCGCCACGGGTCGTCGCCCCGGTCGAGGTCGGCGTCGAGCAGGAGCGCCGCGAGGACCGCGGCACCGTCGTCGTCGTCCTCGCCGGCCGCCGTGAGGGCGTCGAGCTCACGCGCGATGAGACCCGTGTCGAGGTCGCCCCGCACGACGGCGGGCACCTCGAGCAGCGCCCGCAGGAAGGCGACGTTCGTCTCGAATCCGAGCACCGCGGTGTCCCCGAGCGCGGCGACCAGACGGCGCCGAGCGGCATCACGGTCGGGTCCCGTCGCGATGATCTTCGCCAGCATCGGGTCGTAGTCGACCGACACGTCGAGCCCGTCGGCGAGTGCGGTGTCGACGCGGATGCCGGGACCCTCCGGGTGCTGCACCCGGAGAACCGTGCCGCCGGTGGGCAGGAAGCCGGCGCGAGGGTCCTCGGCGTACACCCGCGCCTCGATGCTGTGACCGACGAGTCGCACGTCCTCCTGCGCGAGCGACAGCGGCTCGCCGGCGGCGATCCGCAGCTGCTCGGCGACGAGGTCGACCCCGGTGACCTCCTCGGTGACGGGATGCTCCACCTGCAGCCGCGTGTTCATCTCCATGAAGAAGAACTCGTCGGGGCGGTCGCCGGCGACGATGAACTCGACCGTGCCGGCGCCCCGGTAGTCGACGCTGCGCGCCGTCTCGCACGCCGCCTCGCCGATGCGGGCGCGCGTCGCGGCGTCCAGCAGCGGCGAGGGCGCCTCTTCGATCACCTTCTGGTGACGGCGCTGCAGCGAGCACTCGCGTTCCCCCAGATGGATGACGTTCCCCGCGGAATCGGCGAGCACCTGCACCTCGATGTGCCGCGGGTTCTGCAGGTAGCGCTCGAGGAACAGCGTGTCGTCGCCGAAGCTCGCCGCCGCCTCGCGGCGGGCGGCAGCCAGGGCGGCGGGGAGGTCCCGGGCGTCCGTCACGACGTGCATCCCCTTGCCGCCGCCGCCGGCGGACGGCTTGATCAGCAGCGGGTAGCCGACCTTGGCCGCCGCGGTGATCAGGTCGTCGTCGGTCATCCCGGCGCGGGCCACGCCGGGGACCGTCGGCACCCCGCGCGCGCTCACGGCGAGCTTCGCGGTGATCTTGTCGCCCATGGCGGCGATGGCGTCGGCGGAGGGTCCGATGAAGACGAGACCGGCGGCCTCGCAGGCGCGGGCGAAGGCGGTGTTCTCGGCGAGGAAGCCGTACCCCGGGTGGATCGCCTCGGCCCCGGTCGCCCGGGCCGCGGCGATGACGGCGTCGATGTCGAGGTAGCTCTGCGCGGCGGGCGCCGGCCCGAGGCGCACGGCGGCGTCGGCGAGCGCGACATGGCGGGCGCCGGCATCCGCGTCGCTGTACACGGCGACCGAGCGGATGCCGAGCGCTCGCAGGGTCCTGATGATGCGGCATGCGATCTCGCCCCGGTTGGCGATGAGGACGGTGGTGAACACGGTCGGGGACGTCATCGGGTCACATCCGGAAGACGCCGTAGCCCGGCGCATCGGGGGTGCCGCGGAGGCAGACGTCGAGCGCCAGGCCGAGGACGTCGCGCGTCTCGGCGGGGTCGAGGATGCCGTCGTCCCAGAGCCGCGCGGTCGAGTAGTACGGACTGCCCTGCTGCTCGTACTGCTCGCGGATCGGCGCCTGGAACGTGGCCTCGTCCGCTGCCGACCACTCGCCGCCGGCCGCCGCGATCTGGTCGCGGCGCACGGTCGAGAGGACGGATGCCGCCTGCGGTCCGCCCATCACCGACACGCGGGCGCCGGGCCACAGCCAGAGGAACCTCGGCGAGTAGGCGCGCCCGCACATCGAGTAGGTGCCGGCGCCGAACGAGCCGCCAACGACGACGGTGAGCTTCGGCACGGAGGCGCACGCGACGGCATTGACCATCTTCGCGCCGTGCTTGGCGATGCCGCCGGACTCGTACTCGCGCCCCACCATGAAGCCGGTGATGTTCTGCAGGAACAGCAGCGGGATGCCGCGCTGGTCGCACAGCTCGATGAAGTGGGCGCCCTTCAGGGCGGATTCGCCGAAGAGGACGCCGTTGTTCGCGATGATGCCGACGCGGTGCCCGTGCAGCCGGGCGAATCCGGTCACGAGGGTGTCGCCGAACTCGCGCTTGAACTCGTGCCAGGTGTCGGCATCGATGAGGCGGTCGACGATCTCGCGCGCGTCGTACGGGGTGGTCAGCTCGACGGGCACGACGTCGATGAGTTCGGCGGTCGGCCGGGCCGTCGGCCGCGTGGGCCGGCGCTCCTCCCCCAGCGGCGGGGCGGGAGGCAGGGTCGCGACGATGTCGCGCACGATCTGCAGGGCGTGCGCGTCGTTCTCGGCGAGGTGGTCGGTGACGCCCGAGACACGGGTGTGCAGCTCGCCGCCGCCGAGTTCCTCCGCCGAGACGACCTCGCCGGTCGCCGCCTTCACGAGCGGCGGGCCGCCGAGGAAGATCGTCCCCTGCCCGCGGACGATCACGGTCTCGTCGCTCATCGCCGGGACGTACGCGCCGCCGGCCGTGCTCGAGCCGAGGACGGCCGCGATCTGCGGGATGCCGTCGCGGGACATGCGCGCCTGGTTGTAGAAGATGCGTCCGAAGTGGTCGCGGTCGGGGAACACCTCGTCCTGCAGCGGCAGGAACGCCCCGCCGGAGTCGACCAGGTAGACGCATGGCAGCCGGTTCTCGGCGGCGATCTCCTGGGCACGGAGGTGCTTCTTGACGGTGATCGGGTAGTAGGTGCCGCCCTTGACCGTCGCGTCGTTCGCGACGACCATGACGTGTCTCCCCTCGATGAGGCCGATGCCGGCGACGACACCGCCGGCGGGGCAGGCGCCGTCGTACATGTCGTGTCCGGCGAGCGCACCGACCTCGAGGAAGGGGCTGCCGGTGTCGAGCAGCGCGTCGATGCGGTCTCTCGGGAGGAGCTTCCCGCGGGCGACGTGGCGTTCGCGGGCGGCATCGGGACCGCCCCGCGCGGCGTCTGCGCGGGCCTCATGCAGCCGGGCGACGAGGTCGGCGTAGCGCGGTGGGGGTGCGAGTGCGGTCATCGGCGACGGCACCTCCGGTCGGGCTCGAGATTCCGGTTACCGGACAGTAACTGGGAGCACGATAACACCGCCCCCGCCATGAGGGAAGAGCGCCGTGCGCGGTCGGCGACGGATGCCGCGGGGTAAGGCGACACTGGCTGGAACAGCGCCGCAGGGCGGCCTAGGGTCGTCCCGTGTCCCGCACCGACAAGGTCTACTCCGCTCTGCTGCGACGCAACGCGGACGCCGAGTCGGAGCTGCCCGACGATGTCCGGGCGGACGTTCCGCGCAACGGGCTGCGGCTGGTCGGGGCGCAGGCGCTGCAGTCCACCGGCGACCAGACCGTGAACGCCTCGACCGTCCTCCCGTGGCTGCTGACCGCCCTCGGAGCGCCCGCGGCGCTCATCGGCCTGCTGGTGCCGATCCGCGAGTCGCTGTCGATGCTGCCGCAGGCGTTCCTCACACCGCTGATCGTCCGGGTCCGCCGCCGCGCCCGCGTGTTCGCCGCCGGCGCCGGGGTCCAGGCGCTCGCCGTCGCCGCCATGGCGCTGACGGCCGCCCTGGGCGAGGGCCTCCCCGCGGGACTCGTGATCCTCGTCGCGCTCGCCGTCTTCGCACTGGGCCGCTGCCTCTGCTCGATCGCCTCGAAGGACGTGCAGGGCCGGACCGTCCCGAAGGGCGAGCGCGGCCAGATCAACGGCCTGGCCACGACGGCTGCGGGCGTCGTGGCGATCACCCTCGGCCTCGCCATCCGGGTGTGGGGCGGCGACGACCTGTCGGCGACGAAGCTCGCCTGGCTGCTCGCCGCCGGCGCCGTGCTCTGGGTCGCATCGGCCTTCGTGTCGCTCGGCGTGCGCGAACCCTCGTCCGAGGCGCGGAGCGAGGGCTCCGACCGACCGGGCTGGTGGGCGCAGACGCGCGACCTGCTGCAGCACGACCGGGATCTCCGGCGTTTCGTCACGGTGCGCAGCCTGCTCCTCGTCTCCGCTCTCGCGCCGCCCTTCGTCGTGAGCCTCGCCGTCGCGGCGGGATCGAACGGCCTCGCCGGGCTGGGCGGCTTCGTCCTCGCTTCAGGGCTCGCCGCCCTCGTCGGCGGGCGGGTGTTCGGACGCTGGGCGGACCGGTCCAGCCGGAACGTCATGTCCTACGGAGCGGCAGCGGCGTCGGCGGTCATCGTCGCGCTCGTGGCCATCGTCGCGCTGCCCGGATTCTCGGGCGACGGCTGGGCCGGGAACCTCGTCTTCATCGCCGGGTACTTCCTGCTCACCCTCATCCACACCGGGGTGCGCGTCGGCCGGAAGACCTACGTGGTGGACATGGCGGAGGGTGACACCCGCACCACCTACGTGGCGGTCTCGAACACCGCGATGGGGATCATCCTGCTGATCGTCGGCGGCATCAGCGCTCTGATCGCACTGGCCGGCGCGTCATGGGCGCTGCTGTTCCTCGCCGCGATGGGCGTGGTCGGCGTCATGGCCTCGCGGGGGCTGCCCGAGGTGTCCCGGCGCTGACCCACGCGCCGGCGAGGCCGACGGGATCAGTCCTCGTCGTCCGCCTGGGTGCGGTGGACGGTGCCGCGGGGGTGATGGGCGGGCCCGTAGACCGAGTAGAGCCGCATCGGCTCGTCGCCGATGTTGGTGATGTTGTGCCAGGTGCCGGACGGGACGATGACCGCCCAGTCCGGGCCGACCTCCTCGTCGAAGGGCAGGTCGTCCTCGGCGGGACCCATCTGCACGCGACCGCGGCCCTGCTCCAGGCGCAGGAACTGGTCGGTCCCGGCGTGCACCTCGAGCCCCACGTCGCCGCCGACCGGGATCGACATCACCGTCAGCTGGAGGTGCTCCCCGGTCCACAGGGCGGTTCGGAAGGTGTCGTTGCCGAGCGTCGCCTTCTCGATGTCGACGGTGTACGGGCGGGCGCCGGTGTCGGGAGAGTCAGTCACGCTTCGACTGTAGGCCGGGTTGCGGACGGCTTCCAGAGAGGGAAGCCTGCACTCACCTGACGGCGGGGCACAATGGCATCATGCCTTTCCTCTCCGACCCGGTCCTCCAGGCGATGGCGACGCGGCGCTCCCTCGCGAAGGTCGCGCCGGGGGCGCCGACCGATGAGGAGCTGCGCGAGCTGCTGGCGGCGGTCACCCCGGTCGCCGATCACAAGGCGCTGCGCCCGTGGCGGCTGCTGACGCTCCGCGGCGACGACCGGGCGCGGCTGGGCGCCGCGCTCGACGCTGCGGCGGGAGTCGAACGGGGCCCCGGCGAGATCAACACGAAGCCGTTCCGGGCGGACCTGCTCATCGCGATCATCGCGAGCCCCCGAGAGCACCCGAGCGCCCCGGTCTGGGAGCAGCACGCGACGGCCGCGGGCGCCGGCCACCTGCTCGAGCTGGCGCTCTGGCGCGCCGGCTGGGGCGTCATGTGGCGGACCGGCCTGATGGTGAACTCGCCCGAGGTGCGGTCGCTGCACGGCCTCGCCGACTCCGAGCTCCTCATGGGGTGGCTGTATGTCGGCAGCATCGACGCGCAGCTGCGGCAGCGACTCGACGAGTCGCCTCGGCCCGCACTCGACCCGGGACCGTTCCTCGGCCGACTCCCCGCGGAGCCGGCCGGCGGAGAGGATCAGGCTCGGCGGTAGGTCGACACCATCGGGCAGTCGAACGGGTCGCGTGCGGCCAGTCCCACCCGGTTCAGGTAGTCGATCACGATCGCGTAGGAGCGCAGCAGCGACGTCTCGGTGTACGGCACCTGAAGCGTGCGGCACTGCTCCATGACGATCTCGCGCGCCTTCGCGAGGTACGGGCGCGGCATGTTCGGGAACAGGTGGTGCTCGACCTGGTAGTTGAGTCCGCCCATCAGCCAGGTGGCCCACCATCCGCCGCGCACGTTGCGCGAGGTGCGGACCTGCTTGCTGAAGAAGTCGAGCTTCGCGTCGGGCGCGATGACCGGCATCCCCTTGTGGTTCGGCGCGAACGAGGCGCCCATGTAGACGCCGAACACGGCGAGCTGCACGCCGACGAAGGCGAACGCCATGCCGACGGGGAGGAAGACGAAGACGGGAGCCACGAACACCGCGAAGCGGAGCACGATGAGGCCCAGCTCGGTGAAGCGGTGATCGACCTTGCCGCGGCCGAGGAGGTGCCGGAACGCGTGCGCGTGCAGGTTGAGTCCCTCAAACGTCAGCAGCGGGAAGAACAGCCAGCCCTGCTTGCGCGTGATGAGGCGGACGATGCCGCGCGATTTCGCGGCGTCCTCGTCGAGGAACGAGATGGTGTCGACCTCGATGTCGGGGTCCTTGCCGACACGGTTGGGATTCGCGTGGTGGCGCGTGTGCTTGCCGGTCCACCACGAGTAGCTGAGGCCGACGACGCCGTTGGCGAGGACGCGGGCGAGGCGGTCGTTCGCGGGTCCGGACGTGAGGATCTGACGGTGCGCCGCCTCATGGGCGAGGAACGCGACCTGCGTCATGAGGATGCCCATCGCACCGGCGATGAGCAGCTGGAACCAGCTGTCGCCCAGGAGGATGAAGCCGGTCACCGCGCCGCCCATGGCGACCGCGATGAGCGTTCCGACGAAGGCATAGAACCAGGGGGTCCGGCGCAGCAGCCCCGTCTCGCGGACGACGCTCGCGACATCCGTGAACGCGCGGGCCACGGGCGGGAAGTCCTTGGCGCCGGAGTAGGTCTGACGGACCGGACCGAGCCGGGATTCGACGGCGGATGTGGCGATGAGGGCACCTGCTTCGGGATCGAGACCGCTGTGGCCGGTAAAGCCAACGGCGGATGCCGATCGCTATAGGGGTCACACTACGGGTGCATCTATCACGGGAGCGGCATGTACAGGTAACGCGGATGAGGTTGCCAGCCGATCCCCGCGGCGCCTCACTCCTCGCCCGAGCGCGCCGCGGCGTTCTCCGGGAACACCGCGACCGGCACGATCACGACGTCGTGGAGCTTCCAATCCAGGGCGCGGCACTCTTCCTGCGCGCTCGTGAGCTGCTCGAGCTTCGGCATCCGCCCCCGCTTGGGCAGGACGAACGCCTCCAGGTGGAGGAACTGACCCTGGTCGCGGGTGCGGGTGCGGACCTCGGCGACCCACGGCAGCGAGCGCAGGTAGTCGTGCACCTTGTCGCTGTCGGGGTGATGGTGCTGGTCGTCGAACGTCGTCGCGCGCGTGTCCATCAGGTCGGTGACGGCGCCGCGCGTGTTCTTCACGCCGTCCCAGAGGATGCTGCCCGAGATGAAGATCGCGGCCGCGGCATCCGCCCACCAGATCCCCAGCCCGATGCCGCCGACACCCACGATGGAGCCGACGGCCGTCATCCAGTCGGCCTTGTTCATGTCGGCATCCGCGTAGAGCACCTTGTTGTGGAGGTCGCGGGCCAACCGCATCTTCACGCGACCGAAGTAGATGGGGAGCGGGATGGTCAGCGCCATCACGGCCATCATGAGCCAGCCGACCCAGATCGTCCGGCCGAACAGCTCCACCGATCCGATCGGCGGTCGCTCGCCCCGCACGAGCGTGAGCGTCGAGTCGACCAGGAGGAACGCACCCATGACGAAGAGGGCAACGCCCGCGACGAGGTGGGCCACCCCGACGGAGCGGAAGTAGCCGTACGGGTAGGTCGGGGTGGCGGGACGGCGCATCATGCGGATGGCCAGCAGGAACGCGAACGGCGGCGCGAGCGACAGCATGTCCTCGATCCACGCCGCCCGCATCGCCTGCGAGTTGCCGGTGACGATGCCGACGAGGGGGATGGCGACCGCGAGGGACGCGATGGTCGCCCACTCGAAGCGGATCGCCCGCCGCAGCGACGCGTGCTCGGCCGGGGGGAGGGTGTCGGCCAGGAGGTCGGGACGTCGCGTCACGATCGCGCCCCGTTCGCGCGCAGGTACTCCTCGAGCGTCACGAGCAGCCGGTTCTCTCCCGCGCGCGCGAGCATGACGTGCTTCTCGGTGCCGGCCGGGGCGCGGGTCTCGGTGTAGACGTCGGTCAGGGCCGCCTTGTCCATGAACGGGGTGTCATCGGTGAAGCCGCCCACGGCGACGTCGAGGGCGCCCTCGTGCAGCGCGTCGGCGAGCACGGACTCGGATCCCTCGGTCCACTCGATCTCCGCGTCCTGCTCACGGGCGAAGCCCTCGATCAGCTCGACCTCGGTGCCTGTCGGCTCGGCCCCGGACAGATCCGTCCACGGCGGATTGGCGGTGATGCCGACGCGCAGCACTCCCCCCGAGATGCGGTCGGTGGTGCCGTCGACGTCGGCGGGGACCGTCGCGCATCCACCGAGGGCGAGGATCGTGAGAACGGATGCCGCGGCCGGCGCCGCCCGCAGGACTCGGAACATGGTGCTGCCTCCTGAGCGCCACCGTACTCAGTCCGCGGCGGCGGTGCCGACCCTTGACAGGGACGCACGGACGAACTCAGACGATGGGCTGCGAGGTGATGGCAGAGCTGAGGGTGATGCCGTTGACGTCGAGGTACAGCTGGCGCTCGGTGACCGACACGGTGAGGCTGTTGCGCCGCTCCAGCGCGGCGGCCGCGTGCTCGAGGAAGTCGCGCTCGAAGCTGTGGAGCGGGATCTCGGTGCCGCGGTGGATCGTCTTGCCGGACCACGTGGGCAGCAGCCGAGCCGGCTCGCGGTGGGTGTACACCGCCACGCGGCCGGCGAGCTTGCTGCCGGTGTGGAGGCGGGCCGCATCCGGAGCCCCGACCTCGATCCAGGCGGTCATGCGGCCGGTGAGGTCCTTCACCGCCACCGCCGGCTCGTCTGTCGCGGAGATCCCCTCGCTGAACGTGATCCCGTCCTCGTACTCCAGCGCGTAGGCGAGGACCCGGAGGAGGAGGTTCGCACTCGTCTCGGACGGGTGCCGGGCGACGCGCAGCGCGAGCTCCTCGTAGACGCCGCGATCGACGTCGGCGAGCTGCACCGTGAAGGTGTGCATCGTCGATCCGATCGCCATCCCTCGAGCTTAGGCCGCGCGGATGTGCCACGATGCACGCATGGACGACCTGCGGACCGCCGAGCTTCGCACCCTTCGCGAGCGGGCGTACGGGCGGGATGCCGACATCGACACGGACCCCGAGGCGCGCCGCCGGCTGGCAGAGCTCGAGGCCGCCCACGCGGCTGAGTCCGCCGCTCGGCCCGCGGTCCCCGAGCGGCCCGCTTCCCGTGCGGCATCCGCTCCGCCCGCGCTGCCGGTCTCCCCCGCCCGACGCGGGGCGACGTCAGGGCGACCCAGCGAGCCCGTCGGGACCGGGGCCGACGCCGTGGCGGACGCGGCGGCGATGACGCCGGCTCCCACCGACCGGGGCACCGCCCGGAGTCGCGCGGTGACGATGGCGCTCACCTGGGCGGGATCACTGGCCGCCGTCGCGGCGGTCGCGGTGTCGGTCACGGCGGCCTCCTCCGTGGGAGCCGCCTGGCCGGCGTCGCCCGGCTCCGATCCGGACATCTTCCGGGCGGCGACCTTGCGCGCAACGCCCGAGGTGCCCGCGCCGGACGCGTTCGCCTTCGGCGGCGAGGGCGCCTCGTTCGAGCATTTCCACGACCTCGCCGTCTTCGAGGCCGTCTTCGAACCGGGCGGCGGGATCACGCGCTGTCTGATCCTGGCCGACAGTGCGGTCGTGGAACGGGACCCCGATGATCACGAGGGCATCTTCTCGGGGTACGTCATGCAGGGCTGCGGCGCCGGGGCGTTCCCCGCCGTCCTCTCGGTCGTCGTGGACGCGCAGATGCCGGATGGGGTGCGCGAGGCCTACCCCGACGGGTCGTCGCTCCAGTTCGTGCTCGAGGGCGACTCCGTCGAGGTGTTCGTCGCCGAGCCGCCCTCCGACGGCGACGGCGACACCCTCAGCTGACGCCGGACCGGACCGGCGTCGACCGGAGGATGGACGCGAACGGTCAGGCGGGCTGGTAGGTGAGGCAGTCCGCCGCCTCGGCGCCGGGACCGACCCGGACGGCGGCAGCCGTGCACTCGAGCGACTCGTTGTGCACGCACTCGGCACGCTGACAGGCGCCGACATGGCTGACGACCTTGTCGAGGCCGCCCTTCGCGCCGAGGGGGATGAAGGTGGCGCACTCCGCATCGCCGACCGTGCCGCCGATGGTGACGGCCGCCGCGTGACAGTGCGAGTGATCGTTGTACGAGCATCCGTGGACCGAACACTCGGACACCTGGGGAAGATCGTCGAGGGTCATGCTCATGAGAGGCCTCCAAGGTCGCGTTGAGCCGAGGCTACGCCGCGCGCGGCCCGGCCACCAGCCCCGAACGACGATTTCTCCCAGGTCAGCGGCTCAATTTAAGTGAGGCTTGCCTGACCTCCCCCCTCGCCGCGCGGCCGGGCGTCATGACCTCAGCCCCACCCGCCCAGGTAGGCCTCGACATCCGGCTCGCCGCCGACGGCCTCGACGCCGGCGACGGTCTCCCGTCGGACCGGGAACAGGTCGTCACGGCCCCACCGCTGAGCACGCGCGCGGGCGCGGCGGGCGACGACCCGCAGCAGCGGCACCCCGCCCGGGTCGACGACCACCAGCTCGCCGAGGCCCCGCTCCCCCATCGCCGCGATCTCGGCGGCGAGCCCGGCGCCGCTCACCCGGAGCGGACGGAGCACCTCCAGGTGCAGCCGGACGCGGTCGTACCGGCCTTCCGCCGATTCGACGTCCGCGACCGACGCGGCTTCCGCGCCCGGCACGGCAGCCACCACCGAGTCCACGCTGACGAACGACTGGGCGTGCGATGCGCCCGCGGGCGGGGTCACCGCGACATCGACGAAAGCGGAACGGATGCCGCGCGGCCGCGACCCCGGCACCGGGATCAGATCGGCCAGCCGGAGCGCCTCGGCGTTCTTCGCCGTCGCGACGGCATCCGTGCGCCCGGCGGCATCCGGCCCGTCGTGCCAGCCCACCGCGGCCGGCACATGGGCGAAGACGGCGCCCCGGAGCCAGGCGCGGTAGGCCCACTCCCAGTCCTCGCCCCCGTACGAGGTGAACGATTCGTCGAATCCGCCGGCGGCGTCGAACATGACGCGCGAGCAGGCGAGGACCGCGCCGATGAGGTGGCGGTAGCTGCGGTCGTCCGCATCGAGCAGGTTCCGCGAGTCGCGGTACGCATCGGCGAGCCACGCGGGCTCGGGCAGCTCCCGGGCGGATGCCGCGTCGCGGATGTCCGCGCTCGGGGCCACGCCCGTCAGATCGGCGTGACGGCGGCGCCCGACCGTGACGACATCGGGCGCGAGGGCCGGCATCCGCACGAGCTCGCGGATGAAGGCGGGCTCGGGCACCGTGTCGGCGTCGAGGAACACGAGCACCTCGCCGGTGGCGCGGGCGGCGCCGGCGTTGCGGGCGGCGGCGAGGCGGAACCCTTCGTCCGCCTGCCGCACGAGCCGGACCCCGTGCGGGACGTCCGGCGGCGTCGTCGACCCGTCGTCGACGACGATGACGTCGAGATCGTGCGGCGCGTGGTCCTGCGCGGCGAGCGCCGCCAGGGTCCGCGCCAGCTGGTCGGGCTGCTCGTAGTGCGCCACGACCACCGAGACCGTCGGCGGGCGGTCCGGCACGACGCCGAAGAGCAGGTCCCAGCGGTTCCCGGGGAGCGGGATCCCGTGCGGTGCGGTCACAGCGACGCCCACCACACGAGGTAGTCGGCGGCGGCGTCGTCGAGCGTCGGCGCGAGCCGACGGCCGACGTCGAGGCGGGTGCGAGCGGGATCGAGCCAAGCGGCCACCAGTCGCTCGGCGAGCTCGCCCTCCCGGTAGCGCGCGAGGGTCCCGGGCCGGAGCTCGTCCATCTCGGCGGCGTACCGGGAGTCCACCACGAGCGGACGCCGGCCCTGCTCGACCCAGTCCAGCATCGAGCGCGACGCCGACACGTGCTCATGCGCCGCGAGCGGGATGCCGTCCGCGGCGAGCTCGCGGGCGAACGCGTCGTCGTCGAGGAAGCCCGTCACCTCGAGATCGACGCCGAGCCGCGCCGCCTGCTCGCGCAGCCGGGAGACGTCGTCCTCGTGTCCCCGCGACGGACCGCCGATCGCCCGCACCGCCACGCGTCCGAGCGATTCGCCGCGGCTTCGCAGTGCACGGGCCGCGTCCGCTGCGGCGCGGAGCGCGGCGGCGTGGCCCTTGCCGGGGTACACGTATCCGGCGAGCATCACCCGGAGATCGCGGGGCGAGGACGCCTCGTCGCTCGTCGGGGCGGCGGGGGCGGTGCCCCGCCGCGTGCCGAGCGGGATCGCGTATGTGGGCCGGGCGCGGGGCAGGAACTCGTCGACCAGCAGCTGCTCGTGGACGCTGTTGACCACCACATCGCCGGCGGCATCGGCGATCCGCGCGTACGCGGCGCACCGGCGCTGCAGCATCGTGCCGTCGGAGGTCTGCGGCACGTCGTGCAGCGTGACGCTCAGCCGGACGGTGCTCGCCCAGCGCTCGATGACATCGGCCGCCGCCTCGGGCGAGGACCCGAACAGGCGGTCGGTCACATGGAGGTGCACGCGCTCCGCCGTGGCGAGGACGACCTCGGCATCCGCCACGTCGGCCGCCGCCTCCGTCCGCACGCGGGCGTCCTGGCGGAGGGCGGCGGATGCCACGTCTGCGGCGTACTGGACGACGCCGTGGCGAGGAGATCCGACGAGGAGGAGGAGCGGAGGCGCAGACGTCACCCGCGTCATCGTTACTGCCGGCGCGGGCCACGGTCAACCCCCGGGCGCCGCACCGGATCCCGGCCTACCGTTCCCAGGGGCGGCGTGTGCCGCCGGAGCGAAAGGAGACCCGTGGGAGCACGCACGACCTCGCGTCCCGCGGGCACCGTCACCCGGCCTGCGCACATCAGGGTCCTCGCGGTCCCGGCGGCCCACCCCTACATCGAGCGGATCTCCGCGGCCGCGGGCGTCACCGTCCTTCCGGACGTCCCGGTGGCGGGGGCCGATGCCGGAGTGTGGTGGCCGCCCGCCGCGCTGGACCCGGCCTGGATCGCCTCTCACCGGGACGACGCCGACCTGTTGCACGTGCACTTCGGCACCGAGTCCTTCCCGGCGGGGCACCTGACGGCGTGCATCGAGGCCGCTCACACCGCCGGCTGGCCGGTCGTCTACACCCTCCACGACCTCGAGCACCCGCAGCTCGGCGACAACACCGCGTACGAGCGCCAGCTGGACGAGCTGGTGTCCGGGGCGGACGCGGTCGTCACCCTGACGCCGGGCGCCGCCGCCGAGATCTCGAAACGGTGGGGACGCGATGCCCTCGTCGTCCCGCACCCGTCGATCCTGGCGGACGCGGCATCCCTCGCGCCGCCGTCCGCCGACGGCACCCGGCGGATCGGCGTGCACCTCAAGGACCTGCGGCCGAACGTGGACGGCCCGGGCACCGTGCGCGCGCTCATCGGTGCCGTGCACGCGCTGCGCGAGACCGGGGTCGACGTGCACGGCGAGGTCCGGCTGCATCGCCGGGTCCGCGACGAGCGGGCGCGCGACGAGGTGCGGCGCCTGGCCCAGGGCACCGCGCACCTCACCCTGCGGGAGGACGACCGTCTCAGCGACGACGAGCTGACCGCCGCGCTGAGCGCGCTGGACGCCTGCGTCCTGCCGTACCGG
This sequence comes from Microbacterium pasadenense, assembly GCF_047246565.1. Classification (NCBI taxonomy): domain Bacteria; kingdom Bacillati; phylum Actinomycetota; class Actinomycetes; order Micrococcales; family Microbacteriaceae; genus Microbacterium; species Microbacterium pasadenense. The sequence continues at coordinate 633,179 of NZ_JBFOKN010000001.1, read as the reverse complement.
CACGGCACCCATTCCGGCTGGCTCGAGCTGTGCTGGGATCTGGGTGTCCCCGTCGCCGCCCCGGCCCTCGGGTTCTACCGGCAGCAGCACGCCGACGGCTCGGTCGCCTCGTTCGCCCCCGCCGACGCGGCCTCGCTCGCCGCCGCTGTCCGCGAGCTGTGGCAGGCGGACGCGACGCGACCCGGATCGACCGAACGGGCCGCCCTCGTCACCCGCCGCCGCGGCGAGCGGGTGCGAACGGATGCCGCGGCCGCAGCACAGCACGCCGACCTGTACGCCGAGCTGGTCGCCGGGGGAGATCGATGACGGCCGCTCGACGGCTGCGGATCGTCGTCATCGCTCCCCTGCGCTTCCCGATCCGCCGACCGCACGCCGGCGGACTCGAGTCGGCCGTCTGGGGCGAGGTGGCCGCGCTGCGCCGGCGGGGGCACGACGTCACGTTCATCGCGCCGACCGGCTCGGACTTCCTGGACGAGGACGGTCCGTTCCGGCTCCCGCCGCTCGACTGGCCGGCGGGCGCCGTTCCCACCGACCGCACCTGGCCCGACAGCTATCACACCCGCAACGCGCCCGCCCTGGGCCGCGCGCTCGACGAGATCGCCGCGGATCCCAGCCGCTACGACGTGATCTCCAACCACTGCCTGCACCCGCTGCCGCTGCAACGCGCCGCCTCGCTCGGCGTGCCGATGGTGACGACGCTGCACACGCCGGTCGACCACGACTTCGTCACCGCTCATCGGGCCGCCGCAGGCGCAGGGTCGGCGTTCCTCTCCGTCAGCGATCACACCCGCCGGGAGTGGGCCGCCGCGGGGGTGCGCTCCCGCCTGCTGCCCAACGGCGTCGACCCGGCCACGTGGCAGGCGGGCCCCGGCGGCGGCGGGATCGTCTGGTTCGGGCGCATCGTCCCCGAGAAGGCGCCGCACATCGCCGTCGCAGTGGCACGGCGGCTCGGGATGCCCCTCACTCTCGCCGGCAGGATCGGCGACGCCGCCTACGCCGAGCAGGCTGTGCTCCCCGAGATCGGCGGGGACATCCGCTACGCGGGGGAGCTCTCCCCCGATGAGCTCGCCTCGCTCGTCGGACGCAGCTCGCTGGCGCTCGCCACGCCGGCCTGGGCGGAGCCGTTCGGCCTCGTCGCGCCCGAGGCGCTGCTGTGCGGCACCCCCGTCGTCGGATTCGCGGTGGGCGGTGTCCCCGAGGTCGCGGCGGGGACCGTCGGGATGGAGCTGGTGACGGCCGGGGATGTCGACGCGATGGCGACGAGCGCCCGCGGACTGCTGCGGCGAGGCGAAGAGCCGGGGTACCGCGCGGCGGTGCGCGAGAGCGCCGTGCGCCGCTTCTCGCTCGACGCTCGGATCGCCTCCCTCGAGGCCGTCCTCGGCGAGCTCGCGGCCGGTGCGGTGGACGAGACCGCGCTGACGGCATGAGCACACGCATCGGCTGGTACGTGCACCATCACGGCCGCGGTCATCTCACCCGCCTGCGGGCGATCGCACCCCGGATCGATGCCGAGATCGACTGCTTCAGCAGCCTCCCCGCCCCGCCGGATCTGCCGTCCTCCTGCCGGTGGACCGTGCTGCCCCGGGACGACGACGCCTCCCCCGGCGGGCCGCAACCGGCCGAGGCCGACCCGACCGTCCGCGGACTGCTGCACTGGGCCCCGCGGGGACACGCAGGCCATCGGGATCGACTCGCGGCGATCGCCGCCGCGAGTCGATCCCGCCCCGTCGACGCGTTCGTCGTCGACGTGTCGGTGGAGGTGACACTGCTGGTCCGGCTGCTGGGCGTTCCTCCGGTGGTCTTCACGCAGCCCGGCGTGCGCGACGACGAGCCCCATCGGCTCGGCTTCGCCGCCGCCCAGACCGTCGTGGCGCCGTGGCCGGGCGACATCCTCGCCCCGCCGCACCTGTCCGCGCTGGGCGATCGCGTCGTCTACACCGGCGGGATCAGCCGCTTCGAGGATCGGATGACCGACGGCGCGCCGGACCGGACCGATGACGTCGTCCTGCTGGCGGGAGCCGGGGGCACAGCCGTCACCCCCGGCGAGATCGCGGCGGCCGCGGCGTCGACCCGTCGGCCGTGGCGGGCGCTCGGTGCCGCGGCGGGATCGTGGCAGGAAGACCCGTGGGACGCCATCACGACCGCGGGCGTGGTGATCGCGTGGGCCGGCCAGAACTCGATCGCCGACCTCGCGGCGGCCGGAGCGCCGGCGATCGTCGTCCCGCAGGAACGGCCGTTCGACGAGCAGCAGGAGACGGGCCGTGCGCTCCGCCGCGCCGAGCTCGCCGTGGTGGTCCCGGAATGGCCGGACGCCGCATCCTGGCCGGCGCTCCTCGATCGGGCCGCGACCTCGCGTCCGTCGTGGGAGCACTGGCAGGTGGCCGGCGCGACGCGCCGAGCAGCGGAGGCGATCCTCCAGACCGCCCGGGGCGAACGGTGAGCCCGGACGCGCCGCCGGCGGTCATCAGCCTGTGCTCCACCGCCCGGCTGACCCACCTGCGGAATCAGCTCGGGGCACTGGCAGGCGGATCCGGCGTCATCCGCGTGGTCGTGTGGCTCGGCGACGACGAGCCGCCCGCCCTCGACGCGGAGGTGGTGGTGCGCGTCGCCCCGGGCCCGGACGGTCTGCGGCTGGCGGCCGCGCGCAACGCCGGCGCCCGCGCCGCCCGTGCCGCCGGCGCGCGCCTGCTGATCTTCCTGGACGCCGACTGCGTCCCGGGGCCGCGGCTGCTGGACCGCTACCGGGAGGCGTCGACACGGCATCCGTCGGCCGTCCTGTGCGGCCCGGTGACGTACCTGCCCCCCGGGATCGACGCCGTCGCACCGGCGTCGCTGGTTCCGCTGACGTCGCCGCACCCGGCCAGGCCCGCGCCCGCCGACGGCGAGGAGCGCGTCGGCACGATGACGGAGTACGCGCTGTTCTGGTCGCTGTCCTTCGCCGTGACGGGAGCGGTGTGGGACCGTGCCGGCGGGTTCGACGAGGCGTACGAGGGGTACGGCGGAGAGGACACCGACTTCGCCTTCCGCCTGCGGGCCGCCGGCGTCCCGCTCGTGTGGGTCGGCGGCGCGCACGCCTACCACCAGTACCACGAGACCTCCTCGCCGCCGTGGCAGCACCTGGACGACATCCTCCGCAACGGCGAGCTCTTCGCCCGCCGCTGGGGCGAGTGGCCGATGCTCGGCTGGCTGCGGGCCTTCGAAGAGGCCGGCGCCGTCGTCGCACGCGACGGCGGCTGGCGACGCGCGGCAAGCCCCGCCGCAGCCGACTGAGGGGAGCGCGACAGCCGGTCAGACCGGTCCGAGGAGGTCGTCCGCCGCGGCCAGGAGGTCGGCGGCCACCGGCTCGGGTGCGAACGCGTCGATGCGCTCCGCGGCGCACGCTGCCCGCCCGTCCGCGCCGACCGGGTCCGCGAGCACCCGCTCGAGGGCGACGGCGAGCTGCGCCGGTGCGGCCGGCGGCACGAGCAGACTGTCGACGCCGTCGGTGCAGAAGTCGTCGAATCCGCTGCCACGGGTGGCGACCAGCGGCGTGCCGAGCGCCTTCACCTCGAGGGCGACCTGACCGAAGCCCTCCCAGCGGGACGGGCACATCGCGACGGCGGCCGCTCGGATCGCCGCGTAGAGCTCGGGACCCGCGACGTGCCCGAGCCACGTCACCCGCTCGCGCGCCTCCTCGGGCAGCCTCGCCATGAGGCCGCTGCGGGTCGGCTCGAACCGCGCATCGCCGCCGGCGCCCGCCAGCACCAGCCGCGCGTCCGGGCGCTGCCGGAACAGGCGGGCATACGCATCCACGGCGTCGACGACGCCCTTCCGCCGCTCCGACCGCCCGAGGAACAGGACGACCGGCCCCTGCCCCGGCGGCCAGCCGGCCGGGAGGGCGGCATTCCGGGCGGCGGCGCGGACTCCCCTGACGTCGATGCAGTTCCGGACGACGCGGGTGGGCGGCAGATCGCCGTAGAGCGCCTCGACCCGGTCCCGCATGGCGGTGGAGATCGCGACGAGGCCCGCCGACCGGCGGATCTGGCATTCCTCGAGCCGGCTCTGCAGCCGCACCGCGGGGCGACTGTCCGCCGGCAGGTCCTCGAGCGACAGACCCGACACGTCGTTCGCCAGCCGCATCCCGGTCGCGAGGTTCGTCAGCAGCGGAGCGTCCGGCGGCAGCGCCGAGCCGAGCGCCGCCCACTCGGGCAGGAAGACCCGGTCGTATCCGCCCCGGCGGACGGCGTCCCCCACCGTGCGCGCCCGGTCCCCGAGGGCCGCCGTCCGGGAGCGACCCTCGGGGACCGGCACGACGTCGAGCCTCCGGACGCCGGGCGCGCGTGCGTCCGCGCGAGGGGCGGCATCCGGGAGCACCATCAGATCGATCCCGACGCCGTGCTCGGCGAGCGCCGGCAGGAGGGCGGCGTAGTGCCGGCCGATGCCGCCGGTGTACGCCGTGAGTCCGGCGTACTCGGTCGTCGCGACGAACCAGCGTTCCCGCGTCACCGGTACCGCCGCGGAACCGTCCAGGCGCGGCCGAACTCGGCGTTGAACGACTCCGGATCGAAGGGGCTGTCGCCGCCGGCGGGAAAACTGGTCAGCTCGCCGAACACCACCCGGCCCTCGACGTCGTAGAGATCGACCCGGACGAAATCCGTCTCCGCGCCGAGACGCTCGGCCACCGAGATCATCTCCTCCAGGTGTGGCGGCGGCGGCGGAACGGGGTCGGCCCAGGGTGGCCCTCCGCTGAGCGCCAGGTGCGTCCAATCGCGGTCGAAGAAGTCCTGTGTGCGCCGGCCGAACCGCCCGGAATCGACCTGGACGAACCGGCAGCGCCCGGAGAAGACGAAGAACTTGTAGTCATCGGGCACGGTGCCGGCGGGCCCGTGGAGGAACTCCTCGACGATCACCTGTCGCGGCACCTCCCCGTAGACCCACTCCCGGTTCGGTCCCTGTCCGTAGAGCTGCGCCACCCAGTCCGCTGCCATACGGGCGAGGTCGGTGCGCGCCGCGTGCTCCGGGCGCACGTGCCGGTACACCCAGCTGCCGTCTGTCGGCAGTCGGGCGTCCGCCGGCGCGGAGTTCGACACGACCACGGCAGTGCCGCTGCCATGGGTGGGCTTGAGGACGTACTCCTCCGGCAGGTCGAGGTGACGCAGCGCCGCGGGGTCCCCCGTGATCGCGTGCACCCGCGGCAGGTAGTGCGCTCCGATGCGGGCGGCGACGTGATCGCGCACGGCGGCCTTGTCGGCGAACGTCACGACGAGAGCTCGGTGGTCGCGCAGCATCTTGTAGCGGACCTTGTCCCGGAAGGTGACCGGATTCCGCGTCCGCCAGAGCCGGAGCAGGCGGACCAGCCGGCTCCGTTCACGCCAGCGCACCGGAGCGGCCGAGGGGAACGAACGCCGTGCGGGGGCGGCGCGGGCGGTGTCAGTAGCCGTCGACATCCCACGCTTCGCCGGTGGGGGCGTCGTCATCACGGTTGTCCACGGGCGGGGACGGCGGGTGCAGCAGCAGGTCCCCCTTCCGCAGCAGTTCCATGAGGAACGGCTCCTCGTCCATCTCCGGCGCCGGCCCGTCGTAGGGCGTGGTGTGCAGCTGACTCGCCGGCCCGATGAGCATCGTCGACGTCCCGACGATGCCGTCCTCCACGATCGGGATCGTCACGAGGTCCGATTCGTCGTGGGCGGCGAGGCTTCTGGCGTAGCGCATCACCGCGTCGGCGACCGCGTCCGTCGTCGTGACGGAGCCATCCGAGTAGTGGAGCTTCAGCATGATCCGATCCTGGAGGGGCGTGATGTCTTCTGGGATGGGGTCGTATTCACCGCGTGCGTTCCTTAGACTGCGTTCCCGGTGTGCTCCCCGGCTCCGCGGTGCGCCGCGAGCGGGTCGCGCGCGCGACGACGAAGAGGACCGCGCCGACGGCGAGCAGGATGGCGCCGAACAGCCAGACCACGCCCCGCTGCTGCGTGAGCAGGAGGATGCAGGAGGCGATCCCCAGGACCGGCACGAACGTCCAGACGCGGAAGTGGTCGTGCTCCACCCGGTCCCGGCGGAGGACCAGCACGGAGACGTTCGCGCTGAGGAAGACGAACAGGAGCAGGAGGACGACCGTCTCGGCCAGCAGTCCGAGGTCGCCGACCAGCGAGAGCGCCATCGCCACGAGCGTCGTCGCGATGATCGCGACCCACGGTGTCTTGCGCTTCGGCAGCACTCGACCGAGGACCGAGGGCAGCAGCCCCTGCTCGGCCATGCCGTACGCGAGCCGGCTGGCCATGATCATCGTCAGCAGCGCCCCGTTGGCCACGGCGATCAGCGCGATCGCGCTGAACAGCCACGGCGGGATGCCCGCGCCGCTCGCGGCCACCACGTCCAGCAGCGGGCCGCTCGAATCGACGAGATCCTCGGCGGGCAGCGCGATGGAGCTCGCGAGCCCGACGAGGACGTACACCGCCCCCGCGGTGATGAGCGAGGCGAAGAGGGCCCGCGGGTAGGACCTCGACGGGTTCCGCACCTCCTCGATGACGTTCGCGGACGTCTCGAATCCGACGAAGGAGTAGTAGGCGATGATGGCGCCACCGAGCACCGCGGTCCCCAGCGCACTGCCCTCGGGCAGCTCGAGCACACGACCCGGTTCACCGCCGCCACCGCCGAGGAGCATCGCGACCACCACCACGACGATCACCAGTCCGCTGAGCTCGATGACGGTCATCACGAGGTTCGCGCCCATCGACTCGCGGATGCCGCGGGCGTTCAGCGCCGCGAGGATCGCGAGGAACACCATCGCCACGAGCGGCACCGGAAGCTGGATGAACGTGCCGAGGTAGTCGCCGGCGAAGGCGATCGCCAGTCCGGCCGCGCTGACGACACCGGCCGCGAGCATGCTGAAGCCGACGAGGAAGGACACGAGCGGGCTGCGGAAGGCCCGCTCGGCGAAGACCGCGGCGCCGCCGGCGCGCGGGTACTTCGTCACCAGCTCGGCATAGGACCCCGCGGTGAGGAGGGCGAGCAGCAGCGCCGCGAGCAGCGGCGCCCACAGCATGCCGCCGACCTGCGCGGCGAGCACGCCCATCAGGGCGTAGATCCCGGCGCCGAGCACGTCCCCGAGGATGAAGGCGAACAGGAGGGGACCGGTGATGCCGCGCCGGAGGCGCGACGGGGCGTCGGGCGTGCGCCCGGGTGCATCCGTCATCATGCGGTCCACGCTAGGCGGGACACGCGGGGTCGAGCGGGGGTATTGACATTCCGCCCGAAGGCCCCTCCATAGGGGGTCACCCCTAACAAATCCCCGTCCCCCTAATCTCGGTTCCCCCTCTCCCCCCGGCACGAGGGGTGGTGTAACCTCCGAACACCTCTCGTTAGGGAGGGGGCGTCTTCGACCTCAGCACTCGGAGACGGCGCAGGACCAGCACACCCGACCGCACTCACACTGCACCCCGAAGGACCCCTTCGAGACAGAGGTGCCGGCGACGGCGCCGGGACGAGAGCACGGCACACGCAGGGGGAACTCGGGGGGAGAACCGCCATGGCACTCTCATCCGCACCGAATCGCCTGCCCTCCCGCGCAGGGATTTGGCCGCTGCTCGCGCACGCCCGAGTGGACGAGCTGATCGCCGGTCACCTCCGGGCGCCCCGGTGCGCGATCATCGGCCCCGCGGGGTCCGGCAAGACCGTGCTGCTGCGCCTGCTGGCGGCGCCGCTGCAGGGCGACGGCGACGCCGAGACCGGTGCCGCGGCATCCGTGCGCTTCGTCGACGACGCCCACCTCCTCGACGACGACCGGGTCGACGAGCTGTCGGCCCTCCTGGACGACCCGTCGACCGGGCTGATCCTCGCCACGCGTCCCTGGCCGCGCAGCGAACGGCTGCGCAAGCTCATGCGCCGCCTCGAGCAGGCGGCGCCCCCGATCGTCCTCGGCCACCTCGACACGCGCGACGTCACCGCCGCGCTCGCCGCCGCGGGACGACCGATCGGCGCCGGCTGCGTGTCGTCACTCGTCCACCTCTGCGGATCGGTCACCTGGCTTCTCATCGCGGCACTGGCCGCCCACGGCGACGACCCCTGCGCGGACCCGGCGCACGAGCAGGTCAGCCAGGCGGTGGCCGAGCTCGTCGCCGAGCGCCTGCAGACCGTCGAACCCGACGTGGCCGAGGTGGTGCGTCGCGCGAGCCTGGGCTGGCGCGCATCCGGTCGCACCGCGGCGATCGGCGCCGGCACCGGCGACGACGCGGCGCTCGCGCACGCCGAAGGACTGCTGATGCGCAACGGCGACCCGATCCCGGTCGTGCGCGCCGCCGTGCTCCGCACGACACCCGTCGCGCAGATGATGTCGCTGCTCGACGACGAGAGCGCGCCGCCGCCAGCCGCCGACGTCGTCGCGTCGCTGGGGGACGTGACCGACCCCCGGCTCGCGCGCGTCCTCCTCTCCTATGCGGACGCGGTGGCCGGAGGCGATGTCGCCCGGGCGATGGACCTCTACGACGCCGCGCGCATGGCCGGCGCCGATCCGCTGGAGATCGCCGTCCGGACCAGCCGGATGGCCTGGGACCGCGGAGAGGTCGACGACGCCGCGGCGTTCCTCGATGCCCTCAGCATCCCGACGGACCATCCTGCGCACGACCGCGCGGTGGACCTCGTCGGAGCGGTGTGGAGCGCCCGCGGCTACCTCGAGGTGAGCGCCGCGACGTATGCCGCCCACGTCCTACGGGACCAGGTGGTGCGCGCGCACGCGGCGATCGCGGCGCTGGGCGCCGGAGACGCAGGCCCGCTCCAGCAGACCGTGACGGCGCCGCGCTCCTCGCCCGACGTCCCGACGACCCTCTCCGTCGCGGTCCGGGTGCTCCTGCGCGGTCTGGCAGCGACGGTGGCGACACCCCCGGCCGGAGCGCTGGACGACCTGGTGAGAGCCAGCGAGATCTACGGCGAGTCGGGCGAGGACGGCCCGATCCCGGAGCTGCCGGCGGTGCTGGCCGCCCTGACCGCTCTCAATGCGGGCGACCTCGATGCCGCCCTGGCTGTCCTCGGCGACGCGCTCATGGCGGACCACGGCGGCGCGTGGGCGCGTCCGCGCCTGCTGCTGTGGACGGCGTGGGTCTTCGTCCAGATGCGGCGCCCCGAGGAGGCTGCGGCGCGACTGACGGAGGTGGACGGCTCCGCGATGCCGCTGAGCGCACGCGATGTCCTCCTCCGCGACGGCGTCCACCTCGCGTTCGTCCGCCGTTTCGGCGCCGCGGGCGAGCTCCGCCCGCTCTGGCACCGCGTCCGTGACGACGTCCGGCGCGTGGAGCCCGACCTGTTCGCCCTTCACGTGCTCGGTGAGTTCCTCATCGTCTCGGGGCTGCTCGGGGATGCCGAGCGCCTGGATCCAGTGCTCGCCACCAGCCGGGCGCTCCTGCAGCGGCTGGGCGACCCGCCGCTGTGGGCGGCGCCGCTCCACTGGGCCACGCTGCAGCGAGCGGTGATCATCGAGGATGTCACCGCCGCGCAGGACATCGCCGGCATCCTCGCGGACATGGCTCCGCACGGCCGCGTCGCGGCTGCGATGTCCGCCGCCGCGACCGAGGCGATGCGCATCTGGCACGGAACCGTGAACGTCGACCAGGTCGAGGCCGCGAGCGCCGGGCTCGCCGCGGTCGGGTTCGCCTGGGAGGGTGCCCGACTGGCTCAGCGAGCGGCCGTGCAGGCGAGCGGGTGGCGCGCGATCGCCCGGCTGACCGCGCTCGCGCGCGAGCTGCACCCGGGCGTCGCGCCGGAGATGGCCGAGGCTCCGCAGCCGAAGGTGATGCGGCAGAGCGGACTGCTGAGCCCTCGGGAGCTCGAAGTGGCGGCGCTCGTGGTCAGTGGCAAGACCTACGCGGAGATCGGCGAGACCATCTTCATCTCGCCTCGCACAGCCGAGCATCACATCGCCCGCATCCGGCGTCGACTCGGCGCGACGTCACGGACCGACCTGATCGAGAAGCTGCGCGCGATCGTCGACAGCAGCGACGCGGACGACGGCGACGCCACCGAACGACGGATCGGCTGACCACCGGACGAAGGAGGCGGACCCCCGTCCGCTCCAGTGGGGACTGGGATGCTGGAGGGGGCCCGCCGAGCCGTCGCGGCTCGCGACAGCACATGCTTGGGGACAGTGTGCGTCGGGCAACTGGGGAGTCGCCCTGAGCCAGAGGCAGACGGCACTGTCACTGTAGCCGATCTGCATTCGATCCTCACCGAGAACCGAGCATTCTGCTGTGCGGCGTGGCGGATTCAGCCGGCGCAGTCCAGCGGCGCGCGCGTCACCTCGAGCGGCGCCAGCAGCGGCGTGTGGAGAACGGCCGGCTCCGCCGCCGCGCGGGCCGGGGAGATGAAGCGGAAGGTCAGGGTCCGAGCGGTGCTCGGCCGCACGTCAGTGCGTCGAGTCACGGCGGGCCGGTCCCCGTCCGACACGCTCACGGCCGACACGGGCTCGCCGTCGACGCGGACCCCGCCGGCGAACCATCCGGGCGGGGCGACGACGCTCACGGTCGGTGCGATGAATCCCGATGTCGCACCCCAGAGGCCCCCGCCCGTCACGCTGATCGGCAGCACGTCCGCGGCGTCCACCGGCAGCCTGCTCGCCAGCTGCACCTCCACCTCGACCTCGGGAAGGCGATCCACTCGGCACGTCCCGGTCCGCACGGCGAGTGCGACGTCGAGGTACGGGGTCAGCTTGCCGCCGGTCGCGTCGTTGAAGTAGACGGCGAAGGCGTCGGCTCCGGCCTGCTCCAGGCGGGCGCGAGGGCCCGCCAGAGCGGTTCCGCCGAGGATCGCCTGCTCGTGCGGATGCCGGCTCCACACCGACAGTCGCCCTTCCCCGATCGGCTCGCGCAGCGCGACCGCGATCGCGAGCGGCTCCGCCCGCGTCGCGAGCGCCGAGACCACCGCCCCGGCGACGTCGGCGAAGCGGTCGGTCTGGCCGTCCGGCGACAGCGTGAGGTACGGCTCGACGAGCAGATGGTCGACCACGTCGCCCGGTCCGAACGGCCCGGCGGCCGTGTCGACCGACCCGAGCGGACCGAGCACCGCCGCCAGCACGATCGGGTCGAGCGACACGACGACGTCGGGGGCGGCGAACCCGTCGGATTCCCACCAGGCCGAAGCCAGGCGCGCCGTCAGCGCGAAGTCGGCGGTCATCGACGCGTTCTGGACGAACCTCCCGATGCCGTCGCCCAGTGCGCGCTGCTCGCCGACGGGCAGCGGCAGGATCGGAGCCGCGGCCGGAGCGAAGCGAGACGAGTCGCGCTGCGCGCTGAGGGTCACCTCGCCGTCCACCGCGCGCAGCTCGACGAAGGACCCCGTTATCCCGCCACCCGTCCGGAGCTCGGCCGGGTTCTGGACGAGCAGCAGGATCGTGCGCTCGCCGTCGGCGCCGAGGATCGCGGGGAGCAGGGATGCCGCCGACGAGGCCGTCTGGGTGATCGGTGCGAGGCGGGAGACGGCGTCGGACAGGGTGTCGAGACCCGCCGCGACCTCTGCCACCAGGTGCTCCCGCGGCACGCGCGCGACCTCGTCGGCGACAGCGGTCCGAGCCCGTTCCGCCGCGTCGAGCCGGGTCGCCGATTCCCGCAGAGCTTCCAGCGCGGCGCGCGGGTCCGCTCCCTCGAGACTTCGCGCGGCGTCCAGCAGCGGCGTGGCGACGTCGTTGCCGAGCCGGCCGAGCCCTTCCGCGGCCACACGCGCCGCCGACAGGTTCGGCCCGATCATCGGGACCGCCTCCGCGATCCGCCACAGCGGGTCGGCGGGTGCCGCGTCCGTCGCCGCCGTCGTCGCCTCCCGGACGGCGGCCTCGGTCGCCGCCAGGTCGCCCCGCCCCAGCGCTCCCATCGCCACCGTCGCCGCCGCGTCCGCCTCCCGCAGGCCGTCGCGGAGGTGCATCGCGGCGAGGGCGACGTGGGTCGCCGCCGCCGCGCCGCCGATCAGCAGCGCGGCGGTCGCGAGGAGCAGGATGCGGCGGGTGCGGGCGTTCACCCGACCCGGCGACGCCGCCGGCGGGAGCCCCAGGCGAGCACGCCGCCCAGGACGACCGCCGCGACCCCGCCGATCAGGACCGGCTGCGGCAGCGATGACCCGGTCACGGCGAGCGGGTCACCGGCGACCGCCGCGCACGGCGACTCCGGATACCGCAACGGCACCTCGAGGCTCAGCTCGCCCACCCGGAGCTCGGCCCGGATGTCGCCGGTGGTCCAGTTCAGGCGGTCATCGCGCGGATCCTCGCCGGGCCAGCGGACCGAACCCTCGAGCCGGTCCGCGGAGACCTCCGGAAGCGGAACCGTCGCGCGCGACCGGCCGTCCGTCAGCTCGAGACGGGCAGGACCGAGGGGCCCCTCGGCCCCCACCGCCTGCACGGCGTAGTCGATCACCGCCACGCCGTCGGCGCAGCGGCCGCTCACCTCCGAGCCCAGCAGGCCCGGCTCGCGCGGTGTGACCGGCGCATAGGTGCCGGTCGCCGCGGCCGCGGCCGCGGGTGCCATCAGCGCCAGCACCCCCACCGCGACGACGGCGCGCAAAGAATAACCCCCCATGTCAGCCTCCCCAAAGGCCGCCGAGTCGGGCTGTCGACGGTCGCACAGTCCCGCTCGGTCTCGGCACCACGGTACGCGCTCGAGCGGTCGTCCCACCCCGAAACCCGCTTCCCCCTCCCCCTAATCGCCTCCCCCACTCTGTCCGCCGTTCGGGGGACATCGAATTAGGTCGATCCCCCTATTGGTCCGGGTGCGGCGCCGCGAGTAGCGTTCCCGATGTCGCCGCTCGTAACGCTTTGGGGAGCGAGGCGAGCACATCGGCGACAGCACGATGGAATGGGGGAGAACTGGGGGACAGTCCCATGTCTGTCGGGGCTCTTCGTGCGGCTGCGCTCTCCGAGCGCACCGCACGAAGAGTCCGACCACAGCGGGCCGGCACGGCGGGCCCGCGGAGAACGCTGAGACAGCGGACCGGGTGACCGAGGGGTCGGTCGCCGGGTCGGGTCCTTCCGGCACCGGAGCCGGGGGCAGCCGTGACAGGCGCCGGCGATCCGGCGTATCGGGGATCCGCGGCATCCGGGCCGCACTTGGGGAGGTACGCGCTTCGGCACGCACCTGAAAACACTGGGGAATGACGTTCATGGGGATGGAACGTGATGGGCAGGTGCGCTCGAACGGGCGCACCGCCGACACCGACGGCACTGCCGGGGCACGATCGTGATGCCCGCCGTGGCCGACGCCTCGCTGGCGCTCGCGCTGACACCGCGTCCGACGCCCGAGGCGCTGCGCCTCCAGCGTGCGCGCAGCCGCCATCGCACGACGCTGCTCGTCACCGACGCGGTCGCGCTGACCGTGGGCGTCACGGTCGCGGCATCCGCTCTGCTGATCGCGACGACCGCCGCGGCGGTGCGCATCGTGCCGGGCGCGGTGACCGTGATCGCCGTCTTCCTGCTGGCGCTCGCCGCCACGCACAGCCGCGAGGCCCGCATCCCGGCGCAGCGGGAGTACATCCGCACGCTGTCCGCAGCCGCCGTGACGTTCGCCGGCGGTGCGTGCTGGGTGGCCTTCGCGCCATCGGCGGACAGCCGCGCCCTGCTGCTCACCACGATCCCGGTCGGCTTCGTCGCCGTGCTGCTCGGTCGGATGTTCTGGCGGCGGTGGGCTCCGGCCTCCCGCCGCCAGCGGGCACCGCGGACGATCGTGGTCGGGTCGCGTCCCGTGCTCGAGGCCCTCGTGCCCACGCTGCACACCGACCGCCGATTCAGCCACGACGTCGTCGGCACGACCCTGATGCAGTCGGATGCCGCGGAGGCCGGCGACGGACCGGGCGGGGTGCCGGTCCTGGGAACGGCGGCGGCGACCGCGCAGATCGCCCGCGCCATCCACGCCGAGACGGTCATCGTCGCCGGTCCGACCCACGACCCGGACTTCGTCCGGCGGCTCAGCTGGCAGCTTGAGGGGACCGCGGCGAGCCTCGTGCTCGCCACCCCGCTGACCGACGTCGACGCGGGCAGGCTGACCCTGGACGCGAGCGACGGCCTCGCCCTCGTGGGCGTCCGCATCCCGACGTACGACGGCGCCCAGCACCGCGTGAAGCGACTGCTCGACGTCGTGACCTCGCTGGGCGCGCTCATCCCGATCATCCTGGTGACCCCGATCATCGCGCTCGCGATCCGACTCGACTCACCCGGACCGGTGCTCTTCCGGCAGCGCCGCGTCGGACGGGACGGTCGGGAGTTCGACATCGTGAAGTTCCGCACCATGCGGGTCGGCGCGGAGCGCGAGCTCATCGAGCTCGCCGCGCAGAACGAGGGCGCCGGCGCGCTGTTCAAGGTCCGGCAGGATCCGCGGGTCACACGCGTCGGACGCTTCCTGCGGAAGTACTCCATCGACGAGCTGCCGCAGTTCTGGAACGTCCTGAGCGGCGACATGAGCGTCGTCGGTCCTCGCCCGCCGCTCCCGCAGGAGGTGCGCGCGTACGACGTCGCGGTGTTCCGCCGGCTCTACCTGCGGCCCGGCATCACCGGTCCCTGGCAGATCGGCGGGCGGAGCGATCTGTCCTGGGACGAGAGCGTCCGGCTGGACCTGCACTACGTCGAGAACTGGTCGGTCGTCCGGGACCTGGCCATCATGCTCCGCACCGCGACCGTGGTGCTCCAAGCGAAGGGGGCGTACTGATGGCCATGCGCGTGGCGACATCGCCGATCCGTACCCGCATCGGGAGGACGCCGTGGACGGCGCCCGTCCCGATCGCACCGCGACCGACGAGCCTCGGTCCGCCGACGGTCCGCATCGCGGGCACCGACGTCCACCTCACCGACGCCGACGGCGCGCGCGCCGTCATCGCGTCGGCCGTGCACACGCGTGAGGAGGCGCCGCTCGCGGTGGTCTCGATCAATCTCGATCACATCCACCATGCCGGCGGCCTTCCGCCCGCAGCGGGTCGCGCGCGGTGGCTGAATCTGATCGACGGCGCGCCGATCGCGCAGGAGGCCCGACGCCTCACCGGGACGCCCTGGCCGCGTCTGGCGGGGAGCGATCTGATCGGGGACATCCTCACCCAAGCCTCCGCCGAGCACTGGAGTGTGGCCGTGCTCGGCGGAGCACCCGAAGTGCGCCATTCCCTTCACCACCGGGTGACGGCGGAATGGCCCGGGGTGCGACTCGTCGGACACTGGACGCCGACCCGCGAAGAGCTGGCCTCGCCGGAGGCGAGCAGCCGGATCGCCGAGCAGATCCGCTCGGCGGGCGCGGACATCGTCATCGTGTGTCTGGGAAAGCCTCGCCAGGAGAAGTGGATCGCTGATCACGGTCACGAGACGGCAGCGGGTGTCCTGCTCGCGTTCGGGGCCGTCGTGGATTTCCTGGCAGGTCGGGTCTCGCGGGCGCCTCGTTGGGTGTCCGACGCGGGATTCGAATGGATGTGGCGGCTCATGCTCGAGCCGAGGCGATTGGCGAGACGGTACCTCATCGAGGGACCTCCGGCCTATATGGCCGTTCGCCGGTCCTCGGCTCGACAGGGCGCATGAGCCGCCGCCCGCACGCGAGCACGGCCGGATGCCCCCCGTCCGGCCGTGCTCGCCCTGTGGGCACGCGGTCGCACCGCACCAGCGCTCCCTGAGCGCGAACCACCACCGCAGACGAGGGGGAAGCGGGAATGGAAGAGACCGGAACAGCCGAGCGCGTCGCGCCGGAGCGGACGACCTGGCGCCGGCGAGCCGTCGGCCCCGTCATCGCTGCCGGCGTCATCGTCGCGGCCGTCGTGATCGGAGCGGTCGTGTGGTCGGCCGGTCCGCCGGCGCCACCCGCGCCCGTCGCGGAACGGTCGACGCCGCCCGCTCCCGGGCCGGATCCGGATGCCACGCCCGTCGACGGCAGCGAGGTCCAGCCGCCCGACGCGACGAGCCGTTCGGCCGGCGTGCCGCTCATGACACCGGAGCCGCCGCTGTTCGATGGGTCGCTCCCCGCCTCGGGATCGGCCCGGGGCGAACTCGTCGACGGATACCCCGACGCGCTCGCGGGCCCGGTCGAGGGCGACGAGGTGCTCGAGAGCTCGGTGGCATCCGAGGGGACCACCCTGCAGGCCACGGTGACGGCGCGCTCCGAGAAGGCGCCGGATGCGGTGCGAGCGGCTCTCGAGAAGCGCTGGGCCGCGGTGGGCCTGGCGTCCGAGGCCGGCGCCGGGGAGACCGAGACGACCTACGGGGGATCCTCCGCGGCGATGACGCTGAGCGTGTCCGCCGGCGGCACCGGCACCGTGTACTCGATCGTCGCCGTGCTGCGGACGGAGTGACGTGTACATCTCCCTGCGCTCCGCGCCGGCGGCATCCGGCCGCGCCGCCGCCCCGCGCGGCGCCCGCACCGTGTCGTCCACCGTCGTGACGCTCGGCGTGGTCTCGATGCTCACCGACATCTCATCCGAGTCCGTCGCCGCCATCCTGCCGCTGTACGTCACCGGCGTCCTCGGCCTGTCGACCATCGCCTTCGGGGTTCTCGACGGGCTGTACCAGGGGGTCACCGCCTTCGCCCGCATCGCCGGCGGATACACCTCCGACCGCTCCGGTCAGCCCAAGTGGGTCGCGTTCGGCGGATACGCGGCCGCCGCCGTCGCCCGGATCGGCCTGCTCTGGGCGTCCGGATTCGCCGCCCTCTCGGTGGTGCTGACCGCGGACCGGATCGGCAAGGGCGTCCGCACCGCACCCCGCGACGCCCTGATCGCCGCGGCATCCGCGCCCGAGGACCGCGGACGGGCCTTCGGCATCCACCGCATGCTCGACAACATCGGCGCCGCGCTGGGCCCGCTCATCGCCTTCGTCATCCTGTGGGCGGTGCCGGACGGCTTCGAGATCGTCTTCGCGGCCTCCCTCGTCTTCGCGCTGATCGGCGTGCTGATCCTCGGAGTCCTGGTCCCGAACGTGCGGACGCGCGCCCCGCGCGGGCGTCCCGCGGAACGGCGATTCGACTGGGCCGTCGTGGGACGGGGACCGATGCGGCGGGTGCTGGCCGCGGCGGGCGTCCTCGGACTCCTCACCATCGGCGACGGGTTCGTCTACCTCGTCCTGCAGGCCCGCAGCGACTTCGCCGCGCAGTGGTTCCCCCTTCTCTACGTCGGGACCAACGTCGCCTTCCTCGCCTTCGCGATCCCGCTCGGCCGGCTGTCGGACCGCGTCGGACGCGCGCGGGTGTTCGTGGTGGGACACCTCGGCCTGCTCGCGGCGTACGTGGTCGCGGCCCTCGCCATCGACGACCTGCTGGCGACGCTCCTGTGTCTGGCGTTCCTCGGCGCCTTCTACGCCGCGACCGACGGCGTCCTCGCCGCCTTGGCCGCCGAGCTGACGACGCCCGAGACGCGGGCGACGGGGATCGCCGCCGCTCAGACGGTGGTCGCGGTATCGCGGTTCGGCGCGGCATCCGCGTTCGGCGTCCTCTGGTTCGTGCTCGGCCCCGAGACCGCCCTCCTGCTGGTGGCGGTCCTGTTCGCGGTCGCCGTGCCCGCGGCAGCCCTCCTGCTTCGGCCCCTCCTGATGGCGCGACGGACATGACCGGGCGCACCAGGCTGGTCGGGGTGGTGCTGGCGAGCACCCTCATGCTGGGGGCGCTCGTCGCGTTCGGCGCGTCCGTGTGGCTGCAGCGGCACGACGTCGCCGCCCCGGCCGCTCGCACCGCCGACACCGGTCCGGCCGGCATGTGGGCGGGGGGCGGGCGCATCGCCTTCCGCGACACGACCGCGGGGAGCGGGTACGGGCACGTCGCGAGCGTCGATGTCGCCGCGCCGCGCGGTGCACGCACCGTCGGCGCGGAGGTCTGCGACCGCCTCGATGCGACCGTCGACGCACTGTCGTGTCTGCGGGTCGTGCGGGGGATCGTGCCGAGCTACACCGCCACGACGTCGCGGCCCGACGGATCCGAGATCGCCTCGTGGCCGCTGCCCGGCATCCCGAGCCGCACGAGGATCTCCCCGGATGGCACGCTCGTGGCGACGACCGCGTTCGTCACCGGGCACTCGTACGCCGCCGTGGGGTTCTCCACCGCCACGGTCGTCTCGCGCCTGGACGGGACCCACCTCGGCGACCTCGAGGACTGGACGCTGATCCGCGACGGTCGCCCGGTGGCCCCTGTCGACCGCAACTACTGGGGCGTGACCTTCGCCGACGACCGCACGTTCTACGCGACGGTGGGCATGACGCTCGCGGGGACGACCGCCCTCGTACGCGGCGACATCGCGGCGCGGACCCTCACGATGCTGGCCGAGGACATGGAGTGCCCGTCGCTGTCGCCCGACGGCAGTCGCATCGCGTTCAAGCGGGTGACGGCGGGGCGCGCGCCCACGGTGCACTGGACGCCGGGCGTGTACGACATCGCGACGGGCGGGGTGACCCTCCTCCCCGAGGCGCGGCACATCGACGACCAGATCGAATGGCTCGACGACGAGACGATCCTGTACGGGATGCCGCGCGAGGACACCCCCGGAGACAGCGACGTGTGGTCGCTGGCCGTGGACGGCGCCGGTGAGCCGGAGATCCTCATCGAGCACGCCTGGTCGCCGGCGGTCGTGCGGGGCGGGAGCGGCGGATGAGCAGCCAGGCGATGCCGGCTCCGAGCAGTGCGCCGAGGGCGTTCGCGATCACGTCGCGGATGCTGGGCATGCGCGCGGGCAGCAGCAGCTGGACGAGCTCGGCGGCGACGGACAGCACGACCGCCAGAGCGACACCGCGCCACGGCACACGGAAGGCCAGCGTCAGCAGCAGACCGAGCGGCACGAACATGACGATGTTCCCGCCGAACTCGACCCAGCCCTGCCGCACCCGGGTCAGCCCCGCGTCGTCGCGGATCCACCCGGTGACGGCGTCGATCGCGACGGACGGCGACAGCGGGGACAGCAGCACGACGCCCACGAGGACGGCGTATCCCGCCAGAGCCCCCCACACCCACCTGCGCCGCCGATCCACGCGCTCACTCTGACACAGTCACCGACGGAGAACCCATGACCGACACCGCCCCGCCTCTCGCGCGACCGACCGAGGACGCCGTGCAGCCGTCGTTCCATCCGGCGGGTCGGGTCGAGGTCGCCGTCCTCGTCGTGACGTACAACAGCGCCGGAGATCTCGACGCGCTCGTGGGCGACCTCCGGCGGGATGCCTCCCGGACACGCCTCCGCGTCGTCGTGGCCGACAACTCGTCGTCCGATGACACGTGGGAGGTCGCTGCGCGGCATCCGGACGTCATCCGCCTTCGCACCGGGGGCAACCTGGGCTACGCGGCGGGGCTGAACGCGGCGATGACGCGCGCGGGGGATGCGGAGTCCGTGCTGGTCCTGAACCCCGACCTCCGGCTGCCCCCCGGCGCGATCCGCTCGCTTCTCGCGCGGCTCCGGTTCGACGACGGAGCCGGCGCTGTCGTGCCGCGCGTCGAGACGCCGGAAGGCGGGCTCTCCCACTCGCTGCGGCGGGAGCCGGGAGTGCTGCGGGCCACCGCGGACGCCCTGCTGGGGCGTGCGTGGCCGACCCGCCCGGCAGCCCTGTCGGAGCACATCCGGGATGACCGCCATTACACGCGGCCCCGCCCGATCGAGTGGGCGACGGGGGCCGCCATCCTGATCCGATCGAGCGCCGCCGTCGCGGTCGGCGCCTGGGACGAGCGCTTCTTCCTCTATTCGGAGGAGACGGACTTCCAGCGCCGGCTGCGCGACGCCGGCTGGCGCATCTGGTTCGAGCCGGCCGCGTGCGTCGTGCACGAGGGCGGCGGATCAGGCGTGTCGGACGACCTCGTGGCGCTCACGATCGTCAACCGCGTGCGCTACGCGGACAAGCACCTCCCCCGCCAGGCGGGCCTGTTCCGGGCCGCGGTGATCGTCGGCGAGCAGCTGCGGCGGGACCCGACCCACGCGCGGGCTCGCTGGGCGCTGCGGCGGCGGTCCCGGTGGGCGGCGCTCCCCCACGCGACGCGCGACGGGGCGGACGAGCGTCCGGCGAGGACGGCGCCGACCGTCGACCACGTCCTGGTGACGAGGTTCAATCTGCCCACCGCCGGCCCGGAGAGCCTCGTCCGGGCCCGGGACGGGTGGCTCCGGGAGCGGATCGACCTGTTCGAGCGGCACACCGTGCCGTCGGTCCAGCGGCAGACCGCAGGCGGCCTCTCCTGGATCGTCTACCTCGACCCGCTGAGCCCGGCCTGGCTCCTGGACCGGCTGCAGCCGTACATCGCGCGCCGGGTCTTCACGCCGTTCTTCCGCGACGAGGTGCTCTGGCCGGACGTGGCGCGGGACGCCCGCGCGGTCACCGGCGCGACGACCGACATCCTCGTCACCACCAACCTCGACAACGACGACGCCCTCGCGGACGACTTCGCCGCCCGCGTCCAGGCCCTCGCGCGCCGACACGGTCGCGCGGCCATCTACCTGTCCCGGGGCCTCATCGCGTGCGGCGACGAGGTCTACCTTCGCCACGACGACCGGAACGCGTTCTGCAGCGTGGCGGAGTCGTGGGATGCCCCGGGCACCGCCTGGCGCGACTGGCACACCCTGCT
Source organism: Microbacterium pasadenense (assembly GCF_047246565.1). Lineage (NCBI taxonomy): Bacteria > Bacillati > Actinomycetota > Actinomycetes > Micrococcales > Microbacteriaceae > Microbacterium > Microbacterium pasadenense. The sequence goes on along the minus strand of NZ_JBFOKN010000001.1, from coordinate 612,690 downwards.
CGGTCGCCACTACCCCGTCGTGATCGATGCGGGCGAGCCCGGCTGGCTGCAGGTCATTCACGGCGGGAACGTCAGCAATCGGGTGCGCGGTCGCCTCGTGTCCCCCGTGCCGTACCGGCGTCTGTTCGGCGACGAACTGACCGACGTCCCCCCGCCCGGCCTCGCCCCGGTGCTCGCGGACCGGCTCGTGCGCGTACCGGTCCGGGCAGGGCGCGAGTTCGCCCGGGCGACGGCCAAGAATCTCGTGCTCACACTGTTGGGCAAGGACGCCGTCGACCGGCTCAAGGACCGGCTCAGCGCACGCCGGTCATCCTCGGACGGGGTCGCCCAGTGACGCGCGGCTCAGCCCCGCCGGTTGACGCTGACTCGGGCTGAGACGGGCACGGTCTCGGTCGGCGGGAGCTCCCGGTCGACGTCGGCGGCCATCCCCGCGGTGGACACCCAGTCGTCGGACATCCCCACGGTGCGGGCGGCCGCGCACAGGCCGACGATCAGGAACGCGGTGCCCGCCGAGATCGGGAAGGCGAGTCCGTCGAAGAGGGCGAACAGCACCCCCACCGTGACGACGCAGGCACAGAGGCAGCGCCCCGCGACCTGGAGGTCCTCGAGCTCCGAGCGTCGACTGGCGCGCCACGCGCTCCACACCGCCGCGGCGAGCAGGCCCGCGAAGCTGAGCACCCCGATGATCCCGATCTCCGCCGCCATCTGGGCCCACTGGTTGTCGAAGATGTAGTAGCGCGGGAGGAACGTGCCGATCCCGGCGCCGAACAGCGGCGACGACGCCACGAAGATCGGAAGCAGGTCGAGCGCCGCCGTCCGGGAGAGCGCGCTCGAATCCTCGCCCACGCCGAGGAACATGCCGACGATGGTTCCGTAGAGGCCCGGCACGGCGACCATCGCCGCTCCGAACGCGATCGTGACGATGCCGAGGACGCCGGGGCGGAATCGCGCGGGCAGCCCGGGGATGACGGCGACGACGGCGATCATCAGGCCGATGACCGCCGAGCGGGACACCGCGAGGAAGGAGGCCAGGGTGACGGTGATCACGGGGATCCACCAGCGGGCCCGCTTGCGGCCGCCCTCGCCGATGATCGCGCAGGCGATCGACAGCGGCAGTGCGACCGCTATCGCGGTCGCGTACTCGAGCGGGTGCGTCGCCGTGCCGGCCGGACGCACGAATCCGCCTCGGCTGTCGATCCCGCCCGTGTTCGCGGTGAAGCCGGGGATGGCCGACAGGACATCGACGATCGGCTGCTTCGTGATGAATTGGAGCAGTCCGATCACCGCGACGAGCGTCCCCGCGAGGGCGAGCCGTCGCACCAGCGACATCAGATCGCCCATGCTGCGGATCCCGTCCATCGCGACGAGGACGACGCCGGACCAGGACAGCATCCGCGCCACGGCGGACACGGCCGGACTGATCTGGTCCACGGGCTGACCACGGAGCATCGCCTGGGCGAAGCTGAGCAGGCACGCGATGAGGAGGATGCCGAGTGCCACCCGCACCGGCTGCGACACCGACCGCGTGCTCTGCACCGGCTGCAGACGGGCGAGCAGCCACCACGCCAGGAGGACGAGCCCCCAGAGGAACTGCGGCCGACCGAACGACCCCAGGACGGCGATCGACAGGCTGGAAGGGAACCCGTACAACAGGACGATGTACACCGTCAGCATGCTGACGGCGTCGAGTCCCGCGGGTTTCCAGACGCTGTGCCCCGTCGCCGCCAGGGGCGCAGGCAGCCTCCTCAGCGGCTGGAGCGTCACCGGCTGTCCGGATCCCACGCGGTGATGGCGCCGACACTGCCGGCCGAGACGGGCTGGAACCGGTACGGCGACGCGTTCATGTGGTGCGACCGGCGATGGCGGCCGGTGCGAGGCTCGCGCGGCTGACGCTCCTCGTGCGATCCCACGTCATCGTCATCGATGTCGTCATCGGCATCCGTCCCGCGGTCCGCCGGCGACGACGGACCTCCGGCGGCCCCGCCGGTGCCGTCGTCGGTGACGTCGTCGGTGCCGCCGCGAGCGTCGACGCTCCCCGTGCGGTCGACCGGCGTCCCCGGTGAGCCGGTGCCGTCGACGCCACCGTCGGCCTCCGCGTCGGCGTCGACGTCCGCCTCGGCGTCGGCGTCGTCACCGGCGGCGGCGTGGACGCGGCGACGACTGCGGAGCAGGGTGTCGGTCAGGACAGCGAGGATGGCGCCGATCGCCACGACGGCGAGCCCCGCGCCGACCGTGTAGAGAAGGCGATTCTTCTGGTTGACGACGCTCGCCGTGGCGTCGGTGAGGGGGACGACCTCGATGCGCTCCGCGGGCGAGATCCGCTGCTCGTCCTGCAGCTCCGTCAGCCGCTGCTCGGTGAGTGCGAGCACCTGCTCCAGCACCTCGTCGGCGGCTCCGTCCGTCGAGGCGCTGACCGAGACGATCATGACCGCGCCCGCAGCGACATCACGGGACACGCTGACCGTCGCACCGGGGTGGCCGTCGGTCAGCGCGGTGATGTCGTCGGCGCTGATGGCCCTCACCAAGATGTCGGCGACTTGGAAGAGGCCGCCGACGTACAGGTACGGATTCGCGTCCTTCGGAAGCGTGGCGGCCCCCGGCAGGAGCAGCCGGGTCGCGGTGCGTTCGTACTCGGGTGGCACGACATTCCACACCGCATAGGACGCTCCCGCGGCGATCAGCAGTCCCGCCAGCAGGATGTACCATCGACGGCGCAGCGCGCCGAGCGCATCAGCCAGTTTCATGTGATCTCGTTTCCCCCCGTGACGCGACCGCGAGCGCGGCCCCTTCGTGTGCGGCGACGGCATCCCGTGCCGCCGCCTGTTCCCCCTGCTGTGCCCGCCGCCGGTCCCACGTCACCGCGAGCCACCCGCCGCACAGGAGCGCGCAGGCCCCGAGAGCGGTGATGGCGAGCAGCTGTGCGGTTCGGCTCGGTGAGACGTGCTCGATCGTGACGCTCAGCGGCTCGACCTCCACCGCGATCCGGTTCTGCGCGGGGATGCCGGTCTGACGCGTGTCCGCCGCCGACCTCACCGCCGCGACCATCTCCTGCTGACGGTCCGCCACCCAGTCCGGGTCCGGCGACACGACGTCGATGGCGATGGTGGCGTTCTTGTACGCGACCTCCCACTGCCCGCCGGTGTCGGGCAGGCTGACGCGCACCCCCTCGCGGATGCCGGCGCCGTAGTACGGGGCGTCCGCCGACGAGTACGCGATCGGCGCCATACCGCCGTTGACCTCGGCGGCGATGGCGGACGCGAAGAGGATCACGCCTCGATCGGAGCTGCCCGCCTCCTCCCACGGCCCGGAGTCCGCCGCGGTGAACGCGATGACCGTCCGTGTGAAGTGGAGCCCGCCGTCGCGTGCGAACGACCAGCCCGCCGCCACCGTGAGGCCGACGACGAGCGCGAGCACGTACCAGCGACGCCCCAGCACCCGCAGCAGGTCGTACGCCGTCATCCGGTCACCTCGGCGAGCACGTGTGCGACGGCATCCCACTGCCGCCGCAAATCGAACCGCTCGCGGACGTCCCGCTCGGCCCGGTCGCCCAGCGAGCCCCGGAGCCGGTCGTCGCTCAGCACCCGCGTGATCGCGGCGCCGACCGCGTCGGGGTCTCCTCGCGGCACGAGGATGCCGGTGCCGCCGTCCGCCACGTAGTCGCGCATGGCCGGCGAGTCGGTCGTGATCGTCGCCTTCCCCATCGACATCGCCTCGAGCACGACGGACTGGCCGCTCGGGTACGCCGGCGCCGTGGTGGGCGTGACCACGACATCCGCCCGGTGCAGGAGCTCGCGGTACGCGGTGTCGAAGACGCTCACGAGATCCACGAGCGGGGGCACCGTCAGCCCGACGAGGTTTCGCGGCCGGCACGCGACCGTCATCGGGATGCCGCTGCGCTCGGCGACGGCGAAGAGGGTCGCGTAGTCGCGGCGAGAATCGCTTCCCACCGCCACGACGCCGGCGCCGCCGCCGGGGCCTGCGACCAGCCGGCGGTCGTAGTAGGCGGTGTCCACGCCGAACGGGACGACGTGGATACGGTCGACCGGGATGTGCAGCTCCGAGCTGAGGATGCCGGGCTGGTTCGACGAGTAGACGCACACGGCGGCGACGGACGACATCGATGCGCGCAGCGAGCGCACCGCGGCCGGATGGTCCTGCACGTCCTGTGCCAGCCAGCACGAGACCATGACATGCGGTCCCCCGCTCCGCCCTCGCTGCCGTCGCGCGAAGGCGAGCCCGGCATCTTCGAACACCGAGAGGACGGGACCGGGTGTCAACCGCCGTGCCGCGCGCGCGAGCTCCCAGCCGCGCCGCCCGGGCGACAGCCTCCGGATGACGCCCGCGATCCGCTGCTGCACCCGAGCTTCCCGTGCCCCCCGATGCAGATCCACCCAGGCCAGATCGATGTGGTCCGCCAGCACGTCCATCCCGTAGGGCAGGGAGCCGCCCGGCCGCAGCGGGTCCGGCTCGCGGCGCGGCGCGGCGCAGAGGACGGTGAGCCGACTCATCGCCGCGCTCCGCCGAGCTCACGCGTGACCGCGCGCCCCACAGCCGCGCCTCGACTGCTCCCCATCTGCAGGCGCGCGCGTGCACTTCCCCCAAGTTTCCCCACCGCAGGTCCCCAAACCATTCGGATCGTGGCGCAACTATACCTCTGGGCACGGCGGTGCGATAGCCTCGCAGCCACTGGGGCAGCCGCGTAGGGCGCGGCACTTGGCAGCACGCATTGGGGGAATGCATGTCAGCACGACGCCGCCGTCTGTGGGCGCGGATCCGCGGCCGCTCACCGAGGTATCTCGCGCAGTACGCCGCGCTGAGGTTGGCCACGCGGCTCGAGGTCCGGGAGCTCGAGTTCCCGCTGCTCTCCGCCGACATCGCCGACTCGCTGACGGTGCGGACGCCTCCGCTGCCACCCTGGGACGGCGCGCGACCGCCGCGGGTCGCGTGGCTGTCCTTTCCGCCCCGCGCCGGCTCCGGCGGCCATACGACGCAGTTCCGCATGATGCAGGCGGCCATCGAGGCGGGTCAGGAGACCACGCTCCTGCTCTACGACCGCCACCGCGGCGACATCGGACAGTACGTCGACACCGTCCGCCGGGCGTGGCCCTGGATGACGGCCGACATCCGCGCGGCGTCCGACCGCATCACCGGGTACGACGCCGTCGTGGCGACATCGTGGCCGACGGCGCATGTGGCGGCATCCCGAGCCGACGAAGGACGACTCCTGTACTTCATCCAGGACTACGAGCCGTACTTCGTCCCGCGCGGCGCCGAGTATGCGCTGGCACAGGACAGCTATCGCTTCGGGTTCCGTCACATCGCCCTGGGTCGCATGGTCCACGACCTGCTCGTCTCCGACGTCGGGGTGGGAGGCGACCTGGTCCCGTTCGGATGCGACACCGAGATCTACGGCGAGCAGACCCGCCGCCCGCGGTCGGGAGTGGTGTTCTACGCGAAGCGGGGAAACGACCGCCGCGGCTTCGCGCTCGCGATGCGCGCGCTCGCGATCTTCCACGAGGCCTGCCCGGACGAGCCGATCCACGCGTACGGCGACGTCGTCGACGACGCGCCCTTCCCGGTCGTGCAGCACGGGAACGTCACGCCGGCTCAGCTCAACGAGCTGTACAACGGTGTCATCGCCGGTCTGGCGCTGTCCTTCACGAACATCTCCCTCGTGGCGGAGGAGATGCTGGCGGCGGGAGTCGTCGCGGTTGTGAACGACTCCCCGCTGGCGCGCGCCGATCTGCCCAACCCGTTCGCGTCGTGGGTTCGGCCGACGCCGACGGGCCTCGCGCGAGGCCTCATCGACGCCGTCCGGCGGGAGGATCGGGACGCGCATGCCTCCCGTGTCGCCGCGTCCGTGGTCGGCCGCTCCTGGCAGGAGACCCAGCAGGCGACGGTCGCCGTCATCGCGGACGAACTCTCCCGCGCCCCGCAGCCGGAGCCGGGCCGGTGACGACCCCCGGGCGCCCCCGCCGCCTGCCGGCGGTGCCGCTCCCGCGGCGACCGTTCGTCAGCGTCGTGATCCCCTGCTACAACTACGAGGACTACGTCGCGGGGGCCGTCGAGAGCGCGTTGAGCCAGGGCGGCGTCGACGTCGAGGTGATCGTCGTCGACGACCGCTCGACCGATGGGAGCGCCACCGTCGTCGGCGCCATCGCCGACCAGGACGACCGCGTGCGCCTCATCCGGCACACCGAGAACCGCGGCGCGGTCGACACCTTCAACCACGGGCTCGCGAGGGTGCGCGGGGAGTACCTCGTGCGGCTGGATGCCGACGACCTCCTGACCCCCGGATCGCTCCGGCGGTCCACGGCACTCGCCGAGGCCCATCCCTCGGTGGGCCTCGTCTACGGGCATCCGCTTCATTTCACCGGCACGGAGCTGCCTCGCCCGCGCCTGCGCGCGCGGACGTGGACGGTGTGGCCGGGCTCGACGTGGCTCGAGGATCGGTGCCGGACGGGCGTCAACGTCATCACCTCACCGGAAGTGCTGATGCGGCGGAGCGTCGTCGACGAGGTCGGCGGTCAGCGCGACCTCGCCCACACCCACGACATGGAGATGTGGCTGCGCATCGCCTGCGTGTCGGACGTCGGCTACGTGGCCGGCGCGGATCAGGCCTGGCACCGGGAGCACGCCCGGAGCCTCTCGCAATCGCTCGACCCGCGTTTCGGGGATCTCGAGGACCGGCGCGACGCCTTCGCGACCCTGTTCGCCTGGTCTGCCGACCGCGTGCCGGCCACCCCCGCCCTCCGGATCCTCGCCGCTCGGGCTCTCGCGGACGAGGCCCTCCGCGCCATCGTGCACATGTCGGATCGCGGTCGGAGCGATGCGGACCTGGTCCGTCGCTACCGGGCGTTCGCCGAGGAGACCGATCCGGGTGGGCGGACGCTGCCTCACGCGGCGGCAGCGTCACTCGCACTCCGGCGCGGTTCGCGGCGGCCTGCTCCCTGGCAGACGGCGCGCGCGGGCCTTCGTCGGATCGACCGGGACCTGCAGTACGCGCGATGGCACCGCACCGGCGTCTTCACCCCCGGCCGCTGACCGCGTTCTCCGCCGGCCGCGCGGTCGGCCCTCCCCTGGCGCCGCGGAACCGCCGGTAGACCCACGGACCCGCGAGCACCGCGTAGGTGAGGAGGGCCCCACCGCCGGCCACGAGGAGGGCGGCGACCGGTTCGGCGAAGAGCATCCGGAGCCCGAAGGCGACGAGGATCGCCGCGGCCGCCGCGATCGTCGGCCGCGCCGTCTCTCGAAGCAGCGGGACGATCTGCAGACCCGCCCGGCGGAGGACGAGGAGGTACGCCGGCAGCACCACGACGACGGCCACGATGGCATGCGCCCAGCCGGCGCCGGCGATCCCGAGGGTCTGCGCACCCGCGAGCACGGCACCGACGATGGCGACCAGCCACACGACCTGGATCCACAGCACGGGCCGGGACAGTCCCCTCGCATACAGGAAGCCGGCGAACACGTCGAAGACCACCCGCAGCGCGCCGTACACCCCGAGGGCAGCCAGCACCGGAGCCGCCGGCAGCCACTTGTCGCCGTACACCACGCTGATCACCGGGTCGCTCAGCACCGCGAGCACGCCGCCGGCGGGCAGGGCGAGTGCCCAGGCGAGGGCGGTGACGACGGCGAGCGCATCGGTGGTGCTCTCGGCTCGGGAGAAGTACGGGAGCGAGATGGACCGTACGACCGAGGCGAGGGCGCTCATGGGCCAGTTGGAGATGTTGAACGCGAGGACGTAGAACCCGAGCGCCGTCGCTCCGAGCACCCGCGCCAGGATGACGTTGTCCGCATTGAGGAGCGCCCACGACAGCAGGTTCGCCGCGGCGATCGGCACGCCGAACGCCAGGACGGGGCGGACCACGGTGCGGTCGACGCCGAAGCGGGGCACCACCCGGGCGAACACGAACTGGAGGACCGTCGAGACGACCTGGGCGCTGACGCGTCCGATCGCGAGTGCGAGGACGCCGAAGCCCAGACCGACGAGCGAGAGTGTGACGGCCGTGGACACGACGAAGTCCACGGCGAAGACGACGAACAGCTCTCTCTGCTGGAATCGCCGCTGCAGCATCGCGAACGGCACGACCGTGACACCGCCGAGCACGAGGCTCACCGACAGCACGGCGATCGCGGATGCCGCCGCGGAGCTGCCCAGAAGCTCCGCGATCTGGCCGCTCCAGACCAGCGTCGCGAGCGTCAGGAGCCCTCCGCTGACGAGCCCGAGGGTCGCCACGGTCGGCGCGATGCGCATCGGGTCGTCGGATCGGATGAGATCGGCCGAGAGGCCGAGATCCGCGACGGTCATGAGGATCGCCTGCACCGTCAGCGCGATGGCGAACACGCCGAACTGCTCCGGTGCCAGGATCCGCGCGAGGACGATGCCGACCACGAAGCTGCCGAGCCGGAGCGTGATGCCGCCGAGCCCGCTCCAGAGCGCGGCCCGGGCGGCTGTGGCGCCGAGTGTTCCCCCCTGAGTCATGCCGAGCCCCTACAGGCCGATGAGGTCGGTGCGCCGCGAGCGCATCGTCCATCGCGCGCGTTCCGCCAGCGCGACCGTCCGCGCCGCGCGTGCGTCCGGCCGATTCGCGAAGGTCGCCCACCGCCAGACCAGGGAGCGCGCGGCCGTGGGGGACGTCTCCTGAGCGAATGCGAGGAAGGCCGCCATGACGTCGGGCGGTGCTCCTTCGTTCCGGAGCGAGACCGCGCGCAGGAGCGCCTCCCGCGCGAGACTGCGCATCGCCACTCGGTTCAGGGTCGCCGCGTCCGGCATCCGGGCGCCGTCCGTCGCGAAGTAGCGGCGATAGACGTCTCGCACGTGGGTCATGTCGTCGAGCACGCCGCCGTAGTCGAGGGTGTGCATGTTGCCGCCGTGATCGCGGTAGAACGCCTGGCGGGGACCGCCGACGAATCCGACGTCGGCGCGGGCGGCGGCCTGCAGCCACATGAACATGTCTCCGGCATGCGGCGCCGCCGGATCGTACCCGCCGATGTCGGCGTACACCGACCGCCGCATGACCGCCTCGGGACTGACGATCGCATTCCGCCCGCGCCGCGCGACACGACGGACCCAGTCCGATCCGCTCCAGATCTGCCACCATGCCCGGGTGGGCGAGACCTCCGGCAGAGCGCCGTCGAACCACTGCACCGAGCCGTAGACGAGTCCCACCGTGGGGTGCGCCTCCATCAGTGCGACCGCACGGGTGAGGGAGTCGGGGGCGAGAGCGTCGTCCGCCGAGAGCAGCACGACGTAGTCGCCCGTCGCCTGCGACAGTCCGTCGTTGTAGGTGCGGATGTGGCGGAGATTGCGCTCGTGCTCGATGAGGCGGATGCGACCATCCTCTGCCGCCAGCCGGCGAGCGACCTCTCGACTGCCGTCCGTCGAGTGGTCGTCCACGATGATCACCTCCAGATCCACGCCCGCCTGATCCAGCGCGCTTCGCACGGCATCGGGAAGGTACCGCCCGTAGTTGTAGTGCGGGACGACCACGGAGACGCGCGGGACGCGGCCGAGCGGCCGTGGCGCGAGGATCTTCACGAGCCGCTTCCCCTCACCGCTGACACGACGGCCGCCGCCACGCGCTGCTGCTGGTCTGCGGTCAGGTGCGGGAACATCGGCAGGGACAGGATGCGGTGGGCGGCGGCCTCCGCCACCGGGAACTGACCCGGCCGGCCCTCGAGACCCGCGTAGGCGGGCGTGAGGTGCACCGGAGTCGGATAGTGGACGCCGACCCCGATCCCGGCGGCCCCCAGCTCCGCCATCACCCGGTCACGGTCGGCGACCCGGATCACGTACAGGTGCCACACGTCCGTGTTCCCGGGGCGCGCGGTCGGCAGCCGCACGCCGTCGATGTCCCCCAGCAGCTCGGCGTAGCGGCTCGCAGCCTCCCGGCGCGCGGCGTTCCACCCTTCCAGCCGCCGCAGCTTCGCCCGGAGCACCGTCGCCTGCACGGCATCGAGTCGCGCATTCATCCCGACGTGATCGTGCACGTACTTCACCGAGCTGCCGTGCGCCCCGAGGTTCCGCACGAGCGCGGCCATCCCGTCGTCGTCGGTCAGCACGGCGCCGGCGTCGCCGGCCGCGCCGAGGTTCTTCCCCGGGTAGAAGCTCGTCGCCGCGATGTGGCCCATCGCCCCGGCGCGGCCATCGGAGCCCCACGCGCCCTGCGCCTGCGCGGCATCCTCTACGACGGCCAGTCCGTGACGGCGGGCGACGGCCGCGATCGGCGCCATCGGCGCCGTCTGCCCGAACAGGTGCACGGGGACGATCGCCCGGGTCCGGCTCGAGACCGCCGCTTCCAGCGCCGCCGGGTCCATGAGCAGGTGCTCCTCGTCCACGTCGACGAACACCGGCACCGCGCCCAGACGCGAGGCGGCCTCGGCGGTCGCGATGAACGTGTTCGCCGGCATGATGACCTCGTCGCCTCGGCCGACGCCCACCGCCCGGTAAGCCAGCTCCAGCGCATCGGTGCCGTTGGAGACGCCGACGACGTGGCGCACGCCGATGTAGTCGGCGTACTCCCGCTCGAACCCGGCGACGTCGGGCCCGCCGACGAACGCCGCATCCGCCAGCTGCCGTGCCCAGATCGGCAGCACCTCGTGCGCGATCTCCTTCTGCTGTGCCGCGAGGTCCAGGAACGGGACGGCGGTGATGGTCGTGCTCGGAGCGATGGTCACGCGAATACCCCCAGGGGTCGTGCGGGCACGCCGGCCCACGTCTCTTCGGCGGGAACGTCGACCAGGACGACTGCTCCCATTCCGACGGTGGCCTCCCGGCCGATGGAACAGTCCGGCCTCACCGACGCGTTCATGCCGACGTAGGCGGCTTCGCCGATGAGCACCCGCCCGCCGAGCGCGACGCCCGCGGCGAGAGTGACGAAGTCCGCCAGCACATCGTCGTGCGTGACGACGCAGTTCGGCATCGCCACGACGTGCCGGCCGATCATGGCATCGGCGGTCACCACGACGCCGTCGAGGAGGATCGACCCCGGGGCGACGACGCAGCCGGCGCCGACCCGTGCGGAGGGCGCGATGTACGTCGCGTGGCGCTCCGCGGGCACTCCGGCTGCGTCCAGGGCGCGCACGACGCCGCGCCGGATGCGGCTCGGGCCGATGCACACCAGCAGCTGCTCGTCCCGTCCGATCGCGGTGGCGATCGGTCCGAGGACCGGGATGCCGGCCACCTCCGTGCCCCGGCGCGCCTCGTCGTCGTCCAGCACGCCGACGACGCCGCTGATCCCCGACGCGAGCACCTCGCGGGTGAGCCCGCCCGCCCCGAGCAGGAGCAGCCCGCCGGTCATGCCGCCACCCGCACCGGGTCACGGAGGACGGAGAGGATCCGCTCCAGGTCCGCGGCGCTGAGGGTGTGGAACAGCGGGAGGATGACCGTGCGATCCGTGAGCCGTTCGGTCACCGGCAGCGAACCGGCGGCGGCGAGATGGCGGTACGGCGCCTGGCGGTGGGTCGCCATGATGCCGCGTCGGGCCGACACGTCGGCTTCGGCGAGCGCGACGAGCAGCCCGTCCCGGTCGGTCGGGTACCCGTCCAGGACCTCGACCCAGAACGACTGAACGTTGCCGGTGCCGTACTCCGGATCGGTGACCGGCCGGAGCCCCGGGATGCCCGCCAACGCGGCGCGGTAGGCACCGGCGAGCTCGCGCCGCCGCCGCACGATGTGCGGCAGCCGGCGCAACTGGACGAGACCGATCGCCGCCTGCAGATCCGTCATGCGGAAGTTGAACCCGACCTCGGTGTACTCCTCGGCGGGCGGCAGCACCGACGTGTGCCGGTCCGCGGCGGACACGCTCATCGCGTGCTCGCGCAGGTGGCGTGCCCGCTTCGCCCAGTCCCCCCGCGTCGTCGTGATCATGCCGCCCTCGCCGGTCGTCAGCAGCTTGCGGGGATGGAAGGACCACGCCGCGATCTCGGCGCCGGCCCCGACGGGCCGCCCCTTGTAGGTGGACCCGGCGCCGCACGCGGCGTCCTCGATCACGATGATCCCGAACGGGTCGGTGACCTCGCGGACGTCGTCGAGGTCGACCGGGACGCCGCCCTGGTCGACGACGACGACCGCCTTCGTCGCGGACGTGATCGCGAGCCGGACGCCGGCGCCGGTGAGGTTCCCCGTCACCGGGTCCACGTCGGCGAACACCGGCCGTGCCCCGACGTAGCGGACGGCGTTCGTCGTCGCGATGAACGAGAAGGAGGGCACGACGACGTCGTCGCCGGGCCCGACGCCTGCGACGACGAGGGCCAGGTGCAGCGCCGTCGTGCAACTCGATGTGGCCACCGCATACGGGGCGGACATCGTGCTCGCGAACTCCTTCTCGAACTGGGCGACCTTCGGTCCCTGCGCGACCCAGCCGCTCGCGATCACCTCCGCGACCGCGTCCGCCTCCTCCTGACCCAACCAGGGCTGCATGACATTGATCCGCTCGGACATCAGACCGTCACCGCCCGTCCTGCGGAGATCTCCTCGCGCAGCGGCGCCCACCAGCGGACGAGCTGTCGGAGTCCCTCCTCGATGCCGATCGTCGACTCGAAGCCGAGGTCCCGCCGGGCGGCGGACGTGTCGGCGAGCCGGCGGACGACGCCGTTGACCGCCCGGTCGGGTCCGTGCTCGACGCCGAGGTCGGAGCCCATGACGCGCAGCAGCGCCTCGGCGAGCTCGAGGAGACTCGTCTCGGTGCCGCTGGCGATGTTGTACGTGCCCTCGACCACATCGCTCTGCGCCGCCCGGACGTTCGCCCGGGCGATGTCGGGCACGCAGACGAAGTCCATGGTCTGGCTGCCGTCGCCGAAGATCAGCGGCGGCTTCCCGTCGGCGATTCGTTCCATCCATCTGACCAGGACCTCGGTGTACAGGCCGTGGACGTCCATGCGCGGACCGTAGACGTTGAAGTAGCGCAGCAGGACGTAGTCCAGCCCCGCCATCGCCCGGAAGCTGCGGATGAGTCCCTCATTGAACGTCTTCGCGGCGCCGTAGAGGGTGTCGTTGTTCTCATGGTGGTGTCGCTCGGTGGTGGGGAACTCCTCGGCCATGCCGTACACGGACGCACTGGATGCCGCGACGAGCTTGCCCACCCGATGCCGAGCCGCCGCTTCGACCACGTTGAACGTCCCGTCGACGAGCACCTCGAGCGCGAGCCTCGGCTCCTCCGCGCACTGCGTGATCCGGATCGCGGCCTGGTGGAAGACGACGTCCTGGCCCGCGACGAGGTCGTCCACCAGCCGGGCGTCGCGGATGTCCCCCTCGACGAGGCGGACCCGGCCGCTCGCCACCGCCGTGTCGAGGTTGGCCCTTCGCCCGCGGACGAGATTGTCCAGGACGTCGACGTGCGCCACCCCCTCCGCGAGCAGGGCGTCGACGAGTGTCGAGCCGATCGTGCCGGCACCGCCTGTCACGAGGACCCGCGCGCCCTCGAGCCGGGTCATGCCGCCACCTCCTCGGCGGCGCGACGACCGGCGACCGGCTGCGGCGCACCGTAGACGCCGAGACTCGCCGCCGCGGCATCGAGGACCGAGAGGACGCGCAGCCCCGCGGCGCCGCTCGTCCGTGACGCCCGCTGCTCCCGGATCGAGGCCGCGAACTCGCTCACGACACCGCCGAGCGCCTCGCGCTCCTCGAGCGCGGGTGCCCACGTGTCGCCGAGACGGTAGGAGACGTTCGCGGCTCGGGTGTCGGGGCTCGTCGCCTTCGACACCGTCCCGATGTCGACGCCGCGGTCGTAGACGCTGAGCCGCTGCTGCGGGTTCAGGTCGTCCCAGACGAGGGTTCGACGGGTCCCGCCGATCACCATGCGCCGGATCTTCGTCGGGCTGAGCCAGTTGACGTGCACGTGGGCCATGGCGCCGCCTTCCAGGGGCATGGCCAGGTAGCCGATGCAGGACTTGCCGGTGCCCAGCGGGTCCGAGCCATGGGCCGAGACCGACGTCGCCGCGAGCCCGCCCGGCAGGACGAAGTCCATGATCGACAGATCGTGCGGGGCGAGATCCCAGAACACGTCGACGTCCGGCTGGATCAGCCCCAGGTTGATGCGCACGCTGTCCACGAAGAGCACATCCCCGAGTGCCCCCTCCGCGACCAGCTCACGCATCTTGAGGACTGCGGGCGTGTAGCAGTAGGTGTGGTCGGCCATCAGCACGAGACCGTTCTCGGTCGCCCGGCGGACCATCTCGCCGCCGCGCTCGTGCGTGTCGGCGAGCGGCTTCTCGACCATGACGTGCTTGCCGGCGTCGAGCGCGGCCATCACGATCGGATGGTGCGTGCGCGCCGGCGTCGCGATCGCGACGGCGTCGATCAGCGGATCGGCGAGGACGGCCGCCAGATCGGCGGTGACCGGTGCGCCGCCGATTCCGTCGGCGACCCGCCGCGCGCGGTCGATGTCGAGGTCGCAGATCGCGGCCAGATTCCAATCCGACCCGGCCCGCAGGTTGCGAGCGAGGTTCGGTCCCCAATATCCGGCGCCGATGACGGCGACGTTCAACCGTTCGTTCACGGTCTCCCCCAAGTTCCCCAGTGTGTGTGGTTTTCCTGCTGCGCGGCGAAGCCGCTAACCGGACGGCTCGAACGTGACGTCCACCCAGTAGTTGTGCGGCGAGAGGTCCTCGGGGAACTCTCGCGAGTAGGTGTAGGCGCTGCCGTCGGCCGGCACCGCGAACGGGCCGATCACCGTCGGCTCGGCGAGCGCGCCCAGATCGACGGCGTAGCGCCCGGTCGTGCTGTGGAGTCCGACGCGGTACTCGACACCGGGAAGGAGACGCACCGGTTCGTCGAACGTCGCGGTCTGCCATCCTTCGGGCGTCTCGTCCTCGAACACGACCTCGCCGAGCCGCGTGCGATCCGCGCCCCAGAGGTAGCCGGTGTGCTCGCCGCTGTTCGCCGAGCCTCGGTAGAAGCGGACGCCGGTGGCCTCGCCCGGCGCGTCGACGCGGAACCGGGTCGCGACCTGGACAGCGTGGGGATCGTCCCAGAACGGATGCTGAGGGGTGAGGTCGCCGAAGATCGTGGTCGCCCTCAGCGTCGGCGGCTCGGCCGCGGTGGTGAACCACCATGCGGCATCCGCGACGTCCGCCCCGGGAACCCGGGCGACCACGTCGTACCGTGCCGACCAGGCGAGCGGCGATTCCGGTGCGAAGGTGACGGTCCCGGTCTCATGGTCGACGACCGTCGACCCGCGAACCGCGCCCTCCGGTCCCGTCACCTGGAGCGCGGCATCCGGCACGTCACCCGACAGCCGGGCGGTGATGGTCGCCGTGGGAGCCACCTCGACGGCGGCGGACTCGGGCGTCGCGGCGACGACGCGGAGCGACTCTGCGGCATCCGGCGGCGGCGTCGCCTCCGGCGCGGGAGTCGGCGTCACGTCCGGACTCGGCGTCGCCTCCGGCGCGGGGGTCGGCGTCAGGTCCGGACTCGGCGTCGGCGCCGGCGCCGGCGGCGTCGGCGTCGGGGTCGGCGGTGCGGGCGTCGGCGGTGCGGGCGTCGCCGTCGGCGCCGCGAATGTCACCTCGGCGTCGACGAAGTAAGCCGAGGACCGCCAGGAGTCGCCGGGACGGCTGCCGTCCGCTCCGTAGGCGAACCGTCCGTTCGCGCCTCCCGGGCCTCTCAGGTCGCCACGGGTACGCGGCTCGGCGAAGTACTGGGTCTCGACGGCGTAGCCGCCCACCGGGGCGAAGTAGGACACCACATAGGTCTGACCGGGCACGACCTCGACCGGTGTGGCGAGCGGGGCACGCTGCCATCCCGACGACGTCTCGTTCGCGAACGTCACCCGGGTGAGCTCCGTCCCGTCCGGACCCCACAGCCTGCCGGTGTGGGTGCCGGTGTTGGCGGCGCCCTTGTAGAACCGGATGGCGGTGACGACTCCCGGCTCGTCCACCTGGAACGCTGTGCCCAGCGTCACGGCCGCGCTGTCGGACGCCGAGTCGATCTCGGGGACGACGCCGCCGAAGAGGGTCTGCGCGTCGCCCTGGACGTCGGGTCCCCGGGTCGTGAAGTCCCAGGCGTCCAGCACCTCGTCGTCGATCCGGACGGTGGCCCGATAGGTCGTCGCGCGCGCGAGCGGGGAGGCGGATGCGAAGCGCAGGGATCGCGTCGCCGCGTGATAGGTCGAGAGCCCCGGCACGGCGTCGCCGCTGCGGGTCACCTCGAGCGACGGCGACGGCGCGTCTACGCTGAGGACGGCGGTGACGACGCCGTCGTCGGGGGCGTCCGCTCCCGACGGCGCACGGTCCCCGAGCACGACGGGCGGCTCGCTCGCCGTCCCCGGAAGGAAGTCGACGTCGACGAAGTAGTTCGACGCCCCCCAGGAATCCGTCGGCCGGGCGCCACCCGGCCCGTAGCGGAAGACCCCGTTCGACTGCGCCGGCGCGGTGAGCGGTCCGCTCGTCCTCACCGTCTCGAACGCGCCCTGCTGGTACACGTACCGGCCCGCCGGCGAGAGGTACGACACCGTGTAGGTCTCCCCTGCTGCGATGTCGATCGGGACGGGGAACCGCGCGCGCTGCCACCCGGCTGCCGACTCGTTGCGGAAGACGACGGTCCCCAGCGGATCCCCCTGCGGCCCCCAGAGGGTGCCGGTGTGCGCTGCCGTGTCACCGGCCGCCTTGAAGAAGCGGATGCCGCTGATGCGACCGGCCGCAGACGAGCTGAACCGCATGCCCACCTCGACGGATGCGCCATCGGACGCAGCCGCGACGCCGGCCGGCTGGGCGTCTCCGAAGAAGGTCACGGCGAGCGGCAGATCCGGGTCGGCCGCGGTCACGAACGTCCAGACCCGCGCGGGCGCCGTTCCGGCGGCCGACGTCGCTCCCGTGACGGCCACGCTGACATCGCTCGCGTACGGCAGCTCGTCGGCCGGCGCGAACGAGACCGTCCGCTTGTCGCTCGAGAGCGAGACGGCTCCCGGGACGGCGCGCCCGTCGACCACCATGGTCATCTCCGGCGTCGCCGTCAGCGCTTCACTGAACGTCGCCGAAGCCCCGGCGGTCACCGGCACCGCGGTCGCGCCGGCCGCCGGCGTCGTCGCCACGAGCGTCGGCCCCGGGAGGGTGCGCTCGAAGATCGGGTCGACGAAGTAGCTCGACGTCGACCGCTCGCCGGGGTAGCCCCCGGTGTAGGTGAAGGCACCTCCGCTGGCGGGGACCCGCAGCGGTCCGCGCGCCACCGGCGCGGCGTAGGCGCTCGGGGCGAGGGAGTAGCGTCCCGTCGGGGCCCGATAGGCGACGACGTACTCCGAACCGGGCCGCACGGCGACCGGGTCGTCGAAGTGCGCCGTCTGCCATCCCGCTGCGCTGCTCTCTTCGAAGCTCACGCGCCCGAGCTCGGTCTCGTCCGGCCCCCACAGCGTCCCCGTGTGCGGGCCCGCGTTCGCCGCCGCCCGGTAGAACCGCATGCCGGTGATGAAGCCGGCCTCCATGACCGTGAAGGCCGTCCCGACGGTGACATCGTGGGAGTCCGGCGCCGCGACCACCGGCGGCAGAGCGGCGTCGTCATGGAGGGTGCACGGGCACACGTTCTCGGGGTCGATGAGCGGGGCCGTCGTGAACGTCCACCCGCCCGGTTCGAACGCGGGCGCATCGACGGGCACGGCCGTGACAGCCACGGTGTACGTGGTCTCCGGCTCGAGCGGGACGGCAGGCGCCCACCGCACTCGGCGGGACGATTCGTCGAACGAGAGGGTCCCGTCGACGACGTCGCCCTCGCTGGACGTCACCGTCATGCCGACGCTCGACGGGAACACCGGCAGCGTGAAGGTGGCGGACACCGCGGCATCCTTCGCCACGCGCATCGCGCCGGGGGCCGGGGACTGCGCGGTCAGGCGCACCGGCAGTTCACCGGCGGCGTCGAAGAGTACATCCACGAAGTAGGTGGCGTCCTGATACCGCTGGACCGGCCGTTGCCCGGGCGAGCCGTAGACGCCCGGAGATGCCGCGCCCGTGCCGGGGACCATGCGCACGGGCGCGGTCTCACGCGCCGCGTACGGCCAGGTGCGCTCCTGGTACGCGTAGCCGCCCTGCGGCGCGGTGTAGGAGACGGTGTACTCATCTCCTGCGACGACCTCGACCCCGGCCTCGAAGAGCGCCGTCTGCCATCCGGTGGCGCTCTCGTTCCGGAAGGTCACGTTCGCGAGCCGCTCACCGGATGCCGACCACAGCGAACCCGTGTGCGTACCGGTGTTCTCGGGTCCCTTGAAGAAGCGCACACCGGACACGACGCCGTCGGTCAGCGTGGTGAACCGCAGGCCGAGTTCGATGGCCTGGGTGTCGGTCGTGGAGGCGATCTGCGGCGTGACGTCCCCGAGGATCGACGCGGAGCCCGTCACCGCGACCGAGCGCACCGCGCCGGCCGCCGCGACGTTGGCGCTGTCGTCGATGGCCCGGGCGCGGATCGTCGCGGACGTGAGGCCCTGCTGCACGTAGCTGTAGCTCCACGAGGTGGTTCCGGTGGCCGCGTACCAGCTCTGACCGCCGTCGGTGGAGACTTCCACTCCGGCGACCACGCCGCCGGCATCCGCGGCGGTGCCGGTCACGGTGACGACCCGCCCGTGCGTCGTCGTCGCGCCTTCGGCGGGACTCGTGATCGTCGTCGTGGGCGCCGTGGCGTCGGCGCTCTCGGTCGCCGCGACGAGGTCCGGCATGAGGGTCCCCGGGAACACGCCCATGTCTGCGAAGAGGTTGACCTGCGCCTGCTGCATCCGCGGGTCTGCCGGCGCACCGTCGCCGTCGTGCACGTCGTCGAGCCCCCAGCCCCACTGGATGCTGCCCGCCGAGAAGACGAGTGCGCCGCTGGCCGCCCGGTACAGCGTGACGTGGTGCCGGGTGGTCCCTCCCACGACGGTGTTGCCGTAGTCGGTGAGGTACTGCGGGGTGGGACCTTCCGTCGTCGACAGCCGGATGAGCCCGGGCGGGCTGAACCCGTTGTCCATCACCTCATTGGATTCGTACCCGACCGTGTGCGGGGCGAGCTCTGCCGTCGCCCCGGCCGGCAGCGACGCCAACGGCGTATGGCGCCAGAGCCTCGTCCGGCCTTCGCGGCTCGACACCGTGACGGGCATGTCGTTGTGGTTCGCGACGTACATGGTGCCGGTCAGCGCGTTCTCGGGCGAGTGGCCGCCGTGCTCCGCTCCCGCGAAGCGCGGATCGCGCCACGTGCCGGTCCACTCGTCCGACGGGTCGATCTTGGCGTTCGACCAGGTCTCCTTGTAGGACACGAGCGTCCGATGGTCCGTCTGCGAACCGTCGGTCGACGGCGCCCAGCGCGTCCGCCAGTAGACCTCGTTGCCGGACAGGAACTGCAGGTGGACGCCGGCGTCACGCGCCGCCTCCACGTTCTCGCGCTGGCGGCCCGACCAGTACTCGTCGTGGCCGACCGAGAGGAAGACGTCGTGGTTGAGCAGTTCCTCGCCGCGCCGGTCGGTGTCGACCCCTGCCAGGTAGCTCACGTCGTACCCGTTGCGCTCGAGGAAGCGCACCGTCGCGTACTCCGAGCTGAAGTAGAAGTCGCGTGCGGTGATCCCGCCACGGGTCGCGAACGGGCGGTTGTAGCTGATCTCGTACGCTCTGCCGTTCGCGCCGCCCTGGTAGAAGTCGGCGCCCCCGTAGGAGTTGTAGGCGTGCCACGTGGTGTCCGAGGTCTGGAAGACGACGTCCGATGTGTTCCCGTCGTTGCGGACGATGAAGATGATGTGACTGCGCCCGCCGGTGTCCGCACGGCCGAGGGCCGCGATGTACACGCCCGACACCGCCGTCTCGGGAACATCCCATGTCGCCGACACGTGCCACGTGCCGCAGTCGTAGAGCCCCGTCCGGCCGTCCGGCCGGCACTCCGGCTGCACATGCGTGGGAAGCGGGAGGGGATCGACGTCGTCGATGTGTCGCGCACCCAGACCCTGATACCAGCCGGTCCGATAGATGTCGATCGTGAAGTCGGCGGCATCCGTGTCGACTTTGAAGTCGATGGCGTGTCCCGCGTCGACGCTGATATCGGTGGCGAACCCCTGCAGAGCCGGGTCGCCGGCGCCGGAGATGTCCCACCGGGCGGGGTCCGTGCCCGGCTCGCGGTTCTCGCACACGATCGGGTTGACGTCCGCCCCGCACGGGCTGGCCGCCTGACTCGATTCCGCCGGTCCGGTCGCGACGAGTGCGCTCGCGAGCACCGCGATGACGGCGAGAGCGGCGGCGACCTGACCTCCCTTGCGGCGGCGGACGGGGCTTGTCATGACGCTCCCGCAGAAGAGGCAGCCGCGTCCATGGCGGACTCGGGCAGCGCGCCCGTCAGGTGGTGCGCGAGCCGGACGGCGAGCGCCGTCGCGAAGAAGGTGGGGTTCGCCTCCGCCGACGTCGCCAGCACGCTGCTCGAGGCGATGTAGAGGTTGGCGATCCCGTGCACGCGGCAGTCGGCGTCCACGACCCCGAGTGCGGGGTCGTCGCTCATCCGTGTGGTCCCGATGCTGTGGAACCCGTCGGTGGTCTGCGCCCACGCATCCGCCTGGACGAGGGAGGGGTCGGATGCGGTGTACTCCAGCCGCCCGAGGCCCGCCCGGCGAAGCTCGCCGTCCAGCAGCTCGTGGCAGCGCAGGAGCGAGGCGACGTCCGCATCGAGATAGCGGTAGTCGACACGGAGGACCTCGGTGCCGGAGCCGTCCACGTGCAGGGTGATCCTGCTGTCCGGGTTCGGCAGCTGCTCGCCGTGGTAGTGCAGCGCGTAGCGACCGCCCTCGTTGCGCAGCAGGAATCCCGGTTTGCGCACGCGGGACAGGTAGCGGCGGCGGATGATGTCGGCCACGTCCGTCGCGGCGCGCAACGGCGAGCGGAGGATGTTCGCCATGTGGGCGCGCAGGGCGTAGGGGCGCGGCCCGACGTGCCGAAGCCGGATGCCCTCCGCCAGGATGGCGCGCCCGACGGGCGGGATCGCGATGCCGAGGAAGACGGCGGAGAGTGTCGCGTTGCGGTGATCGGCCTCGTAGAAGGGCGGGTTGTCGAGGTAGAAGCTCGTGTTGAGCACCCGGTGGCGCCGCTGCGCGTCCTCGTGCAGGGTGAAGCGCCGCCGGGTGTAGGTGTCGTGCTCGTCGCGCACGAAGTCGAGATCGGCGGCGCGAGCCGGGTCGTCGAGGACGATGTCGGCGATGCTGCCGGTGGCGTGCCCCATGTAGTACCGGCCGAGCGGACCGTCGACGCCGCCGAACGCGTCGGGGCGGCGGCGCTGCACGTGCAGCAGCAGCCGGGGGATCTCGAGCCCGCCCATGGCCAGGATGTAGGACCGGGCGCGAACGCGGGAGGTCGTGCCGCGCCGAGTGATGACGAGTCCGCTCACGGCCGTGGCATCACCGTCGTCGAACTCGACGTCGGTCACCCGCGCGCCGAGCATCGCGGTCACGCCGGGATGCGCGAGCGCACGCGCCCCGAGTCCCGGGCCGAGCTTGGGTCGCCGCGCCCAGCGCTCGAGGTTGGACATCCGGAAATCGGCGAGCCCGTCCCAGTCCGGGCTGTCCGCCCGGAAGACCGGGGCGCCGCAGTCGAGGTGCCGGGCCGCCGCGGCGTACCAGGGAGTGACGTCGGACAGCGCCAGCGGCCACTCCCCGAGCGGCACGTACTCGCGCGGTTCGAGGTCGATGGGCTCGAATGCGACGCAGCGTCCGCCCCACAGCCAGGACGTTCCGCCCACCCCGCGACGCGTCGTCAGCTGCAGCGGCGCGTGCCGGGCGGGATCGACGATCTCGGTCCGCTGCCCGATGATCGGCTCGATGTCGCGCGTGCCGCTCGCCTCGTCACCGGCGTCGATCAGCAGGACGCGCGCACCCGACTCGGCGGCCTCCACGGCGAAGGCCAGGCCGATCGGACCCGCCCCGACCACGCAGCAGTCGAAGTCCCCGTCCGGATGCCGGTCGCCCGCGACCGCACTCATGCGATGGCCTCCGCACCCTCGCGCGTCGACGCGTCCCGCTCCCAGGCCGGGCGGACGTCGCCGCCCGAAGCGGACCGGGCTCGCCGACGGGCGAGCGCGGTGAGCAGGGCGTACCAGAGCGCGTCGGACGCATCGCGGGGAGTCCGGACCGCCCGGAGCAGACTCGCCGCGCGCGAGGCGGTCGTCGGCGCGATGCCGATCTCCACATATCCGCGGCGCTGTCGTGCGAGCACCGAGACGAGCGCCGCGGCATCCCGGGGCGTGCGCACCTGCATGGGCGTGGTGTCCACGATCCGCTTCTCGTCCTCGGTGAACTGCGCGTCGAACCAGGAGTCGTCCGCGGTGACGGCCGGGAACGACGCGAACCGCCCGTGACCGGCCTGGTTCGCGGCGTACCCGCCGGCTCCCCACAGCCGGGCGGGCTGCCCGGGGATCCGCGTGCGGGCCCGGTAGTAGGCGCGGACCGGTCCGCTCGCGCCGGCCGTGTCGTAGACGAAGGCGGGACGGGCGGCGAGCACACCGGGCTCCTGGAGGGCATCGAAGACGGCCAGCACGGCGGCCGGCGCGATCTCGATGTCGGCATCCAGATACAGCCGCGGCCAGGCGGTGGCGGCCGCGTCGCCGAGGTTCAGGCCGGCCGGCTTGGAGCCTTCGTCCGTCTCGACGACGACGACGCCGGGGAACGCCCGCGAGATCGCCGCGGTGTCGTCGCTGCATCCGTTGCAGGCGACGACGACCTCGATGCGGCCGCGCTCGGCGAGCGGCGCCAGCGGCGCCAGCGTGCGCGCGATGACGGCGGCCTCGTCGTGCGCCGGAATGATCACCGCGCCGCGCGCGCGTCGCTGCGACGGCGTCGTGCCGTCGGCGTTCCCCAAGGTCCCCATGCTCATCCCCAGACGCACGCATCCCGAGCAGGAATGCGGGCCATGAACCGGTGCCGCCGACGATCCCACTCGTCGGAGGTGCGCTTCGCCTCCCCAGGCTCAGCGCGACCGGTGTCCCCGCGGGCAATGTAACCAGATCGCACCCGCACGCACAATACAATCCGACACACGGATGCCACGGGGCGTCCCGGACGCCCTTCGGCCAGCAAGGAGACCGTCATGACCGGCACCGCCGCCACCGTCCACCCGTCCGCCGACCTGGACGACGACGTCGACCTGGGCGAGGGCACCCGCGTCTGGCATCTCGCCCAGATCCGGGCCGGCGCACGTCTCGGCGCGGACTGCAACATCGGGCGCGGCGCCTACATCGGTCCGGGCGTCGTCCTCGGCGACGCGTGCAAGGTGCAGAACTACGCCCTCGTCTACGAGCCCGCCGTCGTCGGCGACGGCGTCTTCATCGGCCCGGCGGTCGTCTTCACGAACGACGAGTTCCCGCGGGCGGCGAATCCGGACGGCACCGCGAAGGGCGCGGACGACTGGCACGCGGTGGGGGTCACGGTCGAGGACGGCGCGTCCATCGGCGCGCGGGCGGTGTGCATCGCGCCCGTCCGGATCGGGGCATGGTCCCTGGTCGCCGCCGGCGCGGTCGTCACGCGTGATGTGCCCGCTCACGCCCTCGTCGCCGGCGTCCCCGCGAAGCGGGTCGGCTGGGTCGGCCGGGTCGGCCGGCCCCTCACGGCCGAGGACGATGTCTGGGTCTGCCCCGAGACCGGCGAGCGCTACACCGAGGACGGCGACGCGCTGCGGCTGCTCGAGTGAGCCGGGCGTCGCATCGGCAGGTGCGGGATGGCGTCCTCGGTGAACGGGTCTCCGTCCACCGCGAAGCCGAATCGGCCGTACCAGTCGGCGAGGTGCGCCTGCGCGTCGAGGACGATCGAGCGGCGCGGATCCGTCGCCTCGCACAGGTCGATGGCGCGGCGCATGAGCTCCGCCCCGACGCCCCGGCCCCGTGCGGTCGGCGCCGTGACGACCCGCCCTATCCGCCACCGCCCGGCCTCGGAGAGCACCCGCAGCGCACCGAGGACCTCGTCGCCCTCCTCCGCCCAGACGTGACGGGCGCCCGGCTCGATGTCACGGCCGTCGAGCTCCTCGTAGGCGGCCCGCTGCTCGACGACGAACACCCGCACCCGTAGCCAGAGGATCCGGTAGAGGGTCGTCTGCGGGATGTCCTCGAGGGACGCCGCACGGATGCCGAAGGTCATCCGTCCACGTTACGACGGCGCCGCCGCGAACCACATCCGGCGGCCGTCCGCAATCCCCTGTGTCGGCCCGGGCACGTGTCGGACCGTGGAGCCATGACCGATTCCGACGACATCAAGCAGCCTCTCGACCACCTGGCCCCGAAGGAGGAGCGCGATCCCGCGATCGAGATCGAGGAACCCCACTACCCCGGCAGCGACGCTCCCGACGGGCCGTCGCAGGTCTCGCCCGACACCGCCGCCGAGCCCGACGAGCCGGCCCGGCACGGCGTCGCGAAGCTGCCGCCCACCTCCCGGTGACCGGCCGCGGCGCAGCACGTCACCAGGCGTAGGCCTCGGGCGCCTGACCTCCCGGCCCCGGCCAGATGCGGTCGAGCGCCGAGAGGTCGTCCTCGCTCAGTTCGACGTCCACCGCCGAGATCGCACTCATCAGGTGCTCCAGGCGACGCGGACCGACGATCGGGGCGGTCACGACCGGCTGGTGGAGCAGCCACGCGATCCCGAGGACGGCCGGGTCGATGCCGCGCTCGTCGGCGAACGCCTCGTACCGCTCGATCTGTGCGCGCCGCTCGCCTAGCCGGGACGGGTCGCTGCGCGACGTGTCCGTCTTGCGGAGGACGCCCCCCAGCTCGCCGCCGGCCAGCGGGGACCAGGGCAGCAGCCCCATGCCGTAGGCCGCTGCGGCGGGGACCACCTCGAGCTCCACCGTCCGGTTGGCGAGGCTGTACACCGACTGCTCGGTCACGATCGGCGAGCGCCCGGTCGCGGCGGCGATCTCGCGGTACTGGGCGATGTTCCAGCCGGCGAAGTTCGACGAGCCGAGGTAGACGACCTTGCCCTGGTCGCGCAGCCGCGTGAACGCATCGAGCACCTCGTCCACCGGCACCGTCCGGTCGATGTGGTGCATCTGGAACAGATCGATGCGGTCGGTCTGCAGGCGCCGCAGCGACGCCTCCACGGCGGCGCGGATGTGCAGGGACGAGAGCCCGCGGTCGTTGACGCCGGGTCCCATGGTCCCGTGCGCCTTCGTCGCGAGCACGACGTCGTCCCGGACGCCCCGGTCGGTGATCCAGCGCCCGACGAGCGACTCGGTCTGTCCGGGCTCGTCCCCCCAGGGCCGTCCGCCGTACACATCGGCGGTGTCGAGGAAGTTCACGCCGTGCTCGCGCGCGGCATCCAGGATCGCGAAGGACTCCTCCTCGCCGATCACCGGTCCCATGTTCATGGTGCCGAGCGCGATGCGGCTCACGCGCGCGCCGGCGCTTCCCAGTCGTGTGTAGTCCATTGCGTCTCCTCAGTCGTTGATCCAGGAGTCCCGACCGGGGACGAGTTCGTCGATCTCGTCCCAGAGCTCCGGGGGGATGTCGATGTCCAGCAGGTCGAGCGTCTGCGCGAGCTGGTCCGGCGAGACCATTCCGCAGATGGTCGAGTGGATGCGGGGGTCGCGCGTCGAGAACTGGAGGGCGGCAGCGAGGAGCGGGACGCCCCGGCGCTCGCACGCGGCGCCGATGTCGTCGATCGCGCTGAGGACGTCGTGCGAAGCCGCCCGGTAGGCGTAGCGGTCGGTGACCCGCGGCGCCCGACTCAGGACGCCGCCGCCGTACACGGCCGCATTCAGGACGCCGAGTCCGGCATCGGCCGCGACGGTGAGGAGCTCGTCGGCGGTGCGGTCGATGAGCGTGTAGCGGTTGTGGGTGATCAGCGCGTCGAACAGTCCCGTCTCGACGAAGCGCCGGAGCATCCTCGTCGGCCCACCGGAGATGCCGATGTGCGCGACGGCGCCCTCGTCACGGAGGGCGAGCAGGGCGTCGACCGGCCCTCCCGGAGCCATCGCAGCCTCGAAGCCGATGTGCTCGGGGTCGTGCAGGTAGGCCACATGAACGGTCGCATCGCCGAGCCGCTCACGGCTCTCGTCGAACGAGCGCCGCATCCGATCCGCACCGAACGATCCCGTGTCGGGGTCACGATCGAGCTTGGTCTGCAGCACGAGATCGTCGGGGATGCCGGACTGCTGCAGCGCCACCCCGATCCGGCGTTCGCTCTCGCCGCCGCCGTAGTTGTTCGAGGTGTCGAGGAAGTTCACCGGCGAGCGCAGCATCGCGTGCACGGTCGCGATCGCCGCGTCTTCGGGCACCGAGAGCTCGTGCTCCGGGGAGATCACGCCCCAGGCGGCGGTGCCGACGCAGACGGGCGAGACCGAGAGCCCGGTGCGACCGAGGACGACACGGGTCGAAGCGGAGGAGGTCATCGAATCGATCCTGTCAGCTGTGATCCTCGCCGCGCGACATCCGGATGCGGCGGCCCTCCTCGATGTCCTTCTGCTCCTTCTCGGCCTGCTTGTCGGACTTGCGGGTGTCCCGCGCGGGCAGCTGGATGTCCTCCTCCGCCGCGATGCCGCCCTGCAGCTGACGACCGCGTTCCAGCTCGGCGTCGAACTCCGCGCCGAACAGCAGCACGTTGTTGGCGATCCAGAGCCAGAGCAGGAACACGATGACGCCCGCGAGGGAGCCGTAGGTGCGGTCGTAGTTCGAGAAGTTGACGACGTAGAAGAAGAACCCCGCCGTCGCGAGGATCAGGACGACGATGGCGATGAGGGCGCCGAGGCTGATCCAGCGGAACTTCGGCTGCTTGGCGTTCGGGGTCGCGTAGTAGAGGATCGCGACGAGCAGGACGACGATGAAGAGCATCACCGGCCACTTCGCGATGGCCCATGCGATCTGGACGCCGTCGCCGAGGCCGAGGGCGTCGCCGACCGCCCGGGTGACGTCGCCCGAGACGACCAGTCCGAGGGCGACCAGCGCGAGCGACACGACGGCGATGACGGTGACCACCAGCTGCATCGGGCGGAGCTTCCAGAACGGGCGCCCCTCCTCGATCTCGTAGATGCGGTTCATCGCCCGGCTGAACGCGCCGACGTACCCCGATGCCGACCACAGGGCGACGAGGATGCCGGACACGAGCGCGAAGCCGGCGCCGGGGGCGGACGCCACCTGCTCGATCGGGCCACGGAGCGCGGCGGCGGTGTCGCCCGGGGCGACGTCCTCGACAATCCCCAGCACCGCGTCGGCAGCCGCACCCCCCTGCCCGATCACGCCGAGCAGGGAGAAGATCGCGATCAGCGCGGGGAACAGGGCCAGCACCGCGTAGTACGTCAGCCCTGCGGCGGCATCCGTGCACTGGTCGGCGGAGAACTCGCGGATCGTCTTTCCGAGGACGTACTTCCACGAACGCTTGTGGAGGTCGGTGGGACCGTCCGGCTTCGTCGCCGCGTCGGGATGCGGGGCGTCGGTGCGCGTGCTCTGCTCGGCCATGGTGGGATGCCTCCGTGCGGATCTCGGGACGTGCGGACGTGTCGGATGCCACCCTCGGCGACCCGGCCGAACGTCCCGAGGGGATTGCGCCCTCGCCCGCTTCGTGGCAGACGTCCGGCCGGAGCGTCCGCGCCGGGATCAGCGGCGTGCGAACGGGCACCGCGGCGCGGCATCCGCAGCGCGCACGCGCGCCCCGGACGCGGGCTTCGTCGGCATGCGACGCAGGTTCACCCGCAGCCCGTCCTCCCGGACGGTCAGGCGCGGGTCGCTCAGCACGGCGATCGCGGTGGCGAGGGCGGCGATCGTGAGCTTCTCCCCCGGACAGCGATGACCCGTCGCGACGCCGCCGCCGCCCTGCGGCACGAACGCCGCCAGGGACTCGTAGTCGTCGACACCGACGAAGCGCTCGGGATCGAACTCGTCGGCACGCTCCCACGACGATGCATCGGTGTTCGTGCCGAGGATGTCGAGGACGACACGGTCACCCGCTGCGACCCGCCGGCCATCCAGTTCGACGTCGGTCTTCGCCCAGGCGGGCAGCATCGGCACGAACGGCGCCGCGCGGCGGATCTCCTGGGCGAACGCGGTCGCCAGAGGGCCACCGGTGAGGGCGCCGCGCTCGGCGGTCTCCGCCGCGATGCGCTGCCGCCACTCCGGCCGATCGTGGAGCTCCTTGGCGGCGAACGCGACGAAGCGCGACACGGCGATCATCGGGCGGAAGCTGTTCTGGAGCTCGATCCCCGCGAGGCGCGGCTCGAGCAGCTCTCCCGCGCGATCCCGGTGCCATGCCCACGCGTGCAGAGCCGTGCCCTCGGCGGTCGTGAGCGCGCCGGATCGCACCGCCTCGATCAGCCGCTGCGCGTGGCGGTCCGACCACCACCGGTTCGTCATCGCCAGCAGGTACTCCGGCGAGTACGGCACGCCGAATCCGTCGACGATCTGCGCCTGCCGGGCCGCCCACCGGGTCTTCGCGCCCGGCGTCCCGGGGACGCCCGCCCACCGCATCATCGCGCGACCGAGCGCTCCGACGGCGGCGTCGTAGGCGCTGCGGGTGCCGCCGCCGAGCCAGTCCGACTGCTCGCGACGCCACTCCTGCTCCAGCAGCGGAGCGAGCCGGTCGACCTGGGCATCGGGGTACAGCGCCTCGACGAACGTCGCCTTCCGATGCCGGTGCTCGTCGCCGTCGAGGCTGTGCACCGAGCCGTGGCCGAAGAGCGACTCCTGGATGAGCGGCGGCATCGCCCCCGAGCGCGCGATCCGGTCCTCGTCGTAGAACAGCTCGACGCCTTCCGCGCCCCGGACGAACAGCGCATCGTCGAGCAGCAGACGCATGGGAGCCGACCGGGATCCGCGCGGCACGCGCCGCCAGATGCGGTGCCCGACACGGTAGCCGCGGGTGAGCAGGAAGACGGAGTCATCGACCACGATTCGATCAGCCATGCCACCACCGTGCGCCCGAGGATCTTCCCCGTCCACGGGGAGGCGGGCTGGCATCCGTTGTGATAACCGCGCTCGCCATGAGGATGCGCGAGGCTACGCCATCCGCGGTGTTACTGTCGGCTTGCAGCGGAGCTTCCCCGGTCCCCGCCTGCACAGACGAAAAGGACGACCCATGCCGTACCGCAGCCTCGCCACTCTCGAGACCTGGCTGACCGAGTTCACCGCCACGCGTGAGGGAGCGGACCTCGTCAAAGTCGTCCCGCAGGACGGCTCCGACGGGTCCGACACCGGACTCATCGTCGTCCCGCTCCGCAACGCGTCGACCACGGTGTACGTCGAGCCCATCGCGATCGGCGAATCGCTGTGGCGGATCACGTTCGAACCCCGGCTCGATCAGGCGTCGCTCAGCAGCACGCAGGTGCACACGATGGCCGACGAGCTGCAGATCGCCGCGGACCTGTGCGACTTCATCGAGATGAAGTCCGCCGCGCACCTGGCCGCCCGCGACCACTCCTGATCGGAACGGCGCCGGCCAGCAGTCCGACGTCGTCATCACGATGGGATGCGGCGACCCCTGCCCGGTCCTCGGCGAGCGGGGCGCCTAGCCGCGGTCGCTGTAGACGGTCACCCGACCGTCGACGAGGAGGAACTGCAGCGCCGTGCCCACCGCGAAGCGCTGACGCAGCTCCGCGGGAGCATCGAGGTCGACGAGCACCTCCGCCCGCGCCGGGAACGCGCCCGTCCGGCATCCGCCCTCCACGGTGCCGTCGTCGGGCGCGACCTGACCGGTGAGCGGGACCCACACCATGAGGCATTCGGATGCCGCGGTGCCCCGCTCCTGCATGCGCACCATCGTCACCCCGAGGTACACCGCACCGGTGTCGACGGCCCATCCCGCCTCGAAGCCGGAGGGCCACTCCACACCCGGCTCGAGGACCACCTCGGCGACCTGGCGCGCCGACACCCCGGGGGCGACCTCGGCGGTCGGCCCGGGCGTCAGCACGAGGGTCGCCAGGACGGCGAGAAGTGCCGCGACCGCGACGGATGCCGCCCAGGCGACGACGAGCCGCCGGCCCGGCGTCCGCGGCTCGGCGACATCGGGCTGCGCGGCGTCGGGTGACGCCTCGACGGGGATCGGGTCGCGGGGGGAGGAAGTGTCGGACGGAGCCGGCTGCGGCTGCCGGTCGCTGTCGCCGCGCGGCGGTGCGGGGGTGGAGGGCCGGCCCGCGATCTCGAGCTCGCGCAGGCGCCGGAGCGCGTCGGGGTCCGCCGCGATGTCGGCATGCGGCCCGTAGGCGCGTTCACGGAGCGCGCCCAGTTCCTCCTCGAACGAGGGCACCATGCCAGCATCGTGGCACGGACCGGCGCCGCCTGTCAGGTCGTTCTCCGCCGGCCCCGGGTGCGGGAGCGCGGCCTCGCCGTCAGTCGTCCGATGGAGCCGATCGGTCGTCGTACTCCTCGTCATCGCCGGTCGCGACGACCCGCTCCTGATCCCAGCGGTCCGCCGGGTCGGCGTTCACGTCGCCACCGGCTCCGCCAACCTCGCCGTCGAGGTCCTCCTCGGACCCCGCGATGGGTGTCGCCTGCTCCAGCCGGTCCGCGACGGGGATGTCCTCATCGGGTTCCAGGTTCCGTGGTTCCACGTTCACCCTCCTCCTCGAAACTGCGTCCTGCTCCGACGCTAGGCATCTCGGCCGCCGAAGACCAGGGGCTGCGCCCGGGCGGCCCGCCTCAGCCGCCGGAGCCGCCGCCCGCCTGCCGGAACAGGCGGCCGCCCGCGAAGAAGGCCGCCGCCGCGGCGACGATGAGGACGACGCCGCCCACGAGCGCCGGCACGGAGCCGACGGCGAAGAGGAGACCCACCCCGATCACGAGCGCCACAACACCCACGATGAGCAGCCAGATGCCCCGCGATCGCCGATTCATGCGCCGACCATAGCGCGAGAAGTGCCGCCTCGGTCGATGCGAGGTCCGCGGTGTGAGGCGATCGCCCAGACCGCTTCGGTAGGCTGGTCGTCGGTGAGTCGGGAAGTCTGGTCGACACCATCGTCGTCGACCCCGAGGATCTCTGTGACTTCGTCCACTGACACCCGCACGACCTCCCGCGCACCCGCCTGGCCCGGACATGCCGAAGTCCGGCGCGTCTCCGCCATCCTGCGGAAGGAAGCCGTCGGCGGCGGCCTGCTCGTCGCTGCCGCCGTCATCGCCATCGTCTGGGCCAACTCGCCCGCCGCCGAGTCGTACTTCGCGTTCCGCGACTTCCGCATCGGCTACGAGCCGTGGCACCTCGAGCTGAGCCTGGGAGCCTGGGCAGCGGACGGCCTCCTGGCGGTGTTCTTCTTCCTGGTCGGCCTCGAGCTCAAACGGGAGCTGGTCAACGGCGATCTGCGGAGGTTCGGCACCGCGGTGGTGCCCGTCACGGCGGCCGTCGGCGGGGTGATCGTGCCGGCGCTCATCTACGTCGCGGTGGTGCGCGGTCAGGAGGGTCTCGTCCAGGGGTGGGCCGTCCCCACGGCCACTGACATCGCTTTCGCGGTGGCGGTGCTCGCGATCGTCGGCTCTCAGCTGCCCAGTCCGCTGCGGGTCTTCCTCCTCACGCTCGCCGTGGTCGACGACCTCATCGCGATCGGGATCATCGCGGTCTTCTACACCGAGGAGATCCACGTCACCCCGCTGCTGATCTCCCTCGCGATCGTGGCCGTCTACGGCGTCGTCGCGAACCGGTTCCGATCGCTCTTCGTCGGCCGCCCGTTCGCCGCGTGGCTCATCCTCCTTCCGATCGGCTTCGCGGCGTGGGCGTTCCTCCATGCCTCGGGCGTGCACGCCACGATCGCAGGGGTGGCGCTGGCTTTCACGATCCCGGTCAAGGCCGCGCGGCGGAGCGCCACCGAGGCACGCTCCCGCGACCTGGCGGAGGAGTTCGAGCACCGCTTCCGTCCGCTTTCCAGCGGCTTCGCCGTGCCCGTGTTCGCGTTCTTCGCCGCCGGCGTCTCGGTCGGCGGCCTGGACGGCATCGCGCGCGCCACCACGGACCCGGTCGCGATCGGCATCGTCGCGGGTCTCGTGCTGGGCAAGCCGATCGGGATCCTCGTCTCCGTCCGGCTCCTCACCCTGGTCACGCGGATCCGCCTCCATCCCGCGCTCCGGTGGATCGACATGCTCGGCGTCGCCCTGCTGGCCGGGATCGGGTTCACGGTCTCCCTCCTCATCGCCGAGCTGAGCTTCCCCGCCGGGTCCGCCGCGGCAGACGACGCGAAGATCGCCATCATGGCCGCATCGCTGCTGGCATCGCTGGTCGCGTCCGGCATCCTCCTCGGACGCAATCGCCACTATCGACGGATCGCCGCCGCTGAAGCCGTCGATAGCGACGGCGACGGCACGCCGGACCTCTATCAGGAGCCGCCTTCCGGCGGGGCGTCGCGATCGGAGTAGTGTCGCACCAGCACGACACATGGTGAGCCGGGAAGTCTGGTCGGCAGCGGTCGCCCGACCGTTCCCTGCAACAGGAAGCACCCGATGGAACACCCCGTTCTGATGCTCGGCGACACGGATGCCGAGCTCGTCCGCGACCTCACGGCGCTCGACGACGGCAACCGCCTCGCCGACGGCGACCCCGTTCCGGAACGACCGCGCGCCGTGCTGGCGTTCGCAGATCTCCGCGGCGAGAGTCGCCACCAGGGCAAGGATCGACTGCGTGCGCTCTCGGCGGCCGCCCTGTCCGAGACGAGACGGCACCGCAGCGTCCAGCACATCATCTTCGCCGTCGTGCTGCCGCCGCGCCTGATGGGAGGCTTCGACCGACTCGCCTCGGGTCTGGGTGCTCGACTGCACTCCGACCTCGTGCGCGACAACGCCCGCGACGTGGAGGTCACCTTCCTCGACGTCAGCGGGTGCGGCAGCATCCCGACGCTGACCGAGCGACTGCTCGCCCGATGCGGCGACCCCGCCGGCGCGCACGGCGTCGTGGTCCTCGACTGGGACGACATCCGAGAGCGCTCCATCGCCTCGGCCGCGAGGAACGAATACCTCTAGCGACCCGGAACGACCGGAGAGGCATCGGCTGCCCGTCGCTGCGCTCGTCGGTGGAGGGCGATCCGATCGGACCCCGATAGTAGGGTGCCGATCGTGACGACCGGCGAGTGTTGATGTCGAAGGAGGCACCATGATCGCGGAGCTGAACAGGCTGACCGAGCTGGTCGAGGAGCGTCTGGGCGACGACCTGGACGTCGCTGCACTGGCGGCGGACGTCGGCACGACGGAGTACCACCTCCGCCGGATGTTCTCGTCCCTCGCCGGGATGCCCCTGTCGGAGTATGTCCGGCGCCGCCGCATGTCGGTCGCAGCGGCAGACGTGCTCGGCGGCGGCGATCTGTTGAGCATCGCGGTGCGCTACGGCTACGGGTCCACGGAGGCGTTCGGTCGAGCGTTCCGGGCGGTTCACGGCGTCGGTGTCGGTCACGTCAGACGAGATGGCGGCCCCCTTCGGACGCAACCGCAGATCAGGTTCCGCCTGACCGTAGAAGGGAACATCACCATGGACACCCGCATCATCGAACGACCGGCCTTCCGCCTCGTCGGCTACGCCACCCGAGTGCCGCTCATCCACGAGGGCGTCAACCCTCGTATCCACGCCCACATCTCCTCTCTGCCGGCATCGGCGCACGCTTCCCTCAAGGAGCTGAGCGACACCGAACCAGCCGGCCTGCTCCAGGTGAGCGACGGGGTCGACCCGGATTACACCGAGGGCAGCGAGCTGACGTACCTGCACGGTGTCGCCGTCACCGAGACGACGACGGTGCCGAGCGATCTCGACACGATCGCGGTCCCCGCTGGTCTGTGGGCGGTGTTCCGCATCGAGGGCGAGTACCCCGCTGCGCTGCAGGAGGCCTGGGCGGCGACGGCGGCGGACTGGTTCCCGTCCAATCCGTGGCGGCTCGTGCCGGGGCCATCGATCGTCGCGGTGCTCGACCGCGCCGACGACTTCCGGACAGCGGTCTGCGAGTTGTGGCTCCCCGTGGAGCGCGCCTGATCGAGCAGGCTCGGGCGTCGCCACGCTGGGTTCCTTCCAGACGCTCGCGGTGGATGCCGTCCCGTGCGGCATTCACCGACGCGTGCGGTCCAGCAGGGTCTTGTGCAGGACGCCGGCGAGCGCGGCTCCCACGATCGGGAAGACGATGAACACCCAGAGCTGCGCGAGAGGGTCGGCGCCGCCGAAGGCCGCGGCCGCGATCGAGCGAGCGGGGTTCACGGAGGTGTTGTCCACGGGGATCGTGACGAGGTGGATGAGTGTCAGTGTGAGGCCGATCACCAGACCGGCGAACGCCGGGTTCCCGCGAGTGGGGTGGGTGACGCCGAGGATGACCAGGAGGAAGATCGCCGTGAACAGCACTTCCACGACGATCGCGCCGAGGATCCCGAAGCCTCCCGGCGACAGCTCTCCGAAGCCGTTGCTGGCGAACCCGCCCTCGTGCGCTGCGTCGAACCATCCGGGCGCGGACGATCCGATGAGGGCCAGAAGCGACGTGGCCAGCAGGCCGCCGACGACCTGCGCGACGATGTAGCCGCCGGTGTCTCGCCACGGGAACCGGCCCGCTGTCGCAAGCCCGATGGTGACGGCCGGGTTGAAGTGCCCGCCCGAGATGGGGCCGAATGCGTAGGCCCCGGCGACGACGGTGAGACCGAAGGCGAGCGACACCCCGACGAATCCGATACCGAGCGACGTGCCGTTGTCACTTGCGCCGAAGTCCGCCGCGAGGAGCGCCGAACCGACGCCGCCCAGGACGAGGAGGAACGTCCCGAGCGCCTCCGCCATCAGGATCGCGAGCCGCGAGGGCCCCGCAGCCGTGGCGACGGGAGTGTGCTGGAGCTCGGTGGGTTCGACCGATTGTTCCGGCTTGGGGTCAGTCATGATGGTTCCTTCCGAGTGGTGGTGGGAACTGAACCGAGGTGGTGATGCCCGCGAATGGCGTACTCGGCGTACTCTCCATCGCCCTGCCCGAAGCCGTGACGGCGCTTTCCGAACCGTGCACGGCGTTGTGCGCGATCTCGGTATAGCGCCCCAGCGGTGTCCAGCGCAATCGTCCGCGGGCGAGGCGAGGAGGCGAGCACGACGGCCAGCGGTCCTCGGACGACGGGCCCGGCGAGGCCCGGAGAGATGCCGCGCGCGCCTCAGGAGCCTTCGCGCGACCCGCTCCGTGGCAACGAGAAAGCCCCGCGATCCCTGTGTTCACAAGGGTTCGCGGGGCTTCTCAGCTGGCGGTGACGGTGGGATTTGAACCCACGGTAGGGGGTTACCCTACACAACTTTTCGAGAGTTGCACCTTCGGCCGCTCGGACACGTCACCGTCGTCCAGCTTACGACACAGAGAGGGATGCCGCGAATCACGCGGCCCGGCCGTCCGGCCTCACGCCTCGGGGTCGCCGTACAGCGCCCCGATCAGCTGCGATGGGGTGCCCTCGTCGTAGGTGCCGTGCTGCGGCCACCCGCTCGGAGAGTCCTGCCACTCTTCCTGCCGTCCCCACGGGAGCACGTCGATGAGGCCGTGCAGGTGGCCGAGCTGCTCGGTGCCGCGGCCGTCCGTGTGCCACGTCCGGTAGACGGTGTCGCCGTCGCGGAGGAACACGTTGACGGCGAACCCGGCGTCCGGCGGCGCTCCCATGTCGGCCCCGAACGGGCTGTTCGCCGTCGAATACCACTCCATCGCATTGCCCACACGCCGCTTGTACGCCAGCGCCTCCCCGATCGGCCCCTGCGTCACGATCACGAACCGCGCGTCGTACGGTTCGAGGAACCCGGTCCGGGTGAACTGGGCGGTCCATCCCGTGCATCCCGGGCACTGCCACCGCTTCCCCGGAAACCACATGTGGTTGTAGACGATCAGCTGCGACCTGCCCGCGAAGACGTCCGCCAGCCGGACGGGACCGTCCTCCCCCTCGAGGGTGTACTCCGGCAGCTCCACCATGGGGAGCCGCCGGCGCTGCGCGGCGATCGCGTCCAGCTCACGCGTCGCCGCCTTCTCCCGCACCCGCAAAGCGTCGAGCTCCCGGCGCCACGTGACGGCGTCGACGACAGGGGGCAGAGCGGTCATGGCATCTCCTCCGATGGCATCCGTTCTCGGCAGGGTACGCCGAGGACGGATGCCGGGGACAGGGGGCCGCGCACAGCGCCGCGGCCCAGGGCGTACGATGCGCAGGGTGAGCGCATCGGCACCGGCCCCGCAGGCGGGGCTCATCGTCGCCGTCACGGCGCTCGCGTCGGCGGTCGCCTTCCTCGACGGCACCATCGTGAACGTCGCCCTCCCCGCGATGAGCGACGAACTCGGCGGCGGCCTCGTCACCCAGCAGTGGACCGTCGACGCGTATCTGCTCACACTGAGCTCGCTCATCCTCTTCGCCGGTTCGGTGAGCGACGCCTTCGGTCGCCTCCTCGTCCTGCGCATCGGTCTCATCGGCTTCGGCATCGCCTCGCTCGGCGTCGGCCTCGCCCCCGAACCCGTCACCCTCATCATCGCGCGGGCGGTTCAGGGTGCGGCGGGCGCCTTCCTGGTGCCGAGCTCGCTCGCTCTCATCACCTCGCTCCTGCAGGGGACGGCGCAGTCCCGTGCCATCGGCCAGTGGACCGCGTGGACCACCGGCGCGAGCCTGTTCGGCCCTCTCCTCGGCGGCATCTTCGTCGACACGCTGTCGTGGCGCTTCGCGTTCCTCGTGAACATCCTCCCCATCGCGGCGACGTTCGTGCTGCTGACCCGGCTGCGCGCCGCGGACCACCGTGCCCCCGACGCGCGGATCGACGTCCTCAGCGCCGTCCTTTGCACGATCGGGCTCGGCGGCATCGTCTTCGCCCTCATCGAGCAGCCGAACCTCGGGTGGACGAACCCGATGATCTGGCTGCCGCTGGTCGGCGGCGTGGTGCTGTTCACGGCGTTCTTGCTGCGTCAGCGAACGACGCGCTTCCCCATCCTCCCGCTGGAGATCTTCAGGGTGCGGAATTTCTGGACCGGCAACCTGTCCACGTTCTTCGTCTACGCCGCCCTGTCGCTGAACGGCTTCGTCGTCGGGGTCTACCTCCAGCAGGGCGCCGGCCTCAGCGCGACCCTGGCCGGGCTCGCGAGCCTGCCCGCCACCGTGCTCCTGATCGCCCTCAGCTCGGTCGTCGGCTCGCTCGCCGGCAGATTCGGCGCGCGCCTGTTCATGACGGCCGGCCCTCTCCTCATGGCGGCCGGTGCGCTCCTCCTGCTGACCGTGCGGGAGGACTTCGACTACTGGACGCAGGTCCTGCCCTCGCTGGTCGTCTTCGGGCTGGGGCTCGCCCTCACCGTGTCACCCCTCACCGCGACGATCCTCGGCGCCATCGGCGGCACGCGCAGCGGCATCGCCTCCGCCACCAACAACGCCGTCGCCCGCATCGCCGGACTCGTCGTGATCGCCGTCCTCGCCGCCATCGTCGGCGGCTCGCTCGATCTGGAGGGCTTCCACCGGGCGGCGATCGTCACCGCGGCGCTGCTCGCTGTCGGCGGTGTCATCGCGTTCCTGGGCATCCGCACCGAGAGATCCGCCGAGACGAGCTGACGACCCCCTCACATCAGCAGGGGCGCGGATGCCGCCAGGCTGACACACTTGTGGTATGAGCGTCATCGAGAACTCGAAACTCACGGTCGTCGGAGCCGGCGCTGTCGGCTCGAGCGTGGCTTACGCTGCCCTCCTCCGCGGCTCCGCCCGCCATGTCGCCCTGTACGACATCGCCACCGAGAAGGTCGAGGCGGAAGTCCTCGACCTCGCGCATGGCTCCCAGTTCACCGGCTCGAGCGACATCATCGGCGGCTCGGACATCTCCGTCGCAGCGGGCTCGCACGTCGTGGTCGTCACCGCGGGCGCCAAGCAGAACCCCGGCCAGACGCGCACCGAGCTCGCCGGCGTGAACGCGGGCATCCTGCGCACGATGCTCCCGCAGCTGCTCGAGGTCGCCCCGGACGCCATCTACGTGATCGTCACCAACCCCTGCGACGTGCTCACCGTCATCGGGCAGGAGGTCACCGGGCTGCCGCCGGAGCGGATCCTCGCGTCCGGCACCGTCCTCGACACGTCGCGCCTGCGGTGGAAGCTCGCTCAGCGAGCGGGCGTGTCGCCCACCAGCGTGCACGCGTACATCGTCGGCGAGCACGGCGACACCGAGTTCCCGCTGTGGTCGCACACCGCCATCGGCACCGTCCCGATCCTCGACTGGGAACCGCTCGACGGGCAGCCGAAGTTCACCCCGGCCGAGCTCGACCAGATCGCCGATGACGTCCGGAACGCCGCGTATCAGGTCATCCGCGGCAAGGGTGCGACGAACTACGCGATCGGCGTCTCGAGCGCACGCATCGTTGAGGCGATCCTCGGCGATCAGAACGCGGTCATGCCGGTCTCGACGGTCCTGCACGACTTCCACGGCATCGACGGCGTCGCCCTCTCGGTCCCGTCGGTCGTCAACAGCGCCGGCGCGAAGCCGATCCGCGAGACGTCGATGGATGCGGCGGAACTGGACCTGCTGCGCCGCTCCGCGGACGCCCTGACGGGCGTCGCCGACCTGCTGCGCTGACAACGGCGCCTCGGGCTCCCCGGGGCGCCTGCGGTGCACTCCGCCGCCCACCGGCGGCGAGCGCACCACGTGATGTCGGACGCCGCCGATAGCCTGGCTTCCATGGCATCCCGACGATCCGCGCCCACCGCCGCGTTCCGCTGCACCGAGTGCGGCTGGACGACGGCGAAGTGGGCCGGCCGCTGCGGCGAATGCCAGCAGTGGGGCACCGTGGTCGAAGCCGCCACGCAGACGGGCATCACGGCATCCGTCACACCCTTGGTGCCGACGCGCAGCGCGCGGCCGATCACCGACATCGACACCCGCGAGACGCCGCGGCGGACGAGCGGCGTGGGCGAGTTCGACCGCGTCCTCGGCGGCGGCATCGTCCCGGGCGCGGCGATCCTGCTGTCGGGTGAGCCGGGCGTCGGCAAGTCGACGCTGCTGATCGAGGTTGCGGCGCAGAGCGCGCGGTCGGGGCGACGGGTGCTGTACGTCAGCGCCGAGGAATCCCTCAGCCAGGTGCGGCTGCGCGCGGAGCGCACCGGCGCGCTGCACGAGGAGCTCTACCTCGCCAGCGAGACGGACCTCGCGACCACTCTCGGGCACATCGACAACGTGCGACCCGACCTGCTGATCGTCGATTCCGTGCAGACGGTGTCGTCGTCGCTGATCGAGGGCTCCGCGGGGCAGCCGAGTCAGGTGCGCGAGGTCGCCTCGACCCTCATCCGGGTCGCCAAGGAACGGGACCTGCCGGTCATCATCGTCGGCCACGTCACGAAGGACGGCCAGGTCGCCGGGCCCCGGGTGCTCGAGCACCTCGTCGACGTCGTCTGCCACTTCGAAGGCGACCGGCAGACCTCGCTGCGGTTCGTGAGGGCGTTGAAGAACCGCTTCGGGGCGACGGACGAGGTGGGATGCTTCGACATGACCGGCACGGGGATCGCCGAGGTCCCCGATCCGAGCTCGCTGTTCCTGAGCACGCGACGCAGCGAGCCGGGCACGTGCGTCACGGTCGCCCTCGAAGGCCGACGCGCGCTCCCGGTCGAGGTGCAGGCGCTGACTCTCCCGACCGGCGCCCCGAACCCTCGACGGATCGTGAGCGGCGTCGACGCCGCACGCGTCGCCATGGTGCTGGCCGTGCTCGAGAAGCGCGCCGGCATCAGGCTGTCCGACCAGGACGTCTACGTCTCGACCGTCGGCGGTGTCCGCCTCACCGAGCCGGCAGCCGACCTCGCGATCGCGTTGGCGATCGCGAGCGCGGCATCCGAGCGTCCGAACCCGCCTCAGCTCGCCGCGATCGGCGAGCTGAGCCTGTCCGGTGAGATCCGCCGCGTGACGCAGCACGACCAGCGCCGAGCCGAGGCGGCGCGGCTGGGATACCGGGCCGTCATCGACATGTCGG
Source organism: Microbacterium pasadenense (assembly GCF_047246565.1). Lineage (NCBI taxonomy): Bacteria > Bacillati > Actinomycetota > Actinomycetes > Micrococcales > Microbacteriaceae > Microbacterium > Microbacterium pasadenense. The sequence continues at coordinate 572,928 of NZ_JBFOKN010000001.1, read as the reverse complement.
CCGGCACGCTCCGGAGCGCGCTCGCCGAGCGCACGCGCCACCACGCTCCGGCCGCAGCCGCCGCCGACGCGCCCACCTTCTGACCGGCCCCCACCCTCGCCGAGGTGCCGCGCCCGCGGGCCCGGGACGCACTCGGCACGCCACGTAGGCTGGAGGCATGGCTGGGAAGAAGCGCGACAAGAAGCCCCTCGAGTTCCGCAACACCCAGCTGGCGGATGCGTTGCAGACACAGGACATGGCGGCACTCGCCTTCGCCCTGCGACACGGTCCGACCATCGTGCCGCTCCTCCGCCCCGGTCAGCGGGACGACCCCCGCGACAGCGGCGACGTCTGGACCTACCGCGATCCGGGCACGGGCGACATCGCCCTGCTCCTGTTCAGCGACGCGGCGAACAAGCCTGCGGCCCTTCCGGCCGCCGTGGGGCTGCAGTCGCCCGGCTGGCTGCGGGCCTTCCTCGGCACGCACGAAGCCCACATCACGACCGTCTTCTTCGACATCGCGGGGCCCCACCCGATGCAGGCCGCACCCGCCGATCTCATCGCCGCGCTCGACGCCTGAGCCCGGAGCATCCCGAGCGGCGAAAGACCCTGAGCGGGAAAGAGTGAGGGCCCTCTCGAACTCCCCATTGGGGACTGGGAAAGTCGAGAGGGCCCGTCGCTCACCGGAAGCAGGAACCGATCGTCTCGTCTCTGGGGTTCGACGAGACTCCGATGCTGGGGACAACGGGGGCTGCCACCGGGAGCTGATTCAAGGCTACGCGCCGACATCGCCGGCGACACCCCCCGGCACCCACTTATCCGATGAGAATCTTCTCAGAGTCCCGCGGGCCGAGAAGAGAGCGCTCTAACGAAGCGTGAACTGCGCCGGCTCCACCGATTCGATGCCGCCGATCGACACGGTGAGGTTGTACCACCCGGGCAGTGCGCTCTGACGTTTCCCCTTGCAGGTGTCCACCGCGGACCGCGTCCGATCCCAGACGATCGGGGCGGCACTGGCGACCGCCTGGCCGCCCTCGAGCTGCACCACCTGATCGCTGGAGTCCTCCTGGCAGTCCGTCGACCGCCACCACGTGTCGCTTCCGCTCGTGATCTCGAACGTCTGCGCCGCCGTGCCGACATTGATCAGACACGGGAACTCGGTGTCGTTCACGAGCCGGATCGACAGCTGCGGCATCTCGCCCGTCCCGTACGCCCCCTTGTCGGCGACCGCCGTGACGGTGACATCGCCGGTCGTGCACGGCTCGATCTCCTCGTCACCGTCACCGCCCGACGCGGATCTGGTCGGCGTCGGCGACGGCGACGGCGCGACGGATGCCGCGGGCGACGGCGGACCGCTCGGCGTCGGAGCGGGAGGGGTGGTCCCGGTCGCCGACGGTGAGGCGCCCGGCTGCGGGACGCCCGCCGCATCCGTCCACATCCGCCACGGCTGCCAGATCACGAGCGCGACGATGCCGCCCACGATGAGCAGCGCGATGAGCACGACGGCCAGCCGCCGGCGGCGGTAGACGGCCGGCGTCGGCCGGCGGCGAGGGGTCGGGCTGCTCACGGAACCAGGCTAAGCGGCCGTGATCGTCGCGCCCGCCCGGCGCGCCTACAACAGCTTCAGCATGCGGGTGTTGCCCAGGGTGTTCGGCTTCACGTGCGCGAGGTCGAGGAACTCGGCGACCCCCTCGTCGGGGCTGCGCAGCAGCTGCGAGTACACGTCCGGGTCGACCACCTGCTCCCCGATCGTCTCGAAGCCGCGGCGGGCGAAGAACGGCACCTCGAACGTGAGGCAGAACAGGCGCGTCAGCCCCAGCATCCGCGCCTTCCGCTCCAGCGCGTCGACGACGGCGCCGCCGACGCCCCGGTGCAGCCAGTCGTCGGCGACGATCAGGGTGCGGATCTCGCCGAGGTCCTCCCACATGACGTGCAGCGCGCCGCAGCCGACGAGCCGGTCGCCCGCCGCTGCGACGACGAACTCCTGCACCGTCTCGTACAGCGTCACGCGCTCCTTGCCCAGCAGGATGCGCTTCTGCACCCACGGCTCGAGGAGGGACAGGATGCCGGGGATGTCGGTCGTACGCGCGGGGCGCACCTCGTAGTCGGTGTCCTCCGGCGCGTCGGTCATGCCTCCACTGTATTGCGCCGTCCCGGGCCGCCGGCCGGCGGTCCGGGACGTCACGGCGCACCGAGCACGCGGCGGCCGCCCCTACGCTGGACACAGCAGGAACCCGAACCCCCGAGGATCCCCGTGAGTGTGCTCCGGAACTACGCCACGGCAGTGTCGCAGCCGACACTGCCGTTCGCGTCGCCCGCTCCGGCCCGGTACGACGAGGTCGTCGACACCGACGGGACGCTCCGTCCCGCCTGGCGATCCCTGGCCTCGTTCGCCCTCGGCCTCACCCGCGAGGAGCTCTCGCGGGTCGACGGCGAGATCAGCCGTTTCCTCGCGGACGACGGCGTCTCGTACGCGCGCGCCGGCGCCGAGCTGCAGCCGTGGCGGCTGGACCCGATGCCCTTCGTCCTGGATGCGCCGGGATGGGCGCGGCTGGACGTCGGTCTCGCCCAGCGCGCCGAGCTGCTCAACGCCCTGCTCGCCGACCTGTACGGGCCGCAGACGGTCCTGCGCGAAGGACTCGTCCCCGCGGCCGTCGTCGTCGGCCACGCCGGATTCGTCCGCGCCGTCGCCCGGCCGCGACCGGACGACCGGCCGGCGGACCTGTCGCCGCTCCTGCTCACGGGCGCCGACCTCGGCCGCGACGCGGACGGCGAATGGCACGTGCTCGCCGACCGTGTGCAGGCGCCCTCGGGTCTCGGGTACGCCGCCGAGAACCGCCGCGTCATCTCGCAGGTGCTGCCCGATCTCCTCGACGAGGGAACCCTGCACCGCGTGGACCCGTACTTCGCGGCCCTCCGTGCGGCGCTCATCGCCTCGGCTCCGGAGGGCAACCCCGACCCGCGCATCGTCGTGATGTCGCCGGGCCCGCTGTCGGAGACCGCCTTCGACCAGGCCTTCCTCGCCACCGCACTGGGGTTCCCGCTCGTGCAGGGCAGCGACCTCGTCGTCCGGGGCGGCGACGTGTGGGTGAAGCCGGCCGGGTGGCCGGTCGCGGAGCCCCGCCAGCGCGTCGACGTGATCCTCCGCCGCGTGGATGCGGAGTGGTGCGATCCCCTCGAACTGCGCAGCGGGTCGCGCCTGGGCGTCGCGGGGCTCACCGAGGCGGTCCGCCGTGGTCGCGTGCGCCTGGTCAACGGGCTGGGTGCCGGCGTCCTCGAGAACCCGGCGCTCCTCCCCTACCTGCCCGCCGTCTGCGAGCGCCTCCTCGGCGAGCAGCTCCGGCTGCCGTCCGTCCCGACGTGGTGGCTCGGCGACCCCGCCGACCGGACGGCGGTGCTCGCCCGGCTCGATGACCCCGCTCTCGAGGTGCGGCTCATCGACGGGCCCCGGAACCGCCTCGACCTGCCGGCCGATGACCTCCGCGCGCGCATCGCGGCGGCGCCGCACCGGTACGCCGCGCAGGAGCGGCTCGCCCTGTCGCAGGTGCCGGTGTGGGACCGGGCCGACGCGGCATCCGCTCTTCCCGTCACGCTCCGCGCGTTCGCGATCCGCCTCGGCTCCACCTATCGCCCGCTCGTCGGCGGGCTCGCCACGGTCCGCGACGATGCCGGCGCGGCCACCGCCGCCGCGCCGCGGACGAAGGACGTCTGGGTGCTGAAGGCGATCGAGACGGACCCCGACCAGGGCCTCGGCGAGGCGGTCGCCGTCCCGACGCCGCGGACCAACCCCGCACTCGCGCCGCGCGCGCTGGCGGATCTCTTCTGGACCGGTCGCTACGCGGAGCGCACCGAGGACCTGCTGCGCCTGGTGCTGGCGACCCAGACGGCGCTCGATCAGCCGGGCGCGCACACGGCTGCCCGCGCCGGCGAGAATGTCCGGGTCCTGCTGGCGACCCTCGCCCGCCTCGCCGGGTCGCGCTCCGACGACCCCGAGGCGGAGTTCCGGTCCCTGCTGCTGGATGCCGGCCGCGTCGGCTCCGCCGCCCAGTCGATCTCGCGGCTGCGTGACGCGATGGAAGGCGTCCGCGACCAGCTCTCGGGCGACACCTGGCGCGTGTTCTCGAACATCGACCGGGCGGTGCGCGCCCTCCGCAGTGCTCCGCACCCGCACCGCAGCGCCGAGTCCGCGGGCCGCATGCTCGCGGCGATGCTGTCGCTCTACGGCGTCACGGCGAACATGATCCGCGATCCCGGCTGGCACATGATGGAGGCGGGCCGCTACCTCGAGCGGGCCCTGCAGCTGTCGACGCTGATCTCGTCCACCCTCGGCACCGGCCGCACCCCGCGCACCGACCGCGAGGTGCTCGAGTCGGTGCTGCTGACGACGGAGAGTGTCGTCACGCACCGCCGTCGGTACCGCGGATCCGCCCGCGCCGCCGACGTCGTCGAGCTGCTGCTGCTCGACTCCGGGAACCCCCGGTCGCTCGCGTTCTCGCTCGCGACCGTGCGCGAGCACCTCGCCGCGCTGCCCGCCTCCACCGGATCCTCGCGGGCGGAGCGCCTCGTCGATCACCTCGAGACCCAGCTCGGCGCCCTCGACCCGGTCGAGCTGACGGTCCTGGCCGCCGGCTCGCGCTCCGGCCTCGTCGACACGCTCGGCGACGTCACGACGCAGCTCGAGCAGCTGTCCGACGCCATCGGGCACCTGCACTTCGAAGCGGGCCCGCCGGCCGTGTCGATGTCGGATCTCGCCGGCTCCGAGCAGATGGACGCCCCCGCGTGACCCGGTACCGGGTGTGGCATCGCACCGCCTACAGCTACAGCGAGCCCGTGCAGGACAGCGTGGGGCAGTTCCACCTGATCCCGCGCGACTTGCCGTGGCAGCGGGTCACGACGTCGGCGGTCACGGTCGCCCCCGTCCCGGGCGACCTCTCGCCCGACATCGACTACTTCGGCAACGCGTCGACCTACTTCCACGTGACCGAGCCGCACGACGCCCTGTCGCTCGAGGCGACGAGCGAGGTGACCGTGACGACGCCGGAGTACGACGCCGACGCCCTCGGACAGCCGTGGGAGCGGGCGCGGCCGCTGCACCACCCCGACCTCGCGGGCGCCTGGCAGGCGACCGAGTACGCGCTCGAATCCGACCGTGCCCGCCACGCGCCCGAGGCGGCGGCGTACGGCGCCGTCTCCCTCGTGCCGGGTCGCCCGATCGGCGAGGCCGCCACCGATCTGATGCGCCGCATCTACGCCGACTTCGACTACGACAAGACCGCGACGACCGTGACCAGCACGGTGGTCGACGCGATGACCAAGCGCGCCGGCGTGTGCCAGGACTTCGCGCACGTCGCCCTCGCCTGTCTGCGGGCGCACGGCGTGGCGGCGCGCTACGTCTCCGGGTATCTGGCGACGCAGCCGCCTCCCGGCAGGGAGCGCGTCTTCGGCGCGGACGCGTCGCACGCGTGGATCGCGGTGTGGCTGCCGGGCACCGATCAGTGGCTCGCGATCGACCCGACGAACGACCAGTGGGCGAACGACCGCTACGTGACCGTCGCGTGGGGCCGGGACTACGGCGACGTCTCGCCGGTGAAGGGCATCATCTTCACCGACGCGAAGACCTCGACCCTCCGCGTGCAGGTCGACGTCGCCCCGCTCTGACCGGGCGCGATAGCGCGGGCCGGGTGACGGATGCACGATCGCCGGGGCCCGTGTCGACGACCGGCGGCGGCGACGCGACACCCGCACCACGCATGGTGCATCCGTCGCGCCGGCACCACGCCGCCCGGCGCGCCTCAGGCGAGGAAGCCGCGCAGCAGCGCCTCGGAGCCGGCGAGGTGCTCGAGGACGGCGGCCTCGGCGGCGTCGGGGCGTCCCGCGAGGATCGCCGCGACGATCCGGTCGTGCTGCGCATCGGAGTGCTCGATGTTGCGGGGCAGCAGCGGGAACGTGTCCAGCCAGGCGTTCACGCGGGCGCGGTTCTCGACCATCAGGGGAAGGAGCGGTCGGATGCCGCTCAGCTCGACGACGGTGAGGTGCAGCAGGGAGTCGAGCCGCCGATAGTCCGTCTCGCCGGCGGCCGCCGTGGCCCGATGCCGGGCCTCGAGGGTCGCCCGGTCGGCATCGCCGAGGTCGCGCGCCGCCGCCGCCCGCGCGGCCCCCGCCTCGAGCACCCGCCGCATCCCGAGCACGTCCTCGAGCTCGGCGGCGTCGACCGGCGTCGGCTCGGCAGGGCGCGGCAGCGGATCCGCGACGAACGTGCCGCCGTAGCGCCCGCGTCGCCGCACCACGAAGCCGGCGTCCGCCAGTTCGCCGATGGCCTGCCGCACGGTGTCGCGGCTGACCGCGTACCGCTCGGCGAGGTCGCGCTCCGACGGAAGGGACTCCCCCGGCGCGACGACGCCGAGCCGGACGGTCTGCACGAGCCGTGCCACGGTGTCCTCGAGCGCGTTGCCGCTGCGCACCGGCCGGTAGACGGTTCGTCGCAGGTCGTGCGCGGCGGCTTCGGTCATGCCGTCAGAGCGGGGTGACGTAGGCGTTGGTGATGCCGCCATCGACCACGAACGCGTTGGCGGTGATGAACGACGCGTCATCGGATGCCAGGAAGGCGACCGCCGCGGCGAGCTCCTCCGGCTCCGCGAAGCGGCCCATCGGCACATGCACGAGCCGCCGCTGAGCCCGCTCGGGGTCCTTCGCGAACAGCTCCTGCAGCAGCGGGGTGTTCACGGGTCCCGGGCAGAGCGCGTTCACGCGCACGCCCTGGCGCGCGAACTGCACGCCGAGCTCGCGGGTCATCGCCAGGACGCCGCCCTTCGAGGCGGTGTAGGAGATCTGGGAGGTCGCCGACCCCAGCAGGGCGACGAAGGACGCCGTGTTGATGATCGACCCCTTCCCCGCGGGCACCATGTGGCGCAGCGCCGCGCGCGAGCAGAGGTAGACGCTCTTCAGGTTCACGTCCTGCACGCGGTCCCACGCCGGCAGCTCGGTCGTCTCGATCGAGTCGTCGTCGGCGGGCGAGATGCCCGCGTTGTTGAACGCGATGTCGACCGAGCCCAGATCGGCCGCGACACCGTCGAAGAGCGCATCGACCGACGCCTGGTCGGCCACGTTCACCTCGCGGTACACCCCGCCGACCTCGGCGGCCGCCCGCTCGCCCGCTGCCGGGTCGAGGTCGGCGATGACGACGCGTGCGCCCTCGGCGGCGAAGCGGCGGGCGGTGGCGAGCCCGATGCCGCTCGCGCCGCCGGTGATGATGGCGACGCGGTCGCGAAGGCGCTGCGTGAGGTCGACGGTCATAGGGGTCCTCCGGGTGGGGTGGGGCGGAACGGGCGGATGCGACGGCGGGTCAGGACGTCGCGTAGAAGACGTTCTTGGTCTGGGTGAAGTGCTCGGCGGCATCCGGTCCGAGCTCGCGACCGAGCCCCGACCCCTTCATGCCGCCGAACGGGGTCGTGTACCGCACCGACGAGTGCGAGTTCACTGACAGCACGCCGCTGCGCACGCCGCGCGACACCCGGATGCCGCGACGCAGGCTCTCGGTCCAGATCGAGCCGGCGAGTCCGTAGATCGTGTCGTTGGCGAGGGCGACGGCATCCGCCTCGTCCTCGAACGGCAGCACTGTGACGACCGGGCCGAACACCTCCTCGCGCGCGATGCGGGCGGACCGATCCGCGAGCACGACGGTCGGCGGGAACCAGAATCCGTCACCGCCGGGTGTCGAACCGCGGAACGCGACCTCGGCCTCATCGACGTACGACGCGACCCGGTCGCGCTGGGCCGCGGAGATGAGCGGCCCCATCTCCGTCGCCTCGTCGGCGGGATCGCCGACCCGCCAGGCCGTCACCGCGGGCTCGAGCAGCTCGAGGAACCGGTCGTAGGCCGATCGCTGGACGAGCAGGCGGCTGCGGGCGCAGCAGTCCTGCCCGGCGTTGTCGAAGACCGACCCGGGCACGGCCGCGGCGGCCTTCTCGAGGTCCGCGTCCTCGAACACGATGTTCGCGCTCTTCCCGCCGAGCTCGAGCGTCACGGGCTTGAGCTCCCGGGCGCAGCCGGCGGCGACCTCCGTGCCCACGGCGGTCGACCCGGTGAAGACCACCTTGCGGACGTCGGGGTGCGACACGAAGCGCTGGCCGACGACGGAGCCGGCGCCGGTCACGACCGCGAACAGCCCCTCGGGCAGGCCCGCCTCGAGGGCGAGGTCGCCGAGGCGCATCGCGGTCAGCGGGGTGAGCTCGGCAGGCTTGATGACGACGGCGTTGCCGGCGGCGAGGGCCGGCGCGAACCCCCACGATGCGATGGTCATCGGGAAGTTCCACGGCACGATGATCCCGACGACGCCGTAGGGCTCGTGGTAGGTCACATCGAGACCGCCGGCGACCGGGATCTGCTGCCCGATCAGCCGTTCCGGCGCGCCGGCGTAGTAGTTCAGCACCTGCGCGACGTGGTTCGCCTCCCAGCGCGCCGATCCGATCGGATGCCCGGCCTCGAGGACCTCCAGCTGGGCGAGCTCCTCGACGTGGTCCGCCACGACGCGGGCGAACAGCCGCAGGGCGTCGGCGCGCTCCGCCGGAGCGAGCCCTGCCCACCCGCGCTGCGCCCGGACGGCGCGGGCGACCGCGGCATCCGTCTCGTCGATCGACGCGCCGGCCACCTCGCGGACGGCGGCCCCGGTCGCGGGGTTCAGGACGGTGTGCCGTTCCCCGGACGCCGCCGCGCTCATGCCGGGACTCCCCGGCGGCTGGCGGCGTAGGCGGCTGCGGCGGCGACGAGACCGAGGAAGAGACGTCGATCGCCGGCGTTCTCCTCCGGATGCCACTGCACGGCGACGAGGTAGTCGTCGCCGGCGAGCTCGAACGCCTGCACGAGGTCGTCGTCGGTCCGGGCGGTGACGACGAGACCGTCGCCGAGCCGGTCGACGCCCTGGTGGTGATAGCTGTGGACGCCGTAGGTGCCCGCGCCCACCAGGCCGGCGAGCTTCGTGTCGGGCTGGATCGCGACGGCGTTCTCGGCGAAGACCCCGCCGCCGATCTTGTACCGCTCGGTGCCGAGGTCGTCGGGAAGGTGCTGGAACAGGGTCCCGCCGTAGGCCACGTTGATGAGCTGCAGGCCGCGGCAGATCCCGAAGATGGGGATGCCGCGCTCGCGCGCCCCGGCGAGCAGCGCCATCTCCCAGGCGTCGCGATCGGCCCTCGGCGGATCGGTGAGAGGGTGCCGCTCCGCGCCGTACAGCTCGGGCTGGACGTCCAGCCCCCCGGTCAGGATGAGCCCGTCGAGCCCGTCGAGGACCGCGGCGGCCGCCGCCTCGGCCGACGGCTGCGGCGGCAGGAGGACCGCGACGCCGCCCGACGCGGTGACCGCGTCGAAGTACTGCTGCGGCAGGAAGCTGGCGCGCACGTCCCAGACGCCCTGCTTCGCCTGCTCGAGATAGGTGGTCAGCCCGATGACCGGCCGCCGCGCGGAGACGGCGGAGGTGTCAGAGTCGTTCGAAGCCACGGATGCGCTCCCAGTCGGTGACGGCGGCGTCGTAGGCCTCGACCTCGATGCGCGCCTGGTGCAGGTAGTGGGCCACGACATCGTCGCCGAACGCCGCGCGCGCGACCTCGGACTGCTCGAACAGGTCCGCAGCCTCGCGAAGGGTCGTCGGCAGATGCGCGACATCGGAATCGTACGCGTTGCCGGTGAGAGGTTCCGGCAGCTCCAGCTCGTTCTCGATGCCGTGCAGGCCGCCCGCGATGATCGCCGAGATCGCCAGGTACGGGTTCACGTCGCCGCCCGGGACGCGGTTCTCGACGCGCAGCGATGCACCGTGCCCCACGACACGGAGCGCGCAGGTGCGGTTGTCGACGCCCCACGCGACGCCGGTGGGCGCGAACGAGCCCTTCGCGAACCGCTTGTAGGAGTTGATCGTGGGCGCGTAGAGGAGGGCGAACTCGCGCAGCGTCGCGAGGATGCCGGCGATCCAGTGCCCCATGAGCGGGCTGAAGCCGTACGTCCCGTCCCCCGCCATGACCGGTTCGCCGTCGTCGCCGCGGATCGACAGGTGGATGTGGCAGCTGTTCCCCTCCCGCTCGTCGAACTTCGCCATGAAGGTCAGCGACTGCCCGTGCGCGTCGGCGATCTCCTTCGCGCCGTTCTTGTAGAGCGTGTGCTGATCGGCGGTCTCGAGCGCCTCCGCGAACCGGAACGCGATCTCCTGCTGCCCGTAGTTGCACTCGCCCTTGACGCCCTCGCAGTACAGCCCTGCGCCCTCCATGCCGCGGCGGATGTCGCGGAGCAGCGGCTCGAGCCGGGTCGTGGCGAGCAGGTTGTAGTCGACGTTGTAGTCGGTGGATGCCTGCAGCCCGGTGTAGCGCTTCGTCCAGGCATCCCGGAACGAGTCGTCGAAGACGAGGAACTCGAGCTCCGTTCCGGAGAAGGCCACCAGTCCGCGCTCGGCGAGGCGCGCGCGCTGCGCGCCGAGGATGGCGCGGGGCGACTGCGCGACGGCGCCGCCGCCGACATAGCCGAGCTCCGCCATCACCAGCGCCGTCGCGGGCTGCCAGGGGATGCGCCGCAGGGTCGCCATGTCGGGAGTCAGCACCATGTCGCCGTAGCCCTTGTCCCATCCCGACATCTCGTACCCGGGAACGGTGTTGAGGTCGACGTCGACGGACAGCAGGTAGTCGCAGACCTCGGCTCCGTGGGAGGCGACCTCGTCGAGCCAGAACCGGCCCGCGACGCGCTTGCCGACGAGGCGGCCCTGCGCGTCGGGGAAGGCGACGATGACCGTGTCGATCTCGTCGGCGATGATCGCGGCCTCGAGCTCGTCCGCCGTCAGATTTCCGGGCATCCGTCATCCTCTCCGCAGCCGCGAGGCGCCGCAGCCGAAACGTGTAACGAGAAACTTACACGCCAAAGGTAGACAGGGAATACCAATAACCTCCACACTTCTCACCAGGCGCGAGCCAGCGCGCCGACCCGACGGCGCCCCGGCGCCGACCCGCAGCCAGGAGGTCGCATGTCCGAGCCCCGCACCGCCGCCACCGCCACCAGCCCGCAGAAGGTCGCCGGCGTCAGCTACGCCCGCGCCGGGGACGGCTACTTCGAGAAACGCACCCTCAAACGATCAGCCGGCGTGTGGGGGCTCTGGGGTCTCGCGGTCGCCGCGGTGATCTCCGGGGACTTCTCCGGCTGGAACTTCGGCATCGGCTTCGCCGGGTTCGGCGGCATGCTCGTCGCGTTCGCGCTGCTCGTGCTCATGTACTACGGCCTGACCTTCTCCATCGGGGAGATGGCGGCGGCGATGCCGCACACCGGGGGCGCGTACTCCTTCGCGCGATCGGCGATGGGGCCGTGGGGAGGACTGGCGACCGGCCTCGCCGAGACCATCGAGTACGTCGCGACGACCGCCGTCGTCGTGTACTTCTCCGGCGCGTACGCCGACCAGGCGCTGTTCCTGCTGACCGGCATCAGTCTGCCCGGCTGGGTGTGGTGGATCATCCTCTACGCCCTGTTCATCGGGCTCAACGCCGCGGGAGCGGCGATCTCGTTCGGCTTCGCCATCGTGGTCTCGGTCATCTCGATCGGCATCATCATCGTGTTCGGCGTCATGGCGCTCGCCTCGGGCGCGTTCGACTGGAGCTCGCTGTGGGACAAGGCCCCGAACCCGGATGCGCTGGGGTCGTCGGTGTTCCTGCCCGAGGGATTCGGCGCGATCCTGTTCGCCCTGCCGTTCGCGATGTGGTTCTTCCTCGGCATCGAGGAGCTGCCGCTGGCTGCGGAGGAGTCGCGGGAGCCGGCGCGCGACATCCCGCGCGCGGGGCTGTGGGCCCGTGGAACCCTCATCGTCACGGGTCTGATCGTGCTGTTCCTGAACACCGGCGTGCTGGGAGCGGAGGCGACCGGCGCCTCGCTCGAGCCGCTGCTCGACGGGTTCAAGGCGTTCCTGCCGCCGCAGGCCGCCGCGATCCTCGCGCTGCTCGCGCTGATCGGCCTGCTCGCCTCCCTGATGGGCATCATGTTCGCCTACGGACGCAACATGTACTCGCTGTCGCGCGCCGGCTACTACCCCCGGTGGCTCTCCCTGACCGGCAAGGCGAAGACCCCCTGGGTCGCGCTCGCGGTCGGCGCGGTCATCGGCTTCCTCGCCCTCGTCGTCGTGCAGGCGGCGGGCGGCGACGCGAGCCCCGCCGGCGCCATCGTGCTGAACATCGCGGTGTGGGGCGCGGTGCTCGCGTACTTCCTGCAGATGGTGTCGTTCATCATCCTGCGCCGGAAGTTCCCGAACGCGGCGCGGCCGTACACCAGCCCGTGGGGGCTGTTCGGCGCGTACTCGGCCGCGATCATCGCCGCCATCGTGTTCCTCGGGCTCCTCTTCAACCCGACGTACCTGCTCGCGATCGTCGCGATCATCGTCGTCTACGCGGTCATCTTCGTCGGGTTCGCGGTCTACGGCCGACACCGGCTGGTGCTCTCCCCCGAGGAGGAGTACGCGCTGTCGGGCGGCACCCACGGCAACCCCCAGGCGGAGGGCTACGACGCGATGGAGCAGCAGGTCTTCGGCGAGGCCCCGCCGCGCAGCTGACCGGGACCGTGCCCGGTCGCGGTCAGCCCGCCGACGCAGACGAAAGGGGTCGGATGCCTCGTGGCATCCGACCCCTTCTCGTTGTGCTCGCTTACGACCCGGCGACGATGTCCGGCGTGGCGGAGATCTCGCCGGCGGCGCCGACGCCGATCGCGACGCGGTCCTCGCGCTGGCTCATCTCGAAGGTGAACGTCGCACCCTCGGTGCCGACCTTCACGTGGTCCCCGGCGTTGAGCTCACCGCGCAGGATCCGCTCGCTGAGCTGGTCCTCGACCTCGCGCTGCATGGCGCGGCGCAGCGGCCGGGCACCCAGCGTCGGGTCGAAGCCGATCTCGATGAGGCGGTCCTTGGCGGCATCCGTCAGCTCGACCGTCATGTCGCGGTCCAGCAGACGCTCGCTGAGGCGCTTCGTGAACAGGCCGACGATCTGACGCAGCTCGTCCTTGTTGAGCTGCGGGAAGACGATGATGTCATCCACGCGGTTCAGGAACTCGGGCTTGAAGTGACGCTTCAGCTCCTCGTCGACCTTGCCCTTCATGCGGTCGTAGGTCGTCTGGGTGTTGCCCTCGACCTGGAAGCCCACGGGGCCACCGGCGATCGCCGACGAACCGAGGTTCGTCGTCATGATGATCACGGTGTTCTTGAAGTCGACCACGCGGCCCTGACCGTCGGTCAGACGACCCTCTTCGAGGATCTGCAGCAGCGAGTTGAAGATGTCCGGGTGCGCCTTCTCGATCTCGTCGAACAGGACGACGGAGAACGGCTTGCGGCGGACCTTCTCGGTGAGCTGGCCGCCCTCTTCGAAGCCGACGAACCCGGGAGGGGCACCGAACAGCCGCGAGACGGTGTGCTTCTCGCCGAACTCGCTCATGTCGAGCGAGATCAGCGCACCCTCGTCGTCGAAGAGGAACTCTGCGAGCGCCTTGGCGAGCTCCGTCTTGCCGACGCCCGTGGGGCCGGCGAAGATGAACGAGCCCGAGGGGCGGTTCGGGTCCTTGAGGCCGGCGCGCTGACGTCGGATCGTCCGGGACAGGGCCGCGATGGCCTCCTCCTGGCCGATGACGCGCTGGTGCAGCGCCTTCTCCATGAAGACGAGACGGCTGGTCTCCTCCTCGGTGAGCTTGAACACCGGGATGCCGGTCGCCTGGGCGAGGACCTCGGCGATCAGGCCTTCGTCGACGACCGCGTGGGATGCCACGTCGCCCGAACGCCACTGCTTCTCGAGACGCAGGCGCTCGGCGAGCAGCGACTTCTCCTCGTCGCGCAGCGACGCGGCCTTCTCGAAGTCCTGCTCCTCGCTGGCGGCTTCCTTGTCCTCGCGGACCTTGGCGATCTTGTCGTCGAACTCGCGCAGCTCGGGCGGGCTCGACAGGATCGACAGGCGGAGGCGTGCGCCGGCCTCGTCGATCAGGTCGATGGCCTTGTCGGGCAGGAAGCGGTCCGAGACGTAGCGGTCCGAGAGGTTCGCCGCGGCGACGATCGCGCCGTCCGTGATCTGCACCTTGTGGTGCGCCTCGTAGCGGTCGCGCAGCCCCTTCAGGATGTTGATCGCGTGGGGCAGGCTCGGCTCGGCGACCTGGATCGGCTGGAACCGGCGCTCGAGGGCGGCATCCTTCTCGAAATGCTTGCGGTACTCGTCGAGCGTCGTCGCGCCGATCGTCTGCAGCTCACCGCGGGCGAGGAGCGGCTTGAGGATCGAGGCGGCGTCGATCGCGCCTTCGGCGGCACCGGCACCCACGAGCGTGTGGATCTCGTCGATGAAGACGATGATGTCGCCGCGGGTGCGGATCTCCTTCGTGACCTTCTTCAGCCGCTCTTCGAAGTCACCGCGGTAGCGGGACCCGGCGATGAGCGAGCCGAGGTCGAGCGAGTAGACCTGCTTGTCCTTCAGCGTCTCGGGGACCTCGTTCTTGACGATGGCCTGGGCGAGACCCTCGACGACCGCCGTCTTGCCGACACCGGGCTCGCCGATGAGGACGGGGTTGTTCTTCGAGCGGCGCGACAGGATCTGCATCACGCGCTCGATCTCCTTCTCGCGCCCGATGACGGGGTCGAGCTTGTTGTCGCGCGCGGCCTGAGTGAGGTTGCGGCCGAACTGGTCGAGGACGGCCGAGCCGCCCTGCGCCGAGGCCTGAGCCTGCTCGCCGGCACCGGCGGCGACACCGGCGGGCTCCTTGCCCTGGTAGCCGCTGAGCAGCTGGATGACCTGCTGGCGGACCTTGTTCAGGTCGGCGCCGAGCTTGACGAGCACCTGAGCCGCCACGCCCTCGCCCTCGCGGATGAGGCCGAGGAGGATGTGCTCCGTGCCGATGTAGTTGTGGCCGAGCTGCAGCGCTTCGCGCAGCGACAGCTCGAGGACCTTCTTCGCGCGCGGCGTGAACGGGATGTGTCCCGTCGGCTGCTGCTGTCCCTGGCCGATGATGTCCTGGACCTGTTCGCGGACGGCATCGAGCGAGATGCCGAGGCTCTCGAGGGCCTTGGCGGCGACGCCCTCGCCCTCGTGGATCAGGCCGAGGAGGATGTGCTCCGTGCCGATGTAGTTGTGGTTCAGCATCTTCGCCTCTTCTTGGGCGAGCACCACCACACGACGTGCACGGTCTGTGAATCTCTCGAACATCGTCCCCTCCTCCTGCCGACGCACTGGCGGCGTCTTACGTAAGAGGCTAACGACCGACGGATGCCGGTATGCCCGTGTTCGCCGTGGGCATACCGGCCGGCGGCGGGCGGCGCAGCATCCGTCCGAATCGGTCCTTGACGACGACCGACGATGCGTCATATCGTTTTTCGATAACAACGATTCTCGATATGGAGGAAGCCATGATGACGCAGCCGAAGACGGATGCCGCCCGCTCGCGGACGCTGAGCCGAGGCGACCGCACCGCGCTCCTGGTCCTGATGGCGGCAGGCACGATCCTGGCAGGGGCCACGGTGGTCGCGGCCGTGATCCGCTGCGTCGACGTGCTGTCGGGCGGCGCGGCCGAGGTGCTCGCGGAGTTCTCCGGCACGCCGGCGACCGCCCCCATCGGCGTCGACGGCGCGGCGGTGCAGGTGTCGGTCGATTCCGCGGTCCTCCACGTCGACGAGCTCCCCGTCTTCTCCGTCGTGGCGCTGGTGCTCCAGCAGGCCGTGCTCGTGATCGCGGTGGTGACGGTCGTGGCGTGCCTGCTCCTGCTCGCGCGCAGCGTGCTGCGGGACCGGGTGTTCAGCCGGCGGAACACGGTGCTCGTGACGGTCGCCGGCGTCACGACGCTGCTCGCCACCGCCGCTCACCCCTTCTTCGGCAACATGGCGGCCAACGGCGCGTTCGCCGCCATCTCGGATGGGACGTTCGACAACGTCGTGATGACGATCGAGCCCGCGACGCTGCTGTTCACGGCATTCGTCGCCGCCCTCGGCTCGACCGTCTTCACCGTCGGCGAGCGCCTGCAGCGCGACACCGACGGGCTGGTGTGACGTGTTCGCCTCGTGGATCCTCGTCGCCGGTGTCGCCGTCGTCCTGCTGACCGCGGCCGTGGTCGCGGCGTTCGCCCTCGGGACGGGCCGCGCCCGCCGGTCCGGCGATCCGTCGCCCGTGGTGCGGGTGACGTCGATCGTCGCGGCGGTCTGGGCGGGGCTGTCGGTGATCGGCGCCGTGATCGCGCTGCTGCTCGGCCTGCTGTCACCCTCGGTCGCGATCACCATGCCGGTGCAGGAGTTCTGGCCCGAGATGCCGGCGGGCGTCGAGTGGGACGGCGGCGACGCGGCGCGGGTCGGCGGTGGCTTCACCTCCGTCTCGCTCCTCGTGGACGGGCTGAGCGCCGGCGTGCGCGTGATGTGGTCGATCAGTCAGGCGATCGGCTGGCTCGTGCCGGGGGCGATCGCCGGCCTCCTCGCCCTCGCGTGCTTCCAGCTGCTGGCCGGGCGGGCGTTCGCGCCGGTCGTCGCCCGCATGGCGATGGTCACCGGTGTCGTGGTCGCCCTCGGCGGCGTCACCGCCGAGGTGCTGGGCGGCATCGCGGGGAGCATGGCCTCGCACGAGGTCTTCGCCTCCGCCGGCGGTTCGTGGCAGGACATCCCGGGCATCGACGACCCCTTCCGGGCGTGGCTGCCGCAGCCGACGCTGCTGATCGAGTTCCCGTTCTGGCCGATCGCTGCGGGGCTCGGGTTCGCCGCGGTCGCCGCGATCTTCCGCTACGGCTCGCGACTGCAGAAGGATGCGGAGTGGCTCGTATGAGTCCCGCCGACGATGACGAGATCACCGGCATCCATTGCCGACTCGACGAACTCCTCGCGGAGCGCGGGATGACCCTCACGCGCCTGTCCGAGCTCGTCGGCGTCTCGGTCGTGAACCTCTCGGTGCTGAAGAACGACCGCGCCCGGGCCATCCGCTATTCGACGCTCTCCGCGATCTGCCGCGCACTCGGATGCGAGGTCGGCGACCTGCTGGTGCGAGCCGACTGACCGGGCGCGCTGCTCGGGGGACGCACGACGTCGTCAGTCCGAGCCGCCGCGACCGATGGCGTCCCCGGAACCACCCCGGCCTCCGCTCCGGGGACGCAACGTGTCGTCGGCCCGAGCGTCTGCGACCGATCGCGTCCCCGGAACCACCCCGACCTCCGCTCCGGGGACGCAAGACGTCGTCAGTCCGAGCCGCCGCGACCGATCGCGTCCCCGGAATGACCCCGGCCCCCGCTCCGGGGACGCAACGTGTCGTCGGTTCAAGCCGCACCGACCGATCGCGTCCCCGGAACCACCCCGGCGGCGGCTCCGGGGACGCTACGTGTCGGATGCCACAGCAGCGACGACTGTGGGGTCCTGTGGACCGGCATCCGCCGCGCGTGGTTCACCGCTCGGCGAGGGCACGGCGGACACGGGCGACCACCGCGGCAGGATCGGTGAACAGGTGATCCTTCGTGACGCGGATGACGATCCAGCCGGCGGCCGCGAGTCTCTCGTAGCGCTCGATGTCCCGACTCCACTGCCGGGGGTCCGTCGCGTGATGACCGCCCTCGTACTCCACGGCGACGCGTTCCGCCGGATAGGCCAGATCCACGCACGCGATCCGCTCCCCGGCGACGACGACCGCCCAGTTGAGCTCGGGTTCCGGCAGCCCCGCGTCGATGAGGGTCAGACGACACCACGACTCGGGCCGGGACGCGGAGCGCGTCCTCACCAGAGGCAGCGCCTCACGCAGGCGTGCGACGCCGATCCGCCTGCCGGCGGCGACCACCGCCTCCAGGTGCTCTGTGGTCGCCCGTGCGGGCGGGTCACCCGTGAACATCGGGACGCGGACGAGGGCGTCATCCGCCGCGACGAGGTCTCGCGGATCATCGAGCACGACACCGAGAGTCGCCCACGTCGACGCCGGGCTCAGGACACGCACGCCGCTGTCCGGGTGGACGCGCAGCGTCACTGTCGACGCCGCAAGGCGCCGCCCCGTGACACCGCGGCCGCGCGGGGTCCGGGCGGGGGCGAGCACGCCGACCTCGGGCCGCACCGCGCGCCGGACGACTCCGTCGGGCAGGGGCACACCCCAGATGAGCGCCGCCGTGGTGTGAGTGAAGAACTGGTCGTGCGGCATGATCGCCGCGTACGCCAGCGCACGCGCGAGGTGGGCGTCGACCGGGTCCCGCTCCGCTGGACCCCCAGTCACCGGGCCGCGCATCCGGACCCCTCGGAAGGGGCGCTCGAGGTCGCGCGATCGAAGCCGCCCGGGACTCATCCCCATCTCCCGCGCTGCAGCGACGGTGAAGACGGGCCCCAGCGAATCGGGTATCGGCGTCGAACGCATGCCCCATGGTCGGCTCGACATGGTGCGATCCGGGAATGCGAGGCGGATGCTGTGGCCCGCGGCATCCGCCCGACATCTGTGGAGAGCGCTCCGGCCGCCCCTTGCGAGCCGCGCTCGAGGGACCGGAAACGCCGTGCCCGCTCGCGCCCAGCGGCACGTCGGGTCCCTGGAACGGCAGCGGATCGTCCTCGAGGGACGCGGGATGTCGCTCCACCCCGCCGCACTGGACACGTCGGGTCCCTCAAAGGCCCAAACGCCCCCGCGGCCTACTGCAGCGCGGAGGTCAACCGGGCGAGGTTGTCGAGGACCATGGACCGCAGCGGGCGGCGCTGCCACTCCTCGTCGGTGAGCACGCGCGACATCCGGCGGTACTGGTCCTCGACCCCGCGCAGCTGGTCGACGAACTCGCCGCCGCGGACGAGCATCGTCACCTCGAGGTTGAGGCCGAACGAGCGCATGTCCATGTTGCTCGAGCCGACGACCGCGACCTCGTCGTCGATGGACATCGACTTCGAGTGCAGGATGTACGGCCGCTTGTACATCCAGATCGTGACGCCCATCGCGAGGAGCTCTTCGTAGTAGCTGCGCTGCGCGTGGTACACCAGCGCCTGGTCCCCGACCTCGGAGACGAAGAGCTCGACCGCGACGCCGCGGTGGCACGCGGTCTGGAGCGCCAGCAGCAGCCCCTCGTCGGGCACGAAGTAGGGACTGACCATCACGATCCGTCGCTTCGCCGCGAAGATCAGGCTCATGAACAGCTGCAGGTTGTTCTCGTACTCGAACCCCGGGCCGCTCGGCACGATCTGGCAGTCGAGGTCGCCCGACCCGGCCACCTCGACGATCTCGTCACCGGAGCGCAGCACCTCTCCGGTCTCGCCGTACCAGTCGCTCAGGAAGACGGCGTCGACGGATGCCACGACCGGGCCGTCCACGCGCACCATGAGGTCAACCCACTGCAGCCCGCGCTTGATGTTTCGCTTCAGGTTGTAGCTGCGGTCGGTGACGTTCTGCGATCCGAGGAAGGCGACGTGGCCGTCGATCACGACCAGCTTGCGGTGGTTGCGCAGGTCGGGCCGCTGGTAGCGGCCCTTGAAGGGCTGCACCGGGAGCATCAGGTGCCACTTCACTCCCGCCTTCTCGAGCCGCGCGACGGTCGCGCGGTAGCGCGGCTTCCAGCGGTTCGCCCAGTGGTCGAGCAGCACGCGCACGGTCACGCCGCGGGCCACGGCCCGCTCGAGGGCGGCGAAGAAGCCGTCGGTCGCGGCATCCGACTGCAGGATGTAGAACTCGACGTGGACGTACTGCTCGGCCCGGTCGATCTCCGCGGCCATCGTGTCGAGGCTCTCCTGGTACTCGGAGATGATCCGCGCGCCGTTGTCACCCGCGATGGGCAGCGCGCCCAGGTTGCGGTTGAGGTCCACGAGCTGACGCAGCCACAGCGGCGCGTCGGGCCGGAGCGTCCCGAAGGTGAGGCTCTCGCTCGACTCGCGCAGATAGTCGTTGATGGCCTCCTGCTCCTTGCGGCGCTTCCGCGGCAGGCGGGGGTTGCCGATGAGCAGGAACAGCAGGATGCCGAGGGGCGGGATGAAGTAGATGGCGAGCAGCCACGCCATCGCCGCCGTGGGTCGACGGTCGCGCGGAACGATGATCACCGCCATGACCCGGACCGAGAGATCGAAGACGATCACCAGGACCAGCCACCACGTCCACGTCCAGTCGAGACTGATGCTGATCACACGACCCCCAGGCTGTTCGCGCTCAGCCTATCGGTCGGTGCTCAGACGGCGGATTCGTCGCGCGGGGCGAGGCCGCGCTTCTTGCGCTCCTCGGCTTCGACCTTCGCGTACACCCGGCGTTCGGTGCGGTCCATGCGGAGGATGCTCCGGAGGACGAAGACGAGCAGGCCCACGACGACGACGGTCGGCAGCAGCGCCGCGATCACCGCGATCCAGTAGTCGTCCATGACCTCCATCGTAATCCCCGCGACCCGACGCCGTCCCCACGGACGGCGCGCCGCGCTCTCCACAGGGCCGCGCACGTCGGCGCTCCTCCGCAGACCGCCGGCCGAGCCGCCGCGGCGGGTGCGCGCGCCGGAGCCTCGGAGCATGTCCACCATCGTCACCGCCGCCGATGCGGCACAGTTCCTGTCCCTCGTCCCGAAGCTGCTCGGCTACACCCCGACGCAGAGCCTCGTCCTCGTGCCGATGACGGGAGGGCGGAGCATCGGGGCGATGCGGGTCGACCTGCCGCCGCACGACGCCGACACCGACGGCGTCGCGTCGAGCGTGATCGGCATGGTCTGCCGGATCCCGGACGCCGATGCGTTCGTCGCGGTCGTGTACACGACGGCATCCGCTCGCCGCGAGCTGCCCGGGTACGACCTCGTGGTCGCGCTGGAGCGCTCCGCGGACGCCTGCGGGCTGGGCATCACGGACGCGCTGACCGTCGCGGGCGACGGCTGGGGGTCGCACTTCGACGCGGCGCTGCCGGCGCGAGCCCGGCCGTTGTCCGAGCTCCAGATCCGTACGCCGCCGCCGGACGGCGATCAGGCATCCGGCACCGCGCTCGACGACATCGACGAGGCGGTCGTCGTGAGCGTGTCCGTCGCGATGGCATCGCTGGAGTCCGCGCTGGCGCTGCTGTGCGGCATCCCGACGATGGCGGAGCCGGTCGGGCGACTGGATCCGGCGGCACTCGAGGCGGCGTGCGCGCTCGATGACCTGCCGGCGCTGTACGAGTTGGCGCTCGAGTGGGATGCCGCGGCGCTGGACCCGATGCACACCGCGGTCCTCGCGTGGTGTCTGCAGCGGTCGTCGCTTCGCGATGTGGCGATCGTGCAGTGGTCCAGCAACCGGCGGGGCGGCGATGCGGCGCTCGACGCGCAGCGCCGCTGGGAGGATGGCGAGGAGTATCCGGCCGACCTCGCCTCGGTCATGTGGGGCGAGGGGGACCGCCCCGATCCGCAGCGCCTCGAGCGGGCGCTGGAACTCGTCCGTGCGGTCGCCGCCCGCCTGCCCGAAGAGCATCGCGCCGGGCCGCTCGCGACGGCCGGCTGGCTGTCGTGGGCGCTCGGCCGCTCCACGCATGCCGACCGCTACGCCGTGGCGGCGCAGGACATCGACCGTCGGCACGGGCTCGCGGAGATCGTCCGATCGTTCGTCGGCGTCACCCATCTGCCCGACTGGGCGTTCCGGCCGTGACGTCCCCGCCCGCCGCACGCGAGCGGGGACGCCGGGCGTCAGCCGCCGGTCACGATCGCGAAGCCGCCGGCCGGGAGGACCACCGTGCCCGAACGCGACCGGACGCGCACCTCGCGGCCGTCGTCGTCGTACACCGCGGCCCTGCCCGCGCCGACCGACACACGCTGCGGCGTGCGTGCCGCCGAGTGCACCAGCTCGGTCCGGGCTCCGTCTCCCGCCAGCACGAGCCGCGACACGTGCGGACGGACGATCAGCCCGTCGAGATCGAGCGTCCCACGGACGGCGTCGACCCGCAGCGACTCCTCGCGGCCCGGCACCGGCTTCCCCAGGACGTACGGCAGCAGCGCGCCGGACCTCGGCGAGATGCCCTGCTCCGGACCGACGATCCGCAGGCGGTCCGTCAGCATCCGTCCCGACCGCCACACCGACGTCGTCCGCTCGTCCTCGTCGGACCAGACGACCGGCTCGACCCAGCGCGCCGTCGCGTCGCGCCCGATGTCGAACACCGCGTGCTCGCCCGGATCGAGGGCGAGCGCGTCGCCCGACCAGCTGGACTCGCCGGTCCATGACTCCGGCGTCGAGATGTCCCCGTCGGTGCGGACGGCGTCCTCCGCCTCGACCCATTCCAGCCCGTCACGCTCGGCGACCGCGGTCAGTCCCACCGCCCGGGCTCTCACGGCCGGATGCGCATCGAGCGCGAGCGCCGTCAGCAGTCCGTGGATGGTCGACTCGGCGCCGCTGTTGCGGTTCACGGTGCCGTCGGGCTGGAGCCCGTCGAAGGTCACCCCGGTCGCGGGGTCGTACATCGGCTCGCCGGCCCGGTTCGCGCCGAAGAACCAGGCGGCCTGCATGGCGGCGAGGTCCGCGAACCCCCGGGAACCGGTGGCATCCGACACGGCCAGGAGGGACTGGACGCGGGAGTCGGCGCCGTACGCGATCTGCACGCGGTCGAACGGGCTCGGGTTCCATCCGTTGTCCGGGCCGCCCGCCGTGAGGAGGGTGGTCGTGAAGCTCGCGGCATCCGTCACGGCGGGACGGGCGAGCGAGCGGTCGGAGAGGGCGACGGATGCCGCAGCCAGCCCCGCCGGCATCTGCGAGCCCCACGCGTGCCAGATCGCCCGCGACTGCGCCCACGGCAGCACCGCGCCGTACGGCCACTGCCGTGCCGAGCCGTCCGCCATCGCGGCGATCGCGCGCGCGAACTGCCGCAGCGCCGTCGCGGATGCCCCGTCGGGTCCCGCCTCCACGCGGGCGGCGAGCCCGAGAACCGCCTCGGCCGTGGCGTCGGCGCCGTCGACGATCAGCCACGCCGGGACGCGCTTGCCGTCCGAGATCTCGTCCTCGCCGTAGCGCGTCAGCACCTGCCGCTTCAGGGCGTCCAGCGAGAGGGCGAAGCGGTCGTCGAGGAACGCGGCGAACTCGGGATCCTCATCCCGGAACGCGGCATAGCCCTCGCCGAGCGCCCACAGCGTGCGCGCGAGCCAGTAGCTCGGCCCGCTGTCGGACGGATCCGGCAGCTCGACCGGGACGGGCGACGGATTGAGCGTCCCGTCCGGCTGCATCCACAGGACGACGTTCCCGGCGTCCTCGCCCTCGGTCGTCTGGAAGTAGGCCACCGAGCGCAGCAGCTCGTACGCCTTCTCGCGACTCGACGCCGATCCCGTCTGCTGCCAGTGGCGGATGTAGACGATCGCGGCCCGGGTGACGTCGTCGGCGTTGTAGGCGCCCTGACCCCAGTACCCGGTCGCGGGGTCGAGCGGACCGCCGCCGACTCGCGCGAACGTGCCGCCGGCCCGGGCGTCCGCATACGTCCACGGCATCACGAGGGCGGGCTCGTCGTCCTGCCGGTACGTCGTGTGTCCCGCCACGTCGGCCGGCGGCGTGGCCTCATCGAGCAGGAAGTCGAGGTGCGAGAGGTTCGTGATCGGCGCGGATGACGCGCCGGATGCGGCGGCCGGTGCCGACGCCGGCGCTCCGCGATCGGCCGCCGCGCTCGCCGGCGCCGCGAACAGCAGCGGGACGGCGAGTGTGACGGCGCCGGTGAGGGCGGTGACGCGCGCACTCCATCGTGCGACCATGAGGTTTTCCTTTCGGAGGGATGCCGGCGGTGAGCGGCGGAGCCGCCCGGCCGCTCAATCGGTGCGTTCGAGCAGGGCCACGCCGATCTTCGAATCGGCCATGCCGTAGAACACGAAGTGGCGACCGTCGATCTCCTCGATCGCGGTCGGGAACACGACGTTGGGCACGATCCCGCTGCGCTCGTCGTCGGTCTCGGGAGCCAGCAACGGCTCCGGCGTGCGGGCGATCACCCGCGACGGGTCATCGGCATCGAGCAGCAGCGCTCCCGCGGCGTAGTTCACCTTCTGCTGCTGCGAGAACGCGCTGTCGATCACCCCGGTGACCCCGTGATGCAGCACGAGCCACCCCTCCGGCACCCGGAGCGGCGGCGGACCTCCGCCGATCTTCAGCGCTTCGAAGTCGAACGCGGGACCCGCGACGAACCGGTGCTGCTCCCACAGGGTGAGCGCGCCGAGATCGGCGCGGACGGCGTCGACCGGGATGTAGCTGATCCAGATCGACTGGCGCTCGTCCTCGACGCCCGCGGGAAGGCGGACGCCCTGACCGGGTCGCGTCTCCCCGAGATCCCACATCGGGCGGTGCAGCACGGCGAACGCCTCGCGGCCGTCGGGGGCCGTCACCGGCTCGGGGAAGAACACCGTGTCCTTGTTGTGGAACAGGTTGAGGTCCATGTCGAGTTCGTCCTGGTACCGGAACAGCACGGGACCGAGCCGCCGCCAGTCGCGGAGGTCCGCCGACACCGCGACCGCGGTGCGGGGACCGAGCGGCCCGTACGCGACGTACGTCATGACGTGGAGGTCCAGCGCCGGGATCCACGTGACGCGGGGGTCCTCGACGCCCGCGTTCCCGACTCCGCGCTCCCAGCCGCGATCGGGCTCGAGCACGACGCCCTCGCGCTCGACGCCGATGGGCAGTCCGCCCTCGATCACGACGCGGGCGAGCCCCACCCGCGACACGTTCCCCGCGGCCACGAGTCGCGGCAGCAGGTAGAGCGCACCGTCGGGCCCCCGCCCCGAGGCGGGGTTGAGGACGCCCTCCGCCTCGTGCGGGTCGCCCTCGGCGGGCGTCATCACCACGCCGACGCGGCGAAGACGGTACGGGACGGTGCCTGTCACGGCGGGGTCGTTCGACGGCATGGTCAACCTTTCACTCCGGATCCGAGGTCGTTCGAGGTGAAGTAGCGCTGGAACACGATGAACAGCGCCACGGCGGGCGCGGCGAGGACGACGGCGCCCGCCATCATCGCCCCGAAGGGATTGGCCGTCGACGCCGCGATGTTGGCGATGAAGTTGGCCAACGACACCGCGAGCGGCTGCAGGGCGGCATCCTTCGTGATGAGGAACGGCCACAGGAACTCGTTCCACGGTCCGATGAACGTGAGCAGGACGACCGTGAGAACCGCCGGACGCACGAGCGGCAGGGCGACGTTCCACAGCAGCCGGAACTCGCCGGCGCCGTCGATGCGGGCGGCGTCGAAGAGCTCCTTCGGCAGCTGCAGGAAGTACTGCCGGAAGATGACGACCGCCGTCGAGTTGATGAAGAACGGCAGGATCATGCCGAGGTAGCTGTCGGCGAGCCCGTAGTCACGCGCGATCATCACGTACAGCGGGATCATCAGCAGCTGGAACGGCACGACCTGCACGAGCAGCGCCAGCGCGAACGTCGCCCCGCGCCCGCGCCACCGCAGGACCGCCAGCGCGTAGCCCGCCAGCACGCCGAAGACGATCGTGCCGATGAGGACGCCGGCGGTGAAGATCCCCGAGTTCGCGAGACCGCGCAGCAGGTTGATGCGTCCGTTGATCGCGGCGTAATTGTCGAGCGTGAGGTTCGCCGGATTCGGGAACGCGCCGGCCGGCGACGCGTCGACGTCGGTCTGCAGCGAGCCCACGACCATGTAGTAGAAGGGGAAGAGGAAGACGAGGGCGCCGAGGGACAGCGCCGTGTACATGGCGGCCTTCGACCCGAGCGCGCGCCTCATCGCTCCTCACCTCCGACGAAGCGCCGCTGCAGCGCCGCGAGGAGCAGGACCATGACGATCAGGATGACGCCGATCGCGGCGGCCACGTCGGGGTTCTGCTGCTCGATGCCCCGCTGGTACATCAGCAGGACAGGCGACGTCGACGCCCCGTTGGGACCGCCGCCTCCGGTGAGCAGGTACGGCTCGGTGAAGAGGTTGGCGCCGGTGATGGTGGCCAGCAGCACGACGAGGAGCGTCGCCGGCCGCACGCTCGGCACGGTGACCCCGAAGAACTGCCGGATGCGCCCGCCGCCGTCCATCGACACCGACTCGTACAGCTCCCGAGGCACGTTCTGCAGCGCCGCGAGGTACAGCAGGATGTAGAACCCCAGGCCCTTCCAGGTCACGAAGAACGCGATCGAGGGCATCGCCCACGCGGAGTTGACGAGCCACGACGGGTCGGGTGCCAGCGGACCCAGCACGGTGTTCACGAGGCCGTTGCCCGAGAACAGGAACAGCCAGACCGCCACCACGGCGACCGACGCCGAGACGTACGGCACGTAGTACGCCACGCGGAAGAACGTCCGCATCTTCGTGACGCGGTCGAGAGCCGTGGCGAGCAGGATCGACAGCAGCACCGTGAGGGGCACGTTGATGACGAGGAAGATCCCCACGTTGCCGAACGAGCGCCAGACGTCGGGGTCGCTCAGCGCCGTCACGTAGTTGTCGAGTCCCACGAAGGGACGGTCGACCTCGGCCCCCGGTGCGGCGAAGAAGTAGTCCTGGAACGACATCCACACCGCGAAGACGACCGGGTACGCGAACACGACGAGCACGAACGCGAGATACGGCGCGGAGAACAGCAGGCCGTGCGGCTGGGCGCCGAGGATCCGTCTCGCGCCGCTCCGCCGGCGCCGCGGCGGCTCGGAGGGAGGGCCGGATGCCGCGCGGGCATCGCGGCGCGCGGCATCCGTTCCAGCAGCACCGGCCGAGCCGGGAACCACGGTGGCCATCCCCGTCACCCGGCGGCGAGCTCGTCGATCTCGGCGGCGGTGTCGGTCAGGAACGCGTCGACCGGCGTCTCACCGAAGATCACCGATTCGGAGTAGCCGTCACGGAAGGCCTGCCAGATCTCGACCGAGCTGGTCACGTTCGGCACCTCCACCGTGCGCGCTGCCTGATCTCCGAACTGCTCGTAGGCGGGGTTCGCCTCGAAGTAGTCGGCGTACGTTCCCGGAAGGTCCTGCCGGAGCGGCATCTGACCGGTCTCCTCGAGCCAGATCCCGTCCTGCTCCTCGCTCGTCGCGAACTTCAGGACATCCCACGCGGTCGCCTTGTTCTCGCAGGCGGTGAACAGTCCGACGTTCTTCGCGTCGCTGAAGGTCCACGTCTCCTCCGGCGCGACGCCGGCCTCCGTCGGCACGGGCACCGCACCCCAGTCGACCGAATCGCCGTAGACGGCGACGGCCCACGGTCCGACGATCGCCATCGCGGCGTACCCGTCGGCGAACGCGTCGCCCTGGTGCTGCTCGTTGCCGGCGAGCTGCTCGTCGTAGAGGGTCCGCCAGAAGTTCGCCACCGCGGCGCCGTTCTCGTCGTTGAACGTGGCCTCGGCGTCCTCCACGAGCTGGGTGCCGCCGGTCTGCGCGGCATAGAGCGGGTAGAAGTCGAACCAGGACTGGAAGAACTCGCTCGTCGGGGCGGGGTTGATCGCGTACGGCGCGACATCCGCCTCCTTGAGCGCGCGGGCCGTGTCGAGGAACTCGTCGTAGGTGGAGAGCTCCGGGTTCTCGGGGTCCAGCCCCGCCTCCTCGAACATCGCCTTGTTGTAGAAGATCATGACCGGGTTCGACTTCCAGGGCATCTGGTAGAAGTCGCCGTCCGCGGAGCGGTACTGATCGGCGAGCTCGCCGCTGCGCGCGGTGATGTAATCGTCGCCGTCCTCGAACTCCGACAGGTTGACCAGCCCGCCCTGACGCTCGAAGCCGGGCACCGCCGCGGGCGAGGTGTTGAAGACCAGGCACGGGGCGTTTCCTGCCGTGATCGCCGCTCCGATGACCTCTTCGCTCGAGGCGCCCGCCGGGATCTCCTGCGCCGTGATCTGCTCGTCCGGGTGATCGGCGTTCCACGCGTCGACCATCTGCGTGCCCCACGCGATCTCGGCCTCGTTGTTGGAGTACCAGATGGTGATCTCGCCGCGTCCTTCCGGCTCGCCACCACCGCCTCCCCCGCCTCCGCCGCCGCCACAGGCGGTGAGCGCGAGGACGCCGGCCCCGGCGACTGCGGTGAGAAGTATGCGTCGTTGCATGTCGATCTCCTTCGTGGATGCGGCTCAGGCCGCGCTCGGTGGCGCCGGAGCCGTCGACGCCCGCACCGTGAGCGTCGGGTCCGGCAGGTCGATGTGCTCGCTCCGGCCGCCCGCAATGGCGGCGAGGAGGGCGCGAGCGGTCGTCGCGCCCCACCCGCGGGCGTCGGTGGCGACCGTCGTGAGGGCGGGGTGGACGTAGCGGCCCATCTCGGTGTCGTCGAAACCCGTGACGGAGAGGTCGTCGGGCACCCGCAGGCCGCGCTGATGAGCGACGCCCATGCCGGCCATCGCCATGCTGTCGTTCGAGTAGACGATCGCGGTGGGCGGCTCGGCGGCATCGAGCAGCTGCGCGGTGGCCCGAGCGCCGCCGGATGCACTGAAGTCGGTCTCGACGGCGCGCACGTCGAGGGCGGCGACCGCGGCCGCGGCGAGGAACGCGTCGTGGCGGCGCGCCGCGTGCAGCATCCCGGACGGGCCGGCCACATGCGCCACCCGGCGATGCCCCAGCTCGGCGAGGTGCTCGACGGCCAGCCGGATGCCGGTGCCGTCGTTCGCGCAGACAGAGGAGAACGGCGAATCGACGTCGGGAACGCCCAGGGTGACGGCGCTGATGCCCAGCTCGCGGACGAGGGCGATGCGCGAGTCGCCGACGCGCAGGTCCGTGAGGATCATGCCGTCCACGCGGCGGTCCGCCGCGAGCGCCCGATACGTCTCCTCCTCCTGACGGCCGGGGGTGGCCACGGCCAGCACGAGCGCCTGGCCGGTGACCGAGAACTCGTCCTCCAGGCCGGCGATGAACGACGGGAAGAACGGGTCGGCGGCGATGACGTCGGGACTCCGCCCGATGACGAGGCCGCAGGCGAACGCCCGGCCGACACTGAGGGATCGGGCGCTGAGGCTCGGCGTCCAGCCCAGTTCGGCCGCGGCGGTGAGGATGCGGTCGCGGGTGCCCGGTGCGACCCCGGGCCGGTCGTTCAGGGCGAACGAGACGAGACCCTTGCTGACGCCGGCTGCGCGCGCGACGTCGGCGATCGTGGGTCGGGTCTGCGACGGCATCGGTCACTCCTTCGTGGCGGATGCTCCCCACTAAACCGGTTCAGAAGCGCGCGGTCCAGGTCTTGACACCGACCCGGGACAGGCGTAACGGCCCCACCCCGACGCCGCAGGGGCGACGGACCGGGCGGATCCCGCCGCGTCCTTACTTGACGAGGGGGAAGAGGATCGTCTCGCGGATGCCGAGGCCCGTGATCGCCATGAGCAGGCGGTCGATGCCCATGCCCATGCCACCGGTCGGAGGCATGCCGTGCTCGAGCGCCCGCAGGAACTCCTCGTCGACGCGCATCGCCTCGTCATCGCCACGGGCGGCGAGCTTCGCCTGCTCGACGAAGCGCTCCCGCTGGATGACGGGGTCGACGAGCTCGGAGTAGCCGGTCGCCAGCTCGAAGCCGCGGATGTAGAGGTCCCACTTCTCCACGACGCCCGCGATCGTGCGGTGCTCGCGCACGAGCGGCGACGTGTCGAGCGGGAAGTCCATGACGAACGTCGGGCGCTCCAGGCCGCCCTTGACGAAGTGCTCCCACAGCTCCTCGACGAGCTTGCCGTGGGTCGCGATCTTCTCGGGGACCTCGACGCCGGCATCCGCGGCGAGCGCCTGCAGGTCCTCGACGGAGGTGTCGGGCGTGATGGTGCGACCGGCGGCATCCGACAGCGAGTCGTACATCGAGATGCGGTCCCACTGTCCGCCGAGGTCGTACTCGGTGCCATCGGCCCACGTGACGACCGTCGTGCCGGAGACGGCGACGGCGGCCTTCTGGATCAGCTCCTGGGTCAGGTCGGCGATGCCGTTGTAGTCGCTGTACGCCTGGTACGCCTCGAGCATCGCGAACTCGGGGCTGTGCGTGGAGTCGGCGCCTTCGTTGCGGAAGTTGCGGTTGATCTCGAAGACGCGGTCGATGCCGCCGACCACGGCGCGCTTGAGGAACAGCTCCGGCGCGATGCGCAGGTACAGCTCGGTGTCGAAGGCGTTGGAGTGCGTCGTGAAGGGGCGGGCCGCGGCGCCGCCGTGCTGCACCTGCAGCATGGGGGTCTCGACCTCGAGGAAGCCGTGCTCCTCGAACGTGCGGCGGAGCGACGCGACGGCCTTCGCGCGGGCGAGGACGGTGGTGCGGGCCTGCTCGCGGACGATGAGATCGAGGTAGCGGGAGCGGACCCGGCTCTCTTCGCTCAGCTCGGTGTGCAGGTTCGGCAGCGGCAGCAGCGCCTTCGCCGCGATCTGCCAGTCGGTCACCATGATCGACAGCTCGCCGCGGCGGCTGGAGATGACCTGGCCGGTGATGGAGACGTGGTCGCCGAGGTCGACGAGCTCCTTCCAGGCCTGCAGCGACTCGTCGCCCACCTCGGCGAGGGAGACCATCGCCTGGATGCGGCTGCCGTCCCCGGACTGCAGCGCCGCGAAGCACAGCTTGCCGGTGTTGCGGCTGAAGACGATACGACCCGCGACGGATGCCACGACCCCGGTCTCGTCGCCCGCGGCGAGGTCCGCGTACCGTTCGCGCAGGGCGGGGATCGTGTCGGTCACGGCCACCGCGACCGGGTACGCGCCGCCGGCGGCATCCGTCCGCTCCGCGAGGAGTCGCTCGCGCTTGGCGAGGCGGACCGCCTTCTGCTCGAAGACGTCCTCTTCGGTCGTCTCGGCGGGCACGGGCGCGGACGCGTCGGTCATGACAGGGGGCTCCTCGGGGATTCGACCTCCCATTCTACCGAGGGCGGCTGGGGTGCTCGGCGAGACGTAGGCCGGGTGAGGGCCAGGGCCGGGTGGATCGCGGTACCGCGATGCAAGGGATGCCGGCCGACGCGCCGCAGCCCGGCTGCGGCTCCCGGCGGGTCCCGCGCGCGACCGTGGATCCCGGTCCGCCGAGCGCCGGTCCACCCGCGGGCGGGACTCAGCGCCGCGGCGTCCATCCGGGCGGCAGGGCGCCGCCTCCCACGGCGCGGCCCCGGTCCGCCGCGGCGGACCAGCCCTGCGCGGCATCCGTACCGTCGAAGCCGCCGCGAGCGACCCGGAACCCGATGTCGTCGGACGAGCTCCGGGGCGGGCCCCCGCGACGCACGCCGGCGCGGACGCTCCAGGCGTCGTCGGCGTAGCCGCCGCCGCGGAACACCCGGTAGTCGTCGTACCGCTCGGTGTCGAGGAAGTCCCAGCACCACTCCCAGACGTTGCCGAGGGTGTCGAACAGCCCGTTCAGGTTCGGCAGCTTCCCGCCGACCGGCTGCGGCGAGCGCACGCCGTCAGCCGCCGTCCACGCGACCTCGGCGAGCGGCCCGTAGTGCGGCGCCGTCGACCCCGCCCGGCACGCGAACTCCCATTCCGCCTCGGTGGGCAGCCGGTATCCGTCGCTGTCGACGTACCAGCGGACGTCCTCCGCGTCGACGGCGTAGGCCGGGTCGAGCCCTTCCCACTCGGACAGCGCGTTGCAGAAGCGCACCGCGCGCTGCCAGCTCACGTCGACGGCGGGCCGACGCGGGTCGGATGCCGTGATGCCGAGCACCTCCGCGAGCTGCTCCTGCGTCACCGGGTAGACGCCGATCTCGAACGGCTCCAGCCTCACGGTGCGGCGGGTCTTCCGGCGCGCGTCGTGCAGGACGACCGAGCCGGCCGCGATGCGGGCGAGCTCGACGTCGCTCACAGCTGCGTCGGGGCGCCGCCGGTCGCGGCCGTCAGCGCCCGGTCGACGGTGGTGTGGACGAGGGCGGACAGGTACCGCCCGGGCTCTTCGACGCCGGCGTCCGTCAGCAGGGCGACCGCCTGCCGGACGATGGATGCCGAGAACTCCGTCGCCGTCGCGATCGCCTCGCCGTAGGCGGTGCGGTCGGCTTCGGCGATGACGACCGGCTCGCATCCCATCTCGACGGCGAGCGCCTGGGCGATCGGCAGCACGGCGGGCGGCGCGGTCACGCCGGCGTACGCGTCCTGCAGGGTGCGGAGGTCCGTCGTGGTCCCCGTGAACGTGATGGCCGGGTGGATGGCGAGCGGGATCGCGCCCTTCGCCGCGGCCGGAGCGAGCACGCCGATGCCGTGCGCGGCGTCGGTGTGGACCAGCAGCTGGCCGATCTGCCAGGCGCCGAGGTCGGCGAGACCGGCCACGAGGCTCGGGAGCTCGTCGTGGGGAACCGCGAGCAGCACCAGCTCGCTCCGCCGTGCGACCTCGTCGGCCGTCAGGGTCGGGACGCCGGGCAGGATCGCCTCGACGCGATCCGGGTCGGACCCGGCGGTGATCCCGGTGAGCGCATGGCCCGCGCCCGCCAGCGCGGCGGCCACGACCGGGCCGACGCGGCCCGCGCCGATGACGCCGACACCGAGGCGGCCGTCGCGGGTCACGGGTGCTCCGGATCAGGCACGGCGGACGATGCGGGCACGGCGGACGACGCGGGCACGTCGCCGACCGGGGCCGGTGCGAGCGCACCCCGGTCGGGCTCGTCGGCGTCGGCGTCGGCGTCGGCGTCGTCGGCCGCGTGCGCGACCGCGGCATCCGTCGTCGCGCGCCAGAGGCGGAGCGCGTCGTCGCGGTCGATCGCGCTGAGCGAGCCCGAGACCGGCCCGATGACGGTGTGGCCGGTGACGCGGGCGAGGCTCAGCTTGCGGTCGAGCGGCCCCTGGTCCACCCGCACCGACTGCAGCCGCGCCAGCGGCAGGATGACGAGCGCGGGCCACAGCCGGCCGCGGCGCAGCAGCAGCGCCTCACGCAGCAGGCGGAACCCGTTCCGGCGGTACGAGAGCGGCCGGAACACCCGTGCTCGGCGGGGCGACACCGTGTAGCCGTCCCCCTCGCGGGGTCCGCGCAGCCCGGCATCCAAGAGGGCGGCGTCGATCGGCACCGACGGCAGCAGCAGCCGGAGCACGCGCTCGACGTCGTCGATCGTGCCGATCGGCAGCACGTCTGCGAACTGCGTCGTCGAGGCGTCGGTCATCGCGGCACCCGACAGCCGGTTGACCCGGATGCTCCACCATCCGCCCCAGCGCCACAGCAGCGGCTGGCGGATGTCGACGGCGTGCACGCGTCCCGGGGGCAGCGTCTCGGTGACGGTCGTCAGGAGGCCGAAGGTGATGCGGACGCCCGCCGAGGTCGGGGCGATCGAGTACCGCGCCATGCGGATCAGCCGACGGATGGCGTACGCGCCGAAGCCGATCGCCACGGGGAGCATGACCCCGAGCGCGCCGATCAGCCAGATCGGCTGCAGGACCACGCCGACGATCGCCGCGACGATGACCACCAGCAGCCAGATCGTCGAGCCCGACAGGAGGTTCGCGAGCAGCAGCCGCGAGACGGGGACGCGGACGATGGATGCCGGTTCGCTGTCGTCCTCGTCCACTCCCTCGACGATCTGCGTCAGGCCTGCGGTGAGGCGGCCGACGTCGGCTGCGGGGGCGGTGGCGGCGGAGCGGGCTGCGGCGCCCGCGCGGCGCCTGCCCGACGCCAGCCGGAGGATGTCACCGCGGATCGTCTCGGAGTTGGCGGTCGACAGGTACTCGAGCTTCACGTTGGCATCGAGGCCGGCACCGACGACCTCGAGCTTGGCGAGCCCGACGAGGCGCGCGAGCGCGGGCCGGGTGAGATTGACGCCCTGGACCCGGTCGAGCGGGGCACGGCGATGGGTGCGGAACAGCACTCCGCTGCGGACCTCGACATCGGTGTCGCTGATCCGGAACGTGTGGAACCGCCACGACAGCCAGAACAGCGCGATCAGGAGGACGAGCCCCCCGCCGACGACGAGCAGCGCCGGCACGATGGCGTTGCTGTCGAGCAGGAAGTCGACGGGGTCGCCCTCCTCCCAGCGCACGCCGTCGGGCAGGAACAGGCCGATGAGCCGGTCGCGGAGGTTGGCGACGATGACACCGAGCACGACGAGCAGCGTCAGGCCGCCGCGAAGGAGCGGCGAGAGCGGATGCAGGCGGTGCCATTCGCCGTCGCTGAGGTTCGAGGTCACCTGCTCCTGCGGCGGTGCGGCCGCCGCGTCGTCGGCGGCGGGCGGGACGGGGTGGGGCGGGGTGGCGCCGCGGGGATCGGGGGTCGTCACAGGCCGGTCCGGCGGGTCTCGGCGACCTCGATGAGCGCGTCGCGCAGCTGTTCGGCCGCCGCCTGCGGCAGGCCGGGGATGGTCACGCCGGTGGAGGCGGCCGCCGTGACGAGCTTGAGCTGCGCGATGCCGAGCCCCCGGTCCAGCGGACCGTGGGTGATGTCCACGAGCTGCAGCCGCCCGTACGGCACGGCGACCATGCGCTGCCATAGGATGCCGCGGCGGAAGACGAGGTCGTCCTCCCGCAGCTGGTACCCGATCGACCGCGCCTGGCGGGGGGTCACGATCGCCACGACGAGGGTGATGGCGACGGCGATGCCGGCGGGGATCCACTGCCACGACATCTCGAACAGCAGCCACAGCACGAGCGCCGCCGCGACGATCAGCACCAGCGCGATGGCATTGCCGATCTGCTGCCCGAGGACGTACCTGCGCGAGATCTGGTGCCACGTCCCGTCCCCGAGCGGAAGGCGGCGAGGGTCGCGCGGCTCGATGATGGCCGGGAAGGTGCCGTCGTCGGGGGCCGCCCCGGTGTCAGTCGAGGTGGGAGAGCCCGAGGCCGGGCTCGTCGGGTTCGGGCTGCTCGTCATCGTCGTCCTTCCGGATGGTGCACAGATACTCGGCGAAGAGAGCGGCCGCCACCAGGACGACCCCGCTCAGCAGCGCGGCGATGACCGCGCCTGTCGAGCCTAACGATGGTGACACCGGTCGGGTCAGCACGTACAGCAGCAGTCCGCCCGCGAACCCGGCCACGAACGCGCCGACGATGCTCGACGACTTCGCGAGCATCGCGATGCGCAGCGCGCGGAAGGGGTCGATGGGCGCCGCCGACCCGACGGTGGCCCGCCGGACCGGGAGCGCGGCGGCCACGACGGCCACGGCGAGCGCGACGAGGATGACCGGCAGCACAGCCGAGGGGGTGAACGTCGGATGCCCCGCACCGGTCAGCAGCTGATCGACGATGAATCCCGCGCCGCCGGCGAGGACGGCGACGACCGCGAGGA
Organism: Microbacterium pasadenense; assembly: GCF_047246565.1. Classification (NCBI taxonomy): domain Bacteria; kingdom Bacillati; phylum Actinomycetota; class Actinomycetes; order Micrococcales; family Microbacteriaceae; genus Microbacterium; species Microbacterium pasadenense. Next base: position 537,997 of record NZ_JBFOKN010000001.1, on the reverse strand, counting down.
CGAGGATGCTGGTCCGCTTCATGACGCCTTTCCCGGCAGTTTGCCCCGCAGATCGGTCACGGCGCCGACGCCGGGGAGCACGGCATCGGGATCGATGCTCAGCCACGGGTCCAGCACGAAGTCGCGTTCGGCCGCCCGCGGGTGCGGCAGCGTCAGCGCGGGGTCGTCGCTGCGCACGTCGCCGTAGGTGATGAGGTCGAGATCGAGCGTGCGGCTCCCCCACCGCTCGCGGCGCACGCGGCCGTGGCGGCCCTCGATCGCGTGCAGGTAGCCGAGCAGCATCGTGGGTGCCAGCCGGGTCTCGAGGATCGCGACGGTGTTGAGGTAGCGGGGCGCATCGGCATCCGGTCCGCCCAGGGTGAGGGCGATGGACTCGATCGGCTCCGCGGCCGCGATGAGCTCCGTCAGCGGGATGCGACCGAGGTCCGCGATCGCCTCGGTGATCGTCCGCGCGCGGGCGCCGAGGTTCGCCCCCAGCGCGACCACGGCGCGCCGGGAACCCGCCGCCGCGTGCGGTGGCAGCCCAGGACGGTCCCCAGAGAGCCGGCGATTCACGGGCGCTCCCGGCGGCGGCGCACCGTCACGGTGACGTCGTCGAACGGCACCTCGATCGGCGCGCTCGGCTTGTGCACGGTGACCGCGACGGCGTCGACGATCGGCCAGGCGAGCGCGGCGCCCGCGATCCGCTCGGCGACGGTCTCCACCAGGTTCGCGGGCTCGCCGGACAGGATCGCGGCGACCTGCTCGGCGAGCTCGCCGTAGTGGACCGTATCCCGCACGTCGTCGCTCGCCGCGGCGGCCCGGGTGGACAGCGAGAGCACGACGTCGGCGACGAACTCCTGTCCCTCGCGACGCTCGTGGGCGTACACGCCGTGGTACCCGTAGGCACGGATGCCGGTGACGGCGATCTCATCGGTCATTCCTCCCCCTCCCAGGCGTCCCGGACGGCGAGCGCGAGCCGCGTCGCCGCGACGTCGTGCACGCGCACGGCCCAGGCGCCGGCCTGCGCCGAGAGCACGCTCGTCACCGCCGTCGCGAGGTCGAGGCGCGCCTCGGTTGAGGCGTCGATGCCCGCCCGCGCGGCGGCGAGCGTCAGCATCCGTTTGCGGCTCGTCCCGAGCAGCACCCGATGACCCGCGCCGATGAGGGCGTCGAGGCCTCGCACGAAGCGCCAGTTGTCCTCCGGCGTCTTGCCGAACCCGAAGCCCGGGTCGACGATGATGCGCTCACCGCGGATGCCGGCATCCCGTGCCGCCGCGACGCGGCGCTCGATCTCGCCGAGGACCTCCGCGACCAGATCGTCGTACCGCGCGGCGCCGTACATGTCGGCGGAGTGGCCGCGCCAGTGCTGCAGCACGATGTCCGCGTCGGTCGCCGCGACGGCGGGGAGCATGTCGGGGTCGGCGAGACCACCCGAGACGTCGTTGACGATGCGGGCGCCGGCCGCGACCGCCGCGACCGCGGTCGCCGCATTCATCGTGTCGACGCTGATCGCGTGACCGGGGGTGGCGAGCTGCTCGATGACGGGGAGGACGCGCTGCTGCTCGTCGGCCTGGGCCACCCGCTCCGCACCGGGCCGAGTGGACTCGCCGCCGACGTCGAGGAGGTCCGCACCGTCGGCGAGGAGCCGCCGGCCGTGCGCGATCGCCGCGTCGTGCCGCGCGTAGCGGCCGCCGTCGCTGAACGAGTCGGGTGTGACGTTGACGATCCCCATGACGAGGGTCACGCGCCACCGCCGGTGAGGAGCGCGATGACCTCGGCCCGCGCGGACGGCTCGGCGAACCCCCCGCGCGCGGCGATCGTGACGGTGGATGCCGCCGGCTGCCGGCCGCCGCGCATCGTGACGCACTCGTGGACGGCGTCCAGGATGACGAGCACGCCGCGGGTGTCGAGGGACCCCGCGATCGTGTCGGCGATCTGCTCGCCGAGCCGCTCCTGCACCTGCGGCCGCGCGGCGAGGATGTCGATCACCCGGGGCAGCGCGCCGAGGCCCACGACCTGCTCGCCGGGCAGGTACGCGACGTGGGCGCGTCCGGCGAATGGCAGGAGGTGGTGCTCGCAGATCGACCGGAAGCGGATGTCGCGCAGCATGACCGCGCCCGAGGGCAGCGTGTCGGGCGCGGGACCCCGCGACACCGAGATGGTGTGGGCGAGCGGCGCCGCGGCATCCTCGCCGACGCCCGCGAAGAACTCCGAGTACGCCTCCGCCACCCGTTGCGGGGTGGCGCGCAGTCCCGGCCGATCCGGGTCCTCCCCGATGGCCAGCAGCAGCTCACGGACCAGTGCGGACACGCGCTCGCGATCGACCGCCATGGTCGTCCCTACGCCGTCGCGGGACGAGCCTGCCCGGTCGCGTGGCGAGCCGGCGCGCTCTCGGGAGCCGGCTGCTCGGCTTCGGTGTTCGCTGCGACGGGGACCTCTTCGCGGCGGGGCACGTCGACGGGGGGCAGGGTCGAGACCGGGCGCTCGCTGCTCGAGAGCCACTGCGGGCGCGGGGGCAGCTTCTTGACGTCCTTGAAGATGTCGGCGAGCTCGAGGTGGTCGAGCGTCTCCTTCTCGAGGAGCGCGAGGGCCAGCCGGTCGAGCACCTCGCGGTTCGCGTTGATGACCTCGTACGCCTCGTTGTGAGCCTGCTCGATCAGATCCCGCACCTGAGCGTCGATCCTCTCGGCGACGCGCTCGCTGAAGTCGCGGCCGTGACCCATGTCACGGCCCATGAACACCTCGCCCGACGAGGAGCCGAGCTTGACGGGACCGACGTCGGTGGTCATGCCGTACTCGGTGACCATCTTGCGGGCGATGCCGGTGGCCTTCTCGATGTCGTTGCTCGCGCCGGTGGTGGGATCGTGGAAGACGATCTCCTCGGCGACACGGCCGCCCATCGCATACGCCAGCTGATCCTGCAGCTCGTTGCGGGTGACGGAGTACTTGTCCTCGAGGGGCAGCACCATCGTGTAGCCCAGCGCCTTGCCGCGCGGGAGGATCGTGACCTTCGTCACCGGGTCGGTGTTGTTCATCGCGGCGGCGGCGAGGGCGTGGCCGCCCTCGTGGTACGCCGTGATGAGCTTCTCCTTGTCCTTCATGACGCGGGTGCGGCGCTGCGGACCGGCGATGACGCGGTCGATCGCCTCGTCGAGGGCGCGCATGTCGATCAGCTGCGCATTCGAGCGGGCGGTGAGCAGCGCGGCCTCGTTGAGGACGTTGGCGAGGTCGGCACCGGTGAACCCGGGGGTCTTGCGGGCGATGACGGCGAGGTCGACCGACGGGGACAGCGGCTTGCCGCGGCCGTGCACCTCGAGGATCTTCTGGCGGCCCTTCAGGTCCGGCGCGTCCACGCCGATCTGGCGGTCGAAGCGGCCCGGGCGCAGCAGCGCCGGGTCGAGGATGTCGGGGCGGTTGGTCGCCGCGATCACGAGGACGGAGACCTTCGGGTCGAAGCCGTCCATCTCGACGAGCATCTGGTTGAGGGTCTGCTCGCGCTCGTCGTGCCCGCCGCCCATGCCGGCGCCGCGGTGGCGGCCGACCGCGTCGATCTCGTCGATGAAGATGATCGCGGGGGCGTTCTCCTTGGCCTGCGTGAACAGGTCGCGGACGCGGCTCGCGCCGACGCCGACGAACATCTCCACGAAGTCCGAACCGGAGATCGAGTAGAACGGGACGCCCGCCTCGCCGGCGACCGCGCGGGCGAGGAGGGTCTTGCCGGTTCCGGGAGGGCCGTACAGCAGCACGCCCTTCGGGATGCGGGCGCCGACGGCCTGGAAGCGCGCCGGGTCCTTCAGGAAGTCCTTGATCTCCTGCATCTCCTCGATGGCCTCGTCGGAGCCGGCCACGTCGGTGAAGGTGACGGTCGGGGTCTCCTTGGTGACGAGCTTGGCCTTCGACTTGCCGAACTGCATGACCTTGCTGCCGCCGCCCTGCGCGCTCGACATGAGCCACCAGAACAGGAGGCCGAGGAGCAGGACCGGCAGGAGGATGGAGATGAGGCTGCCGAACCAGCTGGTCCGGGGCACGACGTCGTTGAAGCCGTCCTCCGGCGCCGCGGCGTCGACGGCGGCGACGACGTCCTCGGCGCGGGGCTCGAGGTAGTAGAACTGCACGTTCGTCGAGCCCTCGAACTCCTCGCTCAGCACCAGGTCGACGCGCTGGTCGCCGTCGGTCATGGTGACCTCGGAGACCGTGTCGCCGTCGAGGAGCGTGAGGCCCTCCTGCGTGGTGATCTGCTTGGCACCGGTGAGGCTCGAGATGAGCGACATCCCGACGATCAGCAGGACGCCGACCAGCAACACGTAGACGAACGGGTTGCGCGAGAGCTTCTTGACGTTCATGGTCCGATCAGGCTACCCCGGCGTTGCTATGGGACGTCTGCGTATTCGCCGTCGGCGTACGCTTGCCGCCGCCCGTCCGCACGCCGCCCGGGGCAGGGCGGAGCGGCATCCGTCGTCAGGAGTAGACGTGCGGCGCGAGGATCGCGACGTCGCGCAGGTTACGGTAGCGCTCGGCGTAGTCGAGGCCGTAGCCGACCACGAACTCGACGGGGATGTCGAAGCCGACGTAGCGGCAGTCGATCTCGACCTTGGCCGCCTCGGGCTTGCGGAGCAGGGCGAGCACCTCGATCGAGGCGGCGCCGCGGGACGCGAAGTTCTCGAGCAGCCAGCTGAGGGTGAGCCCGGAGTCGATGATGTCCTCGACGATCAGGACGTGCTTGCCCGAGATGTCGGTGTCGAGGTCCTTCCGGATCTGGACGACGCCGCTCGACTTGGTTCCGGCGCCGTAGGAGGAGACGGCCATCCAGTCCATCTCGATGTCGCGCTTGAGCGAGCGGGCGAAGTCGGCCATGACCATGACCGCGCCCTTCAGGACGCCGACGAGCAGCAGCTCCTTGCCCTCGTAGTCGGCCTCGACGCGCTGCGCCAGCTCCTCGAGCTTCGCGCGGATCTCCTCCTCGGTGACGAGGACGTCGGTGAGCTGATCGGCGATCTCTGCGGCACGCATTCCAGAAGTCTAGATTCCGGAACCGGATGCCGTGAACTCGATCAGCCTGCCGACCCGACGCGCTCGGCATCCGGGCAGGTCGATCGGCCCCTGCCCCGACCAGTCGGTGACGAGGCGCGCGATCTCGAGGGTCTGCGTCCGCGTGAGAGAGGCGGAGAACTCGCTCGCGACGACGTGGCGGATGATGCGGTGGCGCAGCGCCGGCGGGTTGGCGGCGAGCGCCGCGACCGAGACGGCGATGCCGGCCTCGGCGGGCTCCACGATGTCCTCGATGGTCTCGTCGATCATGGCGGCGAAGGCGTCGGCGTCCTCGCGCAGCTGCTCCGCCGTCCGAGCAAGCGCTTCCGCGATCCCGGGTCCGAGTTCGGCCTCGAGGACGGGGAGCACCGTCCTCCGCACGCGCACCCGCGAGAACGCGGGGTCGGCGTTGTGCGGATCGTCCCAGGGCGCGAGTCCCGCCGCGGCGCACGCCGCCCGCGTCGTGGCGCGGCGGACGGCGAGCAGCGGCCGCACCCAGGTGATGCCGTCGTCGGCGAGCAGCGGCGCCATGCCGGCGAGGCTGGTGGCGCCCGACCCGCGGGCCAGACCGAGCAGGACGGTCTCGGCCTGGTCGTCGAGCGTGTGCGCGAGCAGCACGGCGGATGCGCCCCGTCGGCGTGCGGCGTCGCGCAGCGCGGCGCGGCGGGCACTCCGGGCGGCGGCTTCGGGACCTGCGGCGCCCGGTGCCACGTCGACGCGGACCACCTCGGCCGCCAGCCCCAGGCCGCGCGCCTGCTCGGCGGCCCGCGTGGCGACTTCCGCCGATGCGGCCTGCAGGCCGTGGTCGACGACCACCGCGGCGGCGGCGACGCCCGCTCTCGGCGCCTCGAAGGCGACCGCGGCGGCGAGGGCGAGCGAGTCGGCGCCCCCCGACAGCCCGACGACCACGGCATCCGTCCCCTCGACGAGCACCGCGCGGACGGCGCGGCGGAGTTCGGCGACGGCGGGGTCGAGGGAGGGCACGGCACCACCGTAGCCGCGTCGGCATCCCACCCTCAGGCCGGAACCCGGCCCACAGTAGGCTGGGGGACGCAATCATCACCTTCTGAAGGAGCACAGCATGGGCGCGTACGACGCCGTCATCGAGATCCCGCGCAACAGCAAGATCAAGTACGAGGTCGACCACGGCACCGGACGCGTCTTCCTCGACCGCATCCTGTACACGCCGATGGGCTACCCGGCCAACTACGGCTTCTTCGAGAACACGCTCGGCGAGGACGGCGACCCGCTCGACGTGCTCGTGCTGCTCGACCACGACCTCGCCCCCGGCATCCTCGCGAAGGTGCGCCCGGTCGGCGTGCTGAAGATGACCGACGAGGCCGGTGGCGACGACAAGATCGTCGCGGTGCTCGCGAAGGACCCGCGCTGGGGCCACATCCAGGACGTCGCCGACGTCGACGAGTGGACCAAGAACGAGATCAACCACTTCTTCGAGCACTACAAGGACCTCGAGCCGGGCAAGTGGGTCAAGGTCGACGAGTGGGCGGACGCCGCCGAGGCCGAGCGGCTCGTCTCGGAGGCGTTCGAGCGCTTCGAGGAGCACGAAGGCCAGACGAAGACGCAGGGCGAGGGCGAGTCGCCCAACAGCCTCTGATCAGGACGCTTTCCGAGGGGTCGGTTGCCACGAGGCATCCGGCCCCTCGTCCGTTCCCGAGACGGTCGGGTCAGACGCTGATGCCGCGGGCGCGCAGGAACGGGGCCGGGTCGATGCGGCCGCCGCCGACGTACACCTCGAAGTGCAGGTGGCACCCGGTCGAGGCGCCCGTGCTGCCGATGTAGGCGATGACCTGGCCGGCGCGGACCCGCTGGCCGTAACTCACGTTGTAGCCGCCGGGCATGATGTGCGCGTACCCGGTGACGACGCCGTTGCTGTGCCGGATCTGGACGTAGTTGCCCCATGACCCGCTGTACCCGGCGAAGATGACGGTGCCCGACGCCGCTGCGTAGATGGGCGAGCCGCACGAGCTGGCGAAGTCGATGCCGCGGTGCCCGCTCGCGGTGCAGTGCCCGTTGGAGCAGATGCTGCCGCGGACGCCGTACCAGGAGCTGATCCAGCCGTGGGCGGGACGCACCCACCCTGAGGACTGGACCGCGCCGCCACCGCCGCCGGAGCTGCCGCCGCCGGAGCTCGATCCGCCGCCACTGCTGGAGCCGCCGCCGGAGCTCGATCCGCCGCCACTGTTGTTCTTGGCCGCCTCTTCGCGCCGACGCTTCTCCTCGGCCCGGCGTCGCGCCTCTTCCTCGGCCTTCGCCTTGGCGGCAGCCGCTGCCCGCTCGCGCGCCAGCCGCTCCGCCCGCAGGCGACGTCGCTCCTCGACGCCCGCGCGGTAGCCGGCGACCGTCTTCGCGGTGCTGTCCCGGAGGGCATCCAGCTGCGCCTCGAGCACGACGCGGTGCTCGTTCTGAGCGGCGAGCGCCGCTTGGGCGGCCTGAGCCGCCGCCTGGGCAGCCTGCAGCTTCCGTTCCGCCTCCGCCTTGCGGCGGTCGCGCTCGTCGCGGGCGACCTTCGCCTGTTCGGTCAGGTTTCGGGCGTTGTCGCGCGCACCGACGGCCTCGGCATACACCTCGCGGTTCGCGTCGACGAGCTTGTCCATCGTGCCGAGCCGGCCGAGCAGGTCGTCGGCGCCGGCCGCGGAGTCGGAGAAGAACAGGTCGAGGGTGGCATCGCTCTTGCCGGTGCGGTACTGCTGGGCGGCGAGGACCCCGAGCTTCGCGGCGGTCTCGTCGGCGCGGGCGGACTCGGCATCGGCCTGCGCCTGCAGCGACTCGGCACGGGCGACGGCGTCTTCGTACTCCGCGAGGGCCAGCTCGTACTCGGTGCCGAGCCGCTCCGCTTCGGCCTGCTTGGCCTGGACGTCGTTCTCGAGTCCTCGGATGAGGCCTTCGATGCGGGTGATCTCCGCGCCCTTCGAGGACTGGTTGGCGCGGGCCTTCTCCACGTCTTCCCACGTGGGGTACTTGGCGGCGAACGCGGGGACGGCGAAGCCGATGCCCGCGCCGGCCGCGGCGACGCCGAGGACTCCGATTCCGATCGCGTTGCGGCGGCTGATCGGGCTGCGGAATGAGCGGGCTTCTTCCGCCGTGGGCGCGCAGCCGCAATCGACGGCGGTCGATTCGGGTCCGTAGGTCACGGCAGGCACCCCCTTACAGGTCCGCAGATCACAGTAGCAACACTGGTCACATTCGTCACAGGGCGGTTTTCACATGCCGATGCCGGGCCATTCTGCCCGGAAACGGCCCGGTTCTCCGGGGGACGCGCCCTCGATTGGCACATTCGGAATTGTTCGCATATGCTTGACCCTCGGTAAGCGTGAGCCCCCGGGTTCGCTCGGCCCCATCGTTTAGCGGCCTAGGACGCCGCCCTTTCACGGCGGTAGCACGGGTTCGAATCCCGTTGGGGTCACTCCCACAATTTAATACGCATGGCCCTGTAGCGCAGTTGGTTAGCGTGCCGCCCTGTCACGGCGGAGGTCGCGGGTTCAAGTCCCGTCAGGGTCGCTCCGAGCGACAGGCCCGTTGTCTTCAGCTTCTGTTGAACACACTGGGCCTTTCGTCTAGGACATGGCTCTTCGGATGCCATGCGGCTCTGTAGCTCAGTTGGTAGAGCGCACGACTGAAAATCGTGAGGTCACGGGATCGACGCCCGTCGGAGCCACTGAAACCCTCGTATGGCTTCTACATGCGGGGGTTTCTTCATTCCCTGAGCGAAGCTCACTCGACCCGTTTCGCAGGCCTCTTCTCACCCCCCTCGCTTGCAGCCGCCGGGCACTGACCCGCGCGGGACCGGCGAAGGTCATCCTCCAGAGCGATCGGGATGCTCCTCGCGGCCGACGCGGAGCGAGCCGCGCCCCTCGGACGATGGGTGCATGACCTCTTCGCTCCGCACGCGCACGGCCCTCGCGGCCGCTCCCCTTGCCGCCGCCCTCCTCCTCCCGCTCGCCGGGTGCTCCGCCGTCGGCGACCTGCTGCAGCAGGAGGCCTCGCACACGTTCGCCACGCGCGCCGACCTCGACCGGCAGTGGGGCAAGGACGCACGGTGGCTTCCGACGGATGCCACCGCCATCACGACCCACGAATCCACCGCCGGGGACCCGGCATCCCTCACCGCTGCCAGCGAGGCCACCCTCGACCCGGCTCGGTGCGCCGAGGTGGACCGCCAGTCGGCTCCCGTCTTCACCCTCGAGGGCACGCCCGACGTCTACAAGGTCGACCAGGTCTTCGCGTGCGGCGACTGGGCCGTGATCGCCACCGACGACGGGTGGTACGGCTGGACGCCCAACCATCCCGACGAGCAGGCGCAGTCCCCCGCCCCCTGACGCCCCGGCGGGACGACGCCGGCAAACGGCGCGACGCCGCCCGAGTAGCGTGTGATCATGATCCCGATCGAGAACCTCACGGCGTTCGTCGTCGCCTCGGTCATCATCATCGTGATCCCGGGACCGAGCGTCCTGTTCGTCATCGGACGGTCGATCGCCCTCGGCCGCCGCGCCGGAGTCCTCAGCGTCGTCGGGAACGCGCTGGGCACCGTCCCGGCGGTCCTCGCGGTCGCCTTCGGTGTCGGGGCGATCGTCGCGTCCTCCGTCGTCGCCTTCACGGCGATCAAGATCGCCGGCGCGATCTACCTCGTCTGGCTCGGGGTGCAGGCCATCCGTCACCGCCACGCCCGCGTCGCCGGAACGGCGGCGGCGAGCGCCTCATCGCGGCTCCTTCTCCGGCAGGGATTCGTCGTCGGTCTCACGAACCCGAAGACGATCGCGTTCTTCGTGGCGGTCCTTCCGCAGTTCGTCGAGCCGAGCGCGGGCGCCGTGTGGGCGCAGCTGCTGCTGCTCGGCATCCTGTTCCAAGCGCTCGCTCTGGCCTGCGACAGCGTCTGGGCACTCGCCGCCGGAACCGCGCGAGCCTGGTTCGCGACGTCACCGCGGCGGATCTCGGCGCTCTCCGGCACCGGTGGCGTCATGATGATCGGGCTCGGCGGTGCGCTGGCACTGACCGGCACGAAGGGCTGACCTCGTGGTCGTCCGCTTCTGCCGCAGCCGCAGCGACGGCCGGCGCTGCACCCGTCCGCTCGACCATCCCGGTCTGCACCGCCATCGCACGATCATGTGGACGGATGCCGGGGCGGACGCCCCCCACTGCCCCGGATCAGGGGAGCCCGGCGTGCCCGCCTCGCTTCTTCCGGACGGCTTCCCGGGCGGTCGCGCGCTGTGCCCGGTCTGCCAGCGCTTCATCTCGCTCGCGGACGACGGCACGCTGGAGCCGCACGAGACGTCGGATCCGACGGAGACGGATGCCGAGGCGGAACGCCGGCGGGAGTGGTTCAACACCCACGGCTGGTGAGGGCGGCATCCACCCGGACGGCGCCGCCGCCACCGATTACGGTGTCCGGTCGAAGATCGCACGCCCCGCATTCAGGACGCCGAGGATCACCAGCGAGATCCCGAGGAACCACCACAGGAACACGACGCCCCAGATCGGACTGCTCACGAGGGTGACGCCAGCGAGCACCGAGATGATCGCGAAGACGGCGGTGAGCGCCTTGGACCCGGAATCGCCGAGGGAGAAGAGGGAGACGAAGCCCTCGACGATCCAGAGGATCCCCACCATCAGCGTGATGAACACCGCCAGAAAGGCGGCGGATGCCTGCAGCTCCGTGAACGCGAGGATGCCGGCGACCACGTACAGGACGCCGAGGAGCGCGTGTCCGATCCGTCCGCCGACGCCCATCGTCTTCGACACGAAGGCGAGTCCGAGGTAGACGATGCCGGCGAGCACCGCGTAGACCGCGATGAGCGCCGTCACGGCGACCGCGGCTTTCGTCGGCCACACCAGGATCGCGATGCCGAACAGCGCGGCGAGGACACCGCCGACGATCAGGGCGAGACGGGCGCCCTTCGCGGAGGTGCGCGGGATGGTGGTATCCGCCATGAGAGGTACCTTCCGATCAGCGAACCAGAGCAACTGGTCCGCACTGTATACCCGCGCGGGCCTCGCGACGAGAGGTCCCGAGACTGGCTACGCCGCCGCGAAAGGCCAGATGAGCGGGACGTACAGCACCGCCAGGGCGATGTACAGCAGCGCCAGGGGGAGCCCGAGCTTCCAATAGTCCCCGAACCGGTACCCGCCCGGCTCGAAGATCATCAGGTTGGCGGGGGTCGCGATGGGGGTGAAGAAGGATGCCGCTCCTGCCACGGTGAGCGCCATCATGAACGGCTGCACCGACAGCTCCATCGCCGCCGCGACGGACACCGCCACCGGCGCGACGATCAGCACGGTCGCCGTGTTGCTGATCATCTGACCCAGCACAACGGTGAGCAGGACGAGCGCGAGCAGTGCGACGTGAGGCGCGGAGTCGCCGATGACCGCGAGCAGCCACCCGGCGACCAGGTCGGCCGTGCCGGTCTCGATGAAGGCGGTCGACAGCGGGATCATCCCGGCGATGAGGACGACGGTCGTCCAGGAGATCGCGTGATAGGCCTGCGGCACGCTCACCGTGCGGGTCAGCACGAGAGCGGATGCCGCGAGCAGCGCCGCCACCACGGGCGGCACGAGTCCCGTCCCCAGGAGCACGACCATGGCCGCCAGGATGGCGATCGCCCGCTTGGCGCCGATGCCGAGCGGGACGGAGCGGCGGAGCTGCGTGGGAGAGTCGACCACGAGGACCGATGACCCCGCCGTCTGCCTCGTCAGGTCGTCCCATGCGCCCTGCAGCAGGAGCACGTCGCCCATCTGGACGTCGAACTCGCCCGTCTTGAGCTGATCCATCCCCCGGCGCGCGGCCAGCAGGACGAGGTCGCCGCTCGGCGTCGCCATTCCCGGGCACAGCCGGACCCCGATCAGGGGTGAGCGCGGCGGGACGAGCACCTCGGTGATGCCGCTCGCGGGACCGAGGATCGAGGCGGTGTCGATGCCCAGCGAATACTCCTGCCGCAGGATCCGCGCGTGGCGCACCAGGTCCATCGGCATGAGGGCCCCGCTCCGCTCCGGGAGCAGCCGCTTCCCGAGGAGCGCGAGGATTCCGATGGTCCCGAGGACCAGCGGAACCCCCACCACCGCGAACTCGACGTACCCGAACGGCCGACCGCCGTTCTCCGCGGCGAAGTCGGACACGATGATGTTCACGGGTGTCCCGGTCAGGAGGAGCATCGATCCCGCGTGGGCGGCGAACGCGAGCGGCATCAGCAGCTGCGAAGTGGCGATACCGGCTCTCGACGCCACCACCACGACGAGCGGCAGCAGTGCGGCGACGGCCCCGTTGACGCTGATCAGCGCGGTGACGGCGGCGACGAGCACGCTGATGACGACGAGCAGGACGTTCCGGCGCGTGCCGGCCCGGGCGATGACCTTCTGCCCCGCCCAGGCGGTGACTCCGGTGGCATCCAGCGACTCGCTCACGACGAACAGCGCCGCGATGAACAGGACCGTCGGGTCGCCGAATCCGGCGAGCGCCTGCGGCAGGGTAAGCACCCCGGTGAAGTACAGCGCGAGCGCGACGCCGATCGCGACGATCCCGAGCGGGGCTCGATTGCTCACGAAGGCGACGATCGCCAGCAGGAGGATCGTGAGGGTGGCGACGACCGGGTCCATGACGATCCGTTGTCAGACCGGCTGAGTGGTCCGGGCGATCAGTCGGCCCCCGGCTTCCCAGCTGCGAAGGACCGAGCGGACTCGAGGAGGACGCGCGCGCCGAAGCCGGTCGCGCCCGCCGAGCGCCACGAATCATCGCTGTCGGTCTGCATGGTGCCGGCGATGTCGATGTGCGCCCACGGGGTGTCACCCACGAAGTGCGCGAGGAACAGCGCCGCCGTGGTCGCCCCGGCGAACTTCCCGCCAAGGTTCGCGATGTCGGCGACGTCCGAATCGAGCTGGCTCCGATACGTCCGCTCCAGCGGCAGCCGCCACAGCGGCTCGCCGGTGGCTGCGGAGGCGGCGAGCGCGAGGTCGGCCATCCACTGCTCGTTCGCAAAGAGCGGCGCGGTCGCCGGGCCGAGCGCCATGAGTGCCGCGCCGGTCAATGTCGCGACGTCGACAATCCCATCCACTCCGGCTTCGTTGGCGAGCACCAGGGCGTCCATCATGACCAGGCGCCCCTCGGCGTCGGTGTTCTTGACCTCCACGGTCGTGCCGCCTCGGGCGACGAGGACGTCGCCGAGCTTGTAAGCCGTCGCCGAGGGCATGTTGTCGGTGCACATCAGCCATCCCGTCACCCGGGTGTCCACGCCGGCATCGCGCAGGGCGGCGAACGCTCCGAGCACCGCGGCCGCGCCGCCCATGTCCATCTTCATCAGCAGGTGCATCGGGTCGGACGGCTTGAGGCTGATGCCGCCGGAGTCGTACATGATGCCCTTGCCCACCATCCCGAGGTGCCCGGAGGCACCCTCGGGCTCGTACGTGAGCGTGATCATTCGCGGCTCCTCGACGGAGCCCTGGTTCACCCCCAGCAGGCCGCCGCAGCCGAGCGCGATGAGATCGTCCCGGTCGGAGAGCTCGACGCCGAAGCCGTAGCGAGACCCGAGGCCGACCGCGATGTCGCCCAGATCGGTTGCGGTGAGATGGCCCGGCGGCGTGTTCGCGAGGTCGCGCGCGATGATCGTGGCGCGTGCCGTGACGAGGCCGGCCGCCGCGCCCGCATCCACCGCATCGGCGGCGGCTTCCTCGATCTGCAGCGCGAGCGTGCGCAGCGGAGTGTGCGTCGGTGCGGACTGCAGCGGGGTGTACCGGTAGCGCGCGAGCGCCGCACCCTCGACGAGAGCGCGGGCCGCCGCGGCCGGGTCGGCGTCCGACGTGCCGATCACCAGCGCGACGCGGGAGCGCCGTGCGGTCGCACGGGCGAATGCGGCGGCGACGTCGCGCAGGCCGACCAGGTCGGTGGAATCCCGCGGGCCGCCACCGACGGCGACGCGATCCGGACCCGACGGCGTCGGGATCACGAGGGTCCGGCCGATTCGCGGGTCGAAGCCCGCCCGGGTCAGCGCAGCCCGGTCCAGTCCGAGGTCGGCGGGCACCTCGCCCTCGGCGTAGACGGTGTATCCGACCGCCTCGACATCGTCGCCCGGAGGACCCACCGCCACCGATAGGCCATCCAGCTCGTCGAGACCGGGGAGGGTGGCGAAGTCCTCGGGGATCAGCTTGTTCGCACTGCGGCTCATCGGGATCTCTCCGGTTCCTCTGCCGCGGCCGGGTTCAGGGGCACGGCGTCGTCGATCTGGTCGGGGTCGTCGGGTTCCACCGCCGCGGGCAGCTCCCCGCGGACGCGCCCCGGCATCCGGGTCGCGGGAACGATCGCGAGGAGGGCGAGCCCGGCGAGGCCGAGCAGCGAGACCTTGAGCGCGAGAAGGCGGGCGTCCGCGTTGAGAGCGAGGGCCGCGGCAGCCTCCGCCTCGGTGGCGCTCGTTCCGGCGAGCACCTCCTCGAGCTGCCCGTTGGTGAGGAAGTCCGCCTCGTTGATGTTCACCTCGCTGATCAGTTGCGGTGAGATCTCCGGGTGCTCGTCGGCGGCGGTCTGCAACGTCGAGGCGAGGATGCCGACCGCGAACGCACTCGCGACGGCGATCCCCACCGACCCGCTCAGGTTGTGCACCAGGCCGCGCCAGGCGCCGACATCCCCGGCCAGCTGCTTCGGCGCCGACGACAGCAGGGTGTTGAACACGAGCGCGACGATCGCCCCCTGGCCGAGGCCGAGGAGGATGAGCCCTATGACGATGAAGAGCTGACCCCATTCGCCCCGGACGGTGAACGCGATCAACGTCAACGCCGCCGCGACCACGACGAACCCGATCGAGCCGAGCACGCGCGGCGCCGCGATCCGATACAGGTAGGCCACGAACGTGGATGCCAGGAAGATCGAGATCGTGTACGGGATGATCGAGAACGACGTCTGGATGCCGCTCAGCCCCTGCACGACCTGCATGTAGAGCGGGATGAGGAAGTTCGCCGCCGTGCCGACGAACAGCATCGTCGCCATGCAGGCGGTGACCGCGAGCTCGGTCCCGCTGGCCAGCACGCGCAGGTCGAAGATGCGCGCCTGCCGGTTCCGCTGTTGACGGGAGATCCAGACGAAGAAGGCCTGCCCGCCGATCACACCCAGGATGATGAGCAGGGGTGCCGGCGATACGCCGAGAACGTCGAACGGCGCCTGCGTCGAGGCGGACCACACTCCCCAGGAGTTCAGACCCGAGAATCCGAAGCTGAGCAGGATGATCGACAGCGCCGCGAGGATCGCGCCGGTCCAGTCGATCGCGAGGTCCGGCTGAGGGGCGACCTTCTTCAGCCGGAAGCTCAGCAGCAGGTTGAGGATTCCGAGCGCCACCATCAGGCCGAACGACCAGCGCCACCCGATCGTCTCGGCGAACCATCCCGCGAGGATGAGCGCCATGATGCCGGCGAGCGGGATCGCGGCCGCCAGGAAGCCGATCGCCTTGGCCTGCTTGTCGCCGTCGTAGTTCGTCGCGATGAAGACGGTCAGAGCGGGGGCGATGAGAGCGATGACGGCGCCGGACGAGGCCTGCGCGATGAAGAGCATGGCCGGGCTGAGGCTCAGCGCGACGGCGGCCATCGCGGCGGCGTGGATCGCCACCGCGATCTGGAAGACCCGGCGGGTCCCGAATCGCGCCCCGATCTTCGCGCCCAGGAGGATGAAGGCCGCCATGGCGAACGTGCCGGCCGTGATCGCCGTCCCGACGGACGTGGCGGGAGTGTTCAGGTCGGTCGTGATGCCGGCCATCGACACGGTGAGCGCGTTGACGGCGAACGACGCCTGCACCTGGGTCAGGACCACCACGATCAACGGCAGCCAGGACGCGTCTGCGGAGACGCGCGTCGGCTCGACTGCTTCCATGGGATCCCCCGTTTACGGGTAGGAATGGAACCGCTTCATTGCCGCGATGTGGCGGTCATCCTAGCGGCATCCGAGCGGCCCGCGACAGACGTCCCTCACGCCGGAGGCCCGCAAATGCCATGATCTGGTGCTATCGGATGCCTCGCGGCATCGGCTCGGCATGACCCCGGCTGTCTCGGCGCACGATGAACGGACCTCTCGCCATGGTGGACGACACGCACCGAACGGTCATCGGCTCGGTCGCCGCGCCCCGGACCGACCGCTTCCGGCTGCTCGCCGGCGGCCCGTTTCGGTTCGGCTTCGTTGCGGCGCTGGGGGTGCTGCTCGCGCTCGTGCTGGGAGCCGCCGTCGCCTCGCTCAGCACCGCGCTCACGCTGATCTTCGTGGCCTTCTTCATCTGCCTCGGCCTGTACCCGACGGTTCAGCGCCTGGAGCGCCGCGGCCTCTCGCGGGCGGGAGCCGTCCTCATCGTCATTGCCGGGTTCATCGGGGTGGTGGTGCTGCTGCTCTGGCTCGTCATCCCGATCCTCGTCGACCAGATCGGCACGCTCTTCCGATACCTTCCCGCCGGGTTCACCGACGTCGAGAGCCAATCCTGGTTCGTCGCCGCGAACGAATCGTTCGGCGGCGCCCTGACCGAGGGCCTCGAGTGGATCACCGTGACCGCCACTGATCCGACGACGTGGGTGGCCGTGGGCGGGGGCGCCCTGCAGGTCGGTGCGGGGCTTCTCAACCAGGTCTTCGGCGCCATCTTCGTGGTCGCCCTGACCATCTACTTCGTCGCCGGCCTCGAGTCCATCAAGGCGGGCCTCTACTCGCTCGTCCCCGCATCCAGGCGCGGCCGGGTCATGGACCTCGGCGAGGCGATCATGGAATCGGTCGGTACCTACCTCGGCGGCATGGTGGTCCTCGCGGCGATGAACGCCGCGTTCACTCTGCTCCTCCTGACGATCGCCCGTGTGCCCTTCGCCCCGGTGCTCGCGGCGCTCGCCTTCCCGATCACCCTGATCCCCCTCGTCGGCAGTGTGATCAGCCTCGCCATCGTGACGATCGTGTCGCTGTTCGCAGGACCGCAGACCGCGCTCGTCGTGGGCCTCATCATGGTCGTGTACGTCCAGATCGAGGCGTATGTCCTCACGCCCCGCATCGTGGGCAAGGCGATCAGCATCCCCGGATCGCTGGTGCTGATCGGCGCGATGGTGGGGGGCACCCTGCTCGGGCTGCTCGGCGCGCTGATCGCGTGCCCGACGACCGCGGCGATCCTTCTGATCATCAAGAAGGTCGTCGTCCCGCGACAGAGCGTCGCATGACGGGTCTCGATGCGGGCGAGACCGCCGGAGTGGCGCTGGCAGCCGCCCACGTCCTCATCGGATTCATGGCCACCGTCCTCGTCTCGGCGAACCGACGACCCTCTGCCGCCATCGCGTGGGTGCTGGCGATCATTTTCATCCCATTCCTCGGTGCGATCGCGTTCTTCTTCGTCGGACGCGATCGCCTGCCGGCACACCGCCGGAAGCAGCAGCGTGAGATGAACGCGCGACTGCTCGCCCATTCGTCTCCCGCCGCTCTTCCGGCAGACCCCTCCGCCGACCCGCCATGGCTGGTATCGGTCACGCGACTGAACGACACCCTCGGCGCCCTGCCGATGGTGGGCGGCAACCACGTCGCCATCCTCGAGGGATACGCGGAGTCGTTCGACGAGATGATCGCCGCCATCGATGCGGCCGAGGAGCGGGTGCACGTCGAGTTCTACATCGCTGTGCTCGATAGCTCGACCCGGCCGTTCTTCGATGCGCTCGCCCGAGCCGCCGCCCGTGGAGTGGAGGTGCGCGTCCTGTCAGACCATGTGTCCGGGTTTCTCTACCCGTTCCGCGCGGAGACGCAATCGTTCCTCCGCGGAGCCGGCATCCGGTGGTTCGCCATGCTGCCGCTTCGACCCTTACGGGGCCAGTGGCAGCGCCCGGACCTCCGCAACCATCGCAAGATCGTCGTGGTCGACGGTGCCGTCGCCTTCACGGGCTCGCAGAACCTCATCGACGAGACCTACCTCAAGAAGAAGAACATCGCGCGCGGGCTGCACTGGATGGAACTGATGGTGCGCGTCGAGGGTCCCGCCGCGCGCGAACTCGATGCCGTGTTCCTCACCGACTGGGCCGCGGAATCCGGCGACTCCCTCCCCTTCCTCGATCTCCCGTCGGCCGGCACCGGCACGATTGCGGTCCAGACGGTCCCGAGCGGTCCGAGTTTCGATAACGACAACAATCTCAAGCTCTTCGCTGCGCTCATCCACAAAGCGGACTCTCGGATCAGCATCACCAGCCCGTACTTCGTCCCCGCCGAGTCCCTCGAACTCGCACTGCTCACCGCCGCCGCACGCGGCGTCTCGATCGAGCTGTTCGTGTCAGAGATCGGCGATCAGAAGCTGGTGCACCACGCGCAGCGCTCCTACTACCAGGCCCTGCTGGCGGCAGGCGTGCGCATCTACCTCTACCGGGCTCCTGCTGTCCTGCACTCCAAGCACTTCACGATCGATGAGGACGTCGCGATCATCGGATCGAGCAACATGGACGTCCGGTCCTTCAGTCTCAACGCCGAGGTGTCGCTGCTCCTGCACTCGGCGGAGTTCGTCGAACGGATGCGGCGCGTGGAAGATCGCTACCGACGGGAGAGTCGCGAGCTCCTGCTCGACGAATGGTCGCGCCGACCGTGGGGCGAGAAGACACTCGACAACCTGGCGCGGCTGACATCGTCACTGCAGTGAATCAGCGCCGCGCTCTCAGCCGGAAGGACCGGGCGAGCTGCAGGATGCCCAGGACGATCAGCGAGACGCCCAGCATCCACCACAGCACCAGCGCACCCCACAGCGGGGAGAACAGGATGAAGACGCCCGCCACGATGCTGAGGATCGCGAAGGCGAGCGTCCACCCCCGACCGCGGCCGGCGCCCAGCGTGGTCAACGAGACGACTCCCTCGATGATCCACATGATGCCGATCAGCGCGCCGACGAAGACGGCGAGCGTCTCGGCGGCGAGGCTCAGGTTCGCGAAGGCGATGATCCCCGCCAGGACGAAGAGCAGACCGAGCACGATGTGGCCGATCCTCGCCCAGCCGCCGGCGGATGACGAGAGCACCCCCGTCGCGAGGTAGACCAGCCCGGCGACGAGCGCATAGACGGCGATGATGAACGCGACGACCATCGCGGTCTTCGCGGGCCACACCAGGATGAGGATCCCGACGATGACGGCGAGCGCGCCGCCGACCGCGAAGGCCGTCCGCACCCCTGTGACCACCGCTGCGGTCGTCGAATTGCGGGACATGGCGACCCCTTCCCCACCGGAACAGCGCCAGGGTATTCCTCTGCGGCGGCCCTCACAATGACCGGAGACGTGAGCCCGCGGCCGCCTGCCGAGCAGACGGCCACGCCTCCCGCCGGGTCAGCGCCGGATCCGCACCGCCGCCGATGTCGTCGAGACGCTCTCGTACCCGCGCTTGCTCACGGTGACGGTCACGGTCACCCTCTTGCCGGCGTCCGCATTCTTGACGGTGTACACCGCACCCGACGCACCGGCGACCGCCCGGCCGTCGACCTTCCACCGGTACGCGATGGCGTCGGCGCCCGGCTTCACCCTCACCGACGCCGAGAGCGTCGCCCCGGCGACCGCCTTCCCCTCGATCCGCGGGGTCGAGACGGCAGCGAAGGTCTTGAGGACGGTCACCGGTTCGGACGACACGGTGACCGTCTGGTACCCGCGTTTCGCGAGGGTCACCCGCACTGAGAGCTGGGCTCCCCCGATCGCCTTTCCGATCGTGTAGCGCGCGCTGTCCGCCCCGCGGATGGCGGCGCCGTCGGCGAACCACTGGTACGACCGCTTCGCCGACCTCGGGCTGGAGTCGACCCTCACCCTGACCTTCTCGCCGACGACGAACGAGCCGGTGACTTTCGGCGTCGAGGCCTCGATCGCCGGGTCGGGCGGATCGATCAGCGCGAGCGCGTCGATCGCGTCCGAGACGAGGACGGATGCTGCGGACACCTGCTCCTCGGTCGGTCGCGACGCGGCCAGCACGACGCGCGCCTTCTCGAGCGCTCGGTCGAGGTCAGCGAGGGAGGCATCGGTGTAACGGGACCGGTCGATCTCCGCCGCGCGGTCCACGAGGGCGGCGAGGGCCGTGGTGTCGACGTCCCCCGCACCGCCGGCCGCGACGAGGGCGAAGTCGTCGAACACGCCCCAGGTCCCGGCGCCCACCGACTCGAGCGAGCCGGACACGACGGCCTCACCGGAGGCGCCGACCGTGACCGTCACCTGCGACGGGTTGTGCTCACCCCACGCCGTGAGCCGGAGCGGCGTCTCGAAGGTGCCGGCCGAGGTGACGGCGCGCAGCGTCGCCGTCCCGGCGGTGAAGCCGCCGCCATGGGCGACGGCCGAGAGCGTGTACTCCCCCGGTTCCAGTCCCGTGACCGTCTGCGTGACCGTGGTGGAGTAGGTGGCGTCCGACCAGAATCTGAACGCGCGGTCGCCGCTCGTGGCATCCGCCGACCAATCGATCGCGCCGCCGCTCCCGGTCACCGTCCACGGCGTCGGCGACGCGCCCTCGAAGTCCGGGTCGGCCAGGAGGTTCGCTGTGACGACGATCGCCGCGGAGACCGGATACCCTCCCGCGGCGACGCCTGTGACGGTGTACTCGCCCGGACTCGTGATCCACGAGACGGCATCCGACCACTCCACCCCCACCTGCGCGGACGACAGATCGTTGTACCGGAGGGTGACGGTCTCGGGGAGGGCGATGTCCGCAGCGTCCGTCACGGTGAGGGTCACGGGATCGTGCGACTCGATCGCACGTTCCGTGGTCGCGCCGGTGTAGACGTACTCGAACGTCGACAGCGATTCGAGGGGCCGGCCGTCGGCGGCGAACAGCGCCTGGTTGTCCCAGGCCGAGCCGCCGTAGTACTCCCCGGCGTCCTCCGGGTCGTACTCACCGGCGGCCGAGCTCGCCCAGCCCGAGCCGTCCCGCTCCCAGAGGATCCGGTTCGCCGCAAGTTCGCGGGGCGGGCCGACCGGAAGCCACGCCGGCTCCCAGTAGTAGACGCCGATCCCGGCGCCTCCCGGGACGTCGTTGACGGCGGCGATGACGTCGCGCAGCGCGCGGGCCTGTCCCTGCACCGACACCGGGTACTGCGTCGCCTCCTCGGGGAGGTCGATGACGTTGGGATGCCCGTCGGCGTCGACGAGCGTGTGCGCCCAGGACGTCTCGGCCACCATGACCTTCTTGCCGAATCGAGTGGCGATGGTGCTGAGCTCCCGCGTCAGGTTCTCGAGCGTGCCGTGCCAGTACGGGTAGTACGAGGACGCGAAGACGTCGTAATCGACTGCGTTGTCCTGCAGGTAGCCGGCGAAGTCGGGATACCGCCCCTGCTCGGGGTTCGTATAGTGCACGGCGACGAGCGCGTCGGGGAAGACGTCGCGGACGGCCGTGGACCCGGCCTGGAAGATGCGCGACATGTTCACCCAGCTGGTCTCACCCGCCACGCCGCTCGTCGTCTCGTTGCCGACCTGGACCATCTCGACGTCGACACCCGCGTCCCGCATGAGGGTGAGGGATTCCGTCGTGTACTCGGTCGTCGCTGCCACCTTCTCGTCGATGTCGAGCCCGGCCCACGCCTTCGGCGCCTTCTGCTTGGCCGGATCGGCCCAGAAGTCGGAGTAGTGGAAGTCGACGAGCACGCCCAGACCCGCCTTCGTGGCGAGCCGTCCCATGTCCGCCGCACGCTCCGCGTCGACGGTCCCCCCGCCGTAGCCGTCGCCCGTCTCGGAGTTGTAGGGGTCGTTCCACACCCGGAGCCGGACGTCGGTCACACCGGCATCGGCGAGCACCTCGAAGAGGTTCGCCTTGCGGCCGCGCTCATCACGGAACACGACTCCCGAGTCGATCAGCGACAGGTACGACGAGACGTCGACGCCGCGCGCGAAGTCGGTCGGAAGTCCCTCGACCTTCTGGACGAAGATGCCGGCGTCGACCGGCCCCGCCTCTCGCGCCGAGGCGGCGTGGGCGCTTGTTCCCAGCGCCAATGCCGCTGCGGCCGAGACCGCGATCGCTCGGAAGAAGTGCCGTGTCGTCATGGTGGCTTCCCGTCGTCGTTGAGGGGTGAGTGCGTTCGAGCCGGTCTGCGGCAACCTGTTACCGGTCCCACTGAGACCGGTAACAGGCTAGGACTGCGCGAGACCGCGCAGAAGATGGGGACGGATGCCGTGACCCAACCGTGACCTTGCCCCGCGCCTCCGGGCGACCTCCTTCTCCGGGGGGTGGCCGGCGAGGATACGCGCCGGGACGGTCGCGGGCAAGCCCGCCGACAGCCGCCGCCGAGACGAGGAGGGTGAGCGCCATGACGGACACTCCGCAGGAGCGGGAGCCCGGCGCTCCCGCCTACGACTCGACATCGGGCGGCGCCGCCGTCCCGGTCGACCACCGCCGGACGCTGCAGGCCGATGTTCTCGACCGGGAGCGGGAGAAGTTCGGCGGGTTCAAGTTCGGCGCCGCATTCTTCGGCTGGCTCACCGCCATGGGCACCGTCGTGCTCCTGAGCGCCCTGGTCGGGGCGATCGGCGCCGCGGTCGGCGCCGGCACCGGCACGACGGTGGACGAGGCCGCCGATGCGGCGGCTGACGACCCCGGCGCCGCCGGCATCGTCGGCATCATCGTGATCGCGCTGGTCCTGCTCATCGGCTACTTCGCGGGCGGCTACGTCGCCGGGCGGATGGCGCGGTTCAGCGGCGCCAAGCAGGGCGTGGCGGTCTGGCTGTGGGCCATCCTCATCGCGGTCGTCGTCGCCATCGTCACCGCGATCGCCGGCAGCCAGTGGGACATCCTCGGCAACCTGGGCGGGTTCCCGCAGATCCCGGTGACCCCCGAGGCGGCGTCGACCACCGGCATTCTCACCGCGATCGGGGCCGCGATCCTCACCCTCGTCGGTGCGGTTCTCGGAGGACTCGCCGGCATGCGGTACCACCGCCGCATCGACCGGGTGGGCCTGGGCCGCTGAGCCCGCTCCCCCCACACCGAAGGTCATCATCGAAGGAGACGACATGATCGAAGAACGCGACATCGCCGGGCTTGCGGGGTCCGCTGTGCGGGACCCCGACGGCGAGAAGATCGGCACGGTGGGACAGGTGTACGTCGACCCGAAGACCGGGCGCCCCAACTGGACGACGGTGAAAACGGGCCTGTTCGGGTCGTCGGAGTCGTTCGTGCCCCTCGACGGCGCCGACGTCGTCGACGGCGATCTGCGGGTGCGGTATCACAAGGACGTGGTGAAGGACGCGCCGCGCATCGACGGCGAGGGCGACGTCTCGGAAGCCCAGCAGGACCACCTCTACTCGTACTACCACCGCACCGACTCCGGTGCGGACGGGGATTCCGGTGAGGGGGCGGGAGCTGCGGCCGGGACGGGCACCTCGGCGGGGACGGAAGACGACGCCCGGACAGGGTCCGACGTTCGGCACGATGACCGCGATCGTGCGGGCGAGGACGACAGCCCGGACCGCACACGCGACGAGGATCCCGCCCGTCCGCCGAACGGCAGGAGCCGCGACGAAGGCGACAGCGACGACGCCGGTGGCGGCGGCATCCGCCTGCGCAAGCACGTCGTCACGGAGTACCAGACCGTCACGATCCCCGTGGAGCGCGAGGAGATCGTGGTCGAGCAGGACGCCAATGCCGGTGCGGGCACCGAGGGGAGGTCGCCGGACCGCTCCTGAGACGGTCGCCGGCGGCATCCGTCCTCCGGAGGGGATTCCCGGATGCCGCTGTGGACCCGCTCAGCCACCACGGCATCGCCGCCGGTAGGCTGAGACGTCCCGTGCCCGCCGAGCATCGCGAGCTCCCATGGATCTGTCGATCATCGTTCCCACCTTCAACGAAGGTCCGAACGTCGATGAGCTTCTGCGCCGCATCGGCACGGCACTCGACGGACGCGTGTTCGAAGTCGTCTTCGTCGACGACTCCACCGACGACACAGCCGCGATCATCGCGGCTGCGGCCTCTCGCTTCCCGTTCCCGGTCCGCGTCCTCCATCGCGACGTCGCGACGGCCGGCCTCGGGGGCGCCGTCGTGGAGGGCTTCCGCGCGGCCACCTCGCGATGGTGCCTCGTCATGGACGGCGACCTGCAGCATCCGCCCGAGGACATCCCCCGGATGATCGAGCGTGCCGAGCGGGGCGACGTCGACATCGTCATCGCGTCGCGGTATGCCTCGGGCGGAACGTCGGGAGGTCTCGCGGATGCGACGCGCACGGCCGTGTCCCGCGTCTCGACGTCCCTCACCAAGGCGATGTTCCCCCGCAAGCTCGCGGGCTGCACCGACCCCATGACCGGGTTCTTCCTCCTCGACACCGACGCCGTCGACGTCGAGGCGCTGCGCCCCCGCGGCTTCAAGATCCTGCTGGAGGTGCTCGCGCGTCGCCAGCTGCGCGTCGACGAGGTGCCGTTCGACTTCGCGCAGCGCTACGCCGGCAGGTCGAAGGCGACCTTCACCCAGGGCGTGCGCTTCCTGACCCAGCTGGCGATGCTGCGGTTCGGCCGCATGTCGGCGTTCGCGCTCGTCGGCGGATTCGGCGCGATCGCCAACCTCGTGATCATGTGGGGCCTGATCCGGCTCGGCCTGGACTACGTGCCGGCCGCGGTCATCGCGAGCGCCGTCACGATCGTCACGAACTTCTTCCTGCTCGAGTACCTCGTCTTCGCGGACATGCGCTCCGAGTCGGGGCGCATGCGCAGCCGCTTCCTCAAGTCGACGACCTTCAACGGCCTCGAGGCCATCATCCGGATCCCGGTGCTCTCGGTCCTGGTGGAGGGCGCGCACGTCCCCGCGGTCCTCGCGGCCGCGCTGACCCTGATCGCCGCCTTCGTCGTGCGGTTCATGTTCCACGCCCTGATCGTCTATGCCCCCAAGCGCACGCGACGTGCCGCCGCCGTCGCCTCGACGGCCGCCGCCGTCGCTCCCGGGCGTACCCTGGAACCATGACGGAGAAGACCGACCAGATCACGATGTTCGGCGCCGATTGGTGCCGTGACTGCCGCCGCACGAAGTCGCAGCTCGACGAGCTCGGGGTCGCCTACCGGTACGTGGATCTCGAGGCCGAGCCCGACGCCGCCGACATCGCCCGGGAGATCTCGGGCCGGACGAACATCCCGGTCGTCGTCTACCCCGACGCCACGCACCACGTCGAGCCCAGCAACGACGACGTGGCGACCAAGCTGCGCGAGCTGTCGCTCATCTGACGCCCGCCGCGCCGCGCCGATGACAACGCCGTCACCGACCGACGCCGCGCCGAGCCCGGAAAAGGCGGGGACCCGGCTGGACGACGGAACCCGTGCGACCCTCGACGCCGAACTCGAGCGTCTCCGCGCCGGAGCCAGCGGCTGGGCCCGGCGGACCCTGCCCGCGCGCCGCGCGCTCCTGCTGAAGGTCCGCGCGGCCGTCGGCGTCGTCGCGGCGGACTGGGTGCGCATCGCCGCGGACAGCAAAGGGCTGCCGGCGGGGCATCCGCTGCGCGGCGAGGAGTGGCTCGCGGGCCCCTACGCCGCGATCGTCGCGCTCGACGCCTACGCCGCGACCCTCGACCGACTCGCACGCGGGGAGAGTCCGCTGGCCGGCATCCGATTCGGCACAGCTCCCGGCGGCCGCGCCGTCGTCCCCACCTCGCCACGGGACGCGACCGACAACCTGCTGCTGTCCGGATACACGACCGAGGTGTGGCTGCGACCGGGCGTGACCCCGGCGCACGCAACGGATGCCGCGGGGCTCGCCGCCCGGCATCCGTCGTCCTCCGGAGGTGTCGGACTCGTCCTCGGCGCCGGGAACGTGACCGCGATCCCGTTCCTCGACGTCCTCTATGAGCTGCTCGCGTTCAACCGCGTCGCCCTCCTGAAACTCAACCCGACGCAGGATGCGCTGCTGCCGGTGCTCGCCAAGGCGCTTGCCCCGCTGACCGGGCCCGGGTACGTCCGCATCGTGCGCGGTGGGGGCGGCATCGGCGCATACTTGACGCGGCATACAGCGATCGATCATGTGCACATCACGGGCTCCGAGGCGACCTTCCGCGCCATCGTGGGCGGTGGTCTCGACGTCCCGATCACTGCGGAGCTCGGCGGGGTCTCCCCCATCATCGTCGCGCCCGGACGCTGGTCGCGTGCGGACCTGCGCTTCCAGGCCGAGCACATCGCGACCATGCGGCTGCACAACAGTGGCCACAACTGCATCGCCGGTCAGGTGGTGCTGGTCAGCGGCGACTGGGATCAGCGTGTCGAGTTCGAGCGCGAGTTGCACGCGGCCTTCGCGAGGACCCCGCAGCGCGCGGTCTGGTATCCGGACAGCGAGAAGCGGCTGCACGGCGTGCGCGAGGCGTACCCGGATGCCGTGTGGTCGGCCGGCGACACCCGCGCGATCGTCCGCGGGACCGGCGAGATCGAGACGACGGAGTACTTCGCGCCCGTGCTCGGGATCATCGAGCTGGCCGGCACGGGTCAGACTTTCGTGGACGCGGCCGTGGCCCACGCCAACGAGCGGCTCACCGGGACCCTCGGCGCGCACGTCCTCGTCGATCCGCGCACGCAGCGCTCACTGGGGCGCGGCTTCGAGGAGGCGATCGCGCGACTCGAGTACGGCACCGTCGCGATCAACGCCTGGACCGCCTTCGGGTTCCTGACGCCGACGGCGACCTGGGGAGCCTTCCCGGGCGGCACCGTCGACGACGCGCCCAGCGGCATCGGCGTCGTCCACAACGCGCTGTTGCTGGACGACGTCGAGCGCACCGTCGTGCGGGGTCCGTTCCGCCCGTTCCCGCGGTCGCTCGGGCGCAGCCGGTTCTCGCTCCTCCCGAAGCCGCCGTGGTTCGTCACCTCGCGGACCGGCGCCGCCGTCTCGGAAGGCTTCGCCCGGTTCCGGATCGACGGCCACTGGGGCCGGCTCGCCGTCACCCTGGTCCGCGCCTTCGGCGCCTGACCGCCGCGGCGGCTCCGCCGCCGCGATCCCGGCCGCGAGCCGGCGGCACTCGTGCCGGAGATCCTGTCCGTCGCCGCGGGTGCAACCGGTTACCCGGCGCACGCAGGCCGGAATCTCCGTCGCGGGTGCCGAGGCAGGTGGGACAGGGGCGGACGCCGGCACGCGATCCTGGGCGCGAGGCGACGAGCGGGCGCCGCCAAGCGTGGGACACACGCGGGCAGAGGCGCGCGGCCTGGGCGAGACGGAGGCGGCACTCGTGTCGGAGATTCTGTCTGTCGCCGCGGGTGGGACCGGTTACCCGGGGCGCGCGGGCCGGAATCTCCGTCGCCGGTGCCGGGGCAGGTGGGACAGTCGCGGGTGCCAGAGCGGGTGCTGGGGCAGGTGGGGCCGGCGCGGACGCCGGACACGCGAAAGCGCGCGGCGCCGGGAGGAACCCGGGCGCCGCGCGCTTCGCAGGATGAGCTCAGCGACCGCTGCGGCGGGCGCCCCCGTTCGGGCGGACGACCGAGCCGACGGTCAGGCCGCCGGACGATGCGCGGCGACCGGTGCGGCGTGCGCCCCCGGCGGGAGCGGCTGCCTTGGCACCGGTGTGACCGGCCGCGGCGCCCTGGCCGTGCGAGGCTCCGTGCGAACGAGCCGCGGGCGCCTGGCCCTGGCCCGCCCGACCCGCACTCGCGGTGCGACCGGCACCGGCGCCACGGCCCTGGCCGCGGCCTTCGCCGCGCGCCTGGCCGCCCTGACCCGAGCGGCCGTCACGGGCGGCGCGCTTGCGCTGCGCGTTCGCGCCCTGGCTCTGACCGCCGCCGCGCTGCTGCTGCTGCTGCTGCACGGGCTGCGGCGTGACGTGCGGGGCGATCGGACCGACGAGCTCGAGCACGGCGGGCGACGTCGCCGTCACGCTCTCGGGCGTGACACTGATGGCGGCCTTGCGGAGCAGACCGTCGACGTCCCGGCGCTGCTCGGGCAGCACGATGGTGACGACGGCGCCCTCGGCGCCGGCGCGGGCGGTACGGCCCGAGCGGTGCAGGTACGCCTTGTGCTCCATGGGCGGGTCGACGTGGACGACGAGCTCGACGTTGTCCACGTGCACCCCGCGGGCAGCGACGTCGGTGGCGACGAGCACGCGCGCCTCGCCCGAGGCGAATGCGGCGAGGTTGCGGTCGCGCTGCGGCTGCGACAGGTTGCCGTGCAGGTCGACCGAGGGGATGCCTTCGGCGGTGAGCTGGCGGGCCAGCTTCTTCGCGGCGTGCTTGGTGCGGAGGAAGAGGATGCGACGTCCCATGCCCGAGGCGAGCGTGCGGACGAGCTCCTTCTTGGCGTCGGTCCCGCCGACGTGGAACACGTGGTGGGTCATCGCGGCCACGGGCGAGTGCGCCTCGTCGACCGAGTGCAGGACCTCGTTCTGCAGGAAGCGGCCGACCAGCTTGTCCACGCCGTTGTCGAGCGTGGCGCTGAAGAGCATCCGCTGCCCGTCCTGCGGGGTGGCGTTGAGGATGCGGGTGACGCCCGGCAGGAAGCCGAGGTCGGCCATGTGGTCGGCCTCGTCGATGACGGTGATCTCGACGGCATCCAGGCTCACGAGCTTCTGCTTCATGAGGTCCTCGAGGCGGCCGGGGCACGCCACGACGATGTCGGCGCCGGCGCGGAGCGCCTCGACCTGACGGTTCTGGTTCACGCCGCCGAAGATGGTGGTGGTCTTCATGCCGTAGGCGGCGGCGAGAGGTGCCAGCGTGCGATCGATCTGCGTGGCGAGCTCGCGGGTCGGAGCGAGCACCAGTCCGAGGATCCGACCGCGGCGGCGGGTGCCGCCGGCGAGGCCCTGGCCGAGTCGCGCGGCCATCGGGATGGAGAATGCGAGCGTCTTGCCCGAGCCGGTGCGGCCGCGGCCGAGCACGTCGCGACCGGCGAGCGTGTCGGGCAGCGTGTCGATCTGGATCGGGAACGCGGTGGTCTTGCCGTCGGCCGCCAGGGCGGTGACGAGGGGAGCGGGCACGCCGAGCGCGCCGAACGTGGGTTCAGTCATGGAAGAACTAACTCGGGCGTGGTCGCCCGGATCGGTGTCCCGAGTGCGGATGCGCAGACGGGTTCGCCGTGAGAAGGAGTCGCCGGCGACGATCGATCGATCGGCAGCGGTAGATGCGTTCTACGACGCGAGGGGCACCAGGGAAGGCGCCGCAACTCCTCCACCCTAGCAGTCGCGGCTGACCGTGAGCCGATGACGTCGTTCGGCGGTGGCGGATGCCGCTCCCGGTCAGCCCGCGAACCGGTCCGTCGCCGCGCGGAGCGCCGCCGCGATCCCGGGCTCGCTCGCGGAGTGCCCGGCGTCGTCGACGACGACGAACTCGGCCTCCGGCCAGGCCCGGTGCAGGTCCCAGGCGGTCATCATCGGGGTGCACATGTCGTAGCGGCCCTGCACGATCACCGCGGGGATGTGGCGGATGGCATCCGTTCCATCGATGAGCTGACCCGGGGTGAACCACCCCCTGTTGACGAAGTAGTGGTTCTCGATCCGCGCGAATGCGGTGGCCCTCGCATCCTCCGCCATCGACGCGACGAGGATCGGATCCGGGTGCAGCGTCAGGGTGGATGCCTCCCACGTCGTCCAGGCGACGGCGGCCGGGACGTGCACCGCCGGGTCGGGGTCGGCGAGCAGCCGGGAGTACGCGGCGATCATGTGCGACCGCTGCCCCTCGGGGATCGGGGCCACGAACCCCTCCCACTGGTCGGGGAAGACGGCCGCGGCGCCGCCCTCGTAGAACCACTCGAGCTCGGCGTCGCGCAGGGTGAAGATCCCGCGGAGGACGAGCTCGGACACCGCGGCGGGATGGGTCTGCGCATAGGCGAGCGCGAGGGCACTCCCCCACGAGCCGCCGAAGACCTGCCAGGTGTCGATGCCCAGCGTCGTCCGGAGCAGTTCGATGTCGGCGACGAGATGCCACGTCGTGTTCGACGCGAGGTCGGCATCCGGTTCGCTCACGTGCGGGGTGCTGCGGCCGCAGCCGCGCTGATCCATGAGGACGATGCGGTACCGCTCCGGGTCGAAGAAGCGGCGGTGCCACGGCGAGGTCCCGGCGCCGGGACCTCCGTGAAGGAAGATCACCGGCTTGCCGTCGGGATTGCCGGACTGCTCCCAAGAGACGCGCTGCCCGTCGACGAGGAGCTCACCGGTCTCGTAGGGTTCGATCCCGGGATACAGGATGCCGTCGAGCGACGCCTGCGGCCTCACAGCTCGCCGCCGGATGCCGCGAAGGTGTCGCAGTCGTTCACGCCGCCCCGGTAGCCGTTCATGAACCAGCGCTGCCGCTGCTCGCTCGACCCGTGCGTCCAGCTCTCGGGGTTGACCCTGCCGGACTGGGACTGGATGTGGTCGTCGCCGACCGCCGCAGCCGCGGCGAGCGCGTCGTCGATCTGCTGCTGGGTGGGCTCCTGGAGGTAGGGGACGCCGTTCCGGTCCTCCTGCTCGGCGGCATCGGCCACCCAGGCTCCCGCGAAGCAGTCGGCCTGCAGTTCGGTGCGGACGGCGTTGCTGTCCTCCCCGGTGCCCTCGCGCGGATGCTCCTCGAAGGTGCCGCGCAGCTGCTGCACGTGATGCCCGTACTCGTGCGCGAGGACGTACAGCTGGGCGAGGTCGCCGGCTTCCGCGCCGAGCTGCTCGCGGATGATCGTCCAGAACGTGGGATCGACGTAGACCGTCTCCTCGGGCGGACAGTAGAACGGTCCGGTCGCGTTGGACGCGGTGCCGCAGGCGGTGGACGTCTGCTGCTCGACGATCACGAGCTCGGGCGCGCGATACCCCTCGAGCGTCGCCTCCCAGAAGGAGTTGATGACCTCTTCGCCGGCGTCCAGGCGGCAGGCGTCGTCGGTGTTCGCGTCCTCGCCGGTCGCGCAGCCCTCGATGGCCGTCCCCGGCTCGGCCGCCCCCTGCTGACCGCCGCCGCCCAGCAGCGCACTGAAGTCCTGCCCGGTGAGGAGGCTGATCACGACGACGGCGATGCCGAGCACGCCGGCGCCGCCGGCGATCACGGGGCCGCGGCCGCCCCGCCGCTTCGCGCTTCTGCCGGTGACGTCGGCATCGGGATTGAAGGTCATGCCGCGACGGTACTCCCGCGCGCGGTCCGGCTGCAGGTGCTTGCGCCCGCTGCGCCTGTCGTGCTCGCGTGCCGGGTGCCGGGTGCCGGATGCCGGATGCCGCGCCTCCACCCATCCGGCGTAGGCGCGGAACGGTGTCGTCGGCAAGAATGGACGGACGGCCGAAGGAGACAGAGTGGACGCAGCAACCGGCGAGCACGCCCCCGGCGATTACGCCGAGTCGCACACGATCGCGCTCCCCGCCGAGCCCGGCGATGTCGGTCCCGGCTTCGCCCAGATCCAGCCGAACCCGGAATGGTGGCTGGCCCTGCCGACCGGCGCACGGCTCGTCGGCCTGGTCGTCTCACGGCCCGACATGCCGAGCATCTTCACCCAGCGCGAGGCGCTGGCGCGCTTCGGCGTCCCGATCGAGGGCTTCCGGCACCCGGCGCCCGAGACCGGCGAGACCTGGGAGGACCGTCTCACCCGGCTGTTCGGCCGCCTCGGCGCGGGCGACGTCCTCGTCGTGACCGACGTGAAGGCGCTCGGCCGCGACGTCGACGAGGAGACCCGCACGGTCGCCGAACTGCGGCGCCGGTCGGTGATCGTGAAGGTCCTCGACCGCGGCTGAGGTCAGCCGCGGCCCGACGGATGCCGCGTCACTCGGCCACGCAGATGCGGCTTTCCTGGCTGACCGTGCCGTCGGCACGACGCAGTGCGACGTCGATGCAGACCTGGGTGTCGCCGTCCAGCGACACCGTCACGGTCGGGTCGGGCACGTTCCGGGCATCGCCGCCACCGCCGTCGAGCCGCACCCGCTGCCAGATGAAGCTGTCCCCGTCCTGCGGGTCGGGATTGTTCCAGCGGAACACGACCTGATCGCCGTCGATACGGCCTGACCCGTCCTCGGGCGCCGGCACGAATCCCGCGACCGGATCCTGCGGCTGGGGCGGTGCCGCGGAGGTCGACGGCGCGGGCGAGGTCTCGTCGGGGGGCGGCGCGAGCAGGCTGGCGGTCGCGACGATCCCGACGATCACGATCGCGGCGGCCGCGATGCCGAGCCCGACCCACAGGCCGCGACGCGACGTCGCCGCCGGGGCGGACGGCGCCCCCGGAGGCATGCCCGGCGCGGTCGCCGCGGGAGCGGCGGATGCCGTCGCGCCCGGGATCGTCCCCTGCGGCGGGACGCTCCGCGGCCCGCGGACGATCGTGCCGTCGTCGACGGCGGTCGTGGCCGTGTGCGCCGGCGGAATGGACGTGGGCGCGCGGAGCATCGTGGCATCCGCCCCCGTCGTCTCCGGCTGCACCTGCGCGGCGTACGCGCTCCGCTCCCAGGTGGGGCCGGCCGCGGGGGCGGTGTGCGGATCGATCGAGACGATCCCGCGCACGCGGGTCAGCTCGCCGTCGTCCTCCTCCTCCTCCGCCGGCGGCGAGTCGTCGAGGATGTCGATCGGCGTCACGGAGTGCGCGAGCTCGATCTGCACCTTCTGCAGAGCGCGGGCGAAGGCGACCGCGGATTCGAAGCGGTCACCGGCGCGCTTGGCCATCGCGCGCTCGAGCACGAGCTGCAGCGATGCCGGCGCATCGGGGCGCTCCAGCCGCGGCAACGGCTCGCCCTCGATGCGCCGGATGAGCTCGGCGCCGCCGTTCCGCCCGCCCGGCACCTCGAAGGGCGAGCGACCGGAGAGCAGGTTGTAGACGGTGGCGCCGAGCGCCCACACGTCGGATCGGACGGTGAACTCGGGATTGTCGGCGAAGGATTCCGGCGGCGACCACGGAATCGACATCCCCGCCGCCGGGTCGGCGCCGTCGGCCGTCGTCGCGATGCCGAAGTCGGTGAGCGCGGGGCGGTTGTACTCCGTGACGAGGATGTTCGCCGGTTTGATGTCGCGGTGCAGGATGCCGGCGCGGTGAGCCGTCTCGACCGCCGCCGCGACCTGGATGCCGACGCGCAGCGCCTCGGCGACCGAGATCGGAGAGCTCCGCGCGCGCACCTGCAGGTTCGGCTTGGAGCAGTACTCCATGACGAGATAGGACCGACCGTCGTCGGACACTCCCGCCTGGTAGATCGTGACGATCGCAGGGTGGGTCGAGAGCATCGCCATGACGTTCGCCTCGGCCTGGAACTGCTCGCGCGCACCGCCCGTCATCTTCTCGGCGAGCAGCACCTTGACGGCGACGCGGCGACGCGGCAGCGCCTGCTCGTACAGGTAGACGTCGGCGAATCCGCCGGAGCCGAGGACCTGCTGATAGCTGAAGCCCGCCAGCTGCGGCGGGGGCGCGGGAGCGCGCTTCGAACTCACGGAAGATCCTCGAAGGTCAGCGTCACGCCGTCGCCGAGGTCCAGGACGTCGGCGTTCACCACCATGGTCGGCTCGTTCGGGTGCAGGCGCACGGGGTCGTGCCCGCCGCGCAGGAGGACGGTGCCGTTGGTGCTGGCGAGGTCGATCGCGAGCACGTGCTCGCCCTCGGCCCGGATCTCGACGTGGTTGCGCGAGATGTCGTGCTGCGGTCCGTCCACGGCGATGAGGGTGGGCAGCTCCGCCTCCGCGGGCCGGGTCGAGCGCGGGCGCCGACCGATGATGACGGTCCGCTCGAGCTCGAACGTCCGGCCGTCGGCGAGGCGGATGCGTCCCTGCGACGGGCTTCGGCCGGGCACGTTGTCGATCGATTCGTACGACACCGGCGCCTCACCCCGGAGCGCACGCGCCTCGGCGACCGAGATCGTCGCGCCGTCGTGGTCGCCCAGCTGGCCGGGGAGAGGTGGGGCCGGTGCGACGAACGGCGGGAACGCCGGCACCTCGAGGAGGGCGGGCGCGGGTGACGTCGCCGGCTTGCGGGGACTGGCGATCGTCTCGCCGAGGACGGGGTCGTCGAATCCCGCGACCGTGTCGGCGCTGACCGGCGCGGGCGGAGGTTCCGGCGCCGCGAGAGGCTCGGATTCCGGGTTCGCCTCCGGCGCTGCGAGAGGTTCGGGTTCCGGGTCCGCTTCGGGCGCTGCGAGCGGTTCCGGGTCCGCCTCCGGCGCTGCCGGCGGTTCCGGGTCCGCTTCCGGCGCCGCGAGCGGTTCCGGCTCAAGCACAGGCACGGGCTCGGGCACCGGCACGGCCGCGAGCACGGGCTCGGGAACCACCGGGGGCTCGACCACGCGCGGCGTCGGGTCCGCGGCATCCGCGAGGGATGCCGGCACGGCAGCGGCGACCGGGACGTCGGGCGCGGTCCGAGGGACCTCGGCCGAGCGGGCGTCGGCGGACGCGTCGCTTGCGTCGAGGGTGAGGACGAGACTCGCGATCGGAACGACGCCCGAGTCGATGGGGAGCGGATCCGCGGCGCCGTCCGCGCCGAGATCGACGCTCACCCGGGTCGCGCCGGCGATGAAGCGCTCCGTCCAGGTGGACACACCCGCGCCCGAGACGGCCTCCGGGCCAGAGGGGGTCTCGATGATGAGCTCGACCGGTCCGCGAGCGGCGACGCGCACGCCGTCACCCTCGGCGACGGCCAGCCCGAAGGGAGGGATCGCCGTCAGCGACGTGCCGAACGCCCCCGTGAGGGATTCCAGGATGGCGCCGATGCCGCCGCCGTCCAGCCGGCGCCAGACCGCCTCGACCGCGTGCGGGGTGACTTCGGGTGGAAGGACCGCGAGCGCCGTGCCGGTCACCGCGGCACGCCACGCCCCCGCGGCTCCATCCGGCTGATATCGCACTCCGCGCATCACGCGCCCCCTTTCGCCGCAGAACGCGGTCGTGTGTCTCCGTCTGCCTCCGAGACGGCGCCCGCGGGAGCCGTCTCGTACGCATCATCATCGTGCCCTGCCACGCTCAGGGCGTCGACCACGACCGCCGTGATGTTGTCCCGGCCGCCGTGCAGCATCGCCTCGTGGACCAGTCGGGTGGCGGCATCCTCCGCGCGCGGGACGTCGCCGAGCACCTCGGCGATCCGCTCCGCCGACACCTCTCCCGAGAGTCCGTCGGAGCAGATCAGGATGCGGTCGCCAGGCTCCGCCGGGACGAGCCAGAAGTCCGCCTCGCCGCCGCTGCCCGCGCCGATCGCGCGGGTGATCTCGTTGCGCCGACTGTCGCGGCCGGCCGATTCGCCGTCGAGGACGCCCGCGTCGATGAGCTCCTGCACGACGGAGTGGTCGACGCTGATCTGCTCGAGCAGGCCGTCCGCGTAGCGGTAGGTCCGCGAGTCGCCCACATTGATCGTCAGCCAGTATCCGGATCCGCCGACCTCGGTGACCGCGACGCCGCTCAGCGTGGTGCCGGCGGCACGACCCTGGTGGCCGATGCGCTCGACCGCGACCCGCGCCCGGGCGAGGGCGTCGCGCATCGCGTCGATCCCCACGGTCGCGGAACCCGCCAGCAGCCCGAACTCCGCCATCACCGCCTGACTCGCGGCCGCGCCGGCATCGTGACCGCCCATGCCGTCGGCGACGAGGAAGAGGGGGTACCGGGCCAGATGGGAGTCCTCGTTCACCCGCCGACGCAGCCCTGGATGGGTCGCCGCGCCGATGCGCACGTCGATCACCCGCGCCGTCACCGGGCACCCTCCACGGTCACGCGACGATCGCCGACCTCGAGGACGTCGCCGGACCACAGTCGCGCACGCTCCCCGGGGACGATCCGCTGCGGCTGACCGGAGCGCACGACGACGACGCCGTTCAGCGAGTGCCGGTCGAGCACCCAGGCGCCTCGCTCGTCCGCGCCGATCTCGAAATGCGTCTTGGAGATCGACAGGGTCTCGTCGCGGACCGGCACGGCCTGCAGACCCGGCTCGGCCACGGGACTGCGCCCGAACAGTGTCGCCTCGTACACGGTGTGGCGCGTGCCGTCGTCCCAGACCAGCATCGCCAGCGTCGGCGCACTGGAGGGGTGCGCCTTGGGACGGATGCCGTTGCGCGTGGGGACTCCCGGCACGGTCGAGATGACGTCCACCGGCAGGGTGCGCGGCACGGCTCCGGCCGCCCGCGACGCCGGCGCCCACGACGCGGGTGCGGGTGCGGCTGCGGCGGGCGCCGCAACCTTCTCGGCGCGCACCGGAACGGGCCCCCGCGGTGGAGCGGATGCCAGGGCGATCACGGCCGGCTGCGGCGGGACGCGGGTCGCGCCTCCGATGGGCGCCGGCGCGACGGACCGGCGCAGCGCCGGCTCGATCCGCGCCGGTGCCGTCGCCGCGGGCCGTACCGGCACGGCATCCGTCATCACGGCGCCGGAGGCCAGGTCATGCCAGCCGCGGCGCCACGAGGACGGGTCGAAGAGGGGCGAGAACAGGCCGACGACGGCCGATGC
Organism: Microbacterium pasadenense; assembly: GCF_047246565.1. NCBI lineage: Bacteria > Bacillati > Actinomycetota > Actinomycetes > Micrococcales > Microbacteriaceae > Microbacterium > Microbacterium pasadenense. Next base: position 501,781 of record NZ_JBFOKN010000001.1, on the reverse strand, counting down.
GGTGAGGACCCAGAGGACGTTGCGGCCGAGGGCGCGAGCGAACCCGAGATCATCGTCGTCGTCGGCGTGCGCGAGGCGCAGGCCCATGACGCGCATCCCGAGGGAGCCGCTCCGTCCCTGCATCGCGGTCTGCACGACGAACCAGCCGAGTGCGACACCGGCGGCGGTCGGCGCCAGCGCGGCCAGGGGCACGGCGCCGTCCGTCAGGACCGAGAGCGTCACGACGAGGCTCGAGGCGACCGCCGTGACCGCCACCGAGATGGCGAGGTCGATCGCCACCGCGGAGACGCGGTGGCTGAGCGCGGCAGCGGAACGACCCATCAGCGCGTCACCTCCGCCCCGAACGCGACCGGCGAAGCGATCGCAGGCTCAGCCGTGCGCGCAGCCGCGCCCAGAAGCCGCGGCCCCCGGCGAGCCCGGTGACGATCTCGTCGACCTCCCGCCAGAAGGCCTCGACGTCCTCGGGCGAGGGATCGCCGGGCCCGTACACCTCGGCGTCCGCACGAGTCGCGAGGGTCGTGACGCGCGCCTCGTCGAGCGCCTCACCGAGCATCTCGGCGCTCTCCACGCGCGTCGCTCCGGCAGCGACCGGAACGCGGTAGTCGACGGCACGGTCGACGAGCTCGTCCCAGCCGCCCGAGATCCGATCGGCGGTGCGCTCCGCGCTCCGGCGACGGGTGCGACGGGCAGCCTTGAGGGCGCCGATGATGAGGAACGGCGAGAGCAGCAGCGCGAGGGTGCCGAGTCCGATGCCCGTGTAGAGCAGGATCGGCCCGAGCCAGTTCTCCGCGGGCTCCTCCTCGTCGTCCTGCCCGCGGTCCTCCGCGGGGGCCGGGGGCGCCTCCGCCGGCTCCTGTGCGGGAGGCGGCGGCTGCAGCACCTGCGGCTTCGGGTTGGCGCGGGGCTTGGTGTTCTGCTCGCTCGGCTCGTTGTCCTCGTCGGGGGTCGGGTCGAACGGGATCCACCCGTGGCTCGTGAAGGCGATCTCCACCCAGGCGTGCAGGTTGTCGCCGGTCGCGGTGAAGACGCCGTTCGCGCTGCGCTCCTCCTCGTCGGGATACCAGCCCATGACGACGCGGGCGGGCATGCCGAGCTGCGTCGCCATCAGCGCCATCGCGACGGCGTACTGCTCGTCGTCGCCGACCATCTGCTCGCCGCTGACGAGCTGCGTGATGCGGGCCGAGCCGTGCCCGGACGGCGAGTAGACGTCGTCCGCGAGGCCGTGGCTGAAGTACCCGTCGCTCTGCAGCCAGGCCTCCAGCGCCCGGGCCCGCTCGATGGGTGTCTCGGCGTCCTCGGTGGCGTCCGAGGCCAGCTCGCTGAGCGACTGCGGGATGCCGCTCTGCTTGGGCATCTTCAGCGGCGCGAACGGGACGTCGGCGAGAGCCTCGTCCTCGGGGATCGCCGGGATGACGGTGTCGATCGTGTAGGCGTCGCCCGGACGGAGCTCGGCCGTCGTCACCGCCGTGCCGGTGGCGTCGTTGAAGTGGGCGCCGCGACGCAGGTCGCTCGCGCGGGAGCCGTCGAAGGCGAACTCGGTGGCGGACCCGACCGACGGCATCCACACGCCGTCGAGCTCGGCGACCTCGACGCGCACTGTCGTCTCGTCGCCCTCCGCGGCCGGCGACATGTTGGACCGGACGGCGGTGAAGGCGCTCGACGACCCGGCACCGTCGTCGGCGACGTTGAAGACGATCCCGTCATAGGCGTCCATCGTCGCGAGCCGGACGCGACCGTCCTCGGGCAGACCCGAGACGGTGAAGAGCGGATCGGTCTCGTGGTCGCGGACGAACATGCGCCAGGACTGCAGCGGACTGGCGTAGTCGTGGATGTCGAACGGCGGGATCACGAAGTCGCGGAGGATGTAACGCTGCACGGGCGGTGCGGCGGAAGCCGCGGCCGCCGCGCCGGCACCGGCGGCGAGGACGAGGACCAGCCCGCCCGAGACGAGCCGACGTGTCCGCGCGGCGTTCGAGGCGCCTTCGCCGGGCTCCGCGGCGACGACCGCGGCCCGCTCCGGGCTCCACAGGGCGCGGAGCCCGAGCCACACCACGGCGACGAGGGCGAACAGCAGACCCTGCGCGATCGGCGCCGCGGGCTCCGCCGTGCCGAGCAGGATGCCGAGGGCGACGTACAGCGCGAGGGGCAGGAGTGCCCACACGGCGTGCCGGGCGCGCAGCGCGAGCGAGGCGGCGAGCACCGTCGCGACGAGGGTCATGAGGAACGGGACGATCAGGTGCCCGTCGCTCGCCGCGACCGGCGGCACGGTGGTGAGCAGATCCTTCCACGCCGTGATGACGCCGACGGCGAGCTGTCGCCAGGTCTCCAGGGTCGGGATCACGCCGAAGAACGCGGTGTGCGGCAGCGCGAGGGCACCGCCGAGGAGGAAGTACACGGCGACGGTCGCGCCGCTGAGGGTCAGGACGCCCCAGCGCCGGCGCTGCCCGACGAAGGCCAGGGCCAGCCCGAGGACGACGGCGCCGATCGAGGCGACGAGATACTGGCCGGTCTCGAAGGTGGTCGCGAAGCCGATGATGCCGACCGCCAGGAGCAGCACGACGGCCGCCACATCGGTGATCAGGCGTCGCACGTCGATGCCGGCGAGGTTCAGCCCGGGCAGCTTCACCCCGGTCACGCGACTCACGACAGCACCTTCCGGATCGCGCTCGGGAGCTGATCGAGGGCGCCCAGGGCGACCACGTCGGCGTCGCCGACGCGGCGCAGCACGGGGCTGTCGACGCGGCTGTCCGCGATGATCGCGAGCGCGCGGACGCCGTACGGAACACGCGAGCACGCGAGGCGGAGCTCGCCGGCGTCCACCAGCGAGCCGCAGATGAGGACCGCGACCGCGGCATCCGGCGCATGCGTCGCCAGCACGCCGGCGAGCGCCACGATGCCGCCCTCACGGGGCCGGCTCGGCTCGAGCGCCGACAGGGAATCGAGGAAGCGCCGACCCGACTCGGCGCGGATCTTGCCGGCGGAGGTCCGGACATCGAGCGTCCGCGAGTCGCGCAGCGCACGCAGGCCGATGGAGCCGGCGACGGAGATGGCCGTCTCGAACTCCTCGGGGTCGCGGTACTCGCCGGGGTGGGTCGACAGGGCGACCACGAAGTGCGACCGGCGTGTCTGCTCGTACTCGCGGACCATCAGATCGCCGACCCGCGCCGTCGACTTCCAGTGCACGTGACGGAGGTCGTCACCGGGCTGATACTCCCGCAGCGCGTGGAAGGAGACGTCGTCGCGGGCGAGATGCTGATCCGGCAGGCCCTCGAGATCACGCATCTGCCCGAGCGAGAGCCCTTCGAGAAGAGAGGTCTTCGGGTGGACGAAGAGGTCCACCGCCTGGCGGCGGTCGTTCGTGCGCTCGAAGAGCCCGAGCGGGTCGCCGCGGAGCACGCTGACCGGGCCGACCGCCAGGACGCCGCGCGCCGTGGTGGGGATGGCGAAGAGCTCTTCGTGGACCTCGCCGGCGGACAGCCGCGGCACCGAGAAGACGCCGCGGCCCGAGCCGACCGGCAGGACCACTTCGGCGGGCAGCAGCGGCCGCGACGTGCGATTCGCGAGTGTGAGCGCGCCGACGGCCCGCTCGCCCACGACGACGCGCGTCCGGGTGAGGTCGAGCTCGACCTGGTAGGCGGTGCGACCGAACAGGAACGCGACGCACAGGAGCGCGATCACCGTCGCGACGACGGCGGCGACGAGGGCCTCCTCCCACCCGAGCGTGAGGGTCGTGATCCACAGCGCGACGGCGAGCCCGACGACGATCCACCCGATCGGTCGGACGACTCGGGCGACGACGGCCGTCTTCGCACCCGCGATCCGCGCCCAGGCAGCGGCGGTCTCGCGGAGGCGCTCCGCTCGGGTGGCCTCGCGCGGAGCGAGCTGCGGGGCGCTGACCGGTGCGGTCTCGGGTGGCGGCGCATCCGGATATTCGGGCAGGCCGGAGGGCCCGGGTGCGTTCCGCACCTCGGGGGCCGTCTCCGGCGACAGGGTCATCAGGCGCTGGCCCGCGCGAGCGGTGCCTCGACATCTGCGAGGGCGCGTTCGATGACGGATTCCGCGGTGGTCCCGGCGAACTCCGCCTCGGGGTCGAGGACCAGACGGTGCGTCCACACCGGCGCTGCGAGCGCCTTCACGTCGTCGGGGATCACGTAGTGCCGGCCCTGCGAGGCCGCGACCACGCGCGCCATGCGCATCATCGAGATCGCGCCGCGCACCGAGACGCCGAGCTTCGTCGACGACGACTCGCGGGTCGCCTCGACGAGCTGCGCCGCGTAGCGGGCGACGGCGGGGTCGACGTGGACGGATGCCGCGAGGTCGGCCATGTCGGCCACGGCGCGCGTGGTGATGACGGGGCTGAGACGCGACGAGGGGTTCCGCTCCACCGTGCCCGCGAGGATGCGCTCGGCGACGGCCAGCGACGGGTAGCCGATGGACGTCTTGATCATGAAGCGGTCCAGCTGCGCCTCGGGCAGCTTGTAGGTGCCGGCCTGCTCGATGGGGTTCTGGGTCGCGATCACGAGGAAGGGACGGCCGACCTCGTGCGGGGTGCCGTCGACGGTGACCCGGGACTCCTCCATGACCTCCAGCAGCGCCGACTGGGTCTTCGGCGAGGCGCGGTTGATCTCGTCCGCGAGGACGATCGACGCGAACACGGGACCCCGGTGGAACTCGAACGTGTGGTTCTTCTGGTCGTAGATCGTGACGCCGGTGACGTCCGAGGGCAGCAGGTCCGGCGTGAACTGGATGCGGGTCGACGAGCCCTGCACACTGGCGGCGAGCGCCTTCGCGAGGCTCGTCTTGCCGGTGCCGGGAGCGTCCTCGAGGAGGACGTGCCCCTCGGCCAGCATGGCGGCCAGGACGAGGCCGACGACCTCGCGCTTGCCCATCACAGCCAGGTCGACGTTGTCGACCAGGCGGGTGAACGTGTCGCGGAACCAGGCCGCCTGTTCGGGGGTCATGCTCATTCGTTCAGTCCTTGCTCTCGAAGTTCGTCCGCGTCTCGGAAGGATCAGCCACGGGGCCACCAGCGCTTCTCGGTGTCGACGGCGCCGCCCCAGCCCTGGATGTCGACCCACACGTCGTAGCCGTCCGCACCGAGGAAGCATTGGAGGACGACCTGGCCATTGGCGGGCACGTTGTACGACCATGCCGTCCCGCTCACGTTGCCGCCGCTGTACTTGCACATGACGTTGTAGTTTCCGGCGGGGAAGTTCTCGGTGTTGAGGACGAACCGGTAACACCCGTTGTTGCAGGAGTCGGGAACCCTCGCTCCGCGGGTCACCCATGCCTTCGGCTGCGGCGGCGGCGGCTCGGCGACCGTGGTGGCGCTGTCATTGGCGGTCGTGGTCTGCCCTGCCGCCGTCGTCCGGACATTCAGCTCGCGGGTCGTGCTGTAGCCGAGGTCGTAGGACTCGCGTCCCGACGCGGCCACAGTCCGCCAGCCGCGCCCGTCGCCGGTGCGGATCTCGGTCTTGATATCCCGGCCGTTGCGTGCCGGCGAGGACCATTCCATCGTGATCGTCCGGCCGTTGGCGGTCGCCTTGGCACTGGGGTTGCCGATGGGCCCGTACGGACGGACCTGGTTGGATGCCCCGGACGCGGCGCCCTCGTACGTGGTGCCGTCGGCGGTCGCGACCGCCCTGATCTGGACGCTGTAGGCGCCGTTGTTGTTGACGACCCCGTTGCCGATGGTGCCGCTGCTCGACGAGCCGCCCGCGACCCAGTCCGCCCGCCACCCGGTGCCGTTGACGTTGTACTGGTAGCGGATCTCGCCCGCGTTCGCGCCGTTCGAGGCGCCCGGGCTCCAGTTGACATCGATCCTGTTGTTGCCTTCGCGAGCCGCCACGGCCGTCGGCGCACCCGGCGGCGTGAAGGCGCGGCGGGGGGCGGACTGCGGGCTGGTCTCTCCCCAGCCCGCCTTGTTCGTCGCGCGCACCGAGTACGTGTAGTCGGACTGCGAGGTGTCGACGGTGACTGCCTGGCTGGTCTGACCGGCCGGGACGGAGACGGTCCTGACCGTGCTGCCGCCGCGGATGACGTTGAGCTCGTATCCGGCGATGGCGTCGCCGTTCTCCGCGGGTGCGTTCCAGCTCACCCGCATCTGCGCCTGGTTGCCGACGGGGTCCAATCGGGCGACGGTCGGGGCGCCGGGGGCCGCCGGAGGCGCCGCCGGGATCATGCCCGCCGACCACGCCGAGAAGTCCGAGGGTTCGGGCGCGCGGTTGTGGGCGCGGACGCGGACCTGGTACTCCGTGCCGTTCTGCAGGCCGTCCCAGGTCGTGGAGTTGCCGGTCAACCCGGTCCGCTGCACGACGCCGGACGGCGGCGCCGGCGAGATCTCGAGAGTGAAGCTCTCGACCGGGGACCCCTCCGTGCGAGGCGTCGTCCACGCGACCTCGAGGCTGCGGTCGCCGAACTCGAGCGTGGGCGGGTTCGGCTGATCGGGACGCACGTCGGGGCGCGCCGTCTCGGACGACACCGACCGGTCCGACTCGCCCACGCTGTTGGTGGCCGTGACGGAGAAGTTGTACTCCACGTTGTTCGTCAGCCCGTCGAGGGTGCAGGTCGTCGACGCGCACTCGCGACTGTAGCCGCCGGCGTCGGAGCGGACCGTGTAGCCGGTGATGGGCCGTCCGTTGTCCACCGGCGGCGTCCAGCTGAGCACCACGGTCCGGCTCTCCACCGCCGTGACGGTGGGCTTGCCCGGGGCATCCGGACGCCCCTGCACGACGACGCGGACGCGGCCGTCCACGCGGCGGTCGGCGTCCTCGGTCTTGTCCTGGACGGTGTAGCGCACCACGACGGTGCCGACGAAGTCGCCGGGCGTCGCCAGGCTCACGCTGTCGCCGTCCGCGGACAGCGACGTCACCTCGCCGGTCTCCACCTGTGTGCCGACGATCGTGAGGGGGGTGTCGGGGAACGGGTTCACGTCGTTTCGGAGCACGTTCACCGAGATCGACTCGCCCTGATCCGCCTGTTCGACGACATCGTCGTTGACCGAGGGGAGCTCACGCGTGGACGCCGTCACCGTGACGGCGATCGACGCCTCCACGGGCTCGGTCTCGCCGTCGGTGACGCTCACGCTCAGCGTGAAGCGCGTGCCCTTCTCGACGTTCGCGTCCGCACCCACGCGGAGCTGCCCGTCGGACACGGACGCGTCGATGCCGGAGGGCGCGTCGGAGCCGAGCGAGAACTGGAGCCTCTCCTGATCGCCGGGGTCGGGGTCGGTGGCGAGCTCACGGAGGCCGAGCACCGCGGCATCCTCCCCCGGTGCGACGGTCATCGACGCTCCGGTCATCTCGGGCTGCTGGTTCTCCGGCGGCAGGACCGTGATCGGGATCGTCAGCGTGGCCTTGCGCCCCTTCGGATCGTCCGGCCCCGTGCCGTCGGTGACCTCGAAGGTGAGGGCGTCCGCGCCGAAGTACCGGTCGGCGGAGGTGTACACGAGCGTCCGCTGGTCCTTGACGAGGTTGGCGCCGTTGCTGTGGGCGGCAACCACCTTCGCGGCCTCGGTCACGACCACGTCGCGTCCGCCGGACGCCTGCACATAGTCGGACAGCGGCAGTTCGATGGTCTCGCCGCTGGGGACCTCGACCGGCGTGGTCGAGAGCAGACTCGGGGGCACGTCGCCGAGTGCCGGCACGTGGACGAAGGCCGCGGCGACCTGATCGTCCTGGTCGCGCACGGCGTACGTGATGAGCTGGCGCTCCTCCCCCACGGTCAGCCGGACGGACCCGTCCGCGAGGACCCGTGCGTCGCCGGCGCCGGCCCCGAGGGTGACCTCGAGCGCCGCCCGCGTGCCGTCGGGGTCATCGTCGTTGGCGAGGACGTCGACGGTGACCGTCCCGTCCTCGGCGATGTCCTCCGCGAGGACGCGATCGTCGCGGGCGATGGGCCGCATCAGCGGCACGTCGGGATCGACGGTCACCTGGACGGCGGTCGTCGCCTCGAGGCCGCGGGAATCAGCGATCGTGTAGAGCACGCTCGTCTGCATCGCCTCATCGGGCGCCGTGATCAGCAGCTGCTCACCCGACACCTCGGCGTCCAGCCCGGCCACGTCGGGGACCTCGACGGCGTTCTCGGCGAAGCCGAATCCGTCGCCGTCGGGATCGGAGTCGTTCTGCAGGACGTCCACCGCGACCTGACGACCGGGCCGGACGGTGACGGTGTCGCGGACCGCGTAGGGCGCCTGGTTCGTCGACTCCGGGGGCGCGATCCCCACCTCGACGCGTGCCGTCGCCTCCTTGCCGAGATTGTCGCGCACGCGGTAGTCGAAGCGGTCGACGCCCACGGCATCCGCGAACGCCTCGTAGACGAAGGAGTCGACCCCCACCGAGGTCACCCGGCCCTTGCGCGGGGCGGACGCGATGCCCGCGAGCTCGACGGAGTCGCCGTCCGCGTCGATCCCGTCGAGGGCGATGGGGACGGTGACCTTGGAACCGCTCAGGGTGCGGACGGTGACGTCGCGCGGGCGGGGCGCCGCGTTCGCGTCGTCGTTGCGCGGCAGGATGCGGATCGTCACGTACGCGGCATCGCGCTGGCCGGTGGAGTCGACCACCTCGTAGGTCGCGTTGACGGTCTTGGCCTCGTCGCCCGCCCGGAAGCGCAGCGTGTTCTCCGAGACGAACAGGTCGCCGTCCTCGTCGTCGACCAGCGGCGGAACGAGCTCGGGCGAGATGGAGATCTCGTCGCCGTTGGGGTGGTAGTCGTTCTTCATCACGGGGATCGTGACGATGTCGCCCACGCGGACGACCGCCTCGTCTTCGACGGCGATCGGCGGTCGGAGCTTCTCCGCGGCCGGCACCGGGATGACGATCACCTCGCCCTGGGCCGACTTCGCCCCGTTGGAGATGGTGTAGGTCAGACGCACCTGCTGGTCGAGTGAGCCCTGGTCGCTGACGCGGATGGTCTCGTGCCCGAGCACCGCCGCAGCGACGCCGCTGCCGTTCTCGGCCGTCACGGACTGGACGACGAGGATGCCGCCGGCGGGGTCCGTGTCGTTGCCGAGGACGTTGACCAGCACATCCCCACCGGCGGGCAGGAGCGCGACGTCCCGCACCGCGATGGGCACGACGTCCTCGTCCTCGTCGGGCAGGACGTCGACGCGCACGATGCCGGGCGCGGAGTTCGCGCCTGCCGAGGCGAGGTAGGTCACGTAGGAGGTGCCGACCGTGCCCGATTCGAAGGTGAACGACTTGTCGGGATAGTCGCGTGTGATCCGGCCGCCCTCGACGTCCTCGACGCGGGTGAGGCGGAGCAGCTCGCTGCCCGTGCTGGTGTCGTTGGCGAGCGGTCGCACCGTGACGGGGCGATCGACCCGCGTCACGACGTGGTCGGCGTTCGTCACCGGGAGCGTCGTGCCGAGGGGCCGGATGTCGTAGCGTGCGATGCCGGCGCCGCGCTCGGTGCCGTCGGAGACCGCGATCGGCACGTCCTTGCGGCCCTGCACGCCGCCGATGGCGCGATACGTGATCTGGCCGTCCGACGTGAACTCGGCTTCGTCGCCGCCGTCGGGAGTGACCTCCTGCAGGAAGATGTCGTCGCCGTCCGGGTCGATCCAGTCGGTCAGGACGTTGTACGACACGACACCGCCGTTCTCGACGGTGATCGCGGTGGTCCGCTTCTGCACGGGAGGCGAGTTCGCATCTAGCGGGCTGACGGTCAGGTCGACGCGCGCCTCGTCCGTGCCCCCGCGTCCGTCGTCGATCTGGTACGTGAAGGAGGTCGTGCCCGCGGCATCCTCATCGAGCTTGATCTGAAGGGCTGTGCCGTTGTAGATCGGCGTGATCTCGCCGAAGGACGGCTCGTTCTCGACGGATGCGACGAGCACGTCGCCGTCGGCGTCGAGGTCGTTCTCGATGACGGGGAGGACCGTCGTGCGACCCGGCCGGACGCCGTAGCGGTCGTTCTTCGCGATCGGCTCGGTGTTCTTGTCGGTGCGCTCGGGGAGGGTCGTCTGGATGGTCTCCTCGGTCGTCTCCTCCTCCTCTTCGCCTTCGCCCTCGGGAGGCGTGAGGTCCTCCCAGTTGTCGACCTGCTGCAGGGCGTCGCTGGCCATCCAGGCGGCGCCGCCGAAGACGTCGTTCAGCACGACGACGTCGCGGTTGACCCGGAAGCGGAGGTCGCTGGACGGGTCGATCCCCTCGACCGTCTCGACGAACGGCTTCTGGTCACCGCAGTCGCGGACGAACACGCCCGACCCCGACCAGGCGCCGTAGGCGCATCCGGCGACGTACACCGGCTGGGCCGGGGCGCCCTCGGCGCCGGAGTCGACGACGACGGGCTCACCGCCGTCGAGCGGGATGCGCATCAGCTCCGTCGGGGTCGCGAGGGTGATCGCGTCCGTCGCGTTCGAGGGCTGCTGCAGCACGGCGTCGGCGGGGACCTCGGTCTGCACGCCGTCGCTCGTGTAGAGCATCGACGTGTCGTGGTCGAGGACGACGCTGATGTCGCCCACGGCCGTCATCGAGAGCGTGTGGTCCTTCTCGACGCCCTCCAGTTCTCGTTCGCCGGTCTGCACGAAGGCGGCATCCGGACCCACGCCGTAGGCGTAGAGCATGCCTTCCTCGGGGGATGCCGCGTACGCGGTGCCGGAGGTGCTCACCGTGGTGACGGCGCCCTTGCCGAGTTCGGCGAGCGGGTCGCCCGCTTCGGCGCCGATCGCGCCGATGGACGTGAAGGCGGCGACGCGCAGGGCGCCCGTCTCGTCAACGGCCGATACCGTCGGTCCGCCCAGGACGACGCGCGCCCCGGGACCGAGGTCGGCGCTGTCGGACAGCGCTACGCGGGCGGGGTCGATGGCGGTGACGGTGGCCTCGGTCTGGTCCGTCACGAGGATGCGGTTGCCCGCCTGGGCGATGTCGTACTCGGCCGACAGCGTGCGGAGGCCGCCGTCGAGCAGCCGCGACTCGTTGTTGAAGTGACCCACGAGCAGGCTCGACTGCTTGGTCAGCCACACACCGCCGTCGTTGAGATCCACCTCGGTCGTCGGTTCGCCCTCATAGGTGGCGGCGAGAACGCCGATGGTGACGGCGGCGACCGTCACCGCCCCGACCGATGCGAGCGTGCGTGGGCGCGCACGAAGCCACGCGAACGACTTCATGAAGCTCGGCCTCCCCCGGGGCGTGCATTGTGCGTGGCGTCGGGACCTGATTGCTGGATCAGGCGCTCACAGATGAATCTGATCGTGGTCAGCCTAAGCGAGAGACCGGGGCGGTTCGAGCGCGTGACGTGGGGAGAACTCCCCATGTATGGTTCGCTTTCACGCAGAAGCCCCGGCCGTCCGGGGTTTCAGGAGGCGACGTAGCGTGCGAGGTACTCGCCGGTGAGGGTCGGCTGCTGCGCCACCAGCTCTGCCGGCGTCCCCTCGAACACGATCCGCCCGCCGTCGTTGCCCGCTCCCGGGCCGAGATCGACGATCCAGTCGGCGTGGGCCATGACCGCCTGATGGTGTTCGATGACGATCACCGAGTTCCCCGCATCCACCAGCCGGTCCAGCAGCGCGAGCAGATTGTCGACGTCCGCGAGGTGGAGCCCTGTCGTCGGCTCGTCGAGGACGTAGATCGCCCCCTTCTTCGCCATCGCGATCGCCAGCTTCAGGCGCTGCCGCTCGCCGCCCGAGAGGGTGTTGAGCGCCTGCCCGAGGGTGATGTACCCCAGCCCGACGTCGATCATGCGCCCCAGTGTCGCCTTCGCGGGACCGGTCGTGAAGCCGTGCGCCTCCTCGGCCGACATCGCGAGGACCTCGGCGATGTTCTTGCCCTCGAGCGTGTACTCGAGGACCGCGTCGCTGAACCCGGAGCCCTCGCACACCTCGCACCGCGTCTCGACGCTCTGCGTGAAGCCGAGGTTGGTGATGATGACGCCGAGCCCCTTGCACGCGAGGCAGGCGCCCTCCGAGTTGGCGCTGAACAGCGACGCCTTCACGCCGTTCGCCTTCGCGAACGCGGTCCTGATCGCGTCCAGCACGCCGGTGTACGTGGCGGGGCTCGACCGGCGTGATCCCTTGATGGCGGACTGGTCCACCACGACCACATCGTCGAACGCCGGCACGTTGCCGTGGATCAGTGAGGACTTGCCCGAACCCGCCACCCCGGTCACCACGGTGAGGACGCCCAGCGGGATGTCGACGTCGACGCCGACGAGGTTGTGCTGCGCCGCCCCGCGGATCTCGAGAGCGCCCGTCGGGACGCGCGTCGCGCCCTTCAGCCGGGCACGGTGGTCGAGGTGGCGGCCGGTGAGCGTCTCGGACGCCCGCAGCCCGGCGACGTCGCCCTCGAACATGATCTCGCCGCCGTGCGCGCCGGCGCGGGGGCCGAGGTCGACGACGTGGTCCGCGATCGCGATGACCTCGGGCTTGTGCTCCACGACGAGGACCGTGTTGCCCTTGTCGCGCAGCAGCTGCAGCAGCTCGTTCATCCGCTGGATGTCGTGCGGGTGGAGACCCGCCGTGGGTTCGTCGAAGACGTACGTGACATCGGTGAGCGCCGACCCGAGGTGGCGGATCATCTTGGTGCGCTGCGCCTCGCCGCCCGAGAGCGTGCCGGATGCCCGATCCAGCGACAGGTAGCCGAGACCGATGTCGATGAAGGACCCGATCGTCTTCTGCAGACCTCCGAGGAGGGGGCCCACCGCGGTCCGGTCGACGGTGTCGAGCCAGGCGGCGAGATCGGTGATCTGCATCGCGGCGGCATCGGCGATGCTCACCCCGTTGATCTTCGACGACCGCGCGCCGTCGTTGAGACGGGTCCCTCCGCAGGCCGGACAGGCGAGGAACTTGACCGCGCGGTCGACGAAGGAGCGGATGTGGGGCTGCAGCGCGTCACGGTCCTTCTGCAGCATCGACTTCGTGATCTTCGGCACCAGGCCCTCGTAGGTCATGTTGATGCCCGAGATCTTGACCTTCGTCGGCTCCTTGTACAGGAAGTCGGCGAGCTCCTGGTCGGTGTAGTCCGCGATCGGCTTGTCGGCGTCCACGAGTCCCGATTCGCTGATGCCGCGCACCATCCAGCCGTCGACGTTGTAACCCGGGATGGTGATCGCGCCCTCGTTCAGGGACTTCGACCGGTCGAAGAGCTCGTCGAGGTCGACGTCGGTCACCTGGCCCAGTCCCTCGCACCTCGGGCACATGCCGCCGGTGATCTCGAAGGTGCGGTGCTCCCTCGTGCCCTGCTTGTCGCCGACCTTCAGGGTCACGGCTCCCGACCCGGACACCGACGGCACATTGAACGAGAACGCCTGCGGCGACCCGACGTGCGGCTGCCCGAGGCGGCTGAACAGCACGCGCAGCATCGCATGCACGTCCGTGGCCGTGCCCACCGTCGAGCGGGCGTTGGCGCCCATGCGCTCCTGGTCGACGATGATCGCGGGACTGACGTTCTCGAGACCGTCGACCTCGGGGCGGTTCAGCTGTCCCATGAACTGCTGCACGAACGTCGGATAGGTCTCGTTGATGAGCCGCTGCGATTCCGTCGCGATCGTGCCGAACACGAGCGACGACTTGCCCGACCCGCTCACGCCGGTGAAGACGGTGAGCCGGCGCTTCGGGATCTCGACGTGGATGTCCTTCAGGTTGTTCTCGCGCGCGCCGATCACTCGGATGACGTCATGGGAGTCTGCGACGTGGCTGGCCATGGCGCTCAGTCTGCTCCCGACCGGTGACATCCCGCCACGTGATCGTCGACCATCCCGGTCGACTGCATCAGCGCGTACATCGTCGTCGACCCCACGAAGCGGAAGCCCGCCTTCCGGAGCGCCGTCGAGAGCGCATCGGATGCCGCGGTCGTCGCGGGCACCTCGGCGAGGCTCGCCGGGCGCCGACCCGGGGCGGGAGCGTACGACCACATGAACGCGTCGAGCTCGCCGGGCGCCATCGCGGTAACCAGGCGGGCGTTGCCGATCGTCGCCAGGATCTTCGCGCGGTTGCGGATGATGCCGGCATCCGTCATGAGCCGCTCGATGTCGGCGTCGTCGAAGGCGGCCACGGCCTGCGGCTCGAAACCGGCGAACACCTCGCGGAACCGCGGACGCTTGCGCAGGATCGTGATCCACGAGAGGCCGGCCTGGAAGCCCTCGAGGCTCATCTTCTCGAAGAGCGGCCGGTCGCCGTGCAGCGGCCGGCCCCACTCCTCGTCGTGATACCGGCGGTACTCGGGGTCGTCGCCGACCCAGGCGCACCGGGTGAGGCCGTCGGGGCCGACTCGCAGATCCACGGAGCCAGGCTACCGACGGGCCCCGACCGTCACCTCCCCTTGAGCGACTTCTCCGACACCGGCGCCGCGCCGCGCGCGTCGAGATCGGCGTAGTACGCCCGCGCCTCGTCCTGACGACGACGCTCGACACCCGACGCGATGGGGGCGCGGACGTGCTCGGGCTCGAGTCCGAACGCGTCGACGAGGTCCTGCGCGTGCGGACGCAGCCGGCCGCAGAGCCGGTCGATGTACTTCGAGACGGCGGCCGCGCGCTGCGTCGACAGTCGCCCGTGGATGAGGTGCCAGGCGAGGTGCTTCTCGATCAGGTGCAGGCCGAACAGATCACGGAGCCAGGTCAGCACCTGCCGCGAGCCGGCGTCGTCGATGCTCTTGACGGCGTCCGAGAAGGCCTCCCACTGCAGGAGCTCGCCGTGTGCGCGTGCCGCCTCGATCAGCTCGGCCTGGTGCTCGTTGAAGAGGGCAGCGGCGTCCTCTCGGGAGAGCTTGGATGCCGGGCGCAGCGCCCCCGCGACGTCCGAGACCATCTGCTCCACGCGTCCGGCCAGCAGCTCGTGCTGCTGCTCGGCGCGCAGCCCCAGCTCCACCGAGCGGGCCGTGGAGCCGAAGTCGGCCACGGTCTGGCCGAGACTGCGCAGGCCCGCCCCGTGGAACACCTTGCCCGCCGTCTGCCCGACGGCGAACCGGGCGAGCGTCGCCGCATCCGCGCCTTTGAACTGGGTGGCGAAGTCACCCAGCAGGCGCTTGCCGACCAGCTGCAGCAGGACGTTGTTGTCGCCCTCGAACGTGACGTAGATGTCGAGGTCGGAGCGCAGCCCGACGAGACGGTTCTCCGCCATGAAGCCCGACCCGCCGCACGCTTCGCGTGCCTCCTGGATGGTGTCGAGGGCGTTCCAGGTCGACAGCGGCTTGAGCGCGGCGGCGAGGGTCTCGAGGTCCTCGCGCTCCTCCGGCGTGTCCGAGGTGCCGCCGAAGACGCCGTCGAACTTACGGAGCAGCTCGTCGTGCGAGAAGAACTGGGCGTAGGTCTGCGCCAGGCGCGGGAGCAGACGGCGCTGGTGCTTGCCGTAGTCGAGCAGGACGACCTCGTCGGTGCCGGCGCCCGAGTCGAACTGGCGGCGCTCGTTGGCGTAGGTGATCGCGATGGTCAGCGCCAGCGACGAGGCCACCGTCGCTGCACCGTCCAGCGACACGCGACCCTGCACGAGTGCTCCCAGCATCGTGAAGAACCGGCGCCCGGTGCTCTCGATGGGGCTGGAGTAGGTGCCGTCGGCGGCGACGTCGCCGTAGCGGTTGAGCAGGTTGGTGCGCGGGATGCGGACGGCGTCGAAGGCGAGCCGGCCGTTGTCGATGCCGTTGAGGCCGCCCTTCACGCCGTCGTCCTCACTCTGCACTCCGGGCAGCAGCTCGCCGTCGGCGGTGCGGATCGGCACGAAGAAGCAGTGCACGCCGTGGTTCACGCCGTTCGTGATGAGCTGCGCGAAGACGGTCGCCGCCTGGCCGTGCACGGCGGCATTGCCGAGGTAGTCCTTCCACGCCGCGCGGAACGGGGTGTTGACGACGAACTCCTCTGTCTCGGCGTCATACGTCGCGGTCGTGCCGATGGCGGCGACGTCCGAGCCGTGGCCGATCTCGGTCATGGCGAAGGCACCGGGCAGCTTCGCCTCGGCGATGTCCTCCAGCCACAGGTCGTGGTGGTGCTTCGTGCCCAGCTGCTGCACCGCCGAGCCGAACAGTCCCCACTGCACCCCCGACTTGATCTGCATGCTCGGGTCGGCGAGGACGAGCTCCTCGAAGCCGGCGAGGTTCGAGCCGTTGTCGTTCTGGCCGCCGTACTGGGTGGGCAGCGCGCGCTTCGAGACGCCGTTCTGCGCGAGCAGGCGCACCTGCCCCATGACCCGCTCCCGGTGATCGGCGACCGACTGGCCGTCGATCCGCCAGAACGCCGGATCCTTGATCATCTCGCGCGCCTCGCGGCGGGTGTCGGCCCAGGTGCCGAGCAGCATGCTGCCGACGGCGTCGACGTCGATGCGGGCCTCGTGGGCTTCGGCGGGTGTGTGGGCCGCGGTCGGCGCGCCGCCGGCGGGGGTGCGCCGATCGGTGGCGGGGGTCTTCGGGCGGGCGACAGTGTCAGTCATCACGGGCCTTTCCGGGAAGCGGGGAAGTGTGCCCTTCACGGTAGGAGTCCTCTAACACGGGACCAACTCCCTTGTGCGATGGTGACAACCTCGCCGAGCGCCGTCGCCCGCCGCCGTTGTGCCGGGCCTACACCGGGCGCACTGTCGGAGGTCGGGTGCAGTCTCGCGAACGCGTGCGCGCGTTCCCGGCCTGACCTGTCTCCGGGCTTGACTCGGTGCACGCCGGACCGCAGGATCGTCGAGGCGCCGGATTTCGCGCCGAAGGCAACAAAAGGAGTCGGCACTGTGGCAGATCCCGTCCGTTTCGCGATCATCGGCACCGGCTGGCGGTCGGAGTTCCATCTCCGGATGGCCGCGGCCGCCCCGGATCGGCTGGAGGCCGTCGCCGTTCTCGCGCGCTCCGACGACTCCGCGGCGCGGGTCGCCGAGTGGGGGGTGCGCGTCGTCCGAACCATCGACGAGCTGCTCGCGATGCGTCCCGACTTCGTCATCGCGTCGGTGACGTGGCCCGCCATGCCGGGCGTCGTGACGGAGCTCGTCGAGCGCGGCATCCGGGTGCTGGCGGAGACCCCGCCCGCCCCGGACGCCGACGGCCTGCGCTCACTGTGGGGCGCCGTCGGATCGTCCGGGCTGGTGCAGGTCGCCGAGCAGTACATGCTCATGCCGGGACACGCGGCCCGCCTCGAGGTGATCCGCTCCGGCGCGATCGGGACACCGACGGCGGTGCAGGTCGCGTCGACGCACCTGTATCACGCGACGTCGATGATCCGATCCTTCCTCGACGCCGGGATGGCCGAGGCGACCGTGTCGGCGCGCTCGTTCACCGCCCCGCTCGTCGACCCGCTGTCGCCGCGCGGCTGGTCCGAGGATCTCTCACCGAAGGACCGGACGACCCTCATCGGCACGCTCGACTTCGGCGACGGCCGGATGGGGCTGTACGACTTCGTCGACAACCAGTGGTGGAACCCCCTGCTCTCGCGGCGCGTGGTCGTCCGCGGCACCCACGGCGAGGTCGCCGACGACACGGTGCGCCGCATGGCCGGGTCCGACGTCCTCACTTCGCCGATCACCTACCGGCGGACCGGGATCGACCTCAACCTGGAGGGGAACGACGTCGTCACGGCGGCGTTCGAGGGGCGCATCGTCTACCGGAACCCGTGGGTGGGCACCCGGCTGTCGGAGGACGACATCGCGGTCGCGTCGCTTCTCGAGCTCACCGGTCGATGGGCCCGCGAGGAAGGGCCTGCCCCGTACCCGCTGGCGGACGCGTGCCAGGACCACCTGCTCGGCCTCGCGATGGAGCAGTCCGCGCGGACCGGAGCCGACGTGCGCGTCGCGCGGGAGGCCTGGGCATGAGCGCCGATCGCATGCGGACCGGGCGAGTCCGGCTCGTCGACGCCTCCGGCAGTCCGCTGCGCGGACACCGTGTCACGGTCGAGCAGACGGCACATGCTTTCGGCTTCGGCAACATCGGCTTCGACTTCGTCGAGTGGATCGGCAATGCACCGGGAGTCGCGGGCTCGCGGGACATCGAGTTCTTCGGCGGCGCGCTGCCCCCGAACCCGGACCAGCTGGCCGAGGACTGGCTGGAGCTGTTCAACACGGCGACGCTGCCGTTCTACTGGCGGGGCTACGAACCCGTCCGCGGCCGGACGGACCGCGACCGGCTCCGCCGGACCGCCGAGTGGTTCCAGGCCCACGGCGTCACGGTGAAGGGGCATCCGCTGCTGTGGCACACCCTCGCGCCGACGTGGCTGCTCGAGCTGGACGACGCACAGGTGGAAGAAGCCATTCGCGACCGGATCACCACGCTGGTCACGGACTTCGCGGGCGTCGTCGACCTGTGGGATGCTATCAACGAAGCCGTCATCCTGCCCGTGTTCACCGCGGAGGACAACGCCGTGACGCGCCTCGCACAGCGCAAGGGCCGGGCCTGGATGGTCGCGCTGGCTTTCGAGGTCGCGCGGGAGGCGAACCCCGACGCGAGACTGGTGCTCAACGACTTCGACCTGTCGCCGGACTACGAGCGGCTCATCGCCGAGTGCCTAGACGCCGGCGTGCAGATCGACGCGCTCGGCCTGCAGACGCATATGCACCAGGGGTATCGGGGGGAGGACCACGTGTGGTCGATCCTCGAGCGGTTCGCCCGCTTCGACCTGCCGTTGCAGCTGACCGAGACGACGCTGCTGTCTGGCGACCTCATGCCGCCGGAGATCGTCGACCTCAACGACTACGTCGTCGACAGCTGGCCCTCCACGCCGGACGGGGAGGCGCGGCAGGCCGACGAGCTCGTCCGTCACTACCGAACGGTCGTCGGTCATCCCGCGACCGAGTCCCTCACCTATTGGGGCATCACCGACCACGGCGCCTGGCTGGGCGCGCCGGCCGGGCTGGTCCGGGCGGACGGCTCACGCAAGCCGGGGTACGAGGCGCTGCGGGCGCTCGTCCGCGAGGAGTGGTGGCTCGGGGCGACGCCCCACGTCGCCGATGACGACGGCGTCGTCGAGATCACCGGCTTCGCGGGGACCTACCGGCTGACGACGGGACCGACCGAGGTCGAGGTGGAGCTCGGCGCTCAGGCGCCGACGATGACCGAGATCACGGCCTCGCCGTAAGCTTCGCGCTTCTTGACGCCGATGCCGGTGATCCCCTCGAGCGCGGCGACCGAGGTGGGCCGGTGCTCGGCGAGGGCGCGCAGCGTGGCATCCCCGAACACGATGTAGGCCGGCACACCCTGCTCTCGCGCCTGCTCGGCCCGCCACGTGCGGAGCGCCTCGAAGAGGTCGCGGTCGCCTTCGGGGACGGCATCCGCGCTCGGCTGCCGCTTCGCGCGGGTCGATCCTGCGCCCGCACGGCCGAGGACATCCCGCCGGAGCGGAACCGGCTCCTCGCCGCGCAGGACGGCCGCGCCGGCGTCGCCGACGGCGAGCACCCCGTACTCGCCCTGGGCGGCGAGCACGCCGCGGGCGAGGAGCTGCCGGATGACGGAGCGCCAGTCCTGCTCCGACAGGTCGGCGCCGATCCCGTAGGTGGAGAGCTTGTCGTGCCCCTGCTGACGGATGCGGTCGGTCGAGCCGCCGCGGAGGATGTCGATCAGGTGACCGGCGCCGAACGCCTGGTTCCGCTCGCGCTGCAGCCGGACGATGGTCGAGAGCAGCTTCTGCGACGCGACGAGCCCGTCCCAGGTGTCGGGCTGGGTGAGGCAGGTGTCGCAGTTCCCGCACGGGTCGGACGCCTGCCCGAAGTAGTTCAGCAGGTTCTGCCGACGGCATGACACCGTCTCGCAGAGACCGAGCATGGCGTCGAGATGCTGGCCCATGCGCATCCTGTACGTGCGGTCGCCGGGCGATCGTTCGATCAGGCGCCGCTGCTGGACGACGTCACCGAGGCCGTACGCCATCCAGGCGACCGCGGGCTCGCCGTCACGGCCGGCGCGGCCGGTCTCCTGGTAGTAGCCCTCGACGGACTTCGGCAGGTCGATGTGGGCGACGAAGCGGACGTCGGGCTTGTCGATGCCCATGCCGAACGCGATGGTCGCGACCATCACGACACCGTCCTCGCGCAGGAACCGGGACTGGTTGCGCGCGCGGACGCCGGCGTCGAGGCCGGCGTGGTACGGCAGCGCGTCGACGCCCTGCGTGCGCAGGTAGTCCGCGGTCTGCTCGACGGACTTGCGACTGAGCGCGTAGACGATGCCCGCGGACCCCTCGGGCTGCGTGCGCACGAACTGGACGAGCTGGCGACGCATGTCGACCTTGGGCTCGATGCGGTACTGGATGTTCGGGCGGTCGAAGCTCGCGACGAAGTGGCGCGCATCGTCGAGGTGCAGCCGCTCGGTGAGCTCGGTGTGGGTCGCGCGCGTCGCGGTGGCCGTGAGCGCCATGCGCGGGACGCCCGGGAAGCGCTCGGCGAGGTCGCCGAGGGCGAGGTAGTCGGGGCGGAAGTCGTGACCCCACTGCGACACGCAGTGGGCCTCGTCGATGGCGATGACGCTCAGCTGCGCGCGCTGCAGGAGCGCGGTGGTCGCGGCGACGGACAGCCGCTCGGGAGCGACGTAGATGAGATCGAGCTCGCCCGCGAGGAGCGCTTGCTCGACGCCGGCGCGTTCGGCCGGGCTCTGCGTCGAGTTCAGGAAGGCGGCGCGCACGCCGTTGGCGATCAGTGCGTCGACCTGATCGTGCATGAGTGCGATGAGCGGGGAGATGACGAGGCCGGTGCCGGGACGGACGAGGGCGGGCACCTGATAGGTGATCGACTTGCCACCGCCGGTGGGCATGAGCACGACGGCATCCCCGCCGGCGATGACGTGGGAGACGATATCGGCCTGATCGCCCCGGAAGGCGTCGTAGCCGAACACCTCGGTGAGCACGGCGACGGGATCGGCGCCGACGTGGTCGCGCCGCTCGAGCTGCAGGACGGCCGCCGGGGCAGCCGCGGGCTGCGGGGCGACGCGCTGCGGGGCGGCGCGGGGCGCCTCGGGCGTTCCGGCATCCGTCGGCGCGGACCGGGCGGCGCGCGCGACGGCGGCGCCGTAGTCGTCGTAGCGGGGATCCGGCGGAGGCGGCGAATCGAAATCGTCGGGCGGGACGAGGTCGTCGGGATCCCACGCGAGATCGGCGTAGGGGTCGCTCTGCCATCCGCCGTTCGTCACCCGCTCCACGATAGCCGCGGCGACCGACACTCCGGTCCGAGCGTGTCGCGGCTGTGGATGCCGGCGGCCCGTGCGGGTCGCGTCAGCACCACTTCGCGGCGACGGCCCGCACGACGCTCGCGTTCCGGTTCGTCCCGACCCCCAGCAGCGACGCCGCAGCCAGCGGATCGACCGATCCGTTCTGGTAGCCCGGCTGCAGCAGCGCGTGGGCGGCCCGCCCGCGCACCAGCATCCGTCCCCGCTCGTCGGCGCGCGCCTCCACCAGGGCGGTCTGCTGCTCGTCGAGCGGTTCCTTGAGCAGATAGACGTAGTGGCGCGCGAGTCCCGGGTTCTCGTCCGCGATTGCCGCCGTGTCCCGGGCGAGGGCCGCGAACTCCGCCGCACCGTAGACGATCGCCGGCACCTCGAATCCGCGGTCTCGCGCGAACGCGGTCTCGAGGAGCCCCTCGATCTTCGCCCGCGACCGCAGCCGGGTGTCGAAGCGGACGTTGCCCGTGTTGATGTGCGTCTCGACCCCGTCGAAGCCCAGCTCGCTCACGACGCGGCGGATGTCGTCCTTCGGGAACACGCGCCGCGGTCCGAGGTTGATCGCACGCAGGAACGCGAGGTGCACGCCCATCAGAGGGGCCGTTCGTCGTCGGAGCCGCCGGGCATGCGCTGAAGGCTAGCCGAGACGGAGGACCTCCGTCACCCTGACGACCGCGGTGCCCTCCTCGACGGATGCCTCGAGGTCCACCTCCGCGCGGATGCGCCAATCGTGGTCGCCCGCCGGGTCGTCGATCACCTGCTCCACGCGCCAGACGCCGGCGGCGGCGTCGGACTCGTCGATCACGCACAGCGACGGCGACCGTGCGGGCCCGCCGGTGAGGATCTCGTCGTGATCGTCGTAGTAGCGGTCGAGGACCTCGGGCCAGTCGACGCCCGCGTCGAGCGCGACGAGCGCGTCGTCGTCCTGCAGGGCCGCGAGCCGCACCCGGCGGAACATCTCGTTGCGCACCAGCACGACGAACGCGCGCCGGTTCGTGAGGATCGACGGCGGCGCCGGGGGCACGACGGGCGCCTCCGGATCGTCGGACGGATTGACGAGCGCCTGCCATTCGTCGACGAGACTGGAATCGACCTGCCGGACCAGCTCGCCCAGCCACTCGATGAGGTCCAGCAGGTCGTCGGTGCGCGCCTCGGCCGGGACCGTCTGCCGGATCGCGCGGTACGCGTCCGAGAGGTACCGCAGCACGAGGCCCTCGCTCCGACCCAGCTGGTAGAACGACACGAACTCGCCGAACGACATGGCGCGCTCGAACATGTCGCGCACGACTGACTTCGGGCGCAGCTCGAAGTCGCGCACCCAGGGCTGGCTCGAGGCGAACGTCTCGTATGCCTGCGCAAGCAGGTCGGCGAGCGGCTTCGGCCAGGTGATCTCCTCGAGGAGCTCCATCCGCTCCTCGTACTCGATGCCGTCGCGCTTCATGGCGCCGACCGCCTCGCCGCGCGCCTTGTACTCCTGCTGCGACAGGATCGCCCGCGGGTCGTCGAGCGTCGACTCGATGACGCTGACGACATCGAGCGCGTAATGGCTCGTCCCGGTCTCGCCGTCCTCGGGCGACAGCAGTCCGATCGCGGCGAGCGCGAACGGCGACAGCGGCTGGTTGAGGGCGAAATTCGGCTGCAGGTCGACGGTGAGATGGATGCCGGCGTCGTCGGCGACCACGATCTCGGCGGCGACGAGCGTGCGGAAGAGCGCGAGCGCGCGCCGGGCGAGCTCGTACCTGCGGGCGCGCGGCTCGTGGTTGTCGAACACCAGCGAGCGGACGTTGCCGAAGACATCGCCGCCCCGGCCGATCACGTTGATGAGCATCGCCGAGGTCAGCTGCAGCTGCGGCGTGAGCGGCTCGGGCTCCGCGGCGACGAGACGCTCGAACGACCCCTCGCCCCAGTTCACGACGCCCTGCGGCGCCTTCTTGCGGACGATCTTCTTGCGCTTCGCGGCGTCATCGCCGGCCTTGGCGAGGGCGACGGCGTTCTCGATCTCCCACTCCGGCGCCATCACGACGACACTGCCCGACGTGTCGAACCCGGCACGCCCGGCTCGACCGGCGATCTGGTGGAACTCGCGCGCGGAGAGCTGCCGCATCTTCGTGCCGTCGTACTTGGACAGCGCCGTGATGAGGACGGTGCGGATCGGGACGTTGATGCCCACGCCGAGCGTGTCGGTGCCGCAGATGACCCGCAGCAGTCCGCGCTGCGCGAGCGTCTCGACGAGCCGGCGATAGCGGGGCAGCATGCCGGCGTGGTGCACGCCGATGCCGGCACGGACGAGCCGCGAGAGCGTCTTGCCGAACCCGGTCGTGAAGCGGAAGCCGCCGATCGCCTCGGCGATGGCGTCGCGCTGCTCACGCGTCGCGATCTTCACGCTCGACAGCGCCTGCGCCCGCTCGAGGGCGGCCGCCTGCGAGAAGTGCACGATGTAGACCGGCGCCTGTCCGGTCTCGAGCAGCCCTTCGAGGACCTCGTGCACCGGGCGCCGGGCGTAGGAGTAGTCGAGCGGAACGGGCCGCTCCGCCCCCGCGACCACGGACACGGGACGCCCGGTCCGGCGCTCGAGGTCGGCGGTGATCGCCGACACGTCGCCGAGCGTCGCCGACATCAGCAGGAACTGGGCGTTCGGCAGTGTGAGCAGCGGCACCTGCCACGCCCAGCCGCGGTCGGGGTCGCCGTAGTAGTGGAACTCGTCCATCACGACCTGGTCGACGACCGCATCGGGCCCCAGCCGGAGCGCCGTGTTGGCGAGGATCTCCGCCGTGCAGCAGATGATCGGGGCGTCCGCGTTGACGGAGGAATCACCGGTGATCATGCCGACGGCATCCGCGCCGAAGATGTCGACGAGCGCGAAGAACTTCTCGCTTACGAGCGCCTTGATGGGCGCGGTGTAGTAGGTGCGTCCGCCGCGGGCGAGGGATGCCGCGTGCGCCGCGACCGCGACGAGGGACTTCCCGGTGCCGGTCGGCGTCGCCAGGATGACGTGCGAACCGGACACCAGCTCGATGATCGCCTCGTCCTGGGCGGGGTACAGCTCGATCCCGCGCGACGTGGTCCAGTCGAGGAACTCGGAGTAGACGGCATCCGGCGTCGACCCCGCCGGGATCCGGTCCCGCAGCGTCGACGTCATCCTCCGAGTCTGCCTCATCGGCGACCGGGGACTCCGCCGCCGGCGCTCAGACGCGGTCGGGGGTGTGCAGCCGCGCGAGATACGCCCCGGCGCGCACGGGCGGGCCGTGCCGATCCGTCAGCGACACGAGCACCGTGACCGCGGTGGCGAGGGGGATCGTCCAGGCCGCCGGCTGGGCGAGGAGCGGCGCCGCCATGCCGACCCCGCCGACGGCGGCGTGGACGAGCAGCGCGAGGCCGCACGCGAGCGCGCCCGTCGCCATCCCGGCGACGGCTCCCCGCGCCGTGAGCCGCCGCCACCAGACGCCGAGCAGCAGGACGGGCGAGAGGCTGGATGCCGCGAACACGAAGACCAGACCGACCGACGCGCCGAGGCCCGCCGGCGCGGTGAGCAGCGCGAAACCGAGCGGCACCGCCGCGCAGATGACCGCCGACAGCCGGAACGACCGTACGGAGCCGCTGAACACGTCCTGGCTGACGACGCCGGCGAGCGACACGGTGAGCCCCGCCGACGTGGCGAGGAACGCCGCGAAGGCGCCCGCCACGACGAGCGCCGTCAGCAGCTCGCCGGCGAGGCCCGGGAACACCCGGGCCGGCAGCACCAGCGCGACCGTGTCCGCGACCCCGGGGACCGCGAGGTCGGGGGCGACGACGCGGGCGAGGAGGGCGATGATGCTCGAGACCGCGTAGAAGACGCTCACCATCACGATCACGAGGACGGTCGTCCGGCGGGCCGACTCCCCCGTCGGACTCGTGTAGAACCGCACCAGCACGTGCGGCAGGCCCATCGTCCCGAGCAGCAGGGCGAGCAGCAGCGAGCCCGCCGCGTAGGCGTCCAGCGCCGACGGCCCCGCCGTCGCGGGGAAGACGACGACCGGGTCGATGTCGTACGCCCCGCCGTTCACCGCGAACAGGATCAGCACGGCCGGGACGAGCAGCGCCGTGAGCTTCAGCCAGTACTGGAACGCCTGCACGTACGTGATGGCGCGCATGCCGCCGGCGGCCGCCGCGGCCGCGACGAGCACCGCGACCAGCACCGCGCCGACCCAGGGCGGGATGCCGGCGACGACCTGCAGCGTGATGCCGGCCCCGTGCAGCTGCGGCACGATGTAGAGCCACCCGATCAGGAGGCACACGGCGCTCGTCACGCGCCGGGCCCGCCGCGAATCCAGCCGCGCCTCGATGAAGTCGGGGATCGTGTACGCCCCGCTCCGCCGCAGCGGCGCCGCGACGAACAGCAGCACCAGCAGGTACCCGGCGGCGTAGCCGATGGGGAACCAGAATCCCTCGGCGCCGTTGAGCAGGACGAGGCCCGAGAGGCCGAGGAACGTCCCCGCGGAGAGGTACTCGCCGCTGATGGCGGAGGCGTTCCAGACCGGGCGGACGGTCCGGGATGCCACGAAGAAGTCGCTCGTCGTGCGCGAGATCCGCAGCCCGTACACGCCGATGAGCGCCGTCGCCGTGATGACGAACGCCACCGCGACGAGGTCGAGCAGCGCGTTCACTCGTCGTCCCGCAGCGCGCGGTAGCGGCGCTCGTTGCGGTTCGCGCCGTGCGCGTACAGGAGCGCGAACCCGGCGATCACCGGATAGAACGCGAACGCCTGCAGCAGCCAGGAGACCGGCACGCTCCACACCGTGATGGTGTCGAGCTCGGGGATGAGCACGATCACGCCGACGAGGGCGGCGACCACGATGACGAAGCCCAGCAGCGTGCCGACCGCGAGACGCAGCTGCGACCGGCGCAGCGCCCGGGCGTACGCCGCGTCGACGTCGTCGACCGGCGACCCCGGCAGGGCGATGCCCCGGGTGGGTGCGCCGGAGCGTCCGCTGCCGGCGGTGACCCTGACGCGCTCCCGCGTCACGGTGCGCCCCGCCGCGTCATGGCCTCGCGCACGGCGGGCAGCAGGCGACGACTGACGGGCAGCATCGTGTCCCCCACTGCGACGAAGGGCTCGGCGCCGCCGAGGCGGACCTCGGTGACGGATGCCACGCGCACGAGGTACGACCGGTGGATGCGGACGAAGCCGGCATCCGTCCACCGGTCCTCGAGCTCGGAGATCGGGATGCGGACGAGGTGCCCGGCGTCGGGTTCGGTGTGCAGCCGCGTGTAGTCGCCCTCGGCCCGCACCCACCGCACGTCGCTGCGGTGCACGAACCGCACCGTCGACCCGACCGTGACCGGCAGGACCTCGTCCGGGTCCGCGGGGCGCTCCAGCTCCACCACCCGGTCGACGGCGCGGCGCAGCCGGTCGGAGCGGACCGGCTTGAGCAGGTAGTCCAGGGCGCGCAGCTCGAACGCGTCGACAGCGTGGGCATCGTCGGCGGTGACGAAGACGACTGCGGGAGGCGTCGCCAGTGCGCGCATCGCTCCCGCGAGCTCGAGCCCCGAGAGCCCCGGCATGTGGATGTCGAGGAACGCCGCCTCGACGGGTCGCTCCGTGAGCAGGCGCAGCGCCTCGGCGCCCGATGACGCGGTCAGAACCGTGCCGATCCGGTCATCGGCGCGCAGCATCATCGCGAGCTCGTCGAGCGCGGGCCGCTCGTCGTCTGCCACGAGGACGTCGATCATGGCGCTCACCTCACCTCCGCGGAATCATGATGCGGCTGGGACTTGGGGATGCGCATCCGCACCAGGGTGCCGGCGCCGGTGTTGGTCTCGACGACGAGGCCGCCCTCCGGGCCGTAGAGCTGACGCAGGCGCGTGTCGACGTTGCTCAGGCCCACGTGCGCACCGTCCGCGGGCCGCGCGAGGAGGGTCCGCAGCTCGTCCGGGTCCATCCCGGCACCATCATCCTCCACCGTGATCTCGGTGTGGGTCGCGGCATCCGTCGAGACGATCCGGATCACCCCACCGCCCTCGCCGGGTTCGAGCCCGTGCCGGACGGCGTTCTCGACGAGTGGCTGCACCGACAGGAACGGGATGACGGTGGCGAGCGTCTCGGGCGAGATGCGGAGCGTCACCGACAGCCGCTCACCGAAGCGGGCGCGCTCGAGCTCGAGGTACGAATGGATGCTGCGGAGCTCCTCGGCCAGCGTGGTGAACTCGCCCTGGCGCCGGAACGAGTACCGCGTGAAGTCGGCGAACTCGAGCACGAGCTCGCGCGCCCGCGGCGGGTCCGTCGAGATGAACGAGGCGATCGCGGTGAGCGCGTTGTAGATGAAGTGCGGCGAGATCTGCGCCCGGAGCGCGCGCAGCTCGGCCTCGGCGAGCGCAGCGCGCGACGCGTCCAGCTCGCCGAGCGTCGCCTGCGCCGCGCACCAGTCGGCGACCTCCCCGGCCGCCCGCACCAGCGCGGCCCGCACCGGCGCCGCGAACGCGACGAGCACGCCGACGACCTCTCCGTCGACGCGCACCGGTGCCCCGACCGCCTCGAGGCCGTCGCCGCCGTCGGTGCGCGGGAAGACCTGTCGCTTGCCGCTCTCGCCGACCCGCGCGGCGATCCGGAGCGCCGCCGCATCCAGTCCGTCGGTCTGCCCGTCACGTGCCACCACGGTGTCCCCGACGACGAGCATGACCGCCGAGCTGCCGAGCACCGCCCGCAGGTGGCGTGCCGCCCGGGCCACGTCGGGTGTGCCCAGCCCGCCGCGCAGATACGGGGCCGCGAGGCTCGCCTGGTGCAGGGCGCGGTACGTCGCCTCCTCGGCCTCGCTGCCGAGCCCGCCAGGTCCGCGGGCGTACCGGCGGACGAGCATCAGCAGCGCCGACAGGACGATGCCGCCGACCGCGCCGAGCACTGCGGCGAGGACGACGGCATCATTCATGGCGTCGAGCCTAGATCCCGGGGACTCAGCAGCACCGGGCCCCCGGGTTGCGGTCCTGGTCGTCCATCTTCTGGCGCCAGAACTCCCGCTCGGTGAGCGGCTCCGACCCGGGGTGGGTCCGCCGCTGGTGCGCGACGTAGGTGGCGTAGGCGCTGTCGCCCATGAGGGTGGTCATGTACCAGCGGATGCCGCGGCCGGCCCGGAGCACCAGGGCGATCGCCGTGCGCAGCGGGGATCCGGCCCCGGCATCCGTCGATGTGGTCATGATCCGGGTCCTCAATGCCGCGTCGCCGCGCGTTCGTCGGCGAGGATCGGCTCCCATTCCTTCTCGAGCGCACGCTCGGCGGGCGTGCCGATGAAGCCCGCCGGCGCGAACCGGCGCGAGGCCACCGGGGCGTCCTCCGAGTTCTCGCCTCCGCCACGGCGGATGGCGCCGATCGAGACGATGACCGCCGCGATGATGACGACGATCGCGAGCACCACGAACACGATCGACAGGGTGCCCTGGACGAACGTGTTGCGGATCACGGCGTCCATGACCTGGGGCGTGCCGAGCGTCGTGTCGCCCGCCGCGAGGGCGTCTCGGTAGCGGAAGTGGTTCGCCCAGTATCCGATCGCCGGGTTCGGCGAGAAGATCTTGTAGGCGGATGCCGTGATGGTCACCACCGCCGCGAAGGCGAGCGGCGCGGCCACGATCCAGAGCCACCGGACGACGCTCGGCCCGCGCTTGGCGATGATCGCCATGACGACGGCGAGCGCGATGGCCGCGAGCAGCTGGTTCGCGATGCCGAAGAGCGGGAAGAACGTGTTGATGCCGCCGAGCGGGTCGGTGACGCCGAGGATCAGGATCGCGCCCCAGCCGGCCACCATGATCGCCGTCGTGATCCAGACGCCCGGACGCCACGAGACATCACGGAACTTCGGCACCCAGGCGCCGATGGAGTCCTGCAGCATGAACCGCGCGACACGCGTGCCGGCGTCGACGGCGGTGAGGATGAACAACGCCTCGAACATGATGGCGAAGTGGTACCAGAACGCCATCAGCGCCTGGCCGCCGAGCGCCTGCTGCATGATGTGGGCCAGTCCGAGCGCGAGAGTCGGCGCACCACCGGTGCGCGAGACGATCGTCTCCTCCCCGACCGCCTCGGCCGTGCCGGTGAGCATCTCGGGTGTGAGCGGCGCTCCGGTGAGACCCAGGCTGTTCACGAACGCGACGGCGCCTTCGACGGTGCCGCCCGTGGACGCCGCCGACGCGTTCATCGCGAAGTAGATCCCCTGATCGATCGAGATCGCGGCGACGAGCGCCATGATCGCGACGAACGACTCCATGATCATTCCGCCGTAGCCGATGAAGCGGGTCTGCCGCTCCTTCTCGACGAGCTTCGGGGTCGTGCCCGACGCGATGAGCGCGTGGAAGCCCGACAGGGCACCGCAGGCGATCGTCACGAACAGGAACGGGAACAGCGGACCCGCGAACACGGGCCCGGTGCCTTCGAGGCCGAACGTGGTGACCGCGGGGACCGTGATCTCAGGCCGCACGAGCACGATCGCCCCGGCGAGCATGACGATGACGCCGATCTTCATGAAGGTCGACAGGTAGTCGCGGGGGGCCAGCAGCAGCCACACCGGCAGGATCGCCGCGATGAAGCCGTAGATGATGATGCCCCACGCGATGACGGTGCGGTCGAGCGTGAACAGGTCCTGACCCCACGCGGTGTCGGCCACCCAGCCGCCGCCGATGATCGCCGCCATCAGCAGGACGAACCCGATGAGGGAGACCTCCGTCACCTTGCCCGGGCGCAGGAAGCGCAGGTACACGCCCATGAACAGGGCGATCGGGATCGTCATCGCGACGGAGAAGACACCCCACGGGCTCTCACCGAGGGCGTTGACGACGACGAGCGCGAGGATCGCGACGATGATGAGCATGATCAGCAGCGAGGCGATGATCGCCGCGGTGCCGCCGATCCGGCCGAGCTCCTGCCGCGCCATCTGCCCGATCGTGCGGCCACCGCGGCGCATCGAGAAGAACAGCACCGTGTAGTCCTGCACCGCGCCGGCGAGGACGACGCCGACGATGATCCAGATCGTGCCCGGCAGGTACCCCATCTGCGCGGCCAGCACGGGGCCGACCAGGGGACCGGCGCCGGCGATGGCGGCGAAGTGATGTCCGTAGAGCACTCGACGGTCGGTGGGAACGTAGTCCTTGCCGTCCTGCTTCACCTCGGCGGGAGTGGCGCGCCGGTCGTCCGGACGCAGCAGGTGCTTCTCGATGACCTTCGAGTAGAACCGGTAGCCGATCAGGTAGGTCGCGACGGCGGCGAACACGAACCAGATCGCGTTGACCGTCTCGCCGCGCACGATGGCGAGCATCGTCCAGCCGAGGCCGCCGAGCAGCGCGATGACCGCCCAGACCGCGATCTTCAGCGGGGTCCAGCGGCCGTCCTCGGCTCTCTGCTCCTCGGTGAGGGCGACGGGGGGAAGCGACGGATCCGGGGCGAGCCCGGCATCCGGGTCGAGCGTGACGTCCTTGCCACGGCGCGACGATGCAGACATGGGAACTCCTTCTGTGCGCGTCCTTGCGTGCGCTTCACGCTACGAAGACGGACGCGGCCTGCGCCGGGGCCGACGCTCCGGCTGCGCCGAGCGGCGGGGAACCTGCGACGAACGGCATCCGTTCCTGGTCCCGCAGCCGCTCCGCGTCGTAGGTTGGATGCCACGACGAGAGGGGGACGCGATGGCCGAGACCGACACCCGCGTCGCACGCAACACGGCGAGGAACCGGTACGAGATCTTCGTCGGCGAGACCGTCGCCGGATACACGCTCGCGATCCCCGACGCCGACACGGGGAGGACCGTCCTGCCGCACACCGTCATCGACCCGGCTTTCCGCGGCCGCGGGCTGAGCGGCGTCCTCATCGGCGGCGCGCTGGCGGATCTCGCCGCGTCCGGCGAGACGGTCGTCCCGGACTGCCCGAGCGTCGCGAAGTACCTGCACGAGAACGAGGTCGAGGGGCTGAGCGTGGCGGAGCGGAGAGCTCCGTGACCCGCCTCGACGCCGAGGCCACCGAGACCGTCGAGCGCCCCGTCGCCGGCGACGCACCGCGCTCGCTGCTGCTCCATGCGCGGGAGGTGCCGCTCGGCGGCGTGCGGGGGATGAAGGTGAGTCGCGCGCTGCCGCAGCGCGAGCTCCCCATGGTCGGAGCGTGGTGCTTCCTCGATCGATTCGGCCCGCAGGTGACGACGATGCGCGTCGAGCCGCATCCGCACATCGGACTGCAGACGGTGACATGGCCGTTCGCGGGGCAGACCCGTCACCGGGACGCGATCGGGTCGGACGTCGTCATCGCCCGCGGGCAGCTCAACATCATGACGAGCGGCGCGGGCATCTCGCACTCGGAGTACTCGGTCGGCGACGACCCCGTCGAGACCGACGCGCTGCAGCTGTGGGTGGCACTCCCCGAGTCCCGCCGCCACGGCGAACCGGGCTTCGAGCGCCACGTCGACCTGCCGATCGTGGATCTGGGCGGCGGCGCCGCCGCCGTCGTCCTCGTCGGGCACTTCGGCGAGGTGTCCTCTCCGGCGGTCATGCACACGCCCATCGTGGGGGCCGAGGTCTTCGTGCCCGCGGGAACTCGGGTGACCCTGCCGCTCGACCCGCGCTGGGAGCACGCGATCGTGGGCGTCGACGGTGCGCCGCTCGTCGTGAGCGATCCCGCTCCCGTCGCCGTCCCCGCGAACGATCTCCTCTACCTCGGCGTCGGGCGCGAGGGCGTGGAGATCGCAGCCGACACGGATGCGACGGTGTTCCTCCTCGGCGGCGAGCCGTTCGAGGACGACATCGTCATGTGGTGGAACTTCGTCGGCCGCAGTCACGACGAGATCGTCGCCGCCCGCGAGGACTGGGAGGCGGGCAGCCCGCGCTTCGGGCACGTGGTGGCCCACGGCGACGAGCGGATCCCCGCCCCGCCGATGCCGACCGTCCGGCTGACGAGGCGGCGCCGCCGGCCCTGACATCGCCGCACGGCCGACGGCCGCCCCGTCGCTTTTTGCACGGCCGTGGCCGTCCGCCCGCGAGCGTCCGCCGATACGCTGGCAGAGTGCCCCGACACGGACCCCTCTCCACGCGCGTGCTTCTCGTCTGCGCGGCGCTCGGGGTCGCCACGGGCATCGTCGGGGGCATCGCAGGCCTCCTGACCCCGGTCGTCCTCATCGTGGCGCCGTTCGCGTACGGGCTCGTCCTCGGCTCGCACGTCCTGCCCGGCATCATCGCGCAGCAGGTGTTCCGGCTGCCGCTGGTCGCGCTCACGACGCACCTCCTCGCGGCTCTCGTCGCGAGCGCGTTCAATCCGGCGTGGATGGTCCGCTTCGTCGGCACCGCGCTCCTGTTCGGGGCGATCCAGGAGGGCGTCGCCGCCCTCACCCGGTATCGGACCTGGGGCGCGTGGCGGTTCTTCGTCTCCGCCGTCGTCATCGGCGGCGCCGTCGCCGTGGTCGTCTTCCTCGCCGCCGACCTCGGCAAGCTCGCGCTGTGGGCGCAGATCGTCTACATCGCGATCTCCTTCCTCGGACCGGTCGCGTGGACGGCCGTCGGGCTGGGCGTCGGGGCGAGCCTGCGGCGCGCCGGAGTCGCCCGCCGCGCGCCCGATCCCGTTCCGCGCGCTGCCGCCGGCCGGTGACGTCACCGCCGCTCCTGCAGCTGCGCGACGTCGGGATCACCCACGACGGCGCGGATGCGGCGGTGCCGGCATCCGCCACCTTCGACGTCGCCGCGGGCGAGGTCGTGCTGCTGCTCGGGCCGAGCGGCTCGGGCAAGTCGACGCTCGCGCTGGCCGTGAACGGGCTGATCCCGCAGTCGATCGCCGCCACCGTCACGGGGTCGGTCGCCGTGGCCGGGCAGGATGCCGCCACCACGCCGGTCGCGACGCTCGCGCGGTCGGTCGGGATGGTGTTCCAGGATCCGGACGCCCAGCTCATCACCGGGACGGTGTTCGACGACGTGGCCTTCGGACCCGAGAACCTGCGGCTGCCGGTGCACGAGGTCCTGGCCCGCACCGAGCGCGCCCTGCGGCAGGTCGGGCTGTGGGAGCGGCGGGCCGAGAACCCCGACCGGCTCTCCGGTGGCGGAAAGCAGCGGCTCGCGATCGCCGCCGCACTCGCGATGGGGTCCGACCTCCTCGTCCTCGACGAACCCACCGCGAACCTCGATCCGGCGGGGATCGAGGAC
Organism: Microbacterium pasadenense; assembly: GCF_047246565.1. Taxonomy (NCBI): domain Bacteria; kingdom Bacillati; phylum Actinomycetota; class Actinomycetes; order Micrococcales; family Microbacteriaceae; genus Microbacterium; species Microbacterium pasadenense. The sequence continues at coordinate 468,626 of NZ_JBFOKN010000001.1, read as the reverse complement.
GTCTACGACGCGTTGCGCGCCGTGGCCGCCGACGGCCGGTCGATCCTGCTCGTCGAGCACAACCTCGACGCGGCGGTGGAGCTGACCGATCGCGTGGTCGTCCTCGACGCCGCCGGTCGCACGGTCGTCGTGGGCGGAGTCGACGAGGTCCTGCGCGGGCACGCCGAGCGGCTGCACGCGATGGGGGTCTGGCTGCCGGTGTCGACCGTCGCCGCCCTGGCGCTGCGCCGGGCCGGGTGGTCGATGGAACGGATGCCGCTCACTCCCGCCGAGCTGACCGCCGCGCTGGACGCCGCGGCGGCTCCGGCCCCTCCGGACCCGACTCCGGCTCCGGCTGCAGCGGGGGCCCCGAGCGGCCCGGCGGACGGGGGGTCGACCACGTCGCGGCCGCGGCGCCCCCAGGGTAAGGCCGCCGCGCCGGCGATCGAAGTGCGCGGGCTCACGCTGCGGCGGGGACGCGACGAAGTGCTCCACGGCATCGACCTCGACATCGCCGCCGGGGAGTTCACCGCCGTCGTCGGGGCGAACGGCGCCGGCAAGACGAGCCTCGTCCAGGCGATCGCCGGCGTCCTCCCGCCCCCGCGCGGAACCGTGCGCGTCGCCGGAGCGGACCCGGCGCGCACGCGGCTGCGCGACCTGTCCAGCCGCATCGGATTCGTGTTCCAGAACCCCGAGCACCAGTTCATCGCACACACGGTCTACGACGAGCTGGCGCACGGCCTGCGGCTGCAGCGTCTGCCCGAGGACGACGTGCGCGCGCGCACGATGGACATGCTCGCGCGGTTCGGTCTCGAGCAGAAGGCCGACGTCCACCCGTTCCTGCTGTCCGGCGGGCAGAAGCGTCGTCTCTCGGTCGGGACCGCCCTCGTCGGCGGAGCGCCGATCCTCGCGCTCGACGAGCCCACGTTCGGGCAGGACCGCGCCCGGGCGGAGGAGCTGCTCGCCCTGCTGCAGGATCTCAACGACTCCGGGACCACGATCGTCGTCGTCACCCACGACATGCAGCTGGTCGCCGAGCATGCCACGCGTGCCGTCGTGCTGGGCGGGGGCCGCGTCCTGGCCGACGCGCCGCCGGCGGAGGTGTTCGCCGACGACCGGCTGCTCCGGCGCGCGGGACTGCGGCCACCGCCGCTGGTGACGGCGCTGCGCGAAGTCACGCGGCATCCGTCCCTCGTCGGCCTCACGAGGGTCGCGGACCTCGACGGGCGGCGCGGATGACCGCCCCCGTCGATCCGTACGCCGATGCCCGGCCGTCCCGCGGCTTCCTCGACGGCCTCAGTCCGCTCGCCAAGCTCGCCGGGCCGCTGCCGGCCATGCTGCTGCTGGTCTTCGTCCGCGATGTCGCGACGCCGCTCGCCTTCCTCGTCCTGTCCTACCTGCTCGTGCTGGCCGGTTCTCGGGTGACCGGGCGGGTCGCGCTGCTGATGTTCGTCGGGATGCCGGTGGGCGCGGCCGTCATCGGGATCGCGCTGTCGCTGTGGGCGGACCCCGCATCGGTCGGAGCCTCGACGCCACTGCTCTCGATCGGTCGCTGGACGCTCTCCGTCGAGGCGCTGGAAAGCGGCATGGCGACGGGAGCACGGCTCGTCGCGATCCTGGCGCTCGCACTGATCGCCGGCGTGACGACGACGGGGGCCGACCTCGTCCGGGCGCTCGTGCAGCAGCTGCGCCTGCCGTACCGGATCGGCTACACGGCGCTCGCGGCCTTCCGCTTCGTGCCGCGCTTCGGATACGAGCTCGAGATCATCCGGCAGGCCCACCGCGTCCGCGGCGCGGCGATCGGTCGCGGGCCCGTCGCCGCGGCCGCGCGATGGTGGGGTTACATCGTGCCGCTGCTCGCCGGCGCGATCCGGCACGCCGAGCGCGTGGCGCTGGCGATGGACGCGCGCGCATTCGGTGCGCACGACACCCGGACCGAGCGCCATCTCCTCCCCTGGCGCCGGCGCGACACGCTCTTCACGCTGGCCATGTGGGTCCTCTCCGCCGGGATCTCGGCGGTGCTATGGTGAGGCCACTTCCCGCACCGCTGCGGCGCTGACGCGTCCGCGCACCACCCGACCCGCGGGGTTCAGAATCGCCTTTCCCGCAGGAGGACGCCGTGGCGACGACACCCATTCACCTGACCCGTCCGGACGGCAAGGGGCTGGCCACCGGCACGCTCGGCCTGTGGGGCTCGACCGTGATCGGGCTGGCCTCGACGGCACCGGTCTACTCGCTCGTCGCGACACTCGGATACGTCGTGCTCGCCGTCGGGGGGCAGGCGCCCATCGCCTTCATCGTCGCGTTCATCCCGATGCTGCTCATCGCCTTCGCCTACCGCGAGCTGAACAACGACGTCCCGGACTGCGGCACCACCTTCACGTGGGCGACGAAGGCATTCGGTCCATGGGTGGGCTGGATGGGCGGCTGGGGCGTCGCCGTCGCCGGCATGGTGGTCCTGGCCAACCTCGCCCAGATCGGCTCGGTGTACTTCTGGGCGCTCCTCGGCCAGGAGTTCGACGCCCCGAACGACTGGCGCATCGTCCTCGTCGCGGTCCTGTTCATCGCGGCGATGACCTGGGTGTCGTGGCGCGGTGTCGAGATCGGCGAGCGGCTGCAGAACATCCTCCTCGCCCTCCAGTACCTCGCGCTGGCCGTGTTCGTGATCGCCGCCCTCGCGCAGTTCTTCACGGGCACCGCGCCCAACCCGACGCCCTTCGACTGGGAGTGGATGAACCCGTTCGCGTTCGCGGAGTGGGGCGGATTCGTCGAGGCGATCCTGCTCGCGCTGTTCATCTACTGGGGCTGGGACACGTGCCTCGCCCTCAACGAGGAGACCAGGGACCCCAAGCGCATCCCGGGTCTTGCCGCGCTGCTGACCTGCGTCCTCCTGCTGGTCACCTACGTCACCGTCACGATCGCCGCCATGATGTACGCCGGCATCGGCGAGAGCGGAGTGGGGCTCGGGAACGCGGACAACGCCGACGACTTCTTCCTCGCCATCCGTGACGGCCTGCTCGGCCCCTGGGGGTGGCTGCTCGTGGTCGCCGTCCTGATCTCGGCCGTCTCGTCGACGCAGACGACGATCCTCCCGACCGCGCGGGGGACGCTCGCGATGGGGGTGTACCGCGCGCTTCCGGCGAAGTTCAAGGACGTGCACCCGCAGTACAAGACGCCGTCGTTCTCGACCCTCGTGATGGGCGTCGTCGCGACCGTCTACTACGTCGTGATGACCTCGATCAGCGATGCGATCCTGCAGGACACGATCCTCTCGCTCGGGCTCGCGATCGCCTTCTACTACGCCATCACGGGCTACGCGTGCGTCTGGTACTTCCGGAAGGACCTGTTCACCTCGGGACGCAACCTCGTGTACCGGGGCCTGTTCCCGCTGGTCGGCGCGCTCATGCTGACGTATGCGTTCATCCAGTCGGCCGTCGACATGCTCGATCCCGACTACGGCTACTCCGGCACCCTGCTCGGTGTCGGGTCCACCTTCGTCGTCGGCATCGGCGCTCTCGGCCTCGGCGTCGTGCTGATGGCGGCCTGGTTCTTCTTCCCCCGCGCGAAGCGGTTCTTCCGCGGCGAGAGCCTCAACCGCGAGACGCCGATCATGGTCCCCGACGAGCCGGGCTCCCTGCCGCGCTCCGTCGACGGCGGCCTCTGATCCGACGGCGCCGGCCGGCTGACGCGGCCATCCGTACCCGCCCGAGCGCGCCGGTTGCTGTCGAACGCGCCGGCTGGTGCGGGTGCGCAGGCAGCGCTCTCGGCACAGAGCGGCGCTCTCGGGCAGCGCGCGCCCGGGTGAGGTTGGGAGGTGCGGGCGAGAGGGTGCGGGGGGCACTCGCCGAGCCCGCTGCGGGCGGCGGGATGCGTCGGCATCCCGCCGCTCCGTCAGCGCTTGCCGGCGATCTGGCGCGACACGATGTCGCGCATGATCTCATTGGTGCCTCCGTAGATGCGGTGCACCCGCGCATCGACGAAGGCGCGCGCGATCGGGTACTCCATGATGTAGCCGTAGCCGCCGTGGAGCTGCACGCAGGTGTCGAGCACCTCCCATTCGCGCTCGGTGGTCCAGAACTTGACCTTCGCCGCCTCTTCGGGGCTGAGCTTGCCCTCGCCGTACAGCGCGATGGCGCGGTCGATGTACGCCCACATGACGTCGACGGTCGTGACGACGTCGGCGAGCTTGAAGCGGGTGTTCTGGAAGTCGATGACCCGCTCCCCGAACGCCTCGCGGTCCTTCGTGTACGCGATCGTCCACTCGGCTCCCGCCTGGGCCGCCGCCGCCGCCGCGACGCCGATCGACAGGCGCTCGAGCGGGAGGTTCATCATCAGCTGGATGAAACCGCGACCCTCGACGCCGCCGATGAGGTTCGCGTCGGGCACGAAGACGTCGGTGAAGCTCAGCTCCGCCGTGTCATGCCCCTGGAAGCCCATTTTGTGGAGCTTTTTGCCGTGGTCGAAGCCCGCCATGCCGTTCTCGATCAGCACGAGCGAGAACGCATCGGGACGGTTGCCCTCGCCGGTCTTCACGAAGGTGACGACGAGGTCGGCCGTGGCACCCGACGAGATGAAGGTCTTCGCGCCGTTGACGATGTAGCCCCCGTCGACCTTCTTCGCGGTGGTCGTGATGCCGCGGAGGTCGGAGCCGGCCCCGGGCTCGGTCATCGCGAGCGCGCCGATGACCTCACCGGTCGCCATGCGGGGAAGCCAGGTCGCCTTCTGCTCCTGCGTCCCCATGTGCACGAGGTACGGCACGGCGAGGTCGTCCTGGATGCCGAACGCCCCGGCGAGCGAGCCGACCCCGGCACGGATGACCTCTTCGTTGACGATCGCCCGGAACCGGTAGTCCCGGAGCATCCCGGCGCCGCCGAACTCCTCGGGCACCGACAGTCCGATGAGCCCGGACTCCCCCGCGGCGATCATCGTCTCGCGGTCGATCTCACCGGCCGCATCCCACTGCTCGCGCTTCTCGTTCGTGACGTAGCGCTTGAGGAACTCCTTGACGACGTCGCGGAACGCCTCGTGGTCTTCGTCGTAGATGTCGCGCTCCATGCGCAGACCCCTTTCGTGTCGGCGCGACGCTGCGCTCGTGGGCAGCGTCGCCGCTCCCACTGTACGCAGACCCGCGGCGCGCGCCCATCTCTTTGTGGGATCGGATGCCAGACGGGTCGCGACTCAGTGCCGCGCTTGGAGGGAGCCGGGGAGTCAGCCGTAATCGGGCGCGGGATCGAGGCCGAAGAACTCCTCGAGGGTGTGGAAACCGCCCTCGGCGTACGCCCTCGCGAGCTCGTCGCCGACGTAGCGCAGGTGCCACGGCTCCGCGGTGTAGCCGGTCGTCGGCGTGTGGCCCTCCTCGTAGCGGACCACGAATCCGTACCGCCACGCGTTCGCCACGATCCATTCGGACTGCGGCGTCCCGCCGAACCCGTCGTGGTCTCCGCAGCCCGATCCGCCGCACGCGACGACGTCGACGGCGAGCCCGGTCTGGTGCTCGCTGTGGCCCGGCCTCGCGCTGCGCAGATCCGCCTCGGCCGCGCCCCGGTCGGCGACGTGGCGCGCGTAGGTCTCGACCTGGAAGTCGTAGGGCCGGAAGCCGCTGTCCACGGCGATCGCGCCGGCGCCGGCATCCGTCATCGCGGTCGAGAGGTCGTCCAGAGCGGATGCCGTCCGCTCCAGGAGCCAGCCGCCGGCGATGATCCGCGTGGACTGCGGCCTGCCCTGCGGTGTCGGCCAGTAGTCCCGCGGCTCGAGCGCGTTCCGCTTGTTCACGACGACCCACAGGCGGCCGGCGTCATGCAGGTCGACGCAGGGGGCGTCACCCGCCGCCACGGCGGCGCGGAACTCGGCGCCGCCGCCGAACGCCTCGATGACGGCGTCGTCCGAGTCGCCGTCCAGAGCGGACTGGACCTCGGCGTCGTCGCACGGTGCCGCCGGCTGCACCGGGGCTTCAGGGGTGGCGGACGGCTCGGAGGTGGCCGGCGGGGTGGGAGTGCCGACCGGGGTCGCGGCCCGCTCGTCCGGTTCCGCCGAGGCCACGTCCGTCGATGACAGGACGCTCGACACCAGCTGGGACGCGCCGACGATCAGGGCGACGGCGACGACCAGGAGGACGAGTGCGCGCCGGCGCCGACGTGCCCGGCGGACCGCGCGGCGCCGGGCGGAGGTGCGCGGTTCGGTCATGACCCCATTCTCCCTGCCGCGGAGTCCGAGTCCCGCGCAGGGCGCGTTCGATTGCGCAGCCTCCGTCGTTGACATTCATTCGTCGCTATGTTCGACTGGCGGCATGCGGTGGCAGGGTCAGGCGATATCGACGGTGGACGACGCCGCCCTCCCCGGGATGGAGTCGACGGGTGGGCTCGTGCGCACCGTGACGACGCCCGAGTTCGCCGGGATGACCTTCCACGAGGTGCTCGCCAAGTCGGCCCTGAACCACGTTCCGAGCTCCTCCGCCATGCCGTTCTCGTGGACCGTGAACCCCTACCGGGGCTGCTCGCATGCCTGCACCTACTGCTTCGCCCGCAACACGCACACCTACCTCGACCTCGATGCGGGTCTCGACTTCGATTCGCAGATCGTCGTCAAGGTGAACGTCGCCGACGTCCTCGGCCGGGAGCTCGCACGCCCGAGCTGGTCGCGCGAGCCGGTCGCCCTCGGCACGAACACCGATCCGTACCAGCGGGCCGAGGGCCGCTACAAGCTCATGCCGGGCATCATCGGCGCCCTGGCATCGAGCGGCACGCCGTTCTCCGTGCTCACCAAGGGCACGCTGCTGCGCCGCGACCTGCCCCTGCTGACGGATGCCGCGACCGCGGTGCCCGTGCACATCGCCATGTCGATCGCCGTTCCGGACGAGCCGCTGCGGCAGCTCCTCGAGCCGGGAGCGCCGAGCTTCCAGGCGCGCCTCGACACCGTCCGCGCGGCCACGGATGCCGGCTTCAGCGTCACGGTGTTCCTCATGCCGATCGTGCCGCACCTGACCGACTCCGTCGCGGTGCTCGACGACGCGATCGCGCGCATCGCGGCATCGGGAGCGCGACGTGTCGTGTTCGGCGCGCTCCACCTGCGGCCCGGTGCGAAGGAATGGTTCTGGCAGTGGCTCGAGCGGGAGCGGCCGGACCTGGTCCCGGCGTACCGCGGCCTGTATCCGGGCGTGTCCGTGACGGCGCCCGCCGGCTACCGGACCTGGCTCTCGGCCCGCGTGCGGCCGCTGCTGAAGCGGCACGGACTGCACGGACGCCTGGAAGAGGAGGACGCGCCGCCGCGGGGCGCGTCGCGCCCGGGACCGGTGCGGACGACGGGACCGGTCATGAAGACGGCATCCCGCGAACAAGCCGCGGCCATGCTGTTCTGACGGTCGCTCGCCTGCGCGACCGCGCACGGCGTCCGCCCACCGAGCCGACCCGCCGACCGTAGACTCACGAAGACATCGGGGCCGGACCGTCCGTCCGCCCGCCTCCGACGAGAGGGACGAGGGATGCACCGTATCGAGCGTGGGAGCGCTGCGCCGCTGTCCGCGGGCAGGGAGCGACAGTGACCGGCACGACCGTCATCCATTCGGCGCGGATCGTCTCCGGCGGTCGCAGCACGCCGGACGCCTGGGTGCGATTCGAGGGCGAGCGCATCGCGGCCCGAGGTGTCGGCATCCATTGGCGCGACGGCCTCCCCGCCGAGGCGATCGTCGAGGACGCGACGGGATTGCTGCTCGTGCCCGGATTCATCGACCTGCACTGCCATGGCGCGGGCGGTGCAGCCGTCGAGGACGGCGTGGCCGGCATCGATCGGATGCTCGCCGTGCACAGCGCCCACGGCACGACCCGGACGGTCTGCTCGCTCGTGTCCGCGCCCGTCGATGCCCTCGCGGCCCGGCTCGATGCCATCGCGCAGGCCGCGGCCCGCGACCCGCGCGTGCTCGGCGCGCACCTGGAAGGCCCCTTCCTCGACACCGAGTTCCGCGGTGCCCACGATCCCGCCGTCCTGCGCGCGCCCGACGCCGCCGCCGTGACCGCTCTCCTCGAGGCGGCGGCGGGCACACTCGTGCAGCTCACCCTCGCGCCGGAGCATGACGGGGCCGTCGACGCGATCCGGCGGTTCGTCGACGCCGGCGTCCGGGTGGCGGTGGGTCACACCGGCGCCGACTTCGGGACGGCCCGCGCCGCGTTCGACGCGGGCGCATCCATCTTGACGCACGCGTTCAACGGGATGCACGGCATCCATCACCGCGCCCCCGGTCCGGTCGTCGCGGCCATGACCGCCGCGCACGTCACCCTCGAGATCATCAACGACGGCGTGCACGTGCATCCCGACGTCGTGACACTCGCCTTCCGCGGCGCACCCGGTCGGATCGCGCTGATCACCGATGCGATGGCAGCCACCGGCGCCGCGGACGGCGACTACACGCTCGGCTCGCTCGCCGTCGTCGTCGAGGCCGGCGTCGCTCGACTCGCCGGAACGGGAGCGATCGCCGGCTCGACCCTGACCCTCGACGCTGCGCTGCGGCGCACGGTCGTCGACTGCGGCATCCCGCTCCCCGACGCCGTCGACGCGGTCACCGCGATACCGGCCGCGACGATCGGTCGCGCGCACGACCTCGGCCGGCTCGACGTCGGGTACGCAGCCGACGCGGTGCTGCTCGACGACGGGTTCGGCGTCCGCTCGGTCTGGGCCGCCGGCATCCGCCGCGCTTGAGACGACGAACGCCCCGCCGGTCATCCGGCGGGGCGTTCTGGTCAGTCGATGTCAGCTGCGGCGGTCGACGTCCGCGGCCTGACGACCGCTGATCTCCTCGAGGAGGTCGTCGCCGATGCGCACCTCGTCGAACGGAGCGTCGATCTCGGCGCGCTCGAGCATCTCGGTCATCCGGCGACGGCGCTGACGGGTGATCAGCGTCACGACCGTGCCCGAGCGGCCGGCGCGGCCGGTGCGACCGGAGCGGTGCGTGTACGTCTTGTACTCGTCGGGCGCATCGGCCTGGACGACCAGGTCGATGTCGTCGACGTGGATGCCGCGGGCGGCGACGTCGGTCGCGACGAGCACGCGCACCTTGCCGTCGGTCAGGCGCTGCAGATTCCGGGTGCGCTTGGCCTGGTTCAGGTCGCCGTGGAGCGCGACGGCCGCGATGCCCACGTCCTCGAACTGCTCGGCGAGCATCTCCGTGTACGCCCGGGTGCGGGCGAAGACGAGCGTCTTGCCCTCCCGGTCGACGAGGGAGGCGAGGATCTCGGCCTTGTCGCGATGGTCGATCACGAGCACCCGGTGGTCGATCGTGCCGGTGTCCTGCGTCTCGCCGGCGACCTCGTAGACGGCCGGGTCGACGAGGAACTCGTCCACCAGAGCCGCGACCTCGCGGTCGAGGGTCGCCGAGAACAGCAGCTTCTGCGCACCGTCCTTGACCAGGCGCAGGATGCGCTGCATCGGCTCGAGGAAGCCCAGCTCGCTCATGTGATCGGCTTCGTCGAGCACGACGATGTCGATCTGCGACAGGTCGAGCTTGCCCTGGCGCTCGAGGTCCTCGATGCGGCCCGGGGTGCCGATGATGATGTCGACGCCCTTCTTGAGGGCCCCCACCTGCCGGGCCTGCGGGACGCCGCCGTAGATCTGCGTGGTGAACAGGCCGACGCTCCGCGCGAGCGACTGCACCGTGCGGTCGATCTGCAGCGCGAGCTCGCGGGTCGGCGCCAGGATCAGCGCCTTTGGCGAACGGCCGAAGGCGCGGCGCTGGCCGGCCTGGCCGCGCAGCACCGACTCGACGAGCGGTGCGCCGAAGGCGATGGTCTTGCCCGAGCCGGTGCGACCGCGGGCGAGGACGTCGCGGCCCTCGAGGATCGGACCGACGGTGGCCGCCTGGATCGGGAACGGCGCGGCCGCTCCCATGTCGGCGAGCACCTTCACGAGGTTCTGGCCGAGTCCGAGGTCGGCGAACGACGACTGCTCGACGCTGCCGGCGTCCACGGCCTCGGCCTGCAGGCGCTCGTGCACGACGTCGACGTGGTCCTGGTGGGCCTTCGCCTTCTGCGTGGCGTTCTCGCCCTGGCCGGTGGCACGGCCCCAGCCCGACCGGTCGCCCTCGTCACGACGGGGACGGTCGTCGCGCCGGGGACGCTCGGCGTCGAAGGAACGGGCGGGACGGTCGTCACGGCGCGGCCGGTCGTCGAACGACCGAGCCGGGCGATCGTCACGACGGGGACGCTCCCCGTCGAAGGAACGGGCGGGACGGTCGAACGACCGAGCCGGGCGATCGTCACGACGAGCGCGATCACCATCGGACGACCGAGCCGGACGGTCGAAGGACCGAGCGGGACGGTCATCCCGACGCGGCCGGTCGTCGAACGACCGAGCGGGACGATCATCCCGACGGGGACGGTCGCCGTCGAAGGAACGAGCCGGACGGTCGAACGACCGAGCCGGGCGATCGTCACGACGAGCGCGATCACCATCGAACGACCGAGCCGGCCGGTCGAACGACCGAGCGGGACGGTCGTCCCGACGGGGACGGTCATCGAACGACCGAGCGGGACGGTCATCGCGACGGGGACGGTCGCCGTCGAAGGACCGAGCGGGGCGGTCGAACGACCGAGCCGGACGGTCATCGCGGTCGACGCGCGGGCGGTCCGAGAACGACCGGGCGGGACGCTCGCCGGCATCGCGGCGCGGCCGCTCACCGTCGAACGACCGGCGGGGACGCTCGTCGCGCTCGTAGCGTGGGCGCTCACCGTCGAAGGACCGGCGGGGACGCTCCTCGGCGTCACGGCGCGGACGATCGTCGAAGCGGCGGTCGGTGCTGCGGGCCTGCGAGCGGATGCCGCGGGCCTCATCACGGCCGGCGCGCTCCTGCGCGGTCCAGCGTCCCTTCGACGCGGCGCCCTCTTCGGGGGCGCGGTAGCCGCGGTGGCTGGGGCTCTTGCTGCCGGCGGTTCCGGCGGATGCCTGTCCCGGACGGCGCTTCGCGTCCTGGTACGAGGTCTTCTTGCCGTAGCGGGGCTCGAAGTTCTGAGCCCGGCCGCCGGCCGGCTTCTTGTTCTTGGGCATGGAGGTGTCCTTCTGGGTTCTCGCACGAGAACAGCGTCCGCACGCACGCGCGGACAGACCCGGACTGTCGTCGGCCGGGGGCCATTCCTGTAGATGGTCCGAGGAGACGGATCGTCATCTCGGAAATCGGCCCCGAGGACTACACAGAATGCCCGTGCACAGCACGGTGTCCTCCGCCGACCTGACCACGCTACCGGATGCGCCTGGGAGGACACCCAGGTCGCCTGCGCGGATACGCTGAGCCCATGGTCGCTGATCCCACTGGAACCCGGTTCACGCTGCAGTCCGGAGCCACGTCGGCACAGATCGCCGAGGTCGGAGCGGCGCTGCGCGCCGTGCGGGTCGGGGACGTCGACCTCGTCCCCGCCTATCCCGACGACGTCCCGACACCGGCGGGGGCGGGCATCGTCCTCGCTCCCTGGCCGAACCGGATCCGCGACGGACGGTGGGACGATGCGGGCGAGATCCGACAGCTCGCGATCACCGAGCCGGCGTTCGGCAACGCCTCGCACGGCCTGCTGCGCTACACCTCGTACCGGGTGCTCGCCCAGACCGCCGACGCGATCACCCTCGGCGCCGCCGTCGTTCCGCAGACGGGCTATCCGTACCACCTCGACACCCGGGTCACGTATCAACTGACGGATGCCGGGCTGCACGTCGGCCACCTCATCACGAACATCGGCGCGGGCGACGCGCCCGTCGCCATCGGGACGCACCCGTACTTCCAGATCTCGGACGTCGACACCGCGGATCTGTCCCTGCAGCTCGAGGCGACGTCGTGGTTCCGGCTCGACGAGCAGAACATCCCCGTGGCGGAGGAGCCGCTCGACGAGGCGCATGACCTCCGCGAGCCCCGCCGCGTCGGCGATCTCGCCCTCGACGGCGCGTTCGCCGGTCTGGCGAGGGATGCCGACGACCGGGCATCCGCGTTCCTGACCGCCCCCGACGGACGTCGCGTCACGGTCTGGGCCGGCACCGGCTTCGACTACCTGCAGGTGTTCGTCACCGACCGCTTCCCCGGTCAGGAGGTCGCTGTCGCGATCGAGCCGATGACGGCGCCGGCGAACGCCTTCAACTCCGGCCGCGGCCTGCGGCGGCTCGCCCCCGGCGAAACCTGGGAGCTGGAGTGGGGCGTCCGGCTGGACGCCCCCGCCTCCTAGTCCTCGCTCAGCGCGACTCGTCGCCGTCCGCGCCGGTCTCGGCGCTCGGCGACTCTTCGACCGCCGGAGCCGATTCCGCATCGACCTCGGTCTCGTCGGACACCCCGCCCGCGGCGTCGAGCGGCTGTCCGCCGTCGTGCTCGTCGAGCACGCCCGGCTCCACCGCCTCCGGGTCACCGTCGGTGTGCGACGTGGCCGACGGCTCCGCCGGCACGGCATCCACGGGGATCTCGACGTCCGGGGACTCCTCGATGATCGGGTCGGTGACGACGGCGGCGGCTCCCGTCACCGTCGCGGCGTCCGCGAGCGCGCGCCGTTCGCGGCGCGACTGCGGCACCGTCGTGATCGCGGACGTCGCGGGAGCTCCGACGAACGGCTCGCCGCGCTTCTCGGCGCGACGCTCCTTCGCCCCTTCGACGAGGTTGTAGAGCGCGGGGAGCACCAGCAGCGTCAGCACCGTCGACGAGATCAGACCGCCGATGACGACGATCGCGAGCGGCTGCGAGATGAACCCGCCCTGACCCGTGATGCCGAGTGCCATGGGGGTGAGCGCGAAGATCGTCGCGAGCGCGGTCATCAGGATGGGGCGCAGACGGCGCGCACCGCCGGCCAGCACCGCGTCCGGCGTGCGCAGGCCCTTCTCGCGGTACTGGTTCACGAGGTCGACGAGCACGATCGCGTTCGTCACGACGATGCCGACGAGCATCAGCACGCCGATGAGCGAGGCGACGCCGAGCGGGACCCCCGACACGATCTGCAGCAGGATCGCACCGGTCGCCGCGAAGGGCACCGAGACCAGGAGCAGGATCGGCTGACGCAGCGACTTGAACGTCGCGACCATCACGATGTAGACGATGAGGATCGCAGCCAGGATCGCCAGGCCCAGCTGGACGAAGGCGTCCTGCTGCTGGGTGACGACGCCGCCGACCTCGGCGTTCGCACCCTCGGGGAGCTCGAGGTCCGCGAGGGCGGCGGTGACGGCGGTCGAGGCGGCCGTGAGGTCGTCCGTCGAGGGCGTGACCGTGACCGCGGCGGTGCGCTGGCCTCGCTCGGTCGTGATCGACGCGGGGCTCTCGGATTCCTCGACCGTCGCGACGTCGGTGATCGGGATGAGGCCCTGCGCGCTCGCGATCTCGAGGTCGCGCAGCTCCGCGATGGTCTGCGGGATCGACTCCGCCTGCAGGTAGACCGTCAGCGAGCGGTCGTCGATCTCGACCGTGCCGACCTGGCGCGGCTGCATGGTGTTCGACACGAGGGCGCCGACCGAGACCTCCGACAGTCCGAGGGCGGCGGCCTCGTCGCGGTCCACCGTCACCGAGACGAACGGCAGCGATGCCGACAGGTTCGAGTCCACCTGGTCGACGCCGTCCTCGCCTTCGAGCGCCGCGACGACGTCATCGGTGGCGTCCCGGAGCACACCGGCATCCGGCGCCGTCACGTCGACTTCGATCTCGTTCGAGCCGAACCCGCCCTGACCGGAGGAGAGGGAGATCTCGCCCACGTCGTCAAGGTCGGCGACCGCGTCCTGCACGTCGGTGCGGATGCGGTCCTGATCGGCCGACGAGTCCGTCGTGATCGAGTAGGTGATGCCGGTGCCGCCGCCGGAGAACGCGTCGGCGAGCGCCGATCCGGACGAGCCGATCGAGGTCTGCACCGTCGTGATGCCCTCGACCTCGAGGAGCGCCTCCTCCACGCGGGCGGCCGCGGCGTCCTGGATCTCCAGCGTCGCCGTGTCCCCCACGTTCTGCGTCACCGTGAGGGTGTTCTGACCGGAGTCGCCGAGGAAGTTGGTCTTCATCAGGGGGACGGCGGCGAGCGTCCCGCCCAGGACGAGGATGGCGAGGATGAGCGTGACGCCGGAGTGCTTGAGGGTCCAGCGCAGGATCGGGATGTACGACTTCTGCAGGCGCGTGGGCGGCGCGGCCGGGTCCTCGGGGTCCAGCGCACGGCCGTCCTCCGCGAGCAACGGCTTGCCGGGACGGAGGAACCAGTAGGCGAGCACCGGGACGATGGTCAGCGCCACGAACAGCGAGGCGAGCATCGCGATGGTGACGGTGAGTGCGAACGGGCGGAACAGCTCGCCGGTGAGGTCGCCGACGAAGGCGATGGGGAGGAACACGGCGACCGTCGTCAGGGTCGACGCGGTGATCGCGGCGGCGACCTCGCGCACCGCGAGCAGGATCGACGCCTTCTTGTCGGCATCGCCGACGTAGTGCCGCTTGATGTTCTCGATGACGACGATCGAGTCGTCGACGACGCGGCCGATCGCGATCGTCAGCGCGCCGAGAGTGAGGATGTTGAGCGAGTACCCGAAGGCCTGGATGCCGATGAAGGTGATGAGCACGCTCGTCGGGATCGAGATGGCGGTGACGAGCGTCGAGCGCACCGACAGGAGGAAGACGAGGATCACGAGGACGGCGAAGACGAGTCCGAGCAGACCCTCCTCGGCGAGCGCCTCGATGGACTCCTCGATGAACGGCGCCTGATCGAAGACGATCGTGAATTCGGCGCCGCCGCCGACCGCGTCCTGCAGCTCGGGGAGGGCCTCGGTGACCAGCGTCGACACCTCGACGGTGTTCGCGGCGGGCAGCTTCGTGATCGAGATCGTGAGAGCGGCCTCGCCGTCGACGCGCGAGATCGAATCGACGGGGTCCTCGTCGAGCGAGACCTCGGCCACGTCCCCGATCGTCACCGCTCCGGCGGCGATCTGCTCGGCGGACGAGGGCACGAGGGGCAGATCGGCGATCTCGTCGAGGGATGCCAGCTTCGTGCCGGTCTGGACGGTCAGGGTCCGGTCGTCGTCCTCGACCGTGCCGCCCGGGAAGAGCGCGCCGTTCTCATCGAGCGCGTCGGTGATGTCCTCCTGCGTGAACCCCGCCTCCGACAGCTCCGACTGGTCCGGGACGATGGTGACGCGGGCGGTCTGACCGCCGATGATCTCCGCGGCGGCGACACCGTCGATGTCCTCGATGTCGGGCACGACGCTGCCCTCGAGGCGCGACTGCACCTCCGCCGCGTCGTCATAGCCCGTGACGGCGAGTGAGATCACGGGCAGGTCGTCCGTCGAGAAGGCGAGGACGCTGGTGTCGATGCCGTCGGGCAGCGAGTCGTCGATGCGGTTGATCGCCTGCACGATCTTCTGCTCGGCGGTGGCGAGGTTCGTGCCGTACGCGAAGGACGCCTGGATGATGGACGCGTTGGTCGTGCTGGTCGCCGAGGTCGACTCGAGATCGGGCACCGCCTGGATCGCCTGCTCGATGGGCGTCGAGACGTCGTTGTTCACGACATCGGGCGAGGCTCCGGGATACGTCGTGAGGATCGACAGCTGCGGGAGCTGGATCGGCGGGATGAGCTCCTGCTTGAGGTTCGTGAGCGCGAGTCCGCCGAAGATCGCCGCGACGATCGTGATCAGGGCGATGAGCGCGCGGTTCTTCAGGCTCAGGACGGCGAGATTCGACACGAGTGGCCTTTTCCGTGGTGCGGGAGACGATCCGCGACAGCGGAATCCGCGTCAGTATCCCATGCAACCGCTATCGGTCCGCTGAACACCTGCGCTCGCGGCGAGGTCAGCCCAGGCGGATGCCGCCGAGGACGAGACCCGTGCTCGCCGCGACGATGCAGGCCCCGAACGTCCCGAGCAGATTGAGCCACGCCCAGTCGCGACGGCCTTCGCGCGCGAACCGCGCACTGTCGACCGAGACCGTGCTGAAGGTCGTGAAGCCGCCGAGCAGGCCGATGCCGAGGGCGCTCAGCCACGGCTCCGGGACCAGATCGCCGAGGCCTGCGATCAGGCCGAGGGCGAAGGATCCGCTGACGTTGACGAGCAGGATGCCGACGGGGAAGGCCTGCGCCGATCGCGCTCCGCTCACGGCGCGGTCGACGAGGAATCGCAGGCCGGCGCCGATGCCGCCGGCGACGATCAGCAGCGCGAGCTCGGGAGTCGTCATGCGGCCGCGTCCCGCCGCCGAGTCGCCAGCATCAGCCCGGCCCCTGCAGCCACGACGCCGCCGAAGAGCGTCACCGCGACCAGCAGCAGACCGACGACGGGAGCATTCGTGAACACCTGCAGCGCATGGACGGCGAAGGCGCTGTAGGTCGTGAACCCGCCGAGCATTCCCGTGCCGAGCAGCAGACGCAGCCCCGGACGTCGATCGCCGAGGATCCCCGTCACGAGTCCGAGGGCGAACGACCCGACGAGGTTGATCCCCGCCGTGGCGGCCGGGACGGCCAGCGGGTGGGCGTCGGAAGGGAAGGGAAGGATGCACGCCGCGCGGAGCGCGACCCCCGCCGCACCGCCGACGACGACGATGAGGAACGAGACCCACCAGACCGGACGCGCGGATGCCACGCGGCCACGCTAGCGGTGCTCAGTCGAGGATGAGCCGCCGGATCGCCGACTCCGGCGAGACCGACGTGTCGAGCAGGATGCCGCGGCGGTAGCGATCGAACACCCGCGGGTCGATGTAGGAGCTGCGCGCGACGGCCGGTGTGTTGCCGAGCGCCTCGGCGGTCGCCTTCACCGCGAGCACCTCGGCGCGCTTGAGCTGGGTCTTGGTGTCGACGGCGCCGATGCGGGCGAGCGCGTCGGCCGCGAGGATCGTGCCGCGCAGGGTGCGGAAGTCCTTCGCGGTGAACGTGCCGCCGGTCATCGCGCGCACGTAGACGTTGACGTCCTTCCCCGTGAGCGGCACGCGGCGGCGCCCCCGGCGGTACGCCAGCAGCGGCGAGCTGGGTCGGCCGGCGACGAGCAGCTGGACGGCGGCGGCCAGGTCGTCGTCGTCGATCTCCATCTCCTGCCGCTGCCCGCTCTTGCCGGGGAAGCGAAGGGCGACGGTGCCACCCTCGACCTCGGCGTCACGCCGCAGCAGCGTCGTCAGGCCGCGGCTGCCGTGCTTGACGAGATAGCGCTCGGCACCCACGCGAGGGGCCGCCTGGTCGAGCAACCGGAAGGCGGCGGCGAGGACGCGCTCCCGGTCGATGTCCTCGCGGCGCAACGAGCTCGTCACGCGCCCCCGGGCGCGCGGCAGCGCCTCGGCGAGGGCCAGGGCGCGCGCGTACTTGCCGCGATCACGGCCCGCCGTCCACTGCGGGTGGTACATGTACTGGACCCGGCCGGCGTCGTCGACTCCGGTGGCCTGGATGTGCCCGTTCGCGTCCGAGCAGATCCACACCTCCCGCCAGGCGGGTGGGATCACGAGCGCGCGCACCCGCTCCGCATCTCGGGTGGGGAGGGGTTCGCCGTCGGCATCCACGTAGCGGAAGCCGCTGCCGGCGCGCAGTCGTCGATATCCGACGTCGGTTCCGGGACGGACGCGTTTGAGGCGGGGCACCTCAGTGGGACCGCAGCATCTCGATGAGATCCGCCTTGCGCTTGTCGGAATACGCCGACAGTCCCAGTTCCTTCGCACGACCGCGCAGGTCCGCCACGGTCCAGTCCTCGTAGTCGCCGGATTCGCCGCCACGCCGTCCGACCGTCTTGCGCCCGTCGCGAGCCGCGGCGTTGGAGATGCGGGCCGCCTTCTCCTTCGACGCACCGTCCTCCCGGAGCTCCTCGTAGAGCCCCGGATCCTTCAGGCTGTTCGAGCCGCGTCCTGCTGGCATGACATCCCCTTCTCGTCGGCACCGGCCGGGAATTCCCGGGTCGAGTCACGCTATGTCATCACCGGCGACCTCTGTCAAGACCCTCCCGTTGTCTGGGAGAACGCTGGTAAGAATGACGTGGCGCACACCTGCGCCGCCCTCCGTCCTCGGGCGGAAGCGGAGACACAACAAGGAGCCTCCAATGAACATCGCACTGCTCATCATCATCGTCGTGGCCATCGTTCTCGCGATCGTCAGCGGCCTCGGATCGGGGCTCGAATTCCTCCTCTGGGTCGCCATCATCGTGGGCGTCATCGCGCTGATCGCGTTCCTGATGCGAGTACTTCGCAAGAACACGTGACACCCGAGCACGAGTAAGCCCGACACGTCCCCCAGCGTTGTCGGCGGCGCTTACCCCAGAGCGCGCGAAGGACCCCCTCCCGGTCACCCGGTCGAGGGGGTCCTTTCTGTCGTGTCCTCAGACGGCCGGTTCGAAGCCGTAATGCTGCCGCAGGACGTCCCGGACGAACCGGGCACCGACGTCGCCGCCGTAGTTGGCGGCGAAGCGGGCGTCAGCGACGTACATGTCGGCGAGACCCAGAACGTACGACTCCACGTCGCCGCCCTGTGCGGCCGGCGTCCCCGGCACGCCGGAGAGCCACTCGATGTGACGCGCCGCGAGATCCTGCGCCTCGTCGGAATCGACGGGAACTCCGCGCTCGGCGGCATCCGCCCAATCGGCGCCGAGGCGCTTCGTCTGCTCCTGCCAGTGCTCCTTCGCCTGCGCGTCGAGACCGCGCCACCACGCGTCGCTCTCGGCGTATGCGCCGGCGCCCCAGCGATGGGTCACCTCTTCTTCGTACACGGTGTGATCGAAACCGTCGAACATCTGCTCTGCCACGGGTACCTCTCCTCTCTGCAACGCCTGGATGGTCGATTCGACCGCGGCGACCTGGCGCCCGAGGCGGTCCTGCTCGTCGTGCAGCAGCGCGAGGTGCGCCGCCAGCGCATCCTGCTCGCTCTGCCCCCGCGAGAGGACGTCGGCGATCTGGGGCAGACCCAGCCCGAGCGCGCGAAGCAGCAGCACGCGCTGCAGCCGGACGAGCGATGCCGCGTCGTAATACCGATAGCCATTGGCGCCGACCCTCGCCGGCGGCAGCAGCCCGATCTCGTCGTAGTGACGCAGGGTCCTGCTCGTCGTCCCTGCGACCTTCGCGAGGTGCTGGATCGACCATTCGTTGCTCATGGAAGTCACGTTAGAACTTCCCGTTGCGGCAAGGTCAAGCACTGTTCTCGAAAGTCCTCTGGATGAACGCGATATATCGTGTTACCGTTCGTCAACGCGATATATCTCGATATCGCCTCATCCCAGGAGACAACATGACTCTCGAGAAATGGCTGGTCCAGCCCGGGGAGACCCGGGTCATCGACGTGGACGGCATCCGCAGGCTGAAGGTGGGACTCGTCGGCGGTCAGGTCGACGTGGTCGCGCACGATGAGCCCGGCGTCCGCATCGAGGTGCATTCCGTCACCACCCGCGAACTCCGCATCGAGGCGAAGGACGGCGCCATCGAGATCGATCACGCGCAGCTGCGCTGGGACAACTTCCTCGAGGTGTTCCGCAACTTCGGTGCCGGCGGGCCGCAGGCCGAGGTCAGCATCGCCGTCCCCCGCTCCGTCGCGCTTACACTCGGCGTGGTCAGCGCGAGCGCGCTGGTCGCCGGCCTCGAGTCCGGAGCCAAGCTGAACACGGTGTCGGGCGACATCATCGTCGACGGCCTCTCGGGCGATGTCACGGTGAACTCGGTCTCGGGCGACGTGCAGATCCGCTCGCTCACCGGGACCTTCAGCGCCAACTCCGTCTCGGGCGATGTGACCGCGACCGGCACGATCCGAACCGCCTCGGTGGACACCGTCGGAGGGAACGCCCTCATCGACTCGACCGGACCGGCGCAGAGCATCACCTTCAACACGGTCGGCGGGGCCGCGACCGTGCGGGTCGACGAGGACCTCCCCACGAAGTACGGCCTCCGTACCGTCAGCGGCAAGCTGCGCGTGGACGGAGTGGAACGCTCCGACAGCGGCATCGGTTCGAGTTGGAGCGGCTCGGTCGGCGAGCTGAGCGGCTCGTTCGCCGACGTCCGCGCGAACACCGTGTCCGGTGACGTGACCGTGCTGCGCCGCGCCGCCGTCGCGGCCGAGCCGGGCGATGCCCCGACACCCGAGGAGTGGTGACATGCCCCCCGTCTTCTCCCACGGCGATCTCCGCCTCTACCTGCTGAACCTGCTCGACGAGGGCCCCCGCCACGGCTACGACCTCATGCAGGCCCTGTCGGACCGCACCGGGGGCACGTACACCCCGAGCGCCGGCACGGTGTACCCCCGGCTCGCGAAGCTCGAGGAGGAGGGCCTGGTCACCAAGAGCGTCGACGGCCGCAAGACCGTCTACGAGATCACGGATGCCGGGCGGGCCGAAGTGGCCTCCCGCAGCGGCGACCTCGAGGGCATCGAGGCGGGTCTCGCCGACAGTGTGCGACTCATCGCCGACGGCGTCCGCGCCGGAGTCCGCGAGGCGATGAAGAGCCTGCAGGCCGACCTCGCCGCCGCGTCCGCCTCGGCACCGGCCGCGTCGCGGCCGGCCGCCGGCGCCGGGAACGACGTCCGCAGCTCGTCTCGCGAACAGGTGCGGCGCGCCGACATGCTGCTCGCCGAGTTCCGGGCCGAGGTGCGTACCGACCTCCGCTCGCACGTCGCGAAGGGCGGCGAGCTGGCGGCATCCGTCATCGACGACCTGGCATCGGCGCTCGACGACGCCGCCGTCGCGGTGCGGCGGGCCACGCAGCGCTGAGAGAAGCGCTGCCCCGCCGCGTCAGATCTCGTCGGGCCAGAGGTCCTCGTCGTCCTTCGCCGGTTCGCCGAGCGGGACGACGAGGATCGGCCGGTGCTGGCGATGCGCCAGTCGCGCCGCCACCGACCCGGTGAAGAACTCGCGGATGGAATCGCCGATGCCCCGCTTGCGCGTGCCGACCACGATCAGCCGCGCGTCGGTGGAATCGGCGTAGTCGCGCAGTGCGAGAGCCGGGTCGCCGACCAGCATCTCGAACGTCCACGGCACGTCGATGCCGGACAGGGCGCGGGCCGCCTCGTCCTGGAGCTGAGCGGTCAGCGCCTCGCTCGGGACCACGTCGAGGTTGACCGGCGCCGTGTGGACGTACCCGTCGGGATCCTCGTAGGTCACGAACCTCGTGATGTCGACCGACGCGACGACGAGCGTCGCGCGGTGCAGCCGGGCGTACAGGGCCGCTTCACGCAGGACGCGCGGGGACTGCCCGGGCACGATGCCGGCGATGACCGGGCGATCGGGTCGTCGCGCGCTCGGCGGAAGAGGGGCGGCGTCGGTCATGTGGGGTCCAGCCTTTCGTCCGTCCCGCGCCGACCTGCCGCACGAGGGCGGCGGGAGGGCGCCGTGATATCCTGAATGCTACTCTTCCCGGCCTCTGCCGGAGTATGACTGCGTCGGGCAGCCGAACATGCCCGGGAACTCGTGAGATGAGGGGGTTACGCATGGGGCGTGGCCGTCAGAAGGCGAAACACACCAAGATCGCCCGTGAACTCAAGTACGACACCTTCAACGTGAACTTGTCTGCGCTGGAGCGCGAACTCGGCGCGCCTCACGAAGACCAGTACGAGGACAAATGGGCCGATCAGTACGCGGATGACGAAGAAGGTGATGACGACGACGATTCCTCGCCGTCCGCTTCTCCGACACTCCACAAGGCCTGAGCTCTCGCCGCGAGCCTGACCTCCTGCAGAGTCCCTGAGCCGCCCCGCGGCAGGGAGCGTCACCACCCGCCGTGGCGCTGCTCCCACTCCTCCTCGACCGTCCGGCGGCGGCTGAGGACGAATCCTGCCGGGACGGCGAGCACCGCGATGCCCCCGAGGATGATGAGCGGGCCGCTCCACGACTCCGTCGCGTCGTGCAGCAGTCCGAAGGCGAGCGGCGCGACCATCGTCACGCCATAACCGAGGCTCT
Source organism: Microbacterium pasadenense (assembly GCF_047246565.1). Taxonomy (NCBI): domain Bacteria; kingdom Bacillati; phylum Actinomycetota; class Actinomycetes; order Micrococcales; family Microbacteriaceae; genus Microbacterium; species Microbacterium pasadenense. The sequence goes on along the minus strand of NZ_JBFOKN010000001.1, from coordinate 446,846 downwards.
GCACGAAAGAGCTGAGCGCGACGGTCGCATCGTGGCTGCGGGTCCGGAGTCCCACCATCGTGAGGACGACCGGGAAGAGCATCGGGGTCACGCCGAGCAGCGTCACCCAGAGCCAGGGCGCCGCCGACGGTGCGAGCAGGAGTCCCGCGACGGCGACGATCCCCGACCCCGCCGCGACGATGAACAGCGGCATGACGACGCCGCGGGTGACGAGCGCGGGGATCAGCAGCGACGCCGGGAAACCCACGAGGGCGAACACCGACAGCAGGACACCGGCGACCGAGGGTGTGATGTCGGCGACGTCGATGAGGATCTTCGGCAGCCACGCGAACGATGTGTAGGCGAACGTGCTCGACGCGAAGAACGCGACGGCCAGAGCCCATGCCGTCGGCAGGCGCCACAGCCGGCCGAAGACGCGCGGGCTGACGCCTTCGACGTCGACCTCGGCGGCGGCGGCACGCGAGCGCACGGCGAGCACGAGCCACGGGATCATGCCGACGAGGGCGAAGACCGCCCACAGCCCGAGGGAGAAGCGCCAGCCCGCGGCGTTCGCGACGGGGACGGCGATGAGGGGCGGCACCGAGGTCGACACCGCCATCATCGTCGAGTAGAGCGTGGTCAGCAGGCCCAGCCGGTCGGGGAAGTACTTCTTGCAGAGTGCCGGCAGCAGGACGTTGCCCACGCCGACGCCCGCGAACACGAGCGCCGAGCCGGCGAGCAGGCCGGTGGCATCCGTCGCGAGCGCCCGGGCGACGAGACCGATCGTGACGACGCCGAGCGCGACGATCGTGGTGCGCTCCAACCCGAAGCGTCGCTCGATCCCGGACGCCAGGAAGCCGAACACCGCGAAGCAGAGCGGCGGCACGGTGCCGATGAGGCCGACGACAGCGGCCGGCAGCGCGAAGTCCTCGCCGATCGCGTCGTAGAGCGGCGACAGCGACGCCACCGCGGAGCGCAGCGAGAGGGCGATCAGGACGATGCCGACGAGGGCGAGGGTCCGACCCCGCCACACGGGGCGGGCGGGAACGGACGTCACCTGTCCAGCCTAGAGGTCGGGCGGAGTGCGGCGGCCCCGGGGCGGGACCGTCACGACTGCTGCGTGCCCTCGACCCAGGAGAGATACTCCTCGGTCACGGTCCCGGTGACGTAGCGGCCGTCGAAGCAGCTCATGTCGAGGTCCTCGACGTCGGGGGCGCCCTCGAGGATGGCCGCCTTCAGGTCCTCGACCTCCTGGTAGACCAGGTAGTCGCAGCCGAGCTCTGCGGCGATCTCGGGGATCGTCCGGTTGTAGGCGACGAGCTCGTGACGCGACGACATGTTGATGCCGTACACGTGGGGGAAGCGGATGGGCGGTGCGGCGGACGCGAACGTGACCGTCTTCGCTCCGGCATCCCGCGCCATCTGGATGATCTCCTTGGAGGTCGTCCCCCGCACGATCGAGTCGTCGATGAGCAGCACGTTCTTGCCCTTGAACTCCGTCGACATCGCGTTGAGCTTCTGCCGCACGCTCTTCTTGCGCACCGCCTGCCCCGGCATGATGAAGGTCCGGCCGATGTAGCGGTTCTTGTAGAAGCCCTCGCGGTACTCGATGCCGAGCTTGCGGGCGACCTGCATCGCGGCGGGACGCGCCGAGTCGGGGATCGGCATGACCACGTCGATCGCCCCGGCGGGCGTGTAGGTCGCGATCGTGGCGGCGAGACGCTCGCCCATGCGCAGCCGCGCCTCGTACACCGAGATGCCGTTCATGACCGAGTCCGGGCGGGCGAGGTAGACGTACTCGAACGAGCAGGGCACCAGCTTCGCGTCCGTGGCGCACTGCCGCGTGAACAGGTTGCCCTCGAGGTCGATGAACACCGCCTCGCCGGGTTCGACGTCACGGACGACCTCGAAGCCGCCGTTCTCGAGGACGAGGGACTCGGATGCCACGGTCCACTCGTACCGGCCGTTCTCCGCGCGGCGGGTGCCGAGGATCAGCGGCCGGATGCCCCAGGGGTCTCGGAACGCGAGCAGACCGTAGCCGGCCAGCAGCGCGATCGCCGCGTAGGAGCCCTCGACGCGGTCGTGCACGCGCGAGACGGCCTCGAAGATCTGCTCATGGTCGAGCTCGAGACCCGAGATCACCGTCTGCAGCTCGTTGGCGAGGACGTTCACGAGCAGCTCGGTGTCGGAGCTGGTGTTGAGGTGCCGCCGGTCGGTGCGGAACAGCTCCTCGGTCAGCTCCCGCGTGTTGGTGAGGTTGCCGTTGTGCACGAGGACGATGCCGTAGGGCGCGTTGACGTAGAACGGCTGCGCCTCCTCCTCGTTGGACGCGGTGCCCTTCGTGGCGTAGCGGACGTGACCGAGGCCGATCGTGCCGAGGAGGGTCCGCATGTCGCGGGTGCGGAACGCCTCGCGCACCATGCCGCGGTTCTTCGCGATGTGGAAGATCCCGTTCTCCTCCGCCGTCGCGATCCCGGTGGAGTCCTGGCCGCGATGCTGCAGCAGCAGCAGCGCGTCGTAGACCTCTTGATTGGCGGGTCCCTGTGCGACGACGCCGACGATTCCGCACATCTGTGTAGCTCAGTCCGTTTCTGCGTAGCTGCCGACGAGGCGCACGGCGCCGCCGTCGACACCCTTCGCGCCCTGCTCGTAGCCGTCGGCGTGGTCGGAGGGCAGCGGGCCGTCCGAGACGACACCGACCTGCCAGGTGGTGATGCCTTCGGCGGTGAGGGCGGATGCCGCGGCCTCCGCCTCGTCGGCGCCGACGACCGCGAGGAACCCGATGCCGAGGTTCCAGGTGCCCTCGGTCTGCTCGAGCGACAGGTCGCCGAGCTCCGCCAGCACGCGGAAGACAGGGGCGGGCGACCAGGTGGACCGGTCGACGTCGACCCAGCTGCCCTTGGGCAGCACGCGGGCGAGGTTCGCGGCGATGCCCCCGCCGGTGACGTGGCTGAGGGAGTGCACGGCGCCGGGGTGGGCTCCGAGCACGCGCAGGAGCGGCGACGTGTACAGGCGGGTCGGCTCGAGGAGCTCCTCGCCCCACGTGCGCCCGAAGTCGGCGGCGTGATCGCCGTACCCGATCCCGGCGCCCGCCACGATGTGGCGGATGAGCGAGTAGCCGTTGGAGTGCGGTCCGCTGGAGGCGAGCGCGAGCACCACGTCGCCCGAGCGGACGTGCTCCGCCCCGAGGACGGCATCCGCTTCGACGACGCCGGTGGCGGCGCCCGCGACGTCGTAGTCGTTCACGCCGAGGAGGCCCGGGTGCTCGGCGGTCTCGCCGCCGATGAGGGCGGTTCCCGTCGCCGAGCAGCCGTCGGCGATGCCGCGGACGATGTCGGCGATGCGCTCGGGGACGACCTTGCCGGTGGCGATGTAGTCGGTCATGAACAGGGGCTTCGCACCCACCACCACGATGTCGTCGACGACCATGCCGACGAGGTCCTGGCCGATCGTGTCGTGCTTGTCGATGGCCTGCGCGATCGCGACCTTCGTGCCGACGCCGTCGGTCGAGGTCGCCAGCAGCGGACGACGGTAGCCGAGCAGCGCCGAGGCGTCGAAGAGGCCGGCGAAGCCGCCGACGCCGCCGAGGACCTCCGCACCGTGGGTGCGGCGGACCGCCGATTTCATCAGTTCGACGGCGAGATCTCCCGCCGCGGTGTCGACGCCGGCAGCGGAATAGGGATCGTGGGAAGTCGAGGCCACGTCCTCAGCCTACCGGCCGGGGACCCCGCCGTCGTCCGCCCCCGGCCCCCTAGGATTGGCGCCATGAGCGGGGCTGATCGGCCCGAGTGGGTCGTGCGTGAGGATGCCGGGGCAGCGGTGCTGGTCGCGCTGTATCTGCGCGGCGCCCTCGGCATCCGTCCGCCCGAGGAGCTGCCCTCCCTGCGGGGCGTCCCGACGGCGGGCGCCGCGGACGACGACGAGCAGCGGCTGCGGGAGCGGCAGTGGCTCGCGTACTGGGCGATGACGGTCGAGCCGCAGGCGCATCCCTCCCCCGTCCCCCTCGAGCTGGTCGCGGGGTTCGAGACCCTCGCGGTGGTGCCCGTGGAGGGCTTCGACGCGCTCCGCACCGCGATGACCCCCTTCGCCGCGGACGCCGTCGCCTATGCGCGGCGCGCCAGCGAACGGTACGCCCAGCAGTCCCGCGGCGGCTCCGCCAGCAGCTACCGGGCGTACGCGAGTGCGATCGCCGAGCACGAGCGCCGCGTGGGCCGGCGCGCCCACTCGTTCGAGCTGAACGTCCAGGTGCTGCCGCTGACGCAGCGCGGGGTGTGGTGGATCGGGTCGCTCACGATCGCCGTCACCGATGGGCTCCGCGGGGACGTCGCCGCGTTCGATCCGGCGATCCAGCCGATCATCGCGGAACTCGCCTGACGCGCGGCGCTCCCCGGCAGGATCCGCCTTGCCCGCGTCAGTCGTCGGTGTGAACGGTCTCCCGCTCGACGCGCACCGTGCGGGAGCGGCGCCGGAGCGCGCGGTCGAACACGAGGGCGACGACGCCGGCGAGCGCGAGGCCCACCGGCACGCAGACGAGCACGAGGAAGCCGAAGATCTGCCCGGGCGTGTAGACGGCCTGGCTGCCGTCGGCGGGCACCTCGCCGTCGAACGCGAACGTCAGGATGAGCGCCACGATGAGGCCGACGGCGGCACCGGCCGCGAAGAAGACGCCGAAGCGAGGGCTGCGGTGCAGTTCCGCGGACTCGACGTGCGACTCGGTGTGCTCGGCCATACTCCTATTGTCCACCCGCGAGGGGGTCCCGGGGGTGCTCGTCGAGGGACGCCGCATTGCGGCGTCGCCGCGCGACGGATCCGACGGCCAGCAGCGCCGCAAGGAGGGCCGCGCCGCCGACGACACCGAACACCACCCACGGGGTCGTGTCAGGCTCCTCGGCCCCCGTCGCGGGGGCGGTGGCGCCGGACGCGGCCACGGGCGGGCAGTCGGCGCCCGCGGTGAGATCGAGGGTGCCGGGATCGCCCTCCCAGAATGCGGCGGCATCGCTCGCTCGCTCCGTCGCCGCCTCGACGGCGGTCAGGGTGAGCACCGCGCCGTCCTCGGTGATCGCCCCGGCGCGCAGGTCGACCGAGGCGAGCGGGGACTGCGGCACGAGCGCCGTGCCCTCGGGCTGGACGTCGAACAGGAGCTGACCGCTTCCCTCGGTGAGGAGCAGCGTGGGGTTGGTGAGGGTCGTCTGCACGCCGGCGTCGCTGACGAAGGTCAGGGTCGCGTCGAACGCGATGCTGCCGACGGGTCCGACCGGGTCGATGACACCGGCGCCGTCCGAGAACCGGAGCGTCGTCGCCTCGAGCGTCGCCGACCCGGATGCCTCGAGCGCGGCGGTCCCGGCATCCCACACCACATCTGCCTGGGTCACCGTGCACGCCGTGGTGTCGGCGGCGGATGCCGGGGCGGGTGCGGCCGCGAGGGCGCCGAGGAGCGCGAGGACGAGCGAGGGCGCGAGGGTGCGGGGCCGTGCCGGCATGGCGCTCCTTTCCGGAGGAATCGTATCGGGAGCGCGCGCGCCGTGATCGCCGCGACGTCCTCTCAGGGGCGCAGCGGCAGGAGCCCGGTCAGTTCGGCACGCGTGCCCGACGCGTGCACGAGGCCCGCGGCGACGGCATCCGACCACGCGGTCTCGCCGGTCGCGAGGGCGATCCAGGTCGCGGCATCCGTCTCGATGACGTTGGGCGGCGTGCCGCGGGTGTGGCGCGGGCCCTCCACGACCTGGACGGCGCCGAAGGGCGGAACCCGCACCTCGACCGAGTTGCCCGGTGCGCGCTCGGCCAGCAGCTGCAGCAGATAGCGGACCGCGGTGCCCAGTTCCCTCCGGCCGGCCGTGCCTGCGCGCGTCGCATCGAGGGCGTCACGGCCTTCGGCGGTGGAGATCCTGCGGGGCATGCGTCCACGGTAGTCGGCGCCCGGACCCGGGGGGAGCCCGCCGGTAGGCTGGCCGCGTGAAGATCCTCGTCCTCGGTTCGGGTGCCCGCGAGCACGCCATCATCCTCGCCCTCGGTGCGGAGGAGGCGGGCCACGACATCCTGGCGGCGCCGGGCAACGCCGGGATCGCGGCCGATGCGACCATCGTGGCCGTGGACCCGGTGGACCCCGCCGACGTCACCACGTTCGCGAACGAGAACGCGGTCGATCTCGTCGTCGTGGGGCCCGAGGCGCCACTGGTCGCCGGGGTCGCCGACGCGCTCCGCGAGCGGGGCATCCCGGTCTTCGGTCCGGGGAAGGCCGCGGCGCAGCTCGAGAGCTCGAAGGCGTTCGCGAAGCGGGTCATGGAGGCCGCCGGTGTCCCCACCGGCCGAGCGGTCCGCGCGCACACCATCGACGAGGTCGCCGCCGCGCTGGATGACTTCGGCGCGCCGTTCGTCGTCAAGGCCGACGGCCTGGCCGCCGGCAAGGGCGTCGTGGTGAGCGAGGACCGCGCCGCCGCGCTCGCGCACGCGGAGACCTACCTGCCGACGGGAGCCGTGCTCGTCGAGGAGTACCTGTCCGGCCCTGAGGTGTCGCTGTTCTTCGTGTCGGACGGCGACACGGTGCGCGCGCTGAGCCCTGCGCAGGACTTCAAACGCGCATTCGACGGCGACGCGGGCCCGAACACGGGCGGCATGGGCGCCTATTCACCGCTCCCCTGGCTCGCCGAGCGGTTCGGCGGCGAGGCGGAGTTCGTCGCCGAGGTCGCCCGCGACGTCGCGGAGCCGGTGATCCGCCATCTCGACAGCGAGGGGACGCCGTTCATCGGCCTCCTCTACGCCGGCCTGATCCTCACCGACGACGGCGTGAAGGTCATCGAGTTCAACGCACGGTTCGGCGACCCCGAGACCCAGGTCGTGCTGGCGCGGCTGCGCAGTCCGCTGTCGCGCCTGCTGCTGGCGGCCGCGAGCGGCACGCTCGAGAGCGAGCCGGCGCCGGAGTTCGCCCCGGACGTCGCCGTCACGGTCGTCCTGGCGAGCGAGGGCTATCCCGAGGCGCCGCGGACCGGCCGGGTCATCGCGGGGACCGAGGCCGCGGCATCCGTCCCGGGGGTGCACCTGGCGCACGCCGCGACGCAGGCGGGGCCCGACGGGCTGGTGGCGACGGGAGGTCGCGTGCTGAACGTCGTCGCGACCGGCGCCGACGTCGCGGAGGCCCGGGAGCGGGCGTACGAGGCGATGAGTCGGATCTCCCTCGCGGGCGGGCACTTCCGCACCGACATCGCGGCGGGCGCCACGGCGTAGCTCGGCGACCGCCGATCCGCCTCGAGCGCGCCGTCACGTGCCGAGCGCGCCGGTCGCTGACCGGCGATGTGCGGCGCGCTCGGCACCAGGCGGCGCGTTCGACGGCAGTGCGGTGCGCGGCGGGGGCCGGCGGGCGGGCGAGGGGCGGTCGTCGGCAGCGGCCCTCTGCCCGATAATGGGCGAGTGACGGATGCCGCTACCCCCCTGCCCGGCTGGGCCCACATCTACTCCGGCAAGGTGCGCGATCTCTACCGACCCGCCGGGTCCGGGCTCGACGCCGCGGACACCATGCTCGTGGTCGCGAGCGACCGGGTCAGCGCCTTCGATGTCGTGCTGGAGCCGGCCATCCCCGACAAGGGCGCCCTGCTCACCTCGCTCAGCCTGTGGTGGTTCGACCAGCTCGCGGGCGCCGACGGCGGCCGGCCCATCCCGAACCACCTCATCCCCGACGCGGCCCCGCCGGCCGGGACCGCCGGCCGGGGCATGGTGGTCGCGGCACTTGAGATGCTGCCGATCGAGTGCGTCGTCCGCGGCTACCTCACCGGCTCGGGCTGGGCCGAGTACGAGCAGGACGGCACGGTGTGCGGCATCCCGCTGCCCGAGGGCCTCGCCAACGGCGACCGTCTGCCGGAGCCGCTCTTCACCCCCGCCTACAAGGCCCCGCTCGGCGAGCACGACGAGAACATCTCCTTCGACCGCGCCGCCGAGCTCGTCGGCGCGGAGCGTGCCGCCGAGCTCCGTGACGCCTCCCTCGAGATCTACCGCCGCGCCGCCGCCCTCGCCGAGTCCCGCGGCCTGATCCTCGCCGACACGAAGTTCGAGTTCGGTCTCGACGCCGACGGCATCCTCACCCTCGCCGACGAGGTCCTGACGAGCGATTCCTCCCGGTACTGGGATGCCGAGGCGTGGCGGACCGGCACCACCCCGGCCGAGCGCATGGCCAGCTTCGACAAGCAGATCGTCCGCGACTGGCTCGCGGCGAACTGGGACCGGACGGGCACGCCCCCCGCCCTGCCCGCCGACATCGTCGCGCGCACGGCGGCGAGCTACCGCGAGCTGCTGCACCGCCTCACCGACTGACACGCCGCGATCACCGCGGCGCTGCTCACAGGGAACGCTCAGGGATCGATAGCATCGGGACGACCCGATCCTCTTCCCAGGAGACACCCATGCCCCTTTGGACCCTGCACGGCGACGGCGCGCACGTCGCCCCGGGCGCCGTCGTCAAGCCCGGCGAGCGCCTCGCCTGGCCCGGCACCATCGCGATCGGTGCCCAGCACGTCGTCGCGATGTTCGGCGCCACCTTCCTCGTCCCGATCATCACCGGCTTCCCGGTCGCGACGACCCTGCTCTTCTCCGGCGTCGGGACCCTCCTGTTCCTGCTGCTCACCCGCAACAAGCTGCCCAGCTACCTCGGCTCGTCCTTCGCCTTCCTCGCGCCCATCACCGCTGTCAACGGCGGCAACCGCCTCGAGACCCCGGAGCAGTACGGTCAGGCCCTCGTCGGCGTCTTCGTCGCCGGCCTGATCCTGGCCGCCGTCGGCTTCCTGGTCCAGCGCGTCGGCTCGAGCTGGGTCGAGAAGCTCATGCCGCCGGTCGTCGCCGGGGCGATCGTGGCTCTCATCGGCTTCAACCTGGCGCCCGCGGCGTGGAACAACTACAACCTCGAGCCGGTCACGGCGACCATCACGCTGTCCGCCGTCGTGCTCTTCGCCGTGCTGTTCCGGGGCTTCCTGGGGCGCATCTCGATCTTCCTGGGCGTCATCGTAGGCTACATCGCGGCGATGCTCCTGCAGGAGTGGGTCGGCCGCGAGGGCGAGACGCAGTCCGCGAAGTTCGCGAAGGTCGCCGAGCTGGCCGAGGCCCGCGGCGGCATCTGGGGCACCTGGATCGGACTGCCGGACTTCCACCTGCCCGCGTTCGGGGACCCGGCATCCTGGGGCTTCCTGCCCATGTTCCTGCCCGTCGTGCTCGTCCTCATCGCCGAGAACATCGGCCACGTCCGCGGCGTCGCCTCGATGGCCGAAGACCCGACGATCAACAAGCAGACCGGCAACGCGCTGTTCGCCGACGGTCTCGCCACGACCATCGCCGGAGCGTTCGGCGGGTCCGCGACGACCACGTACGGCGAGAACATCGGCGTGATGGCGGCGACCCGCGTCTACTCCACCGCCGCGTACTGGGTGGCCGGCATCGTCGCCATCCTGTTCTCGTTCTCCCCGCTCGTGGCCGCGGTGATCGACACGATCCCGGCCGGTGTCATCGGCGGTGTCACGACCGCGCTGTACGGCCTCATCGGCATCATCGGCATCAAGATCTGGGTCGACAACCGCGTCGATTTCTCGCGCCCGGTGAACCAGCTGACCGCGGCGGTCGCGTTCATCATCGCGATGGCCGACTTCACGATGAACGCCGGCAGCTTCCAGTTCGGCGGCATCGTCCTCGGCACCGTGGCGGCGCTCCTGATCTACCACCTCGGCAATGCCATCGCCCGCGCCCGCAGGACCGGTGCCGACGACGGCGGCCCGATCCCGGCCGTCGGGCCGCTCGGCGGCGACCCGGAGGACTGAGGCGGAGCAGCGTCGCGGATGCGGGGTGGCGAGCCCGCCACCCCGCGCATCCGCCGCGGGACGGCGGCCTCACCGCCGTCCCGGCGGATCCCCTACACTCGGCTCCACAGTGAGGAGCTTCGATGGCGACCATCGGCATCATCGGCGGCGGCATCGTCGGCATCGCCCTCGCGCGATCGCTCGGCGCCCGCGGCGACGAGGTCACGGTGCTCGAGAAGGAGGGCCGGCTCGCCGCCCACCAGACCGGCCACAACTCCGGGGTCGTCCATGCCGGTCTCTACTACGCGCCCGGCTCGCTCAAGGCTCGGCTGTGCGCGCTCGGTCGGGCCTCGATGCGCGAGTTCTGCGACGAGAAGGGACTGCCGTTCCGTGATGTCGGAAAGCTCGTCGTCGCGGTCGATGGCACCGAGATCGTCGCGCTGGATGAGATCGAGCGCCGCGCCCGGGCGAACTCCGTCCCCGGCCTGCGACGACTGACCGCGGCCGAGCTGCGCGAGATCGAGCCGCATGCCGCCGGCGTCGCCGCGGTCCACTCGCCGCGGACGGCCGTCGTCGACTACGCCGCCATCACCGAGGCGATGGCGCAGGATGTGCGCGCGGCGGGCGGCAGCATCCGACTCGCCACGGAGGTCACCGGCATGGCGCTGGAGTCGGGCCGGGTGCGCGTCTCGACGGCCGTCTCGTCGCACCTGTTCGACCGCGTCGTCGTGGCGGCCGGGCTGCACTCCGACGTGGTCGCGCGTTTCATCGGAGCGGATGCCGCGCCGAAGATCCTCCCCTTCCGCGGCGAGTACTGGGAGCTGGCTCCCGCGCGCACCGGCCTCGTGAAGGGGATGATCTACCCGGTTCCCGATCCGGCGTTCCCCTTCCTCGGCGTCCACTTCACCCGGGGCGTGTACGACAACGTCCACGTCGGGCCCAACGCCGTGCCGGCGCTCGCCCGTGAGGGGTACCGCTGGCGACAGGTCTCCCCGAGGGACACCTGGGAATCGCTCCGCTGGCCGGGGGCGTCCGCCCTGGCGAGGAAGCATTGGCGGATGGGCGCGGACGAGATCGCGGCATCCCTGATCAAGCCGCTCTGGTACCGCAAAGCGCGCCGATTCGTCCCGGAGCTGAAGCTCGGAGACCTGACCGCGAAGCACGGAGCGGGCGTGCGTGCACAGGCATGGGGGCGCGGTGGCGAGCTCCTGGATGATTTCGCCGTCGACCGGGTCGGGCCGGTCACCCTGCTCCGGAACGCGCCGTCGCCGGCGGCGACGAGCTCGCTCGCGATCGCCGAGCACGTGATCGAGCACTACGTCGATCGGGCGGATGCCTGATCCGCTACGCGGACTCCCTCACCACGAGCTCGGTGTCGAGCACCGTGACGTGCGGCGGCTCCCGACCGGCGAGCCGCGCCAGCAGCACATCCACCATGCGTGAGCCCTGCTCGAAGGACGGCTGACGGATCGTGGTGAGGAGCGGCTTCACACTCGTCGCGACCGGCGAGTCGTCGAACCCGACCAGGGCGATGTCCTCCGGGACCCGCAGCCCCGCCCGGGCGAGCACCTGCAGCACGCCCCGCGCCATGAGGTCGCTGGCGATGAACATCCCGTCGATGTCGGCGCGGCTCTCGAGGATGCGGATCATCGCCTCGGCGGCGCCGTCCGCCGTGAAGTTGCCGTCTTCGACGGCCCGCTCGGCGACGCCGGCGTCGGCGAGCGCCGCCCGGAACCCCTCGAGACGGTCGATGCCGGCGGGCATAGTGCGCGGACCGGTGATCGCCCCGATCTTCGTGCGTCCCGTGGCCAGCAGGTGCGCCGTGGCCCGCTGGGCGCCGAGACGGTTGTCGACGTCGACGTAGTAGTCGCCCTCGCGAGCACGGGTCGGGCGGCCGCCGTACACGACCGGCACCGCATCCGCGATCCGCTCGATGAACGTGTCGCTGGTGTGGTGCGAGACGACGATCGCCCCGTCGACCGCGCCGCTGCGCAGGTACGCCGTCGCCTTGTCGTGCGGATCGTCGCTCGCGATGATCAGGTTGAGGACGTAGTCCGTCTCGCTGAGCCGGGCGTTGATCCCCGTCACGATCGCCGCGAAGAAGGGGTCGCCGAAGAAGCGCGTGGTGTCCTCGGGCACGACGAGCGCGATGGCCATCGTCGCCCTGCTCGCGAGCGAGCGGGCGGCACGGTTCGGCACGTAGTTCATCACCTCGATCGCGCGCCGCACGGCCTCCAGAGCCGCCGGACTCACCGCGGTCGACCCGTTGACCACCCGCGACACGGTCGACCGGGACACTCCGGCAGCCGCCGCCACCTCTTCGATCGTGGGGGTGCGGATGGTGTCGGTCACGGCTACCTCGGGGAGAGCTGGGCGTCGATCGCTCGGGCAGCGATGACCCGACGATACTCCAGGGCGCTGTCCTTCAGCGTCCGCTCCTGCGTCCGGTAGTCGACGCGGACGATCCCGAAGCGCTTGGCGTAGCCCCACGCCCACTCGAAGTTGTCCATGAGCGACCAGTAGAAGAAGCCCCGGACATCGACGCCGGCGTCGATGGCGTCGAGCGTCGCGTTCAGGTGATCCCGGAGGAACGCCGTGCGGTCCGCATCGTGCACCCGCTCGACGCCGTCCTCGACGACCAGCTCGTCGTCGTAGGCGGCGCCGTTCTCGGTCACGGCGAGCACGACACCGGCCTGAGCGGCGTAGTCGTCCCAGATGCGGCGGAGCAGACGGGTGAGGCCCTCGGGCTGCACCTCCCACCCCTGCGACGTGCGCGGCAGCCCGCGCTCTATCGTGTGCAGGTCGCGATCGTCCGGGTACGGGCTGCGGGTCGGCCGCGCGTTCCCGGGAGCGCCGGAGACAGGCGGGACCGCCGGTGCCGTCGCCGACACGAGGTCGCCGTGGTAGTAGTTGACGCCCAGCGTGTCGATGGGCTGCGCGATCGTCGCGAGATCACCGTCCCGGACCGCCTCCTCGAAGCGCGCCACGGCCGCGGCATCCACGAGCCGGATGTCGTCGAGGATGTCGAGGGGGTACTCGGCACGGAACAGCGGGTCGAGGAACCACCGGTTGAACTGCCCGTCGAGGCGTCGCGCGGCGTCCAAGTCGCGCGGATCGCCCGGGTCCGCCGCGTCCGCGACGGTGTGGTTGAGCGTGATGCCGACGTCGAGCGCCGCGTCACGAGCGCGGAGCTCCCGCACCGCCATGCCGTGACCGAGCAGGAGGTGGTGGGATGCCAGCATCCCCTCGGCGACGCTCTGGTGCCCGGGCGCGTGCTCGCCCCCGGTGTACGACAGGAAGGACGCGCACCACGGCTCGTTCAGCGTGGTCCACACCGGGACCCGGTCGCCGAGCGCGTCGTGGACGCTCATGGCGTACTCGACGAAGCGCTCGCTCGTCTCGCGCACCGTCCAGCCGCCGCGCTCCTGCAGCGCCTGCGGGAGGTCCCAGTGGTACAGCGTCAGCCAGGGCCGGATGCCGGCCTCGTTCAACTCGTCGACGAGGCGCTTGTAGAAGTCGAGCCCCGCCTCGTTCACGGCGCCGCCGTCGGGACGCACCCGCGCCCACGACGTCGAGAACCGGTACGTCTGCAGACCGAGCTCCTTCATGAGGGCGACGTCGCCCCGGTAGCGGGAGTAGTGGTCGCACGCGACGTCGCCGTTGTCGCCGCCGGTCACGGCACCGGGCAGGCGGGTGAACTCGTCCCAGATCGACGGCGTGCGACCGTCGACCGCCGCGGCGCCCTCGATCTGATAGGCCGCCGTCGCCGCGCCGAAGAGGAAGCCCGGTGGGAACGAGCGTGAGTGTGGAGCAGGCAAGACGACGTCCTCCCGGGAGATGGTGCTCATGACGGTAATCCCATCAGCCCTTCACGGCGCCGGCCATGATGCCGCTGACGAGCTGCTTGCCGGCGAAGATGAACAGCAGGATCAGCGGCAGGGTGGCGAGGAGGACCCCGGCGAGGACGATGGAGTAGTCGACGAAGTAGTTGGCCTGCAGCAGCGAGAGGGCGACCGGCAGGGTCGGGCTCTGCCGGTCGAGGACGATGAACGGCCAGAAGAACTGGTTCCAGGCGCCCACGAAGGTGAACAGGAACAGCATCGCGGCGGCGGGGCGAGCCGCGACGAGGCCCACGGTCCAGAAGGTGCGGATCTGACTCGCGCCGTCGACCCGGGCAGCCTCGATCAGCTCGTCGGGGACGGTCTGCCCGATGTACTGCGTCATCCAGAACACCCCGAACGCGCTGGTGAGCGCCGGGACGATGATGGCGCCGATCTGTCCGGTCCATCCCAGGTCGGCGAAGAGGATGTAGAGGGGGACGACCCCGAGCTGCATCGGCACCGCCATGGTCGCGACGACGAACGCGAGGAGCGCCTTGCTGCCGCGGAAGCGCAGCTTCGCGAACGCCCAGCCCGCAAGGGTCGAGAAGACGACCACCGACACCGAGATGACGGTGGAGCTGAAGATCGAGTTCCACAGCGCCAGCCAGAAGTTCACTGCGGGGTCGTTGATGACCGACATCGCATTGGCGATGAAGTTCGCTCCGGGGATCCACGACATGTTCGGGTCGTTGATCGTGAACTCGTCGCCGGAGCCGATGAGGAAGGACCAGTAGTAGGGGAAGATCGCCGAGACGGCGACGACGCCCAGCCCGATGTACACCCAGAATCCGGCGCGGACACCGCGGATCTTGGTCGTCCGCTCGCCGCGACGTCGCCGCGCGGCGTTCGGGATGTTCTCCTCGACGATGGCCAGGGGCGGCTCGCTGATCGTGGTCATCGTGCGACTTCCTTTCGTGCGCGGCGGCGTCGGACGACACCGCGACCGCCTTCGTCGCGGACGAGGCGACGGGTGATGAGCAGGTTCAGCAGGCCGATGATCACGATGATGATGAACAGGATCCAGGCGAGCGCCGCGGCGCGACCGAAGTTGAACTCGCCCCAGCCGATGTTGTAGAGGTACAGCGTGATGGTGAGCCACTGCTGCGCCGGGCCGCCTTCACCGGTGTTGTCGAACATCCGCGGCTCGTCGAAGATCTGGAGTCCGCCGATCGTCGAGGTGATGATGACGAAGATCAGGGTCGGCCGCAGCGACGGCAGCGTGATGCTGAAGAACTGGCGGATCGCGCCGGCGCCGTCGACGGTGGCGGCCTCGTAGTACTCCCGCGGGACCGCCTGCATCGCGGCCAGCAGGATGAGGGCGTTGTAGCCGGTCCACCGGAAGTTGACCATCGTGGCGATCGCGATGTGACTCCAGAACGGATCCGTGTGCCACCCGATCGGGTCGAGCCCGAAGTCCGCGAGCGTGTTGTTCACGAGGCCGTGGACGTCGCCGAACATGTTGCTGAAGATCAGGGCGACGGCGACGGGCGCCATCACGTAGGGCAGGAGCACGCTCATGCGCCAGAAGGTCTTCGCGCGGATGTTGCGGTCGAGCATCGCGGCGATGAAGACGGCGAGGATGAGCTGGGGGACCGTGGACAGCAGGAAGATGCTGAAGGTGTTCCGGAGGGCCGCCCAGAACTTCGGATCGTTGAGGATCCAGGCGTACTGCTCGAACCCGATGAACGTCCCCTCGTTCCGGATCAGATCCCATTCCTGGAACGAGATGACGGCCGTGAAGGCGATGGGGAACAGTCCGACGACGGCGAACAGGACGAAGAAGGGCGAGATGTACAGGTAGGGCGAGAACTTCAGGTCCCACCGGCTGAGCCGCTGGGAGAAGGAGAGGACTCGCACGGACCGCTCCGTCCGAGGGGGACGGTCGTCCAGGGGCGTCCTGGGGCGGGTATCGGTGGCAGTCACGTGGATCGCTCCCTCGGCGGGGTCGGTGGCGAAGTGGTGAGGATGCCGGCCGCGGCACGGGGGCACGCGGCCGGCATCCCGTCAGGGGGTCAGAAGGCCTCGACCTCGGCGACCCAGGTGTTCCAGGCGGCGTCCGCCTTCTCCGAGCCGGCGAAGACGCGGTTGACCGCGTTCTGCAGCGCGTCGTGGTACTTGAAGTAGTCCGCGCTCTTGTACGGCTGGACCGTGACGGCCTCGGCGCGGGCTGCGCCGATCTCGCCGGTCTTGGCGTCGCTGTAGTACTCGTTGATGTAGCCGGTCAGATCGGCGTTGCTGTACGCCTCGGGCTGGCTGGGGAACGCGCCGACGTTCACGAACGCCTCGACCTGCTGCTCGGGAGCGGACAGCCAGTCGGCGAGCTTCTGCGCCTCGGCGACGTTCTCACCGTTGGCCGGGATGGTCAGGTACGAGCCGCCCCAGTTGCCGCCGCCGTTGGGGAAGGTGTTCGCGATCTTCCAGTTCTCCTGCTCCGGCGCGTAGCCGGCGATGATGCCCTGCATCCAGCCGGGGCACAGCACCGTGGCGAAGTCGTCGGTCTTGAACGCGGCGACCCAGTCATCGCCCCACTGTGCGGAGTAGGCCGAGTTGGGGACGGCGCGCTCGACGACGCTCTTGTACGCGTCGGCGATCTCGGGGTTCGTGGTCGCGATGACGGTGCCGTCGGGCTCGTCGTAGGTGTACTCCATCTGGTTCACGATGCCCTGGAGCACCGAGTTCGCGGAGTCGATCATGGCGCCGCCGGTCGCCTCCCGGTACTGGTCGGCGACGTCGAAGTAGGTGTTCCAGTCGCCGTCGAACAGCGCCTCGACCTCGGCGGGCTCGCTCGGCAGACCGGCCTTCTCGAAGAGGTCGGCGCGGTAGCAGATGGCCTGCGGACCGATGTCGGTGCCGTAGCCGATGAGGTTGCCCTCGGCATCCGTCGCCGCGGATTCCTTCCAGTCGAGCCAGCGGCCCTTCAGGTCGTCCGGGACCGGCGCGAGCAGGTCGGAGTACTGCATCGCCTCGGACAGCCAGTCGACCTCGACGGCCTCGATGTCGGCGAGCCCGCCCTTGCCGAGCTTCTGGAAGAAGTTCTTGCGCGCGTCGCCGGACTCGGCGGCCTTGTTGTGGACGATGGTGACGTTCGGGTTCTCGTCCTCGTACTTCTGCAGGAACTCGTCCGTGTAGCCGAAGTTGTTGAAGGTGGCGATGGTCAGTGTGACCTTCTCGTCACCGCCGCCGCCGTTGGCGGCGGGCTCGCCGCTGCCGGCGCAGCCGGCGAGGACGAGGGCGGAGGTGGTTGCGACGCCGGCCACCAGGCCGACCCGTCGCAGGGCGCGTGAGTTCACAGGACACTCCTTTGTGATGTGGGCGAGAGCGAGGTGCGTTCTCCCCCAGTTGGGAGCGCTCTCATCGGTCGCCTCGACGCTATGGGATCGCTCCCACGGGTGTCAAGGAACGCCTCCTGCGGGTCCGGTCACGGTTTGGTCACGGCGGGGTGGTGCGCCCGCGCGTCACGCCGCGGATGCCACGCGTAGACTGACAGCGCCCCCTGCCCGCGACATCCCGGAGCTGCTCATGCCCACCATCGTCGTCGACGTCATGCCCAAGGCCGAGCTGCTGGACCCGCAGGGGAAGGCCGTCGCCGGCGCGCTCCACCGTCTCGGTCACGCCGGGTTCGGCGATGTGCGCATCGGAAAGCGCTTCGAGCTCACCGTCGACAGCGCCGACGACGCCACCCTCGCGACCGTGCGACAGGTCGCGGACGAGATCCTCTCCAACTCGGTGATCGAGGACGTCGTGGGCATCGAGGTCGTCGAGTGACCGCGCGCATCGGCGTCATCACCTTCCCGGGCTCGCTCGACGACGGCGATGCTCAGCGCGCCGTCCGTCTCGCCGGCGGCGAGCCGGTCTCGCTCTGGCACGGCTCTCACGACCTCGACGGCGTCGACGCGCTCGTGCTGCCGGGCGGGTTCAGCTACGGCGACTACCTCCGCGCCGGCGCCATCGCGGCACGGGCGCCGATCATGTCCGAGGTGAAGGACGCCGCCGCGAAGGGCATGCCGATCCTCGGCATCTGCAACGGCTTCCAGATGCTCGTCGAGGCGCACCTGCTGCCCGGCGGACTCATCCGCAACGCGCACCAGCAGTTCATCCGCCGCGACCAGCGCCTGATCGTCGAGAACGCGGACACCGCCTGGACGAGCGAGTTCGAGGCTGGCCAGGAGATCATCATCCCGCTCAAGAACGCCGACGGCGGTTATGTCGCCTCCGCCGACACCCTGCAGCGGATCGAGGGCGAGGGCCTCGTCGCCTTCCGCTACGCAGGCGTCAACCCGAACGGGTCGATCGCCGACATCGCCGGTCTCACCAACGAGCGCGGCAACATCGTCGGCCTCATGCCGCACCCCGAGCACGCGATCGAAGCCGGGTTCGGACCGAACACCGCCGCGGCGATGCGTTCGGGCGTCGACGGCCTGCGCTTCTTCACCTCGGCGGTCGCCGCCGTCGTGCACGCCGCCGTCTGACATAGGACCTGCGCGCGCTGCGCGCGGGCTCAGGTCTCGACCTGAGCCGCCAGCCGACGTGCCAGGTATGGAGCGGTGATGCTGGCGGGCTCGGCCGCCACAGCGTCCGGGGGGCCGACCGCGACGATGCGCCCGCCGGCATCCCCGCCGGAGGGCCCGAGGTCGATGACCCAGTCGGCGGCGGCGACGACGTCCATGTCATGCTCGACCACGACCACCGTGTCGCCCGAGTCGACGAGCGCCTGCAGCTGGTCCAGGAGCAGCCGGACGTCGGCTGGGTGGAGCCCCGTCGTCGGCTCGTCCAGCAGGTAGAGGGTGTGCCCGCGGCGTGCGCGCTGCAGCTCGGTCGCGAGCTTGATCCGCTGCGCCTCGCCGCCCGAGAGCTCCGTCGCGGGCTGACCGAGACGCAGGTATCCGAGACCCACATCCCGCAGCGTGCGAAGGCTCCGGGATGCCGAAGGCACGGCATCCAGGACGGCGACCGCCTCGTCGACGGTCATCGCCAGCACGTCGGCGATGGTCCTGCCCTCCCAGGTGACCTCGAGCGTCTCGGCGTTGTACCGCGCCCCCTGGCATGCCGGGCACCGGCCGTAGCTGCCGGGGAGGAAGAGCAGCTCGACCGAGACGTACCCCTCACCGAGGCAGGTCTCGCATCGACCGCCCGGAACGTTGAACGAGAACCGACCGGCGGTGTAGCCCCGCTGCCGGGCGAGGTCCGTAGCCGCGAACAGGGCGCGAACCGTGTCGAACAGCCCGGTGTACGTCGCGAGATTGGACCGCGGCGTCCGGCCGATCGGCTTCTGGTCGACGCGGACGAGCCGGTCGATGCGCTCGAGCCCTGTGATCCGGCCGACGCGAAGTGCCTCGGCGGGGGTTGCCGGCAGGGTCGCCTCCGCGAGCCCCTCGGACGCGGCGGGATCGTCGGGCCCGTCGACATCCGCGTCATCCGCCGCTTCGCCGCGGAGGTGTCGGTGGACGATCTCCCGCAGCACGCGGCTGACCAGGGTGGACTTCCCCGACCCCGAGACGCCGGTGACGGCGACCAGGACTCCCAGCGGGATCTCGGCGTCGACGTCACGGAGGTTGTGGAGCGACACGCCTTCGAGCGAGAGCCGGGCCGTCGGCGCGCGTCGCGGCCGCGGGACGGCGACGGCGTCCCCGTCCTCGGGGAAGAGGAACGGGCGCGTCGCCGACCCGGAGATCGCCGTCAGTCCTTCGACCCTCCCGGAGTAGAGGACGTCGCCGCCGGCTTCGCCCGCACCCGGGCCGACGTCCACGATCCAGTCGGCACGACGGACGACGTCCATGTTGTGCTCGACGACGAAGACGGAGTTGCCCGACGACCGGAGCTGCTCGAGGACGTCGATCAGCGGCTCGGCGTCAGCGGGATGCAGTCCGGCCGACGGCTCGTCGAGCACATAGACCACCCCGAACAGACCGGAGCGCAGCTGCGTGG
The DNA here is from genome assembly GCF_047246565.1 of Microbacterium pasadenense. NCBI lineage: Bacteria > Bacillati > Actinomycetota > Actinomycetes > Micrococcales > Microbacteriaceae > Microbacterium > Microbacterium pasadenense. Next base: position 427,291 of record NZ_JBFOKN010000001.1, on the reverse strand, counting down.
CCAGGCGCAGCCGCTGCATCTCCCCGGGTGACAGCGTCGTGGTGACCCGGCCGAGACCGAGGTAGCCGAGACCGAGGTGGAGGAGGACCTGGATGCGGCCGAGCAGGTCGGTGGTGAGGGCGACGGCGACGTCGGTCCGCTCGCCGGACTGCGTGGTCGGCAGCGCCGGGGCTGCGTCCTCCAGCAGAGTGGTCGGCCGCAGGACCTCGGCGAGCTCGCGCAGCGGCAGCGCGTTCAACTCGGCGATCGTCCGGCCCGCGAAAGTGACGGCGAGCGCCTCGCGTCGAAGGCCGGTGCCGGAGCACAGCGGGCAGACGCCGGTGCGGACGAAGGCGAGCACCCGGTTCCGCATGGACGCGCTCTTCGAGTCGGCGAGCGTGTGGAACACATACTTCTTCGCGCTCCAGAACATCCCGTTGTACGGCTTGGCGACGCGGTCGCGCTGCGGCGTGATCTGCACCACCGGCTGCTCGTCGGTGAACAGGAGCCACTCGCGATCTGCGGGGTCGAGCTCGCGCCAGGGACGGTCGACGTCATACCCGAGCGCGATGGTGATGTCTCGGAGGTTCTTCGCCTGCCAGGCGCCCGGCCAGGCCGCGATGGCACCGTCGCGGATGCTCAGGGACGTGTCGGGTACGAGCGTGTCCTCGGTCACTGCGTGCGCGACGCCGACGCCATGGCATTCCGGGCAGGCACCGGCAACCGTGTTGGGCGAGAACGCGTCCGAATCGAGACGCGTCGTGGACCCGGGGGGAAAGGTCCCCGCGCGGGAGAAGAGCATGCGCAGCGAGTTCGAGAGCGTCGTCACGGTTCCCACGCTCGAGCGGGAGCTCGGCGCGCCCCGCCGCTGCTGCAGGGCGACGGCCGGCGGCAGGCCGGTGATGGCGCCGACGTGCGGGTCGTGTCCCTGCTGGATCAGGCGGCGCGCGTACGGCGCGACGGACTCGAGGTAGCGGCGCTGGGCCTCGGTGAAGATCGTCCCGAAGGCGAGCGAGGACTTGCCCGAGCCGGACACCCCGGTGAAGGCGACGATCGCATCACGCGGAACGTCGACGTCGACGTTCCGCAGGTTGTTCTCGCTCGCTCCGCGCACGCGGACGAAGGCTTCGGGGGCGCCGCGCGGGTTTTCGAGCATCGGACCAGCCTATGCGCGGGGCAGGGGGATCGGGGCGGCCGTCGGATCGCCGCCGTCGTTCACGCCGCCGTCTGATCAGACGGTCCCGGCCGGCGGCCACACGCCGATGATGACGGCCATCACGAGCGCGGTCACCAGCTCATGGCCGATGTTCATCACGGTCAGATTCGACGGGCGTCCCTCGAAGACGTCGTGGGTGATGAAGCGCGCGGCGGTGAATCCCGCCCACAGCAGCACGGCCGTCACGATCGCCGCCCACAGGTAGGAGCCCTCGTAGAAGTGCCACGCGATCGTCGTGGCACCGGCGAGCACCCACGCGGTCGCGAAGCTGACCGCGACCGTGACGGCGATCGGCAGGGCGGCGGTCGCGGCGGGGCGGTCCATGTCGACCGAGGCGAGCTTCGCCCACCTGGTCCCGAACACCCTCGGGGCGTACCAGATCGAGCCGACGACCATGCTCGAGAGCGTGGCCAGGATGACGGTCCAGTAGTTGATCTCGGGAATCATCTGCGGTCTCCTCGTGTCGGGTTGAGGCGACAGTACCCCGGTGCTGCGAGCCCGGGCTAGCCTCGAAGGCATGGCTTCGATCAGCGTCAGCGTCCCTTCCGAACAGCTCGCCGAGAACCTCGCCGACGTCGAGGGTGCCGACGTCTTCGTGTGGAAGATGGATGGCGCGCCACCCCGGACGGACATCGATCTCGTGGTCCCGCCGTACATGACCGACGGCGATCCGCTCGCCGCCCTGGCAGGCGTCCGGACCCGCCTGGTGCAGAGCCAGTCGATCGGGTACGAGGGCGTGGCGGACAGGCTTCCCGACGGTGTCGTGTACGCCAATGCCGCCACGGTGCACGAGGCGTCCACGGCCGAGCTCGCCCTTGCCCTCACCCTCGGCGCGCAGCGGGAGTTCGTGCGCTTCGTCCAGGCTCAGGAGACCGGGAGCTGGTCGCCGGTCCGCGCCGCGAGCCTCGCCGACCGCCGCGTGCTGGTGCTCGGGTACGGCGGTGTCGGCAAGGCCGTCGCCGCGCGCCTCGCGCCGTTCGAGGTCGAGGTCGTCGCCGTGGCCTCGCATGCACGCACCGAGGCGGGCGTCCAGGTCCACGGCGTCGACGATCTCCCCGACCTGCTGCCGTCGGCCGAGATCGTGGTGCTCACCCTGCCCGGCGGCGATCAGACGAAGCACATCGTCGACGACGCCTTCCTCGCCGCCCTCCCCGACGGCGCCCTCCTCGTCAATGTGGGCCGCGGCTCGCTCGTCGACACCGACGCCCTCGTCGACCACGTGCGACGCGGCCGCATCCGTGCCGCTCTCGACGTCACCGAACCCGAGCCCCTTCCCGCCGACCATCCGCTGTGGACGCTCGAGGGCGTGCTCATCTCGCCGCACGTGGGGGGCGCGACGACGGCGATGTTCCCGCGGGTGGAGCAGCTCATCCGGCGTCAGATCGCCCACCTGCAGCAGGGCGAGGAGCCCGAGAACATCGTCATCCGGACCTGAGCGGGCGGATGCCGGCGCGGGTCAGACCGTGAAGACGCTGTGCACGGGCCCGCAGACCTCCTGGCCGCCGAGCCCCTCGAGCTCCATGAGCACCGCAGTGCCCGCGAGCACGTAGCCGAGCTCGGCGAGCAGCTGCTGTCCGGCGCGCAGGGTGCCGCCGGTCGCCAGCACGTCGTCCACGAGCAGCACGCGCGTGCCGCGCGGCATGTCGTCGGACATCTCGATCGTCGCCGTCCCGTACTCCAGGTCGTAGCTCACCGCGCCGGCCGGGCGGGGCAGCTTGCCGGCCTTCCGGATCGGCGCGAGCCCGGTTCCGGTGGCGGTGGCCACGGCGCCGGCGAGCAGGAAGCCGCGCGCTTCGACCCCGGCGACCACGTCGTAGGTCCCGGCGAACGGCGCCGACAGGGCGTCGACCGCGGCACGGAGCCCGGCGGCGTCGGCCAGCAGCGGGGAGATGTCGCGGAACAGGATGCCCGGCTCGGGGAAGTCGGGGATCGTCGAGATCAGCGACTCGGCGCGGATGAGGGCTTCGGAAGGCACTCGCCCAAGGGTACTCGCGCCGGCGGGCCCGGATGCGCAAGCGCTTGCGCTAAGCTGTCGCGCATGACTTCTTCGACACAGGAATCACGGTCGACGCTGGCTCCGATCGGCGAGAGCCGCCCCGGCTCGGAGTGGTGGCGGACGGCCGTCATCTACCAGATCTACCCCCGCTCCTTCGCCGACGCCTCGGGCGACGGCATCGGCGACCTCCCGGGCATCACCTCGAAGCTCGACGACCTCGCGTCGCTCGGGGTGGATGCCGTCTGGCTCAGCCCCTTCTTCACCTCGCCGCAGAAGGACGCCGGCTACGACGTCGCCGACTACCGCGACGTCGACCCGCTCTTCGGCACCCTCGCCGACTTCGACGACATGCTCGAGGCGGCGCACGCCCGCGGCATCCGCGTCATCGTGGACCTCGTCCCGAACCACTCCTCCGACCAGCACGCCTGGTTCCAGGCCGCCCTCGCCGCGGAGCCGGGCAGTGCGGAGCGCGCGCGCTACATGTTCCGCGACGGCCGGGGCACGAGCGGCGAGCTGCCGCCCAACAACTGGGAATCCGTGTTCGGCGGCCCGGCGTGGACCCGGGTCGAGGACGGCCAGTGGTACCTGCACCTGTTCGACAGCTCGCAGCCCGACTTCGACTGGCACAACGAGGAGGTGCGCGCCGAGTTCCGCGACACGCTCCGGTTCTGGCTCGACCGCGGCGTCGACGGCTTCCGGGTCGACGTGGCGCACGGCCTCATCAAGGCGGAGGGCCTGCCCGACTACACGCCTCCTGTCGAGGCCGACTCGATGGGCGGCGAAGAGCCCGTCCCGTACTGGGGACAGGACGGCGTCCACGATGTGTGGCGCGAGTGGCACCAGGTGCTCGCCGAGTACGAGGGCGACCGTGCCCTGTGCGCCGAGGCATGGCTGCCGACCGTCGACGAGACCGCCAAGTGGGTCCGTCCCGACGAGATGCACCAGGCGTTCAACTTCCCCTACGCGATGAGCGACTGGGACGCCACGCAGCTGCGGGAGGTCATCGGGGAGTCGCTGCGCGCGTTCCCCGCCGTCGGCGCCCCCGCCACCTGGGTCCTCTCGAACCATGACGTCATCCGCCACGCGTCGCGCCTCGACCTGGCCGGACATCCGCAGGGTCACGGCATCGGACCGAAGACCGAGAGCCGCCCCGACCCGGTCGTCGGCCTCCGCCGTGCCCGCGCCGCGACGGCGCTCATGCTGGCCCTCCCCGGCTCGGCCTACCTCTACCAGGGCGAGGAGCTCGGCCTCCCGGAGGCGATCGACCTGCCCGACGACGCGCGCGAGGACCCGACCTGGTTCCGCACCGAGGGCGAGCGCTACGGCCGCGACGGATGCCGCGTGCCGCTCCCGTGGGACTCCGCGGCGCCGGCCTACGGCTTCAGCCCGACCGGCGAGAGCTGGCTGCCGCAGCCGGCGGAATGGGCGGCGATGTCGCGGGACGTCCTCGAGAAGGACCCGGAGTCCACGCTCTGGCTGTACCGGACCCTCCTCGCGACGCGCCGCGCACACGACCTCGGCTCGGGCGAGCTGGAGTGGCTGGACGGCTACGGGGACGACGTCATCGCGTTCCGCAACCACGACGTGACGGTCGTCGCGAACATCGGCGCCGCGTCGGTTCCGCTGCCCGCCGGCACGCTGCTCGTGGCGAGCGACGCGTTCGAGGGCGCCGAGCTCCCGGCCGACACCACCGTGTGGCTCAGCGCGAGCTGACATGACCGGCATCGACGACGTCGCCCGCGCCGCCGGCGTCTCGACGGCCACCGTCTCACGGGCGCTGAGCGGGCGCGGGCGCATCTCCGATGCGACCCGCGTCCGCGTCCGTGCCGCCGCGGCCGACCTCGGCTACGTCGTGTCGTCGGCGGCGTCGACGCTCGCCACCGGCCGTACCGCGAACATCGGCGTCGTCGTGCCGCTCCTCGACCGCTGGTTCTTCTCGAACGTCCTCGACGGCATCGCGAGCGTCCTCGCCGCCCACGGCTACGACATCACGCTGTACAGCATGGGCGACGACCCGGTGCAGCGGGATCGCGTCCTCGACGTGTCGCTGCGCCGCGGGCGGGTCGACGGACTGATCGTGCTGTCGCTCGACCTGGCGGACGACGAGCTCGACCGCCTGCTCGGCCTCGAGCTCCCGATCGTCGGCCTGGGCGCCACGAGCGCCCGACTGCCCGTGCTGCGGGTCGACGACAGCGCCGTCGCGCGCGTCGCCACCGAGCACCTCCTCTCGCTCGGTCACCGGCGCATCGCCCACATCGGCTTCAGCCGCGCCGGCGATCCCGGATTCGACATCCCGTCGCTGCGCCGTGCCGGCTTCGCGGCGGCGATGACGGATGCCGGCATCCCCGATCCGCGCTTCGCCGCCGCCGACTTCACGATCGAGGACGGCCACCGGGCCGCCGCCGACCTGCTGGGAGGCCCTGATCGTCCGAGCGCGATCTTCGCCGCGTCCGACGAGATGGCGTTCGGAGCGCTGTTCGCCGCGCGCGAGCGCGGGCTGGACGTGCCGGGCGACCTCTCGGTGATCGGCGTGGACGGCCACGAGATGAGCGGCTTCTTCGGCCTCACCACGGTCGCGCAGTTCCCGCATGCACAGGGGGAGCGCGCGGGCGAGGCGATCCGCCGACTGGTCGAGGCGGGCGCCGCTCCGGCGGACACCGCACTGCCTTTCGATCTCGTCGTCCGGAGCTCCACCGCAGCGCCGTCACACACCGCCGATCGCGCAGGAGATGCGGAGGCTCGGCCCGTAGGCTCGAAGGCATGACCCTCGACCTCGCCGCGCTCTACACCGATCTGCACCGGCACCCCGAGCTCTCCTTCCAGGAGACCCGGACCGCCGGGGTCATCACGCGCGAGCTCGCCGCCCTGGGACTGGAGTTCGAGGAGGGCGTCGGGCGGACCGGCGTCGTCACGTCGATCCGGAACGGCGACGGCCCGGTGGTCTGGCTGCGCGCCGACATGGACGGGCTGCCCGTCGAGGAGCAGACCGGCCTCGCCTACGCCAGCACCGCCCGCGGCATCGATCCCGCGGGCACCGACGTCCCCGTCATGCATGCGTGCGGGCACGACATGCACGTCACGGCGCTGCTCGGCGCCCTCGAGAAGCTGCAGGCCACGCGCAGCGCGTGGTCGGGCACGGTCGTCGCCGTCTTCCAGCCGGCCGAGGAGTACGGCGCCGGGGCGCAGGCCATGATCGCCGCCGGCGTCCTCGACCGCTACCCTCGCCCCGACATCGTGCTCGGCCAGCACCTGACCCCGCTGCCCGCCGGCGTGATCGGCGTGCGCCCGGGGACCCAGATGGCGGCATCCGACGGTCTCACCGTCGTGCTGCACGGCCGCGGCGGCCACGGCTCCCGCCCGCACGCGACGATCGACCCGATCGTCATGGCCGCCTCGACCGTGATGCGGCTGCAGACCATCGTCTCCCGCGAGGTCGACCCGCGCGAGATGGCGGTCGTGACGGTCGGCTCGATCCACGCCGGGCTGAAGAACAACATCATCCCCGCCGAAGCGAGGCTCGAGCTGAGCCTCCGCTACCCCGACGACACCGCGCGCGCCGACATCCTCGAGCGCGTCGAGCGGGTCGTCCGCGCCGAGGCGCTCGCCTCCGGCGCCGAGGTGGAGCCGGTCATCACGACGCAGCACACCCTCCCTCCGACGATCAACGACGCGGATGCCACGGCTCGGCTCACGTCCGCGTTCGAGCACGCCTTCGGCGACGGCACCGTCGTCGACCCCGGGATGTTCACGGGCAGCGAGGACGTCTCGTGGTTCGCCCGCGAGGCGGGCGTCCCGCTCGTCTACTGGTTCTGGGGCGGCGTCGACCCGCAGGAGTACGCCGACGCCGTCGCCGCGGGGACCGTCTCCCGCGACATCCCGACGAACCATTCGCCCTTCTTCGCACCCGTCCTGCACCCGACGATCGAGCGCGGCGTCGACGCCCTCACGGTGGCCGCGCGGGAGTTCCTCGCATGACCGACCGCCTCGATGCCGACGAGCGCCCCGACCGCACGCCGATCGTCCTCGGCGTGATCGCCGCCGTCCTGCTGGTCGCCGTGATCGTCGCCGTGTCGATCCTGTTCTCCCGGCAGTCGGCGAATGACGCCCCGCCGCCGGCGCCCGCGTCGAGCGAGGCACCGCCCGCGACCGGCCCGTCGGACGACGAATCGGCGGCGCCGGAGGAGCCCGAAGAGGTCGAGCCCTCTGCGATGATCGCGCTCAACGGGCGCGGCTTCACGCTGGTCCAGGCGGACGGCACCGAGTTCAGCCACACCTGGGCAGACGACCCGCAGGCGGCGATCGACGCACTCACCGAGCTGTTCGGGGAGGAGCCGACCGAGGACTTCCAGAACGGCGACGCCGAGAACTGGGCCTACAACATCTACGTCTGGGACGGTCTGCGGTTCTACGACGTGTTCCTGGGCGACGGGGGCCGCTCGCGCGGCGAGGTCCCGGCCCCGACCTACGTGACCGTGACCGGCGGTGCGCCGTCGACGGTGGGGATGGGGAACGAGTTCGGCGTGGCGATCGGCGATCCCATCGACAGGGTGCGCGCGCTCGACCCCGTCGACGAGGTCGAGCTGTCCGGCGGCGGGGTGCGGCTCGTGCTCGGTGAGGGCCGCGGCACGTTCTACAACGACGGCGAGCGCACCTTCAGCGCGTTCGTGCAGTCGGATGCCGCCGGCGACGAGGTCGCGACGATCACCTACACCTTCCGCGCGCGCGGGCAGTAAGGACATTCGCGAGGGGACGAGCGGGCGCGGCGCCCCGGCGCCGTTGCGTGCCGGTTCCGGCAGGCGTAATGTCGCCCGCCGTGGCTCCCGAAAGTCGCGACCCCGAGACGGCCGCATCACCCATCGTCAAACGCATCCTGATCGGCGACCCCCTCACCTCCGAGAAGCTCGACGGGCAGCTCCTGCCCAAGAAGCGCGCGCTGCCGATCTTCGCCTCCGACGCGCTCTCGTCGGTCGCGTACGCCCCGCAGGAGCTGCTCATGATCCTGCTCGTGGGCGGGACGGCGTTCCTCGCGTTCTCGCCGGCTGTCGCGGGCGCCGTGGTGCTCCTGCTGGTCGTCGTCGTCCTCAGCTATCGCCAGCTCATCAAGGCGTATCCCTCGGGCGGCGGGGATTACGAGGTGGCGCGGACGAACCTGGGCGAGAAGGCCGGGGTCGTGGTCGGGTCCGCGCTCCTCGTGGACTACGTCCTGACGGTCGCCGTGTCGATCTCCTCCGGCGTCGACAACATCATCTCGGCCTTCCCGGACCTCGACCCCTGGCGCGTGGAGTTGGCGGTCGGCTTCGTGGTCCTGCTGGTGATCGTGAACCTGCGGGGTGTGCGGGAGGCGTCGCAGGCCTTCGCGATCCCGACGTACGTCTTCATCGGCTCGGTCGCCGTCATGGTCGCCACGGGGCTGTTCCGGTGGCTCGTCGGCGACGCCCCGGTCGCCTCGAGCGCGCAGTACGCCGTCGAGGCGGAGAGCCTCTCGCAGGTGGCCGTCATCCTGCTGCTCCTGCGGGCGTTCTCGAGCGGGTGCTCGGCGCTGACCGGCGTCGAGGCGGTCAGCAACGGCGTACCCGCCTTCCGCGCCCCGAAGGTGCGCAACGCCCAGACGACGCTCGTCCTCATGGGCGGCATCGCGATCCTGCTGTTCGCCGGTCTGACGGCGCTCGCCCTCGTCGCGGGCGTGCACTACGCCGAGGATCCGTGCGCTCTCGTCGGCTTCGACTGCGCGGCGGGCCCGCAGCCGAGCCTCATGGCTCAGGTCTCCGCCGCGACGTTCGGGGCGTCGTCGCCGCTGTTCTTCCTCGTCCAGGCCGCGACGGCGTGCGTCCTGCTCCTCGCCGCCAACACCGCCTTCAACGGCTTCCCGCTCCTCGGCGCGGTGCTGGCCCGCGACGGCTACGCCCCGAAGGCGCTGAACTCCCGCGGCGACCGTCTCGTCTTCTCCAACGGCATGATCATCCTCGGCCTGGCCGCGATCGCTGTGCTCGTGGTCTTCCAGGCGAAGCTGACGACGCTCATCCAGCTCTACATCATCGGCGTGTTCGTCTCGTTCTCGCTCGGCCAGCTCGGCATGGTGAGGCACTGGCGACGGGAGCTGCGCTTCTGCCGGACGGATGCCGGGGCTCGGCGATCGGCACGGATCGGCCTGCTGATCAACGGCGTCGGCACCGTGTTCACCGTCGCCGTGCTGCTCGTGGTGACGGTGACGAAGTTCACTCACGGCGCGTGGCTGGTGTTCCTCGCGATGCCGGTGTTGTCGCTGCTGATGATCGGGGTCAACCGCTACTACCGCGACGTCGAGCATGAGATCGCGATGGACGACACGGTGCGGTACGGATCGACCGGCGACCTCGCGATCATCCTGGTCGGGACGCTGCAGAAGCCGGCCGCGAAGGCGATCGACTACGCCCTCGCGGCCCGGCACGAGAAGACGGTCGCGGTCCACGTCGCCGTCACCTCCGATGACCTCGCCCAGCTGCAGGCCGATTGGGAGGTGCACGACATCCCGGTCCCGCTCGTGATCATCGACTCGCCGTACCGGCACTACGCGGCTCCCCTCATCGGCTTCATCGAGAAGTACCGGGCCGAGCATGGTCCGGCGGTCGTGACCGTCTACCTGCCGCAGTACATCGTCGGCCACTGGTGGGAGGCGCCGCTGCACAATCGGCGCGCGCGCCGGATCGCCCATCAGCTGATGCTCGTCCACGGCGTCACCGTCACCCTCGTGCCCTGGCTGCTCGACTCGTCGGAGATCATCTACGGCCGTCGATCCCGACCGCTTCCCGGCGCCGATCGGGGCGGTCACCCGCAGGCGCACTTCGGCCTGGTGGAGCACTCCGAGTCCTGACGGCCACCGAGCCAGAACCGCCCCGGCGGCGTAGCCTAGGAGGATGACTTCTTCCGCGCTTTCCGAGACGGCCACGCTCGACGCCGCCGCACTGCGCGCTGACTTCCCCATCCTGCAGCAGGAGGTCAACGGGCAGCCGCTCGTCTACCTCGACTCCGCGGCGACGAGCCAGAAGCCGCGGCAGGTGCTGCAGGCGGAGTACGACTTCCTGACCCGCAGCAACGCCGCCGTCCACCGCGGCGCCCACACCCTCGCCGCCGAGGCGACCGACCTGTTCGAGGATGCCCGCGCCACCGTCGCCCGCTTCGTCGGCGCCCGCCCCGAGCAGCTCGTCTGGACGAGCGGTGCGACCCTCGGCCTCAACCTCGTCGCCTACGCGATCAGCAACGCGACGACGGGCCGGGGCGCGCCGGCATCCGCCCGCTTCGCCCTCGCTCCCGGCGACGAGATCCTGACGACCGAGACCGAGCACCACGCCAACCTCATCCCGTGGCAGGAACTCGCCGCGCGCACCGGTGCGGTGCTGCGTCACATCCCGGTCCGCGACGACGGCACCCTCGACCTCGACGCGGCGGGCGGACTCGTCGGCGAGCGCACCCGCATCCTGGCGTTCTCGCACGTGTCGAACGTGCTCGGCATCGTCAACCCGGTGAGCGAGCTCGTCGACCTCGCCCGGTCGGTCGGCGCGCTGACCGTGATGGATGCCTGCCAGTCGGCCCCGCACCTGCGTCTCGACCTTCCGGCGCTCGGCGTCGACCTCGCCGTGTTCAGCGGGCACAAGATGCTGGGCCCGTACGGCATCGGCGGCCTCTACGGTCGTAGCGAGGTGCTCGAAGCCCTGCCGCCGTTCCTCACCGGCGGTTCGATGATCACGACCGTCACGCTCGACGACGCCGGCTACCTGCCGCCGCCGCAGCGGTTCGAGGCCGGCACGCAGCCGATCGGCCCGGCGATCGGCCTCGCCGCCGCCGTCCGCTACCTCGACGACGTCGGCCTGGCCGCCGTGCACGCCCACGAGGCGCGCCTGGCGGCCCGCATGCGCGACGGCCTCGTCGGGGTGCCCGGCATCCGCCTGCTCGGCGACGCACCCGGTGCCGAGCGCGTCGGCCTGTGGGCCTTCGAGGTCGCCGGTGTGCACGCGCACGATGCCGGACAGTTCCTCGATGCGCAGGGGATCGCCGTCCGCGTCGGGCATCACTGCGCCGCCCCGCTGCACCGTCGGTTCGGCATGACGGCATCCGTCCGTGCGTCGGCGGCGCTCTACAACACCGAAGCCGACGTCGACGCCTTCCTGGACGCCGTCAGCGGCATCCGCGACTACTTCGGAGCGAACGCATGAACGGTCTCGACTCGCTGTACCAGGAGCTGATCCTGGACCACTCGAAGCACCCCCACGGCGTGGGCCTGTCGCCCGAGCAGGGACGCACCGCCAGCTCGCACCAGCACAACCCGATGTGCGGCGACGACATCACCCTCCGCGTCCGCGTCGACGACGCCGGGGAGCGCCTCGTCGACCTGTCCTGGGAGGGCGCGGGCTGCTCGATCTCGCAGGCGTCCGCCTCGATGCTCGCCGCCCTCGTCGAGGAGGACGGCGGCACCGATGGCATGCCCCGCGAGGATGCGCTGCGGCTGATCGAGGGTTTCCGCGAGGCACTCCGCTCCCGCGGGACCATTCCGCTCGACGAGGAGACCTACGCGGATGCCGCCGCCCTGTCGGGCGTCTCGAAGTTCTCCGCCCGGGTCAAGTGCGCCATGCTCGCGTGGGTCGCGCTCGAGGACGCGCTCGCCCGGGCCTGACCTCAGGCGGGGGCGAGCACCGTCTCCTCGAGGCGGGCGTACGACGTCTCCATGCCGTCCGTCATCCCGGTGGCGAGGATCATGTCGCGGGTCTCCTTGTCGGGGTACTCGATGAGGATCGTGATGAGCGTCGCGCCGTCCTCCTCGTAGAGCTGCAGATCGTTGATCGTCGACGGCCCGTCCATGCCCGTCATCTTCTCGGTGGTCACCGCCCGCCGGGGGGCCTCGACCAGCAGCGCCTCGCCTTCGAAGCCGAACGCCGTCTCGGGCGCCCCTTCCTGCTCCCAGGCGTACCGGTACGCGTCACCTTCGGCGAGCGCCGGCTCGGCGACGGTCATCACCCAGCCCTCCGGTCCCCGCAGCCACCGCTTGAGCAGCTCGGAGTCGTGGTGGGCACGCCAGACGAGCTCGCGCGATCCCTCGATCAGCCGGGTGATGCGCACGTGCGTGTCGTCGAGGAGCTCGGTGCGCGTGCCCTCGCCCTGGGCGTAGTCCCGCAGGTCCTGCAGCACCGCGTCGAGCTGGGCCAGCGCCATGCGCGAACCGTCGATCGCCCCCATCGCGACGACCTCCTCGAGCGCGTCGGCGGTGGAGAAGTAGGTCGTGTTGGTGAGTCGCGATCCCGCGTCGGTCGACGCGAACGCGAACGTCATCCGCATCTGCGGGAACCCGTCCATCGGCGCGCCGTCGGCATCGACGAAACGGTCGATCACCTCGAACGATCGGCCGTCGTCGATCGAGAGGAACTCCCAGCTGCCGCGGGATCTCTCTCCCTTCGGGCTGGTCATCGCGTACTGCGCGTACCCGCCGACGGCGAAGTCGAACGCGGTGAAATCCGCGGGCCACCCGGGAGGACCCCAGAACCGCTCGAGCTGGCGCGGCTCGGTGAACGCCCGCCACAGGCGGTCGACGGGCGCAGCCGCGTCGGCGGTGACCGTCATCGTGAGGGCTTCGGCATCGGTGGTGATGTCGGTGACAGGCATGTCGTGCTCCTTCGTTCGGTGTTCGTAGGGTGCCGGAACGGCGGGGTCACTCGGGGTCGGCGAGCAGGGCGTCGAGGCGGTCGATCCGGCCGCGCCACATCTCCTCGTAGCGACCGAGCAGCGCGCGGGCGCGGGCGATCATGTCCGGCGCCGCTCGGACGAGGCGTTCACGGCCCTCGGCGCGCTTGACGATGAGCTCGGCCGCCTCGAGGACGGCCACGTGCTTCTGCACGGCGGCGAAGGACATCTCGTAATCCGCCGCGAGCGTGGAGACCGACTGCTCGCGCTCGATCGTCCGGCGGAGGATGTCGCGACGTGTCGCGGCGGCGAGGGCGGAGAACACCCGGTCGATCTGCTCATCGGTCAGCTCGCTCTGCGGAGGGGAGGATTGTGCAACCATTTGGTTGTACGTTAGGACTCGCCGGGTCCGCTGTCAACACCCCCGGCGGTCGGCGCTCCGATCAGCCGAGCGATGCGCAGGCGACGCACATCGTGGCCTGGGGACGCGCCTCCAGACGCGCCGACGGGATCGGCTCGCCGCATCGGACGCACCGGCCGTAGGTCCCCGCCCCGACGCGCGCGAGCGCCGCATCCACCTCGCCCAGCTCGCCGCGCGTCGACGCCCGCACGGCGGACACGCGCTGCCACTCCCCCGACAGCGTCGACCCCTCCGGGTCGTGCTCGTCGTCCGCGGTGGCGTCCGCACGGTCCGCGCGCAGCGACGCGTCGTCGGCGTCGAGGCGCCGGAGCAGGTCCGAGAGCTCCGCCCGGCGGCGCTCGAGCTGTGCGATCGGGTCCGCGGCATCCACGCGCTCATCGTAGGCCGGGCCCGGACCACGGCGGGCGCAGCCATCCGCCGCTGTCAAGACCGTGGCCTTACCGCCCGCGGAACGGACAGGGTGGTCCTACCGACTACGAAGGAGACGTCATGACCGACAGGGATTATGACACCGACGAGATGCCCGACACGGAGGACCTCGAGGAGCCGAGCGTCGCGAAGGATCCCGGCGAGGAGCCGACGGCGCCCGCGGGCGCCGAAGAGAGCGGCGACGACGCCAGCCACCGCGCGGTGGGCATCGGCGTCATCGACTCCGACGGCGGGCCCGATGACGCGTCCGGCGACGACTCCGGCGGCGACCCGGGCGAGGACCCCGACGAGGACCCGTACGAGAACTGAGCGAGGCACCGACCTCAGGGGCGCTCGGTAGGATGTGGCTCAAGCCCACCTCGAGTCTTGGAGCCCATCCGCGTGAGCACCCCTGTCAACTCATCCGTCGCTGACACCGTCGAGAACGCCGTCGCCACGCCGGAGAAGGAGCAGCCGTACGCGGCGCTCGGTCTCAAGGCCGACGAGTACGACCGCATCCGAGAGATCCTCGGCCGCCGCCCCACCTCGGGCGAGCTGGCCATGTACTCGGTGATGTGGAGCGAGCACTGCTCGTACAAGTCGTCGAAGGTCTACCTGCGCCGCTTCGGCGCGAAGGTCAGCGATGAGATGCGCGAGCGCCTCATGGTCGGCATGGGCCAGAACGCCGGCGTCGTCGACGTCGGCGAGGGGTGGGCGGTCACCTTCAAGGTCGAGTCCCACAACCACCCGAGCTACATCGAGCCGTTCCAGGGTGCCGCGACCGGCGTCGGCGGCATCGTCCGCGACATCATCTCGATGGGCGCACGCCCCGTGGCGGTCATGGACCAGCTGCGCTTCGGCGCGATCGACAACCCCGACACCGCCCGCGTCGTGCACGGCGTGGTCTCCGGCATCAGCTTCTACGGCAACTGCCTCGGGCTCCCGAACATCGGCGGCGAGACCGTCTTCGACGCCGTCTATCAGGGCAACCCGCTCGTCAACGCCCTCGCGGTCGGCGTCATGCGCCACGAGGACATCAAGCTCGCCAACGCGACCGGGGCCGGCAACAAGGTCGTGCTGTTCGGCGCGCGCACCGGCGGCGACGGCATCGGCGGCGCGTCGATCCTCGCATCCGACACCTTCGCCGACGGCGGCCCCACCAAGCGCCCCGCGGTGCAGGTGGGCGACCCGTTCGCCGAGAAGGTCCTCATCGAGTGCTGCCTCGAGCTCTATCAGGGCGAGCTCGTCGAAGCGATCCAGGACCTCGGCGCAGCGGGGATCTCCTGCGCGACGAGCGAACTGGCCGCCAACGGCGGGTCGGGCATGCGCGTCGACCTCGAGAACGTGCTGCTGCGCGACCCCACGCTCACGCCGGAGGAGATCCTCATGAGCGAGAGCCAGGAGCGCATGATGGCCATCGTCGCGCCCGAGAAGCTCGACGCGTTCCTGGCCGTGGTCCGGAAGTGGGACGTCGAGACGAGCGTGCTCGGCGAGGTGACCGGCGACGGTCGACTGCAGATCTTCTGGCACGGCGAGCAGATCGTCGACGTCGACCCCTCGACGGTCGCCGTCGACGGCCCCGTCTACGAGCGCCCCGTCGCCTACCCGACGTGGATCGACGCGCTCCGCGAGGACTCGGCGTCCGCCCTCGACCGGAGCGATGACCCCGAGACCCTCCGCACCCAGTTCCTGCAGCTGCTCGGCAGCCCGAACCTGGCCGACACGTCCTGGATCACCAACCAGTACGACTACTACGTCATGGGCAACACGGCCCTGAGCTTCCCCGACGACGCCGGCATGATCCGCGTCGACGAGGAATCCGGCCTCGGCTTCGCGATCGCGACCGACTGCAACGGCCGCTACTGCCAGCTCGACCCGTACGCCGGCGCCCAGCTGGCGCTCGCGGAGGCGTACCGGAACGTCGCGGTGACCGGCGCCGTGCCGACCGCCGTCACCGACTGCCTGAACTTCGGCAGCCCGGAGAACCCCGAGGTCATGTGGCAGTTCGGGCAGGCCGTCGACGGCCTCGCCGACGCCTGCTTCGAGCTCGGCGTGCCCGTCACGGGCGGCAACGTGAGCTTCTACAACCAGACCGGCGACCAGCCCATCTTCCCGACCCCCGTCGTGGGCGTCCTGGGGATCATCGACGACGTCGCCCGCCGCATCCCGAGCGGCTGGCAGGATGCCGGCGAGAACATCTACCTGCTCGGCACCACCTCGACCGAGCTCGACGGGTCCGCGTGGGCGGGCACCGTGCACGGCCACCTCGGCGGCCGTCCGCCGAAGGTGGACCTCGCCGGCGAGCGGACGCTGGCGGGCCTCCTCCAGGCGGCCCGCGACGAGATGCTCGTCTCGAGCGCGCACGACCTGTCCGCCGGCGGCCTGGGCCAGGCCCTCGCCGAGGCCGTAACCCGCTTCGGCGTCGGGGCGCGTGTCTGGCTGACCGAGCTCATGGAGCGCGACGGCGTCGACGCCGCGACCGCGCTGTTCAGCGAGTCGACCGGTCGCGTCATCGTGTCGGTCCCGCGCGAGGAGGACGTGAAGTTCCGCGGACTCTGCGAGGGACGCGGGTACCCGGTGCTGCGCATCGGCGTGACCGATCCCGCCGCCGACGGCGACGAGCCGGCCCTCGAGGTGCAGGACGTGTTCACGCTCACCGTCTCGGAGCTCCGCGGGATCTCGAAGGCGACCCTGCCGGCGGCGTTCGGCCCGGTCGTCGACGAGGTGACGGCATGAGCGACGACCCCGAGTACGCCGAGTTCGCCGGTCGCCGCCGCGCCCGGACCCGCATGGTGGCGTGGATCGTCATCGTGGCGATGGTCCTCGTCGGCGGCGGCGCCACGGTGCTGAGCCTGCTGTTCGGTTGAGCCCCCTGTTCCGCTGAGCCCGCTGTTGGGCTGAGCGGGCTGCCGTCCGCCTGACTCGACGGCGCCCCTCGCTCGGTCGGCGGCGTCGCCGCACCGTCGTGCCGTCGCCCGCGCCGGTGCGGCGGACTTTCCCGCCGCGCTGCCGACTCGCGCGACTAGCATGGCGTCGTGGAGCTCTGGATCGCGGGAGTCGGGGCTGCGCTCGTCGAGTTCTGGTGGGTGGCCCCCGCCGCGGCCGGCGCCGGCGCAGCCGGAGTGCTCGGCGTGCGCCGGCAGCGCACGACCCGAGCGCGCCGACTGGGACTGACCGCAGCCCGCCTCGAGCTGCAGCAGGCCCGTTCCGAGAACGTCGAGTCGCGGGCGTCGGCCCGGCTCGCCGCGGCCGAACTCGCCCGGGTGGAGGCCGACCGCGCGGCCGGTCGCGCACGCCCCGCCGATGTGGCCGCTGCCCGCCGCGCCGCCGACGCCGCCGTCCACGCGAAGAACTCCGCCGCCGCGAGGGTCCGCGTCGCGCGCGCCCAGGTCGGAGCGGAGCGGGCGGCCGTCCCCGCCCGCGGCACCGACCCGCGCCATCTGCCGGTCGCGCGCGCGATGGCCGTGCACGACGAGGTGGCGGCCCGCTGGATGCAGTACGAGACGGATGCCGCTCGCCGCATCGCCTTCCCCGCGATGAGCGACGCCCGAGTCCCCGCCACCGCGGAGTTCCTCCGGCTCGACGCCGAGGCCCGCCGCCTGCGCCCCGAGTCCGCGAAGGCGAAGACGACGCCCGAGCAGTTCGCGGCCTACCGCGCGGCCGTGCACCGGCTGCAGCGGGCGTTCGACGCCGCCGAGCAGGAGACCTGGCGCCTCGCCGGGCATCGCCCCGACGACGCTCCGCCGCCGCCGCCGACGATCGCGCAGCGGTGGACGGTCGTCGCGACCGAGGCCATCACCCGATCCGCCGAGGGCATCGCGAAAGCGGCGGAGTCGGCGGCGTCGGTGATCGATTCCCGTCGCTCCTCCCGCGAGACGCCTCCCGAGGAGCCGCCGCCCCCTTCTCAGCCCTCGTGGCCGATCCCGTCGCGCACCGAGCGTCACCGCCGCGACGGCCGGCCGCAATAGGCTGAGGGGATGGAAGGGCTCTGGACGTTCCTCGGCAGCTACTGGTGGCTGGCGTTCCCCGCGTTCGGGCTACTCTCCGCCGGCGGCAACGCCTGGGCGAGCGCGTCGAAGCGCCGCCACAAGCGCCGCCTCGAGGTGATCAAGGCGAAGGCGGAATTGGCCGCCGCCAAACGCGGGATCGGCGCCGCCACGACATCCGAGGCCGCCGCCCCCGCCCCGACCCTGGCCGCGCAGGTCGACGAGCTGCGTGACGTCCACGACGAGGTCACGAAGCGGTGGCTCGACTATGAGCTCGATGTCGCGAAGCTGATCGCGTTCCCCTCCATGAGCGATGGCCGCGAGCCGCTGACCGCGGACTTCCTGCGCGCGAAGAAGGTCGCCGATCGCGCCCGGCCGGCCGAAGGAACGAAGCCGTCGGTGGAGACGGTCGCCGCCTACCGCGCGGCCGTCACCGACTTCGAGGTGGCCTTCGATCTGGCCGAGCGAGAGGCACGGCGCGTCCGGGACAGCGGGTTCAGCGAATCCGAGCGCAAACGTCTCGCGACGGCATCCCGTCTGCTCGCCGTCGCGACCGACGAGGCCGCCACGCCGGCCGAACGCCACCTGGCGTACCAGCGCGTCCGCGAGGAGATCGACGGGCTCATCGCGCTCTCGGACGAGGCGGTCGAGGTCCTGGAGAAGAAGATCGCCCGCGAGCTCCCGCCCGGGGAGCGCTCCTAGCGGACGTCGGATGCCGCGTACGATCGAGGGGTGAGCACCCCGGCAGCCAACACCGCGTCATCGAAGATGTTCGGCGCGATGGCCGCGGTGATCATCGCGATCCCGCTCGTCTTCTTCGAGATCACCGTCGCCGTCGGGGTCATCTGCGCGATCTGCGCCGTCGTCCTGGCGGTGCAGGGCTGGCTCGCCCGCCGCAGCGAGGAGTCCGGCGCCTTCAGGCCCTGGATGATCCTGCTGCCGCTCGTGCCAGCCGTCGCGATCATCGCGCTCCGCGGTGTCGAGGGCGCGCGTCAGCTGCTGAACTTCTTCGGCGCGGTCGCCTGACCGTCGCGTCCACGCCTCGGCCGTCGAGAGGATTCCCTCGACGGCCGCGGCGCGTCATCGACGGAGAGGCGTGCGCGTCACTCCGCGAGGAGGGTGTCGTACGCCTCGGGGTTGGCCTCGATCCAGGCCTCGATGGCCTCGGCCTCGTTGCCCTCGCCGTACTCGTTGACGACCATGTCCTCGAGGGACGCGTACTCCGCGTCGTCGAGTGCGATGCCCGCGATGTACTCGGCGGCCTCGGGGTACTCCTCGGCGAACCCGTCGGTCCCCAGGAAGTGGAGCGCCTCGGCCTCGCCCATGGCGCCGCGCGGGTCCTCGAGGTCCTTCAGGCCGTACATCTCGTTGGCCCAGAACGGACGCCACGAGGTGACGACGATGTCCCGCTCGGCAGCGGTCGCGCTGTCGAGTTCGGTGAGCATCGCGGCCGTCGAGGAGGTGACCAGCTCGTAGTCGCCCTCGAGCTCGTACTCGGGGAGCATCGAATCCTGGGTCTGCGCGGTGAGACCGGCGCCGGGCTCGATGCCGTAGATGGTGCCCTCGAAGCGGTCGGCGTTGTCGGCGAGGTCCTCGATCGAGTCGATGTCGACGTACTCCGGCACCGCGATCGTGAGCTTCGCGTTGTCGTAGTACGCGCCGAGGTCCTCGATCGAGTCGCCGTACTCGTCCATGTAGGACTTGTGGGTCAGTTCCGGCCATGCCGACGGATAGATGTCGACGTCGCCCTGCGCGAGACCCGTGTAGAGCGGGCCGGCCTCGGTCAGCTCTTCGAGCTCGACGCTGTAGCCGATCTTCTCGAGCTGGTTCTGCAGGAGGTAGGCCGTGCTGAGGCCGTCGGTCCACGACGGCAGGTAGCCGAGCGTGATCGTGCCGAGGCTGTCGTCGCCGCCCTCGTTCGTGCCGCCCTCGCTCTGGTTGCCGCTCGCGCAGCCGGCGAGGGTGAGGGATGCTGCAGCGCCGAGCGCTACGAGGCCGGTGAGGTGTCGCTTGTTCATCGTGTGCCTTCCGTATGTGATTGCGTTGGTTCCGTATGGGTGCATGGTCCGGGCGTGCCGGACCGTGCGGTCGCCGGCGCGACCGCACGTCTAGGGGTCAGATGCCGCCGGTGGCGATCGGAGCCCGGCGGCCGGACTCCTTCTCGCGCTCCGAGTCCGTGCGGGCGTCGGCGTCGGGGGTCGGGCGGGCGTCGGTGCCGCGGGGCTGACCGGCGTTCGCGGCGCGGCGGCGGGCGAGCACGCCGAGGAGCGACCACCGCTGGCCGCGCAGGTCGCCCAGGGCCGCGGTGAGGCGGTCGAGGTAGACGGCGAGGATCACGACGCTGAGGCCGGCTTCGACGCCCTTCGCGATGTTCACGGTCGACATGGCCTGGACGATCTCCTTGCCGAGACCGTCAGCGCCGGCGATGCCGGCGATGACCGCCATCGACAGGGCGAGCATGATGAGCTGATTGACACCCGTCATGATGCTGGGCATGGCGAGCGGCAGCTGCACGCCGCGGAGGATCTGACCGGGGGTCGCTCCGAACGCGTGGCCGGCCTCGACGGTCTCGGCGTCCACGCCGCGGATGCCGAGTTCGGTGAGGCGCACGCCCGGGGGCAGCGCGAAGATCACCGTGGCGACGACACCGGGGACGACGCCGATGCTGAAGAACACGATCGCGGGGATCAGGTAGACGAACCCGGGCATGCTCTGCATCAGGTCCAGAACGGGGCGGACGCCGGCACTGAGCCGGTCGCTGCGTGCGGCCGCGATGCCGAGCGGGACCGCGATGACCACGGCGATGACGGCCGCGATCAGCACGAGCGCCAGCGTCTGCATCGAGGTGACCCACTGGCCCATGCCGAGGATCAGCGTGAAGGTGACGACCGTGCCGACGGCGAACTGCCAGGAGCGCAGCAGCCAGGCGAACGCGGCGAGCACCACGATGACGACCGCGATGGGGGCGTTGAGCAGGAGGTCCGCCAGCGAGTCGACGAGCCAGCCGACCGCCGTCGCGATGGCCGACAGCAGCCAGCCGAGATTGTCACGGATCCAGTCGACGCCGGCATCGGCCCACTCGCCGACGGGAATGCGGAAACCGTCCATCAGCGCACCTCCTCCTTCTCGCCGGCGGCGCCGTCGACGGCGGCCTCCGCGAGGGCCTCGTCGATCACGGCGTGGGGGACGGGATCGAGGATGACCGGGATCTCGGTCGTCTCGGTGGTCTGCGGCCCGAGCGCCGTGAGCAGTGTGATGCGCGGGATGACGCCGACGAGGCGACCCTCGGCATCCGTCACCGCGAGGGGGAGCGGCGACTCGGCGGCCGGGACGAAGAGGTCCATGAGGACATCGTTCTCGCGGACGACCTGCGGAGTCGGGCGCACGACGGGACCGAGGGACCGTTCTCCGCGACGGACGAGCTTGAGGGCGTCGCGATCGCTGACGATCCCGAGGAGCGTGCGGCTGCGGTCGGTGACGTAGACGGCCGCCATGCGTGCATCGCGCATGGTGCGCAGCGCCGTGCGCGGACCGGCGGACTCGGAGACGACGACGGGACCCGGGCGCTCCATGACGTTCGCGGCGGTCAGCACACGGGCGCGGTCGACGTCCTGGACGAACTGCTCGACGTAGTCATTGGCCGGGTCGGTCAGGATGTCCTCCGGCGTGCCGATCTGGACGATGCGGCCGTCGCGCATGACGGCGATCCGGTCGCCGAGGAACATGGCCTCGTTGAGGTCGTGCGTGATGAAGACGATGGTCTTCTGCAGCTCCTGCTGCAGCTCGAGAAGCTGTTCCTGCATCTCGCGGCGGATGAGCGGGTCGAGCGCGCTGAACGCCTCGTCCATCAGCAGGATGTCGGTGTCGGCGGCGAGCGCGCGGGCGATACCGACGCGCTGCTGCATGCCGCCGGAGAGCGCCGAGGGGAGCTTGTCGCCCCAGCCTTCGAGACCGACGAGGGCGAGGATCTCCTCCGCCTTCGCAAGGCGCTCCGCCTTGGCGACGCCGCGGAGCTCGAGCGGGTAGGCGACGTTCGCGGCGACCGAGCGGTGCGGCAGCAGCGCGAAGTGCTGGAACACCATGGCGATGCGGTCACGGCGGATGCCGCGAAGACGCGACGGCTGGATGCCGGTGATGGGATCGCCCTGGATGAGCACCTCCCCGCCGGTGGCGTCGTGCAGACCGTTGAGCATGCGGATGATGGTCGACTTGCCCGAGCCGGAGAGGCCCATGATGACGAAGATCTCGCCGCGCTCGACGGCGAAGCTGGCATCGATGACGGCGGCGGTCCCGGCATCCTTCACCGAGTCGCGGGACTCGCCGGCCTGCAGCCGCTTGACGGCCTGGGCAGGGTTGCGTCCGAACACCTTGAACAGGCTCTTCGCTTCGAGGACGGGTGTGGTCACGTGTGTCACCTCGGCGGCCGCACACGCGTCCGCATCGGTTGCGCCCGGGTGACGGTCCACCGGCACCGCACGAGCATTCCTGGAACGCGTCGAGCGCGGAGCTCCGGCGACGCACATCGGGTAGGTCGCCAGACCGCCGACCGTACGCTCATCCGGGTCCGGCGCCCCCAGGGAGCCGGTTCGGATGACCGCGGACTGGTCGTCGAGCCCTCAAGGGCTTCTCCGACGGTAGTGCGGGCGTCCATTCGATTCAACTTTGCATCTCGGCAGGGTCGCCGCTATTCGCGCGCGGGAGCCGGTGGGGGTTGACGTCCGTCCGGTGCCATGGTTATCTACTCATGTAACTAACCCATCAACCGGAGATGCGGACATCGAATGGTCGAAGAAGGACGCCCCCTGTTCCTGCAGATCGCCGAGAGCGTCGAGGACTCCATCATCGACGGGAGCCTGTCGGAGCAGGACAAAGCCCCGTCGACGAACGAGCTGGCTGCCTTCTACCGCATCAATCCGGCGACCGCCGCGAAAGGAATCGCCATGCTCACCGACAAGGGCGTTCTCAGCAAGCGCCGCGGCATCGGCATGTTCGTCGCCGACGGCGCCCGCGAGCTGCTCCTCACCGAACGACGGGCGGCCTTCGCCGACCGCTTCCTCGACCCCCTGCTCGCCGAGGCCGGAAAGCTCGGACTCGGCCCCGACGACCTCGCCCGCCTGCTGGCGGAGCGCGCTTCGACACTCACGGAAGGAACCGCACGATGACCACCGTCATCGAGGTGACGAACCTCACCAAGCGCTACCGCGACACCCTCGCGGTGGACGGCGTCTCGTTCTCCATCGAGAAGGACACCATCTACGGCCTGCTGGGCCGCAACGGAGCCGGCAAGACCACGGTCATGTCGATCCTCACCGCGCAGAACTCCCCGACCGACGGCACAGTCCGCGTGTTCGGGGAATCGCCCTACGAGAACTCCCGGGTGCTGAGCCGGATGTGCTTCGTGCGCGAGAGCCAGAAGTACCCCGACGACGCGACACCGCTGCACGCGTTCCGCATCGCGCGGCTGTTCTACCCGAGGTGGGACCAGGACCTCGCCGACCGGCTCATCGAGGAGTTCCAGTTGCCGGTGAAGCAGCGCATCAAGAAGCTCTCGCGCGGTCAGCTGAGCGCCGTCGGCGTGATCATCGGGATCGCGGCGCGCGCGGAGATCACCTTCTTCGATGAGCCCTATCTCGGTCTCGACGCCGTCGCGCGGCAGATCTTCTACGACCGGCTCCTCGAGGACTACGCGGAGCACCCGCGGACGATCATCCTGTCGAGCCACCTCATCGACGAGGTGTCCAACCTGCTCGAACGGATCCTCGTCATCGACAACGGCCGCATCATCATGGACGAGGACACCGAGTCCGTCCGGGGCCGCGCCGCCACGATCCTCGGCGACACCGCGACCGTCGAGGCGTTCGTCACGGGTCGCGAGGTCATCCACCGCGAGAGCCTCGGGAAGGTGACGAGCGTCACCGTCCTCGGGACCCTCACCGCCGCCGAGCGGACCGACCTGGCGGCATCCGGACTCGACGTCGGTCCCGTCTCGCTGCAGCAGCTCATCGTGCGGCAGACACAGCACGCGTCACCCACCTCCCCGACAGACGAAGGAGCACTGCGATGAACCGCACCTGGAGCGTCGTCCGCATGCAGCTCGTGAACCGGAGCACCTTCATCTGGGTGCCGCTCATCGTGCTCGGCGGCACCGTCGTGATCAGCCTCGCGATCTTCGGTCTGATCAGCGGAAACGGTGTCGACATCGATCTGTTCGGTGGGGGCGCGCAGGCGCCGCTGTGGTACTTCCTCGCCGTCGGCGTCCAGGCGCTGACCCTGACGTTCCCGTTCTCGCAGGCGATGAGCGTCACGCGCCGGGAGTTCTACCTCGGAACACTTCTGACGGCGGCACTCACCTCACTCGGACTCGCGGTGATCTTCGTCATCGGCGGCTTCATCGAGGAGGCGACCAGCGGGTGGGGCATGAACGGGTACATGTTCCGCCTCACCTGGATCTG
Source organism: Microbacterium pasadenense (assembly GCF_047246565.1). Taxonomy (NCBI): domain Bacteria; kingdom Bacillati; phylum Actinomycetota; class Actinomycetes; order Micrococcales; family Microbacteriaceae; genus Microbacterium; species Microbacterium pasadenense. Next base: position 403,185 of record NZ_JBFOKN010000001.1, on the reverse strand, counting down.
GAGTCAGGGTCCGGCCGTCGCGGGCCTGTTCTACTTCGTCCTCGCGATGATGTTCTTCGTGATCGGATTCTGCGCTGCGACCGTCTACAAGCGGTGGGGCAACCTCGTGCTGACGGTCTCGCTGGTGGCGCTCGGCCTCCTCCTGGTGGGCGGGATGTGGCTGATCGGTCAGCTGCAGGCATGGCCCGAGGTGCTGGGATGGTTCGGCTCGCTGACACCGCTCGGCCTGACCGGCGGGCTGGCGCTGATCGTGGTGGCCCTCGCAGGCGGCTCGTACCTCATGCTGCGGCGGACGGTGGTCTGACCGCCCCGCCCGACGACCGCGGACCGCTCACCGGTGAGACGACCGGATCCCGCCCGCCTGCTCCGGCAGCGCCAGGCAGGATCGGGTCGTCCGTGCGTCGCGCGGGCACGGCGGGTGCGCACGAGGGGCCGCGATACCCTCGACCCTTGGAGGAATCATGACCGACCCCATCACCCAGCTGCACACCCTGCGATCCAGCATCGACAACATCGACGCCGCGCTCGTGTTCATGCTCGCCGAGCGCTTCCGCTGCACGAAGCAGGTCGGGGTGCTCAAGGCAGAGCACGGCATGCCGGCATCCGACCCCTCCCGCGAGGAGCAGCAGACGGCTCGCCTGCGCCGGCTCTCCGAAGAAGCCGACCTCGACCCGGAGTTCGCGGAGAAGTGGTTCAACTTCGTGGTCGCCGAGGTCATCCGTCACCACACCGAGGCGGCCGAGGACCGCTGAGGCGGGATGCCGGCGGGCGCGCGCTGCGCCTCGTCGGACGGTATCTGATCCACGTCGGGGCGGAGTCGTCGTCATCCCGACGCGATGCCGGATCCCGGGGTCCGATCTCCGCTGACCCGTCCGGTCCCTACGACGGTGCGCTCGCCACCGGGGCGGTCTCGGGCTGCCTCTCGAAGGAGCCCTCGCCGTGCACGGCGAGTTCCGCGAGCGCCGCAACCGGGTCGCCTGCCTCGACGAGCCTCAGCAGATACTCGTGGCGGGCGACGTGGTGGTCGAGATCCTCGTAGAACCGCTCGCGCGCGATCAGGTTGCGTGCCATGCACAGGATGATCTGCTGCTGCACGGACGCGTAGATGCCCTCGAGTCGGGCGTTGCCGGCGATGCGGATCAGCGCGGAGTGGAAGGCGTATCCCGCGAGCACGAGGTTGCCGCGGTCCTGCTCGCGTGCACACCGCTGCATCTCCACGAGCGCCGCGCGTGCCGCGTCGAGTCGGCCCGGATCGGCGACCGGGATGCCCGTCTCGAAGGCCAGGCGCTCGAGGGCGGAGCGGATCGCGAGGATCTCGCGCACATCCTGATCGGTGAGGGTCTTCACGAACGTGCCGCGGCGCGGCAGCCGGTCGATGATGCCCTCGTTCTCCAGGAGTCGCAGCGCCTCGCGCAGGGGCGGCGGGCTGATGGCGAGCTGCTCGGTGAGCCGCTCCTCGATGAGCCGGTCACCGGGTGCGAGCTCCCCCGCGAGGATCTTCTTCCGGATCGCATCGGCGGCCATCGCGACGAGACTCGGCGCCTCGAGCGCCCCCGCCCCGAGCGGTGTGGTGGAAAGGGTGGCGTGGTCACTCGTCATCTGGTCTCCCGCCGATCGGAACCCTCCGAGGTTTCGGAGAGCGCTTGCATCTGAAGATTGTCTGTTGTAGACAATAGTCACTAACCGCGAAGTCAGCCAGCACGGCTGCCGCTACTTCCTCGGTACCACTCAATGACGAGAAGGACAACGATGGGTTCACCTCCCCGGATCGGCTTCATCGCCCTCGGCAACCTCGGAATGCCGATGGCGGTCCGCCTCCTGACGCAGGGCTTCGACGTCGTCGCCTTCGACACCTCGGAGGCGCGACGCGGCGAGTTCGCGGAAAAGGGCGGCACGGTCGGCTCGATCGAGGACGTCCTCGACTGCACGACCGTGTGCGTCGCCGCGCCGGACGAGCGTGCCCTGCGCTCCCTCCTCGACGACGGCACCCTCTCGCGCGGCGTGGCAGTCACCCACCTGGTGCTGCACAGCACTGTGCTGCCGACCGAGGCACGAGCCCTCGCCGCCGATCTGGCAGAGCTCGGCGTCACGCTCGTCGAGGCGCCGGTGAGCGGCGGGCCCGGCCGCGCCCGTACGGGTGAGCTCAGCCTCTTCCTCGGAGGCGAGGAGGCTCTCGACGGCGCCGTCGACGCCGTGCTCGACGCCCTCGCCACCGAGCGGTTCCACCTGGGTCCCATCGGCTCCGCCTCGGCCGTCAAACTGGCCAACCAGCTCGTCCTGTTCGCCACCGTCGACGCCCTGCACGAGGCGTTCGCGCTCACCAGCACCTTCGACGTCGAGCCCGCCGACGCGACCGCGGCGCTCACGAGTTCAACGGGCGACACCTGGGCAGGACGCAACTGGGGGTTCTTCGACGACATCGTCGCCGACTACGACGAGAGCGGCAGCGCGCCGGAGGACCGGCCGTGGCGCAAAGACCTTCGGGAGTTCGTCGAGGCATGCCGTGCCTCGTCGCTTCCCGCCCCCCTCGCCGAGCACGTGCTCGCCAGCGTCGGCGACCGAATCGAACAGCACGCGCGCGAGCACGCGAAGAGAGGACGCTGATGTCCACCATCACCGCCCCGACGGCGGGCCGCCTCGACAGCGACGTGCCCACGGCGCCGAGGACCGGCGCCAAGCGCAAGAAGGACCGAGGCCTCGTCGCCTTCGTCTTCCTGGCCCCGTGGCTCATCGGCCTCTTCGGCCTCACGCTCGGACCGATGCTCTACTCGCTGTACCTGAGCTTCACCGACTACAACCTTCTCGCCCCGGTCGCGAACTGGGTCGGGTTCGACAACTACGTCCGGATCTTCGCCTCGGACGAGCGCGCCATCGCGTCGATGGTCGTGACAGCCATCTACGTGCTGGTCGGGGTGCCGTTGATCCTGATCGTCTCGATGCTGGTCGCCCTGCTGCTCAACTCGAAGATCGGGTTCCTCACCGGCTACCGGGCGCTGTTCTACCTCCCGTCCCTGCTGGGCGCCTCGGTCGCGGTCGCCGCGCTCTGGCGCGTCATCTGGGGAGCAGACGGCATCATCAACCAGGTGCTCCGGTCCTTCGGAATCGAGCACCTCAGCTGGGTCGGCAGCCCGGACACGGCACTCATGACCATCATCGTGCTCGCCGTCTGGGCGTTCGGCTCGACGATGATCATCTTCCTCGCCGGGCTGCGGCAGGTGCCCCACGAGATGCACGAGGCCGCGCAGGTCGACGGGGCCGGCAAGATCCGCCGCTTCTTCTCGATCACGCTGCCGATGATGACCCCGATCGTGTTCTTCAACACCCTCATGGTGACCATCAACGCCTTCCAGGCGTTCACCCCCGCCTACGTCATCAGCGGCGGGACGGGCGGTCCGTCCGACTCGACCCTCTTCTACACCCTCTACCTCTACCAGCAGGGCTTCGGTCAGCTGAACATGGGCTACGCATCGGCGCTGGCCTGGGTGCTCGTCGCCATCCTCGGCGTCTTCACCGCGCTGTTCTTCTGGAGCTCGAAGTACTGGGTCCACTACGGAGACAAGTGACGCGCCATGACCGCTGAAGCAACCCTCACCCGCCCCACCCCTCCGACCGGTCGACGCCGCATGAACGGCATCTACCCGACCAGGCCCGTCAAGAACCGCCTGCTCCGCGTCATCATCAAGCACGCCGTCCTCGCGTCGCTGCTGTTCGCCATCCTCTATCCGCTGCTGTGGATGGTCTTCGCGTCGTTCCGACCGAGCAACGAGGTCTTCAACACGATCGGGCTCTTCGGGAGCTCGGTCACCTTCGACAACTACATCGCCGGATGGAGCGGCGGGCAGGTCAACTTCTCGCAGTACTTCCTCAACTCGACGATCGTGACGGTCCTCACCATCATCGGGACGCTGATCGCCTGCTCCCTCGCGGCGTACGCCTTCGCGCGTCTCGAGTTCCCGTTCCGCCGCACGCTGTTCGCGATCATGCTCGCGACGATGCTGCTGCCTTCGCACGTGACGCTCGTCCCGCAGTACATCCTGTTCAACAACCTCGGCTGGGTGAACACCTACCTTCCCCTCGTGGTGCCGCACTGGCTCGGGGTCGAAGCGTTCTACATCTTCCTGATGGTCCAGTTCATCCGCGGTCTCCCCCGCGAGCTGGACGAGTCCGCCCGACTCGACGGATGCGGCCACCTCCGCATCTTCGGCCGCATCATCATGCCGCTCGCCCTGCCGGCCATCGGGACCACCGCGATGTTCGTCTTCATCTCGAGCTGGAACAACTTCCTCGGCCCCCTGCTCTACCTGAACCGCGACAGCCTCAAGACCGTTCCGCTCGGGCTCAGCAACTTCCTCGATTCCACGGGGGCGAGCACCTATGGGCCGCTCTTCGCGATGGCCACCCTGTCCCTCGTGCCGATCGTCGGCTTCTTCATCGTCTCGCAGCGCCTCCTCATCGAAGGCATCGCGACCACCGGGCTCAAGTAGCCCTCGTCACCACCACCTCACACAGAGAAAAGGAACGCATCTCATGACGCGCAAGAAAAGCATCGTCGCCAGCGCCATCCTGGGCGTCGCGGCACTCGGTCTCACGGCATGCGCCGGCGGCGGAGGCGGCGCGGCCGCTTCCGGCGGCCAGGACGGGCAGGGAGACATCACCGGCGAGATCGGCATCGCCTGGTGGGGCGGTGACAGCCGCAACCAGAAGACCAACGCCGTGATCGACCTGTTCGAAGCCGCCAACGAGGGCGTCACCACCGACCGGCAGGCCGGTGAGTTCTCCGGGTACTTCGACAAGCTGAACGTGCAGGCGTCGAGCCGGTCGATGCCGTGCGCCGTGCAGCTCCAGGGTCGGCAGGTCAACGACTACACGAAGAACAATCTGCTGCTGCCGCTCGACCCGATGATCGATTCGGGCGCGATCAACGTCGACGACATCCCCGAGTCGGTCCTCGACACCGGTCGCGGCACCGACGGCAAGCTCTACTTCCTGCCCTACGGCGCGGCGTACGACGCCGTCGGCGTCAACCTCACCCTCGCCGAGGAGGCCGGTGTCGAGGTCCTGCCCGCCGCGGAGGACGGCTACACCTGGGAGGAGTACACCGCGTGGCTCACCGAGGCCGCCGAGACGCTTCCCGAGGGCTCGAAGGCCGTCGACTCCAACGGTGGCCGGCCGAACTTCTTCATCGGCTGGACCCTGGCGAACGGCCTCTCGCTGTTCGGCGAGGACGGCAAGCTCGGCTTCACCGAGGAGGACCTGACGGAGTACTGGACCATGTGGGAGGAGATGCGCACGAGCGACGTCACCGAGACCCGCGAGCGCACCGCCGAAGAGCCCACCGCGACCGATCAGGGCTACTTCGCCAGCGGCCAGCTGCTGTCCGAGACGCTGCCCGGCAACGCCCTCACACCCGCGTCCGCGACGCTCGCGGGGCGCGGCGACGCGGTGATCAACACCTACCCGTACCCGAGCGGCAGCGCCGGATCCGGCAACGCCCTGTTCCCGTCCGGATTCGCGATCCCGGTGTCGTGCGAGAACGTCCCCACCGCGGCGGCCTTCATCGACTTCTTCACCAACGACCTCGAAGCGGGCACCACGTTCGCGGCCGACAACGGTGCGCCGACCAACACGGCCGTCCTCGACGCGCTGATCGCGGACGACTCCCTGCCGGACACGAAGAAGCACGAGCTGGAGCTGTACCAGCAGATCGTCGAAGGCGACCCCACGTCCATCGTCTTCCCTCCCGGGTACCAGGCGACGTTCGAGGCTTCGTTCAAGCGTGCATACGAGGACATCTCGTTCGAGCGCAAGACCATCGAAGAGGGCGTCCAGACGTTCTTCGACGAGGCCAACGCCTCGCTCGGCCAGTGACGCACGCCTAGAGAGGAAGGCCCTGCCTTGTCTACCACCGACACCCCCCGCGACGGCGCTGCCCCGTCCCGCTCCGCCCTCGCCGGGATCCGGATCCTCGACCTTACGCAGGTCATGTCCGGTCCCTACTGCACCATGATCCTGGCCGACCTCGGCGCCGACGTGATCAAGATCGAGAACCCGGTGAAGGGCGACCAGACGCGTGCATCATGGGGGTACTCCGTCGTGGGGGACGACAGCAGGGCCTTCCTCTCCCTCAACCGCAACAAGCGCAGCGTCAGCCTCGACCTGAAGCGCGACGAGGACCGCGAGGCTTTCCTCGCCCTCGTCCGCACCGCGGACGTCGTCATCGAGAACTTCCGCCCGGGCGTCGCCGCCCGGCTCGGCGTCGACTACGCGTCCGTGCGCGAGCACAATCAGCGCATCATCTACGCCAGCATCTCGGGCTTCGGCCAGACCGGTCCTTACTCGCAGCGTCCCGGGTACGACCTCATCGCGCAGGCGATGACGGGAGTCATGAGCGTGATGGGCGAAGAGGGCGGCGCGCCCGTCAAGTCCGCGATCCCCATCGCCGACCTCGGGGCGGGCATGTTCTGCACGATCGGCATCCTCGGGGCCGTCATCGCCCGCGGCGACGGCGACGAAGGCCAGTACCTCGAGACCTCGCTGTTCGAGTCGGCCCTCGCGATGTCGGTGTGGGAGTCGGCCGAGTTCTGGTCGACGGGGGAACCGCCCCGGCCGCTCGGATCCGCCAACCGGATGTCCGCGCCGTACCAGGCGCTCGCCACGTCCGATGGGCACCTCACCATCGGCGCCAACAACGAGAAGCTGTGGCGCCTGCTGTGCGAGGTCATCGAAGCGCCGGACCTCGTTCAGGACCCCCGCTTCGTCGACAACAACCGGCGCATGGACAATCGCGTCGAACTCGCGGCCGAGCTCGAGCGCCGCTTCGCCGGAGCGACGACGGACGAATGGGTCGAGCGGCTGCTGGCCCGCGGCGTGCCTGCCGGTCCGATCCGCGATTACGAGCAGGTCCTGACGGACGACCCGCACGTGCGGGCTCGCAACATGGTGACCTCGTTCGAGCATCCCGTCGAAGGCCGCACCCTCGTCCTCGGCTCGCCGCTGAAGCTCAGCGGCACCCCTGTGCAGGTGCGCACCCCTCCTCCTCTGCTCGGCGAGCACAACGACGAGGTACTGGGCGAGATCGCGACACGGCCCGTCGCGCCCGAGCGATCGGCGGGTGCCGCATGAGCGAGGCCGTCGCGACCGCTCGCGCCCTCGCGGAGCGGGACGAGCGCGTGCTGACCCTCGTGCTCGACAACCCGGGCAAGCGCAACGCGCTCACCTGGGACATGTACGAACAGCTCGAAGCGCACCTCGCCGCCGCGCGCACCGAGCCCGACCTCGCGGTCGTCGTCATGAGGGGCGGGGGCGAGGACGGCTTCGCCGCCGGCACCGACATCTCGGGTCTCACCGACCTGCGGAGCGCGGACGACGGCATCGCCTACGAGCGACGCGTCGGCCGGGTCCTCGACCTGCTCCGCTCGCTGCCGATGCCGACCATCGCCGCCGTCCGCGGTCCCGCCGTGGGCGCGGGACTCGCCCTCGCTGCGACCTGCGACCTCGTCGTCGCCGAACGCGGGGCCGTCTTCGGCGCGCCGATCGCACGCACCGTCGGCAACTGCCTCCCCGCGGCCGTCGTCGCCCGCGTCGCGGCGCGGATGGGGGCGGCGACGGCGACCGGGATGCTGCTGACCGCCTCGCTCCTGCGGGCCGAAGAACTGACGGCATCCGGATTCGTCACTCGGCTCGCCGAACCGGGACGGCTGGACGAGGCGCTCGACAGCGTCGTCACCGGCCTGCTCCGCTCGGCTCCGCTCACGCTGCGGGCGCTCACGCAGACGCTGCAGCGCCTCGGGGACGGTGCGGCCACCCCCTCCAATGACGATCTGCTCGCCCTCTGCTACGGGAGCGCCGACTTCGCCGAAGGCGTGGACGCGTTCCTCGCCAAACGACGACCCGAATGGAAAGGACGCTGACGATGCCCCGCATCATCGATGCACACCAGCACTACTGGAAGACGGCTGCGCAGGATCAGCCGTGGCGTGAAGCGCACCACGACGCCATCGCGCACGACTTCGCGCCGGAGGACCTCCTCCCCCACCTTTCGGCGGCAGGGATCGCCGGGACCGTCGTCATGCAGTCGGTCGACGAGCCCGGCGAGAACGACCGACTCGCCGCCTACGCGGAGGACGAGAGCGTGCTCGGCGTCGTCAGCTGGCTCCCCGTGCGCGATCCCGCGGCCGCGAACGCCGAGCTCGCACGACTCGAGATCCCCAAGCAGGTGGGCGTCCGCTGCCTCGTCGCCGACGACCCGATGGACTGGCTCGGCGACGAGGCGGTGGTGGAGCTGTTCCGCACCATCGCCGAGCGGGGTCTCGCGTGGGACGTCGTCCCGATCACCCAGGACCAGATCCGCAACGTCACCCGGCTCGCGCAGGCCGTGCCGACGCTGCGCATCGTCGTCGACCACCTGGGCCGCCCGCCCATCGACACCGGCGGCTGGCAGCCGTGGGCCGACAACATCGCCGCTCTCGCCGGCAGCGAGAACGTGAGCGTGAAGGTCTCGGTCGGCATCAACGTGCTGAGCGCGTGGGAGGAGTGGGATGCCGACGCGGTCCGGCCCTTCATCCACCACGTCGCCACGCTGTTCGGGCCCGACCGGGTCATGCTCGCGAGCAACTGGCCCGTCGTGCTCCTGCGCGCCGAGTACGCGACAGCGTGGGGCGACCTGCGCGCCGTCCTCCTGGACGAGTTCCCCGAACCCGCCGCGCGAGACGCCGCGCTCGGGGGCACTGCGGAACGGGTGTACGGCCTCGACAGGTTCGCGCCCGCCACCACCAGCCACTGAAGATCCCGGGTGACGCACGACGTGCGGCACCCACCCCCGGTCGACCGGCCGGGACAAGAAGAGAGAAGGAAGATGAGCACTGCGATGACCAGCCCGAACCAGGCACTCACCTACGAGAAGGCCGACCCGGCGAACCTCGCAAGCCTTTACCAGCACCTCCGCGTGTGCGACGTCGTCGACGCCCTCGACGGCATCGGCTACTTCAACATCGGGCTGATGGACAAGGAGGTGCGTCCGCTGTGGCAGGGCATGCACTTCTGGGGTGAGGCGGCGACCATCCGCTGCGTCCCGTCGAACCGGCCCATGTGGAAGCTCGACACGACGGAGGACATCGTCGCCGCACACGGCCGCTGGTTCTCCGAGGTGCCGCACCCCAAGCTGCCGACCGACCTGCCTCCCGGGCACGTCGTCGTCATGGACGCCGGAGGCGGCCCCGAGGTCGGCTTCTGGGGCTCCGAGAACGCGATGACGGCCGTCCTCGGCGGAGCGGTCGGCATCATCACCGACGGCTACTGCCGTGACACCGCCGAGGTCGCGGCTCAGAAGAGCCCGGTCGTCGCCCGCTACCGCGGACGCAGCATCATCCCGGGCCGCATCATGGCGATCGAGACCCAGACGACGATCGCGTGCGGCGGCGTCCAGGTGAACCCCGGCGACATCGTCGGCGCCGATGACGACGGTGTCGTGGTCGTGCCGCGGCATGTCGCCGAGGAGGTCGCCGTGCACGCCCGCGCGATCCTGCTCGCCGACATGAACGCGCGCAAGCGGCACTACGAGAGCCTCGGCATGACGCCGGACAGCTCGGTCGACATCGACGCGATCCTCGCCTACTACGCCGAGGTCTGATCACCCCCGCCGCCCGCGTCCGCGAGGGCGCGGGCGGCGCCCCACCGTCAGGAGACACCCCCGCATGGACTACCGCTCAGAAGTCGACGACCTCCTTCCCGCAGATCCACACGCGACTCTGGTCGGCCGCCTGCAGCTGCCCGGCGAGCGCGGCGCGCACATCGTCTGCACGCGTGGACGCCGGCTCGTCGACCTCACCCCGCACGCCGCCACGACGGCGGATCTGCTCGAGCGGGACGACCTTCTCCCCCTGGTCCGCGACGGCGATTCTTCCCGCTCGTGGGACACCGCCGACGTCGTCGAGGCCACGCTCGCGGGCGACGCGAGCCGGCCGCGCCTCCTCTCCCCCATCGACGTGCAGGTGATCAAGGCGGCCGGCGTCACGTTCGCGACGAGCATGATCGAGAGGGTCATCGAGGAGAAGTCGGGCGGCGACGCCACGCGGGCCCTCGAGATCCGCGAACGCGTCCAGTCCGTGATCGGCGGCGCGATCGGCTCGGTCCGCCCCGGCAGCCAGGCGGCCGCGCAGGTCAAGACGGTGCTGATCGAGGAGGGCCTGTGGTCGCAGTACCTCGAAGTGGGAATCGGACCCGATCCCGAGATCTTCACCAAGGCTCCCGTGCTCTCCTCCACGGGGACGGCGTCGCCCATCGGCGTGCTCGAGCGCTCGACGTGGAACAACCCCGAGCCCGAGGTCGTGCTCGCCGTCACCTCCGCCGGACGCGTCGTCGGAGCGATGCTCGGCAACGACGTCAACCTGCGCGACTTCGAGGGGCGGAGCGCGCTCCTCCTGGCCGAGGCGAAGGACAACAACCGCTCGTGCGCGATCGGGCCCATGATCCGCCTCTTCGACGAGGGCTTCAGCCGCGCCGACGTCGAACGGCTCGAGATCTCTCTGCGGGTCACGGGCGAGGACGGCTTCGAGCTCCGCGACGGAAGCTCGATGAGCCTCATGAGCCGCACCCTCGACGAGCTCGTGCAGCACACGGTCGGTGCGCACCACCAGTACCCCGACGGCTTCGCCCTCTTCACCGGCACGCTCTTCGCGCCCACGCAGGACCGTGATGCGCCGGGCCTCGGCTTCACGCACCACGAGGGCGACATCGTCCGCATCGCCTGCCCGGAGCTCGGGACCCTGGTGAACCGGGTGCAGAGCGCGGAGAGCGCACCCCCCTGGACCTTCGGCATCCGTGCCTTCTACGCCGATCTCGCCGAGCGCGGCCTGCTGACCGCCGGGGCCGCGGTGGTGTCCGCATGAGCAGGGCGCCGATCGTCGTCACCGATCACGCCTTCGGCGGCCTCGTCCACGAGGAGTCGCTCGCCCGCGAGACGGGGCGGACCCTCGCCGCGCATCAGTGCACGAGTGAGGCCGACACGATGACCGCGGTCAGGGATGCCGAGCTGGTCTTCGTCAACTTCGCGCCGGTCACGGCGGATGTGCTCGGTGCGCTCGCGCCCGGCGCGACGGTGATCCGCTACGGCATCGGGTACGACAACGTCGACATCGATGCCGCGAGACGTCTCGGCGTGCGTGTCGCCAATGTGCCGGATTACGGCGTCGACACGGTCGCCGACCACACGGTCGCGTGCCTGCTGACCCTCCTTCGCAGAACCGCGGCCTTCACCTCGGCGGTGCGTGAGAGGGGCTGGCTCCGCGCAGGTGACCTCGGCCCGATCCGCGGCTTCGCCGAGACGACGGTCGGACTCATCGGGACGGGACGGATCGGTCGCGCCGTCGCGGAACGGCTGCGGCCCTTCCGCTTCCGGATCATCGCGCACGACCCCTATGTCGACCCTGCGGACCTCGAGGCTGCCGGGATCGAGGCGGTCACCCTCGACGCCCTCCTATCCCGAGCCGACGCCGTCTCGCTGCACGCGCCGCTGACGGAGCAGAACCGTCATCTCATCGGCGCCCGATCGCTCGCTTCGATGCGCCCGCACGCGGTGCTCGTCAACACGTCGCGCGGCGGGCTGGTCGACGAGCAGGCCCTCGCCGGTGCCGTCCGCGCCGGCGCCCTGGCGGGCGCGGCCCTCGACGTGTTCGACCCCGAGCCGCTCGCCGCCGACTCCCCCCTCCGCGATCTCGACAACGTGATCCTCACCCCGCACGCGGCCTTCTACTCGGTCAGCTCGCTGGATGCCCTGCAACGGCTCGCGGCCGAAGAGGGCGGCCGCGCGCTGCGGGGCGAGCCGCTGCGCTGCCGCGTCGCCTGAGCGGCACACCTCCCGACGCCGACAGCCCGACCTTCGAAAAGGAATCCCATGAGCATGCGCTACCGAAATCTGATCGACGGCCGGTGGGAGGACGCAGACGGGGAGGCTCCGAACCTCAACCCGTCCGATCTCGACGACGTGGTGGGCACGGCGCCGACCTCGGATCGCGCCACCGTCGATCGGGCTGTCTCCGCCGCGGTCGCCGCGGCACCGGGCTGGGCCGACAGCACGCCCGAGCAGCGCGCGACGGTGCTCGACACCGCATCCGCGGAGGTCCGCGCCCGGCGTGCGGAGCTCGGGACGCTCCTCGCGCGGGAAGAAGGCAAGCCGATCGGCGAGGCGACCGCGGAGGTCGCCCGGGCGGCGAACCTCCTGCAGTTCTTCGCCGGTGAGGCGTTGCGCACGGGCGGCGAGATCGTGCCGTCCGTGCGTCCCGGGATGACGGTCGAGATCACGCGCGAGCCCGTGGGGGTGGTCGGGATCATCACGCCCTGGAACTTCCCCATCGCCATCCCGACCTGGAAGATCGCGCCGGCGCTGGCCTGGGGCAACGCCGTCGTGTTCAAGCCGGCCGAGAACACGCCCGCGATGGCGCACGAGCTGGTGGACATCCTCAGCCGTGCGGGCCTGCCCGCCGGCGTGCTGAACCTCGTCTACGGCGGCGGTTCGGTCGTCGGGGCGGCGCTGACGGATTCCGACGCGGTCGACGCCGTGAGCTTCACCGGCAGCCTGCCCGTCGGCCGGAGCGTGGTCTCCTCCGCCGCCGCGAGCGGCATGCGCGTTCAGGCCGAGATGGGCGGGAAGAATCCGATGATCGTCCTCGATGACGCCTCACTCGAGCTCGCGGTGGAGGTGTGCGCGAACGGCGCGTACTTCTCCACCGGCCAGCGCTGCACCGCCTCCTCGCGGCTCATCGTGCAACGGGGCATCCACGACCGCTTCGTCGAGGCGCTGACCGCGCGCATGCGCGGGATGCGGGTGGGTCACGCCCTCCATGAGGACACGGTCGTCGGGCCGGTCGTCGACGAGCGGCAGCTCGAGCAGGACCGGCGCTATCTCTCGATCGCGGCGGACGAAGGGGCGACGGTGATCGGCGGCGAGCTCGTCGAGCGCGAGACGAGAGGCCATTTCCTCGCACCCGCGCTCGTCGTCGGCACCACGAACGGCATGACCGTGAATCGCGAAGAGGTCTTCGGTCCCGTGGCATCCGTCATCGAGGTCGACGACTACGACGAGGCCCTCCTCGTCGCCAACGACACCGAATTCGGGCTCTCGGCGGGCATCTGCACCGCGTCGCTCGCCGTCGCGAAGCACTTCGCACGCTACTCGCAGGCCGGGATGGTCATGGTCAATGCGCCGACGGCGGGTGTGGACTACCACGTGCCCTTCGGCGGATCGAAGGGATCGAGCTACGGCCCGAAGGAGCAGGGCAGCTACGCGCGGGAGTTCTACTCCTCGGTGAAGACCGCCTACATCAACCCGGGGCCCCGATGACGACGGGAAGCGGCATGACGACAGAGCGACGCACCGGCACGGCCGCGGGACGCATCCAGCGGCGACTCGCGGACGGCTGGGCGCTGACCCTCGAAGGCGGGCTCGCGGGGACGGAGCTGCCGGACACCATCGCGGCGACCGTCCCCGGCACGGTGCACACCGACCTGCTCGCCGCCGGCCTGATCCCCGACCCGTATCTCGACACGAACGAGCACACGCTCGCCTGGATCGGACTCTGCGACTGGCGCTACAGCGTCGAGTTCGACTGGCAGCCGGGCGGGCTCGACCGCGCCGAGCTCGTGTTCGACGGCATCGACACGATCGCCGAGATCGACCTCAACGGGACGAGGCTCGGTCGCAGCGTCAACCAGCACCGTTCCCACCGCTTCGACGTCAGCGGCCTGCTGCAGCCCGGCGCGAACAGGCTGTCAGTCGTGCTGCGCTCGCCCATCCGCGCGGCGGATGCGGCCAGTTCCGAGCTCGGCTACCGCCCGCACGCCAATCACCACCCCTACAACGCGATCCGCAAGGCCGCGTACTCGTTCGGCTGGGACTGGGGCATCGACACCTCGACCTCGGGGATCTGGCGCGACGTGCGGCTCGAGGAGTGGGCGACGGCGCGGATCACGTCGGTGCGCCTCGTGCCCACCGTCGACGACGGACAGGGCCGGGTCGTCGCGCACGCCGATCTCGCGCACGCCGATCCGGCGGGCGACGCCGAAGGCCTCGCCCTGATCGCGACGGTCACCGGTCCCGACGGCGTGCGGCACGGTTCGACGGTGCCACTCGCCTCGCGTGCGCCGAGCGGTGCGGTCGAGGTGACGATCGACGCCCCCGAGCTGTGGTGGCCGGTCGGCCACGGGGAGCAGCCGCTCTACGAGCTCGACGTCCGCCTCGTCCGGGACGAAGCGACGCTCGACACGGCGCATCGCCGGTTCGGGTTCCGCACCGTCCGACTCGACATGGGTGCGGACGAGGAGGGCACCTCGTTCGTGATCGTCGTCAACGACCGCCCCGTATTCGTGAAGGGTGCGAACTGGATCCCCGACGACGCCTTCCTCCCCCGGGTCACACCGGAGCGCTACGCACGACGGCTCGATCAGGCGGCGTCGGCCGGCATCAACCTGCTGCGGGTCTGGGGCGGCGGCATCTACGAAAGCGATGACTTCTTCGACGGGTGCGACGAGCGCGGCATCCTCACCTGGCAGGACTTCCTCCTCGCCTGCGCCGCGTACTCCGAGGACGAGCCGCTGCGGTCCGAGATCGAGGCGGAGGCGCGCGAAGCGGTCGGCCGGCTCTCCTCCCACCCCTCGCTCGTGCTGTTCAACGGGAACAACGAGAACGTGTGGGGCTACGAGGAGTGGGGCTGGCCGCAGCGTCTCGACGGCAGGTCGTGGGGTGAGCTCTACTACTTCGAGATCTTCCCCGCCGTCGTCGCCGACCTGGCACCGCACGTCGCGTACACCCACGCGAGTCCGTTCTCGCCCTCCGAGGGCTACCCGGGCGCGCACGCCCAGAACGACCCCGCCCACGCGACCGCGCACATCTGGGACATCTGGAATCAGCGCGATTGGCGTCACTATCGCGACTACCGCCCGCGCTTCGTCGCCGAGTTCGGCTGGCAGGGCCCTCCCACCTGGACGACCCTCACCGACGCCGTGCACGACGAGCCGCTCACGCCCGAGTCGCCCGGCATGATCACGCATCAGAAGGCCGTGCACGGCAATCAGAAGCTCACCGACGGCCTTCTTCCCCACCTTCGGATGCCGGACGACATGGCGGACTGGCACTGGGCGATGCAGCTCAATCAGGCCGATGCCGTGCGCACCGCGATCGAGCACTTCCGGTCGCTCCAGCCGCACTGCATGGGGAGCATCGTCTGGCAGCTGAACGACTGCTGGCCCGTCACCTCGTGGGCTGCGGTGGACGGCGCCGGTCGGGAGAAGCCGCTGTTCCACGCTCTTCGGATCGCACACGCCGACCGCCTGCTCACGGTGCAGCCACGCGGTGGCGGCCTCGCCGTCGTGGCGGTGAACGACACCGACGAGGAGTGGCGCGGAGAGCTGCGCTGCACTCGCCTGCACTTCGACGGCGGAGTCCTCGCCGAGCAGACCTCCCCCGTCGTCGTCCCGCCGCGCGGGGCGGTCACGACCGAGCTCCCGCCGTCGCTCGATGCGCGGGACCCGTCCCGCGAGGTGCTGCGGGCGACCCTCGGCGAGCACCGTGCCGAGTGGTTCTTCGACGAGCACCGCCGCCTGGACCTGCCCAAGCCCGGATTCACCGCGGAGCTGCAGGCGAGCGGCGATGTGCATCGACTCACGGTCACGGCGACGACGCTGCTCGCTCAGCTCACCCTGCTGGTCGACAAGGCGGCGCCCGACGCGACCGTGGACGCGGGTCTCGTCACCCTCCTGGCCGGCGAGAGCACGACGTTCGAGATCGGCAACGCCCCCGCGGAGATCGGCCTCGTCGAGCTGACGGCGCCGGACGTGCTCCGCACCGTGAACCAGCTCGTCGCGCCGTCACCCGTCCGATAGGCCGGCGCGGCCCTCAGGCCCGGAAGGGGAGGATCGCCGTCGGCGTCGGCGCGACGGTCCGGTGCCGCACCCGGCCGGGCGCGCCGGTGCGACCGTCGATGCCGAGCGACACGACCTCGTCGGAGTGCTGACCCGCGACCAGCAGGGTGTCGCGGGCGACGAGGTGGTGCCGGGGCCAGGCCGCACCCGCCTCGGCGAGGGCGAAGGGCTCGAGGCGGTCGCCGCCCCCGCGCACCCGCACCGCCGCGATCGTGTCGCTGCCGCGCAGCCCGACGTAGAGGTGCTCGGCCTCGTGCGACGGCGCGATCTCGGCGGCCGCGTCGCCGGGCATCGCACCGAGGGCGATGCCGCTGAGCACCCGCCAGGCTCCGGCCCGGTCGGGCGCGAGGACGAAGATCTCCGCCGACGTCTCCGTGACGACGTAGAGGTGTCCGCTCGGATGCCACAGCCCGTGTCGGGGGCCGGTCCCGGTGGGCAGGGCGATCTCCTGGGCGAGCCGGCCACCCCGCCAGAGGCGGACGAGGTCGCGGCCGAGGTCCATCGTGGCGAGGAGGCCCCCGGACAGGAGCACCGCCTGATGAGCCCGCGACGGGCGCGGCGCCGCGGCATCCGTCGCCGGCAGGGGAACGGGCGCGACGACGTCGGGAACGAGGTGCGCGTACTCGCCGGCAGCCTCGCGAAGCGCCCGCGTCGCGGCGGCCAGATCGATTCCGCCCGCGCCGTCGCCGCCCTCGCCGTCGCCCGTGTCCGACGTGTCGGCGCCGTCGGATGCCACAGCCGCCCAGGCCGTCGCCTCGCCCGGCCGCCCGCCCGCGTCGAGGGCGACGCGGACCACCCGGCCATCGCCCCAGCACGACACGAACAGCGCCTCGGCGAGCGCGAGCACGTGGCAGGGCGCGTCGCCGACCGGGACGGGAGCGCCGAGCCGCGCGAAGGAGTCATCGCCGGTGCGCCGGAAGGCCTGCACCGCGCCGCGACCTTCGAGCGTCGCGTAGACGACGTCGAGATGCGGATGCCACGCGAGCCAGGAGGGCGACTCGGCGGCGGCCACCGTGCCGCCGTAGCCGAGCGGACCGCTCGCGAGCGGCGAGTCAATCCCGCCCGCGTGCAGCAGGCCGATCCCATCGGCGGAGCCGCCGCTGTCGGCGGAGTACCCGCCGAGCAGGAACCGCATCAGTCCAGGAGTTCGTGCCGCACGATGACCGCGTCGCGGGCGGGGCCGACGCCGATCACCGAGATGCGCGTCCCGCTCATCTTCTCGAGGGCGAGCACGTAGTCCTGCGCGGTCTGCGGCAGGTCCTCGAAGGTCCGCGCCGTGGAGATGTCCTCGGTCCAGCCCGGGAAGTACTCGTAGACCGGTGTCGCGTGGTGGAAGTCGGTCTGGTTGACGGGGACCTCGTCGAACCGCTCCCCGTCGACGTCGTAGGCGACGCAGACCGGGATCCGCTCGATCCCGGTGAGGATGTCGAGCTTGGTGAGCACGAGGTCGGTGAGCCCGTTGATGCGCGTCGCGTACCGGGTGACGGGGGCGTCGTACCAGCCGACCCGGCGGGGACGGCCGGTGGTGGTGCCGAACTCGAATCCGCGCGAGCGCAGGAAGTCGCCGGATTCGTCGAACAGTTCGGTGGTGAACGGTCCCGAGCCGACGCGGGTCGCGTACGCCTTGACGATGCCGACGATCCGGTCGAGGCGGTTGGGGCCGACACCCGACCCGGTCGCCGCGCCGCCGGCGGTCGCGGACGAGCTGGTGACGAAGGGATAGGTGCCGTGGTCGACGTCGAGCATCGTGGCCTGGCCGCCCTCGAAGACCACGACCTCGCCGGCATCCAGCGCCTGGTTCAGCAGCAATCCGGTGTCCGCGACCATGGGCCGGAGCCGATCGGCGTACGACAGCAGGTCCTCGACGACCTCGTCGACCGTGATGGCCCGGCGGTTGAAGACCTTCACGAGGAGGTGGTTCTTCTGGTCGAGCGCGCCCTCGACCTTCTGGCGCAGGATGTTCTCGTCGAACAGGTCCTGCACGCGGATGCCGGTGCGGTTGATCTTGTCGGCGTAGGTGGGGCCGATGCCGCGCCCGGTCGTGCCGATCATGCGCTTGCCGAGGAAGCGCTCGGTGACCTTGTCGAGCGTCCGGTGGTACTGCGTGATGATGTGCGCGTTGGCGCTCACCTTCAGTCGCGACACATCCATGCCGCGCGCCTGCAGCGCGGTCAGCTCGGCGAAGAGGACCTCGAGGTCGATGACGACGCCGTTGCCGATGACGGCGTTCACGCCCGGCGAGAGGATGCCGCTGGGAAGCAGGTGCAGCGCGTACTTCTCGTCGCCGATGACGACGGTGTGACCGGCGTTGTTGCCGCCGTTGAACTTGACGACCCAGTCGGTGCGCTCACCCAGGAGATCGGTGGCCTTGCCTTTGCCCTCGTCTCCCCACTGAACGCCGACGATGACAATGCCTGGCATGGCTACTCCCCCGTGATCGGACGGTGACACCCCATCCTACCGGGCGAGGATCCGCCGTCCTGTTGCGGTCGGCGCTAATGTGCCGTCATGCGCATGCGGATCCCTCCGGCGGCCTGGTCGGTCGCTCGGCTCTCGGCGGCGGTCGTCATGATCGCCGCGATCGTCACGCAGTTCCGCTCCACGGTGGTCGACGCGGTGGCCGACGGACGCGACGTCGGCACGGTGGTCGTGAACTTCCTGAGCTTCTTCACGATCCTCTCGAACGCGTTCGGAGCCGTCGTGCTGCTCATCGCCGTCGTCCGGTACTGGCGGCACCGGGGGTCCGCCCGAGAGCCGCGGACGCTCACGCTCGCACTCGCGTGCGCCACGACGTACCTCGCGATCACCGGCATCGTCTACAACCTGCTACTCCGGCACCTGACCGCCGCCGACGCCGAGGTGCCGTGGACCAACGAGGTGCTGCACGTCATCGCCCCGCTGTTCTTCCTGGTCGATCTCCTGCTGGCACCCGGTCGCCGGTCGTTGCCGTGGGGCGCGGTGCTGACGGCCCTCGCCTTCCCGCTCGTGTGGGTGGGCTACACGCTCGCCCGCGGACCGCTCGTGACCGACCCCGACGACGGCGTGCCGTTCTGGTACCCGTACCCGTTCCTCAATCCGAACGGGGTCAACGGCTGGGGCGGCGTCACCGCCTACGTCATCGGCATCGCGATCGCGTTCGTCGTCATCGGCGCGATCGTCGTGGGCGTCGGGAAGCTGCGGGCTCGCGCCCATGCGGCATCCCACCCCGCCGCGGTCCCCGCCGAACGCGAGGCGAATCCGGCCTGAGCCCGCTCACTAGACTGGAGGGCATGTCGAAGGTCCTTCAGTCCCTGCCCGTCGGCGAGCGCGTCGGCATCGCCTTCTCCGGGGGCCTTGACACCTCCGTCGCCGTCGCGTGGATGCGCGACAAGGGCGCCGTCCCGTTCACCTACACCGGCGACCTCGGCCAGTACGACGAGGACGACATCGCATCGATCCCCGGCCGTGCCCTGCAGTACGGCGCCGAGGGGTCCCGCCTCATCGACTGCAAGCCGATGATGGTCGAGGAGGGGCTCGTCGCGCTGTCATGCGGCGCCTTCCACATCCGCAGCGGCGGCCGTACCTACTTCAACACGACGCCGATCGGCCGTGCCGTCACCGGCACGATGCTCGTGCGCGCGATGAAGGAGGACGGCGTCGACATCTGGGGCGACGGCTCCACCTACAAGGGCAACGACATCGAGCGGTTCTACCGCTACGGACTGCTCGCGAACCCGGCCCTGCGCATCTACAAGCCGTGGCTCGACGCCGACTTCGTCACCGAGCTCGGCGGCCGGACCGAGATGAGCGAGTGGCTCGTCGCACACGGCTTCCCGTACCGCGACTCCGTCGAGAAGGCCTATTCGACGGATGCCAACATCTGGGGCGCCACCCACGAGGCGAAGACCCTGGAGCACCTGGACGTGTCGCTCGAGATCGTGGAGCCGATCATGGGCGTGCGCTTCTGGGACCCCGAGGTGGCCATCGAGACCGAGGACGTGTCGGTCACCTTCGAGGCCGGTCGCCCCGTCGCCATCAACGGCGTGGAGCACTCCGACGCCGTCGCGCTCGTCATGGCCGCCAATGAGATCGGCGGTCGTCACGGCCTCGGCATGAGCGACCAGATCGAGAACCGCATCATCGAGGCGAAGAGCCGCGGCGTCTACGAGGCCCCGGGCATGGCGCTGCTGTTCATCGCCTACGAGCGCCTCGTGAACGGCATCCTCAACGAGGACACCCTCGCGACGTACCACGAGCAGGGTCGCCGCCTCGGTCGCCTCATGTACGAGGGACGGTGGCTCGAGCCGCAGTCGTTCATGCTGCGCGAGTCGATCCAGCGCTGGGTGGGGTCCGCGATCAGCGGCACCGTCACGCTCCGCCTGCGCCGCGGCGAGGACTACACGATCCTGAACACCGAATCCCGCGGCCTGTCGTACTCCCCCGAGAAGCTCTCGATGGAGCGCGTCGGCGACGCCGCCTTCGGCCCGACCGACCGCATCGGGCAGCTCACGATGCGCAATCTCGACATCGCCGACTCCCGCTCCCGGCTCGAGCACTACGTGGGTCTCGGCCTCATCGGCGGCGCCACCGCCGAGCTCGTGGGCGACCTCGAGAAGGGCGGCGCCGCTGCCATCACGGGCCACGTCGAGCCGACCGACGACCTTGCCGAGGCCGTCGAGGAGGCCGGCGACTCGGCGTCGTTCGACTTCGGCGCCGACTGACCGCGACGATCCTGACACGGGCGTCCCGCTTCGGCGGGACGCCCGTCGTCGTTCTCGCGGGCGGCGCCGCGCGCGATCAGCCGCCGGCGGCGGGCGGGGTGCCCTGAGATTCGGCCAGCTCGTCCGTGAAGACCTGGTCGCGGTCGATCGACCCGTTCCGGTAGGCCTGCCGCCCGACCATGTGCGCCGACAGCGGGGCCGTGGCGAACTGGATCAGCATGACGGGGACGAGGAAGGCGACGGCGGCCCACGACCGGAGCTCGATGCCGACCGCCAGCACGATGAGCAGCAGGCCGAGCACCTGCGGCTTCGTGGCCGCGTGCAGCCGGGTGGGGACGTCGGTGAAGCGGAGCAGGCCGAGCGCAGCCGTGAGACACAGCAGGGCGCCGGCGAGGATCAGCAGCAGCGACACGACGTGCAGGATCTCGGTCATCGTTCGGCTCCGTCCCGGCGGGCGACGAAGCGCGCGATGGTGATCGACCCGAAGACCCCGACGGCCGCGACGATCAGCAGCACGGGGAGCGTCCGGGTGTGGTGGTTGAGCGCCATCTCGGCGCCGAGCACGCAGATGAGGAGGGTCAGCAGGACATCGGATGCCACGGCGCGATCGAGGATCGAGGGCCCCACGATGATGCGCCAGACCGTCAGCAGGGCCGAGACGGCGAACACGGCGCTGATGACGACGATGAGGATGGTGGTCATCGGCTCGCCTCCGAGGCGGGTTGGCCGGCGCTCCGCGCGGCGCGTGCGGCGCGGACCGCGGCGAGCTGCGCAGGCGAGCCCACGGCGCGGACGAGCCGGTGCTCCCACAGCTGCACGGACTGACGGTGGTGCTCCACGTCGGCCTCGCTCCGGGTCCCGAGGACGTGGAGGTAGATGACCCGCCGGTCCCGATCGGTCTCGAGCACAAGCGACCCCGGGATCAGCGAGGCCGTGATGCCCACGTGCGCCATGATGAGGTCGTCGTCGGTCACGAGCGGCACCGCGATGACCGCCGTCCCGGGCTGCCGGCGCGGGTCGATGACCTGCCACGCGACGATGAGCGAGCCGCGGACGAGGGCTCCGATGAACTGCAGCACGAAGACGAGCAGCCACCACGGGTTCAGGCGGCCGGACAGCTCCACCGGAGGCAGCCGGTAGACGAGCGTGACGAAGACGGCGACCACGGCGCCGGTCAGGAACGCGAGCAGGGTCACCTGGCCCCACAGCATCATCCACACCGCGATGAGCCAGACGAAGAACGGCAGCTGCCGCCAGAGTCCGGTGAGCGCGCTGCGACGCCTCTCAGTCGGCATCGTCCACCTCGCCTTCGAGCTGCACGATCGACACCGGGTGGGGCAGGGCCTCGCCGATGCTGGCGCACAGCCGGTACAGCGGGCCGGCGAAGACGGTGAGGGCGACCGTCACCACGACCATGCCCGCGGTCGCCGCGGTCATGACCCGCGGGATCACCCGGCGCTTGGTCTGCACGCCCGAGGCGGGCGCGTCGTCGAGGTAGGAGAGGCGATCCACCACGCCGGGCTCATCGGCGTGGTCCTCCTCCTCGCGCCAGAACGAGAGGTTCCAGGCGCGCATGAGCGCCCACAGCGTGAGGAGCGACGTCAGGATGCCGCCGACCATCAGGACGTACATGAGCGGCGTGCCGACCTCGGCCGCCGCGTCGAACAACGCGTACTTGCCGATGAACCCCGAGAACGGCGGCAGGCCGCCGAGGTTGATGGCGGGGATGAAGTACAGCACCGCCAGCAGCGGCGCCGCGCGCATCAGACCCTTCACCCGCAGGATGGAGGTCGATCCCGCGCGGCGCTCGATGAGCCCCACGGCGAGGAACAGCGTCGTCTGCACGACGATGTGGTGGACCATGTAGTAGATCGTCGCGCCGAGCGATGCGCCGGTGCCGATCGCGAGGCCGAACACCATGTAGCCGATATGGCTCACGAGCGTGAACGACAGGATGCGCTTGAGCTCGGCCTGGGCGACGGCGCCGAGGATGCCGACGAGCATCGTCGCGAGCGCGACGATCAGCAGCATCGTGTTGACGTCGTTGTCGCGGAAGATCTGCGTCTCGGTGCGGATCATCGCGTAGACGCCGACCTTCGTCAGCAGGCCCGCGAAGACCGCCGTGACAGGTGCCGGGGCCGTCGGGTACGAGTCCGGCAGCCAGAACGAGAGCGGGAAGACCGCGGCCTTGATGCTGAACGCGAGCAGCAGCATGAGGTGCAGCACGAGCTGGACGTCGTCGGGCAGTTCGGTCATCCGGTCGGCCAGCTGCGCCATGTTGACCGTGCCGAGTGCACCGTAGATCGCGGCGATCGCGGCGAGGAACAGGATCGACGACACGAGCGACACGACGATGTAGACGACGCCCGTGCGGATGCGGGATTCGGTCGAGCCCAGCGTGATCAGCACGTACGACGCGACGAGCAGGATCTCAAATCCGACGTAGAGATTGAAGAGGTCGCCGGCGATGAACGCGTTGAAGATGCCGGCGCCGAGGATCAGATAGGACGGGTGGAAGATCGAGACCGGGGTCTCGTCGTCGCCGTCCGCGGCGCCCTGTCCCACCGAGAAGAGCAGGACCGCGAGCAGCACGATGCTCGAGACGACCACGAGCAGCGCGGCGAGCCGGTCGACGTAGAGGACGATGCCGAACGGCACCGGCCAGCCGCCCACCGACACCGCGAGCGGGATCCCGCTGGCATCCACGGCGTACAGCAGCACCGCCGCGACGATTGCGACGAGCGTGAGGGTCGTGATCGAGACGCCGACCTGCACGCGACGGCGGCGACCGAAGATCAGCGCGACCGCGGCGCCGAGGAGCGGCAGCGTGACCAGCAGCGGAACCAGGGCGCTCATCGGTCACCGCCCGGGCGGTCGATCGGAGCGTCGTCGCGCAGCTCGGCGACGTCCTGCGTGTGCAGGAGCCGGATGGGCGACGTCTCGGTGCCGAGGAAGTCGGTCGTCGCGTCGTCGTCCTCGTCGGTGATCTCGTCGTCCATGGTGTCCTCGTCCTCGGCCGCGCGCTCGCGCACCTCGCGGTCGGCCTCGTCGTCGACCACGGTGTCCGCCTGGCCGAGCTGCCAGGACCGGTAGATCAACGCCAGCAGGAAGGCCGAGACGGCGAAGGTGATGACGATGGCGGTCAGGGTGAGCGCCTGCGGCAGCGGGTCGCTCATCTCCTCCGGGTCGGCGCCGAAGAAGGGAGCGATGCCGGGCTCGCCCATGACGATGAGCAGAAACAGGTTCGCCGCGTTGCCGAGGAGCAGGAAGCCGATCAGCACGCGGGTGAGGCTCCGCTCGAGCATCGCGTAGACGCCGGCCGCGAACAGCGCGCCCATGACGATGACGAGGACGAGGGAAACGGTCATGCGATCACCCGCTCGTGCTGCTCGATCGTCTGCCGGTCGACTTCGGCGCCGAGGGAGCGCAGGACGTCGAGCACCAGACCGATGACGACGAGGTACACGCCGATGTCGAACAGCGTCGACGAGACGAACTCGACGTGGCCGAGGAGGGGAAGGTGCGCCTCCCAGAACGTGCTCGTGAGCGGCTCCTCGCCGAACAGGAGCGGGAAGACGGCGGTGCCGACCGCGATGAGCATGCCGGCGCCGAGCAGACGGCCGGCATCCGTCGGCGCCGCCGCGCCGAGCTCGTACCGTCCTCCCGCGACGTAGCGCATGACGAGGCCCATGCCGGCGACGAGGCCGCCCGCGAAGCCGCCGCCCGGGAGGTTGTGCCCGGCGAACAGGAGGTAGAGCGAGACCACCATGATCGTGTGGAAGAGGACGCGCACGATGACCTCGAGCATCAGCGACCGGTTCTCGGGGCGCACCCGCTGGCCGCCCACGAGCCACGCCTGCCGGGTGCTCTCGGGGGACGACGCGCGCGGGCGCGGACCGGCGGCCGTCTCGACGAGGGGGCGACGGGTGCGGACCACTTCCGTCGGCAGGGGGCGGGTCACCATGGACAGCGTGTCGGCGCGGTGGGTGACGAAGACGAGCGAGGCCACACCGGTCGCCGCGAGGATGAGCACCGACAGTTCGCCCATCGTGTCCCAGCCGCGGAGGTCCACCAGTGTCACGTTGACGACGTTCCTGCCGTGGCCGATCTCGTAGGCGAGGTCGGCGAACCGGTCCGAGATCGGGTCCGCCACCCGCGCGCCGGTCGCGATCAGGGCGACAGCGGCCATCGTGATGCCGACGCCGATTCCGATCACCGCGCGGAACACCGGCAGCACCGAGGCGTTGTGGTCGCCGAGGCGGGCCGGGATGCGGCGCAGCACGAGGGCGAACGCGACGAGCGTGACCGTCTCGACGAGGATCTGGGTCAGCGCGAGATCGGGGGCGCCGCTCGTCGCGAACAGCAGTACCATTCCGAGGCCCGTCACCGACACCAGGACGACACCGGTGTAGCGCTTCCGGGCACGGACCGCGACGAACCCCGCGAGGATCATGATCGGCGCCACGGCCAGCTGCGCGGGGCTCTGCCAGGCGTCGTAGGCGATGCGCCACTCGTCGCCGACGACCAGCGCCGTCGTCTGCGCCGCGATGAACACGATGAAGATGGTCCCGACGTAGAAGGGCAGTGAGCCGCGCTGGGTGAGCGACGTCGTCCAGACGGCGAGACGGGCGATGCCTCGCAGCGTCACGTTGTAGACGTCGTATGCGCTGAAGGGAATGACGCGGGACGTCCACGGCCTCTTCCGCGAGAGCCAGAACAGCACGGCGCCGACGGCGATCGAGCCGAGCGACAGGAAGAGCGCCGGCTCCCAGCCGTGCCAGAGCGCCAGGTGGTACGGCTCGCCGCCGGATTCGGCCGGGATCGTGTCGGCGTAGCCCGCGAGCGCGCTGTCGACCACGGGCGCGGCGAAGCCGGCGACGACCGACAGTCCGCTGAGCGCGACGGGCGCGACCATGAAGCCGAGCGGCGGATCGGGCCACTCGGTCCGCGGCATCCGCTCCCCCGCGTCGTCCTTCTTCGTCCAGAACGCGCCCCACACGAAACGGATGCCGTAGGCGGCGGTCAGGGCCGACCCCAGCAGGATGCCGGCCAGGGGCACCCACGCGACCGGGTCGGAGCCGCCCTCGAGGAAGGAGGTGAGCGTCGCCTCCTTGGCGACGAAGCCCAGGGTCGGCGCGACGCCCGCCATCGAGGCGATCGCGATGATCGAGAACGTCGCGAGGGTGGGCGCCTGGCGTCCGACGCCCGAGAGCTCGCCGATGTCGCGCGTGTTCAGCTGGCGGTCGATGATGCCGACGATGAGGAACAGCGCCGACTTGAAGAGCGCGTGGCCGACGAGGAGGGCGAGACCGGCGAGCGCCGAGTTCCGCTCGCCGTAGCCGAGGACCACGGTCAGCATCCCGAGCTGGCTGACCGTCCCGAAGGCGAGCACGCGCTTGAGGTCGGACTCGCGCAGCGCCTGCACGCCACCCAGCAGCAGTGTGAACAGCCCGAGG
Organism: Microbacterium pasadenense; assembly: GCF_047246565.1. Lineage (NCBI taxonomy): Bacteria > Bacillati > Actinomycetota > Actinomycetes > Micrococcales > Microbacteriaceae > Microbacterium > Microbacterium pasadenense. Next base: position 377,117 of record NZ_JBFOKN010000001.1, on the reverse strand, counting down.
ACGATGATGATGGGCCGCCAGGGCTCGGCGTCGGCGAATCCCGGGGCGAAGCGGGCGATGAGGTAGATGCCGGCCTTCACCATGGCGGCGGCGTGGAGGTAGGCGCTGACCGGCGTGGGCGCCGCCATCGCACCGGGGAGCCAGAAGTGGAAGGGGAAGATCGCCGACTTGCTCAGCGCGCCGACCAGGAGCATCACGAGCGCGGCATCCAGGAGCACGGCCTGACCGCCCGTGAAGATCAGTCCCTGCTCGACCATGGTGGTGATGCTCGTCGTGCCGTAGAGGACGACGAGGATCACGACGCCGATCAGCATGACGAGCCCGCCGAGCGTGGTCACCAGGAGCGCCTGCAGCGCCGCGCGGCGGCTCGCGCCGCGGCGGTGGTAGAAGCCGATGAGCAGATAGGACAGCACGCTCGTGACTTCCCAGAGCATGATGAGCACCACGATGTCGTCGGTGAGCACGAGCCCGTACATGGCGCCGGCGAAGGCGAGGAGCACCGCCGAGAAGACCGCGAGCCCGTCCCGCTTGCCGGCGAAGTACCACCGGCAGTAGATCATCACCAGGGCGCCGACGCCGGTGACGATGAGGGACATCACCCAGGCGAGCACGTCCATGCGCATCGAGATCTGGACGCCCAGGTCCGGGATCCAGGAGTATGTCTCGAACGGGATATCACCGGCGAGGACGCGAGGGGCCTGCATCGCCGTGTGCACGAAGGCGGCGGCGGGAACGACAGCCGCGACGAGGAAGGTGCGGGACCCCCAGCGCGAGACCAGCGCCGGCAGGATCAACGGCACCAGGGCGAACGCGGCGAGGAGGATCAGCAACCTGGCCTCCTCTGCACGTCGCGGGGGTCGTCTCCCTCGATTCTACGGGGCGATCGCGGCGGCGTCCGCCGGGAAGCGCTCATTCACGGCCGCGGAGCCGTCGTGTTCCCCTTGCGGAATGTGCAGGTGAGGGTCAGCGAGGCGGGCTGCCGATCGGCCAGCATCGCGACGATCGCCTCGCCCGCCGCCCGGCCCTTCGCCGCGGCATCCTGCACCAGGGTCGTGAGCGCGTACGGCGCGAGCCCGTCGACGACGATGCCGTCGAAACCGGTCACGCTGAGGTCCTCCGGGACGCGCAGGCCGACCTCCTCGGCGGCGCGGATGACGCCCGCCGCCAGCAGGTCGCTCTGGGCGATGACGGCTGTCGGGCGATGCCCCGCCAGGAGGACGCGGCCCGCCGCGAGGCCCTCGTCGATCGAGCTTTCTGCCGTCGCGTACGCCGGCGCGTCCGGGTAGACGTCGCGGATGCCGCGCAGTCGATCCCGGGTGACGTCGACGGTGATCGCGGACTCGTCGCCGGTCAGGAAGCCGCGCTCGCGCGCGCCGTCCCGCGGCAGCGTGACGGCGGCGACGTCCTCGTGCCCGAGCGACCGCAGGTGCTCGGCGGCCTCCCGCTGAGCCTCGCGGTTGTCGAGGCGGATCTGCGGGATGCCCTCCCCCGCATCGCCCTCGACGACCACGACGGGGATGCCGCGTCCGCGGATGGCCTCGACCGATCCGCGCACGATCTCGTTGCAGCCGATGAGGACGGCGGCGTCGATCGGCGCGGTCGTGAGGGTGGGCCCGGCACCGCTCGGACCCTCGTCGTGCAGCAGCAGGACGCCGGCGCCGATGGGGCCCACCGCGTCGCTGAGGCCGTCCATCATCGAGGTGACGACCGGGTCGCGGAACGCGATGCCGAGCCGCTCTCGGAAGAGGACCGCGACGATGCCCGCGCGTCCGGTCCGCAGCGACGCCGCACGGGGATCCGGGCCGGTGTAGCCGAGGTGGTCGGCCGCGGCGAGCACGCGGTCCCGGGTGGCATCCGACACGGCGACCTTCCCGCTGAAGACGACGGATGCCGTCGACGGTGAGACGCCCGCTTCGCGCGCGACGTCGGCGATCGTCGCGCGTCGGGAGGTCATCCCCCGATCGTACCCCCGGTGACTCAGCGCATCGAATCGTTTCGGAAGGCGCTAGGGTCGTCCTGTGCACACCGAGCTCACCGCATCCCGCCTGCTGTCCTGGCGGCTGGCCGTCTTCGCCATCTTCACCGCCAGCGGCCTGAGCATCGCGACCTGGGCGTCGCGCGTCCCGTCGATCAAGGCCGAGCTCGAGATCGACAACTCGGTCATCGGTCTGCTGCTGCTCGGGATGGGCGTCGCGTCCATCCTGGGGCTTTCGGTGTCGTCGGTGCTCGCGGCTCGGCTCGGAACACGGCTCGGCATGCTGCTGATGATGCTGACCCTCGCCGCCGGCGTCGCGATCGTCGGCATCGGCACGGAGGTGCTTCCCGCCCTCCCCCTCGTGCTCGTCGGACTCGTGCTCTTCGGCTTCGGGAACGGTGCTCTGGACGTGCTCATGAACGTCGACGGGGCGGCGATCGAGGTCGCGGTCGGCAAGACGATCCTCCCGCTCTTCCACGCCTTCTTCAGCTTCGGCACCGTGATCGGCGCGGGGATCGGCGCCGCCGCGGCCGGCGCGAAGCTCGGCGTCTTCCCCCATCTCGTCGCCATCGCCGTGGCGATCGTCGTCATCGCCGTCATCGCGTTCCGCTACGTGCCGCACCGCTCCTTCGGCGCCGAGGAGGACTCCACGGCGGGATGGCGCGAACGGCTCACGACGGCGCTGTCCGCCTGGCGCGAGCCGCGGACCTACGTGCTGGGGATCGTCATGCTCGGCATGGCGTTCGCCGAAGGCGGCGCGAACGACTGGATGGCTCTCGCGGTGAGCGAGGACCACGGCGGCGGCGCCGCGATCGGAGCCGTGGCGCTCACGGTGTTCTCGGTCGCGATGACGGTCGTGCGCGTCTTCGGCGGGCCGCTCGTCGATCGGTTCGGTCGCGTCGCGACGCTCCGCGTGCTGGCGGCGACGGCCACCGTCGGCATCCTGCTCTTCATCCTCGCGCCCAACCTGCCGCTCGTCTTCGTGGGCGCGGCGCTCTGGGGCATCGGCGCGTCGCTGGGCTTCCCCCTCGGCATGTCCGCCGCCGCCGACGACCCCGAGAAGGCCGCGGCGCGCGTCAGCGCGGCCGCGACCATCGGCTACGTCGCCTTCCTGTGCGGGCCGCCGATCCTCGGCGTCATCAGCGACCACATCGGCCTGCTGAACACGCTGTTCATCATCGCCGCGCTGGTCGCCGCGTCGGGTTTCGCCTCCGGATCCGCCAAGCCGCTGCCCGGCACCCGCGGAAGCGCGCACTGACCGCTCAGAACAGGCGCGGCGCCCCCGACTCGATGCCCTTCATCTCGTCGTAGTCGAGGGTGACGCAGCGGATGCCGCGGTCGTTCGCCAGCACCTTCGCCTGCGGTTTGATCTCCTGTGCGGCGAAGACGCCGGAGACCGGCGCGAGGTGCGGGTCCCGGCCCAGCAGCTCGAGGTAGCGGGTCAGCTGCTCGACACCGTCGATGTCACCGCGTCGCTTCACCTCGACGGCGATGGTGCCGCCCTCGGGGTTTCGCAGCAGCAGGTCGACGGGGCCGATCGCGGTCGGGAACTCGCGGCGGACGAGGGTGAGGCCCTCCCCGATGACGCCGACCTGCTCGGCGAGCAGACGCTGCAGGTCGGCTTCGACCCCGTCCTTCACGAGTCCCGGATCGACGCCCAGCTCGTGGGCGGAGTCGTGCAGCACTTCGTAGAGCCGGACCGTGAGCGCGTCGCCGGTCTTGGCGTGCACGACCCGCCACTTCTCCACGACGTCGACATCCTCGTCGCCCGGCTCCACCACGGTCAGCGTGCAGGGCGGACTCATCCAGTTCAGCGGCTTGTAGGAGCCGCCGTCGGAGTGCACGAGCAGGCTGCCATCCCCCTTGTGCACCAGTAAACGGGTGGCCAGAGGCAGGTGGGCATTGAGGCGGCCCGTGTAATCGACGGAGCAGCGGGCGATGACAAGACGCACGGCGACGAGCCTACCCGCGGCATCCGCGCCCGTAGGCTGGGAGCATGACGACACGCTCCCCCTGGTCCTGCATCCTCTGGGACGTGGACGGCACGATCGTCGACGCGTCCGAGGGCATCCTCAGCCGCTTGACGCGATGCCTGGCCCATTACGGGCTGCCCGCGCCGACGCGCGACCAGCTGGTGCACTGGATCGGACCGCCGATGTTCGAGTCGTTCCAGAAGAACGTCGGCATGACGCCGGAACAGGCGACCGAAGCGGTCGCGCACTATCGCGGCATCGGCAAGGCGGACGGCTACACGACCGGTGCGCGGCTCTACCCGGGGATCGGGGAGCTCATCGCGGACATCGCTGCAGCCGGCATCCCGCAGGCGACGGCCAGCTCGAAGCCGGAGATCCAGGTCGTGGCGCTCATGGAGCACTTCGGCCTCGCGGACTCGATGCAGGCGATGGCCGGCGCGACGCCGGACGAGAAGACCTTGGCCTCCAAGTCGGACATCGTCGCCGAATCGCTCCGGCGCCTCGCGGCGGCCGGCGCTGACACCAGTCGACCGATTCTCATCGGCGACCGTCACCACGATGTGGAGGGCGGCGCCGCGAACGGCGTGCCTGTCGTCTTCGTGCGGTGGGGCTTCAGTTGGCCCCACGAGTCAGAGGGGGCGCAGGCGGCAGTCGACACGATGGCCGACCTCCGCCGCCTGCTCCTGGTGTCAGACGAGGTCTGACAGCAGGCCTCAAATGGGGCGGATGTTCTCCGCCTGCAGGCCCTTGGGGCCCTGTGCGATGTCGAACTCGACGCGCTGGTTCTCTTCCAGCGAGCGGTAGCCCGAGGACTCGATGGCGGAGTAGTGGGCGAAGACGTCGGCGCCGCCTTCATCAGGTGCGATGAAGCCGAAGCCCTTCTCCGAGTTGAACCACTTGACGGTACCGCTGACGCTCATGAACTGCCTTACTACTTGATGGTGTCGGCGAACTGTTGTGCCGATCGTTCCCCAACCTAGCGGCCCTGGCCTGGGAAGTCTCCCCCCAATTAAGAAGGAGACACAAAACGTTGCGCGGTTGTCACCGAAACGGCGTCGTCGCCGGATGATCGTCCGGCCCGCGAGAGGGCAACGGCGGCGTCCGCGTCGCATCGGATCCGTCGTCCGAACATGCGATCGCGCTACGATTTCGCCGCACGGGGATCGCGTTCAGCCGATGCGCGCCTCAGGCCGTTGCTCGTCGAGGGGACCGACCCGGTCCCCTGACGTCGCGGCCGACCCGGTTCAGAACTGAGAGGGCGACATGTCCGCTTCGCCGTACCACCCGGAGCTGCGCCTCGTGCGGTTCCTCCCGAGCGTTCCGACCGGACGTCGCGCCGTGAGCCTGATGCGTCGCCGGAAGGCTCGCGGAGCAGATCCCGGACCGGATGTCACCGTCGAGGGGATCGTCCTCTCGCCGACGGTCTCGATCCGCTTGTTCCGGCCGTCGGGCGCCGCCGAGCCGATACCCGCGCTGCTCTGGATCCACGGCGGCGGTCACCTGTTCGGGTCACCCGAGCAGGACGACCGGCCCAACATCGCCTTCGTCCGGGAGCTCGGCATTGCGGTTGCCGCCGTGCGATACCGGCTCGGCTCGGACGCGCCGGCACCGGCATCCGTGGAGGACTGCTACGCCGCGTTTCAGGCTCTCGCACGACGCGCTGCCGACTGGGGGATCGACGCGGATCGGCTCGCGATCGGCGGCGCGAGTGCCGGCGGAGGCATCGCGGCGGGAGTGGCGCTCTACGCGCACGACCACGGCGACGTGCGGCCCCTCTTCCAGCTGCTGGTGTATCCCATGCTCGATGACCGCACGGTTCTCAAGCCCGACGTCGCGTCCAAGCATCACCGCGGCTGGAACGCGAAGAACAACCGGCACGGCTGGACGACCTACACCGGAGGCGAACCCGGGCGCCCGGGCGTCTCGCCGTACGTCGCACCTGCGCGCCGCGAAGATCTCACCGGGCTCCCGCCCGCGTGGATCGGCGTCGGCACGATCGACCTCTTCCACGACGAGGACGTCGAGTACGCTCGCCGCCTGAACGAGGCCGGAGTGCCGTGCGAGCTGGTCACCGTGCCCGGCGCGACACACGGCTTCGACCAGATGTTCGCGAGGACCGACGTGGTGCGAGATTTCTGGCAGCGTCAGGCTGACGCCCTGCGCGCCGCCGGCATCACCGCGGACCGGTAGGGGCGCGCACCGTCAGAAGAGGCGCGGGCTCGGTCGCGGGAGATGTCGGTGTGCGGAAGGATGCGGTCATGAGCACCCACGCTCCCGACCAGACCGACGCGGTCCCGTTCGCGTGGCGGGATGTGGCCGCGCACACGTGGGCGATGTGGTCGTGCGCGAGCCTTCTCACCCTCGTCGCCGCCCTGGCCGTCTTCGTGATCCCCGACCCGGCGGGCACCCTTCGGACATCTCGCCTCGACGGCGTCGGGTTCGCGATCATGGTCGCCGCACCCACGGCGTTGTTCCTCGTCGGGGCGATGTGGGTCCTCGCGCCCATGACGTGGGCGATCGGTCGGGCGCTGCGGAACGTCCCGAACCCGCTCGTGCACATCGCCGTCTTCGCCGGCGTCGGCGCGGCCCTGTCCCTGGCCACCCTATTCGTGTGGCCCTACCCCCTCGCCGGAGTCGCCGCCGCTCTCGGATCCGCGGTCTCCGCAGGGTTCGGTCGGTGGTGGGCGTTCCGTGCGCGCGGCCGGCGGGCCGCGGTCGGCGCGGATGCCACCCCAGCGCCTGTGTGATCACTCAAACGTCAGAAGTCGACGAGACGACCCGAGAACGAGGAATCCGGCCGGAGCAACCGCTCCGGCCGGATTCTTCTCCGCATTCCCACACGCATCGAGTCTGTACTTCACACAGACCCGGTCTGTGGGTGTGTTTGGATTTCTGTGAGACCAGTCGACGCACGGGATCGCAATGGGCACCTTCTTGGGCTTTCCGCGGTTAGCCGGAGAAACTTCCAAGCTCCAGGTCAGGGTGCGTTTTCCGAGTCGCAGGTAATCGGCCCTCGTTCGACTCCGGACACGGCGGTCGTTCGGCGTCGCGGGAGTGTTCTCGCCGCCTGCGAAGTCGGCATTCTCAGGTCGGTGCGCCCACCGAACTGCCCACCTCTCCCGAGCTCGATGTAGGCGGTTGGACCCCAGCTCAGCCTCCTAGCGTGCGGGTGATCAAGAGCGACAACGCCCCGCGGCCGTGCGCCGCGTCTTGCTGAAGCGAACCCAGCTGATCCATGAAGGGCCGGCATCCGTGTCGTAGCCGGTCTTCAACTGGACGTACAGGACCCGGTCGTTCATGAGTTCGAGCTATCCCGCCGGCAACTGCGCCGCGAGATCGATGAAACCCGCGCCCTGAGGGTTGTCGCCCTGGACGGGATAAACAGCGAGGCGGAATGGGCGGCCTGCAACCCGCGACGATGAGCGCACGGTGGCCGTCCGGCACGCCATGCCGGACGGCGCTCTGGTCAAGACGGTGGAATCGAGGTCCGCAGCCAGCCAGGATCGCAAGTCGCCACTCAAAGACTTGCGCTTCGACAGCGCTATCCCCGATCGCTACCGCTATCACGCTGATCCGCGAGAGTCTTGGCGAACTGGGCCCTCAGTTGAGCGTGCATGAACACGGAGCGCGTCAGCACGACGATCTCGAGGCACGATCCGACGAAGAACAGGCAAAGAATTCCGAAGAGCCAGGCTTCAAGAGTTGGCGGGAGTCGCGTCGCGGTCGCGACGTATAGGACGGAACCGATGACAGTAGCGACTTGCACGCCCACGGCCAGCATGAAGGGCCGCAGGAAAGCGAGGATTCCGGAGCCCGCCGTGCTCAGGAGCCGCAAGTAAGCGTCCGAAAGCAGGGAAGTGACAAGCGCCACTCCGGCGAATACAACCCCCACCAGCGCTGCCACCACGCTCACAAAGAGGCCTGCGGCCGCGAGGCGATCCTCAAGCGACCCGTAGGAGACCAAGAACCAAGCGAGGCTCGCGGCAAGAACGGCACTCAAGCCGAACTCGACAGTGAGGACGTCCCTCAGCCGGAGGTGGCCAACCGCGTGCCAGAAGCCAACCTCAGTCCGAAGTTGGGCCATGGTTCATCTTCGCAATCTGCTTGGTTCCGCGGCGTTCGACCGCGCGAAGCACCGTCTCGGCCGCATCATCCCACGTGCCACCGACGTCTTCGACCGATGCGCGCAGCACCTGCCGCCGCTGGTCGTAACGGACGACTTTGCCGCGCTTGCGTCCCTTGGCCCAAACGTGGCCAAACGCGAACTGCAGGGCCGCGGTGAGAAAGCCCTGCGTCTGCTCGTCGGACTCAATCGCCTTCTTATTGAGGCCCGCGGACTTATCGCTTGCGCGAAGTTCTTGACGAATCTGATCTGCGTGGAGCGCCTCGAGCCGGTCAAACAACTCCTGAAAGGACTCCTCGGCGTCGGGATTCGGGCGCTTGAAGACGGTCCTCAAGACGTGGAGCTCGTCTACCTTCTTGAGCCAGCCGTAGAACTCACTGACATCACCCAGCGGCTCTACGCTCCATTCGGTTGTCGGCAGTGCCTGCGACATCTCGCCTTCATTCAGGATGTGCGTCAGGACCTTGGCGAGCACCGGTTCGGTTGTGAAAGAGGGATGTTTCAGAATTCCGAGGACGCGGCTACGCGCGTGGAACGCGACCGGAGACACGCCGGAATCCGTCTGCGGCACAACCTGATCAACCCACCCTTGGTGCTGGGCATCCCAGGACTGCGCGAGCGCCTCCCTCGTACGAGCCCAGCCGAGGCGACCGGAGAAGGAGCGGGGCTCGTCCTGAAAGCTGAGATCTCCCAGGCGCCAGGTGCGGTGGAATCGCGTTCCGCTACTTGCAGAAGCGGGCGTGGCAAGGACTCGACGCAGATGGTCTAGGACGTCGTCCTCGGCAGTGAACAGAAGGGCGTTTTCTCCCCGATCGGTCTCCGATTGATCCTATAAAACAGGATCTCCTGGCCCGGCTTGGAGAACCAGTGTTCTCCGTGCTGGTCTCGACTTGCAAGCACGTCCCCCGACATCGCTTTCCCCTCGTCAGCGTAAGACCGAGGCTATCGACGAGGTCGGGTAGGTGGCGCAATGAGAGTAGGCGAGCCGCGGTGGAAAGACCGGAGCTGTCGGACACCGCGAGAAACGCGTGCCTCAGCGGAGCGAATTCGCTTCCTCGACCTCACCGTTCGTCATGCCCCCCTCTGAATGTGGAGGCTCAGCATAGCGATGACCACCGACTCGATATGTCAGCGCCCACCCTCTTCGGAACCAGATCGGACGCAGGTCACGCTCAACGCCGGATACGAGCTCAGCCAGCTCCTTTGGGACACCTCACCTGATCGAAAGCTAGGCGGCATCGTTTGAGTAGTACCTGGACCCGTCTAGTTTCCCCCACTTTCCTCCGTCGAAGGCCAAGGGCGCAGCGGCCGAGCCGATCGTGTCCGGAGTGTCACTAACAGACGTGATGTCACAGGCATGCCACCCCCGCAAACAAGCGCAGCGCAGCGGACCGTCCTGTGAGTCAAGGAGGGCGCCCGGAGGCCGTGGCCGCTGTGTCGTCCAACCCGAGCCCGCCCGCTCGGGCATGATGGACAGCACCATGACAGTTCAAGATGGATCGGCGACACGTCACTACTGACGCCGTTCACCAGGACGGAGGTAGACGTGGCCGCTGAAGAGGTCTCAGTCAACTTGGGTGTTACGACGCCTCGGCGCTTGCTGGTGGATTGGGCAAACGGGCAGGACGCATGGGTGCGTCAGATCACCGCGGAGACAATTCTCTCTCGCCAGGCCCCGAGCGATGCCTTGCTGGACGCCGCGTACGGCACATTTCTCGCTGAGAAGGGGCTCGGCGATGGTGAAACCCCGGAGATCCCGAAGCTTGAACTCGTTGCTGCGGATGCTGCGGAAGAGGAGACTCTTGAGCTCGTCAGCTTGACGGGAATACAAGGCGTCAACGCACTCGCTGCAGACCAAGAACTTGAGTTCGACCCGAGCCTGACCGTGCTCTTTGGGCAGAACGGATCGGGGAAGACTGGATACGCGCGAATACTGAAGCGCATCTCGGCTGTTCGGACCGCGGAAGACATCCTGCCAAACGCGCACACCGCCTATCTCGCCACCCCGCCGTCACCCAGAGCCACCATCCAGTACCGACTGTCTGACACGGACTCCTCGGTGGTATGGAACAACGAATCCGGCCTTGCACCATTCACCCGCATCAGCGTCTTCGATGCGAGCGCAGTCTCGCTACACGTTGACAGCGATCTGGCTACGTCTATACGCCAGCCGAGCTCGCACTGTTCGGCCACGTCGCTACCGGGCTGCAAGGTGTTCAGCAGCGGATCGCAGCGGAGGCCAAGGCCCTGGCGCCGGGAAGCAACCCGCTGCTGCCCAGGTTCAAGCGAGGCACGAAGGTGTATCCGGTGATCGAGACCTTGGGGGCCACCACAGACCTCGCAGAGCTTGACGCGCTGGCAACCTTGCCCGACGGCGCCGAGACCGACCGCGAGCGCCTTGAAGGCGAGATCGGGGCATTGCGTTCCAATTCACTCGACGCGATTATCTCCGCTACACAGGAGACGGTGCGCCACCTCAATCGCCTACACGGCGTCCTTGCGACGGCGATGAACTTCGATGCCGTCGTCTACGAGACGGCCCGGATGAAACTGCAAGAAGCAAAAGGTCGAAGGGCCGAAGCGCGAGAACAACTCTTCAGCCAGGATGAGCTGCCGGGACCCGCAGACGGGGAATGGCAGGAGTTCATCGTTGCGGGCGACTCCTACCGCCAACACCTTGACCGCGAGCACTATCCAACTGTCGGGGACAAGTGTCTCTACTGCATGCAGGAGCTCAACCCGACGGCCTTGAATCTGTTGAACCGCTATCGCACGTTCCTCGATGAAACGCTTATCCGTCAGGTCGAGGATGCAGACGCCGAGGTGCGCAACTCCAGCCTCAGGTTCGACGAAGCCGAGCTAACCCGCGCGAACGAATTTGCCACAGAGCTGCGGGATGGTGGAGACGCACCGGCATGGGCGAGTCAAGCATGTGATGTGCTCGCGGCGGCCAGGGCCGCCGCTCAGGACACTGCGAATGGGGAGCCCCTGTCCGCCAGCGCCTTCCGAGAGAGCGCAGAGACAGTGAGCTCGAAAGTCGGAGCCGAACTGGCGACTGCACGAGCAGCGGTACAGCAGATTGCGGACGACAAGGCAAACGCGGCAACCGCGTTCACCGGTAAGCAGAAGGAGCTTTCGGAACTCGCTGCGCGCATTGAGCTAAACCGGAACATCTCCGCCGCCCGCGAGTACGTGCGACGCGCTCGACGAGCGCAACAACTTGACAAGCTCTCACGCGTCATTTCGAGCGGCGCGGCGAAGCAACTCACGGTCCAGTCCAAGCTCGCCAGCGAAGACCTCGTAAACAAGAACTTCGAGACGCTGTTCGCCGAGGAGTGCTCTCGCCTCCGAGCACCTCAAGTTGCACTTCGATTTCAGGGGCGCAGCGGACAGGCGCAACGCAAGAAGGCAGTCGCCTCCTACAGGCCCTCCGCGGTGCTCTCGGAAGGTGAGCAGAAGGTGTTGGCACTCGCCGACTTTCTTGCCGAGAGTCGGATGCGAGGGACCAAAGCGCCTCTCATCTTCGATGACCCGGTGACAAGTCTTGACTACCGCCGACTGGATGACGTTGCTGCGCGCATCCAGAATCTCGCCGAGACACATCAGGTTGTTGTCTTGACCCACAACATCATGTTCGCGTCGGCGCTGATGGCGACCAGGCAGAACAAAAAGCTAAGGACGAAGGTCTACGAGGTACGCGACGGCGGAGAGGCCAAGGGAATCCTGGCCGCGGACGTCGAGCCGAGGCTCGATACGCCAGCGGATCTAGCCAAGCGAATCAACGTCAAACTTCAGGACATGACGAGTGCTGAGCCGGTACTTCAGGATGCACTCATCAAAGAGACCTACGACCTCATCCGCGCCTGGTGCGAGGCATTCGTTGAGCAGGACCTCCTGCAGAACGTCACGCAGCGATATCGCAAGAACATCATGATGACCCGTCTATCGAAGATTGATAGCGCTCGGCTCGATGCTGCCATCGCAGTAATTGAACCGCTCTTCGATCGTGCTTGCGAGCGGATGACCGGGCACTCTCACGCTGCCGAGTACATGAGCACGAAGCCAACGGCGAGCGAAGTGCAAGAGGACTGGGAGACGGCGAAGGCAGCGCGCGCGGCGTATATCGCAATCTGAGCAGCCGGTAGCCGTACAGGCGACGGGCAGTCAGCCGTTAGGCACTTATGCTCAACGGCTCCGTGGTCATCTAGAGCCGCCCTGGATCGCGGGCTGTCGCAGAGGCCATCGACGATGGTGCCAGCACGCAGCCAACTGCACACGTGGGGCCACTTACGCGCACCGCCCGCAAGGCGATCCTGGCGTGCGCGGACGCCCGCTCAACGAGCATTGCCCGGATGGGGATCTACTTCGAGCCGCCCGACGAGGAAGCGGTGATGACCGGAGCGGATGTTCACGCGGTGGCCGATGATCTGAACATGGCCGCCACGCTGTGCGATTTCCTCCAACAGAAGACCGCAGACCATCTGCTCAGCCTCGACCGCAACTGAGCCGTCGATTTCCCCATTCCGGCACGAGGGCGAGGCGCAGTCCGCCCGGGGGGTCGCCGACTTGATTTGCCGGAGATGCCCCCGCGACGGTGCGACCGTCGCGGGGGCATCCGGTCATGAGATCAAGCCCACGTCCGTCGCCGCATCCAGATGACAACGGCCAGGCCCAGCGCGATCGTTAGAATCCCGAACAGGGCAATACGCGCCAGTTGGTCGCCGTGCGCTCCGGTCACGGCGAGCGAGCCCACTGCGAGCCGCACACTGTCCTCATCGCTCACCTCGTGAGCCGTCCCGGCGGTGCCAGTCACCTTGGCGGTGTTGAGGACGTTGCCCGTCGCGCGGTCCTTCGCGGTCACCTCGTAGGCGGCTGTGGCGATCACCGACTCTCCGGGAGCAAGGACGCCCGCCTCGCCTGGCCACTCGTCGTACACGACGTCAGACAGGCCGTTGAGCTCGTCCTCGATCGTCACATCACGCAGCGTCACGCTGCCGGTGTTGCTGACCGTGAATCCGTAGCGGATCCGATCGCCGTCGAGTTCGCCCGTCTTCTCCAACGAGATTCCCGGCGACTGCGGCAGCGGCTGCACGAACTCGTCCGCGTCGACGACGAGCTCACCCGTCGGCGGCGTCCCCACGACGCCGGCGGTGTTCTCGACTTCGCCGGCATCGTGATCCGCCTGCGTCAGCGTGTACGACGCGGTCGCGTTCACCGACTCGCCGGGAGCGAGCACGCCCTCGGCGCCCGGCCACGTGCCGTAGACCAGCTCCGTCAGGCCCTTGAGCTCGTCGGTGATCACTACGCCGGTGAGGGTGACGTTGCCGACGTTGGTGGCGGTGAGGTTGTAGCCGATGACATCGGCGTCGAGCAGGCCCGTCTTCACCAGCGAGATCCCCGGCGCCTGCGGCACCGGCTGGGTGAACTCATCCTCATCGGTGACGGGGTCGCCTGTGGGCGGGGTGCCGGTCACCGTAGCCGTGTTGTCGACCTGACCCGTGTCGCGATCCTTCTGCGTGAGCGTGTATGACGCGGTAGCGGTGATCGACTGGCCAGGAGCAAGTATGCCCTCAGCGGCCGGCCACTCGCCGTAGGCCACATCCGACAACCCGTCCAGTTCGTCGGCGATGGTTACCCCGGCAAGGGTGACATCGCCGTTGTTGGTAGCGGTGAATGTGTATGAGATGACGTCGCCGTCCAGCGCGCCGGTCTTCACCAGCGCAATACCGGGGCGCGGCGGGAGCGGCTGAGTGTAGTCGTCCTCATCGCGCACGGGATCTCCCTCGGGCGGGGTGCCCACCACGGTCGCGATGTTCTCGACCTCGCCCGCATCGCGGTCGGCTTGCGTCAGCGCGTAGGTCGCCGTCGCCGTGACCGACTGACCTGGGGCGAGGATGCCGGCAGCTCCCGGCCACTGGCCGTACTGCACGTCCGATAAACCCTCGAGGTCGTCGGCGATCGAGACCTCCCTGAGGGTCACGTTTCCCGTGTTGGTCGCAGTGAGGCTGTAGGTCATCTCGCCACCGTCGAGCACGCCAACCTTCACCAGCGAGATCCCCGGCGCCTGCGGGACCGGCACGTCGTATTCGTCCTCGTCGGTGACCGGGTCGCCGGTCGGCGGGGTCCCGGTGACGGCGGCGATGTTCTCGACGATGCCGGCGTCTCGGTCGCCCTGGGTGAGGGTGTAGGTCGCCGTGGCCGTGACGGACTGCCCGGGTGCGAGCACCCCTGCCGAACCCGGCCATTCGCCATAGACGATCTCCGACAGGCCGTCGAGCTCGTCCGTGATCGACACGTCCGTCAGCGTCACATCACCGATGTTCGTGGCGGTCATCGTGTACGACACCAGGTCGCCATCCAGTGCACCCGTCTTCACCAGCGAGATGCCGGGAGTCTGCGGAACCGGCAGCTCGAACACGTCCGTGTCCGTGACCGGGTCACCCGTCGAGGGCGTACCGGTGGTGCTCGCGGTGTTGTCCACCTCACCCGTGTCGCGGTCCGCCTGGGTGAGCGTGTAGGTCGCCATTGCAGTCACCGTCTGTCCGGGGGCGAGCACTTGTGCCTCAGCCGGCCAGTCACCGAAGACGATGCCGGACAAGCCCGCCATCTCGTCGGTGATGGACACCTCGCGGAGCGTCACGTTTCCGGCATTGGTCACTGTGAAGGTGTACCTGGCGACATCGCCCTCGAGGACTGCGATCTTGTGAAGCAGGATGCCAGCGGCCTGCGGGACCGGCACGTCGTATTCGTCCTCGTCGGTGACCGGGTCGCCGGTCGGCGGGGTCCCGGTGACGGCGGCGATGTTCTCGACGATGCCGGCGTCTCGGTCGCCCTGGGTGAGGGTGTAGGTCGCCGTGGCCGTGACGGACTGCCCGGGTGCGAGCACCCCTGCCGAACCCGGCCATTCGCCATAGACGATCTCCGACAGGCCGTCGAGCTCGTCCGTGATCGACACGTCCGTCAGCGTCACATCACCGATGTTCGTGGCGGTCATCGTGTACGACACCAGGTCGCCATCCAGTGCACCCGTCTTCACCAGCGAGATGCCGGCGTTCGGCGGAACCGGGAGATCGAATTCATCCTCGTCGCTGACGGGGTCGCCGCTCGGCGGGGTGCCAACGACCGCGGCCGTGTTCTCCACAACGCCCGCGTCGCGATCCGACTGGGTCAGCGTATAGCTGGCCGTCGCCGTCACGGACTGTCCGGGGGTCAGGACGCCTGCAGCGGCTGGCCATTCACCGAAGGTGATGTCAGACAGGCCGTCGAGCTCGTCCGTGATCGACACGTCCGTCAGGGTGACGTTGCCCGTGTTGGTCACGGTGAACCCATAGCCGATCTGCTCCCCGTCGAGCGAGCCGACCTTGACCAGCGAGATCGCCGGGAGCAGCTCGGGAAGCGTGACCAGGGCGGGGGCCTCGTCGGAGACCGCATTCCCGGCGGGCGGCGTTCCGGTGGCGGTCGCGAGATTCTCGACCCGACCGGCCGCGACGTCAGCCTCGGTGATCGCGTAGGTCGCCGTGGCCGTCACGGACTGTCCGCTGGTGAGCACTCCGGGAGCGCCGGGCCACGCGCCGAATCGGAGCGGCGACAGGCCGGGCTTGAGGTCCTCGAGCGTAACGTCGGTGAGCGTGACGCCTCCGTCGTTGGTGATCTTGAACGCGTAGTCGACGGTGTCGCCGTCGATCCCGAGTCCGCCATCGCCGATGGCGCCCGTCTTCTCCAGCGCGATCGAGGCGCAATTCTGGTTGACGATGTCGATCAATGTCCGCTGGAGCGCCGAGAAGTCGGCGATGTGGTAGTCGGTTCCTTCCACCGGACCGGAGACCTGGCGGATGTGCTCGCGGAACTCGGCGAGCGCCTGACCCGACAGATTGTCGCTCACACCGATCGGAACGATGCGAGTCCCGGTCGCCTTCAGAGCGTTCGCGCTGCGCACGGCGGCGTCGATGACGGGGCCGTCGGTGCTGTTGCCGGGCCCACGGACCGGGCTGCCGTACTGCGTGGGATTGCCGTCCGTGAGGAAGATGAGCGCGTCGTAGTCTTCGGACGATCCGGCGACCGCCGCGAAGCCGCGGTCCCAGTTCGTGCCGCCCTGTGCGCTCGCCGGGCGCTGGATCCCGTTGATGTACGAGCTGATGCTCGAGACTCCAGCGGCGTCGGCAAGGGAGGTCAGCGGCAGCGGCCTGTTGGCCGTGGCGGCCGTGGCGGGCGCGTTCGAGGCGAAATTGTGCACGGCGAGGCGAACCGGGTAGCCCTCGAGCGACTGCGTCAGCCCGGCCAGCTCGGAGCGGGTCTGAGCGAGCTGTGGGGCCGTGACGGAGTTCGACAGATCGATGCTGATCGCGAAGTTCATCTCGCACTGCTCGCCCAGCGCCGGGTTCGGCGTCGGCGGCACAGCCGACTCGACGGCATGTGCGGTCGAGGCGCCGCTGATGGCGAGGACAGAGGCGAGGGCGGCAGCGATCATGCCCTTCGCGGCATTGCGCGCACGACCGTGGCGCGGGGGTGAATCTGGGCGTAAATGTCTCACGGATCTCCTCAGGGAAGGGGCACAGCGCTCGGGCAGCTGCTGTGCGGGCGGGACGGATGCCTGCCGCGCTCGATCCTGGCCGCCGTCCGAAGAGCGGCTCCGTGCTTCCCGGGAAAATCACCTCAGATTTCACCCCGCCGCCCGACCGCATTTCATGCAATCGTTCAGCCGGTGTCAGGATGCTCGAATGCACAACCGACTCCTCTGGTCGCTGCTGCTCACGGCCCTGGCGCTGAACGCCGTCTATGGAGCTGTGGCCGGCGTGCTCGTCCCTGCCCAGATCGCGAGGGCCGACGCCGCTAATAAAGATGTGATCCTCGGCATCGTGCTGACCGGATCCTCGCTGCTCACGCTCGTCGTGCACCCGGTGGCGGGCGCCGCATCGGACCGCACGCGCACCCGCTGGGGGCGGCGCGCCCCGTGGATTGTCGGTGGCGCGATCACGAGCGCCGCCGCCATGGTCACCCTCGGCTCCGCGGAGGCGGTGTGGGCCGTCGCGCTCGGCTGGCTGGTGCTGCAGCCCCTGCTCAACGTCCTGGAGGCGCCGCTTGATGCGGTTCTGGCCGACAGGGTCGAGCTCGGTCAGCGTCCGCGCGCGGCGGCATTCTTCGGGATGGGCGCCGCGGGCGGAGTGGCTGTCGGTGCCGCCGTGGCGGGCCTCGGGGTGTCCGAGCCTGACATCATCTATACAGCCCTGGCAGTCGCGTTGCTCGTGGCCTCGCTGGTATTCGTGGTGGCCAATCCCGATCGTTCGGAGGCATCATGGGCCGGGCGCATGCCGGCACGGCGGGCGTGGGCGGCGCCGGATCTGCGGCGCGTCTTCGTGGCGCGGTTCGCGCTCGTGCTCGGGCATCAGCTGGTGATGGGATACCTCCTCTATATCGTCATGGACTTCACGGGTGAGTCTGTGGACGCTGCTGGCAGGACGGTCACCCTGATCATCGCCGTGCACATCGTCAGTCTGGTCGGCGGCTCGGTAGCGGGAGCGCTCTGGATCCATCGCCGGGTGCCGTGGGTCGTCACGGCGAGCGCTGTGCTGGCGGTGGCCCTGTTGATCCCCCTCGCCGCGCCGAACGTGGCCGGGCTTCTGGCGTTCGCGGTGGTCGGCGGTGCAGCGCGGGGCGTGTACCTCGCGGCGGACCTCGCGTTGATGATCGATGTGCTGCCATCGCACGGCGATTCCGGACGTGACCTCGGGATGCTGGGGCTGGCCACCATCATTCCGCAGGCGCTGGCACCAGCTGTGGCTGGCCTCGTGCTCGTTCTCAGCTCGGGTTGCTACCTGGTCTTGTTCCCCCTCGCAGCATTCGCCGCGCTGACGTCGACGGCGGTTATCGCGCGAGTAGGCTCGCCGGTCAGAAGGCCGTAGGCGAGCGCCGCAGCGACCGCTTCCTCGCGAGAGGACGCGCTCAGCTTGCGATAAAGCGAGCGCCGCTGCGTCTTGACGGTGTTCGCGGAGACGTGCAGGCGCGAGGCGATGTCTTCCACGCTTGCGGTGTCCACAAGCTCGCGTAGCACGACGCGCTCTCGCACCGTCAGGTGCGGAGGCTCCGCCCCGATCTCGATCGCTGCGGGCACGTCGTCGACTTCGCCGAGGAACAGACCACGCTCCTCGGGCGGGAGAATCATGAGTGGGGTGCGCAGACCATAGGTGCGGGCAAGTACGCCCGCCCGCTGCGCCGCTGATCGAGCATCGGCGTCGCGGCCGAGGCGTTGCAGAAGAATCGCCTCAAGCACGGCACTTTCAGTCCGCTGCCGCGGCCCTTGCGCATCCAAGCCGTGAAGGAGCTTCAGGGCCCGCTCCTCCCGCCGGTCAAAGATCGCCACACGTGCCGCCGCGAGTACGACATCGGGCGAGTCTGACGGGCGTGCTACGAGGCGGCGGGCCGAAACGAGGTCCCCCGCAGCAAGCGCCAGGGTGCTCTCGGTCGCGTCGAGAGCACGGCCGATTCGAGTGTTGGCCCCGATCCGCCTGCCGCGTCGGGCGCGCAGCGCGCGCAGTCGCTCGCGCCCCTCGGAGGGGCGGCCCGCTACGATGTCCGCCCACGCGCGCACCGCGCCGAGCGCGGGCCAATGCTCGATCGTCTCGATGATCGGCCAGATGGTGGCGACCGCCGCTGCCGCGGCGGTCGCGTCGCCGCGTTCGATTGCAAGTCTGCCCTCGGCGATCCGTAGGAGACTGCCCTGATACTCGTTCAGAATGTCGTCGGGCCATGGCCGCGCGAGCGCACGGTCCACCCAGTCCTGCGCCGCGGGCAGGTCGCCGTAATTCGTCTGGATCAGCGCGAGCCCGCCGATCGCGAGGAGTTCGACGCTCGGTCGAACAGCCGTTGCGAGGGCCTGCTCGAACTGAGCGCCGCCCTCCGCGTCGTGCCCGCCGTACAGCAGACTGATCCCCGCGTGCACATGAAGGTCGCCCCGCAGCCCGCGAAGCTGCCGGAGATCTTGAGGGGGGAGCTCGTCGAGGATCGTCGTGGCCGTGCGGGCGGCTCGTACACCGCGGTCACCCACCCCCATCAGCCGTCGGGCCACCGACTCGACGATGCGAAGCAGGGCCCGATCGGGCGCTCCGCCCTGACTGGTTTGCACGCCGAGCAGCGCGACACCGAGCAACTCCGCCGCGCGCACGGTGTGCTCTCGGCGCGCGTTCAGGATGAGCGCCTGAGCCATAGCGATGACAGGCCAGCGACGCAGCTGCAACAGTGGGATGGGACGCAGGGCGCCCGCAATCCGCTGCCCGTCGCTCCAGAGCAACGCAAGACCATCCCTCTTTAGGACGGCGTCGACGATGTCGAGGGCGTCGGCGGCCGCGGCCTCGACGAGCGCGCCGAGCCCTGACCCTTCGTCAAACAAGGCTCGCGCCGCGTGGTGCCGAATCGACCGTTGCGCGTCGGGGGGGATCGCAGCGCCCGCGAGCGTGGCGGCGCGGACCGGCGCCGTGAGCGCGAACACCGGTCGCCCGCTGTCCATGCGCCATTCCCCGTGGCCAGCACGCTCGGCGCGCTCGATGACATCATCGCCCCCGCCGAGCTCCGCGATCAGCGTCGGCGTGAGCACTTCGGGCACGGCCAGCGGCGCGTTCCGAGGATGCAGCGGCGCTGGTGCCATGCGTGCGAGCACGGCTTGCACGGAGTCCGGGTCGACCGCGTTCGCCTCAACCACTGCGACGACAGCGGCCGGCAATCCACCGGTCGCCAGCTGCACCCCCCGGGGATCCACATGGGATCCACGCCTGGCGATGTAGGCGATGGTCTCGTCGAGCGTGAAAGAGAGGTCCCGTACCCACTCCACGTCTGCTCCGGGCGGGACGACGCGGGCGCTGCGCACGGCGAGCCGGACCACGAGATCCGGAACAGTCGCGCGGAGAGCTCGTAACCGGTCCCACGACTCGGGCTCGAGGGCGTCACCGTCGTCGATCACGAGGGTGCCGGACACGTTTTCCGGGATCCGGCCGTCGGCCACCCAGGTCAGGTCGTCTCGCCCCTCCGCGTATTGCCGCAGCAACGTGGTCGCGCCCGCCCCGACGGGGCCGACCAGCGACAGGAGCGGCGCTGGCGAATCGAGCGCCGCGCGCAACCGGGACCGATCCAGACGGACCGGTGGGCGCAGGGATGCCATGCTTTCACACTACGGGAGCGCCCGAGGTGGTGAGCTGGTTGAGTTCGGTACGACCACTCGGACCGCGTGTATGCCAGTGAGGAGCCCTGATCCGAGAGACTGCGGTCTCCGTTCTCGGTGGCACGACCCGGTCAGGCCGGTCGTTGACAAATGCCAAGCTTCGGCGATCGCATGAGCGAAGGTCAGGAAGGCCACGGGCGTTAGGGATCCCGAAGCCACGGCTTTGACGGACTTGACCTTGTCGGTGTACACGCCGACCGGCTTCGCTGAGGCAGACGGTCGATCGAGCGGAGTGGGCCGCCGATACTCTGAGCGACCTTCGAGGTCGTCCCGGTCGACCGTTCACTTTCGAATGGCGCGTGAAACCGAGCGAAACGTCTGTTGCTCGCCCAAGTCGATATGCCGACGGAGGGCGACGGCGTGATCTTGATGCCGTCCCACTCCGGCATTCTAATTTGCCAAGGTGTGGCGCCCGCAGGGCAAAGGGCGCCGCCATCTAGTGAGCACTCGATCGGACGCGGCTAGACCCTTTCTTCGCGCTACGCTCGCCTAGGGACCCCGAACCGGGCCGCGCACTTACGCGGGACGGTCGCGTGCGATCGCGGAGCGCACAGCCAAAGCCCCTGCGAGCCCCGATCCTGATCGCGCAGTCATCAGAAACGACCGCTTCTGATGAGGAGCAGTGACCCCTACGGAGCAGGTGGGTAAGCGTCGCCGAATCGTGCGAGCGCTGTCGAATACCGGTCCCCGACGAACACCTGCGTCACGTCGCCGTACCACTCACGGGTCGGGGTAGTGACCCAAACGCCAGCCGGGTTGATGAGCATCATTTCGAACTTGCGCGCGCCGAAGCCGGTGATTCTTCCAACCATGAGCGGGTCGTCACTCTCCGCTTCGAATCGAACGCCGACCATGTTTCCGAACTTGCTCGCGCTGAGTAGGACGTCCCTGGTGGTGGCGTCGGGCTCAAGCACGAAGTTCGGATCAGGACGACCAAGGATTGCCAGAGCCCGCTCGATGTACCCGTTCTCCTCCAACTCCTCGACGTCGAACACATCGAGAATCCGGACAACAGTCACGCCGTCGATGTACACGCCATCCGACAGTTATTGCAGCGCCACCCATTCACGCGACAGCCCGATCACGAACGCCCAGATTCGATCGAACTCCCGCTCCCTTCGCCGATACAAGCGGATCGGACACTGCTCTGTGAGGGCGCGCTCCAGCTCGGAGGAGATCTCTGTGTTCGTCTTGGCCACGTTTCGATGATGGCCTACGACGACACGAAGCGCTTCTCGCGAAGAGTTGCGAAGACCGGTCTGGTGACATGCTGTCACGTTCGCGCGAGGTGGGTAGTGTGCCAGTGTGATCACGACCTACCGCACTGCGTTGTCGATCAGTGGCGAGATAGAGAATCAAGCGTCGGTCGACCGCGTGAACGGGGATCCACGTGGCATCCTCGGGCGACTTGACCGCATCTGGGAGATCATTGATGACGCTCGCCGAGTCAATGAGCCGCCCCATGGGATTCCCGACGACGGGCCTTACGAGTACCCCTTGCCGGTTGATGCTCCGTTCGACGTGCCGCTCACCCGGGAGGATCTCGTCTTCGCAATCAACCGACTCGAAGAAGGGAACGAAGTGACTCGGGAGCTCCTGTCGGGTGACCTCGATCCAGTGTCGAGGGGTGAGCAGGAGGAGGGTCTCGAACTTGGGATCTCTGCAGTCGAGGAGCTGCGCCGACTTGTGAGCGATCGGTGACAATCAGCGTCGCCGGGTGACCGAATTCCGCCAGACGATGGCCTTTCACGCCGGAGAGTTCAACGAGCGCGGCTACCTCCTCGCTGACCGCCTATGCAACGGAATGAAGCCCCACCGGTTCCAGCAGCCCGTGCGTGAGCTCGGCTTCCGCCCGGTGTGGGACTACAAGGTCAAGGGCGCCGGGAAGCAGGGCGCCATTGACGACGTGATCCTCGTGGGCGGCCGTCTGTACTCCCACTACATGCCCGCTGACCTCGTGAACGCTCGAGACGACTACAAGGCCGGCCGCATCACTAAAGCCACCTACGAAGTTCGCCTCGGCAAGCGCGCCCAGTACGAACTGAAAGACAAGGGTCGCCCCGACGCGGACGGTGGCCAGCGGTTCTTCTACCCGGACCTGACCAAGGCATATGCATCGACCCCGCCACCGGGAAGAAGGTTCGGCCCCGGCAAACGAAGAAGACCTTCCTGCTCGTCCCCGACAGCAAGATGGCCACGCGGATCATCAAGAACCTCAGCGGGTTCGCGCACAAGACCCCTCAATGGCGCGAGTGGTACGGGCTGCGCGCTCATGTCGAATCCAACAACCAGTACGTGAAGGCCGACGCTGCCACCGACCTCGGCAACCCCGAGAAGCGGCGAGCGCGCGGGTACGCGTATCAAGCGCTCACCTCGGCGCTCGCATTCACGGCAGCCAACATCCGACGCATCGTCAGCTTCATCGAAACCCAGGCCCTCAAGGTCCTCGATAAGAAGACCCTGGCCACCCGAGCGCGACGCCGCACCGATGAATTCGGCAACCGCCTCGCCCACCACGAGAGGCCCTGACGCCTCACCCCACCCGAACTGAACAAGACACGAGTTGCCCCGAAAAGGGGCTACTCGTGTTGTCGTTGAAGCCCAGACCAGTGCCGCGAGACGACGTCACCGACGGAAGTCACGTGAATACGACGAAGCCGGTCGGGGTTCTCACCACCGACCGGCTGTGTCTTGCGATTTCGAACGGGTCCCGCATGCATTCCACACAGACCCGGTCTGTGCGCGAGGGGGGAGTTGAACCCCCACGCCCTTTCGGGCACTGGCACCTGAAGCCAGCGCGTCTGCCTATTCCGCCACTCGCGCGAACCCACGTCTCCGCGGGATCAACTTTCCGAGGATATCATGGCGCGAGCCCGCCGCAGAATCACCTGCCGACCGGGCCGCCCAGGCTCGCCCCGGGTCTTGCAACTAGCATGTACGAACGGTCCAGACTGCCAGAGGAGCCCCGTGGGACTACTTGACAGCTTCGAGAAGGGAATCGAACGCGCCGTGAACGGCGCGTTCGCCAAGACCTTCCGCAGCGGTGTGCAGCCTGTCGAGATCGCGTCGGCACTGCGCAGCGAACTCGACGCCAAGGCGGCGGTGGTCTCGCGCGACCGCATCCTGGTGCCCAACACCCTCGTCGTGCGCCTCGCGCCCGCCGACCACGAGCGCATGAGCGCCCTCGGCCGGACCCTTCACGACGAGCTGCGGCAGCTGGTCGAGAACCACGCCCGCTCCCAGAACTACAGCTTCGCCGGCCCCGTCTCCCTCGCGATCACCGCAGACGAGAAGCTCTCGACCGGCACCGTCCGCGTGGACTCGCGATCGGCGACGGCCGCCGAGGTGTCGTGGCAGGGCGTCGTCGAGATCGACGGCACCCAGCATCCGCTCACGAAGAGCCGCACCGTGATCGGACGCGGATCGGATGCGGACATCACCATCCCCGACGCCGGCACCAGCCGGCGGCACGTCGAGATCATCTGGGACGGCCGACGCGCTATGGTCCGCGACATGGGCTCGACCAACGGCACGCAGCTGAACGGCCAGAAGGTGTCGGAGGCGGCCCTCGAGCCGGATTCGGTCGTCACCATCGGCCGCACCCGCATCACGTTCCGCGTCGTCGCGCAGGCTCCGCGGACCCCGCCGCGTCCCGGCGACGACGACGCGACGCGGATGTTCGACCTCGGAGGCTCGGCGTGAGTGAACTGACCCTGCTCCTGCTGCAGATCGGGTTCCTGATCCTGCTCTGGTTCTTCGTGTTCGCGGTCGTCTACTCGCTGCGAGCAGACCTGTTCGGCGTGAAGGTGCGTCGGATGCCGGAGCCCGCTGCGGCCGCTCCCGGCCCGATCGCGACGGCCCCTGCAAACGCCGAGACCTCTCTGGTCACCCCGATCGCGCAGCGCCCGGCCGCCTCGCCCCGCGGCCCCGAGAAGGCGACCGTCAACACCGTCGCCCGCATCGTCATCACGAGCGGGCCGAAGGCCGGGCTCGAACTCCCGCTCGGCGACGAACCGCTCACGATCGGCCGCTCCAGTGAATCCGGGCTCGTCATCCGCGACGACTACACGTCGAGCCATCACGCCCGGCTCGTGCTGTGGGGCGAGCAGTGGATGGTGCAGGATCTCGACTCGACGAACGGCACCTGGCACGACGGCGAGCGCGTCGCAGCCCCCGTCCCGGTGATCGTCGGCGCACCCATCAAGGTGGGCGCCACGACGTTCGAGCTGCGGAAGTAACGGCCCGCACCGATGGTCTTTCAGGGCTCGAGCGCCGCCATCTCGCATACCGGGAAGGTCCGCTCCAACAACCAGGACTCCGGCTTCTCGGGCTCGAACCTGTTCGTCGTCGCCGACGGCATGGGCGGGCACGCGGGCGGCGACATCGCCTCGAGCATCGCGGTCAACCAGCTCAAGGAGCTGGACCACTCCTTCCCCACCCCGGCCGAAGCGGAGCGCGAGCTCCGCGAGACCATCGTCGACACCGCCCATGTCCTCGTCGAGACGGTCGCCAAGCGCCCCGAGCTCGCCGGCATGGGGACGACCGTGAGCGCGATCCTGATGGTCGACGACTACGCCGTCATCGCCCACATCGGCGACTCGCGCGTCTATCTGCACCGCGACGGCGTCCTCACCCAGATCACGACGGACCACACGTTCGTGCAGCGCCTCGTCGATTCGGGACGCATCACTCCCGAGGAGGCGCGCTACCACCCGCGCCGCTCCGTGCTCATGCGGGTGCTGGGCGACATGGACACCGACCCCGAGGTCGACGCGTTCATCATGCAGACGCAGCCGGGGGACCGCTGGCTGCTCTGCTCCGACGGCCTGTGCGGCGTCGTCGACGACGGGCAGACCGCCAAGACCCTCGCTCAGGACCTCGCCCCCGGCCGGACCGCGGACCTGCTGCTCAAGCACGCTCTGGATGCCGGCGCCCCCGACAACGTGACCATCGTCCTCGTCGACGTGGGCGGGCGCCACCCGATGTTCAGCGGCACCGCGACGATCGTCGGCTCCGCCTCCACCCCGCAGGGCATCGACATCCCGATGTCCCGCCCCGCGCGCACCGGCTGGTTCCAGACCGGGCGTCAGGCCGCCAACGAGCCGACGCACTTCGAGCCCGCCGCGGAATACCTCGAAGAGCTCATCGAGGAGGACCGCCGCCGCAGCCGGCGCCGCCGCGTCTGGTGGGTCGTCGGCTTCGTCGCGATCATCGGCATCCTCTTCTCCCTCGGATTCGCCGCATACGGCTGGACGCAGACGCGCTACTTCGTGGGCCCCGATGACGACAGCGTCGTGATCTACCGCGGCATCCAGCAGGACCTGGGTCCCATCTCACTGTCCACCCCCTACGAAGACACGAACATCCTCCTGGCCGAGCTCCGCGCTTACCAGCGCCTGTCGGTCGAGCAGACGATCTCGGCGCGCTCGCTCGCGGACGCCCAAGCCATCGTCGAGAACCTCCGTTCGGAGATCACGCCATGACCGCTCCCCTCGACACGGACACGTCCGTCCTGAAGGCGCTCCGCGGGATCCGCCGGCCGGCGACACAGCGCAACCGCGAACTCGGACTGCTGCTGTTCGCGGTCGGCATCACCACGGCGGCCGTGGTCCTCGTCCAGCTCGGCACGAGCGGGACGATCGACCCCACCTTCCTCTCCTACTGCGGCGGGCTCGCCGGGCTCGCCCTCGCGCTCCACATCGTGCTCCGCATCCGGGCGCGGGATGCCGACCCGTTCGTCGTCCCGATCGCGACCCTGCTCACGGGCCTCGGCATCGCGATGATCTACCGCCTCGACATCGCCGACGAGGTGACCGGGTGGTCGTCCCTCGGCCTGCGCCAGCTCGCCTGGGCGACGATCGCCGTGGTGGGTGCGATCCTGATCGTGGTCTTCCTGCGGAACTACCGCGTGCTGTTCCGCTACACCTACATCTTCGGCGTCAGCGGCATCCTGCTCCTGCTGCTGCCCTTCGTCCCGGGACTGGGACTCGAGGCGGGCGCGGACGTCTGGGTATCGATCGCCGGTGTCTTCTCGTTCCAGCCGGGCGAGCTCGCCAAGATCTGCCTCGCGATCTTCTTCGCCGGCTACCTCGTCCGCACCCGTGAGGCGCTGACGTCGGTGGGCACCCGGTTCCTCGGCATCACCTGGCCCCGCGCGCGCCAGCTCGGTCCCCTCCTCGCGATCTGGGGCGTCTCGCTGGGCATCATCGTGCTGCAGCGCGACCTCGGCACGGGTCTGCTCATCTTCGGCATGTTCGTCGCGATGCTCTACGTCGCGACCGGCAAGACGAGCTGGGTCATCATCGGCGTCGTGCTGGCCGTCTCGGGCGCCCTGGCCGCCTCGCAGGTGCTCCCGTACGTCGGCGCGCGCTTCTCGAACTGGCTCGACGCGTTCAACCCCGCCTACATCAACGGATCGAGCTACCAGCTCGTGGCGGGCATCTTCGGTCTCGCACACGGCGGACTCCTCGGCACCGGCCTCGGACTCGGCCGCCCCGACCTGACCCCCCTCGCGCACAACGACTACATCTTCCCGAGCCTCGGCGAGGAGCTCGGCCTGGTCGGCGTCTTCGCGATCCTCGCGCTCTACATGGTCTTCATCAGCCGCGGCATCCGCATCGGCATCGCCGGGCAGGACGACTTCGGCAAGCTGCTCGCGACCGGGCTGTCGTTCACCCTCGCGCTTCAGGTGTTCATCATGGTCGGGGGCGTCACCCGCCTCATTCCGCTGACCGGCCTGACCATGCCGTTCCTGGCCGCCGGCGGCTCGTCGCTGATCGCGAACTGGCTGATCATCGCTCTGCTGCTTCGCATATCGGATGCCGTGCGGTCCCGACCCCGGGTGGTGATCGGATGACCACGCAGCTCCGTCGACTGAGCATCGTCATGCTCCTCATGTTCATCAGCCTGTTCGCGGCCACGAGCTGGATCCAGGTCGCGATCGCCGGCGACCTCGCCGAGCACCCCGAGAACCGGCGCTCCCTCTACGACTCGTATGAGGTGCAGCGCGGCACGATCTTCGCCGACGGCACCGTCATCGCCTCATCGGAGCGCAGCGACGACGTCTACACCTGGAAGCGGACCTACCCCGACGCCGAGATGTGGGCGCCCATCACCGGGTTCATCAACCCGGTGCTGCGCTCGTCGACCGGACTGGAGCAGGCGATGAACGCCGCCCTGTCGGGCACCGGGAGCCAGCAGTTCCTGGCGCGCATGGAGCAGATCGTCAGCGGCCAGCCCGCGCGCGGTTCGAACGTCCTGCTGTCCCTGGACGCCGAGATCCAGAAGGTCGCGTTCGACGCCCTCGACGGACTCGAAGGCGCCGTCGTCGCGATGGAGCCCGACACCGGCCGCATCCTCGCCCTCGCGACGAGCCCCAGCTACGACACCAACGTGCTCGCGTCGCACAACAGCTCCGAAGTCAACGCCGCGTACCAGGAGCTCGTCGACGATCCGCTCGACCCGCTCTACAACCGCGCCACCGGCGGAGACATCGACCCGCCCGGGTCGACCTTCAAGCTTGTCGTCACGGCGGCGGCGCTCTCCTCGGGAGACTTCACACCCGAGTCGACGTTCGAGAACCCGGCGGAGTTCCGCCTCCCGGGGACGGACAACATCCTGCACAACTTCGACCGTGGCACCTGCGGACCGGGTGACGAGGTCACCCTCGAGACCGCTCTTCGACTGAGCTGCAACATCCCCTTCGCTCAGCTGGCTCTCGCCCTGGGCGACGACGCCATCCGCGAGCAGGCCGAGAAGTTCGGATTCAACTCGACGTTCGAGATCCCGCTCGATGTGAGCGCCTCGACGTACCCGGAGGAGCTCGACGAGCCGCAGACCGCCCTCAGCGGCATCGGTCAGAGCGACGTGCAGGCGACGCCCCTGCAGATGGCGATGGTCGCCGCCGGCATTGCGAACGACGGCATCGTCGTCAATCCGCGCATGGTGGACCAGGTCGTCGCGTCCGACCTCACCGTGCAGGAGGAGCCGGCCGATTCCGAGTTCGGGGAGGCCCTGACCGCGCAGGACGCGGAGACGATGACGCAGCTGATGATCGGCAATGTCCGAAACGGTGCCGCGACCGGTGCGAGAATAGACGGCGTCGACGTGGCCGGGAAGACCGGCACTGCGGAGCACAACCCGGGCGATCCGTACACGCTGTGGTTCACGGGCTTCGCGCCCGCCGAGGACCCGGAGGTCGTCGTCACGGTGATGGTGCAGAACGGTGGAGGGCTCGGCCAGAACGGTACGAGCAACGGGATCGCGGCCCCGATCGCGAAACGAGTGATTGAGGCGGTGCTGAGCGAATGAGACCCTCTCAGGGTGTGAGCTTCGGAGGACGGTACGAGCTGGATTCTCGTATCGCCATCGGTGGCATGGGCGAGGTCTGGGAGGCAACCGACCACGTCATCGGCCGGACGGTGGCGATCAAGATCCTCAAAGACGAGTACATGGGCGACCCGGGCTTCCTGGAGCGCTTCCGCGCCGAGGCCCGCCACGCCGCGCTCGTCAATCACGAGGGCATCGCGAGCGTCTTCGATTACGGCGAGGAGAACGGCTCCGCGTTCCTCGTCATGGAGCTCGTGCCGGGTGAGGCGCTGTCGACGATCCTCGAGCGCGAGGGCGCCCTGTCGACGGACAAGACCCTCGACATCGTCGCCCAGACCGCTTCCGCCCTGCAGGCCGCTCACGCCGCCGGGCTCGTCCACCGGGACATCAAGCCCGGCAACCTGCTGATCACGCCCGACGGCCGTGTGAAGATCACCGACTTCGGGATCGCCCGCATCGCCGACCAGGTCCCGCTGACGGCCACCGGCCAGGTCATGGGAACCGTGCAGTACCTGTCGCCCGAGCAGGCGTCGGGTCACGCGGCCTCGCCGTCGACCGACATCTACTCGCTCGGCATCGTGGCGTACGAACTGCTCGCCGGACGGCGCCCCTTCACGGGCGAGTCGCAGGTCGCCATCGCGATGGCGCAGATCAACGACACCCCGCCGCCCCTCCCCGACACGGTCGCCGAGCCCGTGCAGCGCTTCGTGCTCAGCATGATCGCGAAGAAGCCCGACGAGCGTCCCGCATCCACCTCGGCCGTCGCCCGCGCCGCCGCCGCGCTCCGTCGCGGGGACATCGCCGGTGCCACGGCCATCGTGCCCATGATCGGTGGCGCCGCGTCGTCGGACGACGAGTTCACCAAGCTCCTCACCCCCGGCGCCGACACCAGCGCTGCGACGCGGATCCTCCCCTCCACGGGCGCCGCCGCCGTCGGATCCGGCACCGCCGCGATCCCGACGGATGCCGAGCTCGACGAGCAGCCGAAGAAGAAGAAGCGCAGCCCCTGGACCTGGCCCCTCATCGCCCTCGTGGCGCTCCTGGCGATCGTCCTCGTGGGCACGCTCATCGCGCTCATCACGAACCAGAACGGCGACGCCCAGCCGGCACCGACGTCCTCCTCGTCGGCACCGACTCCGCAGGACACCCCTGACGAGAGCCCCACGCCGACGCCGGACCCGGAGCCGACCGCGGATGATCCCGGAACGCTCGGCCTGGAGGGCGAGACCTGCGACGACGCGACCGCCATCGCGGAGGACGCCGGGTTCACGAACGTCGTCTGCGAACGCGGCAATCCGGCCGCCACCGCAGATGACGAGGGGCTCGTCTACGCCGTGAATCCGACGGGGAACGTCGAGTTCGGCCGCGAGATCACCCTCACCTACTACGACGCGGCCGCGCCGCTGAACACCCCGACCGCCCCCCGCATCGAAGGCGGCAACGGCGACGGCACCGTGACCGGCGGATCGCCTGTCAATGTGATGTGGGACAGCTTCACGTGCCCTTCCGGCACCGCGGTGAAGACCTACACGATGACCCTCTCCGGCGGAGTGTTCGATTCCAACGGCGAGTCCACCGGCAACTTCGGCATCGGTGACCGCCCCGCGGCCGTCGTCCCGGACGAGAGCGGAGTGCTGTCGGTCACCTACACGGTCACCTGCGAGGGCGAAGCGGGCGAGCGCACGTCGGATCCGTCCGGCGAGGCGTCAGCCTCGATCACCCCGGCGACGGCGCCCGAATCGGAGGAGACGCCGGGCGGCGAGGGCAGCGACGGCTGACCGCGGCGGCGTTCAGGAGGCTCCCGAGAGCGCTCGGCTAGGCTTGCCCCCGATCAGTCGGTGGGAGTGATGTGTCCGTTCAGTCGCGCGTGCTATCCGGTCGCTACCGGGTCGATGACCTCATCGGCCGGGGCGGCATGGCCTCGGTGTACCGCGGCGAGGATCTCACCCTCGGCCGGCAGGTCGCGATAAAGATCCTCGAGAAGGATCTCGCCGCCGACGGTGCGTTCCGCACCCGCTTCCGCCTCGAGGCGCAGTCGGCGTCGCGCATGTCGCACCCGGCCATCGTGCGCGTGTTCGACGCGGGCGAGGAGACGCGGACCGATCCTGACGGCACGACGCGTCCCGAGCCCTACATCGTGATGGAGCTCGTCACCGGACGACTGCTGAAGGACATCGTCGCCGAGGGCCCGCTGCCGCTCGCCGATGCACTGCGCTACACCGACGGCATCCTCGAGGCCCTCGAGTACTCCCACCGCGCCGGCGTCGTCCACCGCGACATCAAGCCCGGCAACGTCATGGTGACGGATGCCGGCCAGGTCAAGGTGATGGACTTCGGCATCGCCCGTGCGGTGTCGGACTCGTCCTCGACGGTCGCCGAGACGACCGCCATCATCGGGACCGCGTCGTACTTCTCTCCCGAGATGGCCAAGGGCGACCCCGTCGACGCGCGGGCCGACATCTACTCCGCCGGCATCGTCCTCTACGAGCTCCTCACGGGTCAGCCGCCGTTCCGCGGTGAGAATGCGATCGCCGTCGCCTACCAGCACGTCAGTGAGGCGCCGGTCCCGCCCTCCGAGGTGAACGACACGGTGCCACGCGCTCTCGACGCCGTCGTCCTGCGCGCACTCGCGAAGGACCCGTTCCAGCGTCCCCAGACCGCCGTCGCGTTCCGTGACACGCTCGCCACCGCCGCCGGCCGCAAGGCGCCGAGCAAGCGGAAGGTCGAATCGCTCAGCAACGAGCTCTACGGTGCCGATCCGCGGCAGGCCGCCGAGACGGCGCGTTCGATCCGGCAGCTCAGCAGCGACGACACGATGCGACGCACGCAGGCAGGCCCGCCGGTGGCCTGGGTGTGGGCGGGCATCGCCCTGCTCGCGGTGCTCCTCATCTCCGTCCTGATCTGGGTGAGCACATTCCGGCCCGCCGGAGAAGAGGTCACCCCCAATGCGCTCAAGGTGCCCGATGTCGTCTCGATGACCTGGGATCGCGCGAGCGAGGTCATCGAGGAGAACGGCCTCACGGCACGGCGACAGATGGAGACGAGCGCGGACGTGCCTGCGGACTCGGTCATCCGCACCAGTCCTGCGGCAGGGACCACCGTCGCCGCCGATGACGAGATCACGGTCTACGTCTCGCGCGGGGTGGAGACCGCCGCGGTCCCCACGCTGTCGGCACTGACCCTGGAGGAGGCGACGGCGGCGCTGGAGGATGCGGGGCTCGAACTCGGTGCGGTCAGCCGTCGCACCGACCCGGATCTCGCCGAGGACACCGTGATCAGCGCGACGGTCGACGACAACCCGGTCGAGAAGGGCGACGAGCTGCCCGAGGGGACCGCCGTGGACGTCGTCATCGCGACGGGAACGGTCACCGTCGAGGACTTCGCGCAGAACTACTCGCTCGACAAGGCGATCGAGATACTCGAGTCCGAGGCGTACGGGCTCACGCCCGTCGTCGAGGAGGATCCCTCGTGCCCGGCGACGGATCCGCGCATCGTGAAGGTCCAGTCCCACGTCGGCGAGGTCCCGGTGCACTCCGAGATCACGCTCACCGTCTGCAGCGGGTCCTGAGGCTCAGCTGAGCGCGCGGTGCGGCGAGAGCCGTGCGCCGCTGTCCGCCGCGCCTTCCAGGCCGAGGCTCTCGAGCCAGGTCCCCAGCAAGCGGTAGCCGCCCTCGGTGAGGACGCTCTCGGGGTGGAACTGCACGCCCTGGATCGGCAGATCCCGGTGCGCGACGCCCATGACCACCCCCGACTCCGTCCAGGCGGTGACCGCCAGCTCCGGCGGCAGCGAGCGGTCGTCGATCGCGAGGGAGTGGTACCGGGTCGCGGCGAAGGGGCGCGGCAGTCCCGCGAAGACGCCCGCGTCGTCGTGGAAGACCGCAGCGGTCCGGCCGTGCATGACTTCGCTCGCATGGCCGACGCGGGCGCCGAAGGCGACCCCGATGGCCTGGTGGCCGAGGCAGACGCCGAGGAGCGGCATCCGTCTCTCGGCACACGCGCGGACGACGTCGAGCGAGTCGCCCGCGTCCTCGGGGGTGCCGGGGCCGGGTGAGATGAGCACGCCGTCGACGTCGGAGTCGAGGGCGGCCACCGCGGTCCGGGCGTCGGCCTCGACCATCGTCACGACGGCGCCGAGCTCGCGCAGATAGCCGATCAGGGTGTGGACGAAGCTGTCGTGGTTGTCGACGACGAGGACGCGGATGCCGCGGCCGTCAGAGGCGGTCACTCAGCCGGCGCCGATCGTCGATTCCTGCTCCGGGCCGAAGAACTGGAACACCCACGGGAACAGGTGGAAGTACAGTCCGTAGAGGATCGCCGCGAGGAGCACCAGCACGATGAGCAGCCGGACCCACCACGGCCCGGGGAGAACTCGCCAGAAAGCGGCGTACATCAGGCGGTCACTCCGTCCGTCAGGGATGCCGGCGCTCCGGCGGATCGCGGCGTGAATTCCTCGAAGACCGCGTACGCGATGATGCGCTCGAGCATGTTCAGCTTCGGGGCGCAGCTGGTGAGCGTCAGGTAGCGGCCGTTGGCGGCGACATCGGACTTGTTCGGGACCGGGGCGAGCACGTCCACCTGGGTGTCCTGCACGTACTCCAGCGACCGGAACCGGTACGTGTACCAGCCGGCCTTCGTCTCGACGACGATGGCATCGCCGATGACGAGCTCGTCGATGGGGTCGAACGCCGCACCGGACGTCCAGCGGTGAGCCGCGTAGGCGGTGTTGCCCATGTCGCCCGGCATCGCAGTGTCGGGGTAATGGCCGATCTCCCCCTCATCGAGGATGTCGGGCCGCGAGATGCCGGACGCGATGTTGAACTTCCAGTCCGACCCGAAGCGCGGCACGCGCATGATCCCGAAGACATCCCCGTGCTCCTGATCGCCGAGGACCGGGATCTGCACGTCGGCGGGGTCCGCCGGGCTCGCCGCGGGCTCGTGCGGTTCCGCCTCAGCCGGCTCCTGCGCCCACTGCTCGGCGAGGGCGTCGGCCTCGGCGTGCTTCTGGCTGGAGATGATGATGTCACCGATCCAGGTGTGCCAGCTGACGTACATCAGAGCCAGGATGCCGAGCGTGAGGAAGACCTCGCCGAGCACGCTGAGGAACGTGGCACGAGGGCGGCTGCGCGCGCGACGTGAGCGGCGGGTCGGCTCCGCAGAGGGCGAGGTGGGCTCGGTCACGATTCGGATTCTAATCAGGACAGGCTGTGCTGAGGCTGGCAGGTAGACTTTCGGCCATGGCACGGAGAGACAAGGACGAGGACCAGCTCGTCGAACCCGAAGGCGACGCGGCTCCCAACCCGGTCTGGTTCAAGCCGATCATGCTGGGGCTGATGCTGATCGGGCTCGTCTGGATCATCGTCTTCTACCTGAGCGGCCAGCAGTACCCCATTCCGGGCATCACGGCCTGGAACCTCGTCATCGGCTTCGGCATCGCGTTCGTCGGCTTCCTGATGACCACGCGCTGGCGCTGACGCGGCATCCCGATCGGGCGAATTACACCGGTGTGATTTCTCCCCACCCTGTGGATGGACCTGTGGATAACTTCCTCAGGTGTACAGGATCGGCGGCACCGCGAAGCTGACCGCGAGCACCCCGACCGCCACCGCGCCCAGCAGCAGAGCTTGCCGGCCCTGCTGCCGAGGGCCTCGCGTGCGGGAGAAGATCCACCCGACGAGCAGGCCCACCAGCCCGCCGCCGATGTGCGACTGCCACGAGATCCCCGATCCGAGGAACGAGAACACGAGGTTGATCCCGAGCAGGATCACGATCGGCATGACGTTCACGCCGAGGTTGCGGCCGATGATGAACATCGCACCCAGCAGACCCCACACGGCACCCGACGCGCCCACGACCCAGCTGAAGGGATCGATGAGGGCGACCAGCGCCGACCCGCCGGCCGCGCTCAACAGGTAGAGCGCGAGGAAGCGGCCGCGGCCGAGGGCCGGCTCGAGCGACCGGCC
Source organism: Microbacterium pasadenense (assembly GCF_047246565.1). Taxonomy (NCBI): domain Bacteria; kingdom Bacillati; phylum Actinomycetota; class Actinomycetes; order Micrococcales; family Microbacteriaceae; genus Microbacterium; species Microbacterium pasadenense. The sequence continues at coordinate 342,550 of NZ_JBFOKN010000001.1, read as the reverse complement.
CAGTGCCCAGAGCGCGAGCATGTTGAGCCCGACGTGGAACGGCAGCGGGCTCGCGTGCACCACCGCCACGGTCAGCATGCGCCACGGCTCGAAGAACGGTCCAGGGAGCAGCGCCGCGCTGTTGAACGCGAGGGCGCCGCGGACCGTGTCACCGATCCCCGGGATCAGCCCGATCAGGTACGACGCGATCGTCACGATCATGATGGCGTACGTCATGATCGGGCGGTCGCTGCGCATCTTCCGCGCGATCCGTCCCGGCATGCGCTTCACATCGGCTGCGCGCGCACCCTTCTGCTGCTCGGCCAGGCACTCGGGACAGATGACGCCCACAGGCATCGGCGTCTGGCACTCGTGGCAGATCGTGCGCAGGCATCGCTGGCAGAGCACGAAGCTCTGTCGCTGCGGATGCCGGTAACAGAAGTTGTCCGGGTTGCTCCGGGGATCGGTGGAGCTCACGTCCTCGGTCAGACGCCCGCGATGTCGATCGAGGAGATGACGACGGGCTCGACCGGGCGGTCCTGCGCACCGGTGGGCACGGCCGCGATCGCGTCGACCACAGCACGGGACGCGTCGTCGGCGACCTCACCGAAGATGGTGTGCTTGCCGTTGAGCCAGGGGGTGGGGTCGGTCGTGATGAAGAACTGCGATCCGTTCGTGCCCTCCGCCTTGCCGGTGATGGCATTGCGGCGCAGTCCGGCGTTGGCCATGGCGAGCAGGTAGGGCGTGCCGAAGGTCAGCTCGGGGCTGATCTCGTCGTCGAAGTTGTAGCCCGGGCCGCCGACACCCTGACCGAGCGGGTCGCCGCCCTGGATCATGAAGCCGGGGATGATGCGGTGGAAGATCACATCGGTGTAGAGCGGGCCCTCGCCGGGCTTCCCGGTGGCGGGGTGGGTCCAGCTCTGCGAGCCGTCGGCGAGACCGATGAAGTTCTGGACGGTGCGCGGCGCCTGATCGCCGAACAGGTTGACGACGATGTCGCCGTGGTTGGTGTGCAGGGTCGCAACAGCGGAGTGAATCGGCATACCGATCATTCTCTCACTTTCAACCCCCTTGGACGGCGGCGCGGGTCTGGCAGTATGGGGGAACAATCGTCCCCGGATCGAACCCGGATAAGGGAGGGCACACCTTGAGCCTCAACCGCAAGCGCAAGAAGGAACTCCGCAAGCTGCAGAGCCAGGCCAACAAGCTGTGGGAGAGCCAGCAGGTTCTGGTGAACGAAGCCGGTCACGTGGCTCGCGAAGCTGGCCGCCAGCTCGGCAACTACAACCGCGAGCACGTCGTACCGACCGTGCAGCACTCCTACGAGAAGTACGCCGCGCCGTACCTCGAGCAGGGCGTCGCGACCGGCCGTCGCGTCCTCAACGGCGCCGTCGTGCCCGCAGCGGGCGCCGTGGTCGGCACCGCCATGTCCGTCTGGGACGTGGCGAGCCAGAAGCGTCACTCCCTCGCCCACGGCAAGGGCCTCGGCGGCTTCGACGTCGAGAAGTTCAAGAAGAACGCCGCGAAGGCCGGCGCGAAAGCCACGAAGACCCTCACCGTCGCCGCACCGGCGAAGAAGAAGGGCATGGGCGCCGGGAGCGTCATCGCCATCATCCTCGGAGTCGCGGCCACGGCCGGTGTCCTCTACGCCGCGTGGCAGACGCTGCGTGCGGACGACGAGCTGTGGGTGGCCGACGACCCGCTGCGCGCGCCCGACGCCTGAGCGTCCCCGTGCCCGACGACAGGGCCGAACCGTCAGAGCGCGTCGCGGAAGCGGCGCGCTCTCGGTCTTTGCCCATCGAGTTCCGGCAGCGCCCCGACGCCGCCAGCCTGGCCGAGGCGGCATCCCTCCTCGGCCTGCAGCCGTCCGACATCGTGAAGACCCTGGTGGTCAAGCGCAGTGACGACACCTTCCTGTTCGCCCTGATCCCGGGGGACCGCGCCATCTCGTGGCCGAAGCTCCGCGCGGCCGTCGGCGTGAACAAGCTTCGGCTGCCGGACGCCGAGCTCGCCCTGGCCGCGACCGGCTACGAGCGGGGCACGATCACGCCCATCGGCAGCTCCACGGACTGGCCGGTCTTCGCCGACGCCGACATCGTGGGGCGCCGGATCGCGATGGGCGCCGGGATTCACGGCTACAGCCTGTTCGTCGACGCCGATGCGCTGATCGAGGCGTACGGAGCGACGGTGGCCGACATCTCCGAGGTCATCGCGCCACCTCAGGGCTGACGCACGAGCCCCGCCATCCGCAGCGCGATGTCCACGAGGCTGACGCGAGTGAGGCCGGCGACCTGGCGGACGGTGAACCACGCGGCTTCGTCCGTCGAGCCGTCGGTCTCGTTCCGGAGGTCGCCGCCGACGATGTGCGCGCGGTAGAGGATGCGGAGGGCGTGGAGCGCGCCGCCGCCGGAGATCCGGTCCTTGGCGGCGATGACGTGCGAGTCCACACCGAGGATGCCGTCGAGTTCCACGTGGAACCCCGTCTCCTCGAGGACCTCGCGCACGGCCGCATCCCGTGGATCCTCACCCTCTTCGAGTCCGCCGCCCGGCATCGTCCATGCCGGCCGGCGCGCGTCGTTCCAGTGCGCGAGCAGCACCCGGTCCTCGTCGGTGATGACGGCGTACGCAGCGACGCGGATGTCCACGGGATCACCCTACTGGGACTCGCTGTCAAGAAATGTGGAGCCTAGGAGATTCGAACTCCTGACATCCTGCTTGCAAAGCAGGCGCTCTACCAACTGAGCTAAGGCCCCGGAAGGGGATTTCGTGTGGGGCTACCAGGACTTGAACCTGGGACCTCTTCATTATCAGTGAAGCGCTCTAACCGCCTGAGCTATAGCCCCGTCTTGTTGCCGACCTGCGCCGCCAACCTCCAAGACTTTACCCGAAGATGGCGGTGTTTGACGAATCCGGATGCCGCTTCGCGGGCGGCATCCGGATTTCCGCAGGTCAGTTCGAGGTGAACCCGACCAGCAGCCCGCCGGTCACCTTCACCATCAGGTTGTAGATGCCCGCGACGACCGCGCCGAGCACGGTCACCACGATGAGGTTCAGGATCGCCACGACCGCGGCGAACGCCATCACCTGGGGGAGGCTGAGGAACGACGCGAGCGAGAAGCTGTTGTCGGTCACCGCCTTCAGCAGCTCATCGACCTGCGTGATGAGGCCGGTGGACTGCAGCACGATGAAGACGAGGAAGGTGGCGACGATCGTGACGATCGCGAGTGCCACCGCCGCCAGGAACGACAGCTTCACGGCGGACCAGAAATCGACGTAGACGAGCCGCAGGCGGACCTGCTTCGCGCTCGTCTTGCTCGACGATTTCTTGGCCAGCTTGTCGGCTACGGTGCTCATGCGTCAGTCTCTCCCGGGGTCTCGGCTGCCGCGGCGTCTGCGGTCTCGGCGGCGACGGCAACGGCGTCTTCGGTCAGTCCTCGCTCGCCGTTGCGGGCGATCGCCAGGATCCGATCCTCGTCGTCGGGACGGGCGAAGACGACGCCCATCGTGTCGCGGCCCTTGGCCGGCACCTCGGCAACGGCCGAGCGTACCACCTTGCCGCTGGCAAGAACCACCAGGACCTCGTCCTCCTCGCCGACGATCAGACCGCCCGCGAGCTCGCCCCGGTCGTCGTTCAGCTTCGCCACCTTGATGCCGAGTCCGCCGCGTCCCTGGACGCGGTACTGGTCGACCGACGTGCGCTTGGCGTAGCCGCCCTGCGTCACCACGAAGACGTAGCCCTCCTCGCGGGCGACGGATGCCGAGAGCAGGCTGTCGTCCTCCCGGAACGCCATGCCCTTCACGCCCTCCGTCGAGCGCCCCATGGGCCGCAGCGACTCATCGGTCGCGGTGAAGCGCAGCGACATGCCGAGCCGCGAGATGAGCAGGATGTCGTCGGTGCTGTCGACGAGCAGTGCGGAGACCAGCTCGTCGCCGTCCTCTTCGTCCTGTCCACGCAGGCGGATCGCGATGATCCCGCCCTGGCGGTTGGTGTCGTACTCGCTCAGCGCGGTCTTCTTGATCTTGCCGTCCCGCGTCGCGAGGACGAGGTACTCGGCGGCCGCATAGTCGCGGATGTCGAGGATCTGCGCGATCTCCTCGCCGGGCTGCAGGGCGAGGACGTTCGCGACGTGCTGCCCCTTGGCGTCGCGTCCGGCCTCGGGGAGTTCGTAGCCCTTGGCGCGGTAGACGCGGCCCTTCGTCGTGAAGAACAGCAGCCAGTGATGCGTCGTCGTGACGAAGAAGTGCTCGACGACGTCGTCGGCCCGCAGCTGCGCGCCCTTGACGCCCTTGCCGCCGCGGTGCTGCGACCGGTAGTTGTCGCTGCGGGTGCGCTTGACGTAGCCGTTCCGGGTGACGGTGACGACGATCTCCTCCTGCGGGATCAGGTCTTCCATCGACATGTCACCGTCGAACCCGTGGAGGATGTGCGTGCGGCGCTCGTCGCCGAACTTGGCGACGATCTCGCTCAGCTCGGTCGCGATGATCGTGCTCTGACGATCCCGCGACGCCAGGATCTCGTTGAGGTCGGCGATCTTGAGCTCGAGCTCCGTCGCCTCGTCGATGATCTTCTGGCGCTCCAGGGCGGCGAGACGGCGCAGCTGCATCGAGAGGATGGCATCCGCCTGGGCGTCGTCGATGTCGAGGAGCGACTTCAGGCCATCGCGCGCCTCGTCCACCGTGGGGGAGCGCCGGATGAGCGCGATGACCTCGTCGAGCGCGTCGAGCGCCTTCAGGTACCCGCGCAGGATGTGCATGCGCTTCTCGGCCTCGCGCAGCCGGTACTGCGTCCGGCGGACGATGACCTCGAACTGATGCGTCAGCCAGTAGCTGATGAAGCCGTCGATCGGCAGCGTGCGCGGCACGCCGTCGACGATCGCCAGCATGTTCGCGCCGAAGTTCTCCTGCAGCTGCGTGTGCTTGTACAGGTTGTTCAGGACGACCTTGGCGACCGCATCCCGCTTGAGCACGATGACCAGGCGCTGACCGGTGCGATCGCTCGTCTCGTCGCGGATGTCGGCGATGCCGCTGAGCTTGCCCTCGCGCGCGAGCATCGTGATCTTCGCGGCGACGTTGTCGGGGTTGACCTGGTAGGGCAGCTCCGTCACGACGAGGCACGTGCGGTTCTGGATCTCCTCGACGTTGACCACCGCGCGCATCGTGACCGATCCGCGGCCGGTGCGGTACGCCTCGCGGATGCCCTTGGTGCCGAGGATCTGCGCGCCGGTGGGGAAGTCGGGTCCGGGGATCCGCTCCATCAGGGCCGCGAGCAGCTCGTCCCGGGTGGCATCCGGGTTCTCGAGCGCCCACAGCGCACCCGCGGCCACCTCGCGCAGGTTGTGCGGCGGGATGTTCGTGGCCATGCCGACCGCGATGCCGACGGAGCCGTTGACCAGGAGGTTCGGGAAGCGCGCCGGCAGGACCGACGGCTCCTGCGTGCGACCGTCGTAGTTGTCCTCGAAGTCAACGGTATCCTCGTCGATGTCCCGGACCATCTCGAGCGCGAGCTGCGCCATCTTCGTCTCGGTGTACCGGGGGGCCGCCGCTCCCATGTTGCCCGGGGAGCCGAAGTTGCCCTGACCGTCGGCGAGCGGATAGCGCATCGACCACGGCTGCACGAGACGCACGAGCGCGTCGTAGATCGCGCTGTCTCCGTGCGGGTGGTACTGACCCATGACCTCGCCGACGACGCGCGCGCACTTCGAGAACGCCTTGTCGGGACGGTAGCCGCCGTCGAACATGCCGTAGAGCACGCGCCGGTGCACGGGCTTCAGCCCGTCCCGGACGTCGGGCAGCGCGCGCCCGACGATGACGCTCATCGCGTAGTCGAGGTAGCTCCGCTGCATCTCGACCTGGAGGTCGACCTGGTCGATGTTGCCGTGCGCGTACCCGGCGGTCGGGTCAGGACGTTCTTCGTCAGCCATGTTCTCTCAGTCTTCGTTTTCTCCGTCGTGCGCGCAGCCGCCCGGGCGGGGTCGGATGCCGTCGATCGGATGCCTGCGGGTCAGATGTCCAGGAACCGGACGTCCTTGGCGTTGCGCTGGATGAACCCGCGCCGCGCCTCGACGTCCTCACCCATGAGCACGGAGAAGATCTCGTCCGCCGCTGCGGCGTCGTCGATCGTCACCTGACGGAGCGTTCGCGTCTCGGGGTTCATCGTGGTCTCCCACAGCTCCTTGGCGTTCATCTCGCCGAGGCCCTTGTAGCGCTGCACGCCGTTGTCCTTCGGGATGCGCTTGCCGTCGGCGACGCCCGCTCGCATGAGCGCGTCGCGCTCGGTGTCGCTGTAGACGTACTCGTGGGCGGAGTTCGACCACTTCAGCCGGTACAGCGGGGGCTGGGCGAGGTAGACGAACCCGGCTTCGACGAGACCGCGCATGTAGCGGAACAGCAGGGTGAGCAGGAGCGTGGTGATGTGCTGGCCGTCGACGTCGGCATCCGCCATGAGGACGATCTTGTGATACCGCGCCTTGTCGACGTTGAAGTCCTCGCCGATGCCCGTCCCGAAGGCCTGGATCATCGCCTGGATCTCCGCGTTGCCGAGGGCGCGGTCGAGGCGCGCCTTCTCGACGTTGAGGATCTTGCCGCGCAGCGACAGGATCGCCTGACGCTCCGGGTCGCGTCCCGACACCGCCGAGCCGCCGGCGGAGTCGCCCTCGACGAGGAAGATCTCGCTGATGGACGGATCCTTGCTCGTGCAGTCCTTGAGCTTCTCCGGCATCGAGGCGGACTCGAAGACGCTCTTGCGGCGGGCGGTCTCGCGCGCCTTCCTCGCCGCGAGGCGGGCGGTGGCCGCGTCGATGGCCTTCGTGATGACGCGCTTCGCCTGGCCGGGGTTACGGTCGAGCCAGTCGATGAGCTGGTCGCCGACGATCTTCTGGACGAACGCCTTCGCCTCGGTGTTGCCGAGCTTCGTCTTCGTCTGGCCTTCGAACTGCGGCTCGGACAGCTTGACCGAGATGACCGCTGTCAGCCCTTCGCGGATGTCCTCACCGGCGAGGTTGTCGTCCTTCTCCTTGAGAAGGCCCTTCTCGCGGGCGTACCGGTTGATGTGCACCGTGAGCGCGGCGCGGAACCCCTCTTCGTGGGTGCCGCCCTCGTGGGTGTTGATTGTGTTGGCGAAGGTGAAGACGCTCTCGGTGTAGCTCGTCGTCCACTGCATCGCGAGTTCGAGCGAGATGTGCCGGACCGTGTCCTCGGACTCGATCTCGATGATGTCCTCGTTGACGATCTCGGCCTTGCGCACCTTGTTCAGGTACTCGACGTAGTCGACGAGGCCGCGCTCGTAGAGGAAGTCGTCGTGACGCTGCTGCGTCTCGGAGCCGCCCTCGTCGAGGTCGACGACCGTCGTCGCGTCGGGCCGCTCGTCGGTCAGGGTGATCCGCAGCCCCTTGTTGAGGAACGCGGTCTGCTGGAAGCGGGTCCGCAGGGTGACGTAGTCGAAGTCGACGGACTCGAAGATCCCGGCATCCGGCCAGAACGTGACCGTCGTTCCGGTCTCGTCGGTCTCCGCGCCCTTCGCGAGCGGCGCCAGCGGCTTGCCGCCCTGACCGAAGGTCTGGTTCCAGACGTGACCCTGACGCTTGATCTCGACCTCGAACCGCGTCGACAGCGCGTTCACGACGGACGAGCCGACGCCGTGCAGACCGCCCGAGACGGCGTAGCCGCCGCCGCCGAACTTGCCGCCGGCGTGGAGGACGGTGAGGACGACCTCGACGGTCGACTTGCTGGGATCGGAGCTGTGCGGGTCCACCGGGATGCCACGCCCGTTGTCGACGACGCGGAGTCCGCCGTCGGCGAGGATCGTGACGTGGATCGTGTCGCAGTAGCCGGCGAGGGCTTCATCCACCGCGTTGTCGACGATCTCGTAGACGAGGTGGTGGAGGCCGCGTTCACCGGTCGACCCGATGTACATGCCGGGACGCTTGCGCACCGCCTCCAGTCCTTCGAGGACCTGGATCTCATCCGCCCCGTACTCCGCGGGAATCTTCTTCGCGGGTTGCGGATCGAGTTCCTCGGGAACATTGTCGGGGGTATCTGAGGTCATCGGTTCGCGCGCTCCACATCCATCGGCCGGGGCTTGTTCCCAGTCTATCGGTATCCGGGTCGCTTCCGCCGCTGAAAGCCCCGCTGACGCGCCGAATGCCGACCAGAGGATCCCGGACGTGCCTCAGCCGTAGGTATCGCGAGGACCCCGGCCTGGAACGGCTCTGGGGCCCCATTTCCAGGAGGGGACGTCCGGCCCGACGAAACGGACCGTCTGGACCCCCGCCTCGGGGAAGCGGCGGACGAGCTCGGTCACGATCGTCGATCGCATCAGGTGCAGGTTCTTGGCCCACGCCGTCGAATCGCACTGCACGGTCAGGACGCCGTCGCTGAGCGCCACCGGGTCCGCGTGGCGGGCGGTCTCCTCACCGGCGACCTCGGCCCACTGCAGCACGAGGTCCTCCCGGGCGAGCTGCGGCTCCCAGCCCGACTGCCGGGTGAGGTCGGAGATCAGGTCGCCGAGCCCCTTCGGATCGCGACCGGGCGCGAACGGCAGGTTCTCGTCGTCCGCGTCGCGACGCTTCCGCCGCCGCCGTTTGTGTGCGGACGGCTCGAGTCCGCGCAGCCGGAGGTACGTCGCCGTCGTCTCGGGGATCTCGGGCACGTCAGACATCGGCATCCGCCACGATCGTGCCGGCCTCGACGCGCACGGTGCGCGCGCGCAGCGCCTCGGGGACATCGCCCTCGACGGCGGCCGTCACGATGACCTGCTCGAAGTCGGCGACGATGTCGGCCAGCCGGGCACGCCGGTCGGCGTCGAGCTCGGCGAAGACGTCGTCGAGGATCACGATGGGATCCCCCAGCCGCAGCTGGTCGCGCAGCAGCTGCGCGGACGAGAGCCGCAGCGACAGCGCGACGGACCACGATTCGCCGTGCGAGGCGTAGCCCTTCACCGGAAGTCCGCGCAGCTGCAGCAGCAGGTCGTCGCGGTGCGGGCCGACGAGGGTGACACCGCGCTCCAGCTCCTGCGAGCGCCGGTCGTGGAGGGCCGCCCGGAACGCGGCGGCGACGGCATCCGCCCCGCTCGGCGCGGATGCTCCCTCCGATCGTGAGGGGTCCTCCTCGGGATCGGTCCCGGCGACGCTGAGCGCCCAGCCCAGCCTCGGATCGTGATCTGCGCCCGCGATCGCCCGGTAGGCGGCGCGGAGCGGCTCCCCGAGATCCTCGGCCAGCCGCACGCGGGCGAGGATGATCTCGGTTCCCAGGCCGACGAGCTTGTCGTCCCACACGTCGAGGGTCGTGAGCTGCTCGGCGCGGAGACCGCGCGCCCGTGCCGACTTGAGGAGAGCCGTCCGCTGCTTGAGCACCCGGTCGTAGTCGCCGAGGACCCCGGCCAGCCGCGGCGCGCGCTGGATGAGCAGCTGATCGGCGAAGCGCCGCCGTGAGGACGGGTCGCCGCGGACGATCTGCAGGTCTTCCGGCGCGAACAGCACGACCTGCGCATACCGCGGCAGCTCGGAGGTCCGCACCGGCGACCCGTTCACCCGGGCCTTGTTCGACCCCGACCGGTTCAGCTGCGCCTCGAGCTGGACCCGCCGCTCGCCGTACCCGAGCCGCGCCCGCACGAACGCGGCATCCGCGCCGTAGCGCACCATCGGCGCATCCTGCGACACACGGTGCGAGCCGAGGGTGGCGAAGTAGCCGATCGCCTCGGCCAGATTCGTCTTGCCCTGGCCGTTGCGGCCGACGAAGACGTTCGGGCCCGCCACCAGCACGACGTCGGCTGCCGCATAGTTGCGGAAGTCCACAAGGCTGAGGTGCTCCACGATCACCAGATCACCCTATTCGCCGGCCCTGACAGCGGACCCCGGAACAGCGGTCCGATCAGCGCAGCAGCAGGTTCGGCTGCAGCAGGTACTTGAAGCTCTCCGGCGTGCCGGAGGTCTGCGCAGTGATCAGCACGGGGCTGAGCTTGTTCGCGTTCTCGCTCGAGGTGAAGGTAATGCGCGTGAACTCGCTCTTGACGGCGCCGAGAGCCTCCAGCAGGTACTGCGGATTCAGGCCGAGGGTGACGTCCTCGCCGGCGAGGGTCGCATCGACCGATTCCGTCGCGCGGGCCTGTTCCGTGCCCGAGGCATCCATCGAGACGCCCTCGTCGGTGAACGTGAAGCGCAGCGGCGCCGAACGGTCGAGGACGAGGGACACGCGCCGGACGGCCTCGGCGAGCTCGGCTGTGTTGACGACGGCGAAGTGCTCGGTCTGCTCGGGGAACAGGCGGCGGACCGGCGGGAAGTTGCCCTTGATGAGCAGCGACGTCACCGTCTTGTTGCCGGCGGTGAACGCGATGATCTCGCGGTCGCCGGATCCCGAGAACGAGACCTGGATGTCGCCGGCGTGCGAGAAGGTCTTGCCGACCTCGGTCAGCGTGCGCGCGGGGACGAGGGCGGTCGTCGCGTCCTCGCGGGCGACGGCGCCGTTGTCGAACTGGATCTCACGGAGGGCGACGCGGTACCGGTCGGTGGCGACGAGGCTCAGCTCGTTGCCGGTCACCTCGAGCTGGACACCGGTCAGCACGGGAGTGACGTCGTCGCGGGATGCCGCGAATGCGACCTGTGCGATGGCGGTCGAGAAGTCCTCACCCGGAACCAGTCCGGATTCACCGGTCACCTCGGGGATGGCGGGATATTCCGCGACCGGCATCGAGGCGAGCGTGAAGCGCGCCGACCCGCAGGTGAGCAGGATCTCGCCGTCGGCATCCTGCTCGATCTGGATGGGCGCGTTCGGAAGGCGGTTCGCAATCTCCGACAGGAGCCGGCCGTGGACCAGGATCGTGCCCGGTTCGTCGACCGTCGCCTCGATGAGGGTGCGGGCGGATGCCTCGTAGTCGAACGCCGCGAGCGACAGACCGGCCTCGGACGCCTCGATCAGCACGCCGGCGAGGATCGGCTGCGGGTTCCGCTGCGGGAGCAGCTTCACGACGAATGACACGGCTTCGCTGAAGACGTCGCGATTGACGTGAAACTTCACAGGTGCTCCCTTGACGGCGTGATGGGCCCTCCCATGCTAGTGCCCACCCTCCGTGCATCCGGAAGCGCCCGCATGCGCACCGGATTCCACAGGCCGTTCCCCACAGGGTGATCGGATCGGGATTTTCTTAGAGAGGGATCTGTCATGGTGTTAACGGCTGTGGAAAGTGTGGATAACTCTGCCGATGCCGCTGAACGAGTGGGAACTACACGTCTGTAAGTTGTGGACGCGCTGCGGAAAGCCCGTGACACAAGGGATCCGGGCCGAGGCGGTGTTCCGGCGGTCATCCACAGGAGCTCACCCGCCGTTCACAATCCGTCCCCGTCGCCGGGGAGTTATCCACAGGCTCTCCACACATGGGGAAACGCGGATGATGCGGGTTCGAGCAGTTCCTGTCAAGCAGGGTCAGCGTGCGGAGCGCCCCAGCTGCGACGTGATCTCAGACACCTGGTTGTAGATCGAGCGCCGCTCCTTCATGAGCTCGCTGATCTTCTTGTACGCGTACATCACGGTGGTGTGGTCGCGGCCGCCGAAGAGCTGCCCGATCTTCGGAAGCGACAGACTCGTCCGCTCGCGGCAGAGGTACATCGCGATCTGGCGCGCCGTCGCGATCGACTGCGACCGGCTCGATCCGTAGAGGTCGTCGACACTGAGGCGGAAGTACTGCGCCGTGGCGGTGATGATGTCGCTCGGCGAGATGATGTTCGCGTCGTCGTGGTCGACGATGTCCCGCAGCACCGTCTGGGCGAGCGAGATGTCCAGGGTGGAGCGATTGAGATTGGCGAAGGCGGAGACGCGGATGAGCGCGCCCTCGAGCTCGCGGATGTTGCTCGACACCTTGGTCGCGATGTACTCGAGGACCTCGTCGGGCACCTGCAGCCGCTCGGACTGCGCCTTCTTGCGCAGGATGGCGATGCGCGTCTCGAGGTCGGGCGCCTGGACGTCGGTGATGAGGCCCCACTCGAATCGGCTGCGCATGCGGTCCTCGAACCCGGTGAGCAGGCGCGGGGCGACATCGCTCGTGATCACGACCTGCTTGTCGTGGTCGTGCAGCTGATTGAAGGTGTGGAAGAACGCCTCCTGCGTCTCGGCGCGACCCTGCAGGAACTGGATGTCGTCGATGAGGAGGATGTCGACCTCGCGGTACCGGGCCTGGAAGGCGGCGCCGCGGTTGTTGACGATCGAGTTGATGAAGTCGTTGGTGAATTCCTCGCTCGACACGTAGCGGACCTTGATGCCGGAGTAGAGGTTGATGGCGTAATCGCCGATGGCGTGCAGCAGGTGGGTCTTGCCCAATCCGGAGTCGCCGTAGATGAACAGCGGGTTGTAGGCCTTCGCCGGCGCCTCGGCCACCGCGACGGCGGCCGCATGGGCGAAGCGGTTCGACTGGCCGATGACGAAGTTGTCGAACGTGTACTTGGGGTTCAGGCGCGTGTCGCTGCGGGATGCCGGTGCCGCCTGCTCGAGGTACTCGTCCCCCGTCGGCCGGTTCGGCGTCGCCGGCGTCGGCGACAGTGCCGACTGCACCGGAACCGGAGCCGTCAGGTGGCTGTCGACGAGCTCGGGATTGACCACGACGCGGAACGTCGTGGCGGCGGGCTCGGCGTCGACCTGGGCGAGCGCCTCCATGATCGGTCCCCGGAGCCGCTTGTTGAGCTGCGCCGCGGTCAGATCGTTCGGGACATCGAGGTAGAGGGTGCCGCCCATGACGCCCTGCGCGACCGCCAGGCTGAGGAACCCCTGGAGCTGCGGCGTGACGCGGTCGTCGGTGGCGAGGGCATCCAGGACGGCAGTCCAGACGGGGACATCCGGAACGTCGTGCTCGGACATGACCCTCCCGGGTGTGGAGAAAGATGTGGAAGGCTCTGTGTACAGCCTGTGGATAACTATCCGCTTCACGGTAGTTCCGACCGCCGCGCAAGGCAAAATCCACTGTAGAACCGGTCAGCGTGTCGTCGCCAGCGTGCCCCGGCCGTCGGTGCATAATGGCCGGTCGGCCCGGCTCGGTTTGGGATCTCGTGGATCTCGACGTATCCTAGGTCGGTTGACTTATGCCTTCACGGGCGAGTCCCCCATGTTCCTGTGTCCCCGGTCTAGAGCGCTCGGGTGACCCCGCCGATCCGGAGTGATCTTCATGAGCAAGCGCACCTTCCAGCCCAACAACCGCCGCCGCGCCAAGAAGCACGGCTTCCGCGCCCGCATGCACACGCGCGCCGGCCGTGCGATCCTCGCGGCACGCCGCGCCAAGGGTCGCACCGAGCTCTCGGCCTGACCCGGTCACGGTGCTGACGCGCGGGAATCGCATCACCCGCGGGGCGGACTACCGAGCCGTCGTCCGCGGCGGTGCCCGCTGTGCCGCATCGCACACCGTCACGCACGTCATCCGCACTTCTGAGCAGCGCCCTCCACGCTTCGGCTTCATTGTGAGCAAGCAAGTGGGGGGCGCTGTCGTGCGCAACACGGTCCGCCGTCGACTCAAGGCGATCTGCGCAGAAGCGCTGCCCGACGTGCGGGTCGGCGCCGACGTGGTCATCCGCGCGCTTCCCAGTTCGGCATCCGCCGACTTCAGCGCGCTCCGCGCAGAGGTCATCCGCTGCCTCGACAAGAAGGCTGCGGCGTGAGCGTCTCCGCGCTGCCGTCGTACACGCGGGGCGAGGCCGGCTTCGAGCCCGCCGCCGCCCTCGGTGCGGTCCCGCTCATCCCCCGGAATCTGCTGATCGGGCTGCTGCACGGCTACCGGGCCACCGTCTCACGCGTCTACGGCGACGTCTGCAAGTACTACCCCTCGTGCTCGGCGTACGCTCTCGGAGCGGTCCAGCAGCACGGAGCGCTGAAAGGGTCGGGCCTGGCCGCCGCCCGACTGGCACGCTGCCACCCCTGGGCGGCCGGCGGCATCGATGATGTCCCGCCGCACTCCCACTTCCGACACCACCTGACTCCGCACGGATTCGTCGTGCCCCGCAGAAAGGACTGATCCTTGCTGGATCTCTTCGCCGCGACCCCTACGCCGGCGGTCCCGAACCCCACGACCCCGCCTCCCGGGGACCTCGATTTCTTCAGCACGATCATGTGGCCCTTCAAGTGGGTCGTCGAGACGATCCTCGTGTTCTGGCACTGGGTGTTCACCTCCATCGGAATGGCCCCGGATACGGGTCTGACCTGGGTTTTGTCTATTGTCGGCCTCGTGATTGTGGTCCGCGCGGCGCTCATCCCGCTGTTCGTCCGCCAGATCAAGAGTCAGCGGAAGATGCTGGAGCTCGCGCCCGAGATGCGCAAGATCCAGGAACGGTATCGCGGCAAGAAGGACCAGCTCTCCCGCGAGGCCATGAGTCGCGAGACCATGGCGATGTACAAGAAGCACGGCACGACGCCATTGGCGAGCTGTCTGCCGCTCCTCGTGCAGATGCCGATCCTGCTGGGCATGTTCTACACGCTCAGCGAGGTCAAGCGTCACGCCGAGTGGGGTGTGGGCGGCGTGGGCCTTCTCAACGCCGATCTCACCCGGCAGTTCTACGACGCCGAGCTGTTCGGCGTCGCTCCGCTGCACATCAACATGACCGAGGCGATCAGCGAGAACCAGACCGCCACGGTCGCGATCCTCGTGGTGCTCGTCGTGCTGATGATCGCCTCGCAGTTCTTCACGCAGCTGCAGATCATCTCGAAGAACCTGTCGCCCGAGTCCAAGACCGGCCAGGCGTACCAGATGCAGAAGATCATGCTCTACGTTCTGCCGCTGGCCTTCATCTTCTCGGGCGTCTTCTTCCCGCTCGGCGTCGTCATGTACTGGTTCGTCTCGAACCTCTGGACCATGGCGCAGCAGTTCATCGTGATCCGCAACCTGCCGACCCCCGGTTCGGAGGCCGCCAAGGCTCGCGAGGAGCGACTCGCCAAGCGGGGCAAGGCACTCGACTCCAAGGGCCGGGTCATTCCGCTGGAGAAGTTCGAGGCGGAGCAGCAGCGACTGTTCGAAGAGGCCCAGCGGGCCAAGGAGCAGGCCCCGAAGCGTCAGCAGCCGATCGGCAAGCAGCGCGCGAAGAAGCAGTCTCAGAAAGGCAAGCCGACGGCACGTCCTGACGCGGACAAGGAATCCTCATGACCCAGACGTCTGACCAGACCGTCGACGCGCGCACGGCGCCGTCCGTGGAGCAGCTCGAGGCCGAAGGCGACATCGCCGCCGACTACCTCGAGGGCATCCTCGACATCGCCGACATCGACGGCGACCTCGCGCTGGATGTCCGCAGCGGCCGGGCGTACGTCTCCGTGGAGAACGACGACCCGGCGGCGCTGAGCGTCCTGTCGGACCCCGACACGGTGCAGGCGCTGCAGGAGCTCACGCGCATCGCGGTGCAGACGAAGACGGGCCGGTTCTCCCGCTTGATCCTCGATGTGGCCGGGTCGCGCGACGCCCGCCAAAGCCAGCTCGAGAAGCTCGTCGAGCGTGCGATCTCGCGGCTGGACGAAGGAGCGTCGCAGGCGTCGCTTCCCCCGATGTCGAGCTACGAGCGGAAGCTGATCCACGACATCGTCGCCGAGCACGGGCTCGTCTCGGAGTCGTACGGCGAGGGCGCGGATCGGCACACGGTCATCCGTCGTGGCTGATGTTCCACGTGAAACATCTGCCGTAGAACAGGAGCCGCAGGCCGCGGCATCCCTGTTCGGCCCGCGGGTCGGTCTTGCCCGAAAGTTCACCGCGGCCCTCGCTGACCAGGGCGAGGAGCGCGGTCTCATCGGCCCGCTCGAGCTCCCCCGGCTGTGGACCAGGCACATCCTGAACAGCGCCGTCGCCGGACCCCTCTTCGCGGCCGGCTCGCGTGTCGGTGACATCGGGTCGGGCGCCGGCCTGCCGGGTCTGGTCCTCGCGATCGCGCGCCCCGACGTCCGCTGGGTGCTCATCGAGCCGATGGAACGTCGCGTCGCCTGGCTCTCTGAGCAGCGTAATGCCCTGCAGCTCGAGAACGTCGACATCGTCCGCGCACGCGGTGAAGAGTGGGCCGACGGTCCCGTCCTCGACGCCGTCACCGCACGCGCGGTCAGCGCCTTCCGTACGTTGATCCCGCTCACGGCTCCTCTCGTGCGCGACGGGGGTGAGCTGATCCTCCTCAAGGGGGCGAACGCCGCCAACGAGATCACCGCGGCGGAGAAGCAGATCCGCAGATTCCGCCTCACGAATGTGCGGGTGGAGCCGGTGGGCGACGGTGTCATCGACGAGCCGACGCGCGTCATCCGGGCGACCGTCCGCTGAACGTTTCACGTGAAACGTCGGTCGTGGCATCGTCCATCGATCCGCGCCCGATGACCCTGGTCCGTACGTCGTGACCATGGCGATCGCCGCCCAGAGCGTGGCCTTGGTCACCTCGTCACGAGCGCGCGACCTCCGCTCGTCCCCGACCAGTCCTCGATAACTCGTCCGTCGCGCGGGTACCGCCACGATCGGCCGTCGCTGTTTCACGTGAAACATCCGGGCTGCCAAGCCCGCGAAATAGAACCCCGAGTCACGGCCGAGCACGGACAGCGGCGCGGTGTTCCTGGTCCGCGCGCTGCCGGCGTGGATCCGATTCGGAGCGACATTCGTTTCACGTGAAACATCGCATTGCCCTTCGGCTGACAAGATGACCGCAGCGGCCGTCGCTCTCCACGTCGAGCGGCCTAGCCCCACAGCGCGAGACTCAGCGACGGTCGAGGATCACCCACATCGTTCTCGCGGTCCATGCGACGCCGGTATCGCCGCGGCGCCGGCTGCCACACTCGATGGCGTCGCAGGATGGTCAGCGAGTCCGGCATGGGAACGCGCTCGGTGTTTCACGTGAAACATCATGGGCCGAGGCAGGACGTCACGAGCGCGACGCGGACGCCGTTTCACGTGAAACATCCTGCCAAGGGTTGTCGCGAGCCTCGACTACAGTGGGAGAGTCCTCGACCACGACAGGAGTTTCAGGTGCCGGAATCGGGAAATGCGAACTCTCCCGCACCCTTCTCATTCGAAGACAGTCCCATTGCCCGCGAACTCGCAAGCCTCACGGCTCGCCGGAAGGTGCTGGCCGACGTGCAGGTGGAGTTCGACGGTTCGACCCGCGTGGTGACGGTCTCGAACCAGAAGGGCGGCGTGGGTAAGACCACGACCACCGTGAACCTCGCGGCCGGGCTGGCGTCGTTGGGAGCGCGCGTGCTGGTGCTCGACCTCGACCCGCAGGGGAACGCATCCACCGCCCTCGGCGTCCCGCACAGCGCGGACGTTCCGAGTATCTACGACGTCCTCATCGAGGAGGAGCCGCTCGCCGATGTGATCCAGGTCAGCCCGGAGTCCCCGAACCTGTTGTGCGCACCTAGCACGATCCACCTCGCGGGTGCGGAGATCGAGCTGGTCTCGCGGGTCGCCCGCGAGCACCGCCTGCGGACGTCGCTCGAGGCCTACCTCGCCGAGAACTCCGTGGACTTCGTCTTCATCGACTGCCCGCCGTCCCTCGGACTCCTCACCATCAACGCGTTCACGGCGGCGGACGAGGTGCTCATCCCGATCCAGTGCGAGTACTACGCGCTCGAGGGCCTGAGCCAGCTGCTGGGCAGCGTCACGATGATCCAGAAGCACCTCAACACCAAGCTCCACCTCTCGACGATCCTCCTGACGATGTACGACGGCCGCACGCGGCTCGCGCAGCAGGTGGCCGATGAGGTCCGGACGCACTTCCCGGAGCAGGTGCTGTCGACGGTCATCCCGCGCTCCGTCCGTGTGTCGGAGGCCCCGAGCTTCGGACAGACCGTGATCGCCTACGACGGACAGTCGGCTGGGGCGGTGGCCTACCGCGAAGCGGCGGTCGAGATCGTGAAGCGCGGACAGCAGCAGACAACGAGTGAAGGGGCACAGTGATGGCCAAGCGAACCGGATTGGGTCGAGGGATCGGCGCACTCATCCCCACAGCGGACACCTCGGAGTCCCGTCCCGTCGACGTGTTCTTCCCCGGCGCGTCGCTGTCGGTGGTGGAGACGGCTGAGGGAGGGGCTGCTCCATCCACCACGGCAGGATCCGCGCCAGCAGACAGCGCACCGGAGGACGATGCCCCTGAGCTCGTGACGATCCCCGGTGCGCGCCTGATCGAGGTCGACCCCCGGGCGATCGTGCCCAACCCGCGTCAGCCCCGCACCAATTTCGATGCCGACGACCTGGCGGAGCTCGTGCACAGCGTGCGGGAGTTCGGGGTCCTGCAGCCTGTCGTGGTCCGGCGGAACGATGACGGCGAGTACGAGCTCATCATGGGCGAGCGCCGCACGCGCGCCGCCCGTGAGGCAGGTCTCGCCACCATCCCGGCGATTCTGCGCGAGACGGAGAACGAGCACCTCCTTCGCGACGCGCTGCTGGAGAACCTCCACCGTTCTGAGCTCAACCCGCTTGAGGAGGCGTCGGCGTACGCGCAGCTGCTGGAGGACTTCGGCATCACGCAGGAGGAGCTGGCCAGCCGGATCGGCCGGTCGCGCCCGCAGATCAGCAACACCATCCGCCTCCTGAAGCTCCCGATGCCGGTGCAGCAACGGGTGGCCGCCGGCGTGCTGAGCGCGGGTCACGCGCGCGCGATCCTCTCGCTCGACGACACGGACGCCATGCAGCGGCTCGCCGACAAGATCGTCAACGAGGATCTCTCGGTCCGCGCCGCCGAGGCGGCCGCGAAGATAGCGGGTAACCGGGTCGTTCCGCTGCCGAAGCCGGGCGCTCGTCGCGCGCACCTCGACGAGGTCGCGGAACGACTGGGGGACCGCCTCAACACGAAGGTGAAGATCGCACTCGGTGCACGAAAAGGCCAGATCATAGTAGATTTCGCGACGGTGCAGGATCTCAACCGGATCCTCGCGGAGCTGGGCGAGACGGAGTACGGATCGTTCTGAGGCGGCCCTCGGCGGGATCCGGCGCGTACCCTTGAAGGGTGACGGATCAGCCCAATCTCCCTCGACGGGCGAGTGTCGAGGTGCTTCGTGCCGAAGCCGCGGACGAGCTGTCGGTCCTGGTCGAAGAACGCCTCCGGGCGGGCGAGGACCCGTGGGAGTTCATGGAGGATCTGCCGACCGTCGATGAGCTCGTCGTCCTGACGCTGCGCGCGGAGAACATCGCCGCCGACGGCGGGCAGCGGCCATCCGAGGCGCGCAACTACCGCGTGCTCCGTCAGATCGCCCTGGACTTCCCCGATCTGAGCTCTGCGGTGTGGCGTCTGCTCGGCAGTGAGCCGCACCGAACCTGGGATGTGTCGGTCCGCGCGTCCTGAGGTCGACGACCGGTGTCGTCAGGAGCGCTCGTGAGCATCATCCGACGGCGCCGCGCGCCGCACATCGCGTCGCACGACGCGGAGGATCGCTCCTGACGCACGTTCCACGTGGAACATTGCCCCCGGATTGCGAAAAAGGGCCCCACGACATCCGTCGCGGGGCCCCTCTTCGGAAGCGGATCAGCCGAGGTAGGCGGCGAGGTCCTGCTGCAGGGCGAACTTCGGTTTGGCGCCGATGATCGTCTTCTCGACCTCGCCCTTGTGGAAGACCTTCATCGCGGGGATCGACGTGATCTGGTACTCCATCGCGAGCTGCGGGTTCTCGTCGACGTTGAGCTTCAGAACCGTGATCTTCTCGGGGTTCTCGGTCGCGATCTCGTCGAGGATCGGGCCGACCATGCGACAGGGTCCGCACCAGGCCGCCCAGAAGTCCACCAGAACGGGGCCTTCGGCGTCGATGACGTCCTGCTGCCAGGTGCTTTCACTCGTGGCCTTGGCGGTCATATCTCTGTCTCCTTAGGAATCGACACGGTGGTGTCAGAGGGGAAAACGCAACGGATGCCGGAATTGTTCCGCGTCAGGCGGCGTCGGCCTCGGCGTCCGGAAGGTCGTCGATGATGGCGGCGTCCGCGGCGGGGGCGCCGGCGTCACCGCGGGCGGCGAGATAGTGCTCGAGGTCGAGGGCCGCGACGGTGCCGCTGCCGGCCGCCGTGACCGCCTGGCGGTACGTCGGGTCGATGACGTCGCCGGCGGCGAACACGCCGGGAACCGAGGTGCGCGACGTGCGCCCGTCGACCCAGATCGTCCCGTGCTCGGTGATGTCGAGCACGTTGTGCACGAGGTGGGTGCGGGGGTCGTAGCCGATCGCGACGAACACGCCGTCGAGGGGGAGTTCGCGCTCCGAGCCGTCGACGGTGTCGCGCAGGACGACGCCGGTCACGGCGTCGTCGCCCAGGATGTCGACCACTTCGCTGTTCCACACGAACTCGATCTTCTCGTTCGCGATGGCGCGGTCCTGCATGATCTTCGAGGCGCGCAGTTCGTCGCGACGGTGGATGACGTACACCTTCGACGCGAACTTGGTGAGGAATGTCGCCTCCTCCATGGCCGAGTCGCCGCCGCCGACCACGGCGATGGTGCGCTCGCGGAAGAAGAATCCGTCGCACGTGGCGCAGTACGAGACGCCTCGGCCGGACAACCGGGATTCTCCCTCGATGCCGATCTTGCGCGGGGCGGAGCCGGTCGCGAACACGACGGCCTCAGCCTCGTGGGTCGTGCCGCTGCCCAGGGTGACGGTCTTCACGTCGCCGGAGAAGTCGACGGCCGTGACGTCGTCGTAGACGACCTCGGCGCCGAACTTCTCGGCCTGCTCCTGCATCTTCGCCATCAGGTCGGGGCCCATGATGCCCTCGGGGAACCCCGGGAAGTTCTCGACCTCGGTGGTGTTCATGAGCTCTCCGCCGGCTTCGACCGAGCTGGCGATGACGAGGGGCGAGAGGTTCGCGCGCGCCGCGTAGATCGCCGCGGTGAAACCCGCCGGACCCGAGCCGATGATGATGACCTGACGCACGATGGAAAATCCTCTCTCTGCCGAGGCGGTATCTGCGCCTCGACACGTTCAACCCATGGTAGCCGCGGTGCATTCCACGGCCGCGACGGTCATCGGCCCGGCAGGAAGCGGCGGAGCGCGCGGCCGGCGGTGGTCAGCTCCGGCGTCCTCATCAGGGCGAGCAGACCGACGTAGACCGCAAGGGTCACGAGCCCGATGAGCGCCGCGCCGACGAACCCGAGGAAGCGATCCGACACGGTCCACCCGCCGACACCGCCGAGCAGCGTGAACGCCAGCCACCCCGCGGCTCCGGCGGGGATCGCGGCGAGGAGGAAGCGGCCGATGCCCTGTGCCGCGCCGCCGAGCTCGAGCGATCCGATCTTCCGGCGGAGCAGAGCGATCGCGAGGGCGAACTGGACGATGTTCGCGATGGACTGGCCGAGGGCGATCGCGACGGCCAGCCAGGCGACCGGCAGCACGTCCTGGACGACCAGGGCCCGGGCGGTCAGCGCCGTCGCAATCACGAGCACCGACTGCACGAGGGTGTAGACGAAGGGGGTGCGGGTGTCCTTGAGCGCATAGAAGGTGCGCTGGATGCCGAACTGGAACGACAGGGGCAGCAGGGCGACGAGGTACGCCCCGAGGACCCAGCCGAAGGCGACTGCGTTGTCGGGGCTGGTCGTGAAGATGCGCGAGAGGGGCACGATCGCGGCGAGCATCGCCGCGAGCACGCCCACCATGAAGATGCCGACCGTGCGCGTGAGCGACGAGAGGTCGGCGGTGACGGCATCCTTCCGCCCCTCCGCGACGTGTTCGCTGAGTCGTGTGTAGTACGGCGTCCCCAGGGACAGCACGATGACCGAGAACGGCAGCATGAACAGCAGCCAGGCGTACTGCAGCGTCGCGTTGGCCGCCGCGTCGCCCGACGCGAGCCCGACGATGTGCACCTGCACGGCGCCGGCGATCTGACCGGCGACGACCATGAGGAAGGTCCACCCGGCCAGCCGGCCGATGTCGCGCAGGCCGATCCCGTGCCAGCGGAAGTCGGGGCGGACGTGAAGGCCCGCACGCCGCCAGAACAGGAACAGGATGCCGGCCTGCACCACGATCCCGGCTGTGGCCGTGCCGCCCATCAGCGCCACCATGGCGGGCGTCCAGCCCTTCGCCGACTCGTAGGTGCCGAACATCGCGATGAACACGCTGAAGCCGGCGATCGAGACGAGGTTGTTGGCGATCGGAGACCAGGCATAGGGGCCGAAGATGCGGCGGGCGTTGAGGACCTCGCCGACGAGGGCGTACAGCCCGTAGAAGAACAGCTGCGGAAGGCACCAGTAGGCGAGTGCCAGGGTCAGCGCCTTCGCGTAATCGGTGAACTCGCCCGCGTAGACCTCGACCAGGACGGGCGCGGCGATGACCGCGAGCACGGTGACGCCGGCGAGGACGACGACTCCGAGCGTCAGCAGCTTCGACACGAACGCGCTGCCGCGGTCGTCGTGCGTCTTCACGGCCTTCACGATCTGCGGCACGATGACGCCCGCCAGCAGACCCGAGGAGATCAGCGTGAAGACGGTGTTCGGCATCTGGTTGGCCGCGCCGAACGCGTCGGCGGCCTTCGACCCGACGAGGCCCAGAGCCGCGGTGAGGACGATGTTGCGGATGAGTCCGGTGACGCGCGAGACCATGGTCCCGGCGGCGACGTTCGCGCTCGCCTTACCCAGCCCGGCCATCGGATGCCGCCTCCTCCCGCAGCCGGCGGCGCCGGATCACCGTGCGGACGATGCCGAGCACGATGAGCGCGGTCACGAGGACGGTGAGACCAACCACGGCGACCGATTCCCATTCCGCCTGCACCGACACGGCGACGTTGCTCGTGTCGCCGAGGAGGACGCCGGTGGGCGTCCGCAGCTGCAGGTCGATCGACGATTCGCCCGTGCCGACGAGGGCCTCCACCGGCACTTCGACACGAGCGGTCTGCTCCGCACCCACCACGACCGTCGTCACCGACTGCACGACGATCCTGGCGTCGGTGGGCTCCGAGAGGAGGTCGACGGTCGCGGGCCAGGGCAGGTCGTTGCGCACCGTGAAGAAGAGGGGCGCTCGGGACCCGGCGAGGTAGATGTCGCTGCCGGGGACGATGGCCACCCCGTCGGACCAGGCGGCGACGCGCTCCGCGTGCGCGGCGATGGCCTCGGTCCACTGCTCGGGCTGGTCGAGCCAGGCGTTCCCGAGCAGCTGCAGCTCGGTGGCGCGCTCGTTCGCCGTCAGGAGGTCGGGGTCGGCCAGCGTGGTGGCGACCTGGGCGAGCGCGGGCTGCGCATCGCGGAACGAGGAGATCGCGGCGGTCCGGGCGGCGTCGGGCTCGACGCTGTGGAGGGTGACCGGGGCGGGATCGCCCTCGGCGGCGGCGTCCAGCCCGATCGCATCGCGGCCGGGGAGGCCTGTCGCGGTGAGGACGGCATCCCGCAGGGCGGCGCTCGACCGCCCAGCGGCACGGTCCACGGTCACCAGGAGCGGGTCGGATGCCGGCCGGAACGTCGCCCGCGCCGTGAAGGCGGCCAGGCCGGCGAGCCGCTCGTCGGTCCGGCCGGTCGTCGACGCGGCGCTGAGGTCGGCGGACGCCTCGGCGTCGTAGAGGAGCAGATCCGCCTCGTCGGCGGTGGCGCGCATCCCGGCATCCCCGCTCCGGACGGCAGACGTGGGGAGCAGCGTCAGCGGGGCGTCCGACGTCGAGTCGGTCTCGTCCAGCGCCATCGCGGTCTCTGCCCCGGCCGTGCCGGTGGCCGGCCAGAAGACGGCGTCGCGGGTCGCCCCGACGTCGAGGATCTCCGCCACGGACGGCAGTTCCACCGCCTGGGGGGTCGCGGCCGGAGTCGGCGTCGGGGCGACGCCCGGGTCGGGCTGGAAGTCCGCGGCATCCAGATACGGCGCGAAGGAATCGACCTCGAGCGGTGCGCGCAGACCCGCTCCGACCTGAGCGGCGAGGTCGGCGTCGCCGAACTGCAGGGCGAAGCGATCATTGGGCAGTGCGAGCAGCTCGTCGAGCCAGGTGACGGCCTCGACGGGCGCCGATGATCCGAGGACGCGGATGGACGCGGCGATCGCGGGGTCGACCGCGAGGATCGCGGGCGTCGCCGTCACGGCGTCGAGCTGCGCGCGGAGCGCTCCCTCGGGACCGGTCAGTTCGGCGAGAGCCTCCGCACTCACCAGACCCGTCGTCAGCGGCCCTGCTGTGATCGGAACGACGACGGCGACGGACCCGGTGGAGGCGGTGGTGCGCGGGACGACGACGACGCTTCGGGCGGTGACGGTCTCGGACCCGGCGGCGTACCGGGCGCGCAGCGGGTAGACGCCGTGTGCGAGGTCGTCGAACCCTCCTTCCGCCTCGTCGACCGTGAGCGTGAGGGCGCTCTCATCCTGGGCGTTCACCGCTTCGACGTCGGTCGTCGCGATGTCGTCAAACGCGCCGCGGGCCGACCCGCCGGTCAGCCAGCGGTCGAGGGCCGCCTCGGTGGGCAGGCGGGCATCGCCCAGCTCCACCTCGATCTCGCCGGCCGGCAGACCCGCGTCGCCGGGGTTCACCGCGGTGAGGGAGAGCACCAGCTCGTCACCCGGACCGACGACACCGGAGTTGGTGGGGGCGAGGGTGAGTTCGACGGATGCCGGGTCGCTGTCGCCGTCGTCGGTCGCGGCGGCCGCGGGGAGAGGCGCCAGCAGCGCGAGAATCGCCGTCGCCGATGCCGCGACGCGCGCGATCCGCGTGGAGGGCGCGGGGCGTCGGCCCGGAACAGGCGAGGTGAAGGTCATGGCTGAGGTTCGATTCCTGTGCGATCCATGACCGCACCATCTCGTCAGATTCTAGGGTCCTGTTTCTCGGAACCTGTTGAATGGACCGGTGAGCGACCTCCCCGAGCCCGATCCGACCCTCGTCGCCGCGCTGCGCGCCGACCTCGCCGCCGCGGGCTACACCGCCGATGCCGTCCGTGACGCGTGGGGCCCCGTCGCCGACGACGCGACCGGTCGCGGGCTGCTCGGCCCGGCGCTGCGGGCTCTCGCCGGACGGGCTGATCCGCTCGCCGTTCTGGCGCGCACGCTGTATCTGGGCGGAGCGGCATCCGTCGACGAGGTGGAGCGCGCCCTGCCCGCGCTCGGCGCCGCCGGGCTGGCCGCCCTCGGTCTCGCGCGCATCGAGGGCGAGACCGTGGTGCCCACTGCGCTGCTGCGGCCGCAGGACTATGCGGACGCCACCGGGTCCGGTCAATGGTGGGTGGCGAGCGACCTGGACGAGGCCGCCCTCGGCGGTGCGCTGCCGACGGGCCATGTGCTCGGCGTCGGCGGCGCGTCCCTGACCCTCGCCGGCCTGCAGCTGACGACTCCGGCCGAGCGGGTGCTCGATGTGGGCACCGGGTGCGGCATCCAGGCCCTGCGCGCGCGCCGGGTCGCATCCGCCGTCGTGGCGACGGACGTGTCGGAGCGCGCGCTGGTCTTCACCGCGCTGAACGCGGCTCTCAACGGCCTCGACGGCATCTCGACGAGGTCCGGCAGTCTGTTCGAGCCGGTCGCCGGTGAGCGGTTCGACCGGGTCGTGTCGAATCCGCCGTTCGTCATCACGCCGCGCGTCGCCGGGGTGCCGGAATACGAGTACCGGGATGCCGGATTCGCCGGCGACGACCTCGTCGCGGCCTTCGTCGGCGGCGTGGGCGACGTGCTCGCGCCCGGCGGCACGGCGCAGCTGCTCGGCAACTGGGAGTATCGCGAGGGTCGCGACGGCCTCGACCGGGTTCGCGACTGGGTCGCGGCATCCGCGGAGCCGCTCGACGCCTGGATCGTGGAACGCGAGCGGCTCGACCCGCTGGCCTACGCGGAGCTGTGGGTACGAGACGGCGGCACCACGCCGGGCAGCCCGGAGTACGCGCGTCTCATCGACGCGTGGCTCGAGGACTTCGCGACCCGCCGGGTCAGCGCCGTCGGATTCGGCTATCTGCTGCTGCGCCGCACGCCGATCGGGATGCCGTCGCTCGCCCGGTACGAGCGGCTCGGGCAGCCGGTCGCGGGGGCGCTCGGCCCCCACCTCGCCGAGGCGCTCGCCGCGTGGGACCGGCTGGGGCTGTTGGACGACGACGCGCTGGCGGCATCGACGGCCGTCGTCGCGGACGATGTCACCGAGGCCCGCCATCACCGGCCGGGAGCGGAGGCCCCGACGGTCATCGAGCTGCACCAGGGCGGCGCGTTCGCGCGCGTGCTCGACGTCGATCCGGCCCTCGCGGCGCTGGTCGGGGCGAGCGACGGCGACCTCCCCCTCGGCGTGCTCATCGCCGCGATCGCGGACCTCCTCGACGTGGACGCCGCCGCCCTTCGGGCGGACCTCCTGCCGCGCGTCCGGGAGCTCGTCTTCACGGGGTTCCTGCGCCTGGGGTGACCGCCGCCGGGCGAGGGGTGGGCGACGCGCTGGGTAGGCTCGAAGGATGCTGAACATGGCCGAGGCTCTCGCGCGCCTGGGCGCACTCGCCGAGGCGCCGGTCACGGCGCAGCTCGGCAGCGCCTTCGCGGATGCCGGCTTCGAGCTGGCGGTCGTCGGCGGACCCGTCCGCGACGCGCTGCTCGGTCGCCGCACGAACGACCTCGACTACACGACCGACGCCCGCCCCGACGACATCCTCCGGATCGTGAAGCCGCTCGCGACGGCCACGTGGGACATCGGACGCGCCTTCGGCACGATCGGCGCGAAGGTGCGGGGCGAACAGGTTGAGATCACGACCTACCGCGCCGACAGCTATGACGGGGTCACGCGCAAGCCCACCGTCGCCTTCGGCGACACGCTCGAGCAGGACCTCGCCCGCCGCGACTTCACCGTCAACGCGATGGCGCTGCGGGTGCCCGGTCCCGCCCTCGTCGACCCGACCGGCGGCGTCGAGGACCTGCTCGCCGGAAGGCTGCGGACGCCGGCCGATCCGGACGTGAGCTTCGGGGACGATCCGCTGCGCATGCTCCGGGCGGCACGCTTCGCGAGCCAGCTCGACATGAGCGTCGCCGACGCCACCGTCGAGGCGATGTCGCGGCTCGCTCCGACGCTGTCGATCGTGAGCCCGGAACGGGTCCAGGGCGAGCTCGTCAAGCTGCTCGCCACCGACGTCCCGGACCGCGGCATCCGTCTGCTGGTGGACACCGGCCTCATGGCGCTCTTCCTGCCCGAGGTGCCGGCGCTCCGCCTCGAGGTCGATGAGCACCACCATCACAAGGACGTGTACGAGCACTCGCTCACCGTCCTCGCCCAGGCGATCGACCTCGAGAAGCAGCGGCACGGCGATGTCCCGCCCGACGTCACGCTGCGCCTGGCGGCCCTCCTGCACGACATCGGCAAGCCCGCGACCCGGCGGCTCGAGCCGGGAGGCGCGGTGAGCTTCCACCACCACGACGTGAAGGGCGCGCGGCTCGCTCGCAAGCGGCTGCAGGCGCTGCGCTTCGACAGCGCGACGATCGATGCCGTGTCGCAGCTCATCGAGCAGCACCTGCGCTTCTTCGGCTACGCCGAGGGCGCGTGGACCGATTCGGCCGTCCGCCGCTACGTGCGCGACGCCGGCGACCAGCTCGAGCGCCTGCACATCCTCACCCGCGCGGACGTGACGACCCGCAACAAGCGCAAGGCCGGCCGACTCCGCTCGGCCTACGACGACATCGAAAACCGCATCGCGCAGCTCGCCGAGGAGGAGGAGCTGAACTCGATGCGACCCGAGATCGACGGAAACCGCATCCAGGAGGTGCTCGGCATCCCGCCGGGCCGCGAGGTCGGCGAGGCGTACCGGTTCCTGCTGGACATCCGCCTCGACGAGGGGGTCATCGGCACGGATGCCGCCGAGCAGCGCCTCCGCGACTGGTGGGCCGCGCGGGGCTGAGCCTGCGTCCATCCGCGGTCGCGGCCTGTCGGCCGTCGGCCCGCTGAGGCAGGCGGGGCGTCGTCAGTTCGAGTCGCCCGGAACGAAGATGGTCTCGATCGTCGTGTCGAACAGCCTCGCGATGCGGAATGCGAGCGGCAGGCTCGGATCGAAGCGACCGCGCTCGATCGAGATGACGGTCTGGCGGGAGACGCCGAGCTCGTCCGCGAGGCGCTGCTGCGACCAGCCGCGTCCCTGTCGCAGCACGGGCAGGGTGTTCTCCATCGTCAGTCCCGGCGCCGGGCGATGAGATAGCGGATGCCGCAGCTGGCCATCGCCACGATCAGCACGCCCATGAGGGCGAGGACGGCGTCGATGCGGGCTCCGGTGATGGCCAGGGCGGAGGTGGCGATGCCGGTCACCAGCAGGGTGTCCGTGAAGGCGCCCTGCGCGGCGCGGTCGTACCAGGCCCCTTCGACCGACTCCTCCGGGCGCTCGATCGCGCCCCTCAGGGTGTCGCGGTCGACGATCGGCACCCAGACGAGGGCAACGAAGGCCGGGATGGTCGCGGCGCCGACGGCGAACCCCGTGAGCAGGGGCGACGGCGCATCGGTCATCGCGGCGGTAATCAGACCGGCCGCCGCCGCGAGGACGAGGCCGATGGGGATCGCGAGGGACATCGCCGGCATCCCCGTGCGGCCGCGGACGCGACCCCACCGCGTGCGCTCGGCGGGCGGGTACCGCCCGTTCGTTCCGTTCATGACGTCCTCCATCCCGATGTGTAAAGCCAGCTTTACTGGTCAAGTCAGCTTTACACATGACGGTCGGCGGACGCAACCGCGACGCCGCAGGCGGCACCCTGAGCCCTCACCCGGGCGTCAGCGCCCGTTCACCGACGGGCCACCGCGCGGACACGCCCGCTTGTGAGGATCGGCTGCGTGTCCAGACCGATCGTCACCGTGATCCTCCCCGCGAAGGATGCCGGTCCCTACATCGGAACGACGCTCACCACCCTCGGGCGCCAGTTCGACGACCCCGCCGCCATGCGGCTCGTCGTCGTCAACGACGGATCGCGCGACGACACCGCGGCACAGGTCGCCCACTTCACGCGGGACCTGCCCCACGTGGAGGTGCGGGAGAACCCGCACCCCGTCGGGCTGGCGGCCGCACGGAATCAGGGACTCGACCTCGTCGAGACCGACTACTTCTGCTTCGTCGACGGCGACGACTGGATGCACCCGCGGCGCCTGCAGAGCCTGGTCGGCACCATGCAGCAGCTGGACTGCGACTTCGTCCGGACCGATCACCTCACCGACACCGACGGTCGCCGGCGCCTCGTCCGAGCGCCGCACGGATGGCGGGGGCGGGTCGGCTCCCCGCGCGAGGCGATCCTCCCCGCCGACGAGACGACGATGGTCGACTACCCGTATGCGTGGGCGGGCATGTTCCACCGGAGGATCCTCGACGACGGGCTCGCGCACTTCGCACCGGGGCTGTTCACCGCCGAAGACCGCCCATGGATCTGGCGGCTGCACCTGCGTGCGTCGTCCTTCGCCGTCGTCGACGCGCCCCCGATCCTCTACCGTCGCGGCGTCGCCACCTCGCTGACGCAGGTGTTCGACCGGCGTCAGCTGGACTTCATCCCGGCGTTCGCGTCCGCGCTGCGCATCGTCGAGGAGGATGCCGACGCCGATCGCTTCCTGCCGAAGATCGTGACCACCACCATGTCGGTCTGCGCATACCACCTCTTCCGTGCGCGTTCGATGTCGACACCCGATCGAACGGCCCTCCGTCGCGGCATCCGTGACCTGCTCCGCGCGATTCCCGCGGACGAGATCGACCCGGCGCTCGCACGGCTCTCGGATCGCCGGCGACGCGTCCTCGCGCGGCTCGTCCGCGAGGTCCGCAGCGCATGACCCAGGTCTTCGTCGTCAACTCCGCCTACGGCCTGATGACCGCCGTCGCGGCGATGGACGCCGGTGTGATCGGGACGCCGGCCGACGGCCGCGTCCTCGTCACCGTCAACGCGGCGATCATCCCCGAAGCCGCAGAGGCGATCGGTGAGGCGTCGCACCTCGCGACGCTGCGCTCCCGGTTCGACCGCGTCGTCGACCTGAACGAGCTGCTCGCGCCGGAGCGGCCGCCGCACTGGCGCATCGGTCACGGCGACGCGCCGATCCTGGAGCGGCTGCTGCGCACGGCGTGGGGCCTCGGCTCCGCGCCGGTCGAGCTCTTCCTGCAGAGCCCGCAGGTGGCGCCGTCACGGGTCTTCCTGGACCTCTTCCCCGGCGCGGCGGTCACCGTCCTCGGCGACGGGCTCATGACCTACTCGCCCATCCGGAGCAGGTGGCCGCAGTGGGCGGCGCGACGGGTCGTCGGGGTCGTCTACGCCGACACCGTGCCCGGTCTCGCACCGCTGCTGTTCGCCGAGACGGGTGCCCCGCGGATGCCGGTTCCCGTCGATGCGCTGCGTCGGGTGGTCGCGGAGGTGGCCGAGCGGTCGGCCGACGCCGACCTCGATCACCTGCAGCGGTTCGAGCGGCCGGCGCTGGTCCTCGGCCAGTACCTGGCCGCGTTGAAACTCGTCTCCGCCGCCGAGGAGCGCGACATGCAGGAGCGGATGATCGACCGCGCGCTGGAGTGGTCGCCGTCCGGAATCGTGTTCAAGCCGCATCCCTCGTCCGCGCCCGCCCTCATCGACGACCTGAGGTCGCACGCCCACGGTCGCGGTGTGGACTTCATGGTCTATCGGGGCACCACGCCCGCCGAGGTCCTGACCGCCCGGGCGCCGTTCGCCGGTGCCGTCGCCGGCTTCTCCACCGCGCTGCCGACCGTGCAGGCGCTGACGGGATCGCCGATCGCGGCCGTGGGCACCGAGACGCTCCTCGCCCGGCTCGCCCCGTACGAGAACGGCAATCGGATCCCGGTCACCGTCATCGACGCCCTGACGCGGCCCGACCCGGCATACCGCGACGGCCGCATGCAGGAGCTGGTGGATGCCGTCGGATACGCCATGCAGCCCGAGACGGCCGCGCACCTGCGGCCCCGCGCTGAGGCGTTCCTCGCGGGGGCGTCGGCCGACGAGCAGACCCGCTACTTCTCCTACGCCCGGCTCACGGCGCTGCAGCTCGCCGGAGGCCCGTCGGCCGGTCCTCTTGCGCGGGCGCTCGCCTCGCGGGATGCCGCGAGCCGGCTCAGCGAGCTCCAGCTCGTCGTCCGTGGCGCCGGGCGGCGCGGTCGGCGGGCATGGAAGGCGATTCGAGGAGGATGACGGTGGACGGCATGGTCTCGACGGTGGCGATCATTCCTGCACGGGGAGGGTCCAAAGGCGTCCCGGGCAAGAACCTTCGTCGCGTCGGCGGGGTCCCGCTCGTCGTGCGCACCATCCGGGCCGCGCTCGCGTCGGGCCGGGTGGACCTCGTCGTGGTCTCGACGGACGACCCCGCGATCGCGCGGATCTCGCGGTCGGCGGGAGCCCGGGTGGTGGACCGCCCGGCCGATCTGTCCGGAGACACCGCGTCCTCCGAGAGCGCCATCGTCCATGCGCTCGACGAGCTCGCGGCGGCGGGGATCGAACCCTCCGTCACGGCCTTCCTGCAGGCCACCAGTCCGTTCCTGCCCGCGGCGGCGCTCGCCGAGGCGGTCGATGCGGTGGCCTCCGGTGCGTGCGACAGCGCGTTCGCCGCCCGGGAGAGCTTCGAGTTCGTGTGGCGACGCGACGCGGCGGACCTCGCCGTCGCGGTCGGTCACGATGCGGGGCGGCGGCCCCGGCGGCAGGACCGGGAGCCGAGCTTCGTCGAGACCGGCGCGTTCTACGTCTTCGCGACCGCCGGCTTCCGCGAGCACGGCCACCGCTTCTTCGGTCGCACCGCGATCGTCGCGGTCCCCGAGGCGACCGCGATCGAGATCGACGAGCCCGCGCAGCTGCAGATCGCCCAGGCTCTCGCGCCCGTGCTCGAGCCGGTGGAGGCGGTCGACGTCGCCGCGGTCGTCACGGACTTCGACGGCGTGCACACCGACGACAGCGCGTGGATCGACGCGGCGGGGAACGAGCAGGTCCGGGTGAGCCGGTCGGACGGCATGGGGGTCGCGCTCCTGCGCCGTGCGGGGGTGCCGCTGCTCATCCTGTCGACCGAGGCGAACCCCGTCGTGCGAGCGCGGGCCGAGAAGCTCCGGGTCGCGGTCCGCCACGGTGTGGACGACAAGGCCGCTGTCCTGCGGGAGTGGGCGGCGGGCGAAGGCATCCCGCTGGAGGAGATCGCCTACCTCGGCAACGACGTCAACGACATGCCGGCGATGGCGATGGTGGGCTGGCCCGTCGCGGTCGCGGACGCGCGGCCGGAGGTCCGCGCCGCAGCCCGGCTGGTGCTGTCCCGGGCGGGCGGCGCCGGCGCCGTCCGAGAGCTCGCCGACCGGGTCCTCGCGGCGCGCGGCGCGGCACGCTGACCACGGCCGATCGACCGCACGGATCGGTCAGCGATGCGACGTGCGGATGCCATTCGCGGTTCATCCCCCATTCACGGCCGGCTCTCACGCTGGAGGTGTTCACAACGGAAGGGACACCTCATGACGGTCACCATCGGAAGCCACGTCCTGGGCGGCGGCAATCCCGTCTACGTCATCGCCGAGATCGGACTCAACCACAACGGTGACGTCGAGATCGCGAAGCAGCTCATCGACGTCGCGGCCCGCGCCGGCGCAAACGCGGTGAAGTTCCAGAAGCGCACGCCCGAGATCGCGACGCCGCCTCACATGCGCGACACGCCCCGCGAGACCCCGTGGGGCACGATGACCTACCTCGAGTACCGGCACCGCGTCGAGTTCGGGCGCGACGAGTACATCGAGATCGGCGACCACGCCACGATGCTCGGGCTCGACTGGTTCGCCTCGCCGTGGGATGTCCCGAGCGTCGACTTCCTCGAGGACCTGGGTGTCGTGGCGCACAAGGTCGCCTCGGCGAGCCTGACCGACGTCGAGCTGCTTGAGGCGCTGCGTGCCACCGGCAAGCCGGTGATCCTCTCGACCGGCATGTCGACGATCGACCAGATCGACCGTGCGCTCGACGTCCTCGGAACCGACCGGACCGTCCTGATGCACGCGACCTCGACCTACCCGATGGAGCCGTCGGAGGCGAACATCAAGATGATCCCGTCGCTCCGCGACCGCTACGCCGGCGTCCCGGTCGGATACAGCGGACACGAGCGCGGACTGCAGATCTCGCTCGCGGCCGTGGCGCTCGGCGCCGTCGCGGTCGAGCGCCACATCACGCTCGACCGGACGATGTGGGGCTCGGATCACGCGGCGTCCCTCGAGCCGACCGGCCTCGAGCACCTGGTCCGCGACATCCGCGTCATCGAGACGGCCCTGGGCGACGGCGTGAAGCGCATCTACGAGGGCGAGCTGGCGCCGATGGCCAAGCTGCGCCGCGTGCCGGCATGACCCCCCGCGGCGACCGGCCCGGACGGATGCGCGTCGTCGCGATCGCCGATGCCGACTCGTTCGTGAAGTGGGCCGCCGCCCTCATCGATTCCGCCCCGGCGGTCAGCCCGCACCTGCTGCTCGTGAAGACGCCGCTCGTCGTGAGCGTCGCGCAGGAGCATGCGGCGCTCTCGGGCACCGGCATCCGTCCCGAGGCCGTCACCCGCCTCGGGTACGAGGGTCTCGCCGACTGGCTGATGCACGACCGCCCCGACGTCGTGGTCGTCGCCGGGCGAGGCCCGTTCGTCCGGCTCGTGATGCGCCAGATCGACCGGGTCAGCCCGCGGCCGGTGGTGGTGTCGGGCCTCCCCGGCATCTCGATCCCCGCACAGCGGGGCGCCGCGCTCTACCGCCGGCAGTGCGACCTCATGATCGTCCACTCCCGCCGCGAGCGCCGTGCGTTCTCGGACCTCGCCGATCGCCTGGGACTGAGCCTGCGGCTCGGGCTCGCGACGCTTCCCTTCGCGCGACCCGCACCGGTCCCCTCCGCGGGCACGGACCTGGTCTTCGCGGCGCAGGCGATCGTGCCGCAGGAGGCGGCCGATCGGGTCGCGCTCGCGGGGATCCTCCGCGCCGCGGCACACGCCGATCCGAGCCGTCGCGTCGTCGTGAAGCTGCGCTCCCGTCCCGACCAGGGTGAGACGGAGACCCATTTCGAGCGCACCGAGCTGACCGAGCTGCTGCGCGACCGCCCCGAGAACCTCGTGTTCTCCTACGAGCCGATGGGCGTGGCCCTCGCGCGGGCCGAGGGTCTCGTGACGGTGAGCTCGACAGCCGCCATCGAGGCGATGGCGCGCGGCGTGCCGGTCATCGCGCTCGACACGTTCGGCGTCTCGAAGTCGCTCCTCAACACGGTCTTCGTCGGCAGCGGCGTGCAGGGCAGCGCGGAGGACGTGGTCGCCCGCCGCTTCCGCGTCGCGAACGAGCGCTGGCTGCGGAACAACTACTTCCACGACCCGGCTGAGTCGACGTGGTGGGCCGACGTCGAAGAGCTGGTCGCCGCCCGCCGCCGCGGCGACCTGCCCGCCCGACCCGTGCCGTCACCGCGCGGCGGCCTGCTGCACGAGGCATGGCAGCGCAAGGCGGTGCTGGGCAGCGAGGACCGGTCGGCGGCGGGGGCGTTCGCGATGGCGATCGGCGCACCGCTCGTCTGGGCGATCCTCCGGGCGCGGAGGATCTTCGGGCGCCGAGGCGCGGGCAGCTGGTCCGACGCCGCCACGGACATCACGGTGACGCCTGCGCGCTACCAGGACCCGATCGTGCGACGGGTGCGTTCGCCGCTCGCCGCCGTCGTCATGGACTGAGCGCCGCGGCGGGTGCGCCCGCCGACAGCTCAGCGCAGCAGACCGAAGAATCCCGCCTGGAACGAGAAGACGACGACGGCCACGACGCCCACCGCGATGATCGCCGGCCACGCCACGCCGCCCTGCAGACGCCGGCCCTGCGGGGCGACCCCCGCGGGCGGCCGGAACGCGTCGAGCGGCGCCGCGAACGGAAGGGACGCCGCACCCGCTCCCGCGGTGGCGGGACGCGCGGCGTCGGGAGCGGCACCGGCCGCCAGGGAGGCCGACGCGAGCCGGTCGTCGCGCCACCGCTCCCACTGGCCGAGCTTGTCGAGCAGCGCGCCGACGACGGAGAAGAGCCACGCCCACGTCGCCGGATCCAGGGTCGAGAAGTCGCGCTTGGCGTAGAGGAACAGCCAGTCGTCCACGATCTCGACGTCGAGCTGCGCCGCATGGTCGATGAAGCGCGCCATGATGTCGGGCGTGAAGAGATAGAGGGCGTCCTGCTCGTAGCCGGCCGGACAGTACAGCGCGAAGTGGCGGTCGAAGTCGCCCTCGAGGCTGAGCCGCTGGTCGCGGTCGAACACCCGCGGCAGGTTGGACCCGAACAGGCCGTTGTTGCCCTCGGCATCCAGCACGATGTGCGGCAGCGGCGAGGCCAGCTTGATCGCGACGTAGCCCCACCGGTGCGTCGTCCGGTTCTTGCCGGACCCCGTCGTATAGCGGTAGTTGGCGAACTCCACGAACCGCGGCGTGTCGCCGCGGAGGACATCGGATGCCGCGCGCGAGCTGCCCACGCCGAAGATCATCCCGGGCAGGGGCGGGTTCGGTGCGCGGGGGAACCAGGTCATCCCGTTGGCCGCGGCGAAGCGGTCGAGGCGGTACCAGCGCGCGCCGGAACCGCGGACGAGCGCGACGACGCCGACCACGACGCCGACCGCGACGACGGCGAGCACTCCGAGGACGACGAGCGCTCCGCCGCGCCCGCCGGACGCCAGCGTGGCGATCACGCCGCCGACGACGTTGAGGAAGACGAAGCCGACGACCAGGATCACGACGACGGCGATCACGATGCCGGCGCCCTGGCCGCGCGGCGCGCGACCCGACGCGATCAGCTGCCGGCGGTGAGCCCGCACCGTCGCCCGGTCGACGGGCTCGGTGAGCGGGCGCGGGTCGAACGAGGAGCTCATCGGTTGATCTCGTCCGCGTCGTCCGTCAGCGCGATGCCCTCGGCGACCTCGACCGCCTCGAGCCGCGGATCCGCGACGAGCGCCGCGACCAGCTCGGCCGGACCGCCGACGATCGTCGAGTCGTGATCCACATCCGTGACGAGGACCCAGGCTCGGTCGTCCGGCCACAGGATGCCGGGACTGATGGCGGCCGGGTCGAAGCCGTGGCCCTCGGCGATCCGGTCCCGCCACGGGACGTGCAGCACCCAGTCGGGCCGAGCGAGGTCCGCGACCCCGCCGCGGAAGAGGACGTGGCTGCGGCCGGGCAGCGCGAAGCGCGGCCCTTCGGAGATCTCCCGCGACAGCAGGCCGTCCTGCCACGTGGACTTGCGGAACACGTTGTTCCACACGTCGCGGACCGACCTCCCGAGCATCTCGTTGTGGCGCTGCAGTGCCGGGTCGTGCGGGTCGCCGGGCTGGAAAAAGGTGCGCGAAGGTCCGACACCGAGGTGGCCGACGAGTCCGCCGTGGCCCTCCCACAGCGCCACGTACCCGTCGTGGGGAGCGCTCGTGTGGGCGGCGAGGTGCTCGGCGAGCACCGGGACCGTGTCGGACGGGAGCGTGCCGTCCATCGGCGCGTTCCACCAGCGCCCGTCCGCCGACTCGACCTGCGCGCCGCGGTCGCCGGCGCGGACGAGGCGGTCCCACTGCGCCGTGGGGTGGAAGACCGTGCCGAACGCGTCGGCGGCCTCGCTCCAGCGGGCGGGCCGCTCCTGGATGCGTGCCATCAGCGGCTCGTGCTGCTGCCAGTCCATCTCCCGCCACGCTGCGAGCGACGGCATCCGCTCGCCGGGAATCCCCTGCACGGATGACGGATGGAACACGCGCGCGTACGCGGCGAAGCCGCGGGGCACGACGTCGTGCATCGTGCCGCGCCACGGGTCGTCGATGCGCTCGCGCAGCCAGTCGCCGGCAGAGACGTCCGCGGTCCACTCCATGACGGCCACGCTACCGGGGAGGTCCGGATCGCGAGCGGAGGCGGCATCCGCTAGACTGTTGTGGTTGTCCGTCTGCGCCCATGCGCAATCAGTACGGGCACGTGCATCAACCCTCCTGATGCCGGGAACCGCCCGGCATCCGTTCTAGTCCGAAGGAGGTGGGTTAGTGACGCACATCCACCAGTACGAACTCATGGTCATCCTCGACCCCGAGATCGACGAGCGCCAGGTCGCCCCCAAGCTCGATGGATTCCTGAAGGTCATCACCGCTGATGGTGGCTCGATCGACAACGTCGACGTCTGGGGCAAGCGCCGTCTCGCGTACGAGATCCAGAAGAAGAACGAGGGCATCTACGCCGTCGTCAACTTCACCGGAACCAGCGAAGCCACGCAGGAGCTCGACCGTCAGCTGAAGCTGAACGAGCAGATCATGCGCACCAAGGTCCTCCGTGCCGAGGAGGCGATCGCTCAGGTCGCCGCCGAGAAGGTCCGGGCCGAGGCCAAGGCTGCCCGCAAGGCTGCGAAGGCGTAAGGCTCATGGCCGGCGAGACCATCATCACGGTCGTGGGAAACCTCACGGCAGACCCCGAGCTGCGCTACACGCAGAACGGCCTGCCCGTCGCGAACTTCACGATCGCGTCGACGCCCCGCAGCTTCGACCGTCAGGCGAACGAGTGGAAGGACGGCGAAGCGCTGTTCATGCGCGCGTCGGTCTGGCGCGAGTTCGCTGAGCACGTGGCCGGCTCGCTGACCAAGGGCATGCGGGTCGTCGCGACCGGCCGTCTGAAGCAGCGCTCCTACCAGGACCGCGAAGGCAACAACCGCACGGCGATCGAGCTGGAGGTCGACGAGATCGGCCCCTCGCTCCGCTACGCCACTGCCCAGGTCACCCGCGCCGCCTCCAGCGGCAACAGCGGTGGCGGCGGCAGCTTCGGCGGCGGTCAGCAGCAGTCGCGCCCGCAGGTGCAGCAGGACGAGCCCTGGGCGACGCCCGGGACCTCCGCTCCTGACGCCTGGAGCGCGCCCGGGACGAGCTACGGCGACGACACCCCGTTCTGATTCGAATTGCGGAGGCCGCGGTGCGGCATCCGACACAACTCTCTTAAGGAAGACACATGGCTGGAAAGGCAACCGGCGATCGCCGCAAGCCGCGGAAGGGCGCGAAGAACGCCGCTCCCGCGAAGGCGATCCGCGTCGGCGTCATCGACTACAAGGACGTCGCGACGCTTCGCAAGTTCATCTCGGAGCGTGGAAAGATCCGCGCCCGTCGTATCACCGGAGTCTCGGTGCAGGAGCAGCGTCTGATCGCCAAGGCGATCAAGAACGCGCGTGAAATGGCGCTCCTGCCCTACGCCGGCGCTGGCCGTTAAGGGGCAACGACATGGCAAAGCTGATTCTCACGAACGAGGTCGCCGGGCTGGGTAGCGCCGGTGACGTCATCGAGGTCAAGAACGGGTACGCCCGCAACTACCTCATCCCCCAGGGCTTCGCGGTCTCCTGGACCCGCGGTGGCGAGAAGCAGGTGGCGTCGATCCGCGCCGCCCGCGAGTCGCGCGCGATCCACGACCACGAAGAGGCTGTGGCGCTCAAGAACACGCTCGAGTCGAACACCGTGAAGCTGGCCGTCACGGCCGGTGCCGAGGGACGTCTCTTCGGCTCGGTCAAGCCCGCCGATGTCGCCGACGCCGTCAAGGCTGCGGGTCTCGGTGACCTCGACAAGCGCAAGATCCACATCACCTCGCCGATCAAGGCCGTGGGCGAGCACGAGGCGACCGTTCGCCTCCGTGACGACCTCACCGCCGTCATCACGCTGCAGGTGGTCGCCGCCAAGTAATCCCGGCGACGCACGAACGGATGCCGCGGACCTTCGGGTTCGCGGCATCCGTCGTTTCAGGTCCGCCTCTATGCCAGTGACGTCGTGGGGTCAAGGTCTGCGCACCCGGTCGTCGCTCCGACTATCGTCGTGTCCACGGGATCGGAGGAGGACACCGCTGTGAGTGAGCCGGGCGAGCACGATCCGAGCGAGATCAGTTACGACGAGCAGCGGTACCCCGCGCGCCCGCGACGGCTTCGGCCGCGCGATCAGCTGCGCAGCGGCGCGCTGCGGCGGTTCGCCGCGGATCCGCGTACCGCGACCGCCACGAACCCCGCCTACGTCGAATGGCTCGTCCGCCAGTCGATGCTGAAGGATGCCGACGTGCTCGCGCGCCAGCTGTCGGGGCAGCCGTCGATGTGGCGCAATCCCTATGCGCGCCCGGACGCCCGTCGGGCCATCGAGACGACGGACGTGTGGTTCACGGCCTACCCGATCTCGCTCATCACGCGTCCCGGCGAGATGTTCCTCGACGCGCTCGGTCACGACGAGCTGTGGGCGGCCTTCGAGGCGATCGGCATCACCGGCGTCCACACCGGCCCCGTGAAGCGCGCGGGCGGCATCTCGGGCTGGTCGCAGACGCCGAGCGTGGACGGCCACTTCGACCGCATCAGCACGCAGATCGACCCGGAGTTCGGCGACGAGTCGGCGTTCCGCCGCCTCGCCGACGTCGCCGACGCGCACGGCGGCAGCGTCATCGACGACATCGTCCCCGGGCACACCGGCAAGGGTGCCGACTTCCGCCTGGCGGAGATGGCGTACAAGGACTATCCCGGGATCTACCACATGATCGAGATCCCGCCCGAGGACTGGAAGCTGCTGCCCGACGTCCCCGAGGGGCGCGATTCGGTCAACCTCGACGCCGACGGCGAGCGGGAACTCAGCGAGCGCGGCTACATCATCGGCGAGCTGCAGCGCGTGATCTTCTACACGCCGGGCGTGAAGGAGACGAACTGGAGCGCGACGGCTCCCGTCATCGGCACCGATGGCGTCGAGCGTCGCTGGGTATACCTGCACTACTTCAAGGAGGGCCAGCCGTCCATCAACTGGCTCGACCCGACGTTCTCGGGCATGCGGCTCGTCATCGGCGATGCCCTGCACTCGCTCGGCGACCTCGGCACGAGCGCCCTGCGACTGGACGCCAACGGCTTCCTCGGCGTCGAGAAGAGCGCGGAGGGCCTGCCGGCCTGGTCGGAGGGCCACCCGCTGTCGCAGGCGGCGAACCACATCATCGCGGGGATGGTCCGGAAGGTCGGCGGGTTCACGTTCCAGGAGCTGAACCTGACGATGGAGGACATCCGCGACACCGGCGCGGTGGGCGCCGACCTGTCTTACGACTTCGTGACCCGTCCCGGCTACCACCACGCCCTCGCGACCGGCGACACCGAGTTCCTCCGTCTCACCCTGATGACGTCGCTCGAGCTCGGCGTCGAGCCGGCTCAGCTCGTGCACGGCATGCAGAACCACGATGAGCTCACCTACGAGCTCGTGCACTGGGCCACGACGCATCGCGACGACGTCTATCCGTTCCGGCACGAGGAGATCACCGGAGGCGAGCTCGCACAGCTGGTGCGGGCTGAGCTGACGCAGGTGCTGACGGTCGACGCGGACTACAACCTCACGTTCACCCAGAACGGCATCGCCTGCACGACGGCATCCCTCATCGCCGCGACGCAGGGCAAGCAGCGCCTCGAGGACATCACGTCGGAGGACATGCCCGCGATCCGCGACGCCCACATCCTGCTGGCGAAGTACAACGCGTGGCAGCCGGGGGTCTTCGCGCTCTCGGGCTGGGACCTGACCGGCGCGCTCACCCTGCCGGCGGACGAGGTCCGCTCGCTCATCTCCTCGGGGGACACCCGCTGGATCGAGCGCGGCGCACACGACCTGCTCGACGTCGATCCCGACGCGACCCGGTCGGCTGCCGGAATGCCGCGGGCACGGGCGCTCTACGGCCCTCTTCCGGCACAGCTGGAGAACCCGGACTCGTTCGCCCGGCGCCTGAGCGGACTCCTCGATGTCCGGCGGGAGCACGGCATCGCGGTGGCGTCTCAGGTCGACGTGCCCGCCGTCGCGCACCCGAGCATGCTCGTCCTCGTGCACCGGCTCGATGGTGGCGACCGAACGCTGGCCGACGCGCCGATCCAGATCACGGTGCTGAACTTCTCGGCCGAGAGCATCGACGGCACGGTCCGCTCGGAGTGCCTGCTGCCGCGCAGCGAGGTCACCGACGCCGAGACCGGCGAGACCGTGGCGAGGGTGGACGACCTGCAGAGCTTCCCGCTCCGGCTCGGACCGTACCAGGGGCGCTTCCTGCTGCTGACCCCGCCCGACCCCGAGTCCGAGGCGCACCCGATCACCCGCACCATGCCGATCATCCGCCCCCAGGCCTGACCTCCGCGGACCTCGCCGGTCGTCGCCATCACGCCGTCCATCGGCGCGATCAGGCGACGGCCGGCGCGCGTATTCGTACGTGACGGCCGGCGGGTGTGCGGCACCGGCGATCCGCTGCCGCTGCGGCCGCAGGTGCTCGGCGATCGGCGCCAGGACAGGCGACGCGCCGCGCGTGAATTCTCATTTGACATCGGCGGACTTTTGCACATGTGTTCCACCGGATGCCGAACCTTCAAGCGCGACTTTAACCACATTCGCCATCCACAGGCTGTGGGAAGTAAAAGTCCTGACCAAGGCCGTTTACGTCGAGTTCGGAATGACGGTATTCCCAAGTTCTCCACAGGGACTGTTCACAGGGTGGACGGCGTTTTGCGCAATCTGTCCACAGAGTTATCCACAGGCCCGTTTGCAGGTGTCCGACCCCCTCCATAACGTTGCGGGTGGCCTTCCAGCGGGCCGGGGAAGAGGGGCTCGATGTCGATCGCGGATCTTTCGGACGACCGCATCGGCGGACGCCGCGAGCCGGAGCGCACCCCGCCCCACGACCTCCTCGCGGAGCAGAGCGCCCTCGGCGGCATGCTGCTGTCGAAGGACGCCGTTGCCGACGTGATCGAGACGCTCCGCGGTCCGGACTTCTACGTTCCCAAGCACGAGCTGATCTTCGAAGCGATCCTGACGCTGTACTCCCACGGCGAGCCGACCGACGTCGTCGCGGTCACGGACGAGCTGATCAAGACGGGCGACCTGCAGCGTTCCGGTGGCGCCGACTACCTGCACTCGCTCACCTCGATCGTCCCGACGGCGGCCAACGCCGGGTACTACGCGTCGATCGTCAGCGAACGGGCCCTGCTGCGTCGCCTCGTCGAGGCCGGCACCCGCATCGTCCAGATGGGCTACAACGGGCAGGGTGAGGCGCTCGACCTGGTCAACAACGCGCAGGCGGAGATCTACTCGGTCACCGGCGCGGAGCAGTCCGAGGACTACGTCCCGCTGCAGGTCGCGGTCGACGCCGCCGTCGAGGAGATCGAGGCGGCTCGAGGCCGTGACGGTCAGATGACCGGCATCCCGACGGGCTTCGCGGGCCTCGACCAGCTCACCAACGGTCTGCACGGCGGCCAGATGATCGTCGTCGCCGCCCGACCCGCCATGGGCAAGTCGACGCTCGCGCTCGACTTCGCGCGCGCCGCCGCGATCAAGCACAACCGCCCGACCGTCTTCTTCTCGCTCGAGATGGGGCGCAGCGAGATCGCCATGCGCCTCATGAGCGCCGAGGGCGCGGTGCCCCTGCAGAGCATGCGCAAGGGCATGCTCGACTCGCGGGACTGGACGACGATCGCCGCGACGCGTGGCCGCATCAACGACGCTCCGCTGTACATCGATGACAGCCCGAACATGACGCTCGTCGAGATCCGCGCGAAGTGCCGCCGCCTCAAGCAGCGGGTCGGCCTCGAGATGGTCGTGATCGACTACCTCCAGCTCATGACGAGCGGCAAGCGCGTCGAGTCGCGTCAGCAGGAGGTGTCGGAGTTCTCGCGTGCGCTCAAGCTGCTCGCGAAGGAGATCGGCGTCCCGGTCATCGCGCTGTCGCAGCTGAACCGTGGTCCCGAGCAGCGCGCGGACAAGAAGCCGGCGATCAGCGACCTGCGTGAATCGGGATCGATCGAGCAGGATGCCGACATGGTCATCCTGCTGCACCGCGAGTCCGCGTACGAGAAGGACAGCCCGCGCGCGGGTGAGGCCGACCTGATCGTGGCGAAGCACCGAAACGGTCCCACCGACACCGTGACCGTCGCGTTCCAGGGTCACTTCTCCCGCTTCACCGACATGGCCGTGGGGATGGACTGACCTTTTCGTGAAGTGTAGGTATTTTCTTGAA
The DNA here is from genome assembly GCF_047246565.1 of Microbacterium pasadenense. Lineage (NCBI taxonomy): Bacteria > Bacillati > Actinomycetota > Actinomycetes > Micrococcales > Microbacteriaceae > Microbacterium > Microbacterium pasadenense. The sequence goes on along the minus strand of NZ_JBFOKN010000001.1, from coordinate 299,823 downwards.
ATGTCCATTTCGCGTGCGAAATGTCCACGCGTCGTCCATATGGACATTTCGGCGATTGAAGCCTGTGGGTGTGGCCTCCACGCCGAGACGGCGTCGACCACAGGTGGGGGACGAGCGCTTCGCCTTCGGGCCAGTTGGTGAAGATGGGCCTCGTTCCTAGGAACTCATCAAGGAGGGCGCTCGCGTGCGCGTTCAGGGCACGGTCAACGGGCGTCGAGTTGGACAGGCTTAACGCGCACCGCTCGTCGACGCCGCATCTCCTGCATGGCACGCTGGGCGACCGGTATCCGAGCATGCATGAGCGCGTCAGACGCGCTCGATATTGCTCAAGAGTTTGCGACACCGCTCCCTGTCGCCGCTGCGCTCGCAGCACTCGCAACTCTGCTCGGCAAGTGGCGGTACACGAGGTAGTCGTAAAGGCAGAGGCACTTGCCCCACTGCGCGGCCTGCAACGAGTTGCCTTCCATGGCTTCGTCGCGCGTACCCAATAGGAACTTTCGCAAGTCCTCTGCCTGAATTCGGTTGAGGTCCATGTGAGCGGCGGCGAACAGGACTTCATCTGTGGTCCTTGTTGATACCAACGTCTTGAAGTCACCGGCTTCCGCGACGTGCTCTGCGGCTCGTCGAATGTAGCTCCCCGGGGACCGCAAGGGTGAGGTGGCCGCAGCCACTCGATCGCGAACCGGTTTTGGGACTGTCACATCGTCGCGGATGGTGCCGTCGTCGTTGAGCATGCCTGCGCCTCGCAGGTAACGGTAGATCGGAGTGTTGGCACGGTTGCGGAGGTGACGTGGCAGCGCCCCCGTCACGATGGCGGCCATCGATTCTTTGTCATCGAAGGGAAGGAATGGTTGCAGAAGGTCAGTCTGCAACTCCTGACGCTCGATACCAACGATCCCCTGCTGCGCCAGACGATTCTTCACGCCGACGCCGATGACCACGTCGACCTGCGACGTGTCGGTGTCTGCATCGAGGTCGGACACGTAAAGCGTCCCTGTCGGCTTACTCGTCTGCACGAGTTCGTATACCTGTTCCTTTAGTTGGCGGAGGAACTTGACGGGGAAGCGCCGCCGGAGGCTGCCGAGTGCTGTGAATAGCTCTTCGAAGTCACGCACGGTCGCCCGCAGCATGGGAATGGCCATGCCGTCCGCGGCGAAGGGGCTCGAGATGAGGGCAGGCTCGGGCGCGTTCGGATCCCACTGTACGAAGATAAGCCGGTCTTGCAGCTTGCTCAGGTTTTCAGTTGTTAGGACGTGCGCGATGTTCGTGAGCACTCGCTGCACGTCCGTGTCAGTGAGCGAATATCCAATGAAGATGACTGGATGCTCGACGAAGGTCGTCAGCAGTTTCGCGGCGAGGTAAACGTTGCGCTCATCAAGACGGGCGTAGTCCTCTGCAGTGATCACGATCGACTCTGGGTCGTCGCAGCTCCCGTGGATCTTGTAGATCTCGCCCACACCCTGCGGTTCGTGGAAGAGCAACTCATCCTGGCCCGAGAAGACCGAATACTCCTCGAATAGTGTCTCAAGCAGGGGATCGAAGTTCGTCGTGATGATTCCCTCGATCGTCGCCTTCTTCAGCAGCTCGAGCTCATCGCGAAGGGGTCCATCGGCGGGCAGACGTGAAGGCGCCTGCGCAAAGTAGGAGGAGATCTCGATCTTCAGGGGAGAGGAATCGCCTCGCGGTGCTGGGTTGGCCGTACGACTGTGGGCGTACGCCGCGTCGTCCCACCACACGTCGTGGAAGTCCTCGGCAATGAGCGACGCGATCTGAGGGTAGTTGCCGCTTGCCTTTGAGTAGTAGCGCTCGTAGGGCTTTCCTGTCAGGTCCGCGAAGCGCCGTAGGAGATCGCCCCAATCGTCGGCATTCACATACCGTCGCGAGAATCCGCTCCCAACAAACAGAAAGGGCGCCGCGGGAACGCGCGAAAGGTGTGCAACGAGATCGTCGGCGAAGGCCATGTCACACATCTTGTCAGGGGTTCGGGGCGCGACGACGACGGGACGCCCTCGCCGCACCCTGCAGCATGTCGCCGGTGCAGGTGGCACGCGTTCTCCGCTCGCCCTCCTCTTCCGATGCACGTAGCGGAGGGTCCCACGAACATCGCCCGATTGCGGATCGCCCGTGACACATCGAGTGCCGAGCGGCGTATGGTGTGCACCTTGCAGACTTCGACTCCGTGACGAGAACAGAAAGAACGGCTTGAATGGCGATACCTCATGACCACTACATCAGCCGGGTACACATGCGCCAGTGGGCAATCGATAATCGAGTCACGGTCTTGAGGCGCGGGGGGAGCAAGCCCAAGGTCTTAGATGTCGGCAAGGCAATTGCTGCGGAGCAAGGGCTCAACAACCCCCTCCTCGAGGCGGCCTACGGAAAAGTGGAGAACAGCTTTGCAAGAGCGCTGCCTCAACTGATTGGCGCGGCCGGTCCACCGACGGATGATGACTGGCGTGCCGTCCGGGAGTACGCCGTGCTTATGCACGACCGGTACCCCGCGCTGCGAGGGTCGGCCATGGCAAAGAATGGGCTTCCTGGTGGAAACGCGATGATGGTGCCGAACCCAGCGCACTGGGGCGACTCGGACGGAGCACTTGATGCTCTCTCGAATCTTGCGACTGTGATGGACCGTGAGCAACTTAAGGAGGCGCGACTGCAATTCCTGCCAATATCCGCGCGGTTGTTACCCCCACAAATGCAGGTCCTGCACGTGGGGCCACTGTTGCTAGGGGACGCCGGTGTCCACGCCATCTCGCTGCATCCCGACGCTGAGACGCTGCGATCCTACGTAGCGATGCCAGTGTCTTGTGACGCACTGATCGTGTTTGGACGTCAACTGCCGGATGACGAAGAAGCAATCCAGATTGGGCAGATTCTCCGGATGAAGGTGGCGATGGAGTCGACCGTCGTCGTCGATACCCCGGAGGCGCCCATCATCGAAGGATTCGTGGCCGAGATGTGGTCTGGTCAGCCCGCGCCCAGCGGAACGGGCCTACCCAGCTCAATCGACGTCTGGACCCGGTTCGAGCACATCCCTGATTCTCGGGCGAGACAAGACTGACGGAGCGGCGATACGCCGAGAGGGTCCCAACGGGCACACTCCGATACAGCGCAGGCCAATGTATATCACCGGTGGTGCCGGTGTGGGCCGCGCAGTACTTCCGAGGCTCACCCTGGATGTGTTGCGGATCCTCCGTGATTGCAGAGGATCCGATGTGCAGTAGCTCCGTCTCACGATCCCCATCAGGCCACACGCATCGTCTTTTGCCCCGCTGCACGTGCGATGCCCGCGATCGTGAGCACCGGCCAACGGACCGTTGGCTCGTAACCGCGGGTGTTACTGGAGGCAGCGACTTCCGATGTGGACAACGGCGAGACCGGTCGCGGCGCTGAGCGCGAACCAGAAGGAGGCGACTTCAGTCCCAAAGTGCTCCGAGTAGGCCGAGCCGATCAACACAGCACACGATCCAACAACGGTGTGTGCCGGTAGCGACGGACGTGCTCGATGCTGAAACGCGCGGTAGAGTCCGAATAGCCGACTCTCGCTGATCAGTAAGGGGCACTTAGACAATGTCTGCATCTCTGTTCGAACTGCTCGCGGTCGATCCCCAGCGCCCAGAACCTGAGCCCCGTCCTCGACCGAAGCCCTCCACCTTGACGGCGACGATTGAAACCTCTGACCACGGCTTCGGGTACGGCACCACGCTCTTCTCTGGCCTCCGCAGTTGATGCCCGATCAGGTCGAGGCGCGCTCGCTCTTTTCGGGGCTCGCGCGCACGCAGAGAGCAGCGGCCCCGGATGGGCGCTACACCGCCACTCTCACCGAGTCCATCGAGACCTCCGACACCGATGACTCGGTCAAGCACGTCCTCTTGACCGAACGCCCGGCAGGTTGACTGGCCACGCTCCGCTCATAGTGGGCCATAGGAGCGATCCGCATGTTGGGGCGGTCGTGGAAGCGCTAATCGATCACGACGTTGAGCCCATAGTCGTCGATCTCGAGTCGATAGCGGACGGAGGCCTGTCGATAAGCAATGACGCTCGAACCGTCAGGGTCGAGGGCCGTTCGGTCGATTTCGGCCAGGCGCGCGCCGGGTGGATACGACGAGTCCATCGCGCAGATTGGGGGCTCGCGGTTGCTACCGGTTCGCTAGAAGCGCTCGAACTTGGAACGTGGTACTCGGCATTCTCGTGGCTTATCGATTCGGCCAAATTCAACTGGATCACAGCGCCGCGCGCGCTCAGCCTCGCCGAGTCGAAGCTGACGCAGTGGACGACCGCGGTAGAGCTAGGCATCCCGCACCCCCGCACGCTGCTCACATCAAGCTGGGAAGAAGTTGCGCGTTCGTTCGACGACGAGATCGTTGTGAAGCCGCTCGGCAGTGGCCAGTTTTTGGCGGGCGGACAAACCCACACGGTCTACGCCGAAGCGATGATGCCCAACGATGATCGATTACACGCACTGACACTGGCGCCGTTCATTGTCCAAGAGCGCCTGCACGCCTCGCGGCACCTCCGTGTCGTGACGGTAGCGGATCGGGTTTGGGTTGGGGCACTGAACGTCGAGAGGACGGCGCCGGTCGACTGGCGAGAAGTCTTAGTCAATCATTCGGCGTTCGAAGAAGTGCAAGACGTGCCACACCTCGTCCAGGACGGCTCTGTCGCGATCGCGAAAAGGCTCGGCCTCGGCTACTCAAGTCAAGACTGGGTCGAGACTAAGGACGGCCAAGCCACCCTCCTGGATGTGAACCCCGCCGGGCAATGGCTCTTCCTGCCCGAGACCATAGGCGCAGCGGTGGCCAGTGCGATCGCGCAACAATTGGTGCAGCTGCAATGACGGAAGAGCTCCGCTTCGAAGTTCGCATGGTCCTGAGTGCAGTAGCTGGACTCTTTCTGGGCAGAAAAGTCCTGGTACCGCAGGCGGCGCCGCCCGATCAAGGGTGGGTCGAGCGCGCACACAAGCGGAACCTTGCAATCGCTCGGGATCTACTGCGCGAAAGACTGAAGTTCGAGTCAGATGGCATTGAATCTGTCCGGCGGCGCTCGGAGTTTGCACTCACCGCAATCATCGCGGTCGCGGGGCTCAGCGCTGGGGGGTTCGAACGTCTATGGAAGGTTTCTGAGCAATCGCCCTGGCCGCTCGTATTGTGCGCGGTGGGAATCGCGACCACGGCATTCTCGGTCCTCATCTTCGGAGGCGTGGCGGTGTCGAAGAAAGTGCTGGGCACTGTTGAGCCGAAGAGTTTCGCGGAGCTCAAAGACGCGCAGCGCGAGGAGCTTCGCCAGTATCTATCAGCGATCGAAGTGACGTCACAAACACGGCGAGCGTTAGTCACGGTGTTCCGCGACGGTTTTCTGATCGCGCTGCTAGGCCTCGCAGTGCTCGCAGCAGCTCATGCCGTCTCGTGGATCATCCCCCTCCAAGATCCCGTCGCGCCGGTCGTGGTTAACATCTTCGCCGCTTGCGCACCGCTGGGCGGACAATCTCTTTCGTAACCTCCGGGGCTCGATCTCCGCGTGGTCCGCGCTACCCGCGGACCATCCCTGGTTCTAGAGCCGCGCGTACATGGTCGAGAACTGGTTCGCGACGAGCTGGCTCGAGTGTTCGAGGTCAGCGGAGTCGTAGGTCCGGTACATCCGCCGGAAGGATGTCCGTGAGTGCGACGCCCAGCACCTGCGACATCGCCCGCAGGGTGCGGATCGTCGGGTTCGCCGGCGTCCCCGGCTTCGACTCGCCCTTCTCGTACTTCTGGTACGTATAGCGCGTCAGCCCCGAGCGGTAGGCGACGTCCTCCTGGCTGAGTCTCGCCTCGGCGCGAAGGCGGCGGAGGTTGGTGGCGAGCTCAGCGGCGTAGTCGGTCCAGGCCTCGTCTTCGGGTCTGGTGCGCTTCGCCACCAGCCCAGCGTTCCGACTAGGCCATGAAGGTACGGCCTAGTCGGTATGGCATCCTGCTTGTGCGCGAGGGTTGTCTCGTTCGGTTAGATAGCTGCCGACAGCGGGTCGGTGTCCCCAGGCGATGCCTGAGCCTTCGCGCGCGCAACAGCAGCCGCCTCTCGTCTCTGCTGAATCTCGCCGACGGGGGTCGGAGGGCGGTTTCTCAGCAATCCATCGATCTGCTGTGACCAAGCAGCGATCGGGCACGAGACGTGAACTACGGCTACGTCGGCAAAAAGCCCTTGTCCGCGTTGAGTCACGAGGCTCACCACTTCCCCCGCAGGCGTCACCGTCACGACATCGGCACCATCCCACCACAGCACTGCGTTGGCGAGGTCGGAGTCCCAGTCGTCTCGGAGGACTTCGCTTGCTTTCTCGAGCACCCCGAGGGGACAACCGGCATCTCGCAGTGTGCGGATGGTGCGTACCATCACGATGTCTCGTGTGGACCAGTACTGGGTGGCGCGACGCCGACCGCCCGAGTCGGCGAGGCTCGGCTGGCACAACCCACGCGCTACCCAGCTCGCCAGCGTTGAGGCCGGAACGCCGCACAGCGCGACAACCTCGGGGGTCGCCATACCTCGCTGGTCACCGGCCATTCCTCGACTCTAGGACGCGCTAACAGCAATCACCAGGTTTGCGTTTAGCCATGGGATCCTTGAGTCGTGCCCAGCGATCGCTTCGATCTGGCGAACGGGACCAGGTCAGGTTATGGTTGGTCGCACCGCGGCCGCGGGAGAAGCGCGACATGATAGGCATGTCGTACCCTCTCGCAAGGATGACACGCAGGATCGCGAGATAGTGTCGGACCTACTGTGGGACCACTGTTACAGATGGGGTTGAAGTGGCAGATGTCATTGAGGCGCTCGACGCCCGACAGCTTCTAGACGAGATTCACCATGGCGCGGACGAAGTTGGAACCGAGGCCTTGGTTGAGGAGCTTGTCGAGACCAGGAATCTCACCTTCGAGGATGCTCGTCGAGTCCTCTACGGCCTCATCGACGCACAGAAGCTGGCACTCACACCGCGTTACACGGTCCGAGTTCCTTGACCGCTTCGTTCGGTGCGGACGACAAGCGTCGGTCGGGTCGGAGCGAGATAGATCCATCTCACCGCAGTCCATCTCATCGGGACCGCGATCGAGTCCTCTACAGCGAGTCGTTCCGCAGGTTGGGCGGCGTAACGCAGGTCGCTCTTGGTCGGCCTGAACTGATCCTCCACAACCGGCTGACGCACAGTCTGAAGGTGGAGCAGGTAGGACTCTCCATCGTTTCGAAGTTGTCTCATGAGGGCAGCGACAGTGGCCTCGATCCGAGTGCGATCGCCGCTGCCTGCCTATCTCATGACCTCGGGCACCCTCCTTTCGGGCATGCCGCCGAGGCGGAGTTGAATACGTTGCTCACATGCTCGTCGCACCGAAAGGCTGCGCGCCCGTATTCGCAGCGCGTCACTAGCCCCTGTACGAAATGCAGGCTCGAAGACGGCTTCGAAGGTAATGCTCAGTCGTTTCGGATTCTGACGCGGTTGGCAACCCACCGTGGCGCGGATTCGCCCGGTCTAGATCTGACATACCGGAGTCTTCGAGCTGTGACGAAGTATCCGTGGCTGCGCGGGGAGAATCTCACCAAGCCCCGCAAGTGGGGTGCGTACGACTGCGACGCCGAGGTCCTCTTCGAGGTAACAGGACAGGACCCGGAGGTCGCATACGCCGATGACCCAATCGCGCAGTCGCTGGATGCGCAAGTGATGGACTGGGCCGACGACATCTCGTACGCAGTGCATGACATCGAGGACTTCTATCGGTCGGGCCACATACCCTTGGCGGACTACAAGCCAAAGTCGGACACACTCAAGCGCTTCATCGAGTATGCGTCGAAGCCGGAGGCGCTCGGGCCGCTCGAGGACGACATCGTTAGCGCCTTTGAAAACCTCCTTACATTCATGCCCAAGACGGCCTACGCCGGAACCGATGAAGATCACGCCGTCCTCGACATGGTGCGAAGCACAATGCTCACGCAGTTCATCGATGCGACAAGCGTTTCCGAGGACGGGCTCGATCGTGAACAGGTTCAGGACAAGCTGAACGCGCTTGTTAAGCAACTCATTTGGTTCCACGTGATCGATGGGCCCCGTCTAGCGAGTATTCAGATCGGCCAGCAGCGCATCGTTCGAGAGCTCTTTGAAGTACTAGAGCCGGTCGCACTCACTGCCTATCGTGTCGACGATGGCGATCACCCGGATGAGCAACTTGTGCGTCGGCTGCCGTACAACCTGCGGGTCTACATCGACCGCACTCGCGCCAATCCCGGCGCGACGTACAAATTGCGCGAATGCGTGTACCGAGGGCTCACGGACTTCATCTCCTCGCTGAGTGACGAGGATGCCTACTACCAGCACTCGGTACTGGTTGGGCGCCCGTCCCATGGCCATCTCTAAGGGCTAGGAGCGGATGCGAGCGGCTCTCCTATAGCTGCTCAGAAACATGCCAGGGGGTCGTCGTTAGGGACGTTCGAGGTCGAACTGGACAAGTCGAGTTCGCGACAGCGCTGGGCGACACGGACATCTAGGTCGTCGCACCTCGGAACTGCTAGGGCGGCGTGGACATCTCCAAGCGGTTCCTACATGAAGTCCCGCTGAGCATGTCCGATTCCGAGATCACATGTCCCGGAGGGTCTTCTTGGGCTCTTGCAGTTGCGGGCGGATCAGATCAGGTTGTCGCTGCGGAGCCACTGCTCGACTGTGGCTGACGTGCCGCTGTCGCGGACGTCTTCCCCACGGACGGCGAAACCGTCGTGGAGCGTGGCCCCGGTGTTCAGTTCACGGTAGAAAGACTCGGTGTTGCCAAGGCCGCTGACGGCGTACGTGACGAACGGGTAGACGTCCTTGCCTGTGAGGTCCGCGCGTTCGGCGAAGGTCGCCATGATCATCGGCGGCTGCTCGTTCCAGATCGGGCTGCCGATCAGGACCCGGTCGTACGGGCTCAGGTCGGGAAGGGCGTCTGCGATCGCGGGGCGGGCGTCGCTGTTCTGCTCATCGACGTTGCGGGCGACGGTGGGGTCGTAGCGATCCGAGTACGCCTCGGCGGCCTCGATTCGGAACACGTCGCAGTCGATCTGGTCGCGGATCAGATTCCCGAGGATCTCGGTGTTGCCGACGTCGAGGGTGCGGCGGCCGCCGTTCCAGTAGTTCTCTCCGGGGCGGGAAAAAAAGACCAGCAACGTCGCTACCGGGCTGCTGGGCGCGGGGGTGGCGGGCGTGGTCACGGGGCGGCCTCCGGTCTCGGGGGTGGTGCAGGCGGCCAGCAGCCCTGCCGCGGCGGCGCTGATGGCGCCGGCCGCGGCGGTTCGCAGGAGTTGCCTGCGGGTGGGCTGCGGGACGGGCATGCTCACGATTCGGCGCGGCCGGTGAGCCAGCGGACCATGTCGGGGTCGACGTGGGAGAAGAACTGCGACTTGCCCGCCTCGAGCTCGGCGATCTTCGCCATCTGCTCGTCGGTGAGCTCGAAGTCGAGGACGTCGAGGTTCTGCTGCATGCGCTGGGGCTTGACAGACTTGGACACGACGACGACACCGCGCTGGACCAGCCAGCGGAGAACGACCTGTGCGACGGACCTGCCGTGCGCGTCACCGATCTCTGTCAGGATCGGGTTGGAGAACAGATCGTTCTTGCCCTCAGCGAATGGCGCCCACGCTTCGAGCTGCACGCCCTCGGCGTGCAGCAGTTCCTGGTAGTCGACCTGCTGATGGAACGGGTTCGTCTCCATTTGGTTCACCGCGGGCACGACGTCGGCGAACGCGATGAGGTCCACCAGACGGTCAGGGGCGAAGTTGGAGACACCGATCGCCCGGAGCCGGCCGTCCTTGTGGGCCTGCTCGAGCGCACGCCACTCGCCGTAGTAGTCGCCAAACGGCTGGTGGATCAGGTACAGGTCGAGGTAGTCCAAGCCGAGCTTCTGCAGAGACGTGGTGATCGCTTCGCGGGCACCTTCCTCGCCGCGGCGCTGAATCCACAGCTTCGAGGTGATGAACAGTTCCTCGCGGGGCACGCCGCTGGCGGCGATGCCGCGGCCGACGGCTTCCTCGTTGCCGTAGGAGGCTGCGGTGTCGATGAGGCGGTAGCCGGCCTTGATCGCGTCGGTGACGGCCTGCTCCGTCTCGTCGGCGGGGATCTGGAACACGCCGAAGCCGAGCTGCGGCATCGTCGCGCCTGTGTTCAGGGTGACGGTGGGGATGGTGCTCATTGAGCGTTCCTTCCAAGAAGCGAAAGCGGTGGCAATCTGCCGGTGTTCCCATGGAACAGCGGTCTCTCGATATGGAACAGGCAGTGGCGTTAGGTGTACTGGCAGTGTCTGGTTCCCCGCGCCGGCCCCGACCTACGCTTACCGCCATGGACACCGGAACCGAAGCGAGCGACTTCCTTCGCACCCGTCGCGACCGCGTCACGCCGGAAGCGGCTGGGCTCACCGTCTCAACGACCGGTCGGCGCGTGAAGGGCCTGCGACGTGAGGAGGTCGCCACCCTGGCCGGGGTCAGCGCCGAGTACTACAACCGGATGGAACGCGGCAGGCTCGCCGGCGTCTCCGAATCCGTCCTCTACGCCGTCGCACGAGCGCTGCAGCTCGACGGATCGGAAGAGCAGCATTTGTTCGACCTTGCCCGGGCCGCGAACGCCGAGCACGCCCTGACGCGACCCGCGCCCAAGCGCGCCTCCGCCCGGTTCCGTGCCAGCAACCGGGTGCAGCGCATCCTCGAGGGAATGAACGGGCTGCCCGCGTACGCCCGGAACGGCCGCACCGACATCATCGCGATGAACCAGCTCGGCGCCGCCCTCATGCCGGGCCTGGTCCCCAACGGCAACGAACCGGCGAACCTCGCCCGGTACCTCTTCCTCGACCCGTCATCGCAGGAGTTCTACGCCGACTGGGAGCGAGTCGCCCGCGACATGGTCGCGGCGTTCCGCATAGAAGCCGGCCGCACCCCCTTCGACCGGTCCCTCACCGACCTCATCGGTGAGCTCACCACCCGTAGCGACCCGTTCCGTACCTGGTGGTCCTCCCACAACGTGCGCCTGCACACCAGCGCCACGAAGACGCTGCACAACCCCACGGTTGGAGAAATCGAGGTCACCGGGGAAGCGCTCACCCTCGCCAGCGAACCGGACATCACGATCATCACCTACGTCACCGAGCCCGCCTCGGTCTCCGAAGAACGTCTCCGAGTCCTCGCCAGCTGGGCTGCCAGCAACGGCCCGACCACGGCACCCACCAAGACCCAGTAGCCGCGGCGCTCACCCCCCGTGTCACTGCACCCGCTCGACACTCCAGCCGCACCGGCCGACGTCGTCGTGCCCATCGAAAGGATCGACCCGTGAAGTACACCCGCCTCGGTAACTCCGGCCTCAAGGTCAGCCGCATCGCGCTCGGCTGCATGAGCTTCGGTGACCCCTCCAGCGGCCACCTACAGTGGTCCCTCCCCAAAGATGACGCGCTGCCGTACTTCCGACAGGCCCTCGACCTCGGCATCACCTTCTGGGACACCGCCAACGTCTACTCCTACGGCGACTCCGAGCGCATCGTCGGTGAGGCACTCCGGCAGTTCACCAACCGCGACGAGATCGTCCTCGCCACCAAGGCCCACTTCTCCGACAAGCCCGGCACCGGTCCCGGCCTGAGCGTAGCCGGCCTGTCGCGGAAGGCGATCATGCAGCAGATCGACGCATCCCTGACCCGCCTCGGCACCGACTACGTCGACCTCTACCAGATCCACCGCTTCGACCCCGAGACTCCGATCGAGGAGACGATGGAAGCACTCCACGACGTCGTGAAGGCCGGTAAGGCCCGTTACCTCGGCGCGTCCGCGATGTGGACGTGGCAGTTCGCCAACATGCAGCACGCCGCGGACCTGCACGGCTGGACCCGATTCGTGTCCATGCAGGACCAGTACTCCCTCCTCTACCGCGAAGAAGAGCGCGAGATGTTCGGCCTGCTTGCCGACCAGGGCGTCGGCAGCATCCCCTACAGCCCGCTCGCCAAGGGCCGCGTCGCCCGCCCCGCCGGAGAACAGACCCAACGTTCCTCCGACGATCCCGTGGGCAACAGCTTCTTCGCCGACACCGAACGCGACCGCCCCGTCATCGACGCCGTGCAGCGCATCGCAGAGACACGCGGCGTCCCGATGGCGCAGATCGCGATGGCCTGGGTGCTCAGCAACCCCGTCGTCACCGCCCCCATCATCGGCGCGACCAAGCCCTGCCACATCGACGACGCAGCCGCAGCCCTCGACATCGACCTCACCCACGACGAGCACACCGCACTCACCGAGCACTACACAGTCCGCGAGGCCGGCGGCTTCTGACGACAACGCAACATCACTGTGGGCTGCTGACGACGCGCGTCGATCCTCACGGCCACGACGACAACTGAGGCCTGTGCGATGTGGGACACTTCTCCTCGGAATCCCACCTGCCGATCGCGGACACGCAGGGCCGTACAACCCGTCCAGCCGGGACATTTGTCTGCGGGATTCACATGACCTTCGGCGACCCGCGGGTGTAGCTTGCGCGGTATGGGCAGGCTGATCTACTTCATGGTCACGTCGCTCGACGGCTATGCCACCGGGCCGGACGGGCAGTCCGACTGGGGCATCGATCGCGAGACGCACGACTTCGCCACCGAGCAGTCGGCGGGGATCGGCACGTACCTGTACGGCCGTCGCATGTACGAGACGATGGTCTGCTGGGAGACCGCCCACCTCGATCCCGAGCAGGACCCGTCCGCGCTCGCCTACGCGGACGTGTGGCGAGCGGCCGAGAAGGTCGTGTTCTCCCGCACACTCGACGCCGTCGCCAGCGAGCGGACCCGTCTCGTGCGCGACTTCGACCCCATCGACATCGCTCGCATGAAGGCCGAGTCCGACGCCGACCTGTCGATCGACGGCCCCACCCTGGCCGCGCAGGCGATCCGGGCCGGACTCGTTGACGAATACCGGATGCTGGTCGCTCCCGTCGTCGCGGGCGGCGGCATCCGTTTCCTCCCCGACGGCGTCGGGCTCGACCTGGACCTCCGCGATGAGCGCCGCTTCGGGAACGGGATGGTCTTCCTGAGCTACGGCGTCCGCGGACCGGACCAGCCCTAGAACGGCGGCGGGTCTTCGGCGGCCGTGAAGACGAGGGTGCGCGCCGGACGATCCGGATGGACGCGGCCGGTCGGCGCGGTCCATTCGAGCGTCCCGTCGGGGAGCTGTCTCACCCGCCAGGCGGAATGATGCTTCAGCGTGTGATGTCGCCGGCAGAGGTGCGCGAGATTCGTGACCGCCGTCTCGCCGTCATCGGCGGCGGCCACCGTATGGTCGATGTCGCACCGCCGCGTGGGCATGCGGCAGCCGGGGAATCTGCAGTGCTCATCGCGCGCCCGCAGCATCCGTCTCTGCTGATCACTCGGCCGGTACCGATCGACCGCGAGCACGGCGCCGCTCAAGGGGTGCGTGAAGAGTCGATCCCAACCGGATGCCGCGCCGCAGAGCAGCCGCGCCGTCGCCGCATCGATCGGCACCCGCCCGAAGAGCTCTCCGTGCGTCTCGCCGCCGATGAGGGCGGCAGCCGGGACGACGACCTGGACGTGCGCACGGATCGCCTCGCCTTCCGGAACCGATCCTGCACTGGTCGCGGCATCGGGATGGCCGGTGAGGGCGAGATCCGCGAAGACGTCGGCGCGGATCTCGCCGATCGTGCGGGTGTCGGTGTGCTCCTCATCCGCACCCGCCGCGGGCCGAGCGTCCCGCACCGCTTTGGCCATCTCACCGACGCGGTCGCGGATGCCGTGGGCCAGAAGCGACGGCAGCAGTGCCGTCAGCTCGCTCATGCCGTCGTCGACGTCGCGCACCCAGACGTCCCGGTGGCTGCGGGCTTCGCGGTGTCGTTCCGTGAAGGGGCGCAGATGGAAGCTCTGCGCGAGCGCCCGCACGGCGGGTCGGGTGCGGCCCGGAGTCTCGCGCCGGGCGACGGCGAGGGCCGCTTCCTCGAAGGCTGCTCGCGCGTCGGCGTCGGTGATGCGATGCCCCTCCGCCACGATCGCCCGCACGTGGCTCTGCGAGATCTCGCCTGCGGCGAGGGCCGCGAGGGTCGCCGGCATCAGCCGGTTCGCGAGGGCGGCATCGGCCATCTGCGCGCCGACCGTGCGGTCGGCCGTCCGCGTCGCGGCGGCGATCTGGGCCGCCATCGACCGAAGCGGGAGGTCCCGTCCGGCGTCGCCCGCAGACGACATGTCCTCGATCTGATCGACGGCGATCTCGTACGCCGCGGCCAGGAGCTGCGATTCGGTTGCCTGCAGCCTCGCCATGGTCCGCCGTGTCTCGGCGACGGCCGTCACGAGCGCGTCGATGCGCGGATCCGACCCGCCCGCAGCGCCGCCGGGTGCCCGGTGGGGAAGGGGAGGAACGGCTTCGTCCATACCCCTATTCTGACCACCCCCTCCGACATCGCGCCGGGCCCGGCGACAGGCGGAAACGTCCGCTATTCGCAGCCGACGCCGTCTCCGTCGCCGTCGAAGCGCGACGAGTATCCGGGGTCCGTCGACAGGATCGGCGCCGCGCCGGCGGCCCGCACCTCGGTGCAGTTCGCGTAACCCGCGGACCCGTCCGGTCCGGGTGCCGCCGGCGGGTGCCCCGGCGCTGCTGCCGCGTCCGCACGCACCGAGGTGAGCGCGGGCGCCGTGGGGCATCCCTCGAGCACTCTCGCCATGGCGTCCCGCTCGGCCGACGTGACCCACAGCTCGTAGGCGGCCTTCACCGAGACCTGCCGCGCGACATACTCGCAGCGGAACGTCCTGTTGCTCGGCAGCCAGGTGGCTGCGTCGCCATCGCCCTTCTGCGCGTTGGCCGGACCGTCGACGGCGAGGAGGTTGAGGGGATCATTGGCGAAGGCCTCGCGCTGGACCGCGGTGAGCTGCTGCGCGCCCTTCTGCCACGCATCCGACAGCGCCACGACATGGTCGATCTGCACAAGCTCGGACGTGCCCTGCCCGCGCCGGAAGGCGATGGTCTCACCCGTGAACGGGTCGTCGAGGACGCCGCTGCGGACCCTGCATCGGCCCTCGCGCACCACGTCGGTCAGATCGCGCGCCAGGATGTCGTTCCGGGTGTCGCATCCGTTGCGGTCGACGTCCCGCCACCGCTGGCCGAACTCGTCCCGGTCGTAGCCGGTCCTCGGTGCCCGCCCTCTCACCTCGAGCGTCCCGAGCGTTGCCAGCGCGGTACCCGCCTGCGGCGAGGCCGTCCGCGTGGGTGATGCGGATGCTGCGGGCTCAGACGCCGTCGCGTCGTCCGGTCGAGCGGTCGGCGAGCTCGGCGGCGGGGGCGGCGTCGGCGCGACCGTCGGGGTCGCCGCCTCGGACTGCGGCCCGGCGGGGTCGAGTGCCGTGGCGAGGCTCCCCGCGATCAGCAGCCCCGCGATGAGCGTCGTCCACACGGCCGTCTTCGCCGGGAAGCGTCGCCGCCTCGGTGCGCGCGCTCGCGTCGCTCGGTGCCCCATGTCATCCCCCTCGAGCCGGTGGCGGTCCTGGTCGGGCGCCATCACGACTCTCCCCGTGCCGACCAGCGACTCTAACCCGCCGAGGCCGGCACCTCCCGCCCCGCCGTCGCCGTCGGGCGGATACTGGGAGCATGTCCGACACCCCGGGTCCTCTCGACGATGAGCTGACGGATGCCATCCGTGACCTGCTGGCCGCGCGTGCGGTCACCTCGACGATCTGCCCCTCCGAGGCCGCTCGTCGGGTCGGCGGCGACGATTGGCGCGATCTCATGGAACCCGCCCGACGTGCCGCTGGGCGCATGGTCGACGCCGGCGAGGTCGAGGTCACGCAGGGCGGTGCCGTCGTCGACCCGGCGACGGCGCGCGGGCCGATCCGCATCCGCCGCGTCCGCTGACGGACGCGCTCAGGTGCCGCAGTAGCTGGTGAACGCCCCGAACTCCGGCGGTGCGGATGCGGCGTACCGCTCGAAGCCGGGCCGCTCCTCGAACGGCGAGGTGATCGCCGTCAGCAGGTCGTGGACGGGCGCGAGGTCGCCGGCGCCTGCCGACGCGAGCGCCTCCTCCACGAGGTGGTTGCGGGGGATGTACACCGGATTCGTCCGGTCCATAAGCGCGGCATCCGGTCCGAGGGCCGACCAGCGCTCGACCCACCGGCGCAGGCGCTCGACGTCGGCGAAGAGCGCCTCAGCGGCATCCGTCTCCCCTCGTGCGTGCGCAGCGAGGGCGCGGAACGACGCCGTGTAGTCCGCGCCGGTGTCGCGCAGCAGCCCGTGCAGCTCGGTCGCGAGCGGCAGGAGGTCGTCCTCGGCGACACCCTCCGCGAGCCCGAGCTTCGCCCGCATGCCGCCCGTCCAGGTGCGGTTGTATCGCGTCGCGAACCCGCCGAGGGCGTCCTGGGCGAGCGACACCCCCTCGTCGGGGTCATCGGCGAGCAGCGGCAGCAGCGCCTCCGCGAGACGCGCGAGGTTCCACTGCGCCGCGTGGGGCTGGTTGCCGTACGCGTAGCGACCGCCGGTGTCGATCGAGCTGAAGACCGCTCTCGCGTCGAACGACTCCAGGAACGCGCACGGGCCGTAGTCGATCGTCTCGCCCGAGATGGTCATGTTGTCGGTGTTCATCACACCGTGGACGAAGCCGACCAGCATCCATCTCGCGACGAGGGATGCCTGGCGGTCGATCACCGCCTCGAAGAACCGCAGATAGGGAGCGTCCGTCGTAGCGAGGTCGGGATCGTGGCGGGCGATGGCGTGATCGGCCAGCCGGCGCAGCAGATCGACGTCGCCCGTGTTGCGGGCGTACTCGAACGAGCCGACGCGCAGGTGGCTGCTCGCGACCCGCGTGAGGACCGCGCCGGGAAGGGCGGTCTCGCGGTACACCGGGCGCCCCGTGGCCACGACCGCGAGCGACCGCGTCGTCGGGATCCCGAGGGCGTGCATCGCCTCGCTGACCAGGTACTCCCGCAGCATCGGACCGAGAGCGGCGAAGCCGTCGCCGGCACGGGCGAACGGCGTCGGACCGGAGCCCTTGAGATGGATGTCGCGGAGCTCTCCGCGCCGATCCGCGACCTCGCCGAGCAGCAGTGCGCGCCCGTCCCCGAGCCGCGGCGAGTAGCCGCCGAACTGGTGACCGGCGTACGCCTGCGCCACCGGCGCGGCAGAGGCGGCCGTCGTGTCGCCCGTCAGCAGGCGCACACCCTCCGGCCCGCGGAGCGCGTCGGCGTCCAGGCCGAGATCGGTCGCGAGGCTCTCGTTCAGGATGATCAGCTGCGGGTCGGGCGCGGGCGCGGCATCCCACCGGACCGCCATCTCGGAAAGATCCCGCGCGAACCGGCTGTCCAGGGACACGATCGACTGCGTACCCGCCTTCATGCGACCAGGCTAAGCCCGCCACGACGCCCGAGGGCCGTCCAGCCGACCGTCAAGGGGCTCCCGCAGATCCGCCGCGTCGCCTTGGCTGGGACCGTGCAGACTTTCGTCCCCTTCCCCGACTTCGCCCGCAGCGCGGCGGTGCTGGACGCTCGTCGCCTCGGCAAGCAGCGGGTCGAGACCCTGCAGGTCATGCGCGCGCTCACGATCCCTGACTACGGCTGGCGGCACCACCCGGCGGTGGCGATGTGGCGCGGGTACCGTCCGGCTCTCATGGTCTACCAGGACGCGTTCGTCGATGAGTGGGTTCGTCGCGGCTTCGCCGACACGACGCGCGCCTCGACGCTCGCGGCGCTCGACGAGTTCCCCGAGGACGGCGCGGTCTACCGCTCCGGAGACGTGCCCGCGCCGCCCTGGCTGGGCCGGGCGGACGTCCACCGCTCGCACCGGTCGAATCTGCTCCGCAAGGACCTCGAGTTCTACCGGGATCAGGGCTTCGACGACCCCGACGACCTGCCCTACGTCTGGCCGGTCGCGAAGGGCGCCGCCTGACCCGGCTACCGGGGCCCGGCTACCGGGGCCAGCGGCCGGGACGACCGCGGCTAGGCGCGAGCGCCCGCGTCGGCCTCTGCCTCGGCCAGCAGGTGACGTGCCAGCAGGGTGGATGCGGCGATCGCCGCCGGCATCGTGATGACGGCGCCGAGCGGCACCATGAAGCACAGCTGGGTCGCGACCCCGAAGCCGAGCACCCGTGCGCGGTGCGGGCGGGTGAGCGCCCGACGTCGGTCCGCCGGGATGCCGCGTGCCGAGAGGGCGCGTGAGGTCAGCTCGTCGGCGAGCAGCCGGCCGCTGAGGAACACGGCGGCGGCCGCCCCGAGCACACCGCCGACCGCCGGGACGAGTCCGATCAGGCCCGCCACCAGCGCGGCGAGGAGTCCGCGCAGCAGCAGGCCGATGCCGTCGAGCACCGACCGCCAGAACCCGTATGCCGCCTCGGGCGGCGTGCCGCCCAGATCCGTCTCGACCGCTCGCCAGATCCGGTCGTAGAACGGCTCGCCCACGATCAGGGTGAGTGCCGTGAAGGAGACCGCCGCGAGCACGATCGCCCCGCCGAACACGGCGGTGCCGACCGCGAACCGGATGACGGTCGCCCAGGGCTCCCGCCAGTCGTTGGCGAACGGGGTCACCGCGTCGGTGATCGACGGCAGGAAGGCGCCGAGAGTGATGAGGGCGGCGAGCAGCACGATCCCGACGATGCCCGCGGGGACGAGGCCGAGCGCCATCTGCCGCGGCCGCCGGGGCCAGTAGCCGAAGCCCCGCCCGAGCGTGGCCATCCCTCGGAGGAACTCGCGCATGGCGATCAGCCTAGAGGCGCCGGCGGGGCGGAGCAGCGGCATCCGTCCGGCTAACCACAGAACCCGCCCGCGCGCCAGGGGTTGCATGTGCGCGCGCGGGCGCGTGGAGTGAGGCGATGACGAACGACCTCTCTGTGCCGCCTGCGGCCGCGCCCGTCGGCTTGAAGCGGGCGATCGGCACCCCGCTGCTGTTCGCGTTCATCGTCGGCGACACGCTCGGCGCCGGCATCTACACCCTCGTCGGCACGATGGCCGACGACGTCGGCGGCGTCATCTGGCTGCCGCTGCTCATCGCGCTCGTGGTCGCTCTGCTCACTGCAGGCACGTATGCGGAGCTCATCACGAAGTACCCGCACGCCGGCGGCGCGGCACGGTACGTCGACCGCGCCTTCGGCAAGCCGTTCCTGTCCTTCATCGTCGGCTTCCTCATGATGGCGTCGGGCATCACGACTGCCGCCGCCCTCGCCAACGCGTTCGCGGGCGACTACTTCGGCGCCCTGTTCGACGTCCCGCCGATCCCCGTCGCGATCGTCTTCATCGTCGCCTTGACCCTCATCAACCTGCGCGGCGTCCGCGAGTCCCTCGGCGCCAACCTCGTCGCCTCGATGATCGAGGTCAGCGGCCTGGTCCTCGTCATCGTGCTCGCCGCGCTCGTCTTCTTCAGCGGCAACGGCCAGCCGGAGCGCATCTTCGAGTTCGCGCCCGATGTGCCGCCGCTGCAGGGTGCGTTCGCGGCATCCATCGTCGCCTTCTTCTCGTTCCTCGGCTTCGAGGCGGCCGCCAACATGGCCGAGGAAGTGAAGAACCCCTCGAAGGCGTACCCGCGGGCACTGTTCGGCGCGATCGCGACCGCCGCCGTCGTCTACCTGCTCATCGCGATCGGCGCCGTCATCGTCGTCGAGCCGACGACGCTCGCCGAATCGACCGGTCCGCTGCTCGAAGTGGTCACGCAGAGCGGGTTCGCCGTGCCACCGTGGCTGTTCAGCATCATCGCGCTCGTGGCGATCGCGAACGGAGCGCTGCTGTTCATGGTGATGGCCAGCCGCGTCGGTTACGGCCTCGCCGAGTCCGGGCTGCTGCCGCACGCGTTCGGCCGGGTCCTGCCGAAGCGCCGCACCCCCTGGGTGTCGATCGTCGTCGTCGCCGGTGCCACGATGCTGCTCACCGTCATCGGCGACATCGGGACGCTCGCCGAGACCACGGTCCTGCTGCTGCTGCTCGTCTTCCTCTCGGCGAACGTCAGCGTGCTCGTGCTCAAGAAGGACAAGGTGGACCACAAGCACTTCTCCGTGCCGCGCGTCTTCCCCGTGCTCGCGATCATCGCGAGCATCGTGCTGCTCACCCAGCAGACCGGACCGGTCTGGCTCGGCACCGCGGGATACGTCGTCGTCGGGTCGGTGCTGTTCTTCATCGCGCGCTACGGCCGCAAGCGCGGCGACCAGAAGATCGCCGACGAGAAGGCGCGAACGGGAAGCATCGACACCGTCTGACGGCGGCCTCGATCGTGGATCATCTTCGGCGCCGAGCTGCGGGCTCGGCGCCGAAGCCCTGCGGGGTCCTAGGGTGATCAGCGGACCGGAGGAGCTGTCATGACCGAGTACGCGCTCGCCGTCGACATCGGCGGCACGAAGGCCGAGGCCGCCCTCGTCGACCGGAGCGGCCAGGTGGTGGCCCCCTCCCGCATCCGTGTCGCGACGGGTCGGGGGATCACGCGCGACGCCCTGGAGCGTGCCGCGACGGATGCCGCCCGCGGCGCGCTCGCGCACCTCGATCCGGACTCCCGGCTCGTGGGCGTCGGTGTCGGCAGCGCGGGACCGGTCGACCTCCCGCAGCGCTCGGTCGCACCGCTCAACATGCCGCTCGCCGCCGGAGCGAGCTTCGACGCCCTCCGTGATCTCGCCGATGCGCCGGTGTCGCTCGCACTCGACGGCACCTGCATTGCGCTCGCCGAGCACCGCTTCGGGGCCGCCCGGGGCGCGCGCACCGCCCTCGCGCTCGTCGTCTCCACCGGTGTGGGCGGCGGTCTCATCGTCGACGGCCGGCCGGTCAGCGGCCGGAGCGGCAACGCCGGGCACGTCGGCCAGCTGCGGATCGAGGCGCGCCGCGACGACGACGCTGCCGACGTGGGGACGGTCGAACAGATCGCCTCGGGACCGAACGTCGTCGCGTGGGCGCGCGCGCAGGGCTGGCCGGGGAGCACCGGACAGGATCTCGCCCGCGACTACGCGGCTTCCGTCCCCGTCGCCCGCGCCGCGGTCGAACGCTCGGCGGCAGCGATCGGGACCGCCATAGCGTCGATCTCCACTCTGCTCGATCTCGACGTCGCGGTCATCGCCGGCGGGTTCGCGGGCGTCAGTCGCGACTACATCCCCCTGGTGCGGGCGTCCGTGGAGCGCCAGGCCCTGCTCGCCTACGCGCGCCGCGTCGAGGTGCGCCCGAGCGGGCTCGACGGCGCCGGTCCCCTCGTCGGCGCGGCGGTGCTCGCGTTCGATGCCGCCGCCGGAACGGCCGACCCCGCTGACGTGTCCGCGACCGCCCGACCTGCCGCCGACCGCCCGTAGAGTGAAAGGAGGCCGGTCGTCCCCGGCCGGGATGGACGAGGATGACCGCCGACGCCGCGACCAACTGGTCCCGCAACATCCGCTACCAGGCCGAACGCATCGTCGCGCCGCGCAGCATGGACGAACTCCGGGCCCTCGTCACCGAGGCGGAGTCGATCAAGGCCCTCGGCTCGCGGCATTCGTTCAACCGGATCGCCGACACGACGGGAACGCTCGTCACCACCGCCGACCTCGACATCCCCCTCGAGATCGACGCCGACCGCCGCCGCGTGCGCGTGAACGGGGGCATCCGCTACGGGGAGCTCGCCGGGGTCCTCGAATCGTCCGGGTGGGCGCTCGCCAACCTCGCGTCGCTGCCGCACATCTCGATCGCGGGCGCCATCAGCACGGGCACCCACGGCTCAGGCGACGCGAACCGGTCACTGGCCGCCGCCGTCACCGGTCTCGAGATCCTCACCTCGACCGGCGACATCGTGTCGTTCGCCGAGGGTGATGCCGACCTCGCCGGCGCCGTCGTCGGGCTGGGCGCCCTCGGCATCGTCACGACCGTCGAGCTCGCCATCGAGCCGACCTTCACGGTCGCGCAGACCGTCTACGACGCGATCCCGTTCGACGAGGTCGTCGGGTCCTTCGACGAGATGACGTCGTCCGCCTACAGCGTCTCGCTGTTCACGACGTTCCGCGACCGGGATGTCGTCGATCAGGTGTGGCGCAAGGCGCGAACGGATGCCGCGTCCGCCGCACTCCCCGCCGCACTGTCGCACCGCGAAGCGCCCGAGCCGCGGCATCCGCTTCCCGGCGTCGCCGCCGACGCGTGCACGACGCAGGGCGGGCATGCCGGGCCCTGGCTGGACCGGCTGCCGCACTTCAAGCTCGAGTTCACGCCGTCGAACGGCGACGAGCTGCAGTCGGAGTTCCTCGTCCCGCGCGCCCACGCCGTCTCGGCACTCAGCGCGGTCCGGGACCTCGCCGAGACGCTTGCACCCGTGCTGCAGGTGTGCGAGGTGCGCACGATCGCCGCCGACGACCTCTGGCTCTCTCCGGCGCAGGGCCGTGATTCGGTGGGGCTCCACTTCACCTGGACGGCCGACGAGGCGGGGGTGGCCGGCGTCCTGCCCGCCCTGGAGTCGGCGCTCGCGCCGTTCGACGCGCGACCGCACTGGGGCAAGGTCTTCAGCCCTCGCGACCCCGCGGAGTTCGCCGCGCTGTACCCCGGCTGGACGCGCTTCGGCGAGCTGCGGGAGCGGCTCGACCCGCGACGGGCCTTCGCGAACGACCTCACCCGGTCGCTCGGACTCTGACATGGTCGACCGCGCCGTCCCCAACCTGCCGTCGCGGGACTTCGACGCGACGGTCGGGTTCTACGGCGCCTTCGGGTTCACGGTCGGCTACCGCGACGATCGCTGGCTGATCCTCCGCCGCGGCGGGGTCCAGCTCGAGTTCTTCCCGGCGCCCGAGGTCGATCCCCGGTCGAGCTCGTTCATGTGCAGCGTGCGCGTCGCGGACCTCGACGGGCTGCACGCGGCGATCGCCGCGACGGGCATCCCGCGGAACGACACCGGCATCCCGCGCCTCACGCCGATCGAACGCCAGTACTTCGGGATGCGGGTGGGCTACCTCGTCGACCTCGACGGGACGCAGCTGCACCTCATCGAGGACGCGGGCTGAGCCGGGCCGGACGGATGCCGTCGCGATAGCATTCCCGATCGTGCCGTCCTATTTCGTCCGTGCCGATGCGACCCGGTTCGTCCCCACATCGCTGACCGGCGGAGCCTGGAACGTCGCCGAGCAGCACGTCGCCCCGCCGATCGGGCTCGTCGCCCATGCCATCGAGCGCGACCACATCGCCCGGAGCCCCCAGCCCATGCAGCTCTCGAGGCTGTCGGTCGACATCCTCGGCACGATCCCGATCGACGAGGTGGAGGTGACGTGCCGCGTGCTCCGGCCGGGACGCAGCATCGAACTCGTCGAGGGCACCCTCAGCTCGAACGGTCGTCCCGCCCTGGTCGCGCGGGCCTGGCTGATGCACACGCGTGACACGGCCGCGCTCGCCGGTACGGGGCACGCCCCGATGCCGGCCCCCGAGGAGCTGCGGCCGTGGGATCCGACCACCGCCTGGCCGGGCGAGTTCATCGCGACGGTGGGCGAGATCCGCCGCCGCGAGCTCGGCAGCGGCCGTGCGCAGTCGTGGATCGACCCGGTGGTCCCTCTCCTCGCGGACGAGGAGGTGTCGACGACGTCGCGCCTGGCGTCGCTCGTCGACATCGCGAACGGCGTGGCCGCCCGCGTCGACCCGCGGGAGGTCGCCTTCCCGAACCTCGATCTGACCCTGCATCTGCTGCGCGCCCCGGCAACCGGCTGGATCGGGTTCGATACGACCGTGACCTTCGGCGGGTCGGGTCTCGGCCTCACGCACACGGTGCTGCACGATGCGGACGGCCCGGTGGGCACCGTCGTGCAATCCCTGACCGTCAGGCCGCACGGCCGCTGACCCGCGGCGCCGACTCGGCCGCCCGGGGCCGCGGCCCGACCCGCCGACCGGCGCCGCGGCGGACCGGCGACGGCCGATGCCGTTGCATCTGCACGACCGGCGGTGCGGGAGGCGGCGGGTGGGGCGGGTGAGTCCCCGACGGGCCGGGCCGTCGTGCAGGCGTCCGCGCCGCGCCGAGCGGCGGTCCGGCGGCGCGGCGGCAGGCGCGAGCGGCCGACGGGGTCCGGCTGCCGCCGCTACTCCCGCACGACCGGTGGTGCGGGAGGGGGCGGGTGGGGCGGGTGGGTCCCCGATGGGCCGGGTCGTCGTGCAGACGTTGGCGCCTCGGCATCCGCCCGGCCCTAGAGTGTCGTCAGCCCTCCGCCATCGTCGGCGGAGGCGTACGTCGAAGGAGACGCCCGCATGACAACGGATGCCGCGGACGCGATCGTCGTGGGGGCCGGGCTCGCCGGCCTCGTCGCCGCCTGTGAGCTGCTCGACGCCGGAAAGCGCGTCCTCGTGGTCGAGCAGGAGCCGGAGGCGAGCTTCGGCGGCCAGGCGTGGTGGTCGTTCGGGGGGCTCTTCCTGGTGGACTCGCCCGAGCAGCGGCGCATGGGGGTGACCGACTCGCTCGAGCTCGCCCGGCAGGACTGGCTGGGTTCGGCCGGCTTCGACCGCGACGAAGACCACTGGCCCCGGCAGTGGGCGGAGGCGTACCTGGACTTCGCGGCCGGCGAGAAGCGGCCGTGGCTGCGGCAGCGCGGCATCCGCTTCTTCCCCGTCGTCGGCTGGGCGGAGCGAGGCGGCGACCGCGCGACGAGTCACGGCAACTCCGTGCCGCGATTCCACATCGTCTGGGGGACCGGGCCGGGGGTGCTCGACCCGTTCATCCGCCGCGTGCTCGAGGGCGTGGCGGCGGGCCGGGCGCAGATCGCCTTCCGTCATCGGGTCGACCGCCTGGAGGTGACGGACGGGGCCGTCGTCGGCGTCTCCGGCACCGTGCTGGCACCGGATGCCGCCGAGCGCGGCGCTCCGAGCAATCGCGAGCCTGCCGGCGACTTCACGTTCCGGGCGGCGGCCGTGCTCGTGGCGAGCGGCGGCATCGGCGGAAACCACGACCTGGTCCGCGCACAGTGGCCGGCGCGGATGGGCCGCGTGCCCGAGTCGATGCTCTCCGGGGTGCCGGCGCACGTCGACGGACGGATGCTGGGCGTCGCCGATGCGGCGGGTGCCCGGCTCATCAACGGCGACCGGATGTGGCACTACGTGGAGGGCATCCAGAATCACAGTCCGGTCTGGCCGCGCCACGGCATCCGCATCCTGCCCGGTCCGTCGTCGCTGTGGCTGGACGCCACCGGACGACGACTGCCCACCCCGCTGTTCCCGGGGTTCGACACCATCGGGACGCTGGAGCACATCGTGTCCACCGGCTACGACCACAGCTGGTTCGTGCTGAACCAGGCGATCCTCCAGAAGGAGTTCGCGCTGTCGGGCAGCGAGCAGAACCCCGACCTGACCGGCAAGGATCTGAAGCTGCTCGCTCAGCGGCTCAAGCGGGGGCGGGCGACCGGGCCGGTCGAGGCGTTCAAGGAACGCGGGGCCGACTTCATCGTCGCGCCGACGGTGGACGAGCTCCTGCGGCGGATGCGCGCGGCATCCGACCTGCTCGACGTCGACCGGGTGCGCGCCGAGATCACCGCGCGCGATCGCGAGATGGTGAACCCGTTCACGAAGGACGCGCAGATCACCGCGGTGCGGCAGGCCCGGAACTACCGCGGCGACAAGCTGTTGCGGGTCGCGACGCCCGCACCGATCGCCGACCCGAAGAACGGCCCGCTCCTCGCCGTGAAACTGCACATCATCACCCGGAAGAGCCTCGGCGGCATCGAGACCGACCTGTCGGCGCGTGCTCTCGGCCCGGACGGCGAGCCGGTGCCGGGTCTCTACGCCGCCGGTGAGGCGAGCGGCTTCGGCGGCGGCGGCGTGCACGGGTATCGCGCGCTGGAGGGGACCTTCCTCGGCGGCTGCATCTTCTCGGGCCGCGCGGCCGGTCGCGCGATGGCCGCAGCGGTCTGACGCGCGCGGCGCGGCGTGCGGGCGCGGATGCCGGCGCACCGTCCCCCGCCCGCCCGCCCGCTCCTCGCCCGCTCGCTCCTCGCCCGCCCAGCCCGCCCCCGAGAGCGCCGGATAGTGCCGAGAGCGCCGGCTGCTGCCGCGCACTGACCGGCGCGCTCGGCGACAACCGGCGCGCTCGGCGATAACGGCGGAGGCGGAGGCGGAGGCGGAGGCGGGAGCGGGAGCGAACTCAGGCTTGCGCCGTGCGCTATTCAGTGTCACTATGTAGCGGTACTCAGTGACATGGAGTACCGGGAGGATCACATGGGCAAGCAGGCGACCGAGATGCTGAAAGGCGTTCTCGAGGGGATCGTTCTCGCGATCCTCGCGATGCGCCCCGCGTACGGCTACGAGATCACGGCGGGCCTGCGCGACCGGGGCTTCGCCGACATCGCGGAGGGGACGGTCTACGCCCTCCTCGTCCGCATCGAGCAGCGCGGCCTCGTCGACGTCGAGAAGGTCCCGTCAGAGAAGGGGCCGCCGCGCAAGGTCTACTCGCTGAACGCGAGCGGTCACGACGCCCTCGCCGAGTTCTGGAAGACGTGGAGCTTCCTCTCAGAGCGACTCGAACAGCTCCACCGCATCGGAGAAGGAACATGAGCCGCTGGTTCGAGAAGATCGTCGGAGATCTCGGCGACAAGAAGAAGTACCTCGCCTACAAGGCCCGCGTGAAGGCCCTGCCGCCCGACTTCCGTCGCGCCGCCGGGGCCCTCGAGCGCTACCTGCTGCACCTGGGGCCGAGCGACAACGGGTCGAGCCTCATCGCGATGCTGACCGACCTCGCCGATCTGCTCGAGCAGAGCGTCGCGGCGGGGACGCCGCTGCGCGAGGTGGTGGGAACCGACCCCGTCGAGTTCGCGGAGCTGTTCATGGCGAACTACGACGGCGGCAGCTGGATCCGCAAGGAGCAGACCCGCCTCGAGCGGGAGATCGACGCCGCCGAGGCGGAGGGAGGGGCGTCATCGTGAGCACCGTCACCTCGACCCCCGAGGCCATCGCCGTGCGCGGGCTCGTCAAGTCGTTCGGCGACGTGGCGGTGCTGCGCGGGGTGGACCTCGACATCCGCGCCGGGAGCATCTTCGCCCTGCTCGGCTCGAACGGCGCGGGGAAGACCACGCTCGTCCGCATCCTGTCCACTCTCCTGAAGGCGGATGCCGGATCGGCGCGGGTCGCCGGTGCCGACGTCGCAGCCGATCCGGGCCGGGTCCGCGAGGCGATCAGCCTGACGGGCCAGTTCACCGCGGTGGACGACGTGCTCACCGGACGCGAGAACCTCGTCCTCGTGGCCCGGCTTCGCCACCAGCCCGATCCCGGTCGGATCGCCGACCGCCTGCTCGCGCGGTTCTCCCTGACGGATGCCGGTTCCCGCCGCGCCGGGACGTACTCCGGCGGCATGCGACGTCGTCTGGACATCGCGATGAGCCTCATCGGCGACCCCGCCGTGGTCTTCCTCGACGAGCCCACGACAGGTCTCGATCCGCAGGCGCGCCTCGAGGTGTGGGATGCCGTGCGGGAGCTCGCCGCCTCGGGCACGACCGTGCTCCTGACGACGCAGTACCTCGACGAGGCGGAGCAGCTCGCGGACCGCATCGCGATCCTGCACGAGGGTCGCATCTTCGCCAGCGGCACGCTGGCCGATCTCAAGCGGCTGCTGCCGGCGACGACCGTCGAGTACGTCGAGAAGCAGCCCACCCTCGAGGAGATCTTCCTCGCCGTCGTCGGCGGATCGGCGGACGCCGGGCCCTCATCGGAGGAACCATCATGAACTCAGCAGTTCGAGACACGACCACTCTGCTCGGCCGGTCGCTCCGTCACATCCTCCGCAGTCCCGACACCATCGTCACGACCGCGGTCACCCCGATCGCCCTGATGCTGCTGTTCGTCTTCGTGTTCGGCGGGGCGATCGACACCGGGGCCGACGCCTCGGTGGACTACATGCTCCCGGGCATCCTTCTCATCACCATCGCATCGGGCGTCGCCTACACCGCCTACCGGCTCTTCCTCGACATGCAGGGGGGAGTCTTCGAGCGCTTCCAGTCGATGCCCATCGCCCGATCCAGCGTGCTGTGGGCACACGTCCTCACCTCGCTCGTGGCGAACCTGGTGTCCCTCGCCCTCGTGGTCGGCGTGGCGTTCCTCATCGGGTTCCGGCCGTCGGGCGACGCGCTCGCGTGGCTCGCGGTGACCGGCATCCTCGTCGTGTTCATCCTGGCCCTCACCTGGATCGCCGTCATCGCCGGGCTGTCGGCGAAGACGGTCGACGGCGCGAGCGCCTTCTCGTACCCGCTCATCTTCCTGCCGTTCATCAGCTCGGCCTTCGTCCCGACCGAGACGATGCCGGGGCCGGTGCGCGCGTTCGCCGAGAACCAGCCCGCGACCTCGATCGTCAACGCCGTCCGCGACCTGTTCACCGGACGTCCGGTCGGGGGAGACATCTGGATCGCGCTGGCCTGGTGCGTCGGCATCCTGCTCGTCGCCTACCTGGCCGCCCTGCTGGTCTACCGGCGGCGGCTGCGCTGACTCCCCGCCGTAGCCGGTACGGGCGTTTCGTCAAGGGGCGCCCGGCATCGGCTGAGCGATGGAAGGGTGAAGGCATGACCGTTCCCACTCTCACCCTCAACGACGGACACGCCATCCCCCAGCTCGGGTTCGGAGTGTTCCAGGTCGACCCCGCCGAGACCGAGCGCATCGTCTCGGCCGCCCTCGAAGCGGGGTACCGACACATCGACACCGCCGCCGTCTACGGCAACGAGGAGGGCGTCGGCCGCGCGATCGCGGCGTCCGGCATCCCCCGCGACGAGATCTTCGTGACCACCAAGCTGTGGAACGGGGATCAGGGCCGTGACACCGCGCGCGGCGCGATCGAGACGAGTCTCGAGAAGCTCGGCCTGGACCACGTGAACCTGTACCTGATCCACTGGCCGCGGCCGGACCTCGACCGCTATGTCGAGACGTTCCAGCAGATGGAGGCGTTCAAGGCCGAGGGTCTGACGCACTCGATCGGCGTCTCGAACTTCCACCAGCCGCACCTGCAGCGCCTGCTCGACGAGACCGGCACCGTGCCGGCCATCAACCAGATCGAGCTGCACCCCGCCTTCGCGCAGCGCGCGCTGCGCGAGTTCCAGGAGCCGCTCGGCATCCACACCGAGTCGTGGGGCCCGCTCGGCCAGGGCAAGTACGACCTCTTCGGCGAGAAGGCGGTGACGGATGCCGCGGAGGCCCACGGCGTCACGCCGGCTCAGGTCGTCATCCGCTGGCACCTGCAGAACGGCGTCATCGTCTTCCCCAAGTCGTCGACGCCGGAGCGCATCGTGCAGAACTTCGACGTCTTCGGGTTCGAGCTGACGGGCGATGAGATCGCCGCCATCGACGCGCTGGACCGCGGTCAGCGCGTCGGCGCGGATCCGGACACCGCCACCTTCTGACGAGCGGTGACGAGGGGGTGCTGCTGCGGCGGCACCCCCTCGTCACGCCGCGGGGCGTGCGGGGCGTGCGCGGCTGCCGGGCGTCACGGCATGTGCCGCCGGACGGCGGCGAGGAACGCCTCCGGATCGTCCACCGAGATCCGGACCTCGCGCACCACGACGTCTCCCTGGGGCAGGCGGAGACCGGTGAGACCCTCGAGAGCGATGTCGATGTCGGTGAAATCCTGCATCAGGTGATTCAGCACCTGGTCCTCGTCCGCTCCGGTCAGCGACAGCGTCGGCGCCCCCGTCAGTGACCGGCGGCGCCGCGACACCGAGGCCACGAGCTCCCACGGGAGATCGATGTCGACCTCGCCACCGCTGCGCACACGGATGCCGGCGGGCCCGACGGCGTGCGGCCGCGTCCGATATCCGAGGAGCATGCCGAGCATCGTCGCGACGCCCCAGAGACCCAGGGCCAGGAGCGGGTAGCGGACGGCCGGCCACGGGCGGGTCAGCAGATCGATCACCGGCACCTCGACCGCCGAGAGCACGACGAAGACGACGAGCACGGTTCGGATGGGGCCGTCGTAGCTGAACCCCTCCGAGCCGGTGGGAACGCGGGGCCGGCGCGCGAGGTATCGGCCGATGCTCCGCCAACCCGCCGCTTCCGCCGCGATGCCCCGACGCACGAGGTAGGCGCGTCTCGCGGCGCCGGTCAGTGCGGGGCCGACCTTGCGTGGCGGTGCGGCGAGAGAGGGGCTGGTCATGGGGGTCCTTTCGCATGGTCCCGAGCGGCGAGGACGAACTCGCGGACGCGCGCGTGGGACTCGCCTTCCAGGCGCATGCGGCGACCGATCGCGAGTCCGCGGCGGGTCTCGCCCGGCAGAACGCCGCCCTCCGCGGCCACCTCGCGGAGCTGCTGCGCGCGGCGGGAACGGCCGGAGACGTGGAATCGTCCGCGACGGCCCTGCTCGCCACCGCAGAGGGCCTCGGGATCCACGTCCTGGCAGCGGACCTGGACGGCGAGGCGGCCCGCGCCGCCCTGGCAGCGCACGTCGACCTCGTGCTGGCCTCCCGCTGACCTCCGCGTCGCACTCGGGATTCTCTTCGCTTCGGGGCGATCCGACCACGTACAATGGTTCCTCGAATCGATTCGAAACATCTCCGGAAGAACGAATGGCCACTTCCCTCACGACGGGCCGCCCCTGGCGCGTCATCCTCATGTTCACCGTGCCGCTCATGATCGGCAACGTGGTGCAGCAGATGTACCAGTTCGCCGACACGGTGGTCGTCGGGCGACTCCTCGGCGTGGAGGCGCTGGCGTCGGTCGGTGCCACGGGAAGCCTGCTGTTCCTCCTGCTGGGCTTCGCGTGGGGTCTGACATCGGGCTTCGCGATCCCGACCGCCCAGGCCTACGGCGCGCGGGACTATGACGCGGTGCGCCGATCGGTCGCCAGCGGCGCGATCCTCAGCGCGATCACGACCGTCATCCTCACCATCGGCGCGCCGCTGCTCGCAGAGCCGGCGCTGGTGCTGCTGCAGACACCGCCCGAACTGCTCGCCGAGGCGACGGTGTTCGCGCAGATCAGCTTCCTCGGCGCGGGTGCGCTGATGTTCTTCAACTTCCTGTCCGCGATCATCCGGGCCATCGGCGACTCGCGCACGCCGCTCGTCTTCCTCGTCGTCTCGTGCGCCCTCAACGTCGTGCTGGTGATCGTCGCGATCGCATGGCTCGGCCTCGGCGTGGCGGGCGCCGCCCTCGCGACGGTGGTCGCCCAGGCCACGTCCGTGATCCTCTGCCTCACGTTCGTCCGCCGCCGGATCCCCGAGCTGCACCTGCATCGCGCGGACTGGCGCGTCACGCGCGCGGACATCGTCGAGCACCTGCGTCTCGGGCTCCCCATGGGGTTCCAGGCGTCGATCATCGCGATCGGCGCGCTCATCGTGCAAGTGCGCCTGAACTCCCTGGGCGCGGACGCGGTCGCCGCGTACACGGCGGCATCCCGTGTCGACGGACTCGCCGTCGCGCTGCTGCAGTCGATGTCGCTCGCGGTGTCGATGTACGTCGCGCAGAACTACGGCGCGGGCCGGCCTGACCGCATCCGTCGCGGCGTCGTCCAGGCGACGTGGATGGCCCTCACCGGAGCCGTCGTCCTCGGCGTGGTGATGATCACGTTCGGCGCCCCGCTGGTGCGCGTGTTCATCGGTGACGGCGCGGACGGTGTCGTCGACGCCGCCCACGCGATGCTCGTGATCAACGGCGTCAGCTACACCGCGCTCGGCGTGCTGTTCGTGACGCGCGGTGCGCTGCAGGGACTCGGCAGCACCGTCATCCCGACGGTCACCGGACTCATCGAGCTCGTCATGCGCGGCGCCGCGGCGATCGTGCTCGGGGCGGTCATGGGCTTCGTCGGGGTCGCCTGGTCGAACCCGCTCGCGTGGGTCGGGGCCGCCGTCATCCTCATTCCCGCCTACCTGCGCGCGCACCGCGCTCTCGCATCGATGCCGAGCGCGCCGATGGAGGTCACCCCCACCACGCCGATCCCCGTCGTCGGTCCGGTCGAGGGGTCGATGAACGTCGAGGCGATCGTCACGCAGCCGGTGACCCTGCCGCAGGTCACCTCGCGGATGCGGCGCGCGCTGCGGCCGCGTCGCCGTGCGCGCCAGCGCGTCGACCGCAAGCGCTGACCACGGGCTCTCGGCGGCCCTCGACGACGGCCGCCGACGGCCCCGTCGCCGGCTGCAGGCGGCCCCTCACCGGCTGCAGGGTGCACAATCGGGGGATGGCTGCCGCGTTCCCCGCCCTCACCGACGTCCCCGACCCGCGCTTCGTCATGGTGGGCGACGGGTACCGCATCGCGACGTACGAATGGGGTCCCGACGACGCGACGACGGTGCTGCTCGTGCACGGCTTCGCGTCGAGCGCGCGCGACAACTGGGTGAACACCGGATGGGTGCGCGACCTGCTCCGCGCCGGGTACCGGGTGCTCGCGATCGACCAGCGAGGGCACGGTCTCAGCGACAAGCCGCACGAGCCCGCCGCCTATGCGCTGCGGACGCTCGTGACGGATGTCGAGGCGGTGCTCGACACATACCTCGCGGACCGCGTCTACTACGTCGGGTACTCGCTCGGCGCGCGTGTGGGGTGGGAGGTCGCGCAGGACCTGGCGGTCCGCGTCGAGCGGGTGGTGCTCGGCGGCGTGCCCGACGGGGTGCCCCTCGGCCGGCTCGATCTGGATCAGGCGCAGGCCTACGCGGAGCACGGCACCCCGGTCGCGGATGCCGCGACCCAGAACTACGTCACCCTCGCGGAACGCGTCGAGGGCAACGATCTGCGCGCCCTGCTGGCGATCGCGGGCGGGATGAGGATCTCGGGCACGGTGGATCCCGACCCGGAGCACGCGCCCGCGCAGCCGGTGCTGCTGGCGACGGGCACGGAGGACGCGATCCTCGAAGGGTCGCGGTCCCTCGCCGCGGCGGCCCCGAACGGACGCTTCGTCGAGATCCCGGGCCGCCACCACTTCAACGCCCCGGGCTCCCGGGTCTTCCGCGAGTCCGCGCTGGCCTTCCTCGCCGAGTAGGCGCGCGCCCGGGGCCGGCGCTCGTCCCGGCGGGATGCGGGTTCTCTACACTCGCCCCATGACCGATCTGCCCTCGTGGGGCGTGGCATCCGATTCGCCGACCGCCCAGCACTACCGCACGTTCGGCGCGACCGAGGCGCGGGGATCGTCCGCGACGTACGAGGACTGGGCCCTCGGGATCGCGGCGGACGACGAGGTGCTCGCGCTGATCGACGAGCTGCCGCGCACCAAGCGACAGGCCAATCTCGTGTTCGCCGCCGCACGGGTCGCGGGCGTGCCGATCGCGCCGTGGCCGCAGGCGCGCGGGACCTTCGTCGAGCGCTGGCCGCAGATCCGCGTGACCGCCTCGACGCACGCGACGCAGACGAACGAAGCCGCGCGGTGCGCGGTGCTCCTCCCCGTGCTCGCGCGCATCCCCGGCCCGCTCGCGCTGCTCGAAGTGGGCGCCTCGGCCGGGCTGTGCCTCCACCCGGACCGGTACGGCTACCGCTACGCCATGCCGGGCGGGGCCGTGCATGCCCTGGACCCGCACCCGGCGAGCGGTGTCGTCATCGACTGCGAGATCGAGGATGCGGTCCCCCCGGATCGGCTCCCCGAGGTCGTCTGGCGCGCGGGGATCGACCTGAACCCGCTCGATCCCGGAGACCCGGCGACGGTCGACTGGCTCGAGGCGCTGATCTGGCCCGAGCACGAGGACCGGCGGCGACGGCTGCGCGCCGCCGCGGCGATCGCAGCGGGGGATCCGGTCCGTATCCGAGCCGGTGACCTGAACGAGCTGGTCGCGGATGCCGCGGCCGCCGCTCCCGCCGAGGCGACCCTCGTGGTGTTCCACACCGCGGTCCTCGCCTACGCCGCTCCCGAGGAGCGGGAACGGTTCGCGGCGACCATGGCGGGCCTCGACGCCGTATGGATCTCGAACGAGGGCGTCGGCGTGTTCCCCGAGATCGAAGGTCGCCTGCCGGCGGACGTGCGGCACCGCTTCGTCCTCGCCGTCGACGGGCGACCCGTCGCCCTCACGCACCCGCACGGGCGCAGCTACACCGGCCTCTGAGGACCGGCCGCCGGGTCAGGGAGACCCCTCGCGGGACGCGGGAAGCGGTGGGATCATCGACGGCATGGGCGGTGCCGCGACCTGCGCGCTGCCGCGGCCACGACGGGCGGATGCCGCGCACCGGCATCCGGGACGCACGGACGAAGGGACACACCATGGCCGAGAAGACGAGCACGGGCGCCGGCTTCAGCGACATCGAGAAGGCCGCGATGAAGCAGCGCGCCGAGGAGCTCGCGTCGATGAAGGGGCTCAAGGGCGCGGCGAAGCTCGCGAAGGAGAACGAGGCCTGCCTCGACGCGATCTCAAAACTCGAGGGGGACGACCGCGCCATCGCGGAGCGCGTCCACGTGATCGTGCACGAGGAGGCGCCGCACCTCATGCCGAAGACGTTCTACGGGTTCCCGGCGTACGCGAAGGACGGCAAGGTCGTGATCTTCTTCCAGCCGGCGTCGAAGTTCAAGACCCGGTACGGGACGGTCACCTTCGACGAGCCCGCGCAGCTCGACGACGGACCCATGTGGCCGGTGTCGTTCGCGGTGCTCGAGGTGACGGATGCCGTCGAGCAGCGCCTCCGCCGGCTCGTCAGAACCGCGGCACCGGCAGACTGACGATCCGGTCGTCGCCGTCCTGCGGCGATCCCCGACCGTCGGTGTTGTTCGTCAGCACCCACAGCGTCCCGTCCGGACCGGCCGTGACGTCACGCAGGCGACCGTACTCGTCGGCGTACAGCTCGGTGGACGTGCCGGGATCGGCGACGGGGACCGTCCGCAGCACCCGGCCCCGCAGATTCGCGATCACGATGATGTCGTCGACGATCGCGATCCCGCTCGGGCTCGCGGCGGCCGGAGGCCAGGTCTGCAGCGGATCGATGAACCCGTCCGGCTCACCCCCGGTGCCCTCGACGTACGGCCAGCCGTAATTGCCGCCGGGCTCGATGCGGTTGAGCTCGTCACGATGGTCGAGCCCGAACTCGCTGGCGAACATCGTGCCGTCCGCGGCCCATGCGAAGCCCTGCACGTTCCGGTGGCCGAGGCTGTAGACGGGGGAGCCCGGGTCGGGGTTGTCCGGCGGGATCCCGCCCTCCGGCGTGAGGCGCAGGATCTTGCCCGCGAGCGAGTCCGGGTCCTGCGACGCCGGCTCGTCGCTCGTGTCGCCGTTGGCGATGTAGAGCATGCCGTCGGGTCCGAACGCGATGCGCCCGCCGTTGTGATGCGTGCCCGACGGCATCCCGTCGATGACCGTCGTGGGCTCGCCGAGCGTGTACGCGCCGGGCCGGCCGCCGAGGTCGTAGCGCTCGACGCGGTTCCCGTCCGAGCCGGTCGAGTAGACGAAGAGGGCGGCGCCGTCGGGATCCGCCGCGACGGCGAGGCCGAGCAGGCCCCCCTCGTCGCTGTGCACGACACCCGCGACCGTGCCGACCTCCCGCACGCGATCGGCCCCGGTCACCTCGAGGATGCGGGCCGAGTCCCGCTCGCTCACGAGGACCGACCTCCCGGCGACGGCCATCGACCAGGGTGCGTCGAGCCCGGCCACGACCGTGCGCGGAATCTCGGGCAGCGGCGTCGAGGTCGGAGTGGGCGCGGCGGTCGCGGCAGGCGGGACGGATGCGGGCGGCGGCGGATCAGACGAGGACGGCGACGCCTCGGGCGCCGTGGGCGCGCAGGCCGCCAGCACCAGCACCGCGGCGGCGGCTCCCGCCGCGCACGCGGAGGCGAGACGGCCGGCCCGGGATGCCGAGGCGGCGATCCCGGGAGTCCGACGCGGTCCGAACCGGTGCATCCGCCCAGTCAACCCGGCATCCGCCGTCAGGGGAAGCGTCCCAGGCAGGCCGACTAAACTGGGGGAGTCCCTTTCCCCTCGTGTGAGAAGCTCCGCCGTGCCTGACGCCTCCCCGCGCACCTTCGAGGTGCGTCACCTGCAGATGGCCCGCGCCCTCTTCGCTGCGATCGCCGCCGTGATGATCACCTTCTCGATCGACCACTCCGCCGGAGTCGGCGTCGCGGTCTTCAGCGGCTTCACCGTCGCGACGGGTCTCGTGCTGCTGCTGGCCGTGTGGCTGGTCTTCCGGGCCGGAGCGCGCTGGCCCTCGATGATCCTCGGCCTCATCATGCTGGCCGCCGGCATGATCGGCAGCATCCCGACCCTCCGCACGACCGAGGGCTTCTTCATCCTCGTCATGGTGTGGGCGTTCATCGCGGGCGCCGCCGAGCTGACCCTGGGCCTGGTCGGCCGTCGCCAGGACACCCCCGCCGCGCGGGAGGCGGTGTTCGTCGGCGCGCTGACCCTCGTCCTCGCCGTCGCGCTGATCTTCATCGACCGCGGCTACAACCTCGAGTACTACATCGACGACGCGCAGCGATCGTTCTCGCTCACCGGCATCACGATCGGCGTCGGCGTGTTCGGCGGCTACGCCGCGATCGTCGCCGTCTACCTCGGGATCGCGGCGTTCTCGCCGCGTCCCGCCCCCGCGGTCACCGCCGACCCGGCCCACACCACCGGAGGCACCGCATGACCGAGAAGAACACCACCCGCCGCCAGCTCATGCGCCCGGCGCAGCTGATCACGCTGGCGTTCATCGCGGCCGCGTTCGCGGGAATCGTCACGCTCATGTCGATGGGCATCCTGCAGAACCCGCGCCCGGTGCCCGAGGGCGAGCTGCACCCGCACGTGAAGGCGTGGCTCGTCAGCGCCATCGTGGCGGGCGTCACCTTCATCGCCACGCTCGTGATCATCTCGCTGTCGCTGCTGGCCGTCGATCCCGCCCAGGTGAACCGGACGGTCGACCGCGGCCTGCTCCTCGACCCCGAGACGGACGCCGTCTCCGACGGCCGTCCCTCGGATGACCGGCCGACCGGCGGCGACCGCCCGTCCGGTGAGGACGGCGCCGCACCCCCGCGCGGTCACTGACCGCGCCGCGGGCGGCGACTCTCAGCCGAGCTCGTCCACCAGCCGGTCGGCGAGACCGGCGTACCCGGCAGGGGTGAGGGCCAGCAGACGCTGCTTGGCGGCGTCGCCGATGTCGAGACCCTGCACGAACTCGGCGAGCTCGGGCGCACCGACCCGGCGGCCCCGGGTCAGGTCCTTCAGCAGGGCGTAGGGGTCGGTGATCCGCGACCGGCCGGCGACGATCTCGGCGCGGACGACCGTCTGGATCGCCTCGGCGAGGACTTCCCAGTTGGCGTCGAGGTCCGCCAGCAGCACGTCACGCGAGAGCGAGATCTCGGTGAGTCCCCGCTGCAGGTTGTCGAGCGCCAGCAGCGAGTGCCCGAACGCGACGCCGATGTTGCGCTGCGTGGTCGAGTCGGTGAGGTCGCGCTGCTGCCGCGACGTGACGAGGGTCGAGGCCAGCGTCGAGAACAGGCCGCCCGAGATCTCGAGGTTCGCCTCGGCGTTCTCGAACCGGATCGGGTTGATCTTGTGGGGCATCGTCGACGAGCCGGTGGCGCCGGCGACGGGGATCTGCGCGAAGAATCCCATCGAGATGTAGGTCCAGACGTCGGTGGCGAGATTGTGCAGGATGCCGCCGGCGTGACGGGCACGGTCGTACAGCTCGACCTGCCAGTCGTGGGACTCGATCTGGGTCGTCAGGACGTTGAAGCCGATGCCGAGTGCGTCGATGAACTCGCGCGACAGCGCGGGCCAGTCGACATCGGGCTCGGCGGCGAGGTGCGCCGACCACGTCCCCGTGGCACCCGAGAACTTCGCGAGGTAGTCGCCGCCGGCGATCTGGTCGGCCACGCGCTGCAGGCGCCACGCGAAGACGGCGAGCTCCTTGCCCATCGTCGAGGGGGTCGCCGGCTGACCGTGGGTGCGCGAGAGCATGACGGCATCGCGGTGCTCGTGGGCGAGCTCCGAGAGGGCGCCGATGACGCCCCGCAGCTTCGGCAGCCACACGTTCTCGACGGCGCGCTTGACGGTGAGCGCGTACGAGGCGGAGTTGATGTCCTCGCTCGTGCACGCGAAGTGGGTGAGCTCGGCGACCGCGTCGAGCCCCAGCGACGACAGCCGGTCGCGGACGAGGTACTCGACGGCCTTCACATCGTGACGCGTGACCGCTTCCTTCTCGGCCAGCCATTCGATCTCGTCGGGGCCGAAGTCCTCGTAGAGCGCCCGCAGCGACGTCTTCGCGGCATCCGTGAGGGCGGTCGAGCCGAACAGCCCGCGATCGGTCAGCGCGATGATCCACTCGACCTCCACCTCGACCCGGGCGCGGTTCAGGCCGGCCTCGGAGAGGTACTCGGCGAGAGGCGCGACGGCGGGTGCGTACCGGCCGTCGAGGGGGCTCAGGGACTGGGAGGGCAGGGAGGTCACGCGGCTCCGATCGTTGGGGGCGCTCCGCCGATCCGGCCCCCGATCGGACGGCGATCAGGAAGAGCGGCGAATGGCGGGTTCGAGCTGCCGGAAGAGCGCCCGGCTCGCGCTCTCGATCATACCGAGCACGTCATCGAACATCTCGGGGCCGCCGTAGTAGGGGTCCGGCACGTCGACGACGCCGTCGTGGCGGGCGTCGAACGACAGCAGCAGCGCGAGCTTGTCGACGTCGGCGGGCGTCCGCGCCCACTCCGACAGCGCACGCTCGTGGGAGCGGTCGAGGGCGACGACGAGGTCGTTGCGGTCGAAGTCATCGAGGGCGAACTGCTTCGCCCGATGCCGGGAGCCGTCGTAGCCGCTGCGCTCCAGGGCGGCCAGCGTCCGGGTGTCGGCGCGCTCGCCCACGTGCCACTCGCCGGTGCCCGCGCTCGTGGACACGATGCGTTCGCCGAGGCCCGCCTGGTCGGCGAACCAGCGGAACACGACCTCCGCCATCGGCGACCGGCAGATGTTCCCGGTGCAGACGAAGACGACGCGGAAGGCGGCATCGGGTGAGAGCACCAGACCATTCTGGTGATCTCGGCGCGTTCTGCACAGACGGAGTTTCGGCGGGCACGTCCACCGGCCGCCTCCCCGCACCCTGCCGGCCGGCCGCCGGCACCACCATCACGGCATGACGCCCGCTGTCCTGGCCCTCGAATCCGCCCTGGCCCGCCTCACCCGGGCGGACGGAGAGGCGATGCGGCTGCTGCACGCGGGGCGCCTGCTCGCCGCCGCGACGGACTGGCAGTCCCGAGCCGCCGACGCGTACCGGTTCGCCGTCGACGAGTGGATCGCCGATCTGAGCGCCTTCACCGCCGAGCTCGACACCGCGCTGCGGGAGGTCCGCAGCGAGCGCGCCCGGCTGATCGACCTCGTGCCGGCGGGATGATGGGGCACGAACCCCTCGACCTGCGCAGCGGCAGGATCATCGCCGTCGACACGGCGACCCTGCGGCACGCCGCGGCATCCTTCGACGACATCGTGGACGAATGCGGCCGTCTGCGCGCGTCGATCGCGGACGCCGCGGCCGACCTGTACGGATCGGCGTCGGCCGTCACGGTGCAGGACCTCATCCGCCGCGCCGAGCGGATCGGCGCCCGCGCGGCCGACCTGGCGGGAGGGCTCCGCGAGACGGCGATCATCTACGAGATCATCGAACTCGACGCGCAACGGGCCGCGGCCGTCTCGGCGGGGGATGCGCGGGCGGCGGCGGACCTCACGGGGCGCCTGGACCGGCTCGCCGGGACCGCACCCGACCAGGCCGCGCTCGCCGAGATGCTCGTGGCGCGCGCGCCCGACCCGCACGGCGCGCTGGTGGGCCAGCTGATCCTCGGCACCCTCCCGCTCAGCGGGCTCGGCGCGCTCCCCGGCATCGTCGCCCCGCTGATCCTCGGGGCCGGGATCGGGACCCTCACCGCGGTGAAGGACGCCGGACTCGGGGTCGTCGGCCACGACAGCCGGCTTCGCAGCCGCGTCCCGCCGCCGCGGCTGACGCTCCTCGCCGCGACGCCGGGGTCCGCGCCTCGGTCGGTGGCGGAGATCGCGCGCCGCATCCCCTCGGGCGGGGCCGGCAGCATCCGCGTCGAGAGGTACGCCATGGCGGACGGCGGGAAGCGGTTCGCGCTGTACCTGACCGGGACGCGGTCGATCGGCGGGCCGGGCGCCTTCGACATGGAGTCGAACGCGCAGCTGTACCTGCGCCGCGGATCGGAGTCGTACGAGGCCGCCCGGATCGCCCTGCAGCGGGCCGGCGCGAGACCGGGTGATGCGGTCCTGGTGAGCGGGCACTCCCAGGGCGCGATGGTCGGCAGCCGGCTGGCGCTCGAGGGGGAGTTCGACGTGCCGGCCCTCGTCGGGTTCGGCAATCCGATCCAGGCCGATCTCGGAGCGCAGACCCTCCAGGTGGATCTGCGGCACTCCGACGACCCGGTCGCCGCGCTCGCGGCCGGCGGGCACGCCACGACGATCGGCGCACCCGGCAGCGTCGTCGCGGAGCGGACGGTCGATCCGCTGCCGAGCCTCGGCGACCTCAGCGCGACCGTGCATCACCTCGACGCCTACATCGCGTCCGCGGAGATGCTGGACGCGTCGGCGGATCCGCGCATGGACGCCGTTCGCGAGCGGATCGGCGAGCTGGCGGATGCGGCATCCGTCGACGTCTTCGTGTTCGACGCCGAATCCGCGGGCGCGGTCCGAGACGACCTCGCGCAGCGGCACGGTCCGGCCGGGTGAGGACCACCGGCATCCGGTGCCTGTCGTATGCGCGCTGCGCGGCGGCGGTCGGCGGTCAGCGCTTCGAGGGGCGCAGGATGATGCCGAAGATCCAGTTGATGATCGAGATGACGAGCGCCGCGAGCACGCCCAGCCAGAACGATTCGACCGTCAGCCCCCAGCCCCACCACTCGGTGAACCAGCCGGTCAGCCAGAACAGGAACCCGTTGATGACGAGCGAGATGAGGCCCAGCGTGAGGATGTAGAGCGGGAACGCGAGGATCTTCAGCACCGTGCCGATGACGGTGTTGACGATCGCGAAGACCGCGGCGACCGCCAGCAGCGACAGGACGAACTGCAGGGTCTCGCCGGGTGCGAACGGGGTGACCTCGACCTGCAGCGGATCGATGAGGGTCACGACCCAGATCGCGAACGCGTTGATCACGACTCGGATGAGGAAGCGCATGCGGGCAGTCTCCCACGACGGATGCCGGGGAGTCACGCCTCGTAGACTCGGACGGTGACCGACATCCCCGTACGCGTTCGCCCCGAGATCGCCGCGCTCCCCTCGTACACGCAGGGCAAGCAGGCCGGCGCGACGGCCTACAAGCTCTCCAGCAACGAGAACCCGTTCGACCCCCTTCCGGGGGTGGTGTCGGCGGTCCAGGCGGCGACCGCGTTCAACCGCTACCCCGACGCGCTCGCCGGGCGGCTGCGCGACCGCCTGGCCGAGCGGTACGGCGTGACCAGCGACCGGATCCACGTGGCCGCCGGGTCGGTGTCGATCCTGTACCAGCTGGCTCAGGCCGCGGCGACCGTCGGCGACGAGATCGTGCTGCCGTGGCGGTCGTTCGAGGCGTACCCGGGCATCATCACCGTGACCGGGGCGACCCCGGTCGCCGTCCCGCTGACGGATGCCGCCGAGAACGACCTCGTCGCTATGGCCGCGGCCGTGACGGAGCGGACCCGCGCCGTCTTCGTCTGCACGCCGAACAACCCGACCGGCGCGGTGGTCACCCAGTCGGCGTTCGAGGAGTTCCTCGCCGCCGTCCCCCGTGACGTGCTGGTGGTGCTGGACGAGGCCTACGCCGAGTTCGTGACCGCAGCGGATGCCGTCGACGGCGCGAAGATCCTCGCGGCCGGCCACGACAACGTCGTGGTGCTCCGCACCTTCTCGAAGGCGTACGGCCTCGCCGGCCTGCGCATCGGCTACGCCGTCGGGCACCCCCGCATCCTCGACGTGGCCCGGAGCGCCGGCATCCCGCTGTCCGTCACCGCCCAGGCCGAGGCGGCCGCGCTCGCGAGCCTCGACGCGGAGGCCGAGCTGCAGGAGCGGGTCGCCGCTGTCGCCGAGCGTCGCGACCGCCTGGTCGTCCGGTTGCGCGACGCCGGCTGGGACGTCCCCGACGCCCAGGGCAACTTCGTCTGGCTTCCGGCGGGGGACCGTGCCCTCGAGGTCGCGGCCGCCTTCGAAGCCGCCGACCTGGTCGTGCGTCCGTTCGCGGGCGACGGCGTTCGGGTGTCGGTCGGCGAGGCGGAGTCGGTCGACCTGGTCGTCGCCGTCGCGGCATCCGTCCGCGCCTGACCTCCCCGTCGCTGCCGCCCTCGCGGGCGATGCGGCGGGCTCGGGGGACGCGAGGTGCGGTGCGCGCGTCGGCTCTGCGACGTCTCGCGTCCCCGGAGGGCGGCGCGGGGCGGATGCCGCGGCTCGGGGGACGCGAGGTGCGGTGTGCGCGTCGTTACTGCGACGTTTCGCGTCCCCGCAGCGGCAGCGTGGGGCGATGCCGCGGCTCGGGGGTCGCGAGGTGCGGTGCGCGCGTCGGCTCTGCGACGTTTCGTGTCTCCGGAGGGGCTGCGCGGGGCGGACGCCGCGGCTCGGGGACGCGACGTACGGTGCGTGCGTCGGCTCTGCGACGTTTCGCGTCCCCGGAGGAGCGGTGCGGGGCGGCTGCCGCGGCTTGGGGACGGGAGGTGCGGCGGCGCGTCGTGACCGCGGCGTTTCGCGTCCCCGGAGGAGCGGCGCGGGGCGGATGCGGCGGTTCGGGGGACGCGAGGTGCGGTGTGCGCGTCGTGACCGTGACGTTTCGCGTCCCCGGAGGGGCGGCGCGGCGCGGATGCCGTGGCTCGGGGGACGCGACGTGTGGTGCGCGCGTCGTGACCGCGACATCTCGCGTCCCCGGAGGGCGGCGCGGCGCGGATGCTGCGGCTCGGGGGACGCGAGCTGCGGTGCGGGCGCCGGCATCCCGACCGATCGCGTCCCTCGAGCGGGGCGCGTCAGGAGCGGGAGCGCTCCTTGGGCGTGCGGACGAAGAGCGTCTCGGTCTGCTCGAGTGCCATGCCCTTGGTCTCGGGGATGCGCCAGGCGACGTAGACGAAGGACAGCGCCGCGAACAGGGCGTACATGCCGTAGGTCACCGGCAGCGACCAGCCCGACATCGCCGGGAACGACACCGTGATCAGGAAGTTCGCGATCCACTGGGCGGCTGCGGCCACGCCGAGCGCCTTGCCGCGGATGCGGCTCGGGAAGATCTCGCCCAGCAGCACCCAGACCAGCGGGCCCCACGAGGCGCCGAAGCCGACGACGAACAGGTTCGCGGCGATCAGGGCGATCGGACCCCAGGCGCCGGGCAGGCTCGGCGCGCCGTCGACCTCGACGGCGAACGCGAACGCGAGCGCCATCGTGCCGAGCGACACGGTCATGAGCAGCGAGCCGGTGAGCAGGATCGGCTTGCGGCCGACCCGGTCGACGAGCCAGATGGCGATCAGGGTGACGACCACGTTCGTGACCGAGGTGATCACGCTGATCAGGAGCGAGTCGCTCTCGTCGAACCCGACCGCCTTCCAGAGGGTCGTCGAGTAGTAGAAGATCACGTTGATGCCGACGAACTGCTGGAACGTCGACAGGATGATGCCGACCCAGACGATTCCCTGCAGACCCAGCACGGGGCCGCGCAGCGACGCGCTCTTGCTCTTGCGGTCCTCCTCGATGGCGGAGCTGATCTCGTTCACCGACTTGTCGAGGTCGGCCGCGGGGACCAGCCGGGAGAAGATCTCGCGCGCCTCGTCGCGGCGGCCCTGGGCGAGCAGGTACCGCGGCGACTCCGGCATCGTGAACGCCAGGATGCCGTAGACGGCCGCCGGCACGACGCCGACCAGGAACATCCAGCGCCACGCCTCGAGGCCCCACCACAGGTCTTCGGATGCGCCACCGGCGGAGTTGGCGAGCACCGCGTCGGACAGCAGGGCCGTGAAGATGCCGAGCGTGATCGCCAGCTGCTGCAGCGACGCCAGTCCGCCGCGGATCTGGCGGGGCGCGATCTCGGCGATGTAGGCGGGCGCCACGACCGAGGCGATCCCGATGCCGATGCCGCCGATCACACGCCAGACGATGAGGTCCGGAACACTGAAGGTGAGCGCGGACCCGACCGAGGACACCAGGAACATCACCGACCCGAGCATCATGGTCTTGAGTCGACCCCAGCGATCGGACAGGTTCCCGGCGGTGATCGCGCCGACTGCGCACCCGAGCAGCGCGACGGCGACGACGAACCCGGTGAGCACGTCGTTCAGCTCGAAGTTGCCCGAGATCGCGTCGACGGCGCCGTTGATGACCGACGAGTCGAACCCGAAGAGGAAGCCGCCCACGGCGGCGGCGACGGAGAGGGCGATCGCCCGCCGGCCGAACGGACTGCGGAGCGAGAACGCGTCCGACGGAATGGTCCCGGTTGTGCTCATTCCTTCAACGGTACTCGCGCCCGCAGGAGCCAGCGCCCCGCTTGCGCGGGCGCCCGGTTTCGGCAAGACGCCGCCGGAGCGCGTCGACGGCGGCCGCTCGCCGGGCAGGCTTCAGACGTCGGTGAAGCCGATCTTCGCGGCGCCCCGAGCGATCCACGGATGCCGCGAGAAGGCATCCCAGACCAGGGTCGACCCCAGGGCGGCGGCGCCGAGCAGGGCGGTCGCCCCCTTGTTCAGTCCGTAGCGCGGGCCGGCGTACCACGGCTCGTCGCCCTCCAGGTTGATGCCGTCGGCGGCCCCCCATTCGTTCCACGCGCCGGGATGCTCGTCCCGCAGCACCCGGAGCGCCGGGGCGACGTCCGCCGGTGCGAGCGGAAGCGCGCCGAACAGCGACACGGGTGGGATCGTGCCGTCCCACCGGGGCTCGTGATGGGCGGGGCGGGCGCCGTTGACGACGTAGCCGCTCGGCCCCTCGCCGGCTGCGGGCCCCCACAGTCCGGCGGCGAATGTCTTCGACCGGTGAGCCTGGTCGGCGCACCACGCCTTGCTGGCCAGCGAGGCCTCGCGCGCGTTGGCCCACCAGTCGCGGCCGTCCCGGTCCCGTACCCGGTGGAACGGGTAGAACGCGAGGGGGAAGTGGTAGGTGAACAGGGTCCCGGCGCGCTCGAAGACGCACTCGTG
Source organism: Microbacterium pasadenense (assembly GCF_047246565.1). Taxonomy (NCBI): domain Bacteria; kingdom Bacillati; phylum Actinomycetota; class Actinomycetes; order Micrococcales; family Microbacteriaceae; genus Microbacterium; species Microbacterium pasadenense. The sequence goes on along the minus strand of NZ_JBFOKN010000001.1, from coordinate 254,975 downwards.
CCCGCCGTAGGATCCGACCGGCTTGTCGAAGCCGTCCCACAGCGCCTGGGCGCGCTCGCCGCTGACATCGGGATGACCCGCGGCGAGCAGGTACATCGGCAGCTGCTCGGCCGTCATCTCCCACAGGCTGACGAACCCGTCGACATCCGCCCCGTCGGCGTAGTCGTCGCTCCGCGAGCCGACCCACGCCATGTGCAGCAGCACCCGCCCGTCGGGCTGCACGGTGGTGATCCAGTCCCAGTCGATGCGGTTCAGCATCCGGTCCACGCGCGCGCCGATCTCCTCGTCGTCGGCGAAGACGGATGCCGCGACGACGGCGCCGCACAGGGCGAGCGTCGTATCGATCGTCGAGTACTCCGACGTGCTGACCCGGTCGCCCGAGCGGGCGTCGACGAAGTGGGCGAGGAAACCGTTCTTCTCGGGGACCGCCTCCTCGAGCACCCGCAGCGTGCCCCGCACCCGCTCGCGCACCTCGTCGCGGCCGAGCACGCCGCGCTCGACGCCGACGCACCAGGCGGCGAGGGCGAAGCCGGTCGCGGCGACCGTCGCGACCGCCGCGACGTCGTCCTTGTCCAGGACGAGGCCGCACCCCGGTCCCGACGGCGTCGAGAACCGCCAGAGCCAGCGGATCGAGGCATCCACCTCGCGCTCGGCGAGTTCGCGGATGTCCTCGGGCAGGGAGTCGGGCAGGGTGGTCGTCATGCGGCGGACCTCTTCTCGAACGGGTTGGGGATGGCATCGAGCAGCTGGCGGGTGTACTCGGCCTGCGGGTTCTCGATGACCTCCTCGGCCGGGCCCGCCTCGATCAGCACGCCGTCCTTCAGGACGAGCGCGTGGTTGGCGAGGCTCTTGGCCGACAGCAGGTCGTGGGTGATGTAGAGCATCCCGACGCCGTGATCGGAGACGAGAGACTGCAGCACCTCGAGGATCTCGGCCCGGATCGATACGTCCAGGCTCGCGATCGGCTCGTCGGCGATCACGAGCCGCGGCTCGGCGGCGAGGGCCCGCGCGATGACGACGCGCTGCCGCTGCCCGCCGGACAGTTCGTGCGGCAGTCGCCCGATGAACCGGCCGGCGGGTGTGAGGCCGACGGTCTCGAGCAGGCTGGCCGCACGTTCCACCGCCTCGCGACGACCGACGTGCAGGAAGTTCACGAGCGGACGGGCCAGCGAGTACCCCACCGTCAGCGTCGGGTTCAGCGCGGCGTACGGATCCTGGAAGACGTACTGCACGTTCCGCCGGTACTCGCGCGCCAGCTTCCCGCTCAGCTTCGAGATGTCGTGCAGCGCGCCGTCCTGCTTGGCCGCGTACCGGACGCTGCCGGAGGTCGGCTCGTCGATCCGGGTGAGGATGCGGGCGATGGTCGACTTGCCCGAGCCGGACTGGCCGACCAGGGCGGTGACCTCGCCCTCGCGCAGGGTGAAGGACACGTCCTTCACGGCGTCGACGTGCTCGGTCCGCATCCCCTGGCGCTTCGCGAAGCGCCGCCCGAGATCCGCGATCTCGAGCACCGTCCGGTGCTCGACCGGCGCCTCCTGAGCCACCTCCGCCGGCTCCTCCAGTTCGGCGCCCTCGTACCCCTGCACGTCCTCGCCGAGCAGCTCGGCGTACGAGCCGACCAGATGGATCGAGTACGGATGCCGCGGGCCCGAGCTGACGGCATCCGCGCTCGCGATGTCCTCGACGATCTCACCCTCGTACATGACGGCGACGCGGTCCGAGAAGTCGAGCAGGGTGCCCATGTCGTGCGTGATGAGGACGGCGCCGAAGCGCTCGCGCTCCTGCAGTTCGCGGATCTTGTCGAGGATCGATTTCTGGACGACGACGTCGAGACCCGTCGTGGGCTCGTCGAAGAGCACGAGCTGCGGCTGCAGCGCGAGGGCCAGCGCGAGGTTCACCCGTTGGCGCATCCCGCCCGACAGCTCGTGCGGGAACATGGCGAGGAACCGCGCGTCGACGCTGACGAGGTCGAACAGCTCCTCGCACCGCTCGCGGATCTGCGCGTCGGTCAGGTCGGTGTGCTCGTGCATGACGTCGTGGAACGCCCGCCGCACCCGCACGACCGGGTTCAGCGAGTTCATGCTCGACTGGAACACGGTGGAGACGTACGACCACCGCAGCGGCCGGAGCTGCTCGCCCTCGAGATCGGTGACATCCTGGTCGCCCCAGCGGATCATGCCGCCGGTGATCCGACCGGGAGTCCGCAGCAGCTTGAGCACGGCCTGCGCGAACGTGGTCTTGCCCGACCCGGACTCGCCGGCGAGCCCGACGAACTCGCCTGGACCCACGCGCAGCGAGGCGTTCTTCACGGCGTCGACGACGGGACCGACCTTCGGCCGGTACTGCACCGACAGGCCGTCGACGTTCAGGACGGATGCCGCACCGCCCGGATTCGCAGCGTTCATGACTTCTCCTCCTCGCGCAGGTGCGGGTTGCTGAGCATGTCGACGCCGAAGTTCACGAACGTCAGCGACGTCATGAGCAAGGCGAGCATGAGGCCGGGCGCCACCAGCCAGACCCACAGTCCCTGGACGAGCGCGCCGTTCGCATTCGCCTGGGCGAGCATCTGGCCCCAGCTGACGGTGTTCGGGTCGCCGAACCCCATGAACGACAGGCCCGCCTCGGCGGCGATCGCGGCCGTCGCGGCGCCGATGAAGCCCGACACGATCAGGGACGACATGTTCGGCATGATCTCCCGGAACACGATCCGCAGCATCCCGTCGCCCCCGAACCGCGCGGCGGTGACGTAGTCGCGGTTGCGCATCGAGATGATCAGCGACCTCATCTCGCGCGCCGCGCCCGCCCAGCTCGTGATCGCGACGACGAAGACGAGCAGCCCGAGGCCGCGCGTCTCGCTGTAGGCGACGATCACCATCATGAGCGGGAGGACGGGAATCACGAGGGCGAGGTTGGTGAGGAACGACAGCACGTCGTCGAGCACGCTCCCCTCTCGGTATCCGGCGAGCAGCCCCACGATGATGGCGATGACGATCGTCGCCAGGCCGCCGAAGACGCCGATCGCGAAGGAGAGCCGCGTGCCGTGCACGAGCTGCGTCCATAGGTCGTAGCCCAGGGTGTTGGTGCCCATCCAATGGGCGGCGCTCGGATCCTGTGCGGGCGCGAAGCCGGCATCCGTCGGGCTGTACGGCGACAGGAAGTCGGCGAACACCGCGACGAGCAGGAAGACCGCGAGCATGATGAGGCCGACCCGCGCCTTCCGGCTCGACCAGATGATCTGGTACCACCGCGGCGGACGGACGATCGCGACGACCTCCTTCGTCGACGCGTCCTCGGCGGTGACCCGGCGGCGGAAGGTGCGCACCGGCTCGGTGCGGTCGGGGGTCGTCGTCGATGCCGGCTGGGGCATCGAGGCGGGCTGGGGGATCGGAATCTCTTCGGACATGGCTGTCACCTGGCTTTCACGCCGCGGCCCGGCGGGCCCGAGGATCGATGAGCGGATACAGCAGGTCGACGATGAAGTTCGCCGTGAGGACGATGATGATCGTCGCGAGCAGGATGGCCTGCATGAGCGGGAAGTCGCGGTTGCTGGTCGCCTCGCCCATGAGCCGGCCCATGCCCGGGTAGTCGAAGACGGTCTCGATGAGGATCGACCCGCCCATCAGCACGCCGAGCGACAGCGCGAAGCCGGTGACGACCGGCAGCAGCGCGTTCCGCGCCGCGTAGCCGAGGGCGAGGGTGCGCTCGCGGAGGCCGGCCGCGGCCGCCAGCCGGATGTAGTCCTCGCCCAGCACCTGCACCATCGTGTTGCGCATCGACAGGATGAAGCCGATCGGCGCGGTCACCATGAGGGTGAGCGCGGGCAGGAAGCCGTGGGCGACGACGTCCGCGATGTGCTCGGGGCTGAAGTCCTCGTCGGTGTAGCCGTACCCGCCCGCGGCGGGGAACCAGCCGAGCGTGTACGCGAAGAGGAAGAGGATGATCAGACCGATCCACACCGACTGGAGGTTCCCGACGAACGTCGAGCCGATCGAGATGGTGGCGTCGAACCGGCTGTTGCGCCGCCACGCGGCCAGCGCTCCGAGCAGGGTGCCGATGACGAACGACAGCACCTGGGTGAGGCCGACCAGCACGAGCGTCCACGGCAGCGCCTTGCCGATCACCTCGACCACCGAGATGGGGAAGTAGGTGAACGAGATCCCGAGGTCGCCCGAGAACAGCTGCTGCAGGTACTGCCAGTACGCGACGAACACGTTGTCGTCGCCGTAGCCGAGCATCGTCTTGATGGCGGCGACCTGCGCCGGGTCGACCTCGCCACGACCGGTGAGCTGCGTCACCATGATCTCGGCGGGATCGCCCGGCTGCAGACGCGGGATGATGAAGTTCAGCGTGATCGCCGCCCACAGGGTGAGCAGGAAATAGCCCGACTTGCGGAGGTAGTAGACCACGGCTCAGCCCTCCCCGGGGGCCGCGCCGGCGGCATCCGTCTCGCCGGGCGGACGCAGCAGCGGCGCGAGGCGGATCAGCTGGTCGACCGGGTACGGGTTCTCATCGCTCGGCCAGCCGACCGCGTTCTCGGTGCGGTAGATCAGCCGGCTCGGGGCGTACTGGAGGGCGATGTAGGGGAACTCCGTCATGAAGACGTCGATGATCCGCTCCTCGATGCGGGTCGCACGGGCCTCGTCGGTCGTGTTCGCCCACTCCTCGACGAGGGCGTCGACGTCGGGGTTCGAGTACCGGGCGCGGTTGAGGAGGAGCTCCTCGTCGTGGGAGATCTGCGAGGTCTGCAGCCGGGCGCCGAGGTCGCGAGCGCGCTGGCATCCGCCGCCGACGAAGTCGACGACCATGTCGAAGTCGCCCGAGCGCTGCATGCCGTCGACCGCGTTCGGGTCGGTGGTCACCATCCGGACCTGCACGCCGACATCCTTCGCGTTGCGGACGACGACGTCGGCCATCGCGATGATGTCCATCCAGCCGGCCTGCACGCTGAACACGAACGACAGCGGGTCGCCGTTCTCGTCGACCCGCCAGCCGTCGGCGTTCCTGTTGTAGCCGGCGGCGTCGAGCAGCTCGTTGGCGCGGTCCGGGTCGTACGGGATGTACTCCTTGCCCCGCCACTTCTCCGGGATGTCCTGCTCCTGGTAGGGCATGAGCAGCATCGTCTGGCTGGCCGGTTCCATGATGCCGAAGCTGGCGCGCTCGGTCAGGGCCTCGCGGTCGAGGGCGTAGGCGAAGCCCTCGCGGAACTTCGGGTCGCTCAGCACGGGGCGCTCGTTGTTGAGCGCGAGGACGGTGGTCGCGTCCGGCGGGTAGAAGAAGTGCGCATTCTCGGGGTCGGGGGCGACGACGGAGCGGTTCGGGTTCGGGATGTCCCCCTGGTAGAGGTCGAGCGCACCGCCGCGGAGCTTGAGGGCGCCGCTGTTGGCGTCGTACTGGCCCTCCATCGAGATCTGCTGGACCTTGACCTCGTCGGCGTTCCAGTAGTTCTCGTTGCGCTCGAGCACGAGTCGCCGTCCGTTGTAGGAGGACGGCGTGAAAGGCCCGGTGGCCACGCCGACCTCGTCGACGAAGAGCGTCGGGTCGCCCTGCTCGGCGTAGATGTGCTCGGGCAGGATCTTCGTCGTGGTGAGGATGCCGTCGGTCTTCGGGACGGCGGGTCCGGTGAAGCGGAACTCGACGGTGTGGTCGTCGAGGGCCGTGACGGATTCGGCGGGGGCGCCGAAGAACTCGCCCCACAGTCCGGCGCGGTCGGCGGCGGGGAACTCCTTGCCGGCGGTGAACGTGTACACGACGTCGTCGGCGTCGAATGGTTCTCCGTCGCTCCACTCCACGCCCTCGCGCAGCGTGAGCACGAACCGGTCGGGGGAGGGCCACTCGTAGCCGGTGGCGAGCCAGGGGATGGCCTCGCAGGTGAACCGGTCACGGATCATGAGCGGCTCGAACAGCCAGGTCTGGACACTCGCGTTGGGGGACAGCCAGTTGTAGTTCAGCAGCCCCTGGACGGACCCCGCGGCTTCGGACGGCATCCGGATCTCGGCGATCATGCCCTCTTCGGCCGGCGGCGGCGGCTCGAGGCCGATGTTCGCGCAGGCGGATGTCGTCAGCAGCGCGGCCAGGGCGACAGTGCTCGCCGCCAGTCTCAAGCGCGTGTTCATCGGAACCTCCTCGTTCCTGGGATGCCGGACCTCCTCCGGCGGGGACGTGTCAGGCCTCGGGCGCCTCCGGGGTGGCGGGAGCAGAGGACACGGCGGCTGCGTCGGTGCAGCCGCAGGATTCGCGGATCACGAGCCGCGTCTCGAGCACCGTGCTCGGGCCGAGCTCCTCGCCGAGGGCGCCGGCGGCGGCGCGGGCGCCCAGCTCGGTGACGGGCTGATGAACGGTGGTGAGTCGGGGCGAGGCGATCGCCGCGAGCGACTGGTCGTCGAACCCGGTGATGGCGACGTCTGCGGGGATCCGGTGGCCGAGGCCGGGCAGCGTGGCCAGGAGTCCGATCGCGAGTTCGTCGTTGGCGCAGACCAGCGCGTCGGGGAGCACGCTCTCATGCACCTCGCGGGCGGCGAGGGCGCCGCTTCGCACGTCGAGGCCGTAATGGAGCGGCGCACCGGCCTCGCGGAGGCCGGCGGCGGCAAGGGCGTCGCGGAAGCCCTCGTACCGGCGCGTCGTGTCCGGGGATCCGTCGGGCTCGCCGACGAACCGCATCCGTCGGTGTCCGTGCACCTCGATGAGATGGCGGGTCAGCTCTGCCGCTGCGCCGCGGCCGTCGGTGAGGACGGACGGCGCATCCGCGCTGGAGCCGGCCACGAGGACGACGCGACCGGTCCGGGAGAGGCGGGCGACCTCGTCGTCGGGCAGCGTCCCCCCGGCGATTAAAAGCCCGTCGGTGCGCTCGGCGAGCTGGCGGACCGACCCCACGGCATCCGGCCGCAGATGGGTGCCGAGGACGTTGATCGCGACGCCGCGCTCGAGCGCGACGGACTCGGCGCCTTCGATCAGCGCGGCGAAATACGGCCCGCCGAGGCCGGGCAGGACGATCCCGAGGGTGTTGGTGCGCTGGTACGACAGCGCGCGGCCGAGCGACGACGGTGTGTAGCCGAGGCGGTCGATCGCCTCCTGCACCCGCTTCTTGGTCTCGCCGGTGACGCGGGGGTCGTCGTGCGTGACGCGGGAGACGGTGGCGACCGAGACACCGGCCTCGCGGGCGATGTCGCGGATCGTCGGCCGGGCGGGCGTGCTGCTCCGTCGGCGCGTCGTCGGGCCGCTTCCGGTGCTCATTCCGCCTCCTCGAACCCGGCATCCGGGGATGTAACCGGATACATCGAGCGACTGTAGCGGATGGTAACCGGTTACATCAAGGCCTCGTCAGGAGGACAGGCGGCGGAAGGCGTCGCCCAGCCAACGGTCGTAGGCCGCCCATGGGTCGCGCTGTACGGCTTGGAGCGCGGCGATGTGATCGGTGAGCGGGGCGGCCGAGGTGAACCACTCGCCGCCCTCCCGCAGGGAGGCGAACTCACGGTGCCGCTGCTGCTCGAGCGTCCGCCCGCCGGGCTCGAACGCGAGCAGTTCGTCGTGCCGGATCGCGGCGAGGCGCGAGCGCGGAGTGGAGGAGGTGCCGATCTTCACCCGCGCGGCGTAGCGCAGGTAGTAGACCACCTCGACCCGAGGGGGTCGCAGGTCGGCATCCGGCGCGTCACCGAGCCGCCACCCGCAGCGGTCGCAGTGCCACGCCGAGCGCCCGATGCCGACCGGAAGGCGCTCGCCGAGCTCGCCGCCGCACACGCGGCACGGGGAGGGCATCGGCTCGGGCACAGGGCCATTGTGCGACCGGCTTGCGACATCCTCCGCCCCGGTGCCGCGGCAACCAGGACGGAGTTTCTGCGTCGCGATGCGCGGCGGCCCCGGAATCCCGCGGCCGGGCGAGCCGCGGGCGCGCGAAACTCCGTCCCGGTGGCCGCCAGCGCAGCCGGACGGGCGGAACCGGGCCTGGATGTAACCGGATACATCGGGTATGGTCGCGCCGGTAACCGGTTACATGTCAGGTCCCGGTCGCGCCGACGCGACCGGCCGGGGCTGCAGCGACGCAGAACAGGAGGCCGGATGACCATCCCCACCCTCGCCGAGCGGCTCGACCGGGTCGTGCTGTACCAGGCCTATCCGCAGAGCTTCGCCGACGGCAACGGCGACGGCATGGGCGACCTCGACGGCCTCGCCGCGCGGCTCGACTACCTGCAGTGGCTCGGCGTGGACGCGGTCTGGGTGAACCCCTGCTTCGTCTCGCCGATGCGGGATGCCGGCTACGACGTCGCCGACTTCGACCACATCGACCCCCGCTACGGCGGGGATGCCGCGCTCGATCGCCTCGTCGCCGAGGCGGACCGCCGGGGGATCGCCATCGTGCTCGACCTCGTCGCCGGGCACACGTCCGACCGGCACCCGTGGTTCCTCGCCGCCGCGGATGATCCGACGGATCACCGCTACGTGTTCTCGGACCGCCCCGCCGAGGGCTTCGAACCCGTCCCCGGTTCCCGCGGCGGCTGGTACAAGCCGAACTTCTTCGCCTTCCAGCCGGCGCTGAACTTCGGCTACGCGCGCCCGCACCCCGACGAGCCGTGGCGCCAGGCCGTCGACGCGCCGGGCCCCCTCGCCAACCGGGACGCCCTCGTCGACATCATCCGCCGCTGGTACGACCGCGGCGTGCAGGGCTTCCGCGTCGACATGGCCGCGTCCCTCGTCAAGGACGATCCCGGCCACGTCGAGACGGCGCGGCTGTGGAACGACATCCGGCGCCGACTCGACGAGAGCCACCCCGGTCGGATCCTCATCGCGGAGTGGGGCGATCCGGCACGCTCGATCCCGGCGGGCTTCTCGAGCGACTTCTTCCTGCAGTTCGGCGGCGACACCGACGGCCGCCCGTTCAAGTCGCTGTTCTCCAACGGCAGCGGCACGGTCCACGAGGCCTGGGAGCCGGCCACGGCGTGGGCGGATGCCGCGGGCGCCGGCGACGCGGCGGATTTCGTGTCCGCGTGGCGCGACGCGGCCGCAGCGATCGAGGCGGACGGCCGTGGCGGCATCGTGGGCCTGCCTACCGCGAACCACGACTTCACGCGGCTGGTGAGCGGGACCCGGGACGCCGAGCAGGCTCGCGCGGCGCTGCTCCTGGTCCTCACCTGGCCGGCGATGCCGTCCGTCTACTACGGCGACGAGATCGGCATGCGCTACCTGCCCGGGATCGGCCCGCTCGAGGGCTCGTCCCTCGGACCGAGCTACGAGCGCGCCGGATCGCGCACGCCGATGCAGTGGGGGGATCTCGGCGCCACCGGCCGGTTCGCGCCGACCGACGGCTTCGGTCCGTCGCGGTACCTCCCCGAGGATCCCGACCCGCATCGCCCGACCGTCGCGGCGCAGCTGGACGATCCCGCATCCCTGCTCCACTTCGTCCGCGACGCGATCGCCCTCCGCCGCAGCGACGCCCGGCTCTCGGCGCACAGCGGAGTCGATGTCCGCGGGACGGCCTACCCCTTCACGTACGTGCGGGGCGGGTCGCTGCTGGTCGCGCTGAACCCGTCCGCGTCGTCCCGGTCGGTGCCGCTCGGCGACGGGCCGGCGACGGTCCTGCTGGCGCACCGGGCGCGCCGCGACGGCGACGGCCTCACGCTCGAGGCGTTCGGCTGTGCCGTCGTCGACCTCGATCCGACCTCGCACCCGGCCGCGCGGGGCGCGGCATCCGATGAAAGGAACACCGCATGACGACCTACACCGGTCCCACGATCGCGACGCCGGAGGGCTTCCTGTGGGGAGCGGCGACGGCCGCGCACCAGATCGAGGGCGGCAACGTCAACACGGCCCACTGGGAGTTCGAGCACGCGCCGGACACCACCGTCGAGGAGCCGAGCGGCGACGCGTGCGACTCGTACCACCGGTATCCCGAGGACATCCGGCTGCTGGCGGATGCCGGGTTGACGACCTACCGGTTCTCGATCGAGTGGGCGCGGATCGAGCCTGAGAAGGGCATCGTCTCGCGGGCCCAGCTCGACCACTACCGCCGCATGATCGACACGTGCCGGGATGCCGGCGTCGAGCCGTTCGTGACGTTGCACCACTTCACGGTGCCGCGCTGGCAGGGCCGTGACGGCGGCTGGTACGCGGACGACGTCGTCGACCGGTTCCGGCGGTACACCGAAACGGCGACGCGGATCCTCGACGACGTGGAGTGGGTCGTCACGATCAATGAGCCGAACATGATGGTCAACCAGACCGAGGCGAAGATCGACACCGAGCAGGGCGTCAACTTCCCCGGGCCCTCCCCGCACGTCGCGCAGGTGATCGCCGAGGCGCACCATGCGTCGGTCGACGTCCTGCGGGGGCTCGGTCACGTGAAGTCCGGTTGGTCGGTCGCGAACCAGGTGTACCAGGCGGTGCCGGGGCACGAGAAGGAGCGCGACGACTGGGGGTACTGGCGGGAGGACTACTACCTCGAGCAGGCGCGGGAGGACGACTTCATCGGCGTGCAGTCGTACCTACGGACGATCATCGGTCCCGACGGACCGGTCCCGTTCCCGGACGACGTGGAACGGACGCTGACCGGCTGGGAGTACTATCCCGAAGCCCTCGGCCACGCGCTCCGGCACACGCACGAGGTGACCGGCGGCGTGCCCATGGTCGTCACCGAGAACGGCATGGCGACCGCTGACGACAGCCGCCGGATCGACTACACGACCGGGGCGCTGCAGGGGGTGGCATCCGCTCTGCAGGACGGGCTCGACGTCCGCGGGTACCTGCACTGGTCGCTGCTGGACAACTACGAGTGGGGGTCGTTCCGGCCGACGTTCGGCCTGATCGGCGTGGACCACCGGACCTTCGAGCGGACGCCGAGGCCGAGTCTCGCGTGGCTGGGGGACCTGGCGCAGCGGGGCGAGCTTCCCGCGGGGTGAACGGAGCCCGGATGCGCGGGGCCGTGCGGGCGGTCCGCTGGCTAGGGTGGAGGTCCCGCACGAAGGAGCACGCATGAGCATCGCCGCGCCCGACCTCGACCGCGCGATCGGCGAGGCCGCGTTCTCCGGCATCGTCACTATCGACGTCGGCGGGGAGCGCCGCCTCGAGCGCGTCGTGGGTTTCGCCCATCGCGGGCATCGCGTGCCGATCACGCCGGACACCCGGCTCGCCATCGCCAGCGGCAGCAAGATCTTCACGGCGCTGGCGGTCCTCCGCCTGGTCGAGCAGGGGCTCCTGCGACTGGATCAGCCGGTGCGGACCGTCCTCGGCGAGGACCTCCCGCTCATCGACCCGGGCGTCACGATCGAGCATCTGCTGAGCCACACCTCGGGCATCGGCGACTACATCGACGAGTCCGCCGGCGGCGACATCGACGACTACGTCCTCACCGCGCCGGTGCACACCTTCGAAACGGCGGAGAGCTTCCTGGCGGTGCTGGACGGCTTCGAGCAGGCGTTCCCGCCGGGCACCGAGTTCGGGTACTGCAACGGCGGCTACGTCGTCCTCGCGATCGTCCTCGAGCGGATCACCGGCGAGGCGTTCCACGCGGCGATCCGCCGGCTCGTGCTCGAGCCGGCGCGTCTCGGGCGCACCGACTACCTGCGCAGCGACACCCTCCCGGGCGACGCGGCCCTCGGCTACCTCGACGACGAGGGCGATCGCACGAACATCCTGCATCTGCCGGTGCTCGGCAACGGGGACGGCGGCGCCTTCACCACGGCCGCGGATCTGCACCGCTTCTGGCGCGCGCTCCGCCGTGGCGAGATCATCGCCCCGGAGACGTACGCCGAGCTCGTGCGCCCGAGGTACGACGTCGAGGACGAGGGCAAGCGGTTCGGCCTCGGGATCTGGCTGCACGAGACCACGGACGCCCTCATCCTCGAGGGGTACGACGCCGGGGTGTCGTTCTGGTCGGCGCACGACCCCGCGGCCGACGCCACGTACACGGTGATCGCGAACAGCTCGGAGGGCGCCTGGCCGGTCGCCCTGGTCCTGCGGAGCGCGTTGGAATCCGCTGCCGCGGACTGACGCGGACGCACGGATGCCGCGGGCCGGGTCTCCCGGTCCCGCGGCAGCCGTGGCGGGTCAGTCGTCCAGCTCGGTGCCGATCACGGCGCCGGACGCGTCGAGGGTGACCTCGACGATGCGGTCGTCGCCGGTGAGGACGGAGACGTCGAACGGCGAGCGGTTGTCGTCGTCGGCGTCGATGTCGATGATGCGGCCGTCCGCCTCGGCCAGGGCCGCGGAGACCATCTTCTCGAGGGTCGCCGCGTCGAGGACGTGGGTCGCGGCGCGGTCGTCGCCGTCGGCCGGCTCGGTCTCCTGGACGGTCGCCGTGCCGTCGGCGGCGACCAGGACCTCGGTCTCGGAGCCGTCCGCGCCGCGCAGCGTCACGTCCCAGCTGCCGTCGCGGTTCGCGTCGATCGAGACCGGGTCGCCGTCGGCGACGGATGCCGCGGCCCGCCCGATCTCGTCGAGCTCGGCCGCGGTCGCCGCGCCGGCCGAGGCCGGGAGGGCGGAGCCGTCGTCGCCCGAGTCGCCCGAGTCATCGACCCCGTCGTCGCCGGAATCCGCGCCGGTGGAGTCGCCCTGATCGGCCGTGCCGTCGTCGTCCGATGCCTCGGTGCGGTCGTCCGACGTCGAACCCGCGTCGCCGCCCTGATCGGCGACGAGCCCGGCGACGCGGTCGTCGTCGTCGTCATCGAGCGCGGACCCGATGGCCACGCCACCGCCGATCAGGAGCGCGGCGCCGACCACGCCGGCGCCGGCGAGAAGGGCGGTGCGGCCGCGCCGACGAGGGCGGGCATCCGACGCGGCGGGAGCAGCGGTTCGGTCTGCGGCCGGTGTCTGCTGCGCAGCCGTCGCCTCGGCCGGCCGGCCGTCGGGGTAGGCCTGCGTCGGCGCGGTCTCGGCGTGCGCATCGGGGGTGGGTGTGGAGTCGGGGGTGCTGTTGTTCTCGCTCATGTCCCCCATGGTTTCCCGCGGGCGCTGAAGCCCACCTGAAGCGACCTGAAGCGGCCTTCAGGATGCTGCGTCGTCCGGCCCGCCGGTGGGAGGATCGGAGGATGACCGACACGCCTCCTGCCGGACTGCCTCTCGATCAGGCCGCGGCCGACCGGATGTGGGCGGAGTACAGGCCGCTCATCCCGAAGCCGTCGCCGCATCGCCGGAGCATACCGTCGAGCATTTCGGCGACTCCCCGCGTCTCGCGGACGAGCTGCTCGGGATCGTCCTCTCGGGCCGCAAGCGCGCCACCTCGGAGCTCGTCGCCGAGTTCCTCGCCCGAGGGGACGCCGTCCCGCGCATCGGCTCGCACTGGATCGCCTGCGACAGCAGCGGAGCGCCGCGCATCGTCATCCGCAGCACGGAGCTCAGGATCGGCTCGTTCGCGAGCGCCGACGCGGGCTTCGCGGCGGACGAGGGCGAGGATGACCTCAGCCTGGCCGGCTGGCAGCGGGAGCACCGCCGGTACTGGACGAGGACCGCCGCTGCGCGGGGCGCGGCATGGTCGGAGGAGGACGAGATCGTCTTCGAGCGCTTCGCCGTCGTCTGGCCGCCCGAGCACGCCGACTGAGCGGCGCCCCGCCCGGATCAGGGAGCGGCGGGCAGCGTCACCGTGAAGCGGGCGCCGCCGAGCGGGGAGTCGCCCGCCGTGACCGTTCCGCCGGACGCGACGACGACGGCGGAGACGATCGCGAGGCCGAGGCCGCTGCCGCCGGCATCCCTCGCCCGTCCCTCGTCGAGTCGCACGAACCGCTCGAACACACGCTCGCGCTCGCCCGCCGGGATGCCGCTGCCGTCGTCGTCCACGGTCAGCACCGCGCGCCCCGCCGTCTCCGAGACGCCGATCGCGACCCGTGATCGCGCGTGGCGCGCCGCGTTGTCGGCGAGATTCCGGACGATCCGGCCCAGCAGCCGCCCGTCGCCCCGCACGCGGACCGGGCCGATGCCCGATCCGTCGACCGTCACGCCGGCCGCCCGCAGGCGCGATGCCTCGGCCAGCGCGAGGTCGTCGAGGTCGACGGCATCGCGGCGCTGCGGGGCGTTCTCGTCGAGGCGGGTCAGCACGAGCAGGCCGTCGACGAGGTCCTGCATCCGCAGGCCCTCGGCGCTCACGACGTCGGCGAGGTCGTCCAGGGACGTCGCGTCGGGGTGAGCGCGCGCGAGCTCCGCGTGCTGCCGCATCGTCGCGAGAGGGGAGCGCAGCTCATGGGATGCGTCCGACACGAAGCGCCGCTGCGCCGTCGCGGACGCGTCGAGGCGGTCGAGCATGCGGTTCATCGTGGCGGCGAGAGCGGCGATCTCGTCTCCGGATGCTGGCTCCGCCACGCGCCGGTCGAGCCTGTCGGCCGTGATGTCGTCGACCTCGTTGCGGATGCGCGACACCGGCCGCAGCGCCCGTCCGACCACCCACCACGTGACCCCGGCGACGACGGCGGTCACCAGCAGGGCGGATGCCGCGAGCAGCAGACCGACGGTCGCGAGGGTCGCGTCGTCGTCCCCGACGGGGACCGCGAGGACCAGGCGGGCGTCGCCCGCGGTGTCGTCGCCGTCGGAATCCTCGTCGTCACCGTCGCGATCCGCGTCGTCGCCCGAGTCCGGTCGGCCCTCGGCGTCGTCGTCGATCCCCTCGCTGACGATCAGGACCGGCTCGCCGCCGTAGGAGACGACCGACCCGTCACGGTCCGCCGGCAGCGGCCCCTCGTCGGCGTCGTCGGATGCCGCGACGACCCGCCCCGTCGCGTCCACGACCTGCGCGATGTCGTCGTCCAGGTCGCCGATCGTGGACGCGCCGAGTTCGCCGGCACGCAGCGCGAGCTCCTGCGCGCGCGTCTCGGCAGCGCGCGCCGCCCCGTCCCGCACCGTGGTGCCGAGCACCGCCGCGAACGCGAGCGACCCCAGGATCATGACGGCGGCGACGATCAGCGTCGCGGCGAGCGTGATCCGCGCGCGCAGGGAGCGGCCCCACGGCATCCGCCCACGTGACCGCCGGACCGGCCCCACGCCGCTCCGCTCAGCCACCGTCGGCAGCCAAACGGTATCCGGCGCCGCGGACCGTCTCGATCGCGGAACGCCCGAAGGGACGGTCGAGCTTGTTCCGCAGGTGGCCGACGTAGACCTCGACGATGTTCGGGTCGCCGTCGAAGTCGTCATCCCACACGCCCGCGATGAGGTCCCGCTTCGACACGACCTGGCCGCGGTGCCGCATGAGGTGCTCGAGCACCGCGAACTCCCGCGCGGTCAGCTCGACCGCCGCGTCGCCGCGGGCCACGCGCCGGCTGCCGGTGTCGAGTCGCAGGTCTCCTGCTTCGAGCACCACGGGTCGTTCCACGCCGCCGCGGCGGATCAGCGCCCGAAGACGCGCGACGAGGACAGGGTAGGAGAACGGCTTGGTCACGTAGTCGTCGGCGCCCGAGTCCAAGGCGTCCACCTGATCCCATTCGCCGTCCTTGGCGGTCAGCATGAGCACGGGTGTCCAGTTCTCCTCGGCGCGGAGGGCCTCGCAGACCTTCCAGCCGCTCATGCCCGGCATCATCAGGTCGAGGACGATCGCGTCGTACCGCGTCTCGCGGGCGCGCCAGAGGCCGTCGATCCCGTTGTGCGCGACGTCCACGGCGAAGCCCTCGGCCTCGAGGCCACGCCGTACGCCGTCGGCGAGGCGCACCTCGTCGTCCACCACCAGTACTCGCATCGCACCCAGTGTGGCGCGTCCACGCTGAAGCGGGGCTGAAGCGGACCGGGATCCGTCGGCGCGGGATGACGCGGATCCGCCCGATCGGATCCGCCGCGTTGTGCCGATTCCACCGCGAATCACGGCATCCGTTGTCGATGTCTTGCAGAAGCGAGGCTCGAGCCCGCGTTACCGTGGGAACGTGACCCCCTCTTTCGAGGCTCCGGCCCCTGATCCCGACATCGTCCGCGTGCTCGCCGACGACGGCACGTTCGCCCCCTCGGCGGCGGCCGAGCGGTACCTGCCGCTGATCGACGCGCTCGCCGACTCCGACCTCGAGACGTTCTACCGCGACATGGTCGTGGTGCGCGCGTTCGACCGGCAGGCGACCAATCTGCAGCGGCAGGGCCAGCTCGCGCTGTGGCCGCCGTCGCTCGGCCAGGAGGCCGCACAGGTCGGCTCGGTCCGCGCCGCCCGCGCCCACGACCACATCTTCCCGTCGTACCGCGAGCACGTGGTCGCGACGACCCGCGGCGTCGACCCGATCGACATCATCCGCCTCATGCGCGGACTGACGCACGGGGGCTGGAACCCGGCGGAGCACCAGAACACGCACCTGTACACCCTCGTGCTCGGCGCGCAGACGCTGCACGCGACCGGTCTCGGCATGGGCCTCGTCTTCGACCGGCGCACCGGCACGGGCGATCCCGACACCGACGAGGCGGTCATGGTCTACTACGGCGACGGCGCCTCCAGCCAGGGCGACGTGCACGAGGCGATGGTGTTCGCGGCGAGCTACCGGACCCCGCAGGTCTTCTTCCTGCAGAACAACCAGTGGGCGATCTCGGTCCCGGTGACGACGCAGTCCCGCGTCCCGCTCGTCCGGCGAGGCGAAGGCTACGGCATCCCGTCGATCCGTCTCGACGGCAACGATGTCCTGGCGAGCTACGCCGTCAGCAAGACCGCGCTCGACGAGGCGCGGGCCGGTGACGGCCCCCGGGCCATCGAGGCGCTCACCTATCGCATGGGCGCGCACACGACGAGCGACGACCCGACGAAGTACCGCACCAGCGAAGAGGAGCAGTCCTGGCTGCGCCGCGACCCCATCGCCCGCATGCGCGCGTACCTCGAGAGCCGCGGCGCATCTGCGGCGTTCTTCGACGACGTGGATGCCGAGGGCGCGGCGTACGCGGACGATGTCCGAGTCCGCACCAACGCGCTCGGCGACATCCCGACGACCATCATGTTCGACCACGTCTACAGCGATGCGCACACGCTGGTGGCGGAGCAGCAGCGCTGGCTCGCCGAGTACGACGCGGCGTTCGAGGGAGGCGCCGAATGAGCGACATCCAGACCATGCCGTTCGCGAAGGCCCTCAATGCGGGAATGCGGGCGGCGATGACCGCCGATGACCACGTCCTGCTCATGGGTGAGGACATCGGTCCGCTCGGCGGCGTCTTCCGCGTCACCGAAGGGCTTCACGCTGAGTTCGGTGCGCAGCGCGTGCTCGACACCCCGCTCGCGGAGTCCGGGATCGTCGGCACCGCCATCGGGTTGACGATGGCCGGGTTCCGCCCGGTCGTCGAGATCCAGTTCGAGGGCTTCGTGTTCCCCGCCTTCGACCAGATCACCGCGCAGCTCGCGAAGCTGACCAACCGGCACGAGGGTGCGGCATCCTTCCCCGTCGTCATCCGCATCCCGTACGGCGGGCACATCGGG
This sequence comes from Microbacterium pasadenense, assembly GCF_047246565.1. Taxonomy (NCBI): domain Bacteria; kingdom Bacillati; phylum Actinomycetota; class Actinomycetes; order Micrococcales; family Microbacteriaceae; genus Microbacterium; species Microbacterium pasadenense. The sequence continues at coordinate 237,637 of NZ_JBFOKN010000001.1, read as the reverse complement.
GCGGTCGAGCACCACCAGGAGAGCCCGGAGACGTACTTCGCGCACACGCCGGGGCTGCGGGTCGTGTCGCCGTCGACGCCGAACGACGCGTACTGGATGATCCAGGACGCCATCGCCTCCCCGGACCCCGTGATTTTCCTCGAGCCGAAGGCCAAGTACTGGATGAAGGGCGAGGTCGACCTCGCGGAGCGGGCGCTGCCGCTGCACGCGTCTCGCGTGGTGCGCCGGGGGACCGACGTCACCCTGGTCGGTCACGGCGCGATGGTCACCACCCTGCTGCAGGCTGCGGCGCTCGCCGAGAGCGAGGGCACCTCCTGCGAGGTGGTGGACCTGCGCTCGCTGTCGCCCATCGACTATGCGCCCATCATCGAGTCCGTGCGTCGGACCGGCCGCATGGTCTACGCCCAGGAGGCGCCCGGCAACGTGTCGGTGGGCTCGGAGGTGGCCGCGACCGTCATGGAGCGCGCGTTCTTCGCGCTGGAGGCACCCGTGCTGCGGGTCTCCGGCTTCGATGTCCCCTTCCCGCCCGCGAAGCTCGAAGGGCAGTTCCTGCCCGACGCGGACCGCATCCTCGAGGCCGTTGACCGCGCCCTCGCCTACTGAGCACGACTACTGACTGGAGTGCACCGATGAGCACGCAGACCTTCCACCTCCCGGACGTCGGCGAAGGCCTGACCGAGGCCGAGATCGTGCAATGGCACGTCGCTCCCGGCGACACCGTGTCGGTCAACGACGTCCTCGTCGAGATCGAGACGGCGAAGTCGCTCGTCGAGCTGCCGTCGCCGTTCACGGGCACCGTCGGCGACCTCCTCGCCGCCGAGGGCGCCACGGTCGAGGTCGGAGCGCCGATCATCACGATCGCGGGCGGCGAGGGCCAGCCCGACAGCGACATCGGCCAGTCCGAGCACGGTGAGAAGCACGCCGAGCCCGCCGCCGAGTCCGGCGCCGTGCTGGTCGGCTACGGCTCGGTCGGCGAGGTGACCTCGCGCCGCCGGAAGCCGGCCGAGAAGCCCGTCACCCGCGCGGTCGGCGTCGTCGCGAAGCCGCCGATCCGCAAGCTCGCCCGCGACCTCGGCGTCGACCTGAGCGACGTGACGCCGAGCGGCGCGGCCGGTGAGGTCACTCGCGACGACGTGATCCGCCACGCGCAGCAGGCGTCGGTGTTCCGCAACATCGCGACGCCCGATCGTCCGCTCGAGCGCGAGACGTCGATCCCGGTGGACCGCGAGCACGCGGCATCCGCCGTCGCCCCTTCTCCGGCCGCTCCGGCGCAGACCGCCGAGCGCCGCACCGCACCTGGTTTCGACGATTCGCGCGAGGAGGCGATCCCGGTCAAGGGTGTCCGCAAAGTGACGGCCAACGCGATGACGTCGAGCGCGTACACGGCGCCGCACGTCACGGTCTGGACCGACGTCGACGCGACCCGCACGATGGAGCTCGTCAAGCGGATGAAGGCCTCGCCCGACTTCGCCGACATCAAGGTCTCGCCGCTGCTCATCGTCGCGCGGGCCGTCATCTGGGCCGTGCGCCGCACGCCGATGGTCAACGCGGCGTGGGTCGAGACGGAGGACGGCGCCGAGATCCGGGTGCGCCACTACGTCAACCTGGGGATCGCCGCCGCGACGCCGCGCGGTCTGCTCGTGCCGAACATCAAGGACGCGCAGGACCTCAACATGCGCGGTCTCGCGAAGGCGCTCGAGAAGCTCACCCTCACGGCGCGCGACGGAAAGACGTCTCCGGCCGATCAGCAGGGCGGCACCATCACGATCACCAACATCGGCGTCTTCGGGATGGATGCCGGGACCCCGATCATCAATCCGGGGGAGTCGGGCATCGTCGCGATGGGAACGATCCGGCAGAAGCCGTGGGTCGTGGACGGCGAGGTGCGGCCGCGATACGTCACAACGGTGTCGGGGTCGTTCGATCACCGCGTGGTCGACGGCGACGGCATGAGCCGGTTCATCGCCGACGTGGCATCCGTCCTCGAGGAGCCCGCGCTGCTACTCGACTGATGTGAGACGTCCGGACCGCGTCAGCGAGCCGTGACGTCCGCCGCCGACGATGCGGTCTCACGCACGGGCACCTCACTGAGGGAGCGATACACCGGGATGCCTCGCCGCTCGGCGATCGCGACGTCCTGATCCGCACCCCGTGACTCGCCGGGGAGTCGCAGGACCGCGTCGCAGTGCTCGAGCAGACGCTCGGCGGTGGGATACATCACGTCGGCCGCCAGCGGATCGGTGGGTCCGGTGGCGCCGGCGCTCGACAGCACCGGAAGCGCGACCCATTCGCCGATCATCGGGATGTGCCCGGCCCGGAAGATGGGCCACGCCGCCTCCTCGAGGCGGGCGAGGTTGGCGGCCATGGCGGCGGGGTCGCCGCCCGTGCCCGAGGCGTACGGTCCGGCGATCAGAATCAACATAGGCTTGGTCATACTCGGCACAATACGGCAAAAACGTGAACAAACGGGGAGGAATGTGCATGCTGGCGGCAGCGCGGAAAGATGTGCTCCTCGAACGGCTGCGCCGCGACGGGCGGATCGTGGCCAAGGAGGTGGCGGCGGAACTCGGCATCTCCGAAGACAGCATCCGCCGAGACCTGCGGGAACTCGACGCCGCCGGCCTCGCCGTCCGCGTCTACGGCGGCGCGCTGCCGGCGTCGCCTGCGGTGGCGGACTACGCGACCCGCACGGCGGTCGCGCCCGACAGCAAGAGGCGCGTCGCGGCCGCAGCCGTCGCGCTCATTCCGGCGGGCGCGACCGTGATCCTCGACGGCGGCACGACCACTCTCGCCGTCGTCGATTCCCTCCCGCTGACGTTCTCCGGCACGATCATCACGCACAGTCCCACGATCGCCACCGCACTGCTCCACCATGAGGCGGAGGTCTTCCTCATCGGCGGGCAGCTGTTCAAGCATTCCGCCGTGGCGAGCGGGGCCGCGGCCGCAGAGGCGGCGAGTCGCGTCCGCGCCGACCTGTTCTTCCTCGGGGTCACGGGCGTGCACCCCGACGCAGGATTGACGACCGGGGATGCTGACGAGGCGGCGATGAAGCGCACCCTCGCCTCCCGCGCCGCGGAGACCTACGTCCTCGCCAGCGAGGAGAAGATCGGCGCCGCCTCCCGCTACGACGTCCTCCCGTTCGACGCGACCGCCGGCATCGTCACCGATGTCCGCGCGGACACCGGGATCGCGCTGGACCTGCAGGCCGCGGGGGCGGTGCTGCTCTCGGCGTGAGCGTCGGCCACAGAGCGGGGCCGTCGCATCCCCTTCGCGAGTGTCTTGTCGGCGCAGAGCTCGCCGTCAAGCCCGTTCCACCTCGAATCGGGATGCCTACCATCGAGGTGACGGACCGCCCTCCTGGCGGACTGCCGGACAGCCGAAGCGGGAGTGTGGGAGTGCGCAGCAGACGGCCGATCCTGGACGCGCTGACCGTGACCGGTCCGGCCGCCCGCATCGCGCACTCGTCGGATCCGTCCGCGGCGATTCCGGGCGACGCGTGACCTCGCCGCTGCGTCTCGGCTCCTGGTGGGTGCGGGACTACGTCTACGCGCTCGTGTGGCAGGCCCGCGCGCTCCTGAATCGCACCGATCCCCGGTCCTTCCTCGACGGCGACCGGGCGCCGATCGTGATCCTGCCCGGTGTGTACGAGACCTGGAAGTTCATGCAGCCGCTCATCGCCGCTGTGCACGGAAGGGGGCACCCGGTGCACGTTCTGCCGGTGCTGCGGCACAACCGCCTTCCCGTCGAGGACGCCGCCGACCGGGTGTGCGAGTACCTCGAGGAGCACGACCTGCGCGGCTGCGTGCTGCTCGCGCACAGCAAGGGCGGGCTCGTGGGCAAGCGGGCGATGGCGCTCGACCCCGGCCGGGAGCGCATCGACAGCATGCTCGCCGTCGCCACCCCGTTCGGCGGATCGAGTTACGGGCGGCTCATGGTCGTGCCCTCGCTGCGCGTCTTCTCTCCGCGCAGCCGCACCATCCTCACCCTGGCGCGGGAGACCGCGATCAACGCGTGCATCGTCTCGATCTACCCGTGCTTCGATCCGCACATCCCGGAGGGCAGCGAACTGGCCGGGGCCAAGAAGAACGTGTCGCTCGACACCGGCGGGCACTTCCGGGTCCTGGCCGATCCCCGCGTCATCGCAGAGCTCACCGCGCTCGCCGAGTGAGGCGTTCGCGAACCGCGCACGGGCCTCTGCGCAACCCCGTCGCGCAGGTCCGCGTGGCGACGCATGATCTCGGCATGGACGACGACGTGAAGAAGCAGATCGCAGACGACTTCCACGAGGCCGTGAACATGACGGCGAGCGAGATCGAGGCCTGGCTCGACACCGACGAGTCGAAATCTGTGGGTCAGAAGGACGACGACGGCGGCGAGTCGGTGGGGCACGGATCGGGACGCCGGATCGTGACGATCCTGCGCACGAAGAAGGCGGACCTGACGGATGCCGACTACGCGCACATGAAGAAGGTGCACGGCTACGTCGCCCGTCATTCTGCGCAGCGCCCCGACGGCGATGTCACCGACACCGACTGGCGCTACTCGCTCATGAACTGGGGCAACGATCCGCAGAAGTGACAGGGATTCGGCAGAAGTGACGGCGATTTGAGAACGATTATCAACACCGAGTAGAGTGGGGGCATGACTTCCCGCGTGCCCGCCTCCCTCGCCCTCCTGGGCGGATCCGCCCTCGTCCTCGCCGGCTGCGCGACGGCGACACCTGCGGCAGAGCAGAGCGATACGCTGACCGTCGTCGCCTCGACGAACGTCTACGGCTCTCTCGCCGCCGCCGTCGGCGGGGACGACATCGAGGTCACCTCGATCATCGACTCGCTGTCGCAGGACCCGCACTCCTACGAGGCGTCGGCCCGTGACCAGCTGACCATCGCCGACGCGGACCTCATCATCGAGAACGGCGGCGGCTACGACTCCTTCATCGACGGCCTGATCGAGGCGAGCGGATCGGATGCCGCCGTTCTCACCGCCGTCGAGTTCTCACACGACTACCCCGAGAACGCGGGGCACGCCGAGGAGGAGCACGCCGACGAGGACGCCCACGCCGACGAGGATGCGCACGCCGACGAGGAAGCCCACGCCGACGAGGACGCCCACGCCGGCGAGGACGCCCACGAGCACGAGCACGGCCACGACCACATCGAGGGATTCAACGAGCACGTCTGGTACGACCCGCACACGATCGTCCACCTCGTCGAGGACATCGCGCACGAGCTCGGCGAGCTGGACGCCGCGAACGCCGACGCCTTCGAGGCGAACGCGACCGACCTCGTCGCGAGCATCGAGGGGCTTGAGGCCTCGCTCGGCGAGATCGCCGCAGCGCACGAGGGCGAGCAGATCTTCGTGACCGAGCCGGTGCCGGTCTACCTCGCGGCGGCCGCGGGGCTGACGGACGCGACGCCTGCGGAGTTCAGCGAAGCCGTCGAAGAGGGCCAGGACGTCCCGCCCGCCACCCTGCTTGAAGCGCGCGACATCCTCGAAGCGGGCGACGTGCGTGCCGTCGTCACGAACGCGCAGACGGGAGGAGCGGAGACCACCGAGATCGTCTCCCTCGCCGACGGCCTGGGCATCCCCGTCATCGAATTCACCGAGCTGCTGCCCGACGGACTCGACTACGTGGGATGGATGCAGGAGAACGTCGACGCACTGGCCGGTACGCTGACTCGGTGAGCGACCCCGCAGCATCCGGTGAGACGAGGACCCCGCCTCCCGTCCTCGAGATCCGCGGCGCCGCACTCCGCCGCCAGGGACGGGAGCTCTGGAGCGGCCTCGACCTGACCGTCGAGCCGGGCGAGCTCATCGCGGTCCTCGGCCCCAGCGGGTCGGGCAAGACGACGCTGCTCCGCGCGATCCTCGGTCTCGAGTCGCTGAGCGAGGGCACGATCGCCGTCGAGGGCAGGCCCGTCCGTCGCCCCGGGAACCGCGCCATCGGCTACCTCCCGCAGACCCGACCGCTGCCCCGCGACACCGCCCTGCGCGGGCGTGACCTCGTTGCCCTCGGCGTCAGTGGCCACCGGTTCGGGCTGCCGCTGTCGCGCCGGAGCGACCGCCGCCGCGTCGACGAGCTGGTCGCCGCCGTGGACGCCGCCGGGTTCGCCGACCGGCCGGTCGGTGTGCTCTCGGGCGGTGAGCAGCAGCGCCTCCGCGTCGGGCAGGCACTCGCCGACGAACCGCGGCTGCTGCTGTGCGACGAGCCGCTGACGAGTCTCGACCTCGCCAACCAGCAGGCCGTCGTCAAGCTGATCGACGGGCACCGCCGGAGCGGTGCGGCCGTGCTGCTCGTCACCCACGACATCAACCCCGTCCTCGGCAAGGTCGATCGGATCCTCTACATCGCGAACGGCCGCTTCACCCTCGGCAAGCCGAAGGACGTGCTCACGTCGCCCGTTCTCACCGACCTGTACGGCGCCCCCGTGTTCGTGCTGCGCGCCGGTGACCGCCTCGTCGTCGTCGGCGCGCCGGATGCCGAAGCCTCCCACCACCACCACGACCACGAGGACCACCCATGAACGTGGACGACATCGTCGACGCCATGTTCGGCGGCCTTCCCGTCTACGGCGAGATCCTCGCGCTCGTCTCCAACTCCGTGTGGGCCGGTGCGATCCTCGGCCTCGTCGGCGGCCTCATCGGCGTCTTCGTGCTGCAGCGCGACATGGCCTTCGCCGTGCACGGCATCAGCGAGCTCTCGTTCGCGGGGGCGGCGGCCGCCCTCCTGATCGGCGCCGATGTCGTCACCGGATCGATCGTGGGCTCGGTGGTCGCGGCGCTCCTGATCGGCTGGCTCGGTTCGCGGGCGCGGGACCGCAACTCGATCATCGGCGTCCTCATGCCCTTCGGCCTGGGCCTCGGCATCCTCTTCCTCGCGCTCTACGACGGCCGGAGCGCGAACCGCTTCAGCCTGCTCACCGGGCAGATCGTCTCCGTCCAGTCCGGTCAGCTCGGCTGGCTCATCGCCCTCTCGGCCGCCGTGCTCGCCGCTCTCCTGCTGATCTGGCGCCCCCTGCGGTTCGACTCGCTCGACCCGCAGTCCGCGGCCGCCCGCGGCGTGCCCACGGTCGGGATCTCGCTCGCCTTCATGCTCCTGCTCGGCATCACCGTCGCCGTCGCGGTCCACATCATCGGGGCGCTGCTGGTGATGGCGCTGCTCGTGACGCCCGCGGCGGCAGCCGTCCGCGTCGCGACCGGCCCGCTGGCCGTGCCGCTCCTGGCGGCCGCGTTCGGCGTCGTCTCCGCGGTCGGCGGCATCCTGCTCGCCGTCGCCGGCACCCTCCCCGTCAGCCCGTACATCACGACGATCTCCTTCGCGATCTACCTCGTCTGCCGCATCGTCGGCTCACGTCGGGGCCGGGTGGTGCGTGCCGTCCGCCCGGCGTGACACCCAGCCCTGCCTCAGAACCCCCCGGTAGACTCCGAACCATGGTCCAGCGCAACACGTGGCAGCGCGAGCGCGTCCGCTCGGCGCTCTCCGACGCTCCCGGATTCGTCAGCGCTCAGGACCTGCATGCGGCCCTCCGCGGGGAGAACACCGGGATCGGCCTGGCCACGGTGTACCGGGCTCTGGCGAACCTCGCCGCGACGGGCGAAGCCGACCAGCTGCAGTCGCCCGAGGGCGAGGCGATCTACCGCGCGTGCGCGAGCACGGGGCACCATCACCATCTGATCTGCCGGAACTGCGGCAAGGCCGTCGAGATCCAGGCCGACGAGGTCGAGACCTGGGCGAAGCGCACCGCCGCGGCCCACGGGTTCACCGAGGCCGAGCACGTCGTCGACATCTTCGGCACCTGCGCCGCGTGCACGGCGGCGTCGGCGACCGCCGACTGACACCGTGTCGGCAGACACCCGCGCCGCGCCGCGCCGCTCCGCAGCCGGGCGCCCACCCGGGCGCAGGGGGGCTCCGGTGGCCCTCGGTGTCGGGCTGCTCCTCGTCGTCGCGCTGATCGGCATCGCCCTGTGGAGCCCCTCGCCCGAGCTGCCCACGCGCGCTCAGGACGGCCTCACCCTTGCGCTCAGCGTCCTCATCGAGTCGCTGCCGTTCGTCGTGCTCGGCGTGCTGCTGTCGATCGTCGTGCAGGTGTGGGTGCCTGCCGGCGTCATCGAGAAGCGGATGCCGCGCAACCCGTGGGCCCGCCGGGCCGTGCTGTCGCTCCTCGGCATGCTCGTCCCGGTCTGCGAATGCGGCAACGTCCCCTTCGCCCGCGGTCTCATGATGCGCGGGTTCGCCGTGTCCGAGACGCTGACGTTCCTCATCGCGGCGCCGATCGTGAATCCGATCGTCATCCTCACCACCCACCAGGCGTTCGGCTTCGACGACGGCGTCCTCGTCGCGCGTCTGCTCGGCGGCTACCTCATCGCCAATGTCATCGGCTGGCTCTACAGCCGGCATCCCGATCCCGACGCGCTCCTCACCGATCGCTTCCGCGACGCGTGCGTGGTGGAGCAGGCGGCATCCGGGAACCGCGGCCGACGCAGCCTCGCGCAGTTCGTTGTCGAGCTCCGCGCCGTGATGCCCGCCCTCATCATCGGGTCGGCGATCGCGGGGCTCGTGCAGGTCGTCATCCCGCGCGACGTCCTGCTCGCGATCGGATCGAACCCCGCCCTGTCCATCGCGGCGATGATCCTCCTGGCGATGGTGGTGGCGATCTGCTCCAACGTCGACTCGTTCTTCGCGCTGTCGTTCGCGTCGACGTTCACCCCGGGCGCCATCGTCGCGTTCCTGCTCGTCGGTCCGCTCGTCGACGTGAAGATGCTGGCACTGCTGCGCACGACCTTCCGCACCCGCGTCCTCGGCGTCCTCGTCGTCTCGGTCATCCTGGCGGCCGCCGCGATCGGCGGGGTGGTGAACCTCCTTGCGTGACACGATCTGGTTCCGGATGCTGGGCGTCGGCCTCGCCGCGCTGATCGCCGCGCTCACCGTCGCCCTCGCTGTCACGGGGCGCCTGGGTCTCTACATCAACCCGGATTCGACGTGGTTCGCCGTGTCGATGGCGGTGCTCGCCCTCGTCGGGACGGTGGTCAGCTGCGCGCTCCCGCTGGGCGCCGCCGCGGACCACGGGCACGATCACGGCGACGCGTCCGATGCACCCGCGCACGAGCGCCGCGCGGCGGTCCCGCATGACGAGCGGGAGCACCCGCGCCCCCGTCGCGCGCTCATCGGGTCCGCGGCGACCGCCGCGGGCGGGGTGCTCGCCGTCGGCGTCGCCGCGGCGATGCTCGTCGTCCCGCCGGCCACGCTGTCACCCGAGCTGGCGATGTCGCGCAACACCGGCACGCCGCCGCTGTTCCAGGGGGCCGACAGCGTCGCGCTCGCCGTCACCGGCGACACCGCCTCGTTCGGCGTCGGCGAGTGGGCGAGCGTCTTCGCGACGGCGACCGACCCGCAGGCGTTCGACGGCACCGAGATCTCGCTGACCGGGTTCGTCGCGCCGGGCGGCGGGGGCTTCGACCTGACGCGGCTGGTCGTCACCCACTGCGTCATCGACGCGCAGCCCGCGAGCGTCCCGATCGCCGCGGCCGAGGTCCCGGACGGCGGCGACTGGGTCACGGTCACCGGCACCATCCGCGACGTCGGCGGCGACCTGCGCGTCGAAGCGGCCAGTGTCGAGCGGATCGAGGAGCCCGAGGACCCGTATGAGTTCTGAGGGTCGCGGACGGAGGTCCCTCCGCCGTGCGCGGCTCGCCCGTGGATTCGCGGTCCGGCTCGGAGCGGTGGTCGCCGCGTTCGCCGGTGTCGCCCTGATCGCCGGCATCCTCACGACGGTGCAGGGGCCGCGGGTGACCCGGGTCGAGGCCGACCCGGCCGCGGCCGTCGCCTCGGCGGGGTCGCGGCTGATCTTCACCACGACGCAGTCGCTCGTCGAGGTCGATCAGACGCAGGTCACGGTGACGCCGGCCGTCGATTTCACGGTCGACACGTCGGGCCGCAGCGTCGGCGTGCGCTTCACGCGGCCGCTCTGGGACGAGACGACGTACACGGTCCGGATCGACGGCGTCCGGGGGATCGGCGGTGGCCCGGCCGCGGATCTCGAGGAGACCCTCACGACGCCCGCCCTGCAGAGCTTCGTCCTGCAGCGCGGCGACGGCGACGACACCGTCTTCCGGGTCGATCTCGGGGGGAACGCGGAGCCCGTCTTCACGCATCCGCACATCGAGGACTTCCGTGCGACGGCGGCCCACCTGGTCGTCTCGACGATCGAGGACGGTCTGTCGCACGTCGTCGTCACGGCGCTCGACGGCACGCGGGCGCGCGAGCTCACGCTGCCGGGCGAGGGCGTCGTCACGAATCTGCAGAGCGCGGAGCGGGGCAACACCATCGGCTACACGTTCACGGATGCCGACATCTCCGCTGCCGGCGGGCGCGAGAGCCTGCTGTTCACCGCGTCGACCGCCGACCCCGATGCGGCGCCCGTCGTCATCGAGCGGCGGGGCGGTGATGCCCGCGTCGAGGACTGGCGCTTCGTGCCCGGGACCGACAGCATCCTCATGCTGACCTTCGACGGGGCGCTGAGCCTCGTGACGGCCGACGGCGCCGACGCCGTCGCGCTCGGGTCGGCGGTCGGCATCGACGACATCGCGGGGACGACCGCCTACGTGCAGCGCGCAGACGGGCCCGCGGTCGTGGACCTCGCCACGGCCGAGGAGTCCGAGCTCGCGGCGACGGATGCCGATCTCGGTCAGACGGGCACGGTCGGCGCCCTGCCCGGCACCGGCACGCTCCGGTCACTCACCCGCTTCGACGGCTTCGATGCGCGCGGCACGTCGGTCGCCCGCGTCGACGAGGGCGGTGCGGCGACCGTGATCGCCGAGATCGAGGAGACCGATGCGCTGCTGCAGACCTGCGTCTCGCCGAGCGGACGGTACGCCGCCCTCGTCGTCGCTCCCGACGTCGTCTCGAACGCGTACGACGGCTATCTGCTGCCGTTGCCCGAGCGACTTCAGACGCGGGTGATCTCGCTCGAGGACGGCGCGGACGTCGTCGCGATCGAGGGGTTCGACCTGTCGTGGTGCCGGAAGGCGCCGGACCAGTGACCGGGCTCGTCCCCGCCGATCGCGCCGCACTGTCGGACCTGCCCGTCGAGGTGGCGCCGCGGCTGCTCGGCGGCGTGCTCCGCGTGAGCGTGGGGGGAGAAGCGGTCGCCGTCCGGATCACCGAGGTCGAGGCGTATCACGGTCAGGGCACGGGCCCCGCGGCGGACCCAGGCTCACACGCCCGGATGGGCCGCACCGCGCGCAACGCGACGATGTGGGGAGAGCCCGGGCACCTGTACGTGTACCTCAGCCACGGCATCCATTCCTGCGTCAACGTCGTCAGCGGTCCCGAGGGCGTCGCGGGCGGGATCCTGCTGCGCGCGGGCGAGGTCATCGAAGGGGCGGATGCCGCGCACGCCCGCCGCCCGGCCGCTCGGACCGCCCGGGACCTCGCGCGCGGACCGGGACGTCTCGGCGACGCGGTGGGGCTGCGGCATCCGATCCACGACGGCATCGACGCCGTCACCGGCGTCGAACGGGCCGGTGCCGTCGCCCGCCTGCACCTGCCGGCGACGCCGCTCCGGCGCATCGCGACCGGTCCCCGCGTCGGTGTGGCGGGCGTGGCCGGCACGGCCGCGTTCCCCTGGCGGTTCTGGATCCCCGACGACCCGACGGTCTCCGTGTTCCGGTGGGGGCGCGGCGCGCAGGAGGCCGCCGGCTCCTGACCCGGCGAGGACGTCGGCCGAGGCCGCCGGAGTCAAGGCGCCACGCCCGGCCGTGCTAGACTGGCTCTTCGTCTGCGCGCACTCCAGCACGCAGTTCGCATCCCACCTTCAGAAGACGACCATCCGTCGTGTCTGGGAGCGGGGTGCAGACAAGGGATCTTGGGTGGCACCGTCCGGTGTCACGGTACTAAGGAGAATCACTATGGCAGCAGTGTGCCAGGTGACTGGAGCTGTTCCCGGCTTCGGTCACAACATCTCGCACTCGCACCGCCGGACGAAGCGCCGCTTCGACCCGAACGTGCAGAAGAAGACCTACTTCGTTCCTTCGCTCGGTCGCAAGATCACGCTGAACGTGTCGGCTAAGGGCATCAAGGTCATCGACGCCCGCGGCATCGAGTCGGTCGTCAAGGACCTCGTTGCGAAGGGTGTGAAGCTCTAATGGCGAAGAAGGCTCAGGACGTCCGTCCGATCATCAAGCTGCGGTCGACCGCCGGCACGGGGTACACCTACGTGACGCGCAAGAACCGTCGCAACAACCCCGACCGCATCGTGCTCAAGAAGTACGACCCGGTGATCCGCAAGCACGTCGAATTCCGAGAGGAGCGCTGATCGCATGGCCAAGAAGAGCAAGATCGCGCGCAACAACCAGCGCGAGGTCATCGTCGCCCGCTACGCCGAGAAGCGTGCCGAGCTGAAGAAGACCCTCGTCGACCCGAACGCGACCGACGAGGCCCGCGAGGCCGCCCGCGTCGGCCTGCAGAAGCTCCCCCGCAACGCATCGCCGGTCCGCCTGCGCAACCGCGACGCCATCGACGGACGCCCCCGCGGCCACCTGTCGAAGTTCGGCATCTCGCGTGTCCGCTTCCGCGACATGGCGCACCGTGGCGAGCTGCCCGGCGTGACCAAGTCCAGCTGGTAAGCACCCGCTTCACGACGACGGCCCGTTCCTCTCCGGAGGGGCGGGCCGTCGTCGTCGGCGGGACGGATGCCGCACGCATTATGCCCCGCCGGGACCGTTCGCGCGACGGGGCCTGAGGGCCTCACCGGCGCGACTACCCTCGGACCGTCGGGAGGAGCCGCATGCCACTGGATCCGTTCTTCCGCGAGCGTCTGCGCGCCCACCGCATCTACCTGCTCACGCAGGCGTGGAAGGGCATCACCGCGCGCTGGTCGGCGCCGCGCGGCGCCGCGACTCCCCCCGCCGAGATGACCCCGGCGGGGTCTCCCGCCGCCGAAGGCGTGCCACCGGGATCCATGCCCGCGACGCCCTCGCCGTCACCGGGTCCGGCGCCCGTTCCGGTCGGAGCGAGCACCGAGGCGAAGACCAGGAGGCCTCCGCTCACCCCGCGACAGCGCCACCGCCGCGCCGCTCTGAACTGGGACCGCACCGAGCTGCGGACCGTCGGGCTCCCGGGGCCCGACCTCGAGACCGCGGAGCACCGGATCCCGGTCCCCGGGCATCCCGAGGTCCGCGTCCGGCTGTACCGGCCGACCCACGGCACCGCCCCGGCGCCCGCCTGCCTCGTCATGGGCGGCGGCGCGTTCCGCATCGGCGGCATCGACTATCCGACCGCGGATGCCGCATGCCGTCGCCGCGCCGAGGCGTCCGGCGTCGTGCTGGTCGCGGTCGACTATTCGCTGGCGCCCGAGCGCCGGTACCCCGTGCAGACGGAGCAGGTCTACGCGGCCTGGGACTGGCTGCACGCGCACGCCGGCGAGCTCGGGATCGATCCGGGGCGGATCGGCGTCAACGGCACGTCGGCGGGCGGCTGTCTCGCCGCCGCCCTCGCCCTCATGAACCGCGATCGCGCGCGGCACCCGGTGGCCCTCCAGATCCTCGAGGTGCCCGTCACCGACCTCACCGGCCGCTGGATCGACTTCCGGCCGACGTGGGCGCTCGGCATCCCGGCCGTCCTCGCGCTTCGCGAGATGCTCTCGGTCGTCCGCACCTACCTGGGCGACCGGCGCCTCGCCCAGGAGCCGTACGCGTCGCCGATGCGCGCCGGCGACCTGTCGGGCCTGCCGCCGACCCTCGTCCTGACCGCCGAGTACGATCCGCTCCGCCGCGACGGCGCGATGTACGCGGCGAAGCTGCGCGCGGCGGGGGTGGACGCGAGCGCCACGCGCTACCTCGGCGTCACCCATGACACCCCGATCTTCGTCGGCGCGCTCCCCGCCGCCCGGCGCTGGGAGGACGAGGTCGTCGGAGCCCTGCGCCGCCTCTGACCGCGGGACGAGCATCCGCGGGCTCGACGGGCTCCCTGCGGCGGGTGTCACATCCGTCGCATCCGTCACAATCCGACGGCGACACGCCGGGTGAATCGGCGTCGGACGCGTCGAAATCCGCGGAAACATGCGGTTCGTGGGTATATTCGGGACCGGTCGCAATGACCAGCCGACAGTTCACGCCGTCGGTCCGAGTAACTGAAGGCGGCGATTCGCCGTCTGGAGGAGCACCATGGCCATCACCAAGACCGAACTCGTCGCCAGCATCGCCAGCGCCACCGGCGAGAGCCAGGCCACCGTCTCGCGCGTCGTCGACGGGCTCTTCTCGTCCGTCTCCGAGGCCGTCGCCAAGGGTGAGAAGGTCTCGATCCCGGGCTGGATCGCGTTCGAGCAGGTCGACACCGCCGCTCGCACGGGCCGCAACCCGCAGACGGGCGCGGAGATCAACATCCCCGCGGGCAAGCGCGTCAAGGTCAGCGCCGGTTCGAAGCTGAAGGCTGCCGTCAAGTAAGACGGACGCACACGTACGAGGGGGGATGCCATGCGGCATCCCCCCTCGGCGTTCGCCCCTCCCACGGCTCGCGCCCATGTGCCCGCGCGTAGGCTGGGGGAGTGAACTCTCGCGCGCTCCGCTACGCCGGGCCGGCGATCCTCGCAGCGTCCGCCCTGGTCGCTCTGGTGGTCGCGTTGGCCTACGGCGGCGGCGCGGCACCCCTCGCGCTCGGCGACCCCGGGCCGCTCGTCCGGTGGGGCCTTCCGATCGCCGAGCTGGTCGTCAACCTGTCGGCGTCGTTGCTGGTCGGCTCTCTCGTCCTCGCACTGTTCGCGCTGTCGGCGGGGACACCCGAGTTCGACACCGCGCTGGATGCCGCCTCCGCCGGCGCCGCGATCCTCACGGTAGCCAGCGGCACGACGGCCTTCCTGACGTTCCTCAACATCTTCCCCGCCGAGCTGAGCGCGAGCGCGGAGTTCGGCCAGCAGCTCGGCCGCTTCCTCGTCGACACCGAATCCGGCACCGCGTGGCTCACCACGACGATCGCCGCCGCCGTCCTGACGGTGCTCACCTTCGCCGTGCGGGGGTGGCTGCCGACCCTGCTGGTCGCGCTGGTCGCGGTCGCCGCGATGGTGCCGATGGCCACCGTGGGTCACGCCGGCGACGAGGCGAACCACAACACCGCCGTCACGTCGCTGACGCTCCACATCATCGCCGCGGCGGTCTGGCTCGGCGGCCTGCTGCTCCTCGTCCTGCTGCGTCCCGTCCTTGAGCGCGGCCGGCTGGCCGACGTGCTCGGCCGCTACTCCAGCATCGCCCTCGCGGCCTTCGTCGTCGTGGCGCTGTCCGGCATCGCACGGGCCGTCGTCGGTCTCGTCACGTGGGAGAACCTGTTCTCGCCCTACGGCGCCGTCCTGGCGGTGAAAGTCGCCGCCCTGCTGGGGACGGGACTGCTCGGCGCGGTGTACCGGCGCCGGCTGATCGCCGGCATCCGCACCGCCGCCGTCGCCGCGCGCTTCTGGACGCTGATCGCCGTCGAGGTCGCCTTCATGGGCATCGCGTCGGGCGCCGCCGTGGCGCTCTCCGTCACCCCGCCGCCCGTCGACACCTCGCTGCCCACGGTGCAGACCCCGGCGCAGGTCCTCACCGGCTCGCGCCTGCCGCCCGAGCTCACCATCGACCGGTGGCTCACCCAGTGGGACATCGACCTCATCTGGGCGTTCGCCGTCGGATTCGGCCTCTTCTTCTACCTCGCCGGCGTGCGGCGCCTCGCCGCGCGCGGGGACCGCTGGCCGATCTGGCGCACCGCGCTGTGGACCTTCGGCCTGCTGCTGCTGCTGTGGGTGACGTGCGGACCGGTCAACGCGTATCAGGACTACCTGTTCAGCGTGCACATGGCCGGCCACATGCTGCTGTCGATGGCGATCCCGATGTGCCTCGTGTTCGGCGCTCCGGTCAGCCTCGCCTCACGGGCCATCCGCCGGCGTGCCGACGGCACGCGCGGCGGCCGGGAGTGGATCCTCTGGGCCGTGCACAGCCCCTATGCCAAGGTCATCACGCATCCCCTGGTCGCGGCCGCGCTGTTCATCGTGTCGCTGTGGGCCTTCTACTACACCGACCTGTTCCGCTGGACGCTGTACGAGCACCTCGGGCACGAGTGGATGGTCGTCCACTTCCTGACGGTCGGCTACCTGCTCGTCCTGTCGCTCGTCGGCATCGACCCGGTGCCGTACCGCCTGCCGCATTCGATGCGCCTGCTCACGCTCATCGCCGTGATGGCGATGCACGCCTTCTTCGGCATCGCGATCATGATGTCGTCCGGCCTGTTCGTGGCGGAGTGGTTCGGGTCGATGGGACGCACCTGGGGCCTCGATCCCCTGGCGGACCAGTACGTGGGCGGCGGCATCGCGTGGTCGATCGGCGAACTGCCGACGCTGATCCTCGCGATCACGGTCGCGGTGCAGTGGAGCCGCTCCGACGACCGGAAGCAGCGGAGCTCCGACCGGCACGCCGACCGGACCGGCGATGCGGAGCTCGAGGCGTACAACGCCCGCCTCGCCGCCATCGCGGAGCGCGACGCGAAGGCCACCGCGCGCGGCTGATCGCGTGCCGCGGCATCCGCCGCCCGCCTAGTCCGACGCGGAGACGGCGATCGACGCGGTGCCGTCGGGGAGGATCGTGATCGTGCCGGTGATGAAGAAGGGCACCTCTTCGCGCACGTCGAAGATCGAGCCGTCGAAGATCGACCGGATCTGCACGTCGATCTCGGCCACCGCCTGGGTGCGGGTGATCGCCCAGTCCGCCCCATCGGGTTCGAGCGCGACCTTCGGCTTCTCGGTGATCGACCAGCTGGGCGGCTCGACGATGCGGTTGCGGACGTAGTAGCCGAACGGGCACCCGGTCGGCTGCAGCACCTGCTGCGTCGCGCAGTCCGCGAGGAAGGCGTCGACCTTGCGCTGCACGACGTCGATGAACTCGTCGGTCGGCGACGCCTGGAACGACACCGGAACGGTGGTCAGCGGCGCATCCGTCAGCACGGCGACGCCCGGGCTCTCGGTGACGGCGGTGTCGACGGTGATCGAGTACAGGCCCGGGGAGAAGGCGAGGAGCGCCACCGGCTCGAGCGGGTCGGCGTCGAGTCCGTCGGGCGAGACCTGCCGCTTGTCGATCGCGAATCCGTTGACGAGGAACTCCATCGACCCGCGGACCGCGAGCTGGATGACCGCGAGCGGACTCGACGCGAATCGCCAGGTCGGGGCGAGCCCGACGCTCCCGTCGCGTTCGACGTCGAACGTGGTCTCGCCGGTGTGTCCGCCGACGCGATACGAGACGGTGACGGCGGTCGTGCCCTCGGGCGAGGTGACCTCCGAGACCGGCTCGATGTCCGACAGTCGCGCGAGCGCCTCACTCCGCAGCAGGGCGTCGCTCGCGTCGCCCTGCACGCCCGCCTCCGCCTCGGCCTCCTCGACGGCGACGCCCGGCAGCTGCAGCGCGTCGCTCGCGCGGCCGTCCTCGAGCAGGTGGAGGTAGTCGAGCACGAAGGCGGTGGGGCTGTACAGCTGGCGGTACAGAACGGCTCCCGATGCGGCGATCGCACCGATCAGCAGCACCCCGACGATGCCGAGCGCGGTGAGGTCGAACGCGAGCCTCCGCCGATGCCGGGGTGCGGCCACGGTCTCGGTGCGCGTGGCGGGCGGAGGCGCGGGAACGGATGCCGTGGCATCCGTGCTGCCGTCGCCCCCGATACGCTCCACGCGATCAGTCTAGAAAGTCCTGGCTGATAGCTAGCATGGATCCGGTGAGTACGCCGCCCCTGTCGCCTGAACAGGACGCGCTGTTCCGCCTCATCGAGGACACCCGCGAGCACGTGTTCGTGACCGGTCGCGCCGGCACCGGAAAGTCGACCCTGCTGCAGCACCTCGCCTGGAACACCTCCAAGCAGATCGCCGTCTGCGCGCCCACGGGCGTGGCCGCGCTCAACGTCGAGGGGCAGACGATCCACTCGCTGTTCCGGCTGCCGATCGGCCTCATCGCCGACAGTGAGCTCGAGCAGTCCGATGCCACCCGCAAGATCCTGAACGCGATCGACACCCTCATCATCGACGAGATCTCGATGGTCAACGCCGACGTCATGGATGCGATCGACCGCTCGCTGCGGCAGGCGCGCCGGCGGCGCTCCGAGGCGTTCGGCGGCGTGCAGGTCGTCATGTTCGGCGACCCGTACCAGCTGTCGCCGGTACCGCCCCGGGGCGACGAGCTCCGATACATCCAGGACCACTACCGGTCGTTCTGGTTCTTCGACGCGCAGGTATGGGCGGGTCCGCGGGGCGATGCCGGCGCGATCCGCTCGGACGGCCTGCTCGATCTCGGCCGGGTGGGCGCGCCGCTCCACATCGCCGAGCTGCGCGACATCCACCGGCAGTCGGACGACGCGTTCAAGGGGATGCTGAACGCCGTGCGCCACGGCATCGTCACCGCGGACATCGCCGACGCGCTGAACGCGGCCGGGTCGCGGAAGCCCCCGGAGCCCGTCGACGGCGAGGTGCCGATCATCACGCTCGCCACGCGCAACGACATCGTCGCGCGCATCAACCAGCGCCACCTCGATGCGCTGCCCGGTCCGGTGCAGACCGCGCGGGCCGAGATCAGCGGCGACTTCGGTCGCGGTGACGCCTACCCCGCCGATCAGGAGCTGCAGCTCAAGGTCGGCGCGCAGGTGATGTTCCTGCGCAACGACATCGGCGGGTTCGGCGGCGACGGACCGCGGTGGGTCAACGGCTCGATCGGGACCGTCACGCGCATCGCGGGCGCGAGCGTACGGGTCGAGCTCGACGGCGAAGAGCACGACGTCGAGCCCACCGTGTGGGAGAAGTTCCGCTACGCGTACGATCCGGCGACGCGCAAGCTCAGCCGTGACATCGTCGCGGAGTACACCCAGTTCCCGCTGCGACTGGCCTGGGCGGTCACGATCCACAAGTCGCAGGGCAAGACGTACGACAGGGCGATCATCGACCTCGGCGGCGGGGCGTTCGCACCGGGGCAGACGTACGTCGCCCTGTCCCGGCTGACGTCGCTCGACGGGCTCTTCCTGTCGCGGCCGCTGCGCCCCGCCGACATCCTCGTCGACCGCGACGTCCGCCGCTTCATGGCCGGCGTGCGGGCCGCACAGGCGGGGTGAGCCCCGGCGTCCGCCCGTGCCGGGACCGGCCGGTGGGCTCGCGCGGACCCGCCGGCGGTGTCAGGCGGCTGCGCCCGCCTTGGCGGCCGCCAGGTCGACGAAGAGATCGGTGTTGAAGCGGTACGCCAAGAGGACCTCGTCGATCACGCGCTCGCGCTCCGCGGCATCCCACGGCACCGCGTCGAGCTGCTCGCGGTAGACGTCCTTGAACGCCGCCGGGTCGGCGATCTCCTCGAAGACGTAGAAGCCGATGCCGTTCGTCTCGAAGCCGAACTGACGGGCCATCAGCCTGCCGATGAACTGGCCGCCGGACAGGTCGCCGAGATACCGCGTGTAGTGGTGGGCGACGAAACCGCCCGCCCAGGACCTGCCGACCTCGGCGATGCGGGCGGTGTAGGCCGCCGTCGTGGGCAGCGGCGAGATCCGGTCGCGCCAGTCGTCGCCGATGAGGAATTCCAGGTCGGCCTCGAGCGCCGGAAGCCGCGTGAGCTTCGTGCTGATGAAGGGGGCGGCCGCCGGGTCGTCCTTCATCCGCTCGGCGGCGGCTTCGAGCGCCTCGTAGATGAACCAGTGCTGCGCGACGAGCGCGACGTAGTCCTCGCGGCATCCCCTGCCGCGCATCAGGTCGGTCATGAAGTCGGCACCCTCGCTGGAGGAGTGCGCGACGGTGGTCCGCTCCCGGACCGCGGCGGAGAAGGGGACGAGTTCGGACATGAGGCCGATCGTACAGTAAGGGTCAGCTAACCTGAAGGTCTGATCCCCTGAAGGTCTGATCCGCAGGTCCGTCGGTCCGGATGCCGGCGCTCCGGGATGATCGGGGGCGGTCCCGGAGATCAGTGCGGGCGTGCCTCGACGCCGAGCCGCGCGCACGCGGCGTCGTACAGCGCGACGATCTCGCGGCGGACCTCGGGACGGGCCGTGATCGAGCCGCCCGGCCACGGCACGCGGATGACCTCCTCGGAGCCGTCCGCCGTGATCACGTGCCACTGGCCCGCGTCGCCGTCGAACGTGGTCATCGTCGCGCTGACGACATCCCCGAGCGGCGAGAACGCCCGCGAGATGAGGAGGTTGTCGTCGAGGTGGTCGGCGTTCATGTGCCGGAGCACGGCGGCGACGACGTCGTCATCGAAAACGTGGGTCATCGTGTCAGCCTAGGGCGGGGCCTCGCGGGCCGACGGCGGTGGATGTGCTGTAATCGAAGGAGGTTTGCGATGGGGGTGCGGCACGTGGGTCGACGGGGTACGAGACGGCTGATCGCTGCAACGGCGGCCATCGGCCTCGCACTCGGCCTCGCCGCATGCGCTCCGGAGCCGCCGGTCATCGACGTCGGCGTCGACCAGGTCGAGGGTTCGCTGCCCGATGACGTCCGCGCCGAGCTGCAGGCCGCGACCGAGAGGGCCATCGAGGCCACCGGATCGACCGGCGCCATCGTCGGCGTCTACGCTCCCTGGTCGGGACAGTGGGTCGAAGGGCTCGGCACGACCGGCCCCGACGGCGCCGCCGTCGAGCCCGACATGACGTTCAAGGCCACCGCCGTCACCCGCGCCATGACGTGCGACGTGCTGTACGCGCTCGCCGCCGCGGACGCCGTCGAGCTCGACGACACGGTCACGGAGCTGGTCGAGACCTATCCGAACGTGTCGGACATCACGCTCGCGCAGCTGTGCGACAGCACCAGCGGCATCCACGGCTACATGAACGCGCTCCGCAAGCGCCTGATCGCGAATCCCGAGCGGGTGTGGACGTCGCGGGAGATCGCGGCCTACGGCCTGGCGCAGGACCGCGCCTTCGCGCCCGGCAAGCGGTACGCCGATTCCGACACCGGCTACGTCCTGCTCGGCATCGTCCTCGAGCGCGTGACCGGCAAGACGCTGGGCGCCCTCTACGACGAGTACGTCTTCGAGCCGCTCGGACTCGAGAAGACCACCTACCGGGCGGCGGCCGGCGTCCCGGACGACCGGCTCGGCGGGTTCTACTCGACCACCGTGGACGACCGGGTCGACTGCGCCGACCCCGTCGATCTGACCGCGCTCTCGCCGTCGGCGGGCTCGGCGGCATCCGGCGTCACCTCCACCGTCGACGATCTCGCCACCTACGTGCAGGCGCTCGCCACGGGCGCGCGGACGTACGACGTCCCGGGCCGCTGGGAGGATGCCCGTCAGGTCAGCGACGGCGCGCCGTCATGGTTCACCGCCGACGGCGGTGCGTTCCAGGCGGGGTCGCTGATCGGTCAGCACGGGTCGCTGTTCGGGTACATGACGTCCGCCTACGCCGACCGCGAGACGGGCCTCGCCGTCGTGGTCGTCCTGAACAACTCGCGCGCCTCGTCGGCCATCGCCCGGGTGCTCTCGTGGCAGCTCGCGGCTATCGCCTCGAAGGCTCCCGCCGCCGACGGGCGCACCGCACCCGAGGCGGGCCTGCCGTGGACGGCGGAGAGCCTCGCCGACCAGATCGACAAGCTCGCCGTCTGCCCCGCGTGACCGCTCGCGCGACACCGGCATCCGCCGTCGGTCTCGTCGTCATCGGACTGATCTGTCAGGAGCTCGGCGCCTCACTCGCGGTGCTGCTGTTCCCCGAGGTGGGACCGCTCGGCATGGTCATGCTGCGGCTCGTGTTTTCGGCCGTCATCCTGCTGCTCATCGCCCGACCGAACCTGCGTGGCCACGGTCGGACCGGTTGGGTCGCCGTGCTCCAGCTGGGGCTCGCGCTCGCCGTCATGAACAGCACGTTCTACCTGGCGCTCGAGCGACTCCCCCTCGGCGTCACGGTCACGATCGAGGTGCTCGGCCCGCTCGTGCTGTCGATCATCGCGAGCAGGCGGGCCTCCGCCTGGCTGTGGGCGGGCCTCGCGTTCGCCGGCGTCGTCGCCCTGGGCGGGGGCGGCTGGGACCGCCTCGACCTGCTCGGAGTGGCGTTCGCCCTGGCCGCAGCGGTGTGCTGGGCGTTCTACATCCTCGCCTCGGCGAAGGTGGGGGCGGCGTTCCCCCGACTCGACGGGCTCGCGCTGGCGATGCTCGCGGGGGCACTGCTGTCGCTTCCGCTCGGGATCGCGGACGCCGGCGCCGCGCTGCTCCGGCTCGATCTGGTCGCCCTCGGCGCTGCGGTCGCGCTGCTGTCGTCGACGATCCCGTACGCGCTCGAACTGATCGCCCTGCGTCGCCTGCCGGCGGCAGCGTTCTCGATCCTCATGGCGCTCGCCCCCGCGACCGCGGCCCTGGCCGGATTCGTCCTGCTGGGTCAGCACCTCAGCGTGCTCGAGCTCGTCGGGATCGGGCTCGTCATCGCGGCCTCGATCGGCGCGGTGCGTGCCGGTGGCCGTCGTGCCCGCGAGGTGGCCGAGCCGGTCGGCTGAGCCGATCCCCGGTCACGCGGCGGGGTCAGGAACCCGCGCCGCGGCGAGGTAGCGCTCCACGACGACGGCCGCCACCGCATCGTGCGGGGCGAGCGGAGCGGTGACGACGTCGGCGCCGCCCCGGGCGATCACGTCGGCGAAGTGCCCCGGCGCGAGGACGTAGCTGGCCACCACGACGCGGGGCGCACCGTCCGCACGTGCCCGCTCGACGGCGTCGCCGATGCGCGTGCCGGCGCCGGCCGCGAAGCCGATCGTCACGGGCGCGGCCACGCGGGCCCGCAGCAGCTCGGCCATCGCCGCGACGTCGACGGCAGCCGCGGGATCGCTCGACCCGGCGGCGGCGAGCACGACCGCGTCCTCCCCGGTCACGCCCGCCTCGGCGAGCCGCGTCGCGAGCAGGTCCGCCAGCAGCGGCGACGGGCCGAGCGGTGGTGTCGCGACGACCCGTCCGCGTGCGCTGCCCGCCGCGCGTGCGATGTCGACGTTCGTGTGGAAGCCCGTGGACAGCAGCAACGGGACGATCACGCCGGTGGCATCCGGTGCCAGCTCCTCGACGACCCGGTCGACCTCCGGCTGCTGCACGTCGACGAACGCCTCCGCCACGCTCACCCCGGGCAGTAGGTGCCGGACCCGATCGACGACCGCCGCGATCGCAGCTCGGCCGGCGGGCGAGTTCGTGCCGTGCGAACAGGCGATCAGCGCAGCGGTCATGAGGACTCCTCCGAGGTCAGGGCGTCGAGACGGTAGCCGCGCTTCACGACCGTGCGGATGAGCGTCGGCACGCCGAGTGCCTCGCGTGTCCGGGCGATCGCGACGTCGACGGCGTGCGCGGCATCCCCGGGACCGCTTCCGGACCGGGGCAGCGCGGACTGCAGGTCGGCGCGCGAGACGACGTCTCCCCGCGCGGCGAAGAGCTCGCCGAGAATCGAGACCGAGCTCCGCGACAGCGGGATCACGCGCCCGCCGAGGACTGCCGCCGAGCTGCGGAGCTCGAGGCGCCCGGCGGCCGTCTCGACGGCCGGGGCATGTCCGCCGCCGAAATGGGTGACGACGGCGCGGACCAGCGACCCCAGTCGCCCGCGCTCGGCGATGAGCGGAGTGATGCCCTCCGCGAAGAGCGGCCCCGCCGTGATCGGCCCGACGGCTGCCAGCAGCAGGCGTCCTGTCCGCGCCTTCTCTGCCACGGCCGCCAGGGCCGTCTCTCGCCGCGCGGTGGCCAGCCACTCCGCGGCGCCGGGCGCCGAGGTGAACAGGACGGCGTCGACCTCGCCGCGCGCGGCGGCGAGGACCGAGCGGGCCACGACCGCGGGGTCGGGAGGCGGACCCCAGCGGTAGACCGTGAGGCTGACGACGTCGGCACCCGCGTCCGCGAAGAGGGCGTCGAGCCCGTCGGCACCCGAGCCGTGATGCTGCACGGCCACGCGGCGGCCGGCGACGCCCTCGGCCAGGAGGTAGTCGCCGAGTTCCGTCGAGGTCTCCGACTCGGCGACCCAGTCGGCGGTGAACCCGGCCTGCTGGATGGCCCCGCGCGCCTTCGGTCCCCGGGCCACGATCCGCGCGTCCGCCAGCACCGCCTGGAGGTCGTCGAGGAGCCCGGCTTCGTCCGCTGCCTCCATCCAGCCACGGAAGCCCACGCCGGTCGTCGCCACCACGATGTCGGGCGGCGTCCCGATGAGCTCACGCGTCGCCTCGATCAGGGACTCGTCGTCGATGTGCGGGACGATCGTGAGGGCGGGGGCATGCCGGACGGATGCGCCGTGCCGCTCCAGCGCCGTCGCGAGCTCGTTCGACCGACGATCGACGGCGATGACGATCGTGCAGCCGCCGAGCGCGGCGGACAGGGCGGGACGGGCGGCGCTGGTCAACGGCGGACGTCCTCCGATCCGGCCGCCGACGGCTCGAGGGCGACATCGGGGAGCAGCAGTCCCGGCTCGGCGACGTCGCCGACCACGATGACGGCCGGGTTGCTGACCGCTGCGGCCGCGGCATCCGCGAGCGCGTTCGAGAGGGTCGTCCAGGTCGTCCGCTGCGTCGGCGTGTGGCCGCGTTCGACGATCGCGACGGAGCGGTCTGCCGGAGCACCGGCGTCGAGAGCGGCCGCGACGATCTTCGGGAGAGCGCCGACGCCCATCAGGAAGACAGTCGTGGTCGACCCGTCGGCGAGGGCCGACCGCGTGGCGGCCGACACCGGCCCCTGCCCGTTGGCGACGTGCAGACCGGCGGCGACGCCACGGTGGGTGACCGGGATGCCGGCAGCCTGCGGCACCGACACGACGCCGGTGAGCCCCGGGACGACCTCGACGGGCACTCCCGCGGCGAGGCACGCGGCGACCTCCTCACCGCCCCGCCCGTACACGAACGGGTCGCCGCCCTTGAGGCGGACGACCCGCTTGCCTGCGCGCGCATGCGCGACCAGCAGCGCGTTGATCTCCTCTTGCGGGACGGGGTGGTGGCCGGGCCGCTTGCCGACGTCGATGACCTCGACCTCGGCGTCCAGCTCGGGGAGGACCTCGGTGGGACCGAGCCGATCCGCGACCACCACGTCGGCTTCGGCCAGCAGTCGCCGGCCGCGGACGGTCATCAGATCGGCGGGACCGGGACCGCCGCCCACGAGGTCGACACGGCCGGCCGCCGGGCGGCGCCGGCGGAGCGGGAGCATGCCGTCGCGCAGCGCCGCGCCGATCGCGTCGCGCAGCCGGGCCGCGCGGCGCGGATCGACTCCGGCGTCGGACGCGACCCCGACGATCACGTCGCCGGCGCGCGTCTCCGCCGTCAGCCGCGCCGATCCGTGCGCGCCGTCCGACGTGTTGACGCAGAACACCCGCGCCCGCTCGCACCAGGCGGCGACGGTGGCATCGACGGCGGGGACGGCGGTCGCGGTGTGCACGAGCCACGCGCCGTCGACGTCCTCCTCCCGGGCGTCTCGGGGGATCCAGTCGACGCTGCCGGCGCGGATGAGGGCTCGCACGGCGTCGCCGACCCGCGGGGCCACCACCGTGACCAGGGCCCCCTCATCGATGAAGCGGCCGACGCGCCGGGCGGCGACGGTCCCACCGCCGACGAAGACGACGCGCCGACCGGCGAGCGAGAGTCCGAGCATGGTGGTCATGGCTGCTCCTGTCGGATGTGGACGATGCCGTCGGCGACCGCCGCGGGCCAGACGCGAAGGGTGCGTGGCTCCTTGCCGTGCGACTCGAGGCAGACCCCCGTGCGCAGGTCGAACACCTGCTTGTACATCGGGGACGCGACGGTCGGCACGTCGCCGCGCGTGCCGACGATCCCGCGCGAGATGACGTGCGCCCCGCTGTACGGGTCGAGGTTCTGCACCGCGTGCACACGGCCGCTGGGAAGCAGGAAGAGGGCGAGCTGCGTGTCCCCGAGAAGAGCGGCACGGCCCCGTTCCACCTCGAGATCCGTCACACCGCAGACCGCGAGCCATCCGGGTGGGGAGGTCACGGCATCCGCTTCCGCCGAGATCAGGGTCATCGGCGCACCTCCAGGGTCGTCCCCGCGATGAGGACACCGGCATCCGCTCGCTCGGCGTCGGTCGCGGGACGGGGCTGCCCGCGCTCGACGGTGTAGGCGAGCGACGGATCGGGCGTGGTCGGCGCGTTGACGAAGGAGGCGAAGCGCCGCAGCTTCTCGGGGTCGTCCAGTGTCGCCTTCCACTCGTCCTCGTACCCCTCGACGTGACGTGCCATCGCGGCATCCAGGTCGGCGCAGATGCCCAGGGAGTCGTCGAAGATCACCCGCTGCAGCTCGGCGATGCCGCCCTCCAGCTCCTCGAACCAGGGCGCCGTCCGCTGCAGCCGGTCCGCCGTGAAGACGTAGTACATCAGGAAGCGGTCGATCGCCTGCAGCAGCCCCGCGTCGTCGAGGCCTTCCGCCAGGAGGACCGCGTGGCGGGGAGTGAAGCCGCCGTTGCCGCCGACGTACATGTTCCACCCCGCCTCGGTCGCGATGATGCCGACGTCCTTGCCGCGCGCCTCGGCGCACTCCCGGGCACAGCCCGAGACGCCGAGCTTGATCTTGTGCGGCGAGCGGAGTCCGCGGTAGCGGAGCTCGAGCTGCACCGCCATGCCGACCGCATCCTGCACGCCGTACCGGCACCAGGTCGATCCGACGCACGACTTCACCGTGCGCAGCGACTTGCCGTACGCGTGGCCGGACTCGAAGCCGGCATCCACCAGCCGCCGCCAGATGTCCGGCAGCTGCTCGAGGCGTGCGCCGAAAAGGTCGATGCGCTGACCGCCGGTGATCTTCGTGTACAGGCCGAAGTCCTGTGCGACCTGGCCGATGACGAGGAGCCCCTCGGGGGTGACCTCGCCGCCGGGGATGCGCGGCACGACCGAGTAGCTGCCGTCGCGCTGCAGGTTCGCCATGACGTGGTCGTTGGTGTCCTGCAGGGTCGCGTTCTCGCCGTCCAGCACGTGGCGCCCGGTGAGCGTGGAGAGGATGCTGGCGAGCGCGGGCTTGCAGATGTCGCACCCTCGCCCCGTCCCGAAGCGCTCGATGACGCTGCTGAAGGTCTGCAGGCCCGAGACGCGCACGGCGTCGAAGAGCTGGCGGCGCGACATCGCGAAGTGCTCGCAGAGCGAGCTGCTGAGAGCGCCGCCGGTCTTCGCGAGTTCCGTGCCGACGATCTTCGTGATCATCATCACGCAGGAGCCGCACGCCGCTCCCGCCTTCGTGCACGACTTCACCGCCGCGACGTCGGTGCACCCGTCGTCGTGCACCGCGGTGCGGATCGCGCCGGCGGTGACGCTGTTGCACGAGCAGACCAGCGCCGCGTCGGGCAGGTCACCGGTCGGGGCGGCGACGCCGTCGCCGGGCATCAGGTACGCGACCGGATCGCCGCCGAGCGCACCGCCGAGCAGAGGCCGCAGCGAGCCGTACGCCGAGGCGTCCCCGACGAGGATCCCGCCGAGGAGCGTCTTGGCGTCATCCGACACGACGAGCTTCTTGTAGACGCCGGCGACGGGATCGGAGTAGACCACGTCGAGCGCTCCGGGCGTCTGAGCGAAGGCATCGCCGAAGCTCGCCACATCCACGCCGGAGAGCTTGAGCTTCGTCGACACGTCGAACCCGTCGAAGCTCGCCGCGCCGCCCCGCAGCCGCGTCGCGGCGACCTCGGCCATCGCGTAGCCGGGGGCGACGAGCCCGACGCACTGGCCCCGGAAGCTCGCGACCTCGCCGATCGCCATGATGCGGGGATCGGACGTGAGGCATCCGTCGTCGATCACGATGCCGCCGCGCGGGTCGACCGCCAGGCCGGCGTCGCGGGCGAGCTCGTCACGGGGACGCACACCGACCGTGAAGACGACCACGTCGGTGCGCTCCCAGTCGCCGTCGCGGAACTCGAGTCCGATAACGCGACCGTCCCGGTCGGCGTCGAGCCGCGTCGTCACCGCGGACGTGCGGGCGCGGATGCCGCGGGACTCGATCAGGCGGCGGAGCGCGTCGCCGGCGGGCAGGTCCAGCTGCGCCGACATCAGCCGGTCCGCGGACTGGACGACGGTGCAGTCGACGTCGAGACCCTGCAGCGCGCCGGCGGCCTCGAGGCCGAGGAGACCGCCGCCGATCACCGTGCCGGTGAGCGGACGCCCGAGCTCGGCGGAGCGCTGCCGCACGTATCGCGCCAGCGCCTCGACGTCGTCGAGCGTGCGGTACACGAAGCAGCCCTCGTGGTCGTAGCCGTCCACCGCGAGCCGGGCGGCGTACGAGCCCGTCGCCAGGACGAGGCGGTCGTATCCGACGCGCTCGCCGTCGTCGGTCACGACCTCCGCCGCCTCGCGGTCGATGCGGCGGACCCGGGCGCCGCGGACGAACCGCACCCGCTCATCCGCCAGCGGCGACGGGTCCAGCTCGAGCTCCGCCGCAGTCAGGCCGGCGAAGAACGAGGTGAGCCCGACCCGGTCGTACGGATGCCGGGCCTCCTCGCCGATGACCGTGATCCGGGGAGCCTCGTCGGCACGGCTGAGGAGGCTCTCCACGAAGCGGTGAGCCACCATCCCGGCACCGACCACCACGACGTGCGGGGTGGGACCGGTGGAGCTCATGTCGCGACCGTACGCGGGCGAGGTTGCCCCCGGAGTCGTGTCGTGTTTCGGGTTGTTTACGGCGCGTGCCATGGTCACACCGACGTGCCGACGGTCTCGCGCGGCTCCGCGGCGGGCGTCGCGGCGGCCGTGGTGACCGGGCCCGCTCCGACGATCGCTGCGCGCCGGTCCCGCTTGGCGGGCCGCACGCGGCGCGGCGTGGCGGGGCGACCGTAGGTGACGTAGAGCGGGATCGCGACGAAGGCGAGACCGCCGACGAGGTTGCCGAGGACGGTGGGGATCTCGTTCCAGATCAGGTAGTCCATGATCGTGAAGTCCCCGCCGAGCAGCAGGCCGGACGGGAACAGGAACATGTTGACGATCGAGTGCTCGAACCCCATGAAGAAGAACAGCATGATCGGCATCCACATCGCGAAGATCTTGCCGATGACGCTCGTCGAGATCATGGCGAGGACGACGCCCGTGGCGACCATCCAGTTGCAGAGCACGCCGCGGACGAAGAGGGTCAGCATGCCGGCCGCGCGGTGCTCGGCGTAGCCGACCGTGCGGCCCTCGCCGATGTGACCGATCGCCTCGCCGACCTCGTTCGGCGGGGTCGAGAAGCCGTACGTGACGACGACGGCCATCAGGACGGCGACCGTGAACGCGCCGATGAAGTTGCCGACGAAGACCAGGCCCCAGTTGCGGAGGATGCCGCCGATCGTGACGCCGGGACGCTTGTCCATCCAGGCGAGCGGCGCGAGCACGAACACGCCGGTGAGCAGGTCGAATCCCAGCAGGTACAGCATGATGAACCCGATCGGGAACAGGACGGCGCCGAGGAGCGGGCTGCCGGTGGTGACGCTGATCGTGATCGCGAAGGCAGCGGCGATCGTCAGCACTGCTCCGCCCAGGATCGAGCGCACGAGCGTGTCGCGGGTCGAGAGCATGACCTTCGACGCGCCCGCGTCGATGACGGTCTGGACGAGGTCGGCGGGCTTGACGTAGGACATCGGTGATCCCTTTCAGTCGTGGAGCCTGGGTATGGGGCTCGACGCTAAAGGGCCGGTGTTTCACCCGACGTCATCGGGATCGCCCGTTCCGTTACCGCTTCCTCTCAACGGCAGGAGGGCGACTGTGAGAACGGATGCCGCGAGGCGCGTCCTACTCCTCGAGCGCCTCTTCGTGGCCGACCGAGCGGGCCTCGAGATAGGCGCACAGCTCCGCCGCCACCGACAGCTCGACGGCGAGGTTGTGAAGCTGGTGGCTCGTCAGCACGGTGGTGTCGGCCTGCGGCTCGAGGGTCACCCGCCAGTGGGCCTCGCCCACCTCGAGCGGCTCCATGAACACCGAGCCGGTGGCGTGGGTGAGCGGGACGACGACCAGTCCCGTGTCGCCGCCGTCGGAACCGTCCTGCACGACGACCTTGATGCGCTCGCCGGCGCCACGCGCATCGTGGAACTCCGCGACCCACTGTTCGAGTGTTTCCTTGCTGCGGAACGGCATGGGGGTCCCTTCGTGCGAGAGCTGCGCGGTGACGGTCGTGGGGCCGGACACGGGGTGCCAGCGGCGCCGCGGATGCGGTCATCGTCTATTCTCGACGAGATCGGCGCATTCGGCGCCATTCGAGGAGAGTCAGTGACTGACGTCGACACGCAGGCCACCGAGGAGCGAGCCCACCCGGGAGGCTACTGGTACGACGCCGCCCCCGGTCAGCGCGAACGCGCGCGCCGGGTGCTCGAGTCGCTGCGAACGTATCGGGCCGCGGAATCGGCCATGCGGCGCCGCACGCGCGATTCCATGTCGATGGGTGAGAACGAGCTGCTCGCGCTCCGCTACCTGCTGCGCCAGCCCGACCACTCGGCGCGGCCGCTCGAGCTCGTGAAGTACCTGGGCGTGACCTCCGCGTCGGTGACGACCATGCTCGACCGGCTCGAGCGGACCGGCCGGGTGCAGCGCGTCGCGAACCCGAACGACCGTCGGAGCATCTTCGTGCGGGCCACCCCGCATGCGGACGAAGAGGTCCGGGAGACGCTCGGCAAGATGCACGAGCTCATGTACGGCGTCGCGGTCTCGATGGAGTCGGAGGCGCAGGACCATGTCATCGCCTTCCTGCAGCGGATGGCCGATGCCGTCGACGGTGTGGAGCCGGACGCGCCCGAGGCGTGACCGTCCTTAACCGGCGGGCGGGGTTCGCGCAACACCTTCACTTCCGTCGCAGGGGGCCCGCATAGTGGCGGGATGAGACGCATCACCTACGCCGGCGAGACCGTGATCACGACCGATGATGTGGCTGAGGCGCTCGTGGAGCTGACCGCGGCGATCGCGAGCTCCGGGCGCGCCGACGCGGTCTCGATCCCGATCGTGAACGATCGGTCCGAAGCCGTCGGCGAGGCCGAACTGGTGATCGGCGTCGGCAACGACGTGCTGTCGGTGCCCGTCGACTGGACCGCCGCGGAGCCCGACTTCGCGGCCGCGGCCGCCGGCCTGCGGAAGCACCCCGCCTTCCCGCGCACCGATTCCGTCGCCGACACCGGCTTCGACGACGGTCCGGACATGCAGTGGGACCCCGACCTCGACGGATTCGCCCGCGCGTGAGCATCGCCGCCGCGGCATCCGCCTGCGGCTGTCAACCCGCTCGCGGGTCTCTCGGCGCGCGGCCTAGCGTGAGCCCATGACGCTCACCACTCTCTGGCTCGTCCGGCACGGCGAGAGCGTGGGCAACGTGGCTGCGACCGAGGCCGAGTACTCGGGCCTCGAGGAGCTGCGACTCGAGTACCGCGACGCGGACACGCCGCTGTCGTCGACCGGCGAGGAGCAGGCCCGCGCGCTCGGGGCGTGGATGGAGCGCCACCTCCCCGAGATCGGCGCCGTCTGGGTGTCGCCGTACGTGCGAGCCCGTCAGACGCTCGCGACCGCCCGCGAGGCGGCGGGGGTGGACGGCGCGGCCGCCGTGATCGACGAGCGGCTCCGTGACCGCGAGCTCGGCGTGCTGGACCGCCTGACGCACACCGGTGTGGCATCCCGCTACCCCGACGAGGCCGCCCGCCGGCGCCGGCTCGGCAAGTACTACCACCGGCCGCCGGGCGGCGAGTCCTGGGCCGACGTCGCCCTGCGACTGCGGTCGTTCCTGCGGGATGCCGCCGCGTTCCCGACCGATCAGGGCCTGATCGTCGCTCACGACGCCGTCGTGATGCTGATGCTCTCGCTGCTGCTGCCGCTCGCCGAGGAGGAGCTGCTCGCCTTCGCCGCCGACCACACGGTGCTGAACGCATCGGTGACGCGCCTCGATCACGACGGCACCGGGTGGCGGCTGACGACGTTCGCCGACATCGCGCACCTGCAGCGCGAGGGCGCGGACGTGACCGTGCACTCCGGAGACCCCGATGTTGAGCCGCGCTGAGCCGGTCACCCCGGCGCTGCTGCGGCGGCAGCGGCTGCCCGATCCGGGGGAGTCGAAGAAGTCCCGCGGGCGCGTCTGCGTCGTGGGCGGCTCGACGCGGTCGCCCGGTGCCGTCATGCTCGCGGGAGAGGCCGCGCTGCGGGTCGGTGCCGGGATGGCGACCCTCCTGGTCCCCGAGGTGCTCGCCATCCCGATCGGCACCTCGTTCCCCGAGGCGGGCGTGCACGGCATGCCGGAGGATTCGACCGCCGCTCTCGACGAGACGGTGGTGCGGCGGCTGGCCGGTGCGGGTGCCGTCCTCGTGGGTCCCGGTCTCGACGACCCGGAGCTGACCCGCGACCGGGTGCGCGCCGTCGCGGAGGCGACCGACGCTCCCGTCCTCCTCGACGCCTACGGCCTCGGCGTCCTCCCCGACATCGACCGCGCCGCCCTGCCGGATCGCCTCGTGCTGACGCCGAACCGAGAGGAGGCGGCCCTGCTGCTGGGGGTGGCGGAGACGGATGCCGGGGAGGGCGCGGTCGCCGAGATCGCGAGACGGTATCGCGCCACGGTCAGCTGCTACGGCCTCATCGCCGATCCTCGGGGTCGGCTGTGGCGGGTGCCGCGGGGCGGACCGGGCCTCGGCACCTCCGGCAGCGGGGATGTGCTCTCCGGCGCGATCGCCGGGTTCCTGGGGCGAGGGGTGCCGCCGGCGGAAGCGGCGGTCTGGGGCACGTGGGTGCACACACGGGCGGGGAACCGCCTGGCCGCGCGTCAGGGGCTCGGGTTCATCGCCCGCGACATCGTGCGCGAGCTCACCCCGGCGCTCGGCGAGATCGTCGGACCCTGAAGCCCCGTCCGACCCGGCGGAGGGGGGTCACGAGCGGTCGCGAGCGAAGGCGGCGGGGTCGACTGGTCGGGTCCGCTTCGGGAGGTTCTCGACCACCAGCAGGTAGGAGTCGGTCACCAGATCGTCGAGGAGACCGGCATCCAGCGCCCCGCCCGGGTGGACGGTGATCCAGTGCTTCTTGTTCATGTGGTACCCGGGAGTGATGTCCGGGTACGCCTCCCGCAGGGCCCGGGAGTCCTCCGGATCGGTCTTGAGCGTCACGACCTGCTGGCCGCGGAGCTCGGTCAGGAGCAGGAACACCCGGCCGCGCACCTTGTACACGTCCCATTCCGGTCCGAACGGGTGGGTGAGCTCGGCGCCCGGCAGCTCCCGGGTGCGAGCGTGGACGCGGCGCACCAGCGCGCTCCCGTTCATCCTTCCCTCACCCGGGTGGCGTGGGATGCCGCCCGCCGTCGAGCCGCGTCCATGCGGTCCGCGGCCGCGGCGATCTCGGCAGGGGCATCCCCGCCGCGCCGCTCGATGAGGTCGACGTCCCCGCGGAGGTTGATGAGCGCGCCGCCCAGCCCGGCCGCGATCGCCTCGGCCGCGACACCGAGGTCGGCGATGAGTCCGGCGGCCGTGTCCTCGGCCGTCTCCTCGAGGAGCTCGACGAGCGCGACCCCGGTCGCGCCCAGCTGCGCCGATGAGCGGGCACCGCCCGCCGCGGCATCCCGCACCTGCCCGTCCCGGCCGGGATCGTCCGCAGGCTGAGCCAGCGCGCCGCCCAGCGCGGCTGAGGCGGTGGCGTCGCCGATCGCGTCCGCCAGCGCGTCGGCACGAAGCCGCTCAGCGCGGTCGCGGAGGGCGGGGGAGCGGTCCCCGTAGCTGAGCACCATCGACAGCAGGGCGGCGCCGACGCCGAGGAGCACGCCTGAGGCCGACCCGCCCCCGGGCGCTCCGCCGCGCTGCGCCAATCGGTCGAGCCATTCCTCGAGCGGCACCGTCACCGACGCCCGTTCTTCCGGTTCCATGGTCAGCCTCCTCCTCCCATTCCCCGTGACCGGATGCCGACCTGTCAAGCCACGGCGGTCCGACCGTTTCCTGGTTAGCATTCGGGGGTGACTGCACCCACCCCCGTTGAGGACGTCTCGATCGGCGGCGAGGCCATCCGCCTCGGCCAGTTCGTCAAGTTCGCCGGCATCCTCGACTCCGGAGGCGACGTGAAGGAAGCGATCATCGACGGCTTCGTCACGGTGAACGGCGAGGTCGACCGCCGTCGGGGACGGCAGCTGCAGATCGGCGACGTCGTCGGCTTCGAGGGCCGACGGGTCCGCGTCCGCCCGTAGCCCGCCGGCATCCGTCCCGCTCGCGGATGAGAATCCCGCTGCCCTCCTTGACGACGTCACGGCGGCGGAGGAGCCTGAGAGCGACCGCGCTGACGATGGAGCATGCAGCGGTGTTCTGACCGTCATGGGCGGCGTATCCACGCCGGCCGTACGAATGACGCATGGCGAACGACCGGTACCCAGAGAGGTCGACCGGAGGAACCCCATGACCATCAAGAGAACGCTGATCACGGGCGCTGCTGTCGCGGCGCTGCTGCTGTCATCACTGCTCGCCCCTGCCGCCGCGACCGCGACCGCGCCGACGAGCGAGAGCGGGCGCGGAGCGCCGCCGCCCACTCCGACGCTCCTCGCGTCGGGCCTCCAGCAGGCCAGCGGCAGCACCATCGGGCCGGACGGCGCGCTGTACGTGGTCGAGGGGAAGATCGGCCAGGTCACGCGCATCGACACGCGCTCCGGAGCGAAGACCCCGTTCGTCACCGGGTTGCCGAAGGCGGTCATCCCGATCGGCGGACCCATCGATGTCGCCTTCATCGGTCGCACCGCGTACGTGCTCGTCGCGAACGTCGGCGACGACGTCCCCGGCAGCACACGGAACGACATCGACGGGATCTACCGGGTGGACGGCCCGCGCAGCTTCACGGTCATCGCCGACATCGGCGACTGGTCGCTGCAGAACCCGCCGCCCCCGGACGTCGAGTTCTTCCTCACGCGGGGTGTCCCGTTCGCGATGGAACCCGTCCGAGGAGGGTTCCTCGTCACCGACGGTCACCACAACCGCGTCGTCAAGGCGACGCTCTCGGGCGTGGTGAGCGAGGTCGAGCAGTTCGGGAACACCGTCCCCACCGGGCTCGCCGTCCGTGGACCGCGGGTCTACATGGCCGAGGCGGGACCTGTCCCGCACCTGCCGGAGACCGGCAGGGTGGTCACGTTCGGGCTGAAGAACCCGGCGCCGCGCGTCGTGGGATCCGGGGCGAGCCTGCTCGTGGACGTCGAGTTCGGGCCGTGCGGGCTGTACGCCCTGTCGCAGGGGGACTCGCCCGGTGAGATCGAGGCCGGTGCGCCGGCGCTGCCCGACAGCGGTGAGCTCCTCGCCGTCCGGCGCGATGGTACGTTCGCCGTCGTGGCGGCGGGCCTCGATCTGCCGACATCCGTCGCCTTCACGCGAGGCGCGGCCTACGTCACGACCCTGGACGGCGACGTGTGGCGGGTGGACCCGGTCAAGGGCGCGCAGAATCCTCACCGCGGGAAGGGGTGCGCCGAGGGTCGCGGCTGATCCGGGCACGAGGGCAGGGGGCGGCGGATGCCCGGTGGCATCCGCCCCCCGCTCTCCGTCTGTCCGCGGACGACGCGGCGCTAGCCGGCGCCCGGCGGCGGGTCAGCTCATGTCGCCGCGGCGGTCCGGCCCCGCGGCTGAGAGGTCGCCCGCTCGAACAGCGTCGGCGCCAGCTCGATCGTCTGGTGCTGATGTGTGAGCGGAGTGGTGATCTCCTCGAGCAGGACGCGCGCCGCGATGCGGCCCATCTCATGACCGGGCTGCCCGACGCTGCTGATCGGGATGGAGCTGTCCTGCGCGAAGTGGTTGTTGTCGTATCCGACGACCGCCATGTCCCTCGGCACGAGCAGTCCGGCGAGCTGCATCGTCTGGATCGCTCCGGCGGCGAGTGCGTCCGCGGCCGCGACCAGGCCCTCCGGCCGGCGCGCCGGCGACCGCTTGCTCAGCGCGGTGCCGAGGTCGTACCCCCCGCGGACGCTGATGCTCCGCGTCTCGATCTTCTCGAGGCTCGCGTCCCCGGCTTCGGCGACGGCCCGGCTCGCCCCGGCGAACCGCTGGGCGACCGCGGAGAGCGTGAACGGCCCGCCGGCGAAGGCGAGTCGGCGCAGACCCTGGTCGAGGAGGTGACGGGCCGCGAGGTAGCCGCCCAGCTCCTCGTCGACGACGACGCCGCAGGAGTCGTCGTCACCGGGCCAGTTGACGTGAACGACCGGCACACCGCGCCCGCGGGCCGCACGGGCGGCGTCGAGGGGTCCGTCGAGCGGCGCGAGCAGGATGCCGGCGACCTTCGTCTCCTCGAAGAGGCCGATGTACGACTCCTGCTTGGTCAGGTCGACATCGCTGTTGGCGAGCAGCAGGCGGATGCCGTGCTCGTCGAGCAGCTCCTCCACACCGCGAGCCAGGTCGATGAAGAACGAGTTGCCGAGGTCGACGACGACGAAGCCGACGGTGTCGGCGCGCCCGGTGACGAGCGAGCGCGCAGCGTGGTTGCGCACGAAACCCAGCTCGTCGATGGAGCGCAGCACCCGTTCCCGCGTCTCCTGCGTGACGAGATGCGGGTTGTTAAGCACGTTCGAGACCGTGCCGAGCGAGACCCCCGCGTGCAGGGCGACGTCGGTCATGACCGGACGCGGACGTGACGGGTCGGGCGCCGGAGCTCTCATCTGATCATCTTCCCGCTTCAGGAGGCAGGGTTGCGGCTTGAAGCGCTTCAAGCGTACGATCTGAAGCGCTTCAATTGTGGCATCGACGCGGCTCGCCCGTTCAAGGAGGAATCTGATGAAGCGCAACACAGTTCAGCTCTGGAGGCGCGGTGCCCTCACCGCCGTCGCCGGAGTGTCCGCACTCGCCCTCACCGCATGCGGTGGAGGCGGCGGGACCGCCGGCGCAGACGGCAACCTGTCGCTGTTCGTCAATGTCGAGAACACCGAGGTCCCTGCCGTCCTCGAGACCCTGTCGGGCGACGCCTGCGCGGCCAACGCCGAGGCGCTGCCCCTGGACGTCGAGACCGTTCCGCAGAGCAACCTCGACCAGCAGCTCCAGCTGAAGGCGGGCCAGGGCGACCTGCCGGTCCTCTTCTCGGCGGGCAACGCCCCGGCGCTGACCAAGACCCTGGCGGAGGCGGGCAACGTCGCGGACTTCGAGGAGGTGCTCACCGACCTGGACGTGATCGACAACATCCAGCCCGCGGCGATCTCCACCATCGAGAACCTGTACGGCGGCTTCCACGTGCTGCCGTTCGAGTACAACGTGGAGGGCATCTGGTACAACAAGGCCATCTTCGCCGAGCAGGGCATCGAGGAGCCGCAGACCTTCGATGACCTCGCCGAGGCGGCGGACACCCTCGCCGCCGCCGGCGTTCAGCCGTTCTCCGCGAGCGGCGAGCAGGGCTGGCCCATCACGCGACTCATCTCCAGCTACATCTTCCGCGACCTCGGACCCGACGCGCTCCAGAAGGTCGCCGACGGCGAGGCGGAGCTCACCGACCCCGAGTACGTGGCGGCGGCGCAGGCGATCGCCGACCTGGGCACGAAGGGCTACTTCGGCCAGGGCGTCGGCTCGATCGACATGGCCACGAGCGAGAACCAGTTCCTCAACGGCTCGGCGGCGATGTTCTACATGGGCTCGTGGTTCCTCAGCGGTCTGAACGACCCCGAGATGAACCAGATCGGCATCGAGAACGTCGGCTTCATGCCGTTCCCGGGCGTCGAGGGCGGGGCGGGCGACCGCTCGCAGCTCGCAGCGAACGTCGGTCTCCCCATCACGATGAACGCGAACGCCCTCGACGAGGACACCGAGGGGTGGCTCAGCTGCATCGTGGAGAACTACGGCAGCACCGCTCTCGACCAGGAGAACCGGGTGTCCGGCTTCGCCCTCAACGAGGACGTCGCGGATGTCCCGGAGCTCACCCAGCTCATCCAGCAGCAGGTCGCCGAGACCGAGACGACGGTGCTGTGGTTCGAGGCGCTGTTCTCCGCGGAGGCGACCACGACCAGCCAGCGGAACGCCGCCCCGCTGGTCACCGGCAGCATCACGCCCGAGGACTTCATGTCCATGGTTCAGGCAGACCTCGGCTGACGACGAGATGAGGGGGTGAGGCGGACACCTCACCCCCTCGACACACAGGAGAACGAATGCAGAACGTGCTGGGCAATCGCAGAGCGATAGCCGTCCTTCTCGGGCCAGCGCTGGTGATCTACTCGGTCGTCATGCTGGTGCCGGTCATCTGGTCCTTGGGCTACACCGTCTTCGAGGGCAACGCGATCTCCGGCTTCGAGTTCGTCGGCGCCGACAACTTCATCCGGCTCCTCGGCGACTCCGAGGTCCACGCGGCGCTGCTGTTCACCTTCAAGTACGCGCTGGTCGTGACGATCGGGCAGGTGCTGCTCGGCTACCTCCTGTCGCTGCTGTACGTCTTCGCGCTCAAGCGAGCCTCCGGCATCGTCCGCACTCTCGTCTTCTTCCCGGTGGTCATGCCGACCGTCGCCGTGGCGCTGCTGTTCCAGCAGCTGTTCGCGATCGCCCCCACCGAGGGCGTCGTCAATTCGCTCCTCTCGGGGTTCGGCGGAGTGCCGGTCGACTGGTTCGGCGACGGCGGCAGCGCGTTCGTGGTCATCGCGATCATGGACATCTGGCGCTCGATGGGCTTCTACGCCGTCCTGCTGTACGCGGGCCTCATCGACATCCCCGAGGACGTTCTCGAGTCCGCGCGGCTCGACGGCGCGAGCGGGTGGAAGCTCGTGCGGCACATCGTGATCCCGCTGTCGGCGCCCGTCCTCGTGTCGGCCCTCATCTTCTCCATCAACGGCACGCTCAAGGTGTTCGACAGCGTCCTCGCGCTCACCAACGGCGGGCCGGGAACCTCGACGAGCCCGCTGACCATCTCGATGTTCGACAACGCCTTCACCTACGGCAATTACGGGTACGGCTCCACCATCGCGATGCTGCTGACACTCGTCTGCCTCGTCGTGACCGTGTTCATCTTCCGGGCGAATACCCGCACGGACAAGAAGGGAGCCGGCGCATGAGCGCAACAGTGTCCTCCTCTCGTCGCGCGACCCGCGCGCTGCGACGGACCCCCGTCTGGCTCCTCGTCGTCCTGCTACTGGTCGTGGTGGGCTACCCGCTCGTCTGGCTCTTCCTGGGGTCGTTCAAGACCCAGCGGGAGTTCCTCGAGGCGCCGACGTGGGCGCTTCCCGAACAGTGGAACTTCGACAACTACATCGTCGCGTGGGACACCGCGGGTCTCGGGCAGTCGCTGTTCAACAGCGCGATCACCGTCCTCCCGTCGCTCTTCCTGATGCTGCTGCTGGGCACGGCGGCCGCTTTCGCGCTCGAGGTGCTCGTCTGGAAGGGTCGCGGCGGCGTTCTCCTGATCTTCCTCGCAGGCATCATGGTGCCCACGCAGATGATCCTGCTGCCCCTGTTCAGCTCGTACTTCCAGCTCGGACTGACCGGCAGCCTGTGGCCCCTGATCATCACCTACACGGCGACGGGCCTTCCCCTCACGGTGTTCCTGATGGCGACCTACTTCCGAGCCATCCCGCGGGAGGTCTTCGAGGCCGCGACGCTCGACGGCGCGAGCATCTACCGTCAGTTCTTCTCGGTCGCCCTTCCGATGATGAGGAACGGTCTGTTCACGGTCGGCCTCGTGCAGTTCTTCTTCTTCTGGAACGACCTCCTCATCGCGCTCACGTTCGCGAACTCGGGCGAGCTGCGCACCCTGCAGGTCGGCCTGCTCAACTTCAACGGTCAGTTCGGCACGACGCAGTACGGACCGCTCTTCGCCGCCGTGAGCATCAACGTGTTCGCTCTGCTCGCCATCTACCTCGTCCTGAACCAGCACATCCAGAAGGGTCTGACCGCCGGAGCTGTCAAGGGATGACCGATCACCGACTCGAAAGGAACCGCGTGAAGGTCGCAGCGCCCCGGTTCGAACATCTCGACAACCCCCTCGGAATCGGAACGCCGGTCCCGCGCATCTCCTGGAAGACGAGCGCACCGACGGGGTGGACGCAGCAGGGCTGGCAGATCACGTGCTCGCGCGCGGACGGCGATGTGACCGTCACGGGCACCGGCGACGACCAGGTGCTCGTCGCCTGGCCGTTCGAGCCGCTCGCCTCGAGGGAGAGCGCCGCGGTCCGGATCCGCGTGCGCGGCGCCGAGGGGATCTGGTCCGAGTGGAGCGAGCCGACCACCGTCGAGGCCGGGCTCCTCGACGACGGCGACTGGTCCGCCCGGCCGGTGGGCGCCGGCTGGGACGAGGTCCCCGACACCGAACGGCGCCCGGCTCTCGTCCGTCGTGCCTTCCGCGTCCAGCGGCCCGTCGTCAAAGCGCGCCTCTACGTGACGGCCCACGGCCTGTACGAGGCAGAGATCAACGGTCGTCGCATCGGCGACCACGAGCTCTCCCCCGGGTGGACGTCGTACGACGCACGCCTGGTCTACTGGACGTTCGATGTGACCGATGCCCTCTCGGTGGGCGAGAACGTCATCGGCGCCTGGCTCGGTGACGGCTGGTACCGCGGTCGACTCGGCTTCAACGGCGGCTATCGCGACCTCTATGGAACCGATCAGGCGCTCCTCGCGCAGCTCGAGCTGACGCACGACGACGGCACCCGGACCACCGTCGCGACGGATGCCTCGTGGGAGGCGGCGCCGAGCCCCATCCACCGTTCCGGGCTGTACGACGGCGAGAAGCACGACGCGCGGGATGAGTTCCCGGGCTGGTCTGCTCCGGGAGCATCGAGCGCGGACTGGTCGCCGGTGCGCACCGGGCACCGCGACCCGGCCACGCTCGTCGCGCCGGTGCTGCCGCCGGTCCGCTGCACCGAGGAGCTGCCGCCGCAGACCGTGACGCGCATCGACGCCACCACTCACCTGCTCGACTTCGGGCAGAACCTCGTCGGTCGCCTTCGCGTGAAGGTGAGCGGCGAAGCCGGTCGCACCGTCGAGCTGCGGCATGCCGAGGTGCTGGAGGACGGCGCGCTCGGGGTGCGGCCGCTGCGCCTCGCCGACGCGCACGACGTCATCACGCTGGATGGCGGAGGTGCGCGGTTCTGGGAACCGAAGTTCACCTTCCACGGCTTCCGCTACGCCACCGTCACAGGTCTCGCCGAGATCGCCGAGGGCGATGTGGTCGCACGCGTCCTCCACAACGACATGCGGCGCACCGGCTGGTTCGAGACCTCCGATGCCGACCTCAACCGGCTGCACGAGAACGTGCGCTGGGGGATGCGCGGCAACTTCCTCAGCATCCCGACGGACTGCCCCCAGCGCGACGAGCGCCTGGGGTGGACCGGCGACATCCAGGTCTTCGCGCCGACGGCATCCTTCCTCTACGACTCCGCCGGCTTCCTCGCGAACTGGCTCACGGACGTCGCGGTCGAGCAGCTGCCCGACGGAACCATCCCCTGGTTCGTCCCGGTCATCCCCGGCGGGCCCAGCTGGACTCCCATCCGGACCGGAGCCGTCTGGGGCGATGTCGCGGTGCTCACCCCGTGGACGCTCCACGAGCGCTTCGGCGACGTCGACGTGCTGCGGCGTCAGTACGACAGCGGCCGGAAGTGGGTGGAACGGATGATCCGGCAGTCCGGCGAGCGCCGGCTGTGGCACGACGGCCACCAGCTCGGCGACTGGCTCGACCCGGCTGCGCCGCCCCATGACCCTGCCGATGCGCGCACCGACCGCTACCTGGTGGCGTCGGCGTACTTCGCGTTCACCACGCGACGGCTCTCGGACACGGCACGGCTCCTCGGGCTCTCCGGGGATGCCGACCGGTACGCCCGCATCGCCGATGAGGCGCGGGATGCGTTCCGCGCCGAGTACGTCACCGCGGATGGCACGCTCACCTCCGACGCCCAGACCGCCTACGCGCTCGCCATCCGCTTCGGACTGCTGAGCCCGGCCGAAGAGGATGCCGCGGGCCGTCGGCTCGCCGACCTCGTCGCCGAGGCCGGCAACCGGATCGCGACGGGCTTCGCCGGAACCCCGGTGATCAGCGACGCGCTCTCGGCCTCGGGCCATCTCGACACCGCCTACGACCTGCTGCTCGAGACGGAGTGCCCCTCCTGGCTCTACACGGTCCGGATGGGGGGGACGACGATCTGGGAGCGCTGGGACTCGATGCTCCCCGACGGCACCATCAACCCCGGCGAGATGACGAGCTTCAATCACTATGCGCTCGGGTCGGTGGCGGATTGGATGCACCGGACGATCGGCGGACTCGCCCCCACCGCACCCGGCTACCGGCGCATCGTGTGGGCGCCGCAGCCCGGCGGTGGGCTGGAGTTCGCACGCGTGGCCTTCGACTCGCCGTACGGCCTCATCGAGGGGAGCTGGCGGCGCGTGGACGGTGCGATCGAGTACCGGCTGTCGGTTCCGACGGGCGTCGAGGGCGTGGTCCGGCTTCCTGGTGAACAGGATCACCCCATCGCGTCGGGCGCCGAGTTCGCGATGACCGTGCCGCTGGCGACCGTTCCGGTGTGATCTCCCGGCGGAGGGGGGCCCTCGGGGCCGGCGGCATCCGACCGGAACCTGTCAACCCCCGGTCCAGTGACCTGGGCGGGCAGGAGACTGCCGCCGTTCCCGTATCGGACGGGACAGGAAGGAAGGGTGCGATGCCAGACCTCGGAAACCTCGGCGACAAGGCGAAGGACGCCGCGAACAGCGAGAAGGGCGAGCAGGCGACCGACGCCGGGATCGGCAAGGCCGGTGACGCGGCGAGCTCCGCCTCCGGCGGCAAGTTCGACGACAAGATCGACGCCGGCGAAGGCGCGGCCGATTCGAAGATCGGCGATCAGGGCTGACCGCGGCCACGTCTTCTCGCGACGAGACGAAAGGCGCCCCGAGATCCTCGAGGCGCCTTTCGCCGTCGTCGCGTCGTCGTGTCGCCACGCTGTCAGTCGGACACTCCATGGCGTTGTAGCCAGAGCTCCAAGACCGCGAGCTCCCAGAGCATGTTGCCGTTCACCGACGTGAAATGGCCGTTGGGCTCCCGCAGTAGCGCGTCGACGTAGTCGCTTCGATAAAGTCCCCGGCGGCGGCTCTCAGGCGAGGTCAGCGTCTCGGTTACCAGGTCCATCACCGGTCCACTCAGGTGTCGCAGCGCGGGGACGGGGAAGTAACCCTTTGGACGGTCCACGATCTCTCGCGGCAGCAATCGCCTCCCGAGCTTCTTGAGGACTCCCTTTCCGCCGTCCCGGAACTTCAACTCCGGCGGGCATCGCGCGGCGAGCGCCACGAGGTCCTGGTCGAGGAAGGGAACCCGCGCCTCGAGGCCGAAAGCCATCGT
Source organism: Microbacterium pasadenense (assembly GCF_047246565.1). Classification (NCBI taxonomy): domain Bacteria; kingdom Bacillati; phylum Actinomycetota; class Actinomycetes; order Micrococcales; family Microbacteriaceae; genus Microbacterium; species Microbacterium pasadenense. The sequence continues at coordinate 194,523 of NZ_JBFOKN010000001.1, read as the reverse complement.
CATGCTGTCCACACGCTTCACGGGGTCGTCGGGCATCAGAAGATGCGTGTCGAGCCGAAGAACCGCATCCATGGGGGTGTCGGCGCCGCCTGCGGTCAGATTCGTGTGAAGCAGCTCGCGGCTGGGATCAGAGCTGCAGAGCCAGCGGGGTTGAAGTACCTCTCCGATCTGAGACGAGTCGCGGTCATTGAAAGCCGAGATGAAGCCGTCGACGACGTCACGCCGATCGCCGGTGGCTGACTGGTGATACTTGTACCCGCCGAACACCTCGTCCGCGCCTTGGCCGCTCTGCACGACCTTGACGTGGTCCGATACCGCCCGGGAGAGAAGGTAGAAAGCCGGCACGTCCTGCGTCCCCATGGGTTCGGTCATGGCATCGACAGCGTCTCGAAGCACGGTCGCCAGATCTGCGTTCTTCACATGAAGCCGGTGGTGTTGCGTGCCGAACCGGCCGGCAACCGCATCGGAGTAGTCGAACTCATCTCCCGCGCTTCCCGCCCCATCGTCGAACCCGATGCTGAAGGTCGGAATGCGATCTCGGCCAGCCTCCGCGAGCAGAGCCACAATGAGACTCGAGTCCAGACCGCCGGATAGAAGCACGCCCACCGGGACGTCCGAGACGAGCCGTCGCCTCACCGCCGTCGTCAGGGACGTCCGCAGCGCCCGCAGCCAATCTTCCTCGGACCACCCGGCAGCTTCATCGTGGCGGGTGTACCGAGGTTGCCAGTACGTCTGGTCCCTGATGGCACCCGCGCGGGTGATAACCCGGACAGTTGCCGGCGGCAGTTTGCTCACCCCTGCGAGCACGGTGCGCGGTGCAGGAACGATCGAGTGCCAACTGAAATAATGATGGAGAGCTACCGGGTCGAGGGATGTGTCGACGCCTCCCCCCGCGAGAAGCGCGGGGAGCGTGGATGCAAATCGCAGTCGTGTGAGGCTGTGGGAGACGTAGAGCGGTTTGATGCCGAGCCGATCCCGCGCCAGGACGACACGACCACGGCGGTCGTCAACGATGGCGATCGCGAACATGCCCACCAGGTGCTGGACGAAGTCCAGTCCCCATTTCTGGTAGGCGGCAAGCACGACCTCCGTGTCGCTTGACGAAGTGAAGCGACGGACAGCGCCAAGCTCTGTGCGAAGGTCTTCGTGGTTGTAGACGCAGCCGTTGAAAACCAGGGCGAGGCCCTGTTGATGGTCCACCATCGGCTGGGCGCCGGCCTCGCTCAGGTCGATGATGCTGAGTCGTCGATGACCGAGCGCCGACCAGGCGTTGCGCCAAAGACCCTCGCCGTCGGGGCCGCGGGCCGCCATCGTCACCGTCATCCGCCGAACGGCGGACTCGTCGACCGCAGATCCAGCGAACCTGATCTCGCCCGCTATGCCGCACACGACCGTCCTCCTCATTCGCGAGTCGTCGCCGAATCGCGGCTTACTCGCGCACCACACGGATCGTTTCGACCGAAGGGTCCGCCGGGTCGGGGAGCACCATGCCCGCGGCGACGCCAGAACGCAGATAGTCGATGACGGCCGCGTTGATTCGTTCCCCCGGGAGAACGGCTGGGATGCCGGGAGGGTACGGTGTGAGCTGTTCCGCGCAGACGCGGTCGACCGCCTCAGCGGACGGCACGACTTCGACGGGACCGAAGAATGCGTCCCGGGGAAGCATCACCGTCTGCAACTCGAGGTCTCCGGGGCTAGGGAGCACGACGTCGGGAGGGCGCGGCAGTTCTGCCGCTGCATCATGGAGGTCTCCGAGCGCTGCCAGGAGCCGGGAGGTTGTCACCTCGTCGTCCGCGATGGACAGGGTCGCCTCAATGCGGCGGTGATCGTTCAGGCCGACGTCGATGCGTCGCTCCGTCCGAAGCCAGTCCGCGGCCTGGTAGCCGCTGATGCCCAGTTGTCGGACGTCCATGACGATATGAAGGGGGTCCAGGTCGTGGGATGCTTCCTCGTGCAGGAACTCGTCCTCGAGTACGTGGATGCCGATCACTTCTTCGACAGCCGTACGCACATGGCGTGCCAGACCCAACGTTCGTTGTAGGGACGCCTTCCCGTTTCGCACCATCTGCCGCCGCCAGGCATCCATGCCGGCATAGATCGGCACCGACGAACTCGTCGTGGCGAGCACGTCGGCACATTGTTTGAGCCGGATGGGGTCCACGAGGGACCCCTGCAGGTGGTATACGGATCCTTGCTCGAAACCGAGTCCCATCTTGTGGACGCTCACGACACAGACATCGGCGCCGGCGTCCATCGCCCACGTCGGCAGGTCATCATGGAACGGCAGGTGCGCACCCCACGCCTCATCCACGATGAGCGGCTTGTCGTGTCGGTGACACACCTCGGCGATTCCTGTGAGGTCGGCGCAGCTCCCGTAAGGCGTGGGACTGACGATGAGCGCGGCGCTCGCGTCGGGATACCGTTCCCACATCCGCTCCACCTCCTCGGGCGACGGCGGATGAGCCAAGTGCAGGTCGGGATCCCACCGTGGGGTGATCCAGCGGGGCTGAAGTCCGGAAAGGACCAGGCCCGCCGTCACCGACTTGTGCGAGTCCCGGCCGATAAGGATCTCGCCCCGCCCGCGGGTGACCGCGAGCATCGCAGCTTTGACGGACAGCGAACTCCCGCAGGTCGAGAAGAAAGCCTTTCCGGCTCCGACCGCGTCAGCCATGAGATCCTCAGCTTCTTGAAGGATGCCGCCAGACGAGGAGCGGTCGTCGAGCCCCGAAGCGGCGACCAGGTCATTGCGGAACGCGTCCGCCCCCAGAACGTCGAGGGTCTCTCGATCCACCCCGCGTCCCTGTCGGTGGCCAGGGGGAGTGAATCCGTAGCGGCCCAGTCGGCGATGTTCCGCGAGGGCTTCCAAGATGGGGGCGCGACTCTGATCCATTCCCGCACCGTGCCCACGAGGTATGGGCATCACAGCCCCCTTGACAGCCGGCGTCTAGCAGTTGCGGACGAAACGAGCGGGTCGAAGGCGCTGGCGAACCAGGTTCACTGCCCGCAGCTCGGCCGAGCTGTGGGTCCTTTCCCACGCATCACGTGGAGAACGCACGTCTGCCGGATGTCAAGCCCCGCGTCTAATTTTCCAGGGATCCCCACTCTGAGTGCCCCAACCCTCAGAGAAAGAGTCGCCCGATGGATGCAGTGAAGACACCGACCGTCGTGATGGCGATGATCCACCAGTGGATGGCCGGACTCCGAGGGAGTCTCCGGCGCCGCAGGCCTCGCAGATCCACCTGGACGGCGACGCTCGCCGATGCGCGCCGTGCGGACGACTTCCGTCGATCAGGCGGTGACGGGTTCTCAGGATGGGCGAGCCGATGAGCACCCTCGACCCGGCGATGGTCCACCCTGTGCCGGGTTCCGTGATGGACGGCGTTCGGGTCATCCTGCGGGAGATCGGCGCTTCGATGGCGTACTACATCGTTCACGACTTCGACCTTGACATCTTCACGGGCCTGCCCGGCGATGGCCCCTACGAGGACCGGGTCGAGGCTCAGCGTGCAGCTGAGCGGCTGATGGAAGCCCTCTCGTGCGTCAGTGATTGACGCGAATCGGACGGGCGCCTGAATCGCGCTTCGATCTTCGGGCGTCTCCACGCTTCCTCTACCGGTTCGTTCGATTACGTGAGATCCTCCGGCTAGGCGGCCCGGACCCTGCTGCACACGGAGCCCCGCCACGGACGAACCGGTCAACGCCGATCGCGGATGCCATGGGACGGGTGGATCCTCTTGCGGCGACTCTGGGGGAGCGGCCGCAAGAGGATCCTGCCGCTCCGGCTCAGAGCGTCAGGGCGCAAGCAGCGATCCGATTACTGTCCCATTCACGTCAGATAGCGGTGTGCGCATCCGCACGGGCGTCGGTGACCTCTTGGTCGGAAAGGATTCCGGGAAGCCCGCGGCCCTGCGCCGTGATGAAGACGAGCACGATGCTGGTCAGGCAGAAGAGGAACATGGCGAGACCGCTCACGACGGGAAGCAGACCGACGAGGAGGTAGCCACCGATGCCGCCCCCGTACCGAAGCAGGCGGGCGATGACCACGGGCATGTTCCCACCTCGGTAGCGCAGGTCGACGGCGATGTCGCCGACGGTGCGTCCCGTCGCCAGCACCAGGACCAGCCAGACCATGATCGGCGCCCACGTTCCGGCGAATGAGGCGATCCGCCCGTCGAGCACAGCGTCGTGATCCGCCACGACGTATTCGAGCCAGAACTGCACCGAGATTCCGACCGATGCCGTGACGATCGTCGCGCCCAGCCAGTCGCACAGCATCGCGATCACGCGGCGCCCGCGTGTCACCTGCGCCGGCGCACTTGTGGAGGCTCCGAGAGATAGGCCTCGGTGGTGGGCGGGAACTGCGAGACCCGCGAGCGATCCGATCACCGCGCCGAGAGTGTTGGTGAGCATGTCGTCCACGTCGAACACCCGGTACGCGCAGGGGTAGAGGCCCCACACGCCGGTGAGCTGAGTCGTCTCGACGAGCGCCGAAAGTCCCAGGCCGATGAGAAGGGCTGTCAGGATGCCGCGGCCGCCGAGGACGCGGAGGAAGAAGCCGAGCGGCAGGAACAGCAGGACGTTGAGGGCGAGCTGCAGAATCGCGAAGTCGGTGAAGGTGTTGCCGGGTCGGGCGATGGCGCCGCGGATGTCATCGATGAACTCGAACGGGTTCAGGTTCGTCCCGACGCACTGCAACGTGCCCGGCTCGGGCAACGGCAACAGCGTGTAGGTCCAGATCGCCCAGAAGTAGACGAGGAACGCTGCCCACATGGCGATGCGGCCGAATGAGAGCCGTCCTCTTCGCCGGTAGCTGATCGCGACGAAGGGGATGAACAACACGAACCCGACTGCGACCCCGAGGACGACGGCGATGACGCCGAGCGTGACCTGTTCCACACCGCGAGTGTAGGGCGCGATATCAGCGTCACGCGTGCCAAGCTCGATGTCGGTGTCCGCTGGTACCGCAGGCGCCGCCCCCTCGACGTTTGGGTACCCGGGAGGTTCACGGCCCGGCGGCGCTTTCTCTGCGACGCAGAGGTGCAGTCGATTCCACCCCGTTTCCGCGGTTCACGTGTCACGGCTGTGATTGCATGGTTCGATGGCCGCGCGCAGCTCCTCGGACGATCGGACGATCCGCATCCCGATCGGTCCCGACGAGCTCGTCATCCGTCGCAAGTACGAAGTCGCGAGCATCCTCAACGACGTCATGGTCGCCGGCTGGTTCATCGCCGGAAGCATCCTGTTCTTCTCTGAGTCCACGACGACGGCTGGGACCTGGCTGTTCCTGCTGGGGAGCGTACAGCTGCTGATCCGACCCTTGATCCGTCTCGCCCGACACGTTCACCTGCGTCGCTTCGCGGGCGACGCCCCCCGCGACGCCGGCGGAGGATTCTGATCGGGGCGTTTGGCCATGGGCCGGCCCGCTACACCCGCCGCCCTTCGTTCGTCCGTCGGAGGATCCGAAGAGTTTGGATGCGGGCGGTCGTCGTCACGGTGATCGCCGCCATCTTGGCGCTGGCAGCCGGATACGTCGAGTTGTGGCTGCCGTTCACGCTGTGAGTGGAGCGTGACTCCGTGGAATTCGTGGAGGGGCTGACGGGAATCGAACCCGCGCTGTCTGCTTGGGAAGCAGAAGTTCTGCCATTGAACTACAGCCCCGAGGCCCGGATTCTTGCGGCGCCGGGCCTGGCTGATGCGCCTGTCGGTGCACCTGCGGTCGATCGTGCAACCCGACCGCACCGACCACTGTACCGGTCGCGAGCGGCAGTGGAGATCCGACCCCCGCGATCGTGCCCTCCGCTCGACCGCGATAGCGGCAGCATCACGTCACGTGCAAGCATCTCGCATGGCTGATCACCCGGAGCCGTTCCCGCGCCCGAACGCCCCTCCTGACCCGTCAAGCGGCTCGCTGGACCAGCTCGTCCTCCGACAGGCGCGGGAAGCCGACGCCGCCGCCATCGCCCGGCTGATCCGTCAGGCCAAAGCCGAAGCGATGCCATGGCTCAAGGTCGTGCACACCCTCGACGAAGACGTCGTCTGGGTCGCCGAGGTGCTCATGCCGCGCAGCGAAGTCCGCGTCGCGCAGCTCGACGACAGGATCGTCGGCTTCATCGCGACGAGGCCTGGCTGGGTGGAGCAGCTCTACGTCGCACCCACCGCACAGGGCAGGGGAGTGGGCTCTGCGCTGCTCCTGGAGCACCTGCGAACTGCTCCCGGATCCCTTCAGCTGTGGACGTTCCAACGCAACAGCCGAGCGCGTGCGTTCTACGAACGCCACGGGTTCAGCCCCGTACGGGAGACGGACGGCGACAACGAAGAGGCCGAGCCCGACGTGCTCTACCGGCGCGACGGACGCCGCCGATGACCGCCGCGTCAGCGCGCAGCGGCCGCACCCTCGGTCAGAAGCTGGAACCGGGAGGCGGGGTCGTTCCGCCGGGCGGGAAGCCGGGTCCGGAATAGCCCGAAGGCGGCGGCCGGTACCCCGGCGGGAGGTTCTGCCCCGTCTCGCGCAGTGCCTGGATGACGCCGTTCTTCACGGCGGTCCGCATGAGCAGGTAGCTGATCCAGATCATCAGGCCGAGAACAGCCAGGTAGATGACCGTCACGAGGATGAAGAAGCCGATGCCGAACCCCGCGGCAGCCCCAGAATAAGTGTCCATTCGGGCACCCTAGCGGTGGACGCCATCGGCGCGTCGACACGACGGGCGGCGTCGTCACCCGGGCACTACGCTGGTCCCGTGCTGCTCAGCGACCGCGATATCCGACTCGAGATCGACGCCGGCCGGATCGGCCTCGACCCGTGGGATGCCGCGATGGTCCAGCCCTCGAGCGTCGACGTGCGGCTCGACCGCTACTTCCGGCTGTTCGACAACCACAAGTACCCGTTCATCGACCCGTCCGAGGACCAGCCCGAGCTGACGCGCCTCATCGAGGTCGCCCCGGACGAGCCGTTCATCCTGCACCCGGGCGAGTTCGCGCTCGGTGCGACATTCGAGCAGGTGACGCTGCCCGACGACGTCGCCGCCCGCCTCGAGGGGAAGAGCTCGCTCGGCCGCCTCGGCCTCATCACCCACTCGACCGCCGGCTTCATCGACCCCGGCTTCTCCGGGCACGTCACCCTCGAGCTCGCCAACGTCGCGACGCTGCCGATCAAACTGTGGCCGGGCATGAAGATCGGCCAGTTCTGCTTCTTCCGGCTGACCTCTCCGGCCGAGAGCCCCTACGGCAGCGGCGCGTACGCCAACCGCTACCAGGGGCAGCGAGGGCCGACGGCATCCCGCTCGTTCCAGAACTTCCACCGCACCGACGTCGGAACCTCCGACGCCGGCGCGCGCGGGAATTGAGCCGCTGACCCGGCGAGGTCAGTCGCGCTGCGCCTGCTCGTAGCCGCGGACGAACCCGCGCTCGAAAGCCTCCGCCACCGCCGGATGTGCCTCGACGCCGCCACGCCGACCCGGCCGCCCGTGCGTCCCGTGGTGCTCGCCGAACCGCGGACCGAACCCGCGGCCGTCGTGCCCCTGTCCGCCGAAGCCGTGCCCGTGTCCGTGCCCGTGTCCGTGCCCGCCGAAGCCGTGCCCGTGTCCGTGCCCGCCGAAGCCGTGCCCGTGTCCGTGCCCGCCGAAGCCGTGCCCGTGCCTGTGTCCGTCGTGGTGGCCGCGCCCACCGCGACGACCGCCGCCGCGACCCGGGCGGGCCGGCATCGGCTGGGACTCGTCCCAGCCGAGCTCCCGCGCGATCGCGTCAAGTGAGCGCAGGAGGGTGTCGAAGTCGTCCGCGGGGATCGCGCCCGTCGCGCGGTCGTGCACTCCCTCCGCCAGCGCGTCCAGCCGCTCTTTCGCGGCGGCGCCGTCGTCGGTGAGGGTCACGCCACCGTCGTCACCGCGCTCGATCCAGCCGCGCTCGGCGAGCGCGCGGAAGCCACGCCCGCCGCGTCCTCGCGGACCGGCGGGCACGGGTGAGGCGCCCGCCACGATGCTGAGCGCGCGCCATTCGCGGCGCCCGACGCCCTCGGCGGCGAACGCCGCGTCGAGCTCCCGGGCGATCAGCCGGTCGACGAGGCGAAGCCGGAACGCGAGGGGGAGAGGGGTGGAGATGTTCGATGAGGTGTTCATGGGATGTCCTTCCGGGCGGATGCCGCCGCCTGATGATTGTCGTTGTACATATAAATGCATGATGACATGCAATCGGATTACATGTCAACTCGCATGTATCGTGAGGGTGTGACCGAACCGGATGCCGACCTCGATGCACTGCTCGTCGCGCTCTCCCGTGTGCGGGGCCGCGGTCCGCGGCCGGGCGGGGAGGGCTCGCACTCCCACGGGCACCGGGGCGGTCCGCGCGGAGACCACGGCGGGCCGCCGTGGATGCGCGGAGATCACGGCAATCCGTTCGGGCCCCATGCGCGCCTCGGCGGCGCCCCCGCGCGCATGCGGCTGCTCGACGTGCTGGCCGCGTCCGAGACGGCGCTGAGCGTCGGCGAACTTGCAGAGGCGATCGGGGTCGATCAGCCTCGCGCCTCGCGCCTCGTCCAGCAGGCGGTGGCGATGGGCTTGGCGGCGCGGGAGGCCGACCCGGCCGACGCTCGCCGGACGCGCATCGCACTCACCTCGGAAGGCCGGAAGCACGTCGGCGACTTCCGCGGCGAACGGCGGGAGCGGCTCCGGTCGGCCCTCGCCGACTTCAGCCCCGAGGAGCGCTCCGAGCTCGTGCGGCTGCTGGGCAAGCTCGCCGCGGCCTGGCCGCAGGCCTGACGGCGAGGCGATCACGTGGGCCTACGGCATCCGTCCGTCCGCGTGCAAGCACCCTTCGGATTCCCCCGGCCAGGGCTACCCTGGCCGCATGACGGACAGCTCCCCTGCACCTGAGACCGGGTCGTCACCCGCCGCCACGACCGCGAAAGCCAGCCGGTGGGTCATCGGCCCGGCAGCCCTCGTGGCGGTCGTCTTCAGCGCCTTCGCGATCACCTTCCCCACGCAGGCCGAGACGTTCTTCGGCACGATCCAGGGCGCCGTCGTCGACAGCTTCAGCTGGTACTACGTCCTCATCACCGCCTTCTTCGTCGGGTTCTGCCTCTTCCTCGGGTTCAGCCGCTTCGGCGACATCCGCCTGGGTCATGACGACGACACCCCGGAGTTCTCGACCGGCGCCTGGTTCTCGCTGCTGTTCGCGGCCGGTATGGGGATCGGACTCGTCTTCTACGGCGTCAGTGAGCCGCTCAGCCACTTCGTCAGCCCGAAACCGGGCGTGGAGGGGACGCCCGCGCAGCTCGCACAGTCGGCGCTCACCCAGACGTACCTCCACTGGGGAGTGCAGGCCTGGGCGGTCTACGTGGTCGTGGGCATCGCCCTCGCCTACGCCATCCACCGCCGCGGCCGTCCGCTCTCGATCCGCTGGGCGCTCGAGCCCGTGCTGGGTCGTCGTGTGCGCGGCGGGTGGGGGAACGCGATCGACGCGGTCGCGCTCGTCGGCACCCTCTTCGGCGTCGCGACGAGCCTCGGGCTGGGCGTCCTCCAGATCAGCTCCGGCCTCGACGCCGCCGGGATCATCAGCGACCCCGGGCTGCTCGCGCAGGTCGTCATCATCGCCGTGATCACGACGGGCGTCCTGTTCTCGGTCCTGTCGGGGGTCACCCGCGGAATGAAGTGGCTCTCCTCGACGAACCTCGTCATCGCCGGCCTGCTGCTGCTGTTCGTCCTCTTCACCGGGGACGCCTTCTACCTGCTCCGCGAGTTCGTGCAGTCGCTCGGGGCCTACCTGCAGAACTTCATCGGCCTGAGCTTCAGCGTCAGCGCCTTCCAGGGCGCCGAAGGTCAGGCCTGGCAGGGCACGTGGACCTCGTTCTACTGGGGCTGGTGGATCTCGTGGGCGCCGTTCGTCGGCATCTTCATCGCCCGCGTCAGTCGCGGCCGCACGGTCCGCGAGTTCGTGATGGGCGTGCTGCTCGTCCCGACCCTCGTCGGCGTCCTCTGGTTCGCCGTCCTCGGCGGATCCGCGATCGCCCACGAGATCGAGCGACCGGGCTCGATGACCGAGGCCGACGGCTCCGTCAACGTGGAGGGCGCTCTCTTCGGGCTGTTCGCCCAGCTGCCGGGCTCCCTGCTCCTCACCTTCGGCGCGCTCATCCTCATCGCCCTCTTCTTCGTCACCTCGGCGGATTCGGGTGCGCTCGTGATGGGCATGATCGCGTCGGGCGGCAACCCCGAGCCGAGCAAGCCGGTGCGGACCCTGTTCACGCTCATCACCGCGCTGCTCGCCATCGCCCTCCTCATCGCCGGCGGACTCGAAGCACTGCAGACGGCCGCGATCCTCATCGCGCTGCCGTTCAGCATCGTGATGCTGCTCATGTGCTGGTCCATCGTGGTCGCGTTCCAGCGAGAACGCCGCGCCTACGCGAAGGTCGAGCGCGCCCAGCTGCTGGCGCACATCGGCGAGCACTACGGCCTCGAGGTCGAATCCGAGAACGAGCGCGGTGTGCGCTTCCCGTGGGTGCGGCGGCGAGATCCGGTGGAGTGATCCGGTCCCGCGGGTCCCGGCATCCGTTCGATGAGGGGCAATGGATGCCGGGAATTCCCGCGGGCGCGACACGTTTGCTCTCGGCATGACACGAATTGGAATCATCGGAGCGGGACACATCGGTTCGACCCTCGCGCGCGGGCTCGTCTCGCAGGGGAACGAAGTCGCGATCGCCAACTCACGCGGACCTGAGACGCTCGCAGACCTCATCGGAGAGCTCGGCCCGTCGGCCCGGGCCGTCACGGCCGCCGACGCCGCCGCCTTCGGGGAATGGGTGATCGTGACCGTTCCGCTGACGGCCATCGACGCGCTGCCGGCCCAGGAGCTCGCCGGCAAGATCGTCGTCGACACGAACAACTACTACTGGGAGCGCGACGGGCGCATCGAGGCCCTGGACGAGAAGCGCACGACCACATCGGAGATGCTGCAGGAGCGACTGCCGTCGTCGACCGTCGTCAAGGGCTTCAACCACATCCTGTGGTCGCAGATCCTGACCGACGGTGCCCCCGCCGGCGCTGAGGACCGCCGTGCGCTCGCCACGGCGAGCGACTCGGACGAGGGCGTCGCGCTCATCACCGCCGTGTACGACGCCTTCGGCTTCGACACCGTCAACATCGGCCCCCTCGCCGACAGCTGGCGCGTCGAGCGCGATCAGCCCGCGTACGTCGTCCGGCAGAACGCCGACGAGCTGCGCGAGAACCTCGCCCGCGCCGAGCGCTGACCCCGGCAGCCGCCTGTGCCGCGGCATCCGCTCTCGGGATGATCGAGCAGCGGATGCCGCGTGCCTCAGGCGGTGCGCGGCTGCGCGGGGAGCTTCACGAACAGCAGCAGGACGAGCCCGAGGACCAGGACGATCGCGATGCCGAGGATGCCCCAGTAGGTGGCTCCGAACGTCACGATGAAGAACGTCCACAGTGCCGGCGTGAGGAAGCCGACGACACGACCGGTGGTGGCGTAGAGGCCGAACACCTCTCCCTGCATCTCGCGCGGGGTGACGCGGGCGAGAAGCGAACGCGTCGACGCCTGCGCCGGGCCGACGAAGGCGCACAGCACGAGGCCGAAGATCCAGAACGGCAGCTTGCCGGCATCGTGGAGGAGGAAGACCGCGAGCGCGACGACGACGAGTCCCGAGAGCGCCGTCACGATCACGGTGCGGGCGCCGAACCGGTCGTCCATCCGCCCGCCCACGATCGTCGAGACCCCCGCGACGAGATTCGCGACGATGCCGAAGATCATCACCTCGTTGGGGGAGAAGCCGAACGACACGGCGGCGAGGACGCCGCCGAAGGCGAACACGCCGCTCAGGCCGTCGCGGTAGACGGCGCTCGCGAGCAGGAACCACGCGGTGGACCGGTGCGAGCGGAAGAGGGTGCGGATCGAGCCGAAGAACTCGCGGAACCAGGCGAGGAATCCCAGCGGCTGCACGCCGGCGGGCGCGGGCGGCTCGGGGACGTTCCGGAACAGCGGGATCGCGAACAGCAGGGTCCATGCCGCGCAGCCGACGGCGATCAGCCGGTAGGCGAGCCCGTCGGACGTGTCCATGCCGAACCAGTCGGCGAAGGTCAGCACCACGACGATGACCAGCGCGAGGATGCCGCCGATGTATCCCAGCCCCCACCCGAGGCCCGAGACCTTGCCGACGGTCCGCGGCGTCGACACGCTGACCAGCAGCGCGTTGTAGTTGACGCCGGCGATCTCGGACACCACCGCACCGGCGGCGACGAGGACCGCGCCGAGCCAGAAGTAAGCCGGCTCGGCGTGCACGAAGAAGAGCGCGAACTGCACGAGGGCGAGCAGGATCGTGGCGATGAGGAGCCACTGCTTCTTGCGCCCCTTGCGATCGGCGACCTGGCCGAGGATCGGCGCCAGCAGCAGGATGACGATGCCGGCGACGGTGGTGACCGCGCCGTATCCACTGGTGAGCTCGGCGAGCGCCGCCTGCTTGACCGGGTCGTCGTCGGCGAGGGCGGCGACGTCGGCGGGGAGGAAGGTGTCGGAGACGAGGTAGAGCGAGACGAAGACGAACGTCAGGATGACGGAGTTGAACGGCTGCGTCGCCCAGTCCCACATCGCCCAGGACCGGATCTGCTTCCGCGGGACCGGTCGCTCCTCGGAATCCTGGAACATCACGGGCAGGGCGGCGCTGTCGGCCGTGGCGGGAACGTCGGGTGTCCCGCCCACAGAGGTGCTCATGCGACGCACACTATCGCGACCGCGGCGCCGCGCTCGGACGCCACCGGGCCGGGCAGCGGATGCCTCATCCGGCGAGGCCGGCAGCGGCATCCGTCTCGGACGCGCGTGCCCGGGCGCGGTCGCGCAGCGAGCTGACGACCGAGTAGGCGGCGTAGAAGAACAGGCCGCCGGCCACGACCGCGAGCACGATCCCCCGGTGCTGTCCCGTGAGGAGCAGGTTCACCCAGCCGAGCAGAGGGAGGGAGTACCAGATGGTGCCCTGGACCTGGATCGGGCGCACCGCCTCGGCGTCGGGCATGTCGTTGTTGTCGCCCTGCGTGATGAACGTGACCTCGCCGTCGACGTACGTCTTCTCGATGACGCGGTGGCTGACGACGGCAGCCTCGCCGGAGCGGATCTGGTAGGTGATGACGTCGCCGAGCTTGATCTCGTCCACCGGAGTCGGCTTGACGACGACGAGGGTGCCGGGAGGCAGACCCGGTTCCATGGACTGGGTGAGGACCGTCATCGCGCTGCCCCCGAGGACGGCGGGCAGGCCGACGACCAGCACCGCGACGGCGAGCATCAGCGTCAGGAACGCGGCGGAGATCGCGACGCCGAGGTAGTGGAGCAGGCTCTTGTCCGCGGCGCGCGCCCGCGTCTCGCGTGCGGCGCGGCGGCTGTCGAGCACGAGGGTGACGGGGAGGGTGGCGGTGCTCACGGGCATTCCAGACGCTGGAGGAAGAAGTCCCAGCCGAAGGGGCTGGTGCGGGTGATGGTGAAGGACGCGGTCTCGGGGGCGCTGGTGCCGAAATCGGCCTCGGACGCGACGATCGTCAGCGCGTAGGCGCCGTTCGAGGAGAAGTCCCCGGGCTGGAGCGCCTGCGATACCGTCGCCGACGACGAGGTGACCGTCTTGAGCGTCGCCTTGGTCGCCGTGTTCACGAGGCGGTAGGTGATGGCCTTCCCCGCCGGGCGGTTGGCCGGTGCGTTCCAGGTCAACGTCACAGCGCGGTTGGACTCGGTGCAGCCGAGTGTGCCGGCAGGCGCGGCGAGCCGGTACACGGACTGGCTGAAGGAAGCCGCGGGCGCGGCGGCCGCCCACGCGCCGACGGTGCCGGTCGCGGTGAAGGTCGCTTCCAGGTGACGACCCTGCAGCGCGGCGTTCGTGGTGGTGCCGTCGGTGCCCGAGATCTGGGTGGCGATGCAGACGACCTTGGTGCTGCCGGCGGCGAGCTGCCGGGCGGCGGCGGGCAGTGCGGGGGCGGTGTCGGCGAGGGTCGTCCTCACCGCGTCCGCGCCGATGGCCGAGCCGCACGACGCCGCGGTCCAGAGCGTCAGGCTCGTCTTCGCCGCGAGGGTCGCGTCGCCGGTGACGGAGAGGGCGAGCGCGTACGACAGCGGGGCGGTGCCCTCGTTCTTGAGTGTCAGCGACCCGAGCACCTGCGGCGCCGTGCCGGTCGCGTACTGCTGCGCGGCAGCGGGGGTGAGTCCGGCCTGCGTGAGCGAGGCCTTGACGGTGGCGGACGAGGCGGACCCGGTCGCCGACGCCGAAGCGGTCCAGGTCGCGACGGCCGCACCCGACCCGCCGAGCACCGCGAGGGTGACGAGGGCGGCGACGAAGCCGAGGTGGCGGCGGCGGATCATGAGACGACCTGGGTTCCGGAGAGAGTGAAGGCGAGGGCGGTGGTGGCGGCGCCGGCGGTCGACGCCGGCGCGTCGGCCGGGAGGCCCACGCCGAGGCAGAGCTGCCGGGTGGCGCCCGGTGCGAGGGACAGTCCGAGGTCCGCCGCCGTCCCCACGGCGGCGGACCTCGAGTCGGTGACCCGGCCGGCGGTGCAGTCCGCGGCCGAGGTGGTCGGTGCGGCCGTGATCAGGAGCGCGCGGGTGAACTCGGTGGCTGCTCCGGTCGCGGTGAGGCTGAGGGCGAGCGGGACGGAGCCGGTGTTGCTCACGGTCGTCACGGCGTACACCGTGCGACCGGGGTAGAGGCCGGTCGCGGCGGGCGCCTGGCCGGTGAGGGCGAGCTGGGCGGTGCCGGCGGTGATCGTCGCCTGCGCGCCCGCGGCGGCGGAGCTGTTCCAGAGAGCGAAGGTGCCCCCGCCCCCGAGGATTCCGAGAACCGTCACCAGGGCTGCCCCCAGGGCGCCCTGGACCATCCGCGTCGCACGCGAGGTGCGGCGTGCGCGCCGGGCGGCGCGGCGGGTGGTGGGCGGCGGGTTCATTCGGGTTCCTCGAGGCTGGGCGGAGCGGGGGCGATCCGGGGCCGCGGTTCGGGTCGGCGGCCCCGGAGGTGATCAGGCCGTGACCTGCGAGAGGGCGACGTTCATGTCGCTCAGGCTGACCTTGCCGAGCTTCGCGTCGTTGTTCGAGCCGTCCGTGCCCTTCGGGAAGGTGATCGACACGGTGACCGTGACGGTCTGGTCGATCGCGCCGGCGCCGGGGACGACGGTGAAGGTGTTGGGGGCGGTGGAGACGATGCCCTCACCCGTGGCGGTGAGCACGGCGCTCGAGGTCAGGTAGCCGGCGAGCTTCTCGTCCGCGGTCGCCGTGGTGGCGGCGGCGATGGCGCCGCCGGCCAGCGAGAGCTTCGCGGTGAGCTGGTCGCCCTCGGCGACGACGCGCATCTGCTTCGTGTAGGTGAGGGTCTCGCCGGGCACGATGGCGTAGCCGTTGATGTCGATGGTCTTGGTCCCGGACTTCCAGACGCCGGCGGCGGCGGCCTTCTCGACGACGAGGTTTCCGGCGACGACCGAGGCGCCCGCCTCGGCGGCGCTCGCGTTCCAGGTGGCGAACGTGCCCGCGCCGCCGAGGAGCAGGGTGATGCCGGCTGCGGTGGCGATGGAGGCCTTGACGAACTTCTTCATGGGGTGTTCCTTCCGTGGCCCGGGGGTGTGGTCCGGGTGAGTGCGTGGGGTGAGAGTCGGAGGTCTGCCGCGGCCTTCAAGTCCATGCGGCGACATGAATCAGTCTTGGCGGTCGGCCGCAAGGAACCAGCGGGCGGGACCCCAACGAAGTCGCAAGATCGCGCGGGAACCTCAACGCAAGCGCAAGGAATCCGCAACCCCGCCACCCTGCAAACTTGATATGTACGGGCTCAACTTGTTTGACAGCGCGAAACCGCGCGCGTAGCCTTGAGTCATCGCGGCTCAGGTTCGGTGCTCCGGGCACCTGATCGGGTCGCTCGCAGACTTCTGAACCACAGAATCGTCCACACGAAGGAGACATCACATGGCACGTGCAGTGGGAATCGACCTCGGAACGACCAACTCGGTCGTCAGCGTCCTCGAGGGCGGCGAGCCGAAGGTCATCGCCAACGCCGAGGGCTTCCGCACCACCCCGTCGGTCGTCGCGTTCACGAAGGACGGCGAGGTGCTCGTCGGCGAGACCGCCAAGCGCCAGGCCGTCACCAACGTCGACCGCACGCTGAGCTCCGTCAAGCGCCACATGGGCACGGACTGGAAGACCCAGTCGATCGACGGCAAGAACTACACGCCGCAGGAGATCTCGGCGCGCATCCTCCAGAAGCTCAAGCGCGACGCCGAGCAGTACCTCGGCGACACCGTGACGGATGCCGTCATCACGGTCCCCGCCTACTTCAACGACGCCGAGCGTCAGGCCACCAAGGAAGCCGGTGAGATCGCGGGCCTCAACGTCCTGCGCATCATCAACGAGCCCACTGCCGCCGCTCTGGCCTACGGGCTCGACAAGGGCAAGGAGGACGAGCTCATCCTGGTCTTCGACCTCGGTGGCGGCACGTTCGACGTCTCGCTGCTCGAGGTGGGCAAGGACGACGACTTCTCGACCATCCAGGTCCGCGCGACCGCGGGTGACAACCGCCTGGGCGGCGACGACTGGGACCAGCGCGTCGTCGACTACCTGATCAAGCAGTTCAAGGACACCAGCGGCGTCGACGTCTCGGGCGACAAGATCGCCCTGCAGCGCCTCAAGGAGGCTGCCGAGCAGGCGAAGAAGGAGCTGTCCAGCTCGACCTCGACCTCGATCAACCTTCCCTACCTGTCGCTGACCGAGTCGGGCCCCGTCTCGCTGTCCGAGACGCTGTCGCGTGCGAAGTTCGAGGACCTCACCAAGGACCTGCTCGACCGCACCAAGAAGCCGTTCGAGGACGTCATCCGCGAGGCCGGCATCAAGCTCTCCGACATCCACCACGTGGTCCTCGTCGGCGGCTCGACCCGCATGCCGCAGGTCACCGAGCTCGTCAAGCAGCTCACCGGCGGCCAGGAGCCCAACAAGGGCGTCAACCCGGATGAGGTCGTCGCCGTGGGCGCAGCCCTCCAGGCCGGCGTCCTCAAGGGTGAGCGCAAGGACGTGCTGCTCATCGACGTCACCCCCCTGAGCCTCGGCATCGAGACCAAGGGCGGCATCATGACCAAGCTCATCGAGCGCAACACGGCCATCCCGACCAAGCGCAGCGAGACCTTCACCACCGCCGACGACAACCAGCCGTCGGTCGCCATCCAGGTGTTCCAGGGTGAGCGCGACTTCACGCGCGACAACAAGCCGCTCGGCACCTTCGAGCTCACCGGCATCGCCCCGGCGCCCCGCGGCATCCCGCAGATCGAGGTCACCTTCGACATCGACGCGAACGGCATCGTGCACGTGTCCGCCAAGGACAAGGGCACCGGCAAGGAGCAGTCGATGACGATCACCGGCGGTTCGTCGCTGCCGAAGGAGGACATCGAGCGCATGGTGCGCGAGGCCGAGGAGAACGCGGCCGAGGACAAGAAGCGCCGTGAGGCCGCCGAGGTCCGCAACCAGGCCGAGACCCTGTCGTACTCGATCGAGAAGCTCATCTCGGAGAACGCCGACAAGCTGCCCGAGGACGTCAAGACCGACGTCCAGGCCGACGTCGACGCGCTCAAGACGGCGCTCGCCGGGGACAACGACGATGCGGTCAAGGACGCGTTCGACAAGCTCAACGCATCGCAGTCGAAGATCGGCGAGGCGATCTACGCGGCAGGCCAGGCCGAGGCGGCGCAGGCTCCGGCCGACGCTCCGGCCGGCGACGAGACGGCATCCTCCGAGGAGGATGTCGTGGACGCCGAGGTCGTCGACGACGAGGAAGACAAGAAGTAATCATGGCGGACAAGGACTTCGAGCAGCCCGACGAGGGTGACGAGGTCCTCGGCGCGGAGGGGTCGGAAGCGCAGGCTTCCGGCCCCGCCCCGCACGAGGACACATCCGCTGATGCCGCCGGCGACGCCGACGAGCTCACCATCGACGACATCCTCGGCGCGGCGCAGTCCGACGAGGCCGCCGTCGCCGACGCGCCCGAACAGGAGCACGACCTGCTCCTGGACCTCAAGCGCGTGCAGGCCGAGTACGCCAACTATCGGCGTCGCACCGAGGAGTCGCGCGAACTCGAGCAGGCGCGCGTGAAGGGCTCCGTCGCGAAGGGCCTGCTGCCGGTGCTGGACGACCTCGACCGTGCCGAGAAGCACGGCGACCTCGCCGAGGGCAGCGCGCTCACGGCGATCGCGGAGAAGCTCCGCGGCGTCGTCGCGAAGCTCGGCGTCGAGCGCTACGGCGAAGCCGGCGACGCGTTCGACCCGCAGCAGCACGAGGCGATCTTCCAGGCGCCGACCCCCGGAACGACGCAGCCGACGGTCCTCGAGGTCGTCGAGATCGGCTACCGGCTCGGTGATCTCGAGCTCCGCCCGGCGAAGGTCGTCGTCGCTGTTCCGGCCGAGTAAGGGGAGGAGGGGCAATGGCCAGTCAGGACTGGTTCGACAAGGACTTCTACAAGGTCCTCGGTGTGTCGAAGGACGTCTCGGACGCTGATCTGAAGAGAACGTACCGCAAGCTGGCGCGCACCTACCACCCCGACTCGAACGCGGGAGATCCCGCGGCAGAGGCGAAGTTCAAAGAGGTCAGCGAGGCGTACTCGGTGCTCAGCGACAAGGAGCAGCGCGCCGAGTACGACCAGCTGCGCGCGATGGGCTCGGGAGCGCGCTTCCAGCCCGGCGCGAGCGGCGGCGGCTTCGAGGACGTCTTCAGCCGGTTCTCGCCGGGTGGCAGCACGTCGACAGCGGACTTCGACGATCTGTTCGCGATGTTCGGGCAGCAGCAGCAGGGCGGTCGGTTCGGCTCGGGCAGGTTCGGCCAGCCGACCGGCGGCTTCCGCGGCTTCGGCGGCCCGCAGAAGGGGGCCGATGTGACGGCGCGGACGACGCTCGACTTCACGACCGCCGTCCGCGGCGAGACCATCACCCTGCAGGGCGAGGACGGCAAGCCGATCAAGGTGAAGGTGCCGGCCGGTGTCGCCGACGGGCAGAAGATCCGCCTGCGCGGTCGCGGCCGGCCCTCGCCCGACGGCGGCGAGACCGGCGACATCGTCCTCACCGTGGCGGTGCGACCGCACCCCGTGTTCACGCGGGACGGTCTCAACCTCCGGGTGACGGTGCCCGTGACGTTCACCGAGGCCGCGCTGGGCGCGACCATCGAGGTCCCAACCCTCGGCGGCGAGTCGGTGAAGCTGCGCGTCGCTCCGGGGACCCCCTCCGGTCGCGTCCTGCGCGTCAAGGGCAGGGGCGTGCACACGGCGAAGGGCACCGGTGACCTGCTCGCCGAGGTCCAGGTCGCCGTTCCGACCCACCTCGACGACAAGGCCCGGAAAGCGCTCGAGGACTTCGCCGCGTTGGAGCCGAAGGAGAACCCCCGCGCGGACCTGATGGCCAAGGCGCACGAGTGAGGTGACCCCCATGACGGACGAGCAGCGGATCGACGAGGACGACCCCATCCTCGCCATCGCGATGGCGGCCGAGCTCGCGGGCATGCACCCGCAGACACTCCGCCAGTACGACCGGCTCGGACTCGTCGTACCGGCGCGCACCCGAGGCGGGTCGCGCCGGTACTCCCTCCGCCACGTCGCGCAGCTGCGCGAGGTGGCGCAGATGTCGGCGGACGGCGTCAGCCTGCCGGCGATCTCGCGGATCATCGCCCTCGAGAACGAGGTGCGGATGCTGCGCCGCGAGGTCTCCGAGCTGCAGTACCGGCTGCGCGACGAGATCACCCAGCGCCGCGGCGCGCGCGTCTTCGCGGCGGGCGCGACCGGCTCGGTCGTCACCCTTCGTCAGGGCACCCGCGTCCGCCGGGCGACCGACATCGTGCTGTGGCGGCCGATGCCGCCGCGGGGGGCCGAGGACTAGACCCCGCGTCGGCCGCGCCGCGATGCACGGGATGCTGCGCGGCGCGCCGTCGCCGGCATCCGTTCTCCGGCGTGTCGGCGGGGATGCCGTGTATCGCGGCACGCGCGAAGCGGCGGGGATCAGGCGGGGTCGATGCGGAGCGTGCCGGGGGTCTCGCCGACGGTGAAGCCGTCCACGAGTCGCAGCGACCGGGCGAGGTCGTCGACGGCGCCGATCACGGTGCCGAAGCGCTCGCGGTCGGACACCACGGCGGTGAGGGTCACCAGGTGCGTGCCGGTCTCCCACGTGTAGGAGGCGAACGGCGGCTGCCGCGGTTCTGCGGGGAGCGGCATCGCGAGCTTCTCGCCGACGCCGAGCGGCGAGCCGGGGAACGCCTCGGTGTCGTCGTACTCGATCGGCATCGTCGCGCGGGCGATCCGCAGCTGTGGCGTGAGCTCCTGCACCTGCGCCATCGTGACGAGGAACTCGGGGTCGTCCTTCCACACCCACACGAGAACGCGTCCGGCGGCTCGGCGCATGAGCGCCGGCGCCGCCTGGCTCATCGCCCACGCCGCGAACCGCGAGCCCGAGGAGGCGCGACCGATGGCCGTGTTCGCCTGCGCCAGCAGCATCCGGATCGCCTTCTTGCGGGCACGCCGCCCGGCGAAGCCGAAGGACTCCGTGACCGGCACCCAGCGGGCGGGGTCGGCATTCGCAGATAGCTGAGTCACGCTTCCAGACTAGGTTGTTACCCTCCCTTCCCATGCGCCCCCTCCCTGTCAAGGCGGCTCTCGCCGCGCTCCTGTCGGCCACGCTCCTCGTCACCACCCCCGCCCTGTCCGCGTCGGCCGCCTCCCGGCCGGGTCAGGTCGGACTCGTCAGCTTCGTCGGTGCCTCCGTGTCGTCGTCGAGTGCGACGCTGACCGTCGACTGGTCGGATGTCGCAGGCGCGAAGAAGTACGAGGTGTTCGCCTCGACGTCGTATGACGCTCTCCCCAAGAAGACGTCGCCCTCGGCCACCGTCACGGCGTCCAAGGCGACGATCACGGGCCTGAGCAAGGGCAAGGACTACTTCGTGCAGGTACGCGCGGTGAACAGCGCCGGCAACGGCCCGCGCTCCTGGCGCGTCGGCCACCGCTCGATGGTGTCCGAGGCGACCGCGGCAGCGACCCGCCTCCGCGCCGTCACGTGGAACGTCTGCTCCTACCAGTGCTCCGGCATCGTGTCGCGCGCGAAGGTCATCAAATCGCGCATCGCGGAGCTGAAGGCGGATGTCGTCGGATTCCAGGAGGCGTCGAAGGTCAACGTCGCGCCGAGCGGGTACGCGTTCGCCTACAACGGCCAGAACGACATCCTCTACCGCAAGGCCGCTTTCACGAAGGTGGCGGCGAAGAGCGGCGGGCCCACCAGCGGCTACGCCCGCGCGGGGAAGAAGCACGCCTCGCCCGGACAGGGTTTCGCCTGGGCGGCCCTCAAGTCCTCGGCGGGTCAGTACATGGTCGTCGTCTCCGCCCACCTGCTCGTCGGGACGAAGGGCGCCGCGCTGAAGCAGCGGGAGTACGAGGCGAGCCGGCTCCAGCCGTTCATCTCGCGCCAGCTCGCCAGCCTGCAGAAGTCCCACGGCTCGCTGACCGACTGGACCAACGCTCCCGTCATCGTCCTCGGCGACACCAACACCCAGAAGGGGCGCACCGGGGACGACACCCTCGCGATCCTCGAGAAGGCCGGCTGGCACGACGCCTTCGAGCAGGCGCACTCGCTCACCCGCCAGCACCACAGCACGGCGAACTCGGAGATGTCGACGAAACCGCAGGTCGGGATCACCTGGGGCGCCCACATCGACAAGGTGCTCGTGCGTCCTTCGCGAACGATCGTCTACAAGTGGGCGAACGCCGGCGAGATGTCCGGGAGCCGGTATGTCACGCCGCTCGGCTCGGATCACCACCCGCTGCTGGTGGAGCTCGCCGTCAGGTGAGCCTCAGGGGCTCGGGGGACCCCCTCGGATAGACTCCGAGGGTCGTGCCCGCGACCGCCTTCCGCCGCCGGACAGATTGGCCCCGTAACCCGTGACCGAATCCGAGACACCCGCCGACGATCCGCTCCGACACCACCACCCGCTGACGATCGTGATCGCCGCGGACACCTTCGCCCCCGATGTGAACGGCGCCGCGCGATTCGCCGAGCGCCTGTCCGCCGGGCTCGCCGAGCGCGGGCACCGCGTGCACGTGATGACCCCGAGCGTCACGCACCGCGCGCACGGCGTCTTCACGGAGGTGATCGAGGGTCAGCCGATCACGGTCCACCGACTCCCCGGCTGGCGCTGGTACCCGCACGACTGGCTCCGGTTCGTCCTCCCCTGGATGGCCAAGCACTACTCGCGGAAGCTCCTCGACGAGGTGGACGCCGACGTCGTCCACAGTCAGTCGCACATCGTGCTGGGCCGCGCCATGACGCGCATCGCCCGCCAGCGCGGCATCCCGGTCGTGGCGACCAACCACGTGATGGCCGAGAACATCCTCGACTTCACGCTCCTGCCCGAGCGTCTCTACCGCGTCTTCCTCAAGCTCGCGTGGGACGACGCCGAGCGCACGTTCAAGATGTCGCGCGCCGTCACGACGCCCACCCGCCGTGCCGCCCAGTTCCTCGAGCGGACGATCGATGTCAGCGGCGTGGTCCCCATCAGCTGCGGCATCCGGAAGTCCAACTACACCCCCGACCTCTCGGTGCGACCCGAGCGCAGACGGGTGCTGTTCGTCGGCCGCCTGACGACCGAGAAGCACGTCGAGGTCACGCTCGAGGCGATCGCGAAGCTGGTCCCCGACCTCGACGTGGTCTTCGACGTCGTCGGCGGCGGCGATCAGCGGCGGAACCTCGAGCAGACGGTGCAGCGTCTCGGTCTCACCGGTCGCGTCACCTTCCACGGCCGTGTCTCGGAGGAGGAGCTCCGTGCCGCCTACACGCGCGCGGACGTCTTCGCGATCGCGTCGGTCGCGGAGCTGCAGTCCATCGCGACGATGGAGGCGATGGCATCCGGTCTCCCCATCGTCGCCGCGAACGCGGTCGCGCTGCCGCACCTCGTCCACGAAGGCGAGAACGGCTACCTGTTCGAGCCCGGCAACACCGAGGAGCTCGCCGACAAGCTGCGCGCCGTGCTGACGGCCACGCCCGAGGAGTACTCCCGCATGCAGCAGGCGTCGCTCGAGGGGATCGAGATGCACGACATCGAGCGCACGCTCGACACCTTCGAGGCCCTCTACCGCGGCGAGCCGCTCGACCGCTGACATGCGGCTGTTCTTCGACGCGCGGTACATCCGCACCGACTTCCACGACGGCATCAGCCGGTACTCGGCCGAGCTGGCCGCGGCCGTCGCGGCGTCCGCGCCCGCCGCGGGGGTCGACGTCACCTTCCTCATCTTCGACGAGGCGCAGCGCGCGTTCCTGCCGACGGATGCCGTGACCCTCACGATCCACGCTCCGACGTCACCGCGCGAGCCGTTCACCGCGCTGATCCTCAATCGGCACCGGCCGGACGTCGTCTTCTCGCCGATGCAGACGATCGGCTCGGCGGGTCGACGGTACCGGCTGATCCTCACCCTGCACGACACGATCTACTACCGGCACCGCACGCCGCCGCGCGGCCTGCCGTGGCCCGTGCGCATCGGCTGGCGCATCTTCCACCTCTCGTACTGGCCGCAGCGGTTCACGCTGAACGCCGCGGACCTCGTCGCGACGGTCAGCGAGACGAGCGCCTATCAGTTCGGGGAGGTGCGGCTGACGAAGCGGCCCGTCGTCGTGGTGCCGAATGCGCCGCAGCGCCTCGCCGAGCTGCTGCCCGGAGGCGTGGCCGTCGAGGGCGATCCAGTGCGGAACCTCGTCTACATGGGCTCGTTCATGCCGTACAAGAACGTCGAGACGCTCATCGCAGCGATGCGGCGGCTGCCCGACCACACGCTGCACCTGCTGTCGCGCGTCACTCCGGAGCGACGCGCGCAGCTGGACGCGGGAGCACGCAATGTCGTCTTCCACGACGGCGTGACGGATGCCGAGTACGCCCGGCTGCTCGCCGACCACGCGGCGCTGGTCACGACGAGCCTCGACGAGGGCTATGGGCTCCCGGTCGCCGAGGCGCTCGCCCTCGGCGTGCCGGCCGTCATCACCGAGATGCCGATCTTCCGCGAGGTGGCGGGGGACGGCGCGCTGTACGTCGACCCGATGTCGCCGGATGCCGTCGCCGAGGCGGTGCGCTCCCTCGACGAGCCGGGAGCGCGCGAGCGACTGGTCGCGGCGGGGACGGCGCACATCGCCGCGTTCAGCTGGGACCGGTCCGCCGGCATCCTGCTCCGCGCGGTGCGCGGCCTCGCCGGCTGATCAGAAGGACGACGACGCCGAGGCGAGAGCGGAGGCGATGAGCGCGATCACCACGCCGATCGCGGTCGCGGCGCCCAGGCCGATGCCGATGGCACCGGTGATCGTCCCGGGCCCGCGGCCTCGGACGGCGATGGCGCCCAGCACGATCGCGACGACGCCGAGGACGAGCGTGCCGACGGAGAGCGCACCGCTCAGGAGCTGGACCGCGGCGTAGGTGTCGATCGTCGCGTAGACGCCGCTGAGGGCGTAGGGCCAGATGGCGCCGAGCACCGCCGGGACCAGGCCGACGATGAGCGCCGCGATGCCGAGACCTCGCGATCCTGCCCCCGGTCCCGGCACGCCACGCGGCGGGAGACCCGGCGGGGTCGCACCCGACCAGCCGGCGGGGTGCGCACCGGGTGGGCGGCCGTGGACGTAGCCCGGCTCGCCGGGAGGCTGCGCGGGATTCACGCCGAAGCCCGGGTGCGCGGACGGCGGCGGCCCGGATGCCCCGGGGGTGTGCGGCGGCAGTGCGGGATCGGTCATCGGGTCTCCTTCCGCGGAGCCCCGAGTCTAGGGCGACCGGGGTCCCACAGGAGGAGCGATGCGGCCCGGGCGAGCACCGGGCGGGGTCAGATGTACCGAGGCGCGGACCGAGCGGATGAGGAGACGAGGTCCCGCGACGCCGGGTCGGGGAACTCGGGGCGAGGTCGCCCTGCGGGACGACGCCGATAGCCGTCCCGGAGGACGGTGCGGATGCTGCCGGCCACGGCCACGACCATGACGCCGGCGAGGGACATGAGGAGGAGTGCAGCGATCATGGCAGAAACGCTATGCTTAAGCTCATCCTGCCACGAGTGGCAGAGTTGACACCGTTCGCAGGATTACTGCCAAGGAGTTCCGCCATGATCAAGACCGTCGCGTGCGTGGTGATGCCGGGGTTCGCGCCCTTCGAGTTCGGGCTCGCCTGCGAGGCCTTCGGGCTGGATCGCACGGACGACGGCATCCCGAACTTCGACTTCCGCATCGTGACGCCGGATCCCGGCGCGGTGCCGAGCAACCTCGGGTTCTCGATCAACATCGACGACGACCTCTCCTTCGCGGACGAAGCGGACCTCGTCGTCGTGACGCCGATCCCCCGTGAGGCATGGGAGAGCGTCGACGAGCGCGTGCTCGACGTCGTGCGTCGCACCGTGGCCCGCGACGCCTGGGTGCTGACCGTGTGCAGCGGTGCGTTCGCGGTCGCGGCGTCCGGGGTCCTCTCGGGCCGTCGTGCGACCACCCACTGGCGGTACGCCGAGACGATGTCGCGCATGTACCCCGACATCGACGTCGACCCGAACGTGCTCTATGTGCAGGACGGCCGCATCATCACGAGCGCCGGGACGGCGGCGGGGCTTGACGCGTGCCTGCACCTCCTGCGCCTCGAGCTCGGCGCCGAGGCGGCGAACATCATCGCCCGCCGCATGGTCGTCCCCCCGCAGCGTGACGGCGGCCAGGCGCAGTTCATCGCCGCGCCGCTGCCCGCGTCGACGTCACTGTCGCTGTCGCCGGTCACGGACTGGATGCTGGAGAACCTGCGGCTCGACCTCTCCGTCGACCAGCTCGCCGCCCGCGCCCACATGTCGCCGCGCACCTTCGCGCGCCGCTTCAAGGCCGATCACGGCACGACGCCGGCGGCCTGGCTCGGCCGACAGCGCATCCTGCACGCGCAGCGCCTGCTCGAGCAGACCGACCTCGCACTCGACGCGATCGCGTACGAATGCGGCTTCGGGTCGGCCGCGGTCCTGCGGCAGAACTTCGCGCGGGTGCTCGGCACGACGCCGACCGCGTACCGCGCGCGCTTCGCGTGCGCGGACGATGCGATGCGGAGCCCCGCGGCCTGACGGTCAGCCCCGCAGGAGCAGGTCGTAGAAGCGGAAGAAGCTGAAGCCCTCGATCGGCAGTGTCGTCACGTCGGCGAATCCGGCGTCCCTGGCGTAGCCGCGAAGGATGCCGGGGCGCATGACAGTGCCCGTCGCCGCACTCGGCTGGTCGCTCATGCCGTCCGGCAGGCACACGAAGAGGCTGAAGGCATACATGAGAGGGTCGAACTCTCCGCCCGGGCCGCCGAAGTGCTCACCGACGGCCTCGTCCATCACGATGACGATGCCGTCGTCGGTGACCGCGCGCCGCATGGCCCGCAGGACATCGACCGGCTGTGACATGTCGTGGACGCACTCGAAAGCGAACACCGCATCGAACGTCCCGGCGCGTTCGAGAGACCCTGCGTCGGCCAGATGGAAGCGAACGCGGTCGGCGACTCCCGCGGCCTCCGCGTTCTCGCGCGCCGTGGCAACGGATGGCGCGTCGACGTCGAAGCCATCGACGCGGAGGTCGGGATATCCCTGCGCCAGTGCGATGGACGACCAGCCGCCGCCCATCCCGACGTCGGCGGCTCGGGCGCCTGGCCGCCGCAGCACCGCGTCCACGCGTTCGACGCCCGCGAACGCCTCGGGTAGTCGATCGAACCAGGGCCGGTTCAGGGCCGCCTGCGATTCCCGTGCATCCTCGCCCAGCTGCTGCCAGCTGACGCCGCCGCCCGTGCGATACGCCTCGAGCAGTGCAGGCAGCTGCGTGCCCGCCGCGGCAGCCAGCCGCGCAAGCGGTCCGGCGAAGGCGAGACTGTGCTCGTCGGTCAATGTCTCGGCCGCTCCGGCGGGCAGCGTGTAACGCCGCCGTGCGGCATTCGTCTCGTCGTCGGCGGAGAGAATGCCGGTGATGGCTTGCTGCTCCAGCCATTCGCGGGCATACCGGGGCGAGGTCTGGGTGCGCGCCGCGAGTTCGTCGGCCGTCGCCGGCCCGTCAGCGCGCAGGCTGCGGTACCAGCCGAGGCGATCGCCGAGATAGACGGCGTTGATCTCAGCCCAGCCGAGCATCGCCTGCACGAGCCGCTCGGCGATGTCATCAGCGCTCGCCGCGGGAAGGATCGCGGACATCAGTGGACTCCTCTGTCTGGATGACCCCCCGGTGAGGCTCACGCTACTCGTGATGATCATGGGGATCGACCCCGCTCGCCTTGACCGAGCGAGTGGTAAACTTGAGTCAATAAGGCTCAAGTCTGAGCACAGACCTCAGGAGTGAACGATGAACGCACAACCCGCACCCGGGCAGGAGGACCAGAAGAGCGCCCTCGAGCAGTTCGGGATCAACCTCACCGACCGCGCGCGGCAGGGCAAGCTCGACCCCGTCATCGGCCGCGACGGCGAGATCCGCCGCGTCAGTCAGGTCCTCACCCGACGCACGAAGAACAACCCCGTCCTCATCGGCGAGCCCGGCGTCGGCAAGACGGCGGTCGTCGAGGGCCTCGCCCAGCGGATCGTCGCCGGAGACGTCGCCGAGTCCCTGAAGAACAAGGAGCTCATCTCCCTCGACATCTCCGCCCTCGTCGCCGGTGCGATGTACCGCGGCCAGTTCGAGGAGCGTCTCAAGAGCGTGCTCAAGGAGATCACCGAGTCCGAGGGCCGCGTCATCACGTTCATCGACGAGCTGCACACCCTCATGGGCGCGGGCGGGGGCGAAGGGTCGGTCGCCGCATCCAACATGCTCAAGCCGATGCTCGCGCGCGGCGAGCTGCGCCTCATCGGCGCGACCACCCTCGACGAGTACCGCGAGTTCATCGAGAAGGACGCCGCGCTCGAGCGCCGCTTCCAGCAGGTGTACGTCGGAGAGCCGAGCGTCGAGGACACCGTCGCGATCCTGCGCGGCCTCAAGGGGCGCTACGAGGCGCACCACGGCGTCACGATCAGCGACGGCGCCCTCGTGGCCGCCGCCGCCATGAGCAACCGCTACATCTCGGGACGGCAGCTGCCCGACAAGGCCATCGATCTCATCGACGAGGCGATGAGTCGGCTCAAGATGGAGATCGACTCGAGCCCGGTCGAGATCGACGAGCTGCGTCGGCAGGTCGACCGGATGCGCCTCGAGGACCTCGCGCTCAAGAAGGAGAAGGACGACGCGTCCAAGGAGCGACGGGCGAAGCTGCGCGAGCAGATGGATGCCGCTCAGGCGGAGCTCGCGGTGCTCGAAGCGCGATGGGAGCGCGAGCGTGCGGGGCTGCACCGCGTCGGCGACCTCAAGAAGCAGTACGACCAGGCTGTCACCGAGAGGGACCGTGCGCTGCGTGAGGCCGACTACGCACGCGCCTCGAAGCTGGAGTACGAGACGATCAAGCGGCTGCAGCAGGAGATCGCCAACGCCGAGCGCGCCGAGGCCAACCCCGTCGAAGAGCGGATGGTCAACGAGCAGGTCACCGACGAGGACATCGCCGCGGTCATCGCCACGTGGACCGGCATCCCGGTCGGCAAGCTGCTGCAGGGCGAGACGCAGCGTCTCGTGCGGCTGGAGGCCGAGTTCGGCAAGCGCCTGATCGGCCAGAAGCCCGCCGTGAAGACGGTGTCGGATGCGGTCCGTCGCTCCCGTGCGGGCATCAGCGACCCGAACCGGCCGACCGGCTCCTTCCTGTTCCTCGGGCCTACCGGGGTCGGCAAGACCGAGCTGGCGAAGGCGCTCGCGGAGTTCCTCTTCGACGACGAGCGAGCGATGGTCCGCATCGACATGAGCGAGTACGGCGAGAAGCACTCCGTCGCCCGGCTCGTCGGCGCCCCTCCGGGATACATCGGCTACGAGCAGGGCGGACAGCTCACCGAGGCCGTCCGTCGCCGGCCGTACTCCGTCGTCCTCCTCGACGAGGTCGAGAAGGCTCATCCGGAGGTGTTCGACGTCCTGCTGCAGGTGCTCGACGACGGGCGGCTCACGGACGGTCAGGGCCGCACCGTGGACTTCACGAACACGATCCTGATCCTGACGAGCAACCTCGGCTCGCCGGTGCTCATCGACCCGACGCTGTCGGACGAGGTCCGGCGCGAGCAGGTCATGGCGCTCGTGCGGCAGGCGTTCCGGCCCGAGTTCCTCAACCGCCTCGACGACATCGTGATGTTCTCGGCGCTCAGCGAGGCCGACCTCGCGCAGATCGTGGAGCTCGCCGTCGATGCCCTGCAGCAGCGGCTCAAGGACCGCCGTCTCACCCTGGCCGTGACGCCCGACGCGCGGGCGTGGCTCGCCGAGCGCGGATACGACCCGCTGTTCGGTGCGCGGCCGCTGCGCCGGCTCATCCAGTCGGAGATCCAGGACCGCCTGGCGATGGCGCTGCTGTCGGGCGGCGTCCGGGACGGCGACATGGTGCGGGTCGACGTCGGGGTCGACGGGTCGCAGCTCGTCCTCACGAGCACCGGCCCGACACCCGGCGATGCGCCGGATGACGAGGTGATCGAGGCCGAGCTGCTGGAGGACTGACCCACGGCATCCGGTCGTCGAGACGACCCGCCGCGCGGATGCGCGGCGGCGGTGCCTCGGCGCATTGCGCGAACGGCATGCGCCGCGGCATAGCATCGAGTGATGCGGACATTGCGGGCTCTGTGGGGTGCCACCCATCCCGGGCCCGCGCTCGTCGTCACGATCCTGTCGCTCGCGCTCGGTCTCGCGGCCGGCCTCGAGCCGTGGCGTGTCGCCACGCTCGTCGCCGCCGTGTTCTGCGGTCAGCTGTCGGTCGGGCTGTCGAACGATGCCATCGACCTCTACCGGGACGGGCTCGTGGGCCGCTCCGACAAGCCGCTCGTGCGCGGCGACATCCGTCGTCGCACGGCCTGGATCGTCGCGGTGGTCGCCCTCGTGCTCGCGCTCGCCCTGTCGGCCGTCCTCGGCGGATGGATGCTGCTCGCGCACACGATCGCGCTGGCATCCGCCTGGGCGTACAACGCGGGGCTGAAGGCGACCCCGCTCTCCATCGCGCCGTTCCTCGTCAGCTTCGGGATCTTCCCCTCGCTCGCGACGCTGTCCGCCCCCGCGCCGCTCATCGCCGCGCCCTGGGCGACTCTCGCCGGCGCCGCGCTCGGGGCGGCCGTGCACCTGACGAACGTCCTGCCCGACCTCGACGACGATCGCCGGACCGGGGTGCGGGGTCTGCCGCACCGCATGGGCGCGCCGGCGTCCGTCGTGGTGGCGGTCCTCGGGATCGCCGCCGCGGCCGTCGCGGTCCTGATCGGCGGCGGTGGCGGCCTGCTCGCCTGGTGCTTCTTCGCCGTCGTGGTCGCTCTCGCCGCCGCGGTGCTCGTCCGGATGCGGCTCCGCGGTCCCGACCGGACCGGCTTCCGGCTCGTCATGGCGGCCGCGCTCGTCCTCGCCGCGCAGCTCGTCGCGACGTCGGCGGGGCTCACCGCCTGAACCCGGTGACCTGACCTCGCGGGCCTACCGTCGCCGGGCGGCCGCGTCGAAGCCCATGGCGTACGCCCGCGGCACGAGCGACCCGGTCGCGGCGAGAACGGTTCCGAGGCTCCGCGTCATCACACCGTGGGCGGCGGCTCCGAGCGGGCGGCCGAGACGCATGTTGACGGCGCCCAGGCGGCCCGCCGTCCGCGCGGACGACAGCCGCTCCCGTTCCCAGCGTCCGAGCGAGCCCGACGGCTCGGTGCCGGTGCGCAGCCACCTGATCAGCAGCGGGGCGAGGGTGGCGGCGTCCAGGAGCCCGAGGTTCAGTCCCTGACCGCCGATCGGGCTGATCTCGTGGGCGGTGTCGCCGATCACGCACAGGCGCCCCCGTCGCATGGCGGGTGCCAGCACGCGCCGGACCGCGAACGAGGACGCCTCCGCGATCGAGTCGGCGGCCGCCGCCTCGCCGCGCTCCCGCAGCGCGGTCCGGAGCCGATCGAGCCGTGCTCGGGGCTCGTCCGAGCCGCCGGCATCCCACGCCACGAATCGCCGGTGCCCGTCGGGCAGCGGGAAGGACTCGAGGACGCCGCCCGGCGCGAGGTGCACGAGCGCGGTCTCGGCATCGGGCCGCGGGGGGAGCGCCGCATCCGTCATCAGATAGCGGTCGGGGTACGCGGTGCGAGCCGGCGCGCCGGGCCGGTACACGAGGTCGCGTGCACCGACACCCGCGGCGACCACCACGATCGGGGCGCGGCCCTCTCTGTCGGCCGCCGTCACGGTGACGCCGTCGCCGTCGGGACGGATGCCGGTGACCCGGACACCGCGTTCAGCCGCCGGCGCGCCGACCGACAGCGCCGCCTCGGTCGCCGCCTGCGGCAGCGTCGCGACGTACGGGTGCCGGGTGTCGAGCCGGTCGAACCGGACCGTGCCGAGAAGGCGCCCGCCGCTGCGGGCCTCGCCGCGGCGGACCCGGACCGCTCCCGCGAGGAGGCGGTCGGTGGCGCCGCCCGCCTCGAGGGCGGTGAGCGTCGTCGCGTGCAGGCCGATCGCCCGCGACCCGCCGCCGCGCTCCGGGCGCCGTTCCCAGACCTCGACGTCGACGCCGGCCCGGGCGAGCTCTGCGGACAGCAGGGTTCCGACGGGACCCGCCCCCACGACGATGACCTCAGGCACCGGCGTTTCCTCGAGTGAGCATCGACCGCCGGCCGCGGCGGTCAGGCACCGCCGTCGCCGATCGCCAGCAGCCGGAACGGCACCGGGCTCACGACGCGCCAGCGCGGCCCGAGCGTCCGCTGCAGCTCGTCGGGACGATAGCTTCGGCGGATGGAGCGCAGCCCATCGGTCCGGAGGAACGTCCCGCGCTCCAGCGCGGTGATCCCGACGCCGTAGAGGGCATAGGGGAGCCGGCCGCGGGCGATGTCGGCGTGCAGGACGGGCCCGCTCGACAGGGCGGTGGTCTCGGCGATGAACCCCGGCAGCTCGGCATCGGACAGGTGGTGCAGGACGTGGTTCGACAGCACGGCGTCGAAGCGCGCTCCGGTTGCCGCGAGGCCCGCGGCGTCCGTGCAGGCGAAGGACACGCCCGGGCGGGCACGCTCCTGGGCGACCGCCAGCGCGCGCGGGTCCGGATCGATGCCCAGCCATTCGACCTCCAGACCGTCCCGCTCGGCGAGTTCGGCGAGGCGCGCGACGACGTCCCCGCCGCCGCTGCCGACATCGAGGACCCGCGCCGGACGGCCGAGGGACCCCAGCGCGGACGCGAGGTGCCGGCGCCAGACGCGGCCCCACCCGCCGATCGCCCGGTTGACGAGGTCGAATCGGCGCAGCGTCGCAGCGAGACGGTCCGGATCGCAGTCGGGGTCGTCCATCAGCTCGCGCAGGTCGGTGGCGCGGACGGCCAGGCTCATGCGCCGCCGTTCCGGCCGTAGGTCAGCAGGACGGCCTCGAGGGTCAGCCCGGGGCCGAACGCGAGCGTGGCGAGCCGATCGTCCGCCGTCAGGGCACGGCCCTCGAGGAACGACTTCAGGATGAAGAGGATCGTGGCGCTCGACATGTTGCCGTAGTCGCGGAGCACGGCGCGAGACGCGTCGAGGGCGCCGTCGGGGAGATCGAGACCGGATTCGACGCGGTCCAGCACGCTCCGGCCACCCGGATGCACCGCCCACGCGTCGACCGCGTCGCCTTCGAGGAACTGCGCCACGGCGCCCTGGATCTCGCGCCCGATGATGCGGGGCACCTCGGCGGAGAGGACCATCTCGAACCCCTCGTCGCCGATCGTCCAGGCCATGTCCCGCTCTCCGTCGCTGGTGAGCGCCGTGCCGAAGCGGTCGATGTCGAACCACGCCTCACCGCGCCGGGCCGGGTCGGCGCTGACGACGGCGGCGGCGGCGCCGTCCGCGAAGACGGAGGCCGCGACGATCTGATCGTGGTCGGCCGGGGTCCGGAAGTGGAGCGAGCAGAGCTCGGCGCAGACGACGAGGACGACGGCGTCGGGATCCGAGCCGCAGATGCGTGCGGCCGTGCGGAGGCCCGGGAGCGCGGCCGCGCAGCCGACGAAGCCCAGGTGGTAGCGCTCGACCCGTGTGCTGAGCCCGAGGTCGCGGACGAGCCGGTAGTCGGGACCGGGCGCGAACATCCCGGTGCACGACACCGTCACGACGTGCGTCACGTCGGCGGCGTCGACGGCTGCCGCAGCCAGCGCCCTCCGTGCCGCTTCGGCGAACAGCGGCGGCGCAAGGCGGATGTAGGCGTCGTTGCGCGTGCCGGTCGACGGCGCGAGGAGGGCGCCGGCATCCGTGACGACCGGCATCCGCTCGACGGCGTCCCCGACGGTGCCGTCCGCGGGCGCGCTCGTCGCGCCGTCGTCGCCCGGGGACGGCACGCCCGCGGCGCCGCGTTCGGCTGCCGCCGCGAGATCGTCGAGCACGGTGTGCCGGGTCGAGATGGCGGAGGCATCGAAAGCGGCACCGATCAGGCGCTTCGTCAACCGGTCGGTGCCGGGCTGAGAGGCGAACAGGTCGCGCACAGCGGCCTGCTGCAGGCGGGCCGGAGGCACGGCGGTGCCGATCGACAGCAGACGGGTGGTCATTTCCTCACCGTAACCGTTCCCGGGGAGGTGCCGGCCGCCCCTGTTCCGGCGCGTTCGCGTCGTCTATGGTGCGGCGGTGCCGCCGGCGGGCGCCGGCGATCCGGTGCCGCGGGACTCAGTCGTCGATGAGGACGGAGTCGCCGACCGGCCGCCGGGTGCGGGGCGCGCTCTCGCGCTCCCTCATCTGCTCCGGAGCGGAGGCGAAGTCACCGAGCGTGCCGACGGCGGTCACGGTCAGGGGTCGCAGGTCCGGAGCCAGCGAGAAGGACGCCGCGAGGTCGTCGGCGTCGAAGCCGCCCATCTGGTGCGTCGCGAGACCGGCGGCGTGCGCCTGCACGGTGAAGTGCGCCGCCGCCTGACCGACGTCGTAGGCGGCCCAGCGCATCGGCGTGCCCTCGAACTCGCTCGTCGCCACGAACACCACGAGGGCTGCGGCGTCGGCCGCCCATGCCTGGTTGAACCCGATGAGCGCGTCCACGATCTTCGCGTGCGACGCCGAGCCGCGGCGCGCGACGATGAACCGCCACGGCTGCGTGTTCGAGGCGGACGGCGCCCACCGGGCCGCCTCCAGCGCGGCCGCGAGGGCGTCCTCGTCGATCGGGGTGGCCGCATCGAAGATGCGCGTGCTCCATCGCTCCGTGAGCACATCCAGGATCGGCGTGTCGGTGGTGGCGGCGCGGTCGAGCATGAGAATCCTTCGATGGGGGAGGGGAGCGCGCGAGAGGCGCTCCTCCATTCAACCCCAGCGCGGATGCGTGGTCTCTGACAGCCCCCTCCTTCCGGCGGCGCGGACCGGGGCCGTGGGGTCGATCCGTCGCCGGTCGACGGGGCACGCGGACGCCCCGCCTCCCGGTTCGGCCGGGGGACGGGGCGGTTCCGTGCGGGGGATGCGGCTCAGCCGGCGAGGGCCTCGCGCAGCTTGACCCGGGCGCCCATGCGCAGGAGCGAGTTCTCGTAGATCTTCGCGCCGATGAGGATCGCCGCGACGCAGGCGGCGAGCATGACCGCGAGCGACAGGAGCGGCTCCCACCACTGCGCCTCGCCGACGAAGATGCGCACCGGCATCCCCACCGGAGCCGAGAACGGGACGTACGACATGATCGTCAGCACCAGGGGGTTGTCGTTGAAGAAGATGACGAGGAAGTACGGCGCCATCACGAGGTAGGTGAGCGGCGTGATCGTCGCGCCGATGTCCTCCTGGCGTGACACCATCGCCCCCGCCGCGGCGAACAGCGCCGCGAGCAGGACGAAGCCGAAGAGGAAGAACACCGCGAACCAGGCGATCGGCCCGCCGAGCCCGGCGAGCAGCATGTCCTGCCCGGTGACGGTCAGCCCCACCGTGGCGATCGCGGCGATGCCGATGATCTGGCCCATCGCCAGCAGCGTGTTGCCGATGACCTTGCCCGCCAGCAGTGCGCGGGTCGGGATCGCCGAGATGAGCAGCTCGACCACACGGGTCTGCTTCTCCTCGACGACGCTCGACGCGATGGTCGACCCGAACGTGAGCGCCGCGGCGAAGAAGATCGCCCCGAAGCCGATCGCGACGATGTAGCGGAGGAATCCGTCGGTGGCGTCGGTGGCGAGGAGCTCCACCGCCGGCGAGACGCTGAACTGCTGCACCAGCCCGCTCGGCACGTCCTCGTCGCCGACGAGGGTGAAGCCGAACGGCTCTGCGCCGCCGGGGACCAGTGCGGCATCGACGTCACCGGCGGTGACGAGCTCGCGCGCCTCGTCGGCGTCGGCGGCATCCGTCACCTCGAGACCGTCCATGCCCTCGACGGCGGATGCCGTCTCGGGGGTGACCGCGATGGGGATCCGGTTCTCGTTCTGCGCGGCGAAGCCGCCCCAGAGGACGCCGGCCAGGACGATCACGAACAGGATCGCCGAGGAGATGAGGAACGACTTGCTGCGCAGCTTCGAGCCGAGCTCGCGCTCGGTGACGAGCCAGACGCTCTGTGCGAAGGACGGGGTGGTGACGGACGCGTTCACTGGATGACCTCCGTGAAGATCTGGGTGAGGGTGGGGCGGCGCGGCGCGAAGCTCGTGACCGCGCCGCTGGCGACCGCGCGCTGCAGGACGCGCTGCGCGGTCTCGTCGGAATCGACGTCAAAGAGGGCGTAGCCGCCGTCGAAGTCGATGACCTCGACGCCCGGCTCGGCGCGCAGCCAGCCGGCGTCCCCGGCGGAGACCAGCTCGTAGCGGCGCGTGGAATGCTCCTCGCGCAGACCGTCGCGCGTGCCCGCGGCGCGGATGGTGCCGCCGGCGATGATGACGAGGTCGTCGCAGAGGCGCTCGACGACGTCGAGCTGGTGCGACGAGAACAGCACCGACGTGCCCTGTGCGGCGCGGGTCTGCAGCACCCGGGCGACCACCTCGACGGCGATCGGGTCGAGGCCCGAGAACGGCTCGTCCAGGATCAGCACCTGCGGGTCGTGCACGAGCGCCGCCGCGATCTGGGCGCGCTGCTGGTTGCCGAGCGAGAGCGTCTCGACGTTGTCGTCCAGCCGCTCGCCGAGGCCGAGCTCCTCGAGCAGCGCGGTGGCCCGGGTCGTGGCATCCGGCTTGCTGAAGCCGTGGAGGCGGGCGAGGTAGACGATGTGCTCGAGCACCTTCATCTTCGGGTAGAGGCCGCGCTCCTCGGGCATGTACCCGAACCGGCGGCGGTCGGCCGCGGTCACCGGAGCGCCGTCGAGGACGACCTCGCCGGCGTCGCGCGCCAGGACGCCGAGGATGATCCGCATCGTGGTGGTCTTGCCCGCGCCGTTGCCGCCGACGAAGCCGGTGAGCCGGCCCGGCGCGATGTCGAACGACACGTCGTCGAGCACACGGCGGGCGCCGTAGCTCTTCGTGATCCCGCGAAGGTGCAGCATCCGTTCCTCCTGGTGGTCGCGAGGCTGCGTGGTGCGGCCTCATCGTGTCTCCACGCTATTGAGGCGAGCGGAGGCGGACCTCCCCCTGACGGATGATTCCCGCCGCCCGCCGTGCGGGGGAGGGGCGTCCCGTCCGCGGCCGTCCCCGCGAAATTTCGTATGCGCAGGAATGTTCTTTTACGATCGGCTGTTGAACGGAGGGATGGCGCCCCCGGCGCATCCACCCACGACTCTGGAGGACCCATGACCGACCGCACCATCGGCTACATCGTCGGCAGCATCTCGTCGACCTCGATCAACCGCAAGCTCGCGAAGGCCCTCGAGCGGCTCGCACCCGAGGGCACGACCCTCGTCGAGATCCCGATCAAGGACCTGCCGTTCTACTCGCCCGACCTCGACGCCGACTTCCCGCAGGTCGCCCTCGACTACAAGCAGGCGATCGCCGACGCGGACGGCGTCATCATCATCACGCCCGAGTACAGTCGCTCGATCCCCGGCGTGCTCAAGAACGCGCTCGACTGGTCGGCGCGCCCCTGGGGCCAGGCCTCCTTCGACGGCAAGCCCACGGCCGTCATCGGGACCTCGCAGGGCGGCATCGCGACCGCGGCCGCGCAGCAGCACCTGAAGGCCATCCTGAGCCACTTCAACGCCCCGACCCTCGGACAGCCCGAGGGCTACGTCCAGAGCCTGCCGGGCGTCTTCACCGACACCGGCGAGGTCACCGATCCCGGGACCGCCGGCTTCCTGTCGGGGTACCTCGACGCGTTCGTCGCGCTCGTGGACCGCTACGCGAAGGTCCCCGCGGGCGCCTGAGCCCGGTCCTCGTCCGGACGGCCCCGCTCCCGACTCGGAGCGGGGCCGTTCGGCGCTGACGGGCGGGTCCGGCGGCGCGCACCGGCCGGCCCGCGCCGGCGGGCGAGGCGGTCCGGTCGTCAGGCCAGGCCGTGACGGTGGGCGTAGACCACGGCGGCGACGCGATCGCGCGCCCCGAGCTTCTGCAGCACGTTCGAGACGTGCGTCTTCACCGTGGCCTCCCCGATGAACAGCTGGCGTGCGATCTCGGCGTTGCTCATCGCCTGCGCGAGCAGACGGAGGACCTCGGATTCGCGATCGGTGAGATCCACCGCGACGGTCGCCGCGGCGGCGTCATCCGTCCGGTGCGCCGCGGGTGCCGGCGCGATCGCCGGGTCGGCGTCGGCGAACGACCCGCCGGGGGCGAACCGCTCGATCACCCGTTTCGTCACCGTGGGGGAGAGCAGGGCCTCGCCGCCGTGGGCGATGCGGACGGCGGAGGTCAGCTCCTCGGGGCCCGCGTTCTTCAGCAGGAACCCGCTCGCGCCGGCGGCGAGCGCCTGGAACAGGTAGTCGTCGCGGTCGAAGGTCGTGACGATGACGACGGACGCCTCGATCGCGGGATCCGCGACGATGCGTCGGGTGGCCTCGAGTCCGTCCATGTCGGGCATCTGGACGTCCATGCAGATGACGTCCGGACGCAGGTCGGCTGCCGCGCCGATCGCGGCCGCGCCGTCGCCGGCCTCGCCGACGATCTCGATGTCGCCGGCGGCCTCGAGGATCATGCGGAAGCCCGCGCGCATGACGGCGTGATCGTCGACGAGCAGCACGCGGATCATGCGGACAC
This sequence comes from Microbacterium pasadenense, assembly GCF_047246565.1. NCBI lineage: Bacteria > Bacillati > Actinomycetota > Actinomycetes > Micrococcales > Microbacteriaceae > Microbacterium > Microbacterium pasadenense. The sequence goes on along the minus strand of NZ_JBFOKN010000001.1, from coordinate 156,501 downwards.
CGCCTGGCGGACCGGGACGACCGCCCGCACGAGGAACCCGCCGCGATCGCGGGGCCGCGCCTCGAGGGTGCCGCCCGACGCGACGGCGCGCTCGCGCATCCCCACGAGGCCCAGGCCCGCGCGGCCCGAGATCGGCGCGCGGCCGGTGTTGGTGACCTCGAGCTCGATCTCGCCGTCGCCGTAGCGCACGCGCAGATCCGCCGTGGCGCCGCGACCGCCGTGCCGGCGCGCGTTCGTGAGCGCCTCCTGCGCGATCCGGTAGAGGTTCACCTGGACGAGCTCCGACGCCTCGACCGGGTCGCCGACCACGGACAGCGTCGTCGGGAGCCCGTTCGCCCGCGCATGCTCGACGAGCTCGGGCAGCGCCGAGAGGCGCAGCGTCGAGGCACCCGGAGCATCGGCATCCGGCGTCCGGAGCGTTTCCAGCAGCTGGCGGAGCTCGGTCAGGGCGGAGCGGGCGGCGGTCTCGATGCCGGTCAGGGCGGTGCGGGCCGCGTCGGGATTCCGGTCCAGGACCGTGCGGGCAGCGCCCGCCTGCACACCCATCGCCGACACGTGGTGGGCGACGACGTCGTGCAGCTCGCGGGCGATGCGGACGCGGTCCAGGGCGACGGCCTGCGCGGCGGTCAGTTCGCGCTCCCGCTCCAGCTCGGCGGTGCGCTCCATGAGCGCGTCGTACTGCATGGCACTCGCGTACGCGCGCTCGCCGAAGAGGTAGGCGCCGCCGAAGAACGCGATGTTGATGAGGAACTGCAGCATCGCGAACGCCGCGAAGGGCGAGAACGGCCCCTCCTGCGAGAGTCCTTCGTCCGACGCCGCGGACTGGAACATCGACACGAGCAGCCAGACGAGCATGCCCACGATGACGAGCATCCGCGCGATCGCCGCACGGCGCCGGTCCGCCACCCAGGCGCCGACCGTGTACATCGCGATGAAGATCGCGACGTTGCCGACGTAGACCTCGGGGATCAGGAGTGAGACGCCGACGAAGTAGGCGCCGGAGACGATCACGAGGACGGTGCTCGGGTAGCGGCGTCGGACGGCGAGCGGAAGCGTCAGCACGGCCGCGTACACGAAGCCCCACCACAGGTCGGGATGCTCGCCCCCGTAGATCCCCGAGGCGGAGCCGAGCGCGGTGCTGAGGATTCCCGCGACCAGCATCCCGGCGGCCAGCCAGGCGTCGTGGCGGGATTCCGTCGGGGTGACCTGGCGGCGCAGGGGCGAAGCGGACATGGTCCCACGGTAGGGGGCCGCGACCTCCGCGGCATCCGTCATACGGGGGAGACGGCAGGGGTCTTGACGCGTTACTTGTTTTTTGCAAGCATCGGATCACGCCATCCGGCGCCGTGATCCGAAGGAGCATCATGACCGACATCTTCGTCAACATCCCGACATCCGACCTGGAGCGCTCGAAGGCGTTCTACACCGCACTCGGATGCCGCATCGATCCGAACTTCACCGACGAGAACGCCGCCTGCATCGTGTGGGACGAAAACATCTACTTCATGGTGCTGACGCGGGAGTTCTTCGGCACGTTCACCGACAAGACCGTCGCCGACCCGGCGACGACCGCGCAGGTGCTGACCGCGTTCAGCCGGCCGTCACGCGAGGAGGTCGACGCGACGCTCGAGAAGGGGCTCGCCGCGGGCGGGACCGAGCCGCGCGACCCGCAGGACTACGGATTCATGTACTCCCGGAGCATGGAGGACCCCGACGGCAACGTCGTCGAGTTCGTCCACATGGATCCGGTGGCGGCCGAGCAGGGCCCGGGAGCCCTCCAGGAGCAGCAGCAGTAGTGGCGTCCCGGACCTACGGGCAGTACTGCGGTCTGACGCGGGCCGTCGAGCTCGTCGGCGAGCGGTGGGCGCTGCTCATCATCCGCGACCTGCTCGTCGGCCCGCGACGCTACACCGACCTGAACCAAGGGCTCGCCCGGATCCCGACCAACATCCTGTCGGCCCGGCTGAAGGAGCTGCAGGAGGCGGGCATCGTCCGGCGGGTGCCGCTGCTGAACTGCGGGCTCGTGTACGAGCTGACGCCGTACGGCCGCGAGCTCGAGCCGATCGTCCTCGCGCTCGGCCGGTGGGGCTTCCAGGCGATGGGCGCCCCGAAAGAGGGTGACGTCGTCACCCCGGACTCGCTCACGATGGCGCTCCGCACCGCGTTCCGGACGGATGCCGCGGAGCCCGGCGACTACGAGCTGCACGTGGGCGACGTGGCGCTGCGGGCGACCGTCCGGGACGGCGAGCTGCGCGTGGCGCAGCTCGCCCCGCCGGCGCCGCCCGCGAGCGGCGAGCGGCCTGCGGGCGAACCGGACGTCGTGATCGCGGCGGGCCCCGGCATCCGCGAGGTCATCTCCGGCGAGATCGGACCCCGCTGCGCGATCGAGGACGGCATCGTCCACGTCATCGCCGGGGATGCCGCGATGCTCGAGCGGTTCGCCGCGACCTTCCACATCGAACCCGCGCTCGCATCGCGCTGAGCGCTCATCACGGAAAGAGGCATCATGACCACGCGAGGACGCATCGTCATCGATCTGTTCACGACGCTCGACGGCGTCGCCCAGGCGCCGGGCGGTCCCGACGAGGACGCCCGCAACGGCTTCCGGTTCGGCGGCTGGCAGGCGCCGTTCCCCGACGACATGGTCGGCGAGCAGGTGAGCGCGTACATCGACTCGATGGACGCACTGCTGCTCGGCCGCCGCACCTACGACATCTTCGCCGCCTACTGGCCCCACCACACCGACGGGCCGGCGGGCTCGGTGGGCCGCACGTTCGACCGGGTGCCGAAGTACGTGGCATCCCGCTCCGCCCTCACCCCGGCGTGGGCCGGCACGGTGCAGCTCGGGCCGGATGTGCCCGCCGAGGTCGACGCCCTGCGCGACCGGCACCGCGACATCCATGTCGTCGGGAGCGTGGGCCTGGTGCAGACGCTGCTGGCGGCCGAGGTCTACGACGAGCTGCGGCTGTGGGTCCACCCGGTGGTCCTCGGCGAGGGCCGGCGGGTGTTCCCGGACGGAGCCGCACCGGCGACGCTCCGGCTGATCGAGCCCCCGCTGGTCGGCGATCAGGGCGTCGTGCAGCTGCGGTACGCGCCCGCCGGACCGGTGCGCACCGGCGACATGGACGAGGTCGACTTCCCCCGCTGAGCGGACCCCCGGCCGAGCCGGATCAGAAGATCATCGGACGGTCGTCATCGTCCTCGTCGGCCGCGAGGTCGATGTCGACGACGACGGGCACGTGATCGCTCGGGATCTCGCCCTTCCGCTCGTTGCGGTGGATCTCCGCGGCGACCACGCCGTCGGCGAGCGCGGGCGAGCCGAGGATGAAGTCGATGCGGAGGCCCTCATTGCGCGGGAACCGCAGCTGCTTGTAGTCCCAGTAGGTGTAGCCGGTCGGAACGAGCGGGCGCACGGTGTCGCTCAGGCCTGCATCGAGGAGGGACTGGAACGCCGCGCGCTCCTCGGGTGACACGTGCGTCGTGGCGCCCTCGACGACGGTGGGGTCGCCGTTGTCGGCATCCGTCGGCGCGATGTTGAAGTCGCCGACGAGGGCGAGGGGGAGGCCCGGGCTCGCTTCAAGCGTGCGCTGCGTGTAGCCGCGGAGCGCCTCGAGCCAGTGCAGCTTGTAGAGGTAGTGCGGGTCGCCCAGCGAGCGACCGTTGGGGACGTACAGGCTCCAGACCTTCACGCCGCCGATCGTCGCGCCGATGGCGCGCGCCTCCTGCGGCGCATCCGGACCCTCATGCCCCTTGAGGAAGCCGGGCATGTCGGGGAAGGCGTACTCGACCTCCTCGATCGGCTCGCGGCTCGCGATCGCGACGCCGTTCCACTGATTGAGGCCGTGCGCCTCGACGTGGTAGCCGGCCTCCTCGAACGCCTCGTAGGGGAACTGCTCGGGCTTGCACTTGATCTCCTGCATCGCGAGCACGTCGATCCCCTCGCGCACGGCGAAGTCGACGGTGCGCACGACGCGAGCGCGGATCGAGTTGACGTTCCAGGTGGCAAGCCGCATGCTCACAGCCTATTTGCCGTCGCCGACGTGCCCGACTCCCCGGGCCGTCCCGCCCGCGGGAGGACGGACGCGCTCGGCCGTAGAATCGGGAGCGTGACCGTCGCCTCCACGCCTGACCTCGAAGCCGACCGCCAGACCCTCATCTCGCTGATCGGGGAAGAGGCCGTCTTCTTCGGCGACTTCACCCTGTCGAGCGGCAAGAAGGCGTCCTACTACGTCGACATGCGCAAGCTCACCCTCGACCACCGCGCCGCACCCGCCATCGGCCGAATCATGCTCGACCTGATCCGGGACGTCGACGGGATCGTCGCCGTCGGTGGGCTCACCCTCGGCGCCGACCCCATCGCCAACGCGGTCATGCACGAATCGGCGCGCACCGACAGCCCGCTCGACGCGTTCGTCGTCCGAAAGGAGCCGAAGGACCACGGCCGCGGTCGTCAGGTCGAAGGCGCGGACGTCGTCGGCAAGCGGGTCATCGTCGTCGAGGACACCTCGACCACCGGACAGTCCGCCCTGAAGGCCGTCGAAGCGCTGCGCCGCGAAGGCGCCGAGCCCGTCGCGGTCGCCGTCATCGTCGACCGCAAGACCGGGGCGCAGGCCGCGGTCGAGGCGGAGGGGCTCACGTGGCTCGCGGCGATCGACCTCGACGATCTGGGCCTGCAGCCGCAGTAGTCCGCGTCGCGATCAGGGCTCGAGGTCCTCCCCGGGAGTGCTCCGGTCGTCGTCCCCGCCGCCCCGTCTGCGGCGCACCGCCTGGACGATCACGACGACCAGCGAGGCCACCAGCGTCAGGGTGACGACGGCGAACAGCAGGTTCTGCTCGAGCTCGTTCATGCGGTCCTCCCCGGGGGTCGCCTCCCACTCTCCCACCTTCCGCGGGGAACGGCCCGGTGCATGCCCTCGAATCGTCCGCTGCGCGTGACGGCGTCGCCGGCCGAGCGTAGGGTCGAGACTGTGGCGCGAGACACCTGGGACCCCGGACACCTTCCCGATCTGAGCGGTCGCCGCTACCTCGTGACCGGGTCGAACGCGGGCCTCGGATTCTTCTCGTGCCTGCAATTGGCGGGCGCGGGCGCGCACGTCATCATGAGCGGCCGCAACCCGTCCCGGCTGTCGCGCGCGCGTGCCGCGCTGCTCGCGCAGGTGCCCGATGCCGACCTCGAGACCCTCGCCCTCGACACCAGCAATCTGGGTTCGATCCGTTCCGCCGCGGCCACCGTCCGCGGCCGCGTCGGCCTGCACGGTGTGCTGCTGAACGCCGGGATCGTGCACCCGCCGCGGACCCGCGAGCTCACCCTCGACGGGCATGAGCTCGTCATCGCCACGAACGCGCTCGGTCACTATGCGCTCGCCGGCGCGCTGCTTCCCGCGCTCGCCGCGGCACGGGGCCGGATGGTCTGGCTGGGCTCCGTCTCGACGACACTCTTCCCCTGGGACCCGGTGGACCCTGAGCTCGTCCACGGCTACACGCCGTGGCGCGCGTACGTGCAGTCGAAGGTCGCGACCTCGGCGCTCGGGTTCGAAGCGGATCGCCGGCTGCGGGCGGCATCCGTCCCGGTGGCGAGCCTCGTCGCACATCCCGGCTACTCGCTCGGCGGGCGCACGCGGCGCATCGCCGGGGTGAACGCGCCGACGCGGCGCAAGCGCTTCGTCGGCGGGCTGCAGGCGCCGATCGCGCAGTCGAAGGAGCGCGGCGCGTGGGCGCCCGTGCGTGCGCTGGTGGATGCCGACGCGGAGGGCGGCGAGTACTGGGGGCCGGCCTACGGCATCACCGGGGCGCCTGAGCGGGGGACGCCCTCGCGGGTCACGATCGACCCCGACGTCGGCGCGCGGATGTGGCACTACGCCGAGCACGCGACGCGCACGGAGTGGCCGTACCTGCGGGGCCGGAAGATCCGCATCCGCTGACGATGCGGCCGTCGGCGACCCCCGACGGTTGCGCGCGCCCGTCCCGCCGCGGTAGTCATGACGCATCCGGTGAAGGGGACGACATGGCAGAGGCGACGGGGCGCGGCGCGGCGGCGCCCGAGGTCCGCGAGGTGCTGGACGAGATCCGCACCCTGATCCCGGGGCGCGAGATCCGCGAGGTCGCGATGTTCGGCGCCGTCGCCGTGATGGTGGACGACGCGATGGCCGTCGCCGTGCACAAGGACCGGACGCTTCTCGTGCGCGTCGCGGCCGACGAGGACGACCGGATGCTGGACGAGCCCGACGCCCGCCGCGCCGTCATGGGCCGGGATCGGGACATGGGCGCCGGGTGGCTGCACATCGACCTGGATCCCGAGCGTTCGCGGCTGGGGCACTGGGTGGAGGCCGCGCTGCGCCGACCGCGGTGATCGCTGCCGGAGTCAGGCGGTGATCGCCGCCGGCGTCAGGCGGTGACCGCCGCCGACGTCAGGCGGTGAGCCAGACGGCGCGACCGCCGGCGGGGGGCAGCTGCACCGTCGCGCCGCCGTCGACGTTGACCGCGTCGGGGCCCGTCGCGGTCACGGTGTGGCCGACGTCGATGCCGACGTCACCGAGCGAGCGGAGGAGCGCCGGGTCGCGGTCCGAGATCCGCAGCACGCGGCCGGTGTGGCCCACGGGCGCCTCGGCGAGCAGGACGAACGGGACGCGCTCCACGGTGCCGTCGGCGGCCGGGATGGCGTCGCCGTGCGGGTCGAACCTCGGATGTCCGAGGCGCTCGTCGATCCCGGCGAGCAGGCGGTCGCTGATCGTGTGCTCGAGGACCTCCGCCTCGTCGTGCACCTCGTCCCAGCCGTACCCGAACTCCCGGACGAGCCAGGTCTCGATGAGACGGTGGCGCCGGATGACCGCGGTGGCGCGTGCCCGTCCGGCATCCGTCAGCGAGATCGGTCCGTACGGACGGTGCGTGACGAGATCCTGCGCGGCGAGCTTCTTGATCATCTCGGTGACCGTCGACGGGGCCAGGCCGAGTTCGGCGGCGAGGATCGACGGCGTCACCGGCTGCGTCTGCCACTCGGTGTGGTGGTAGATCGTCTTCAGGTAGTCGTCGACGGCGGACGCGGAGGCGGGCACGGATCCAGGCTATCCGCCGGCGAACGTCAACCAGAGGAGCAGCCCGTTGAGGCCGATGAGGAAGACGGATGCCGCGACCCCGGCGGCCGTGGTGAGCGCACGGTTACGGTACGGGCCGAGCAGGCCGCGCTGAGCGGTGAGGGCGACGAGCGGGACGAGCGCGAACGGGATGCCGAAGCTCAGGACCACCTGGCTCAGGATCAGGGCGAGCGTCGGGTCGACGCCGAGCGCGAGGATCGCGAGCGCGGGGATGAGGGTGACCAGGCGGCGCGCGAGGAGCGGGATGCGCACCCGCAGGAGCCCGTGCATGATCTCGGCGCCGGCGTAGGCGCCGACGGCGGTGCTGGCCAGGCCGCTGGCCAGAAGGCCGACCGCGAACAGTGTCGCGACGACCGGACCGATGCCCCCCGAGAGCGCGGCGTAGGCGCCTTCGAGGCTGTCGGTGCCGGGCACGCCGGCGAGGTTCGCGGCGGCGAGCAGCAGGATGGCGAGGTTCACGGTGCCGGCGATGGCGAGAGCGATCGTCACGTCCCAGCGCGTCGCGCGCAGCAGGCGGGCCGTGTCGGGGAGGGCGGCGGTCGCCGGACCGGGCGAGGGCGCGGCGCCGTTCACCGGTCCGGGCGCGGCGGCATCCGTGGCGGGCGGGGTGGCGACGGCATCCGTTCGGAGAGGCCGGTCGGCGATCGGGCGGAACCGGTCGCGGGTCAGGGCGCTGTGGGCGTAGATGGCGTGCGGCATGATCGTCGCGCCCAGGATGGAGGCGGCGAGGAGCACCGAGTCGGTCCCCTCGAAGCGCGGGAGGAGTCCCTCGAGGACGCCGGATGCCTCGGGAGGACCGATGAAGACGCCGTAGGTGAACCCCAGGGCGATGATCGCCATGAGGCCTATGATGACGAACTCGAAGCTGCGTGCGCCTCGTCGCGACTGGATCAGCAGCAGGACGATCGACACGGTGCCGGTGATGACCCCGCCCCACAGCAGCGGGACGCCGAACAGCAGCCAGAGCGCGACGGCGCCGCCGATGATCTCGGCGACATCGGTGGCCATCGCGACGAGTTCGGCCTGCAGCCAGTACGCGCGACGGGCGGTGGTGCTCCGGATGCGTTCGCCGAGCACCTCGGGCAGGCTCATCCCGGTGACGATGCCGAGCTTCGCCGACAGGTACTGGATCAGCCACGCCATGACGTTGCCGAGGACGACGACCCAGACCAGGAGGTAGCCGTACCGCGCCCCCGCGGTCATGTTGCTGGCGACGTTGCCGGGATCCAGGTAGGCGACCCCGGCGACCAGGGCCGGCCCGAGCAGCCACGCGGTGCGGCGGGCAGCGTTCCGCCCGGGGGCGGGCGCAGGGGCGAGGGCGGCTTTCGGCATACCGAAAAATGTAGCAGGGTCTTTCGGTCAGCCGAAAGATAGATCGTCTGGTCCCCCGCGGTGGGCGGCGGTGGCGCGCGGCGGCGGGAGTCGAAGGGGGCGACTCCGCCTCGGGTGCCCGTCGGATCGCGGAGCCTCGCGAGGCTAGCCTGGATCCGTGACCGACCTCCCCGAGCCGCAGCTGCCGGCAGAGCCGCAGCGCGAGGTCGAGCCGGCGGTCGAGCCGCAGCTGCCGGTCGGCGTCGGTCCGTGGCCAGGCGGACCCGATGCGTGGCCGGACCACGCGCGGTACGACCGGGAGCTCCTGGAGCACGGCGACCGCCGCAACGTCGTCGACCGGTACCGGTACTGGACGATGGCCGCCATCGTCGCGGACTTGGATGAGAGGCGGCATCCGTTCCACGTCGCCATCGAGAACTGGCAGCACGACATGAACATCGGCTCCATCGTGCGCAGCGCGAATGCGTTCGGCGCGGCGGAGGTCCACATCATCGGCAAGCGCCGCTGGAACCGCCGCGGCGCGATGGTCACCGACCGGTACCAGCATGTGCGCCACCACGAGGACGTCGCGGCGTTCGCCGCGTGGGCGACGGATGCCGGACTTCCGATCCTCGCCGTCGACAACGTCGAGGGCTCCGTCCCCGTCGACCGCGCCGACCTGCCCGAGCGATGCGTGCTGCTGTTCGGTCAGGAGGGGCCGGGACTGTCGCCGGAGGCGCTCGCCGCGGCATCCGGCGTCATCGAGATCACGCAGTACGGATCCACGCGCTCGATCAACGCGTCGGCCGCCGCCGCCGTGGTCATGTACGAATGGTGCCGCCGCTACGCGTGACACCGCAGCCGGGTGCTCGGAGCGTCAGCCGATCCCGGTCCAGCCCGACGGGGCGCCCTCGCCGTCCGATCCCCCTTCGCCGGTGTCGGACGCGTTCGCTCCGCCGAACAGCACGTCGGTGAGTCGTGCCGCCGCTGCGCGAGAGGTGCGCTCACCGCTCCGCGAGCGCTCCCGTCGCTGCGAAGCGGCGCGCGCCTTCGCTTCGCCGGGAGGCGCTCGCACTTCGTGCGCCAGAGGCGGGCTCACCGCTCCGCAAGGCGTCAGCCCTTCGCTTCGCGCGAAATGCGTGCCCACCGCCGCGGCCGGCCGCGAGTCGTCAGCCGCCGACGGCGGATCGGCCGGGGCTCGGTCGTCAGCCGCCGACGGCGAGCCACTCCGAGCGGCGCACCCGCCAGCCCAGCGTGGCGAGCCGCGCGAGCATGTACACGCCGAAGAAGCAGACTGCGAGCCACGCGAGGCCGGCCGCCCCGGTCGGCAGAAGCATCCACACGACGATCAGAGCCGGGACGTACGGGACGAGGTTCAGGGCGCCCGCGATCGCGAGGTACTTCGCGTCCCCGGCGCCCATGAGCACCCCGTCGAGCACGAAGACGACGCCGCAGACGGGCTGCGCGACCGCGAGCACCAGCAGGGCCGGCTGGATCAGGGCCGCCAGCGCGGCATCCCCGGTGAAGACGAGCCCGATGACGCCCGACAGAGCACCGATGATCCCGCCGACGATGACGCCGAACCAGATCCCCCACGCGACGGTCCGACCGAGCACCCTCCGGACGAACGGCTCGTCGCCGGCTCCGAGTCCCCGGCCGATGAGCGCCTGCGCGGCGATGGCCAGGGCGTCGAGCGCGAACGCGGCGGTCGAGAACATCGTGAAGGCGACCTGCCAGCCCGCGAGCTCCTCCGTGCCGATCGCGGTCGCGACGGCGACGGTCACCAGCAGTGCCAGCCGCAGCGAGACGGTCCGCAGGAACAGCCAGCCGCCCGAGCGGGCGGAGCCCCGGACGCCGTCGCGCTGCGGCAGCACGGATGCCGCGTGCCGCTTCGCAAGTCGTCCGATCACGACGGCGTAGGCGGCGACCATGCCCCACTGCGCCACGACCGTGCCGGCGGCCGACCCCGTGATGCCCCAGCCGAAGCCGTAGATGAAGAGTGCGTTGAGAAGGGCGTTCGCGGCGAAGCCGGCGCCGGCGATCCACAGCGGGGTGACGGTGTCCTGCATGCCGCGGAGCAGGCCGGTCGCCGCGAACACGATGAGCATCGCCGGGAGGCCCCACATCGACAGGCCGAGGTAAGCCTCCGCCTGCTCGGCGACCTCGCGCGCGGGATCGAAGAGGCCCACGAGGAGGGGAGTCGCCAGCGATCCGACGAGGGCCAGCAGTGCGCCGAGGCCCAGCGCGAGCCACAGGCCGTCGATGCCGACGCTCACGGCGCTGCTCTTGTCGCCGGCGCCGAAGCGGCGCGCGACGGCGGGCGTCGTCGAGTACGCGAGGAACACCATCAGACCGACGATGGTCTGCAGCACGGCGCTCGCGATGCCGAGCCCGGCGAGCGGCACGACACCGAGGTGGCCGATGAGGGCGGCATCCACGATGAGGAACATCGGCTCGGCGACGAGCGCGCCGAGCGCGGGGACGGCGAGGCGCAGGATCTCGCGGTTGAGGGTCTGCGCGGCCATGGATTTCAGCCTAGGGGCGACCGGGGACCGCCCGTGCCGGCTGGCGGTGCGGGGTGTCGTGCCGACGCGGCACGGATGACGGAGATCCTGTGCCGGTCGTGTGCCCGACCCGCGGATTTCCGCGGAAGTGGGACCGGCCGAGGTCGAAATCTCCGTCGGGCGTGCACGACGTCGGTCCGCCCGCCCGTGCGGCGGCGCCGCGGTGCACCACGCCGACGACGGCGAAAGACCCGCGCCGCCGGATCGGCGTTCGGCGGCGCGGGTCGGTTTCGGGGCGGGAGGCGGTCCCGGGGGTCAGGCCTCGCTGACGGGGCGCGGCGCGAGGCGCGCGAGCTGCGTGACGTGACGCGGCTCGAGCTCGTCGATGCTCGCGACCCCGAGCAGCTTCATCGTGCGCTCGATCTCGCTCCGCAGGATCTCGATCGTCTTGTCGACGCCCGCGCGACCGCCGGCCATCAGGCCGTACAGGTAGGCGCGGCCGATGAGCGTGAACTTCGCGCCCAGCGCCATCGCCGCCACGATGTCGGCGCCGTTCATGATGCCCGTGTCGACCATCACCGTCGCGTCCTTGCCGACCTCGCGGACGACGGACGGCAGCAGGTGGAACGGGATCGGCGCGCGGTCCAGCTGGCGGCCGCCGTGGTTGGACAGGATGATGCCGTCGACGCCGTGGTCGATGAGCCGCTTCGAGTCCTCGACGTTCTGCACGCCCTTGATCACGATCTTGCCGGGCCAGATCTCCCGGATGACCTTCAGGTCCTCGTAGCTGATCGTCGGGTCCATCGCGGCGTTGAGCAGGTCGCCGACCGTGCCGCCGGTCGCCGACAGCGACGCGAACTCGAGCTTCGGGGTGGTGAGGAAGTCGATCCACCACCACGGCCGCGGGATCGCGTTGATGATCGTGCCGAGGGTCAGCTGCGGCGGGATCGAGAAGCCGTTGCGCTTGTCGCGCAGGCGCGCACCGGCGACGGGGGTATCGACGGTGAACTGCAGCGTGTCGAAGCCGGCGGCACCGGCGCGGCGCGCGAGTTCGTACGAGATCTCCCGGTCGCGCATCACGTACAGCTGGAACCAGTTGCGGCCGTGCGGGTTCGCCGCCTTCACGTCCTCGATGGACGTCGTGCCCAGCGTCGACAGCGTGAACGGGATGCCGGCGGCTCCCGCCGCGCCCGCCCCGGCGATCTCGCCCTCGGTCTGCATGAGGCGCGTGAACCCGGTCGGCGCGATGCCGAACGGCAGCGCCGAGGGTCCGCCGAGGATCTCGACCGACGTGTCGACGTCGGCCGCGGGACGCAGCACGTCCGGGTGGAACTCGACATCCTCGAACGCCTGACGTGCGCGGGCCAGCGAGGTCTCGCCCTCCGCCGCGCCGTCGGTGTAGTCGAACGCCGCCTTGGGGGTCCGCCGCTTCGCGATGGTGCGCAGATCGTTGATCGTGTACGCGGCATCCAGACGACGCTTCGTCCCGTTGAGCTCGGGCTTCTTGAACTTCATGAGGTCGAGGATCTCGACCGGGTTGGGGAGTTGACGCTTCACCATGATGATCCGTTCTCAGGCCCGCGGTTCGTGGCGGCGGGGCCGGTGTGTGCGCGCGACGAGGTCGCGCAGGGATTCGAGGGAGCCGCTCAGGATGCCGGCGGCGCGTGCCTGCACGAGGATATTCCCCAGTGCGGTGGCTTCGACAGGTCCCGCGAGGACGGGAACGCCCGCGCGGTCGGCGGTGCGCTGGCAGAGCAGCTCGTTGAGCGCGCCGCCGCCGACGATGTGGATGACCTTCACGTCCACGCCGCCGACCCGGCCCGCCTCGTGCGCCGCGTCGGCGAAGGCCTGCGCGAGCGACTCGATGATGCTGCGGGCGAACTCGGCGCGCGTGCGCGGGGCGGCGACCCCGTGCTCCTCGCACCAGGCCGTGATGCGGGCGGGCATGTCGCCCGGCGGCAGGAAGCGCGGATCGTCGACGTCGAAGACGGCGACGGGGCTCGACACCTCCTCGGCCGAGTCCAGCAGCGTTGGCAGGTCGATCGGGTGGCCTTCGCGCTGCCAGCCGCGCACCGCCTCGCTGAGGATCCACAGTCCCATGACGTTGCGGAGCAGCCGGATGCGGCCGTCGACGCCGCCCTCGTTCGTGAACTTCGCCGCGCGGGCCGCATCGGTGAGGATCGGCCGGTCCGCCTCGACGCCGACGAGGCCCCATGTGCCGCACGAGATGTAGGCGGCATCCGGCGACGACATCGGGACGGCGACGACAGCGGATGCCGTGTCGTGCGACCCCACCGCGGTGACGGCGGGACGGAACCCGGCGGACAGGCCGAGGGTCGCCGCGACGTCGTCGCTGAGGTGGCCGAGCGTCTCGCCCGGGGCGATGAGCGGCGCGAGGACGCTCCGCGGGAAGCCGAGCGCGTCGATCAGCTCGTCGTCCCATTCGCCGGTGTCGGCGCGGAGGAGTCCGGTCGTCGACGCGTTCGTCCGCTCGGTGCGGGCGCTTCCGGTGAGCCAGTACCCGACCAGGTCGGGGATCAGCAGGGCGTGCTCGGCCAGCTGCAGCAGCTCGGGATCCTCGGCGGCGAACTGGTACAGCGTGTTGAACGGCAGGAACTGCAGGCCGTTGCGGCCGAACAGCTCGGCGTGCGGCATCCGTTCGTGCACCGACTCGACGCCGCGCGCGGTGCGCTCGTCCCGGTAGTGGAACGGCTCGCCGAGCAGGCGCGACCGGGTCAGCAGACCGTAGTCGACGGCCCACGAGTCGACGCCGATGCTGGCGATCCCCGGCGTCTGGCGCAGCGCGTCGCGGAGCCCGCCCAGGACCGCGCCGTACATCCCGACGAGGTTCCAGTGCAGGCCGTCGGCCAGACGGACGGGGTCGTTCGGGAACCGCGCGACCGTCGTCGTGTCGAGCCGGTCCGGCCCGACGGTGCCGACGATCACGCGTCCGCTGGTGGCGCCCAGGTCGACGGCGGCGACCGTCCCGGCGGTCATGCGCACGCCCCCGTCGCCGAGAGCGCCGTCTGCGGTCGAGTGCGCCGGTCGGTGCCGCGCCCCAGCCGGCGCGCTCGGCCGGAACCGGCGCGCTCGGCGAGGGGAGCGGATGCCGTGCGCGTCATCGCAGGAACGCGGCGGCGACGCCGGAGTCGACCGGGATGTGGAGGCCGGTCGTGCGGGTCAGCTCGGGGCCGGTGAGGACGTACACCGCGTCGGCGACGTTCTCCGGCACGACCTCGCGCTTGAGGATCGTGCGGTTCGCGTAGAACTGCCCGAGGTCCTCTTCCTTCACGCCGTAGGTCGCGGCGCGGTTGGCGCCCCATCCCGACGCGAAGATGCCCGAGCCGCGGACGACGCCATCGGGGTTGATGCCGTTGACGCGGATGCCGTGCTCGCCGAGCTCGACGGCCAGCAGGCGCACCTGGTGGGCCTGGTCGGCCTTGGTCGCCGAGTAGGCGATGTTGTTCGGGCCGGCGAAGACGGAGTTCTTCGACGAGATGTAGATGACGTCGCCGCCCATGCGCTGCTCGATGAGCGCCTTGGCCGCCGTCTTCGCGACGAGGAAGGAGCCCTTGGCCATCACGTCGTGCTGCAGGTCCCAGTCCTTCTCGGTGGTCTCCAGCAGCGGCTTCGACAGTGACAGGCCCGCGTTGTTGACGACGAGGTCGATGCCGCCGAAGGCGAGGACGGTCGCGTCGATGGCGGCCTGCACGCCCGCGGCATCCGCCACGTTCGCCGCGACGCCGATGGCGACGTCGGTGCCGCCGAGCTCGGCGGCGGCTGCCTGCGCCTTCTCGAGGTCGAGGTCGGCGATGACGACGCACGCGCCCTCGGCGGCCAGGCGGGTCGCGATCGCCTTGCCGATGCCCGATGCCGCGCCGGTGACGAAGGCGATGCGGCCCTGGTGGGTCTTCGGCTTCGGCATCCGCTGCAGCTTCGCCTCTTCGAGGGCCCAGTACTCGATGCGGAACTTCTCGGCGTCCGAGATCGGGGCGTAGGTCGACAGCGCCTCGGCGCCGCGCATCACGTTGATCGCGTTGACGTAGAACTCGCCGGCGACGCGCGCGGTCTGCTTGTTGGCACCGAAGCTGAACATGCCGACGCCGGGGACGAGGACGATGAGCGGGTCGGCGCCGCGGATCGCGGGGCTCTCCGCGGTCGCATGGGCGTCGTAGTAGGCCTGGTAGTCGGCGCGGTACGCCTCGTGCAGCTCCGTGAGCCGTGCGATCGACTCCTCGACGCTCGCCGAGGCGGGCAGGTCGAGGATCATCGGCTTGACCTTGGTGCGCAGGAAGTGGTCGGGGCAGCTCGTGCCGAGCTCCGCGAGGGCGGGCGCGTTCTCGGATGCCAGGAAGTCGAGGACCACGTCGCTGTCGGTGTAGTGGCCGACCATCGGCTTGTCGGCGGAGGCGAGACCGCGGATCGTCGGGGCCAGGGCGGCCGCCTTCGCGCGACGCTCGGCCTCGGGCAGGGCCTCGAAGCCGGGGCGGACGGCGCCGAACGGGTCGGCCTTGCCGTGCTCGGCGATGTAGGCGGCGGCGGTCTCGATGATCCAGAGGCTGTTGGCCTCGGACTCCTCGGACGTGTCGCCCCAGGCGGTGATGCCGTGACCGCCGAGGATCGTTCCGATCGCCTGCGGGTTCTTCGCCTTGATCTCGGCGATGTCGAGCCCGAGCTGGAAGCCGGGGCGGCGCCAGGGGACCCAGACGACCTTGTCGCCGAAGATCTCGGACGTCAGCTTCTCGCCGTCGGCGGCGGTCGCGATCGCGATGCCGGCGTCGGGGTGCAGGTGGTCGACGTGCGCCGCGTCGACGAGGCCGTGCATGGCCGTGTCGATGGAGGGGGCGGCGCCGCCCTTGCCGTGGAGGCAGTAGTCGAACGCGGCGACCATCTCGTCCTCGCGCTCGACGCCCGGGTAGACGTCGACGAGGGCGCGCATGCGGTCGAGCCGCAGCACCGCGAGACCCTCGGGCTTGAGGGTGCCCAGGTCACCGCCGGACCCCTTGACCCACAGGAGCTCGACGGGCTCGCCGGTGACCGGATCGGTCTCGGTGCCCTTGGCGGACGTGTTGCCGCCGGCGTAGTTGGTGTTCTTCGGGTCTGCGCCGAGACGGTTGCTGCGAGCGATGAGCTCGGCGGCGGTCGGATTGGTCATGTCTTTCCTTCGTGATGAAGCGGGGATGGGGGGTCAGGCGCGGGCGGATGCGGAGGTCTCGTTCGCGAGCGGAACATGCTCGCCGTAGCGCTCGCGTTCGATGTCCTCGAGCGACTTGCCCTCGGTGTCCGGCGCCCAGATGGTGCCGATGAGGAGCGCCGCGACGAGCAGCGCCACGATGATCGAGCCGAGGCCCGCAAGGCCCAGGTGGGTGAGCAGGACGGGGAACACGAGGCTGAGCACGCCGACCATGACGCGGGCGAGCATGAAGAGCATGCCCTGCGCGCTCGCGCGGTAGCGCGTCGCGAACAGCTCCGCCGTCCAGAGGCCGTAGAACGCCTGTGCGCCGACACCGGCCGAGATGCCCCACGCCACGGCGAAGAACAGCAGCGAGAACAGGCCCGGAGGGGCGTAGATGAGCACGGCCCACGCGACGACGCCGAGCACGGCGCCGGCGGCGTACAGCCACCGGCGGCGGACGCGGTCGCCGTAGCGCATGAAGATCGCCCACGTGGCGAGGGCGGTCAGGCTCCAGACCAGCACCTGCAGCAGGTTCTGCTGGATCGGGTCCTCGACGCCGGCAGCCGCGTACACGCGGGGCTGGAAGATGCCCGCCTGGCCGGCGACGGTGTTCCACAGGCCGTAGACGCCGAGCAGGAAGAGCAGGGCGGTGTAGTTGCGACGGTCCTTCAGCAGCCCCGAGATGCCGGAGAAGAAGGAGATCTTCTCGCCGCCGTCGCGCTCGCGCTGCCGCTGCTCCGTCCAGCGGCGCGATTCGGGCAGGCCGCGGCGGACCCACCACGTGATCGCGGCGATGACGAACAGGTGGAGGAAGATGATGCGCGAGCCCCACAGGCCGAGCGGCGCGACGACGACGGCGAGCAGGAAGCCGACGGCGGGACCGATCGACCAGGCGAGCTGAGCCGTGCCGACGTGCGCCGCACGGCGCTCGTTCGGCGCCTCCTCGGCGATGTAGGTCCAGGAGGCGGGGACGCCGGCACCGACCGCGATGCCCATGAGGATGACGCCGATGATCAGGAGCGCCACGTTGGGCGCGAACGCGACCATCAGCGCGCCCAGCATGAACACGATGAGGTCGTACGTGTAGATGAACTTCCGTCCCAGGCGGTCGCAGAGCGGCCCGCCGATCGCCGCGCCGAGCGCGGCGCCGAACGCGTTCGCCGACAGCGCGGCGATGACGCCGACGACGCCGTCATCGAAGCCGAAGCTCTCCTGCCAGAGCGTCAGGCTCGTGGCGAGCGCGATGATCGCGCCCGCCTCGATGTAGTTCGACATCGCGACGGCGATGGTCGCCTTCCAGGCGGTCAGTGTCCGCTGCGCCATCCTCAGGCGCCCCACCCTGCCTGGGTGCCCCCGATGCGGTCGGCAGCGATGCTCTGCTGGTACCCCGAGGCGAGGTAGGCGGCGAACGGGTCGGCGGGCAGGCCGCGCGATTCGCGCCACTCGGCGAGGGCGGGACGGACGTCGGTGTAGAACGCGTCCATCAGGATGCCGTTGGCTCCGAGGACGTCGTTCGACTGCTGTGCGGCGGCGAGGGCGTCGCGGTCGACGAGCAGCGCCCGAGCGGTCATCTCCTGGACGTTGAGCACCGAGCGGATCTGGCCCGGGATCTTGTCCTCGATGTTGTGGCACTGGTCGAGCATGAACGCCACGTCGGGGTTGTTGAGGCCGCCGCCGCGCACGACCTCGACGAGGATGCGGAACAGCTGGAACGGGTCGGCCGAGCCGACGATGAGGTCGTCGTCGGCGTAGAAGCGCGAGTTGAAGTCGAACGAGCCGAGCTTGCCGAGGCGCAGCAGCTGCATGACGATGAACTCGATGTTGGTTCCGGGGGCGTGGTGCCCGGTGTCGAGGCACACCATGGCCTTGTCGCCGAGGGCGGCGACCTGGGCGTAGGACGTTCCCCAGTCCGGGACGTCGGTGTGGTAGAACGACGGCTCGAAGAACTTGTACTCGAGAACGAGGCGCTGCTCGTCGCCGAGGCGGGCGTAGATCTGCTGCAGCGAGTCCTGCAGGCGGTCCTGGCGGCCGCGCATGTCGTTCTGGCCGGGGTAGTTGGAGCCCTCGGCGAGCCAGATCTTCAGGTCGCGGGAGCCGGTGGCGTGCATCACGTCGATGCACTCGAAGTGGTGGTCGATCGCCTTGCGGCGGATGCGCTCGTCGTGGTGCGTCAGCGCGCCGAACTTGTAGTCCTCGTCCTGGAACGTGTTGGAGTTGACGGTGCCGAGCTGGACGCCCAGGTCCTCGGCGTGTGCGCGGAGCGCGTCGTAGTCGTCGACCTTGTCCCAGGGGATGTGCAGCGCGACGCTCGGGGCGAGGGCGGTGTGCGCGTGGACCTGCGCGGCGTCGGCGATCTTCTCGAACGGGTCGCGCGGGGTGCCCTCCGTCGCGAAGACGCGGAATCGGGTGCCGGAGTTGCCGAAGGCCCAGCTGGGCAGCTCGATGGCCTGCCCTTCGAGCTCGGTGAGGATGTCGGAGGACAACGTCGTCATGATGCGTCGCTTTCGTGGTCGGCGGCGGATGCCAGCTGGTCGTGGAGGTGGAAGATCTCGGTGAGGGGGGTGGCGGCCTGGTCGGGGCGGCCCTCGAGGCCGACGAAGAACCGGGCCATGTCGGCTTCCCACCGTGCGGCGACGGGAGACGCGGCGAGGTAGGCCTGTGCGGCCGCGTCGTCGTCGGTCTCGTAGTAGCCGAACAGGCGGCCGCCCTCGCCGAGGAAGATCGTGTAGTTGCGGCGGCCGGATGCCTCGATCTCGGCGAGCATCTCGGGCCAGACGGGGCTGTGCCGGGCGACGTACTCGTCGACGAGTGCGGGGTCGACCTGCAGCTGGAAGCCGACGCGGGTCATGTCACTCCTTTGTGGGATGCCGGTGCGCGGCACCTCGATGAAACGTTTTCATGCGGTGAAACGATTCAAACTGTAACCTTGTCGCAATCGTTCGTCAAGACAGGACAGCCGTGGCCATCAGTGTGAAGGACGTCGCGCGCACCGCCGGCGTCTCCGTGGGGACCGTGTCCAACGTCCTGAACCGGCCTGAGAAGGTCGCGACGCCGACGGTCGAGCGCGTGCTCGCCGTCATCGCCGAGCTCGGCTTCGTGCGCAACGACGCCGCCCGGCAGCTGCGCGCCGGACGCAGTCGCAGCCTCGGGCTCATCGTGCTCGACAGCGCCAACCCGTTCTTCGCCGAGGTGGCGCGCGGAGCCGAGGAGCGCGCCGTCGCGCACGGCGTCTCGGTGCTGCTCGGCAACAGCGACCAGAACGCGGAGCGGGAGGACGCCTACCTGGACCTCTTCCGCGAGCAGCGCGTGAACGGCGTGCTGCTGACGCCGCGGTCGCTCGACGACGGGCGCGCGGCGGCGCTGGCGGATGCCGGCGTCCCGATCGTCCTCGTCGACGCGGAGTCATCGTCGGGGGCGCTGCCGTCGGTGGCCGTCGACGACGTCGAGGGCGGCCATCTGGCGGTCCGGCACCTGCTCGAGCGGGGCCGGCGGCGCATCGCGTTCGCGGGCGGCCCGGCATCCGTCCGGCAGGTCGCCGACCGGCTCGAGGGCGCCCGCCGTGCGCTGGCGGAGGTGCCGGATGCCGAGCTCGAGGTCATCGAGACCGACGCGCTCACCGTGCTGAGCGGTCGCCAGGTGGGCGCGCAGCTCGTGGCGCGCGACGCCGCGTCGCGGCCGGACGCGATCTTCTGCGCGAACGACCTGCTCGCCGTCGGCGTGCTGCAGGGCGTGAGCATCCTCGGCGGTCTGCGGGTGCCCGAGGACATCGCCCTCATCGGCTACGACGACATCGCGTTCGCCCAGGCGACGGTGGTGCCGCTCAGCTCCATCCGCCAGCCGGCGCGGGAGATCGGCGCCGCGGCGGTCGACGCCCTGTTCGCCGCCCTCGCCGAGCCGGGCGCCGAGCCCACGCGGGTGCGGTTCCAGCCCGAGCTCGTGGTGCGCGCCTCGACCGGCGGCTGAGGCCGCCGGCATCCGTCCGGTCCTCTCCAGGGTGGCTCCTCGGGCGGTCGCGGTCCGGGCGCCATCGGGCGGATGCGCGGCAGGCGTGGTCCCGCTCGACCCCGTTGACACGATTCACGCCCGCCCATAGGCTCGTGGCGGCGACTGGGGAAAGCGCATTCCATCCACGCAGTTCGAAGGTGAACAAGATGAGAAATTCCGTCCGCACGTCCGTCGTCGCTGCGCTCGCCGCTGCGGCCCTCGCCATCCCGGCCCAGGCCGCGATGGCCTCACCCGGAAGGGGTCACGGGCCGTCGAAGCCCGCGGCATCCGTCCAGCTGGAGAAGCTCGACCGGGGTCTCGTCGCCCTGCCGACCGATGGAGGCATCCACCTGACGTGGCGCCTGCTCAAGAGCGAGGCGACCGGCGCCGGCGAGACCGGGCTCACCGGCACCGACTTCGTCGTCCGCCGCGACGGCAAGCGGATCGCCACCGTCACCGACTCGACGAACTTCGTCGACGCCGACGGCACCGACCGCTCGCGGTACACCGTCTCGCCCCTGCAGGGCAAGCGCGAGGGTAGGCCGTCCGCCAAGACCACCGCGCAGGCGTCGCCCTTCCTCGACATCCCGCTCACCAAGCCCGCCGACGGCGTCACGCCCGCCGGCGAGGCGTACACCTACGCCGCGAACGACGTGTCGGTCGGCGACGTCGACGGGGACGGCGCCTACGAGTACGTCGTCAAGTGGGACCCCTCGAACTCGAAGGACGTCTCGCAGGTCGGCTACACCGGTCCCGTCTACATCGACACCTACGAGCTCGACGGCACGCTGCTCAACCGCATCGACCTCGGCGTCAACATCCGCGCCGGCGCGCACTACACCCAGTTCCTCGTCTACGACTTCGACGACGACGGGCGCAGCGAGATCATGCTGAAGACCGCTCCCGGCACGTCCTCCACCGCCTACACCAAGAACGGCAAGGCCAAGAAGGCGTCGTTCGTCACCATGCCGAAGGCCGACCGCAGGGCCGGCTACGCGCACAGCGACGACTACCGCCTGAGCGCCGCGGACTACCGCGAGCACCTCGTGGAGCTGTTCGAGGGATGGTCCGAGCGCGACGAGGTCGTCTCGGGACAGTGGCCGGCGACCCTCGAGGAGGCGTTCGGGACCGAGCCGACGCACGACTACCCGCTGTCCCAGGCCGATGCGGAGGAGCTCGTCGACTACTTCATCGACGTGTACGCGCCGTCCCGCTCGGCGCGGAACGCGCTGCGCACCTTCGAGGGCTTCATCCTCGACGGCCCCGAATACCTCACCGTCTTCGAGGGCAAGAGCGGCAAGGAGCTCGACACGGTCCGCTACGAGCCCGGCCGCGGTGACGACGGCCTCCTGTGGGGCGACTACGCCATGTCGCGCATCGAGCCCGGCAACCGCGTCGACCGCTTCCTGTCGGGTGTCGCCTACCTCGACGGCGAGAGCCCGTCGGCCGTGTTCGCCCGCGGCTACTACACGCGTGCCACGGTCGCGACCTACGACTGGGACGGCCGGCACCTGCGTCAGCGCTGGTTCGCGGACAGCGGCCACGTGCCGATGACGAACCCGTTCAACGACGGCCCGCACGGCCGCGACGGCACCGACCCCGAGTACGGCACCCTCACGACGCAGGGCTTCCACAGCCTGAGCGCCGCCGATGTCGACGGCGACGGCCGGCAGGAGATCGTCTACGGCTCGGCGACCCTCGACGACGACGGCGACCTGCTGTACTCCTCGTTCGACACGATGCCCGAGGGCAGCGCGACGCCCGGCGAGAATGTCCGGCTCGGCCACGGCGACGCCATGCACGTGGGCGACTTCGACCCGAACCGCCCGGGCAAGGAGATCTTCACCGTGCACGAGGGCGGCGCGTACGCGCCGTACGGCACCGCGATGCGCGACGCCGCGACGGGTGAGATCCTGTTCGGCGCCTATTCGGGCCGCGACACCGGCCGCGGCATGGTCGGCGACGTCCGGCCGGATGTCGAGGGCGTCGAGGTCTGGTCGAGCATGCCCGCCGGAACGGATTCCTCCGGTCTCCTCTCCGCCGCGGGTGAGACGCTGCAGCCGACGAACCCCGGGACGAACATGTCGATCCGCTGGTCCGGCGACCTCACGACGCAGATCGTGAACGGCGCGGGAACGGTGACGCCGACGATCGACGACTGGACGCGGGGCACCGTGCTGACGGCGTCCGGCACGGTCACCAACAACGGCACGAAGGGCAACCCGTCGCTGGTGGCGGACGTCCTGGGCGACTGGCGTGAGGAGCTCCTGGTGCGGACCGCCGACTCGTCGGCGCTGCGCATCTACGTCTCGACCGAGGTGACCGAGCACAAGCTGTACACGCTCATGCACGACGCCCAGTACCGTGCCGAGATCGCGCGTCAGCAGACCGCCTACAACCAGCCGGCCTACACGGACTTCTACCTGGCGTCGGACATGTCCTTCGAGGATGTTCCGCTCGCGAAGGCGGGAAAGCCGGGCAGGCGCTGAGCTGACCCGAAGAGGGGCGGATGCCGGTGGCATCCGCCCCTCTTCTCGTGCACCGGGTTCTCGTGCGCGGACGGGTGCCGAGCGCGCCGGTCGGTGCCGAGCGCGCCGGTTTGACCCCCGCCGCAGCCGGCGCGCTCGGCAGGAGCAGGCGCGCTCGGCGCCCGCCGGTCAGCGTGCGTCGCGGACCAGCGCGTTCACCGTCCGCTGCCAGTCGTCCAGCTGCCACATCGGATGGTGCGGCGCCGCGTTCGAGCAGGGCACGACGCCCCAGACGCCGGCGGCGAGGGCGGTCCGGATGCCGTGCTCGGCGAGCGACCGGCCGATCTCGCCCTCCTCGAAGGTCCCGTGCAGCGGCGTGTAGCCGACCCAGCCCTCCCCGACGAGTGCGGGAACGCCCTGCCACCGGGCCCACGCCGCGATCGCGATGACGCGGGATTCGATCTCGCGCCGCATGACCTCGGCGTAGGGCGGGTACGCCTCGTTCAGCCAGGCGTCCCACGCCGCGACGTCGACCCAGTCGTAGCCGTAGATCATCTGGTCCGTCACGACGGTGGCCCGAAGCTTCCAGTCGGCGGGACGGCCGTACTCGGCCGGCTCCGGGGCGTCCGGCAGCAGCAGGGCGCGGAGAGCCGGGTTCGGGAAGTCGGCGCTGCCCTCGGAGCGGATGTCGATCCGCTGCTGCAGGGCGTCGAGCACGCCGTAGCTGTACACGTGGAACTGCGCGGCGCCGAGCCCGCCGGGCACCTGGTGCATCGCGAGGTGCGGCGGCTTGCCGTAGCTGGCGGTGATCAGCAGGTCGGGATGCCGCTGCCGCAGTCGCCGGACCTCGCGCGCACCGCCGTCGGCGAGGGCGGGGAGGAGGGAGAAGTCGACCTCGTTGTGGAGTTCGACGAGGGCGACGAGATCGCGGAACCCGTGCGCGTCGATCCAGTCGAGCATCCGGTCCCAGGCGTCGGCGAGCACGCGGTAGCGCTCCTCGAGCGGCACGGCGTCGAGCGCCTCGAACCACCGCGGCGACGCGGCGAACGAGGGAGACTGCTGGTACTCCCAGCTGGCGAGGATCAGGACGAGCCCGTGCCGCCGGGCGGCGGTGAACAGGTCGGCGAGCCGCGACCGCAGGTCGACCCGGTACCCGCCCGGAGTGTCGTACCAGCGCGTGCGCCGGCCGTAGTACCCGCCGGTGGCCGCCGGACCGAGGCCTTCGATCTCGAGGTCCTCGGCGAGATCGTCCAGCCCGAGCCCGCCGAACAGCAGCAGCGGTGCGGCGCAGATGCGGATCGCGTTGTACCCCCGGTCGGCGGCTGCCGCGCAGGCGGCATCCAGGTCGGCGTACACGTCGCCGTCCCCCGCCCGGGTGTACCAGGAGAAGTCCCACAGCGTGATGGCCAGCCGTCCGGGCAGGTGCGCCGGCACCGGGCCCGTCAGGCCTGCGGTGTCTTCGGCGACGGTTCCGGATCCCAGGTAGCGCTCGGTCATGCGTCCATCCTTCCTGTCGTCGTCAGCGGCGCGAGCCGGCGACCGGATGCCGCCAGCTCGCGCAGCCGTGCGGCATCCGCCGCGCGGCGCTCCGCCGTGTCGAGGTCGAACACCAGCAGCTCGGGGAGCGAGGTGGCGAAGTAGTCGACGGTGTCGGGTGCCGCGAGCACGGCATCCGCGCGGGCGTCGAGGGAGTCCCAGACCGCCGCGGCGGCGTCGTGCTCGTCGAGGCGCGTGTGCGCGACGCCGATCCAGTACGTGGACGCGTCGGCGGGGCGCGGCGCCACGGCGAGGGCGGTGGTGGCGCGGGCCGCCTGCCACGCCGACCGTGCCGCGTCCGCGTCGCCCGTCAGCCGGTGCGCATCGCCGAGCAGCACGAGCCGTTCCGCCTGCGGTGTCGCGGGATGCCGCCCCTCGCCGAGGTTCGCCGGCGGCACGAGTCCGGCGGTCAGCAGCTCGATCGCCGCCGCCGCGTCGCCCGCGTCGAGCAGCGTCCGCGCACGGGCGCAGGCGGCCCGGTCGTACGCGGCGAGCACGACGCCTTCGCCGCCCTCGAACGCCCGGAAGGTCCGGCCCGTGAGGATGGCCCAGGCGCGGTCGAGCGCACCGGTGTCGAGCAGCAGCTCGATGTGGACGACGGCGAGGTCGTCGCGGCGGCCGACGAGGCCGGGATGCCGGTCGACGAGGGCGAGCCGGGTCGCGGCATCCGTCCCCTGGAGGCGGGCGACGAGGTCGCGCTCGAGGACGAGGCGGGCATCGGCGCGTGCGGCCAGGGCGGCCTCGTAGAGATCGGCCGCGGCGGAGACGTCGCCGCCGCTGCGCACCGTCGCCAGCGCCAGGTTGCGGGTGGTCACGGTGTCGTCGGCGCCGAGCTCGCGCGCGCGGGCGAGCACGGTACGGGCATCGTCGACGCGCCCGGCGTCGAGCAGCCACGCCCCGAGCAGGCTCGCGCCGGCGGCGGACCCGCGTGAGGCGGCCGCGGTGAGGGCGTCGTACTGGTCGAGCCCGGCCGGGAAGGCGCCGCCGAGGTCGAGCGTGTCCGCGGTGAGGCCCGCGTCCCGTGCGGACGAGGTGTCGCCGTCCGAGCCGGCCCAGTGGGCGCGCAGCAGCCGGCGGATCGGCTCCAGGTTCCCGAAGCCGGGAGCGCCGGCCGCCGCGGCCGCCGTCACGGCCAGCGCGTCGGCGGCAGCGCCGGCGCGGTGCAGCTCGGCGCCGGCGTCCAGCGCCGCTCTGGGGTCGACGGGCGTCCCGGTCCCGGCCAGGAGCGCGGTCACCGGATCGAGCGGGTCGGCGGCGACGAGCGCGTCGAGCTCCGCGCGCGCCTCGTCGGGGCGGCCGAGCGAGCGCAGGGCGAGCACGCGCAGGCGCTGCGCCTCGGGGATCGCGCCCGCGTCGGCGGCGAGTCGCAGCGCCTCGCGGGCCTCGCCGCGGCGCAGGGCGAGGCGGGCGCGGGCGAGGGCGGCGGGGGCGGCCCACACGGCGTTCCACCCGGCTCGACCGAGTCGCGCGTCGGCGGCGCCGAGCTCGCCGAGGCGTTCCAGCGCGAGCCCCAGCAGGTAGTGCGCCTCGCCGTCCCGCGGATTCAGGTTGCGGCGCGTCTCGCGCGCCACGGCCGTCTCGAGCTGCAGGCGTGCCGCGTCGTACTCGCCGCGGGCGAGGTGCCACGAGCCGAGGAGGGTGGCGGTGCGGGCATCCGACGGATCGCGGCGCAGCAGTTCGTGCAGGTACGGCAGGGGGGAGCGCGTGGGATGCCGGTACTGCACCAGGTGGACGGCGGTCAGATACAGCTCGTCGCTGCCGTCGATCTCCTCCGGTTGCGGCGGCGCGGTCGCCACCCACGGCTCGCCCGCGTTCTCGTCACGGCGGGTCCAGGCGACCAGCTCGGTGTCGGTGATGGCATCCGAGACGGTGACCGCGATGACCTCGCCGGTCAGCTCGACACGCCACGGCGAGGCCGGGTCGGCCGGGGTCTCGAACGCCCGCGCGGTGCCGTCCGCGAGCGTCGCCGTGACGCGGACCGAGCGGTGGTGCCCGGTGGTCTGAACGCCGACGGCGGTCGTGCCGGCGGCATCCGTCGACACCGACACGGCGGCGGCCGTCGTCGCCTGCCGGGCCGGACCGATGGCGTGCACGGGGTACCAGTACTGCCGGAAGGACTTGGTCTCGCCCGGGACCAGCCAGGCGAAATCGGGCTGGTTGTCGGTGTAGACACCGGCCATGAGCTCGACGTACGGGCCGTCGTCGTCGGTGAGCTGGTCGTCCCAGGCGTGGCCGACCGGACCGTCGCCCCAGGTCCACAGCTTCTTCCCGGGCGAGATGGCCGGGTCCGCCCAGTGCACGAACCCGGCGTCGGTGGCATGGTCGTAGCCGCCGAAGAACGCGTCGGCGGTGTCGGTGATCATGTACGACGTGGGCACCGGGATGTTGCTGTACACGTCGATGCGGTCGGCGCCGGGGCGCTCTGCGGCCAGGGCGGGGTAGTCCACGCCGTAGTACGGCCGGTCGGCGGCCGGGAAGGCCGTGATCGCGCGGCGTGCGTGGTCGGCGACGTACGCGACGTCGTCGGGGAAGAAGGCCTGATACCGCTCGTGCGAGCGTGCCGCGACGTTCGCCCACCAGAGGAAGGTCTGCGGGACGTCCGTGCGGTTGTGCAGTCGGACGTCGACCTCGACGAGAGAGGAGCCCGGACGCAGTCGCACGCCGTGCAGTCCGCGCATCCGCTGCAGCGGGTCGAGGTCGCTGTGCCAGACGACCGCGGCGCCGTCGTCCTCCCGCTCGATGCGGGCATCGACGGGGAGGAACGTCGCCGGCCGATGGTGCTGCGGCCAGTTGAACTCGACGCCACCCGACATCCACGGGCCCGCGAGGCCGACGAGCGCCGGCTTGATCACGTTGTTCCGGTAGAAGAAGTCGTACCCGGCGACCTTGTCGTAGCCGATGTGGATGCGACCGCCGATCTCGGGCAGCAGCATGAGCCGCACGTACGCGTTCTCCAGGTGGATCGCCTGCCAGCGACGCGGTCGCTTGTCGTGCGCGATGGTGTCGGTCATCGGCAGCGGGTACACGCGGCCGCTCGACCCCTGGTACACGCGGCGCTCGAGGAACGCGGGGTACGGGTCCGGGGCGCCGGGCTCGTAGGTGTCGATCTCCACGTCCGCCGCCCAGCACGCGACGCCGCCGGCGTCGAGGAGGGCCTTCTGATCGGCGGGGGCGTCGGGCAGCACGATGCGGCTGGGCGCGGAGTCGTCGCGGGTCACCTGCCGAATCTACGGTCGACCGCGCCTCGCGCACATGGCCGAAAGGGCGCGCGGCATGGATGATCCGCTGGTCCGTCCGACAGAATGGGGGAATGGAGCGAGCGGACGGATTCGAGCGCCAGCGGCTCAGTGTCGTGCCGCGGCCACTCGTGGAGGCGGCACTGGCCCGCCCGGTCACCCGACGGATCGTGGTGACGGATGCCGGATACTTCCCGCGCGCCGCCGATCACGGGCGGCACCGCCCGCGCGGGGCCGCCGAGACCATCGTCATCGTGTGCGTGGACGGCGCCGGATGGGTCGAGGTCGCCGGTCAGCGCACGCGCGTCGGGTCGTCGACGGCGATCGTGATCCCCGGCGGCGTGCCGCACGCCTACGGCGCATCAGCGGAGGACCCCTGGACGATCTGGTGGTGCCATGTGCGCGGCAGCGACGTCCCCGAGCTGCTCGAGGCCGCGGACATCTCGGCGACCCGCGTCACCCTCTCGCTGCGCGCCGCCGACCGGGCGACGGCGCTGCTCGACGAGATCGCGACGTCGCTCGAGCGGGACAGCACGCCCGCCCGGCTGCTCGCCACGTCGGGCATCGCCTGGCGTCTGCTCACCCAGCTCGCCGTGGACCGGCTGCTGCCCGAGCGCGGCACGCCGCTCTCGCGGGCTCTGCGCTACCTGGAGGAGCGCATCGACGGCAGCGTGCACGTCCCCGAGCTTGCCGCGATGGTCGGGGTGTCGCCGTCGCACCTCGCCGCCCTGTTCCGCGAAGCCACCGGCGGCGGCATCGTCGCGCACCACCTCGCGCTGAAGATGGCGCTCGCCCGGTCGCTCCTCGACACGACCGACCTTCCGGTGGCGGAGGTGGGCCGTCGCGTCGGCATGGATGACCCGTTCTACTTCTCGCGCCGGTTCCGCCTCACCCACGGCATGGCGCCCACCGCGTATCGCGAGCACCGGAAGGGCTGACGGATGCCGCCGCGTCCGCCGCGGCATCCGTCGACCCCGTCAGCCCTTCGTGGCGCCGGCGGTCAGGTCGGCCCGCCAGAAGCGCTGCAGCGCGATCATCAGCCCCACGAGGATGACAGCCGACACCGCCGAGCCCATGACGACGAGGGAGTAGAATGCCGGGTCGCGCTGGGTCTGCGAGTTCCAGAGCGTCAGACCCAGCGTCACGGGAAAGGTCTTCGTGTCGTTGAGCATCACGAGCGGCAGCAGGTAGTTGTTCCAGATCGTCACGAACTGGAACAGGAAGATCGTGACCAGCGCCGGCATCATCATGCGGGTCGCGATGGTCCCGAAGATCCGCAGATCCCCGGCGCCGTCGAGCCGCGCCGCCTCGACGATCTCGTCGGGCACGCTCGCGTTCGCGTGGATGCGGGCGAGGTAAACGCCGAAAGGGCTCACCATGCTCGGCAGCAGCACGGCCCAGTACGACCCGGTGAGGCCGACCGTGTTGAGCAGGAAGTACAGCGGCAGGGCGATCACGGTCGCCGGCACCAGCACGCCGCCCAGGATGACGGAGAACAGCGCCTCCTTGCCGCGGAACCGGTACTTGGCGATCGCGTAGCCCGCGGCGGCGGAGAGGACCATCGCCACCAGCGCGCCGAGCCCCGAGTACAGGAGGCTGTTGCCGACCCAGCGGGTGAAGACGCCGCCGCTCTGGGTGAACAGGGCGGTGAGGTTCTGCCACGCCTGCGGGGTGTCGCTGAACCACAGTCCGAAGGTGCCGAAGAGATCGCCGGGCGACTTGGTGGCCGCGACGATCACCCACACGAGCGGCAGCAGGAAGTAGATGCCGGCGACGGCGAGCACGAGGTTGACGGCCAGCGTGCTGGGCGCGCCGCTGCGAACGGACGGAGCGCGGTTCACCATGCGCGGGATCCCTTCCGGTTGACGAGTCGGAGGAAGCCGAAGGAGAAGATGAAGCCGAGGAGGGCGACCAGCACCGCCATCGCGGCGGCGAGGTTCGGGTTGCCCTGCGCGAAGGCCTGGTTGTAGGCGGCGAGGTTCGGCGTGTAGGTGGAGCTGATCGCGGTCGTGAGCGGCTGCAGGACGAGGGGCTCCACGAACAGCTGCAGGGTTCCGATGATCGTGAAGACGGTGACCAGGATGACGGAGGGCCGCACGAGGGGCAGCTTGATGTGCCACGTCGTCGACCACGTCGACGCGCCGTCGACCCGGGCGGCCTCATAGAGCTCCGACGGGATCGCGTCCAGCGCGGCCATCAGGATGACCATGTTGTAGCCGGCGAATCCCCAGAGGGCGATGTTCGCGATGGCGAACAGGACATTCCCGCTCGCGAGCGGATCCACGGCGATCCCGAGCTCGCCGAGCCCCTGCAGGACCGGGCTCGTCGCGGGGATGTAGAGGAAGCCCCAGAGGAGGGTGGCGATCACGCCGGGCACGCCGTAGGGCGCGAAGTAGAGCACGCGGAAGAAGCGCGGGAACCGCGCCTTGCCCGAGTCGAGCAGGAGGGCGAGACCGAGCGCGGTGAGGACCATGAGCGGCACCTCGATGGCGGCGAAGACCACCAGTCGTCCGACGCTGTCGAGGAAGGCGGCGTCGCCCAGCGCGCGGGCGTAGTTGTCGAGGAAGACGAAGGCCGTCTCGGGGCGGCCCAGTCCGAGGCCGGAGCTGCGAGTCGTGAACATGCTCTGCACGACGGCGTAGACGATCGGCGCGACGAAGAAGAGGGCGAACATGACCACGAACGGCAGGAGCAGGACCCATTTCGCCGCGGAACGGTCGCGGGTGCGGGGTCGCCGTCGGGGTGGGGCCAGTGCGGTCATGCGGGAGGGTCTCCGGTTCGGGTGCGGATGGGGGGAGGGAGGGGAGGGCGACGCGCCCTTTCCTCCCTCCCCCCGGGAGTCACTTGACGCTGATGCCGCGCTCGGTCAGCGCGTCGACCATGTCCTGCTGGGTCTGCCGGTAGGCGTCCACCAGCGGGGTGCCGCCGTCGATCGCGGCGGAAACGTTGTCACTCAACGACGCGAACAGGGTGGAGCTCAGCGGCGGCCACTGCCACGAGGTGTCGACGGCGGCATCCGACGCGGCGAACGTGTCCCAGATGTCCTGGCCGCCGTAGAAGTCGAAGACCTCCGGGTCGTCCTGCAGGGACGCGATCGCGCTGGTGTCGGCGATGGCCGGCCACCCGGCTCCGATGCTGGTGAGGATGCTCACCGATTCGGGGTCGGAGTTGAGCCACAGGGCGAACTCGGTCGCCTCGGCGGGGTGATCGGTGCCCCGGAGGACGACGCTGGCCGAGCCGCCGGCCCAGGTCGCCGAGACGTTCTCGCCGGCTTCCCACTGCGGCACCGGGCTGACCGCCCAGGCGCCGGCGGTGTCGGGGGCGGTGCCCCGGAGGATGGCGTCAGCCCACGAGCCCGAGATCCACGAGAGGATCTCGCCGTTCTGGATGTCGGCGTTCCACTCGTTGGACATGTCCGCGACGACCTTCACGAGATCCTCGTCGACGAGCTTCTGCCAGAACTCGGCGACCTTCAGGGTCTCCTCGCCGTCGATGTCGACGGTCCAGGCGTCGCCCTCGGTGCCGAACCAGCTCGCGCCGCCCTGCTGGGCGAGGCCGATCATCCAGGGCGCCTGGTTGAAGGCGAACGCGGCGATGTACCGGTCCGACGCGCGGATCGTCTGGGCCGCCTCGTAGTACTCGTCCCACGTCGTCGGGGCCTCGATGCCGAGCTCCTCGAAGATGTCGGCGCGGTAGAACTGGCCGAGCGGGCCGGATGCCTGCGGGATGGAGTAGACGCTGCCGTCGAAGACACCGGTCTCCCACTGCCACGGCACGAACGTCTCGGCGGAGTCCGCCGCGTACTCGGTGATGTCCTCGAGGCCGTCGTTGATGAGGAAGTCCGGGATGGCGTCGTAGCCGACCTGGGCGACGTCGGCGGCGTTGCCGGCCTGAACGGCGGACAGCATCGTCGCGTAGCCGCCGTCGGGGCCGGCGGTGACGGTCTCGAGGGTGACCTCGATGTCGTCGTGCGCCTCGTTGAACGCGTCGACGGCTTGATCGATGTTCGGCACCCAGGACTGGAAGGTGATCTCGACGGGCTCGCCGTTCGAGGATCCGGTGTCGTCGGAACCGGCGCAGCCGGCGAGGACGAGGGCGGCGGTGGTCGCGACGGCGAATGCCGCGGCCGGACGCCGGAAGCGGTCGGGGAGGGACATGATGCTCCTTTGCATGTGAGTGAGGCAGCTCTGCCGGGAAAGCGGTGCGAGGCGACGGTAAAACGATTCAGCCCTCCGGCGGTATGGCGGAAGCCCTGGGAAACATGGACGATCCGCTGATCGTGGGGCGGGCGGCATCCGTCTCGTAGGCTCGGATGACGCTTTCCCCTCGCCCCTCGGAGGTCTCCATGCCCGTGCACCGCCTCGTCGTCGCCGCCCCGACGGATGCCCCGGTCGCCGCCGTCACCGCCTCGCCGGGGCGGGCCGAGGTCGACGTCACCGCGCGGAGCCTGCGACGGGACGGCCGGGCGATCTTCCCGCTGTCCGGCGAGATCCACTACTCCCGCGTGCCTCGCCGGCGGTGGGACCGCGTGCTGCGGGCTGCGCGCGCCGGTGGTCTGACGCACGTGTCGACGTACGTGCTGTGGAACCATCACGAGGCCGAGCGGGGCGCCTACGACTTCGCCGGGGGGAAGGATGTCCGGGCGTTCGCGGCGGCGGCGCTCGACGCCGGGCTCGAGGTGATCCTGCGGATCGGACCGTATGCGCACGCCGAGTCGCGGCACGGCGGGCTGCCGGACTGGCTCGCCGACTCCGGGCTCCCGCTCCGCACGAACGATCCCGGGTACCTCGCCGAGGTCGACCGGTGGTACGCCCGGCTGGCCGCCGAGGTCCGCGGCATCCCCCTCTTCTCCGTCCAGGTCGACAACGAGCTGTACGACGGCGCGGCACACCTGGGGCGGCTGCGAGAGATGGCCGAGACCCACGGGTTCGCCGCGCCGCTGTGGACGGCGACCGCCTGGGGCGCCGCGCAGGTGCCGGACGGCTTCCTGCCGGTCTACGGCGGCTACCCCGAGTCGTTCTGGGTCGAGGCGGATTCCGGCCCCGACCTGCGGAGCTTCTCGAACTTCTACCCGACGCCCCGGCGCGACGACGACTCGATCGGCGCCGACCACCGGGGCGACGCGGTGGGCGCGAGCAGGGCGTCCTCCGGCGAGCCGTTCCCGTTCGCGACGTGCGAGCTCGGCTCGGGCATGACCTCCGCCTATCACCGCCGGCTGAACGTGCCCGCGGCGGACGTGGCCGCCCTCGCGCTCGCCAAGCTCGCGTCCGGCAGCGTCTGGCAGGGCTACTATATGTACGGCGACGGGCGGAATCCGGCGCCTCGGCTGCAGGAGTCGCACGAGACCGGCGCGCCGAACGACTTCGTCGACCTCTCCTACGACTTCGGCGCGCCGGTGCAGGTGGACGGCGCGGTGCGTCCCAGCTGGTTCGCGCTGCGGCGGCAGCACGCCCTGATCGACCGCTGGGGCGCGGCGCTCGCCGAGATGCCGGCATCCTTCCCCGACGACGCGGTCGATACCCCCGACGTCACCGGGCTCCGCTGGTCGGTGCGCTCTGACGGGACGACCGGGTTCGTGTTCGTTGTGAACCGGCAGCCGAGCACCGAGCTGCCGGCGCACGCCGATACGCGGTTCGTCGTCACCGGACCGTCGGGCACGGTGGAGTTCCCGCCGGTGGACGTGCCGTCGGGGGCGGCATTCGCCTGGCCGTTCGGGCTCGCGGTCGGCGACGTGACGCTCGCCTGGCTGACCGCGCAGCCCATCGCCGAGCTGGAATGGCGGGGCGCCCCGCTGCTCGTGGCGGCCGCCACCGCCGGCATCCGTCCGCAGCTCGCCGCCGATGCCGATGTCGAGTTCCGAGCGCCGGGCGGGCGCGGTGCGTCGGCTGGGCGCGGTGTTTCGGGCGGGCGCGGCGCCGAGTTCGAGCTGCGGCGGGACGGCGAGGTCCGTGCGCGCGTGCTCGTGCTCGACGAGGCGGATGCCGACGC
Source organism: Microbacterium pasadenense (assembly GCF_047246565.1). Classification (NCBI taxonomy): domain Bacteria; kingdom Bacillati; phylum Actinomycetota; class Actinomycetes; order Micrococcales; family Microbacteriaceae; genus Microbacterium; species Microbacterium pasadenense. The sequence continues at coordinate 123,207 of NZ_JBFOKN010000001.1, read as the reverse complement.
GGTCGTGGTCGCCGGAGGGCGGCTCGTGTGGGCGCCCGGTGCCGTGGTGGGCGCGGACGGCTCGCTGGAGTTCGCGGGCGCCGCCGCGGCGGACGCGGCAGCCGAGGTCCTCGGCGAGGACGGCTGGCAGCCGGTCGACGTCGCCGCAGTCCCGGTGGCCCCGGCGACCTGGACGATCGAGCGGGAAGCGGGCGCCGCGCCGGCCGCGGCCACGGGGGCCTCGGGCCGGGCCTCGGTGCCGTCGGACTGGTCGGGCGCCGCCCTCGTGACGGTGCCGCTGGATCCGGCGGACGAGCGGACGCTCGCACTCTCCTGGAGCGGTGACGTCGCCCGCGCGTGGGACGGCGACCGCCTGGTGTCCGACGCCGTCTGGACCGGGCGGCCGTGGCGCATCCCGGCCGAGGAGCGCGGCGGCGCGACGGAGCTGCGGGTGGAGATCCTGCCGGCGCCCCCGACCGGCCGCGTGTACTTCCCGGCGGAGCCGCCCACCGGGGCGGCCGTCACGGCGGCCGAGTTCGAGTCCGTGGTGACCGCACAGCTCTGAGGGGTGCGCCGCGGCATCCGTTCTCGGCGAGGCCCGAGTCTGTCCGCCTCGGGTGGGCTGTCCGTCGCGGCGACGCCGCATCTACTCGACGCGCGGAAGCGGCGAGGCGTTCCGGCTGCGGAGCGGCGAGCTCGCGTCAGCGGGCGGAGACCACCGCGTTGTCCAACTCGTCGAGGTCGACGCCGGGGCGCACGGCGCGGTTGGTGAGGAGCACCCAGGCGAGGCCGGCCGACGGGTGGACCCAGAACTCCGTGCCGGCCCAGCCGCCGTGGCCGTAGACGTCCTGGTCGATGAGACCCGGCGCGCGGGAGCGGAGGTTCCAGGTGAAGCCCCAGTCCTGACCACGCTCGGCCGGATACGGCTCGAGCCGGGGGATGTCGCCGGTGAGCGGTCGGCGCATCATCGCGAGGGTCTCCGGCTGCAGGATGCCTCCCGTCTCACCCGCGCCGATGCGCAGCAGGGCCGTGCCGAGGCGCAGCAGGTCCTCCGCCCGGCCGGCCAGTCCTGCGCCGGGATTGCGGAGGGCGACGAAGCGGTCCATGTCGACGCCGGCGGCGGCCGCGTCGTCCACCGCGACGGTGCCGGCGTGGTCCAGGCTCAGGCCGTCCGCGCCGATCTCGGCGGCCCAGCTCGCGACCTCGGCATCCCACTCCCTGCCTGTCACGGCCGAGACCAGCGCCGCGACGCCCTCGAACGCGAGGGTGGAGTACCGCGATGCGGTGCCGGCGGCGAAGTCCCGTCCGGCCGTCAGCAGCTCGGTGCGGAGCGGCGTCGCCGTGTCGAGCGGCGGCTCCGAGATCCCCGACGTGTGCGACACGAGATGGCGCAGCCGGACGACGTCGTCGCGGGCCGTCCCGAACTCCGGCAGCGCCGCCGTCAGCGGTGTCTCCGTCGTCAGGAGGCCGCGTTCGATGGCGCGAGCGGCGGCGATCCCGACGAGCGGCTTCGTGATGGAGAAGAGCGGATACCGGTCGTCGACGCTCGCGCCGAAGGCGTCCAGGGCGACGGTGCCGGCCGCCGTCGCGACGCCGAGCACCGCCGACGGCAGCTGCCCGGCGGTGACGTGGCTCCGGACCCGGTCGAACGCGGCGGTGTGCGCCGCCATCACTCGACCTCGTGTCCGAGGTCGGGGCGGGCGAGGAACCGCGCCGTGGCATCCGTCACCTGTTCGAGCTCGACGATGACGACCTCGTTGGCGCCGGAGCGCGTCACCGGTCCCGGCACGTACAGGGTGCGCTGCGGGCCGCGACGCCAGTACCGGCCCAGGAAGAACCCGTTCACCCAGGCGTAGCCCTTGCCCCAGCCGCGGGTGTCGAGGAAGAGGTCGGCGGATGCCGCCAGGTCGAACGACCCGCGCAGCCCGATCGGACCGACCGCTCGGCCTGCCGCGACCAGGTCCTCCGCGGCGGGAGCTCCGGCCACCGCGCGTCCCAGCGCCGGGACGTCCACCGTGCGCACCGACCAGGCTCCCTCGAGCCGGGCGCCGTCCAGCCGTACCGCGCCGATGAGGCCCTTCGCCTCGCCGATCTTGGTGTCGTAGTTGACCCGGCCGGTCTCCTCGACGAGGAGGCTCAGTCGCTCGCCCGCCGGCAGCGTGAGGGTGTCGTCGCCGATCGTGCGCTGCAGGCGCCCCACGGGGCGGCCGTCGCGGGCGACCCAGGCGTAGTCGCGCACTTCCGCCTCGAGCACGGCGTCCCGGTCGCTGGGAGCCGTGACGGAGTACTCGACGAGCACGACGTCCGCGCCGAGCTCGTCCATCGTGGGGGCTGCGGCGAATTCGCCCCGCTCCACGGCGGTGAGCCGCAGCGGGTCGGCGACCGCCGTGAGGGATGCCGTCGGCGTCGGCGCATCGACCGGCTCGGGGAGCGGCTCGTCCGGGACGGGCGCGTGCTTCGCGATGACCTCGCGGAACGCGCGGAACTTCTCGGTGAGATCGCCCGACTCGGTGATGGGGGAGTCGTAGTCGTAGCTCGTGACCATCGGGAGGTACCGGCCGGAGTCGTTCGCCCCGGCGGTGAGCCCGAAGTTCGTCCCGCCGTGGACCATGTAGATGTTCACGGATGCCCCTGCACCGAGCAGCCGGTCGAGGTCGGCCGCCGAGTCGGCGAACGTCGTCGTGTGGTGCTTCTCGCCCCAGTGATCGAACCAGCCGCACCAGAACTCCATGCACATGAGCGGTCCGGTCGGCTGGTGCTCCCGCAGGACGGCGAGGCGCTCCTCGATGCGACCGCCGAACGAGCCGGTCTTGTGCAGGCCGTCGTGCGCGCCGCCCTCGAGCATGTGCGGGATGGGCTGGTCGACCTGCGTCAGCGGGACCGTGATGCCGCTCTCGCGGGTCACCCGGATGAGCTCGGCGAGGTACGCCTTGTCGGAGCCGTACGCGCCGTACTCGTTCTCGATCTGGACCAGGATGACCGACCCGCCGTGATCGATCTGGCGCGGGGCGACGATCGCGTTCACCCGCTGCAGGTACGCGGTCACCTCGGCGAGGTAGCGCGGGTCGGAGCTGCGCAGCCGCATCTCGGTGTCGGCGGTCAGCCAGGTCGGCAGGCCGCCGCCGTGCCACTCGGCGCAGACGAACGGCCCGGGACGGACGATGGCGTGCATCCCCTCTTCCGCGACGATGTCCAGGAAGCGGCCGAGGTCGAGTGCGCCGCCGGCATCCCACTGTCCCTTGACCGGCTCGTGCGCGTTCCACATGACATAGGTCTCGATGGCGTTGAGGCCCATGAGTCGCGCCTTGCGGATGCGGTCGCGCCAGAGGTCGGGATGCACGCGGGGGTAGTGCATCGCGCCCGAGATGATCCGGTGCGGCTGTCCGTCGAGCAGGAAGTCGGTCTCTCCGATGGTGAAGCGAGAAGTCACCTGCCCACCCTAGTCAGCCGGGCGGCCGGTGGGGAAGCGCTTTCCGATTCGCCGACGGGCCGTCTGCCCGATACGGATGCACGATCGGTGGTGCCGATGCGGCCGCGTGGGGCGTCGGCTGCGCCCCACGCCCCACGCGTCGTGCATCCGTACCGAGGGCCGACCAGGCGGCGGGGCGATCAGACGGCCGGGCGGGCGACCCGGCGATCAGGCGGAGGGTACCTGCAGCACGCCGTTGCGCCGGTGCGGCAGCGACGCGAGCGACGCGTCCCGCAGCGGCGCGGGCAGGAGCGCCTCCGGCGCGTCCTGGTAGACGACCGGCCGCAGGAACCGGCGCACCGCGGTCGCGCCGACCGAGGTGTGCAGCGACGTCGTCGCGGGCCACGGGCCGCCGTGCTGCTGCGACCAGGTGACCGCGACACCGGTCGGCCAGCCCGCGAACAGGACGCGGCCGGCGCGCAGCTGCAGCAGCTCCACCACGTCGGCGACGTCCTCGCCGGGTTCGCTGTGCAGCGTCGCGGTGAGGCTACCCGGCACCGCCGCGAGAGCGGCGCGCAGCTCGGCGGCGTCGCCGTAGCGCACGAGCAGGGTGACGGGCCCGAACACCTCGGCCAGCAGAGTCTCGGCGCGGGCGGTGACGGCCGCGGCATCCGTCGTCAGGACGACCGGACGGGCGCCGTCCGCCGTCTCCGCGCCGTGCGCGAGGATCTCGACCGACGAGTCGGTGAGGAGATCCCGGATGCCGTCGGGGAAGGCCGACGTGATGCGATCTGTCAGCAGGGGGCCGCCGGCGGCGGCGGCGACCGACGCGGCGACGACGTCCTCGAACCCGGTGTCCGCGGGGATGAAGACGACGCCCGGCTTGGTGCAGAACTGGCCCACGCCGAGGGTGAACGACCCGACGAGACCGGTCGCGAGCTCCGCGACGCGGGCCGCAGCGGCACCGGGCGTCACGACGACCGGATTGACGCTGCCCAGTTCGCCGTAGAACGGGATCGGGTCGGGGCGGCCGGTCGCGAGGTCGAACAGGGCGCGTCCACCCGAGACCGATCCGGTGAAGCCCGCGGCCTGGATCACGGGGTGCTGCACGAGAGCGTTGCCCGCCTCGCGGCCCTCGATGAGCGCGATGGATCCGTCGGGGGCGCCGGCTGCCGCCAGCGCGTCGGCGGCGATCGCGGCGGTGCGGCGCGAGAGCTCGGGATGTCCGGAGTGCGCCTTGACGATGACCGGGTTCCCGGCCGCGAACGCCGAGGCGGTGTCACCTCCGAGCACCGAGAACGCGAACGGGAAGTTCGACGCCGAGAACACGGCGACGGGACCGACGCCGATCAGCATGCGGCGGAGCTCCGGGCGGGGAGGGGTGGCGTCGGATGCCGCGTCGTCGACGATCAGCTCCAGGTACGACCCCTCGGTGACCACCGAGGCGAACAGGCGCAGCTGCCCCGTCGTCCGGCCGACCTCGCCGCGCAGGCGCGTCGCGCCCAGGCGGGTCTCGCGGTCGGCGATCTCGACCAGCTCGTCGACGTGCGCGTCGAGCGCGTCGGCGATCGCCGTCAGCCAGGCGGCACGGTCGTCGGCGGAGGAGGCGCGCCAGATCGGCGCGGCGGCGGCCGCGGCATCCGTCAGGCGGGTGAGTTCTTCGAGTGACGTGGTCATCGGGTTCCTTCCGGGTCGGTGAAGCGCATCCCCAGTCCCGTGTGCGGGACCTCGGTGAGCGCGCCGCGCGCGATGGCGACGGGAGACGGGTCGTCGAGGGCTCCGAGGCTGCCGAAGGCGGCGTCCTCGATGTCCTCGACGAGGACATCCTGCTCGAGCACCATCGCCAGCTGACCCGACAGCTCGGGCAGCAGGTGGGGATGGAGGGCGGCGCCGGCGCGGTGCGCATCGGCCGCGATCCGCAGGAACGGGGTGATCCCGCCCACGCGGACGATGTTGGGCTGCACGATCTGCGCCGCTCCGGCATCCGTGAAGTCGGCGAACCGGTACCGGTTGTGCAGATTCTCTCCGAGCGCGATCGGCACCTGCGACGAGGCGCGCAGACGGCGGCCGAGCTCGGTGTGGCCGGCGAGGTCGTCGGCGCGGAGCGGCTCTTCGATCCAGGCGATGTCGGATGCCGCGAGCGCGTCGACCGCCTCGGTGGCCTGATCCAGCGTCCAGCGCTGGTTGGCGTCGATCATGAGCGCGCGGCGCGGGCCGATGACGTCCCGGACGGCGGCGACGCGGGCGATGTCGTCGCGCAGGTCGGGGCTGCCGACCTTCATCTTGACGGCGTCGAAGCCGGCGTCGACCCACCGCTGGGCCTGCGCGAGGAGCTCGTCGAGCGGGTAGTGCAGGTTGATGCCGCTGCCGTAGCAGCGGACGGAGGTGCGGCGGGTGCCGAGCAGCGACGCGATGGACCGGTCGGCGGCGCGCGCCGCCGCATCCCAGAGGGCCAGGTCGACGCCCGCGAGGGCGATGGTCGTGATTCCGCCGCCGCCGGCCTCGTGCAGGTGCTGCCATGCCGGCTGCCACAGCTCCGCGGCATCCGCCGTGCGGCCGACCGCGAAGGCGGCGATGTCGTGCTCGATCAGCGCGAGGACGGCGGCCGCGCCGATCTGCGGCGTCCATGAGAAGCCCCAGCCCTCGACGCCGTCCGAGCGCACCACGTGGGTCGCGATGACCCCCACCGAAGTGACGTCGGCTGCCCACGGCCGGGTCAGCGGGACCCGGATGAGGCGCGCGTCGAGCGAGGCGATCGTGCTCACAGCAGTGCTCGTCCCGCCTCGAGGATCGCCGCGAGGCGCGCCTCCTGCTCGGCGGTCGGGTCGACGAGGGGGGCGCGGACCGAGCCGACGGGGATCCCCTGCAGGCGGAGGCCCGCTTTGATGAGCGAGACGCCGAACCCCGGAGTCTCGTCGCGGAGCTCGACGAGGGGGGCGTAGAAGCCGTCGAGCAGCGCGAGGCGGCGCGTCTCGTCACCGTCGATGTAGGCGCGGTAGTACGCGTTGGCGACCTCCGGGATCATCGCGAAGGCCGCGGACGAGTACAGCGGCACGCCGATGCCGCGGTACGCGCCCTGCGTCAGCTCGGCGGTGAGGAGACCGTTGAAGAAGGCGAAGTCGTCGCGTCCCGCCTGGGCGACGGCCCGGACGATCAGCTGGGTCGCGCCGATGTCGCCCGCACCGTCCTTGAAGCCCACGACGCGGGGGTTCTCGGCGAGGCGGCGCATCGACGCCGAGGTGAACAGCGCGTTGCCGCGGTGGTAGACGATGACGGGCAGGTCGGATGCCGCGGCGACGGCCTCGACGTAGGCGATGAGCCCCGCCTGCGGAGCTCCGACGAGGTATGGCGGCAGCACGAGGAGCGCGTCGGCGCCGGCAGCGGCAGCCGCGCGGGCGGTGTCGAGGGCGTGTCCGAGGGGTCCGCCCGCGCCGGCGACGACGGGGACCCGTCCGCCGACGACCGCGACGGCCGTCCGGACTACGAGGTCGGCCTCGGAGACCGAGAGGGCGTGGATCTCGCCCGTGCCGCACGCGGGGAAGACGCCGCCGGCGCCGGCGTCGACGCCCGTCGCGATGTGCTGGCGCAGGGTGTCGGCGTCGACGGTCCCGGTCCGGTCGAACGGGGTGACGGGGAAGAAGAGGATGCCGTCGAAGTTCATACCGGCACGTCCTTTCGATCGTGCGCCGCAGCGGCGGCCGGGGAGGGAGCGGGGGATCCGGTCGCCGCGTCGACGGCGGCGAGCTCGCCGCGCCAGGTGCGCTGCGGACGCCAGCCGAGCAGGCGCGCGGCCTTGGCGTTCGAGAACGCGGGCGCGGTCCCGGTGAGACCCGCGGCGAGGGCATCGCTGCCCGGCACGAACTGCGGCAGCAGGTCGGCGAGCGGGCGGGTCGCCAGCGCGTCGTCGGCGCCGACGAAGAACGTCTCGCCGTTGGGGATCTCGGGCAGCGCGGCCAGCAGCGTGTCGGCGAACCCGGCGACGTCACGGGCGTCGACGTAGTTGAAGAGGGCGGGGGCGGACAGCGCGGCGTCGGCGAGGCGCTCGCGGACGGTGTGTCCCTGCTGGGTCGGGGCGCCCGCCCATTCCTCCGGGGCGATGACGTAGCAGGGCCGGAAGGCCGCGTACCGGACGGCGTCGCCGGTGCGGCGGCGCAGCATCGCGAGGGTCTGCTCGATCATGAGCTTCGACAGCGCATACGCGTTCCACGGCCGCGGCTCGGTCTGCTCGTCGAGCGGGAACCGGTCCGGCAGCCATCCGGCGGGGTTGCCGTAGCCGAGCACGGTCGGGCTGGAGGCCGCGACGATCCGGCCGATGCCGGCATCCACGGCGCCGCCGAGGACCGACACCGCGAGGCCGGTGTTGGTGCGCATGATGACGTCCTCGGGCGCGCTGAACGGCACGGCGATCGCCGCGAGGTGGATGAGCGCGTCGGCGCGGACGGCCGAGAGGGCGGCGGCCGTGGCATCCGCGTCGAGGAGGTCGATCGCGATCTGCTCGACGCCGTCCACGGCGAGCTCCTCGGAAGGGGCGCGGTCGAGTGAGACGACCTCATGGCCGCGGGCGGCGAGGCCGGCGACGAGGTTCCGGCCCAGTCGGCCGGAACCGCCCGTCACGACGACGCGGTTCGTGCTCGTCACGGCGCGTCCGACAGGAGCGCGACGCCGAGCTCGCCGACCGCGACGGGCAGACCGGTCTCGAGCGACCGGTTGCCGGCGATGCCGACGGCGATCGATCGGACGCCGTCGGTCCAGTCGGCAGGGCGCCCCAGCGGGTCGTCGACGGGGCCCGCGAAGACATCGGCGAGGAGCAGCTCGTCGCCGCCGCCGTGGCCGGAGTCGCCGGACTCGATGGGGATCTCGACGGCCTCGGTCCAGTGGCGCTGGACGAGCAGGCGCTCGCTGACCGGTCGAAGGCTGGTCGAGCCCCCCGCACCGGTCGCGCTCGGGTCGACGACGGGGTGCAGGCCGTCGCCGACGAGGACGGCGCCGCGCTCGACGACCTCGAGCTCCGCGCGGCCCTCGGTGCCGTTCACGGCGACGCGGTAGCCCTCCCACGGCGCGTGGGCGTTGAGGGAGTAGGAGAGGGTCGCCCCGCCGGAGTAGTCGACGACGAGGGCCAGGTTGTCCTCGATCGTGATGCCGGGTCCGAACACGTCGCGGTCGCGCAGGTAGCCGTCGTGCTGCTCGGCGTCGAGGTACAGCGCGCGCAGGCGGTCGTCGCCACGCAGGTCGAGTTCGAACGGGCCGTGGTCGCCGTCGTGCGTGCCGCGGGCGGCGCGCTCGCCGAGGCCGCGTGCTGCGGCGTTCTCGGCGCCGTAGAAGCGGAGGGCGCCCGAAGCGAAGACGCGCCGGGGGCGCTGCCCGATCCACCAGTTGACGAGGTCGAAGTGGTGGCTGGACTTGTGGACGAGCAGCCCGCCGGAGTGCTCCTTCTCGCGGTGCCAGCGGCGGAAGTAGTCGGCGCCGTGGTGGGTGTCGAGCAGCCACGAGAAGTCGATCGAGGTCACCTGGCCGATGAGGCCGTCGCGGATGACCTGGCGCAGCGCGCTGTTGCGCGGCGCGTAGCGGTAGTTGAACGTCAGCACGACCTCGCGCCCGGTCTCGGCGACCGCGGCCTCGATGGCGGCGGCCTTCTCGGCGTCGATCGTGAGGGGCTTCTCGACGACGACGTCGGCGTCGGCACGCAGCGAGCGGACGATCATGTCGGCGTGGGTGTCGTCGCGGGAGCAGATGATGACGCGGTCGACCCGCTCGTCGCGGATGAGCTCCTCGAGCCGATCCGGGGACCACACCGAGGGGGCCGGCAGGCCGCGCGAGGCGAGCAGGTCGGTGTACACCGCTGCGCGCACGGGGTTGGGCTCGCAGATGGCGACGAGCTCGGCCCGGTCCGCGTAGGTCGTGCTGATCGCGTCGACGTACATCTGGGCGCGGTGGCCCGCTCCGACGAGCGCGTAACGCGTGCGCGTCATGGATCCCAGCCTTTCGAGAGAGGGGAGAAACGTGGGGAAACGTTTTCTGACGTGGAGCGACTGTAGCACGCGAGGTCGGAGCCGTCGTCGGAACGGATGCCACGGCGCCCCCGGGCAGCGGGTTCGGGCCGCGGGGCTCAGACCGGCCGAGGGCCCGTGCTGCCACGGACGATGAGAGCGGGCCCCCGGACGACCGACGGGACGGCATCCGTCCCCGCGAGCAGCGCGCTCATCGCCTCCCACGCTTCGCGGCCGAGCTCGACCGCGGGGACGGCCGCGGTCGTGAGGGGCGGCGACGTGTACCGGGCGAACGGGATGTCGTCGAAGCCGGCGATCGACAGCTGCTCCGGCACGCGGATGCCGCGGTCCGCTACCGCCGACAGCAGACCCATCGCGACGAGGTCGTTGAACGCCAGCACCGCCGTGACGTCGGCGGCGAGCACCTCGTCGACCGCGTCCGCGCCGCTGTCGAAGTCGACGCCCGAGGCGATCTCGACGATCTCGAGGTCGCCGTGCGCGGCGCGGGCCTCATCGAGGGCGCGTCGCCGTGCGGCCCCCGACGCGCTGCCGGCGACGCCGGAGAGGAATGCGACGCGGCGATGGCCGTGGCCGTACAGGTGCGCGACCAGCTGGGCCATGCCGGTGCGGTAGTCGGCGGCGACGGTGGGCGCGTCCGCCTGCGGCGGCCGGTTGATCACGACGACCGGGGACAGGCCCGGCAGCAGCGCGGCCAGGTCGTCCGCGGACATGCGCGGCGCACAGAGGATCACGCCGTCGGTGCGACGTCGCGTCGCGGTCGCCAGGGTGGCCTCCTCGGCCACCTGCTCGGCGGAGTCGGCGATCAGGACGTGGAAGCCCTCGTCGGCGGCGGCACGGCTGAGCCCGCGCAGGATGGACTGGAAGGTCGGGTTGCCGAGGTCCGGGATCACGACCGCGACGGTCTGGGTCCGGCCGAGGACCAGGGAGCGGGCGAGCGGATTCGCGCTGTAGCCGAGCTCGGCGGCGACCGTTCGGACCCGCTCGGCGAGGGCGGCGTCCACGGTCGGGTTGCCGTTCATGACCCGCGACACGGTGGACAGCGAGACTCCGGCGGCGCGGGCGACCTGGGTGATGGTCGCGCGGGCGGTGTGTGCCACGGCGTCTCCGCTCTGTTCTCGACATCGGCCATACTACCGAGAAAACGTTTCACGACCGGGAGTCGATCATGCCCCCCTCCATCGCGGATCGCCGCGTCAAACAGGACCGCCTGCGCGCCCTCCGCGCTCGGCTCGGCACGTCGGCGATCCTGCTGACCTCGCACGAGGCGATCGCCTGGTACCTCGACGGCATCCGCACCCACGTCTCCCTCGCCGGCCCGCCCGTCCTCGCCGTGCGGGCCGCCGACGACGGCGACACCCTGTACGTCTCCGCCAACGAAGCCGACCGCCTCGTCGCGGAGGAGCTCCTCGACGCGGATGCCGCCGCCATCGTCCCCGTGCCGTGGCAGACCCCGCCCGCCGCAGCGGCGGCCGCGGCCGGTCCCGCGACTCCCGAAGCCGACGTCCCGGCCGAGCTCCGCGCGGCGCGCGCCGAACTGCTGCCGGCCGAGACCGCCCGGTACCGCGTGCTCGGACGCGAGGTGGCGGAGGTGCTCACCGAGGTGGCATCCGGCCTCTCGCCCGCCACGGCGGAGCGCGACGCCGCGTCGGCTCTGGCCGGCCGGCTCGTCGCGCGGGGGATCGATCCCCTCGTGGTCCTCGTCGCCGGCGCCGGCCGCCGGGCGCACCGGCATCCGCTGCCGACGGACGGGCCGCTCGGGGAGCGGGCCATGCTCGTCGTGTGCGGCCGCCGGTCCGGGCTCATCGCCAACGCGACGCGATGGGTCGGGGAGCGGGGTGCGGACGACGACCGCATACTCGCCGTCGAGGCGGCCTTCTTCGCCGCGACGCGGCCCGGCGCGCAGCTGCACGACGCCTTCGCCGCGGGATGCCGGGGCTATGCCGACGCCGGCTTCGACGCCGACGAGTGGCAGCGCCACCACCAGGGCGGCGCCGCCGGGTATGCCGGCCGCGACCCGCGGGCGACGGCGGAGACGCGTGACGTCGTGAGGGCGGGCCACGCGTTCGCGTGGAACCCGAGCGCGCCGGGGGCGAAGGTGGAGGACACCGTCCTCGTGACGGATGCCGGCGTGGAGGTGCTCACCGCCGACGAGCGCTGGCCGACGACCCGGGTCGGTGGTCTGCTCCGCCCCGTCGCCCGCCCGTTCGGCTGACCGCGGCCGGCGAGCGCCCGCCCCGGCCCGCGAGCGCGGGCCGGCGCTCGGCTCAGTCCGCTCAGCCGCGCAGGACGCGGTCCAGGAACTCGAGCCGGCGCGGCATGTGGTGCTCGCCGCCGCCCTCGTGGCCGTTGAAGGGGTAGACGACGATCTCGCGGTTGTCCCCGCCCCAGGCGTTGTATGCCGCGTAGACCGTCGACGGCGGGCACACCGTGTCGCGCAGCGCGACCGAGAACAGCGTCGGCACCTCCGCGAGGGGAGCGAGGTTCGCCCCGTCGATGTACGACAGCGTGTGCGCGACCTCGTCGATCCGGTCGCGATACCGCGCGAGGTAGGCGACGATCTCGCCGTACGGCTCGCTGTCGGTGATCGCCAGCGCACGCTCGATGTTGCTGAGGAACGGCACGTCCACGATCGCGCCGAGCAGGCCGTCGGCGAGGGCCGCGGTGGCGATCGCGATGCCGCCGCCCTGGCTCGCGCCGCTGATCGCGATGCGCTCAGGGTCGACGGCCGGCAGCGTCCGAGCCGCCTCGACGAGCAGGACCGCGTCGGTGAACACGCGCCGGTAGTAGAAGCTGCGGGGGTCGCGGATGCCGCGCGTCAGGACGCCGGGCATCCCGGCGTCGCCGGTCTCGGCGGCGGGATCGGGCGTGTCGTTGGGGACGCGCCACCCCTGGGCGCGGGCGTCCATCACGATGTGCGCATAGCCCGCCTCGGCGAGGGTGTGGTTCTGCCAGGCGAGGCCACGGCCGCCGGAGTAGCCGTGGAACTCGATCACGGTGGGCAGCGGGCCCGTGGCATCCGCGGGCGCGTGCAGCCACGCGCGGATGCGGTGCCCGCCGAAGCCGCTGAACTCCAGGTCCCACGTGTTCACGAGCCGCAGGCCGGTGTCCACCCGCTCCGTCCTCGCCGGGGAGGAGAGGGCGCGAGCCTCGTTGAGGGTCTCGGTCCAGAACGGGACCAGGTCGTCGGGGCGACGCACGGCGGGCCGGTAGGTCTCGAGGTCGGCGAGCGGCAGATCGAAGAGCGGCATCGGGCTTCTTTCTCGGATGGGAGCGGGCGACGTCGTCGCGACACCCGAGTATGCCAGCAGGCGGGCGCGGCCCCCGCGGCCGTTCCGGCCGACGACGATCGAGGCTGGTCCCGGCGCCGCTTTCCGTCGTAGCATGGGACCATGGGACGGAAAACGCTTTCCCGCGTGACGGATCTGATCGACGGCGATCACCCGGCGCGGTCGATCCTGCGCGTGATCGCGCGACGACGCGGGCGGCTCTCGATCGCCGTGCTCGCCTTCACGCTGAAGGAGATCCCGCTGTGGTTCCTTCCCGTCATCACGGCGGCGATCATCGACATCGTCGCGGCGGACGGCCCGGTCGACGATGTCGTGTGGTGGTTCGCCGTCGCCGCCGGACTGCTGCTGCAGAACTATCCCAACCACATCCTGTACACGCGGAACTTCATGACCGTCGTCCGTGACACCGGTGCCGATCTGCGCAACGCACTCGCCGCACGGCTGCAGAGCCTGTCCATCGGGTACCACTCGCGGATGAGCTCCTCCGTCGTGCAGACGAAGGTCGTGCGCGACGTCGAGAACATCGAGCTCATGCTGCAGCAGGTCACCCACCCGCTGCTGTCGGCCACGATGGTCATGGTCGGCGCGATCTCGATGACGGCCATCGCCGTGCCGCAGTTCCTGCCGGTCTACGCACTCGCGGTCCCCATCGCCATCGGCATCCGCTACGGCATGCGCAAGCGGTCGCGCGAACGCAACGAGCTGTTCCGCCGCGAGGTCGAGGTGCTCTCGGCGCGGGTCGGCGAGATGGCGTCGCTCATGCCCGTCACCCGCGCCCACGGCCTCGAGGAGACCGCGGTCACCCGCGTGGCGGGCGGTGCGGACGGCGTGCGTCGAGCGGGCCTGCACCTGGACATGCTCAACGGCCACGTCGCCTCGGTGTCGTGGGTCGCGATGCAGCTGCTCGGCGTGGGATGCCTCGTCCTGGCGGCCGTCTTCTCGCTCACCGGCATCCTGCCGATCTCGCCGGGCGAGGTCGTGCTGCTGTCCACCTACTTCACCCTCCTCACCCAGGGGCTGACCCAGCTCCTGATGCTGATCCCCGTCGGAGCGCGGGGCCTGGAATCCGTCCGCTCGATCGCCGAGGTCCTGCAGGAGCCGGACCTCGAGCAGAACGAGGGCAAGGCGCCGGTGGACGCCGTCGACGGCACGCTCTCGCTCGAGGCCGCCTCGCACCGCTACGCCGGTTCCGATGAGGACGCGCTGCACCGCATCGACCTCCACATCCCGGCCGGATCGACCTACGCGTTCGTAGGATCGTCGGGATCGGGCAAGTCGACGCTCCTCAACCTGGTGCTGGGTTTCCTCCGCCCGAGCGAGGGCCGCATCCTCCTCGACGGGAAGGACATGCAGCGGCTCGACCTGCGCACCGTGCGACGATTCGTCTCCGTCGTGCCGCAGGAGTCCGTGCTGTTCGAGGGCACGATCCGCGACAACGTCGCCTACGGCCTGCGCGGCGTCGAGGACGCCCGCATCGAGGCGGCGCTCCGCGACGCCAATGCGTGGGAGTTCGTCGCGGCTCAGCCGGACGGCTGGAACACGGTGGTCGGCGAACGCGGCGCCCGCCTGTCCGGCGGTCAGCGCCAGCGGCTCGCGATCGCGCGCGCGCTCGTCCGCGACCCCCGCATCCTGCTCCTCGACGAGGCGACGAGCGCCCTGGACCCCGAGTCCGAAGAGCTCGTGAAGGACGCCCTGAACCGGCTCATGAAGGGACGGACCACGCTCGTCGTCGCGCACCGGCTCTCGACCGTGCGCCAGGCCGACACCATCGTCGTCCTCGAGCGGGGGCAGATCGTCGAGCGCGGGTCGCACGACGAGCTCGTCGCGCTCGGCGGCCGATACGCACAGCTCCATCTCACGCAGGCGGGGCTCGCATGAGCGGCCCGCAGGAAGGCACTCCCATGACCCGCACGCTTCGCTGCGCACTCGTCGGAACGGGCGGCGTCGCGCAGCTGCACGCCCGCGCGGTGGCCGCCCACCCGCACGCCGACCTCGTCGCCGTCACCGACTCCGCCCGCGACAAGGCGGAGGCCTTCGCGGCGCAGTGGGGCGCGGATGCCGTCTACGACGACCTCGACGCGCTGCTCGCGGCCGAGCATCCGGACGTGGTCCTCATCTGCACGCCCCCGGGAGCGCACCCGGCGCAGGCGATCGCGAGCGTCGCCGCCGGCGCGCACGTCGTCGTCGAGAAGCCGCCGGCACCCTCGCTCGCCGAACTCGACGACATGCGGGCCGCCGCAGCCGCGGCCGACCGCCGGCTCGCCGTCGTGTTCCAGCAGCGCACCGGGACGGCTGCCGCGCACGTCCGGGAGCTCCTCCGCTCCGGCGCGCTCGGCCGTCCCCTGGTCGCCTCGTGCCAGACGCTCTGGTTCCGCGGCGAGGACTACTTCGCCGTCGACTGGCGAGGCAAGTGGGAGACCGAGGGCGGCGGGACGACCCTCGGCCACGGCATCCACCAGCTCGACCTGCTCGCCTACCTGCTCGGCGACTGGGCGAGCGTGCAGGGGCGGCTCTGGCGCCTCGATCGGGAGACGGAGACCGAGGATGCGTCGACGGCGACGGTCGTCTTCTCGAACGGCGTCGTCGCTCAGGTGCTGACGAGCGCCGTGTCGCCGCGCGAGACCAGCTCCATCCGGATCGACACCCAGAAGGCGACCATCACCGTCGACCACCTGTACGGGCACGGCCACGACAACTGGTCGATCACCCCCGCGCCCGGCCATGAAGCCGAAGCGGAGGCGTGGCGGTTCCCCGACGAGGAGGAGCGCAGCGACCACGCGCCCCTCCTGCGGGACGTCTTCGACGCGCTGCTGGCCGGCGCGCCGCTGCCCGCCACCGCCGACGCGCCGGCGCGCTCCTTCGAGCTCGTCACCGCCATCTACGCCTCGGCGGCAGCCGACGGCGCCGTCGTCACCCCCGAGATCCTCGCCGCGCATCCCACCCACCGGGCGGGTCTGCGGAGCCCGGTGAGCGACATGCGGACGAGCGGGGCGTGAGCGCCGCCGAGCTCTACCGCGACCCGGTCTACGACGGGGCGACCGACCCGACGGTGGTCATCGCCGCCGGCGGCTGGTGGATGTTCTACACGCAGCGCCGCGCGACCCATCCCGATCCCGGGCCCGGAGTGGCGTGGGTGCACGGCAGTCGCATCGGCGTCGCACGCTCCGCGGACGGCGTCGTCTGGACGTACGCGGGCACGCTCGAGCCCGATGCGGCGGGCGACCTGGTGCTGGCGCCGGGAGGACCGGCATCCGTCGTCGACCGCACGCACTGGGCGCCCGAGGTCGTCTTCGACGGGTCGCGCTGGCGCATGTACCTCACCGAGATCGACGGTGTGCCCGACCGGTGGCCGGGGCACGCGCGCACCATCGTCGAGTACCGCTCCGACGACCTCTCCGCGTGGCGGCGGGTCGGCGCGCTGGCGCTCGACAGCGACCGCGTCATCGACGCGGCGGTCGCCCGCACACCCGACGGCCGGTGGCGGCTCTGGTACAAGGACGAGGCGGCCGACTCGGTCACGAAGGTCGCCGTCTCGTCGGACCTGGCCGCGTGGGAGCCCGGCGGCACCGCCGTCGGGGGCCGCCCGCACGAGGGCCCGTACGCCTTCGAGCGGGGCGGCTGGTGGTGGCTGATCGTCGACGAGTGGCGCGGCATGGCGGTGTACCGGTCGACGGATGCCGTCGACTGGCGCCGCCAGGGCGGGCCCGACGAGGTCATCCTCGGCGCGGGCGAGGTGCCCGGTCCCGGCTTCGGCCACCACGGCGCCGCCGTCGTGGACGGCGACGACCTGTGGTTCTACTTCTTCGGGCATCCGGCCGCCGCGTACGTCCCCGGTGTGGACGCCGAATCGGCGGCCGAGCGACGCTGCGCGATCTACCGCGCGCGGCTCGAGGTCCGTGCGGACCGACTGGTGACGCGGGAACGCTGAGCGGAGCGGACGGTAACATTTCTGTTACCGGTCCCAGTAGCTGCGCGGCGAACCCTGAGGGGTCGGTGAAAACGTGTTGCGAATCGTTTCAACACGTAGTACCGTGACGGGCAAGCGCTTTCCCATCTGCATCAGGCGCCCACAGCAACGGACCATGTCGTCCGCGACACACTCGGAACGCGGACGTTCAAGAGAGGACAAGGATGTTCATCAAGAAGCGGGTCATCGCCGCCGTCGCACTTGCGACAGGGTCGGCCATCGCGCTGGCCGGCTGCGCCGGCAGCCCTGAGCCGGCCGCCTCGTTCGATCCTGAGGAAGAGGTCACCCTCGACCTGGCCTTCTGGGGCAACGACGTCCGTGCCGACCTCTACAACAAGGCCATCGAGGCCTTCAACGAGGAATACCCCAACATCACGGTCAACTCCAGCTTCCTGGCCTTCCCGGAGTTCTGGGAGAAGCGCCAGACCGAGGCGGCGGGCAAGAACCTGCCCGACGTCATGCAGTTCGACTACTCGTACCTCCGTCAGTACTCCGAGAACGGGCTGCTGCTCGACCTCGACCCGTACCTGGGCGGCATCATCGAGACCGACCCGCTGCCCCAGAACATCCTGGACATCGGCGTCGTGAACGACACGACATACGGCATCGCGACCTCGACCAACGCCTGGGGCCTGTTCACGAACCCTGCGCTCCTCGAGGAAGCCGGCGTCGAGGACTTCGCCGGCGGATCGTGGGCGGACTACACCGACTGGATGGCGGAGGTGACCGAGGCGTCCGGCGGCGAGTTCTACGGCGGCAGCGACTACACCGGACGCATCCAGAACCTCGAGCTGCAGCTGCGCGCCGAAGGCGGCGAGCTGTTCACCGAGGAGGGCGAGCCCGGCTTCGACGAGGCGCGCCTGAAGGCCTTCTGGGAAGAGGGCCAGGCGATCCGCGACGGCATCGGCGTGCCGCAGCAGACGGTCGAAGAGGTTCTGCCGCTCGGCCCGTTCGACACCGCCAACACCGCGAGCGAGCTCACCTGGGACAACTTCGGTGCCGGCTACCTCGGCAACCTCGGCGAGTCGTACAGCGAGCTGAGCCTGCTCGCCCCGCCGGTGACCGAGGAAGGCGCGAAGGACCTGTACCTCAAGCCCTCCATGCTGCACTCGATCGCGTCGAACACCGACGCGCCCGAGGCGGCGGCGACCCTCGTCAACTTCCTCGTCAACTCGCCCCAGTCGGGCGAGATCTTCGGCACCAACCGCGGCCTGCCCGCCTCGGAGACCGCCCTCGCGGCGGCCGAGCTCGACCCGCTCAGCGAGCAGGTCAAGGCGCACGAAGAGGCCATCGCCGACCGCCTGGGCGACGCCCCGCCGGTCCCGATCGTCGGCTACGGCACGCTGGAGGAGAAGTTCCGCCAGCTGGGTGGCGAGCTGAACTTCGGCCGCATGAGCGTCGATGACGCCGTCTCGCAGTTCTTCACCGAGATGGACGTCGTCCTCAACAACTGATGACATGGCGGGGTCCGGACCGTTCCGGGCCCCGTCGTCGTCCTCCTCCTTCCCTCACACCCCCAGGAGCACCCCGTGAGCACTACCGCGACGAGAGTCGTCGTCACCGGAGGTCAGCGACGCCGTTCGCTGGTCCGGAACCGGCGCCCCGAGAAGCCGCTCGACCGGCCGGGACAGCGCTCGCGCATGCGTCGTGAGACCCTCGCCGGCTACGGCTTCCTCGTGCCCTGGCTCGTCGGCTTCCTGGGCCTCACCATCGTGCCGATGGCGTACTCGCTCTACCTCTCGTTCACGCGGTACAACATCTTCCAGCCGCCGTCCTGGACCGGGTTCGACAATTACGTGCGGCTGTTCACCGACGACCCGCAGTTCATCCAGTCGGCGCAGATCACCCTGGTGTACGTCCTCGTCGGCACCCCGATCACCCTGGCGGCCGCGCTCCTGGTCGCGATGCTGCTCAACTTCCGCGACAAGGGGTCGGGCTTCTTCCGGTCGGCCTTCTACGCGCCCTCCCTCATCGGCGGCTCGGTGTCGGTCGCGATCGTGTGGCGCGCGATGTTCGCGGGCGACGGACCGGTCGACAACTCGCTCAGCTTCTTCGGACTCGACCTCGGCGGCTGGATCGGCAACCCCGACCTCGTCCTCCCCGCCATGATCGTGCTGTCGATCTGGCAGTTCGGCGCGACGATGGTCATCTTCCTGGCAGGCCTCAAGCAGATCCCGAAGGAGCTGTACGAGGCCGCCGAGATGGACGGCGCCGGGTCGTGGCACCGCTTCCGCGCGGTGACGCTGCCGATGCTCTCTCCGGTCATCTTCTTCAACCTGCTGCTCGGGCTGATCGGCGCGTTCCAGGTCTTCGCCTCGGCGTACATCATCTCCAACGGCTCCGGCGGCCCCGCCGGGATGACCAACTTCATCACGCTCTACCTCTACAAGCGCGGTTTCGCCGACGGTCAGATGGGGTACGCATCCGCCATTGCGTGGGTGCTCCTGGTGGTCGTCGCCATCATCGCCGCCATCCTCTTCCGCACCCAGCGCTCCTGGGTGCACTACGCGGGAGACAACCGATGACCACGTCCACGGCCGGCTTCAGCTCGCCCAACGCCACCGACCTCACGTTCGCCGCACAGCAGGCGACGCCGCAGCCGCCCCGCAGGCGGAAGGTCAGCCGCAAGACGTGGCAGACCGTCATCTGGCTGGTCGCCCTCATCGCGCTGACCGCGCTGGTGCTGTACCCGCTCGTGTGGCTGCTGTTCTCCACGTTCAAGCCCAACGGCGAGTTCGGTCAGAACGCAGGGCTCATCCCGAACGCCCCGACGCTCGACAACTACACCAAAGTGCTCGAGGGCATCGCGGGTGTGCCGCTGTGGAAGTTCTTCGGGAACTCGCTGATCCTCGCCGTCGCCGCGGTCGTGGGCACTGTGATGTCGAGCGCCCTCGCGGCATACGCGTTCTCGCGGATCCAGTTCAAGGGCCTCGGCATCCTGTTCGCCGCGATGATCGGCACGCTGCTGCTGCCGTTCCACGTCGTGATCATCCCGCAGTACATCATGTTCAACAACTTCGGGCTGGTGGACACCTTCTGGCCGCTGATCCTGCCGAAGTTCCTGGCGACCGAGGCGTTCTTCGTCTTCCTGCTGGTGCAGTTCATGCGCCAGATGCCGCGTGACATGGACGAGGCGGCCCGCATCGACGGCGCGGGACACATCCGGATCTTCTGGGCGATCATCCTCCCGCTGATCAAGCCGGCCCTCATCACCTGCGCGATCTTCTCGTTCATCTGGTCGTGGAACGACTTCCTCGGGCCGCTGCTGTACCTGACCAGCCCCGAGAACTACCCGCTGCCGATCGCGCTGCGCCTGTACAACGACCAGTCCTCCACGAGCGACTACGGCGCGACGGTGACGGCATCCTTCCTCGCACTGCTTCCGGTGCTGCTCTTCTTCCTGGTGTTCCAGCGGTTCCTCGTCGACGGCGTCGCCACCCAGGGACTCAAGGGCTGACCATGGGCACCTCCCGCGGCTCCGACCGGCGCGCGCACCGCGCCGCCGCTCGGGCGGACCGCACCGGCAGCGGTCCCACCCTCGAGGAGCGCCCCGCGGTCCGGTTCCCCGGCGCCGGTGCGAAGTTCGCCCTGCTCGGCGAGGTCCTGCTCGTCGGGCTGCTGATCACGCTCGTCGGGGTGGTCGTGGTCACCCTGCCGGTGGCGCTCGCCGCGGGCATCCGCCACCTGCGCCGCTTCGTCGCGGCGGAGGACTCCCGGCTCGCGCTGTTCTGGGCCGACGTCCGCGCGGGCCTCGCCCCGGGTGCCGTCGTCGGGCTCGCGGCCACGGCGATCGCCCTCGTCCTGCTCCTCGACATCGATCTGGCCCGCTCCGGCTTCCTGCCGGGCGGGGCCGTCGTCGAGGTCGTCGGCTGGGCCGGGCTCGCCGCTCTGGGCGTCGCGCTGCTGACCGCCGCAGGGCTCTGGACACCGGCACGCGGCTGGCGTGCCGCGATCAAGGCCACGCCGGCCGCCGTCGCCGGAGACATCCGCGGATCGCTGTTCCTCCTCGCGGCCGCCGGCCTCGTCGTGCTGCTGACCTGGGTGCTCGCTCCGCTGTTCATCGCGGCGGTGGGATGCGCCGCCCTGGCCGTCGTCGCCGTCCCCGAGCGCCGCGCGTCCCGCTGAGCATCCTGCGTCACCCGAACCCGGGCTTCTGACGCCCGGGCTGTCATCGGTAACGTGGCGCGCACCGTCCGCTGTCGTCACCAGGAAGGATCCCCGTGACCGTTCACGGCTCGCTCGACCCCCGTTCCGCCTTCACCGACCTCGATCGCCGCCTGTTCGGCGGCTTCGTCGAGCACCTGGGTCGGCACATCTACGACGGGATCTTCGAGCCCGGTCATCCGACCGCGGGTGCCGACGGCTTCCGTCGCGACGTGATCGACCTGGTCGCCGAGCTCGGCGTGAGCACGATCCGGTACCCGGGCGGCAACTTCGTCTCGGGGTACCGCTGGGAGGACGGCATCGGGCCGCGGGCGGAACGCCCCCGGCGCCTCGACCTCGCCTGGCAGTCGACGGAGACGAACGAGATCGGGCTGCACGAGTTCGCCGACTGGCTGAGACTCGTCGGCAGTGATCTGATGCTCGCCGTCAACCTCGGCACGCGCGGGACGCAGGAGGCGATCGACCTGCTCGAGTACGCCAACGCGGACGCCGACACCCAGTGGACCCGGCAGCGCGTCGCGAACGGCAGGGCCGAGCCGTTCGGCGTCACGATGTGGTGCCTCGGCAATGAGATGGACGGCCCCTGGCAGATCGGCCACCGGAACGCCGACGACTACGGCAAGCTCGCCTCCCGCACCGCGAAGGCCATGCGGATGCTGGACCCGGACATCGAACTCGTCGTGTGCGGGTCGTCGGGCAGCGGGATGCCGACCTTCGGCTCGTGGGAGCGGACGGTCCTCGAGCACACGTTCGACGACGTCGATTTCATCTCGTGCCACTCCTACTATCAGGAGCACGGCGGCGATGCGCAGGAGTTCCTCGCCTCGGGCGTCGACATGGCGCGGTTCATCGAATCCGTCACCTCGATCGCGGACGCGGTCGCGGCGACGAAGAAGAGCGACAAGCGCATCATGATCTCCTTCGACGAGTGGAACGTCTGGTACCTCCACAACGAGGAGGGCGGCCAGAACGACAAGCCCGCCGAATCCGGCTGGCCGGTCGCGCCCCGTCTGCTCGAGGACCAGTACTCGGCGCTGGATGCCGTCGTCTTCGG
This sequence comes from Microbacterium pasadenense, assembly GCF_047246565.1. Lineage (NCBI taxonomy): Bacteria > Bacillati > Actinomycetota > Actinomycetes > Micrococcales > Microbacteriaceae > Microbacterium > Microbacterium pasadenense. Next base: position 101,339 of record NZ_JBFOKN010000001.1, on the reverse strand, counting down.
CGATCTGATGATCACCCTCCTGCAGCACGCCGACCGCGTGCGCTCGGCATCCCTCGCTCAGCTGGTCAACGTCATCGCGCCGATCATGACCGAGCCGGGCGGTCCGGCCTGGCGGCAGACGACCTTCTTCCCGTTCGCGATCACGTCGCGTCTGGCCGGAGAGCGCGTCCTGCGGGTCCCGATCGACGCCGGCACGATTCCGAGCACCCGCTTCGGCTCGGTCCCCGCCGTCAATGCCGTCGCGACCGCGGATGCGGAGGGCATGAGCCTGTTCGTCGTGAACCGCTCCGTGTCGGACGCGGCGTCGGTCCGCATCGACGTCTCGGCGTTCGTCCGCGAACACGGCCGCGACCCTCGCATCGCCGAATCGCACCTGCTGCACGAGGACGACATCTACGCCGCGAACACGCTGGCCGAGCCGGAGCGCGTCGGCGTGCGTCCGCTGTCGGATGCCGTCGTGTCCGGCGGCGTCCTCGAGCTGCCGCTGGCCGCCGTCAGCTGGGCCGCCGTCCGCCTGGTCTGACCCCGCGGCCCGCGCGTTCCGGGATCACTTGCAGAAAGCGCCTTCCGGTGGCATCCTGGGTGCAACGGAAAGCGCTTACCGCATCTCGGTCCGCGCCTGAGAGACCAAAGGACTCCCTGTGTCAGAGACGACCCTCGCCCCCGCCCCCGCCGCGGCTGCTCCGACTCCCGCCGTGCGCGAGATCGGCATCATCATGAACGGCGTGTCCGGCCGGATGGGATACCGGCAGCACCTCGTGCGCTCGATCCTCGCCATCCGCGAGCAGGGCGGCATCGAGCTGCCCGACGGATCCCGCATCACCGTCAAGCCGCTTCTCGTCGGCCGCAGCGAGGCCAAGCTCGCCGAGCTCGCCGCCAAGCACGGCATCGAGGACTACACGACGGATCTGGATGCCGCTCTGGCCGATCCGCGCTGGGAGATCTACGCCGACTTCCTCGTCACGAAGGCGCGGGCGACGGCGCTTCGCAAGGCCATCGCCGCGGGCAAGACCATCTACACCGAGAAGCCCACGGCCGAGTCGGTGGAAGAGGCCCTCGAGCTCGCGAAGCTCGCCGCCGAGGCGGGTGTCAAGACGGGCGTCGTGCACGACAAGCTCTACCTCCCCGGCCTGCAGAAGCTGAAGCGCCTCATCGACTCCGGCTTCTTCGGCCGCATCCTCTCGGTGCGCGGCGAGTTCGGGTACTGGGTCTTCGAGGGCGACTGGCAGCCGGCCCAGCGCCCCAGCTGGAACTACCGCGCCGAGGACGGCGGCGGCATCATCGTCGACATGTTCCCCCACTGGAACTACGTGCTGGAGAACCTGTTCGGCGAGGTCAAGTCGGTTTATGCGAAGGCCGCCATCCACATCGCCGATCGCTGGGACGAGAAGGGCGAGCACTACACCGCGACCGCCGAGGACGCCGCTTACGGCGTGTTCGAGCTCGAGGGCGACATCGTCGCGCAGATCAACTCGTCGTGGACGGTCCGTGTGAACCGCGACGAGCTCGTCGAGTTCCATGTCGACGGCACGCACGGCTCCGCCGTGGTCGGACTGTTCGGCGCGAAGATCCAGCCGCGCAACGCGACGCCGAAGCCCGTCTGGAACCCCGACCTCGAGGACACGCACGACTACGACGCCGACTGGCAGTCCGTGCCCACCAACGACGTCTTCCTCAACGGCTTCCGCCAGCAGTGGGAGGAGTTCCTCGTCTCGTACGTCCAGGACACCCGCTACGAGTTCGACCTGCTGGCCGGCGCCCGCGGCGTGATGCTCGCCGAGGCCGGCCTGCAGTCGAGCCGCGAGGGACGCAAGGTCGAGCTGCCCGCGCTGACGCTGGACTGATCGATGGCGCACCTCACCCTCCTCGCCGGCGACGGCACGTCCCGACGCGCGGACCTCGTCGACACGTCCGGCTTCGAGCGCCCCACCGCGCCCCTCCGCAGTCGCATCGCGTATGCGGCCGCGCACGTCGTGCCGCACACCCATGCCGACAACACGCCGGGGCAGCCCGCGGACATCGACTGGGATGCCACGCTCGCGTTCCGCCGCAACGTGTACTCCTGGGGCCTCGGCGTCGCCGACGCCATGGACACCGCGCAGCGGAACATGGGACTCGACGCCGCGGCGACCCGCGAGCTCATCACGCGGTCGGCGCAGGTCGCCCGCGAGGAGGGCGGCTCGGTCGTCGTCGGCGTGAACACGGATCACATCGCCGACGAGCGCATCTCGATCGACCAGGTCATCGATGCGTACCTCGAGCAGCTGCACTTCACCGAAGAGCAGGGCGCCGGCCCCGTGCTGATGGCGTCCCGGCACCTGGCGCGCGCGGCGGAGTCCGCCGAGGACTACCGCCGCGTCTACCGCGCGGTCCTCTCGCAGGCGACCACGCCCGTCGTGCTGCACTGGCTGGGCACCGCGTTCGACCCGCAGCTGCAGGGCTACTTCGGTGCCGACGACTGGCAGACCGCCTCGGCGGTGCTGCGGGAGATCATCGAGGACAACGTCGACAGGGTCGCGGGCGTCAAGATGAGCCTGCTGGACGCCGCGTCCGAGGTGTCGGTGCGCGAGCGTCTGCCCGAGGGCGTGCGCATGTTCACCGGGGACGACTTCAACTACGTGGGCCTCATCGGCGGAGCCGACGTCCCGGACGCCCCGCAGCCGCCGCGGGACCCGTCGGCGGCGCAGCAGCACTCCGACGCCCTGCTCGGCGCTTTCGCGGCGCTGACGCCGGTGGCATCCGCCGCCATCCAGGCGCTGGACGCCGGTGACGCGGCGCGCTACCTCGACATCCTGGCGCCGACCGAGGAGCTCTCGCGTCAGGTGTTCGCCGCCCCCACCTTCTATTACAAGACGGGTGTCGCCTTCCTCGCCTGGCTCAACGGGCACCAGCCCGCCTTCCAGATGGTCGGCGGCCTGCACTCGGCGCGGAGCCTTCCGCACCTCTCCCGCATCGTCGAGCTCGCGAACGACGCGAAGGCGTTCGAGCGCCCCGAGCTCGCCGCCGAGCGATGGCACGCGATGCTCCGCCTGAACGGACTGGACGCATGACCTCTTCACTCGCCGCCGTCGACGCCCGGCTGTCGATCAACCAGGGCACGCTGAAGCACGCCGACCTCGCCACCGCCCTGCAGGTGACGGCGGATGCCGGCATCCGCTCCATCGGCCTGTGGCGGGAGCCGGTGCAGGAGGTCGGGCTCGCCACCGCCGCGAGCATGCTCGCGGATTCGGGTCTGCGCTTCTCCACGCACTGCCGGTCGGGGTTCTTCACGATGCCCGAGGGCCCGGCCCGCCGCGCGTCGATCGCCGACAACCTGCGCGCCATCGACGAGGCGGCCACGCTCGCCGCGGCGGGGGCGCCCGGCTCGTCGGCGGTCCTCGTGCTCGTCGCGGGCGGGCTGCCCGAGGGGTCTCGCGACCTGGTGGGCGCGCGCGAGCTCGTGCGCGACGCGATCGGGGAGCTGGCTCCGGATGCCGCCGCCGCGGGCGTCACGCTGGCTCTCGAGCCGCTCCACCCCATGTACGCGACCGACCGCTGCGTCGTGTCGACGCTCGGCCAGGCGCTCGACATCGCGGCCGATTTCGACCCGTCGGTCGTCGGCGTGACGGTCGACACGTTCCACGTCTTCTGGGACCCCGACGTGTACGACTCGATCGAGCGGGCGGGCCGCGAGGCGCGCATCGCGACGTACCAGGTGTGCGACTGGAAGACCCCGCTCCCGGCGGATGTGCTGCTCGGCCGCCACTACCCGGGCGACGGCGTCATCGACCTGGCGCGCCTCACCCGGGCCGTCGTCGACACCGGATACACCGGCGACGTCGAGGTCGAGATCTTCAATGCAGACATCTGGAGCGCGGCGCCGGCAGAGGTCGCACGTCGGACGGCGGAGACCTTCGCGGCATCCGTCTCGCCGCACCTCTGAGCCCTCCCGGGAACGCCGACGACCTCGCCATAGACTTCCGACCATGACCGACCCCACGCCGATCCGCCGCACCGTCACGCTCGGCGCCGTCACTCTCGACGATGTCGCGCGCGAAGCGGGGGTCTCGCTGGCGACGGCGTCGCGCGCGCTGAACGGCTCGACCCGCAAGGTCGCGGACTCCTACCGCGAGCGGGTGGAGGCCGCGGCCGCGCGTCTCGGATACACGGCGAACCTGTCCGCGCAGGCCACCGCGCGCGGCACCTCCGCGATCATCGCCCTGCTGGTCGCCGACATCGCCGACCCGTACTTCGGTCTCATTGCCGCCGGCGTGGCCCGCGGTGCTGACGAGGCGGGCCTCGTCGTCACCGTCGCGATCACCGAGCGCGATCCCGCCCGGGAGGTCCGGCTGGTGCGGGCGCTGCGCGGTCAGCGGCCCCGAGGGCTGATCCTCGCCGCCTCCCGCAACACCGCGGGGGAGGACGCCGGACTCGCCCGCGAGCTCGAGCAGCTGTCGGCGACGGGCGGCCGTGTCGTCGCGCTCGGCGCCGGCGTGACGGGCGCTCGGTCGCTCATCCTCGACAACCGTGCCGGTGCCGAGGCTCTCGCGACGGCCCTCGTCGAGCGGGGCTACCGCCGGGCGGTCGTGCTCGCGGCCGCCGAGGGCACGATCACGAGCGACGCCCGTCTCGACGGGTTCGCGAACGGATTCGTGACCGCGGGCGGCGACGAACCGCGGGTGTACCGCGGCCGCTTCACCCGCGAGTCGGGCCACGAGATGATGACGCGGGCGCTCGCGGACGGCATCGAACCGGGCACGGTCGTCTTCGGCATCAGCGATGTCGTCGCGATCGGCGCGATGTCGGCGCTCCGATCCGCCGGCCGCGCGCCCGGCGAGGACATCGCCCTCGCGGGCTTCGACGACATCCCCACCGGGCGTGATGTGACGCCCGCGCTCACGACCGTCCGAGTGCCGCTGGAAGAGGTCGGCTACCAGGCGTTCCGTGCGGCGATCGATCCGGAGTGGACGCCGAACGACGACACGCTGCGGCTCGAGGTGCTGGTGCGGGCCAGCACCCCCGCGCTCACGTCGGCGGAGCCGTCACCGGCCGTCGCCGCGCCGCACGCATGACGGTCGTCATCGCCCTGGACAGCTTCAAGGGGTCGATCCCGGCCGCCTCGGCCGCGACGGAGATCGCAGCCGGCTGGCGCTCCGCCGACCCCGGCGCCCAGGTCGTCCTCCGCCCCATGGCCGACGGCGGGGAGGGGACCCTCGATGCCTTCGCGGCGGCCGTCCCCGGCGCCGAGCGGATGCCGGTGCGGGTGCGAGGCCCGCGAGGGGCCGAGGTGCCGGCTTCCTGGCTCCGCCTGCCGGGCGGGACCGCCGTCGTGGAGCTCGCGTCGACCAGCGGCATCGAGCTGCTGGGCGATGCCCGGCTGCCCTGGGATGCCGACACCACCGGCTTCGGCGAGGCGATCGCCGCCGCCCTCGACGCGGGTGCCACGCGCCTCGTCCTCGGGATCGGCTCGTCGGCCTCGTCGGACGGCGGAACCGGGATGCTGCGTGCGCTCGGAGCCAGGTTCCACGACGCCGACGGCCTTGACGTCCCCCGTGGCGCGCGGGGGCTGGCCGCCATCGCAGCGGCCGACTTCTCCCGGCTCCGGGCGCTGCCGCCCGGAGGCGTCATCGTCCTCAGCGACGTGACGAACCCGCTCACCGGTCCGCGCGGCGCGGCCGCCGTCTTCGGGCCGCAGAAGGGCCTCGCCCCCGCCGACATCCCGGCGGTGGATGCCGCGCTCGTCCGGTTCGCCGCAGTCGTCGGCGCCGGTGCGCAGGCGGCGGCGCGCGGTGTCGTCGGGGGGCGAGGGGACGCCGCCGCACCGCTCGACCCGACGATGCCCGGAGCGGGCGCCGCCGGGGGCACCGGCTTCGCCCTGGCGGCGTGGGGCGCACGACTCGTCCCGGGAGCCGGCGAGGTCGCCGATCTCATCGGGCTGCGGGACGCGATCGCGGCGGCATCCGTCGTCGTGACCGGCGAAGGATCGTTCGACGGGCAGTCGGCGGCCGGCAAGGTCCCCTCGTTCGTGCAGGTGCTCGCCGCCGAGCAGGGCGTTCCGACCGTCCTCGTGGCAGGCCGGATCACGCCGGATGCCGACGTCTCGTCGTTCGCGACCGCGGTCTCGCTGACCGACCTCGCCGGCAGCGCCACCGCCTCGCTGGCCGCGCCCGGCCGATGGCTGCGCGAGGCGGGCCGCCTGCTCGCGGACGGCCGCTCATCCTGAGCAGAACTCCTGGCCGCGGTCTATATCAGGGGCATCGCGAGACGTGCAACCCCTCGTCATCGCACCCCCGTCCGACCGTACCCTCGGGTGAGGCAGCCAGCCCGCACTGACGTCCGCGTCGGTGACGACCCGGAGCGTTCGATCCGTCGATCTCTCCCCGAGCAGCTCGGACCGCGGCGGGAGATTCCCCCCATCCGATCCGGGCATGACACCGAACAACACCTGCACCACAGCACCCGGATGCAGAATCGCGGCATCCGCCGCCCAACGGAGGGACACATCCCATGCGCAATTCACCCAACCGCCTCGTCGCCACGATCTTCGGCGCGGTCTACATCCTCGTCGGCCTGCTCGGCTTCACCGCGACCGCGGGTGTCGACTTCGTCGCCACCGACGGCGGCCTGCTCCTCGGCATCTTCGAGGTCAACCCGCTGCACAACATCGCCCACCTCCTGATCGGTGCGGCGCTGCTCATCGGCGGTCTCTCCAACGTCCGCGCGGCGAAGGCCGTGAACCTCATCGTCGGTGCCGCCTACCTGCTGCTCGGCATCGTCGGCTTCTTCATCGCGGACACCGGCGCGAACGTCCTCGCGCTGAACACGGCTGACCACTTCCTGCACCTCGCCAGCGCGCTGATCCTCCTGGGTGTCGCGCTCGCCGCAGACAAGAACGTCGCGCCGCGCGAAGCCGTCTGATGCCGCTTTCCGCACTGACCCGCTCGTGGCCCACGCTCGCCGCGTGGGGCGCGGGGCTCCTGGAGATGGGCCTCGGTGCGGGGGCACTCACGCAAGGATCGAGTGCCGCCGCGCGCGGCACCGGGATCCTGCTGGTTACCGCGGGAGCCGCGGCACTCCTCTGGGGTGTCGTGGCTCTCGCGAAGGCCCGCGTCGTCGCGCCGCGCAGCGGCGCCCTGTCCGCGATCGCCGGCCTCGTCGGAGCCACCGCGGCTCTTATCGTCGACCCGGGTCGGATCAGCGCCCTCGCGGTCGCGGTGATCGTGCTGCTGTCGCTCGTGTACGGCGTCGCGGCGGCTGCCGTCCTGCGCCGCGCGGCGCGTGGCGGCAGCGCTCCGGCGGCGGCCCCGTCCGACGCCACGGACCAGACGCCCGCCCGCACCGTGCCACGGACCAGCATGCTCGGTCTGGTGGCCGGCTGCGTGGTCGTCGCGGGCCTCGTCACGCCGGCACTCGGGTCGACCGCGGTGGGCAGCGATGCGCCCGACCACTCCGAGCACCGGCTGATCCTGCCCGGCCACGGGCACTGACCCGAGGCGCGCGCCCGACGGCGCTGGCGTGACCGACGCCGCGGCACCGTCCCCGGCATCGGCTGCGAGGCCGTGCACCGGCGTCGGTAGCCGGAAGCCTCCGCACCGGGCGCACGCGAACGCCGCGCGGGCCGACCGGATGCCGGTCGCTCCGCGCGGCGTTCGCGTCGCTGACTACAGCCCCCGGGCGAGGCGGTAGTAGGCCTGGTTCCAGCGCAGCTCCTTCGTGAAGCCGCGGACCGTCGTGTCGTCGTCGATGACGAGCAGCTCGGTGCCCGCGATGTCGGCGAAGTCGCGGAACACGTCGATGCCGACCGCCGTCGTCATCACAGTGTGGTGCGCGGCACCCGCCGCGAGCCAGCACGCCGCCGACGTCGCGAAGTCGGGAGCCGGCTCCCACACGGCGCGGCCGACCGGCAGCTTCGGCAGGTCGGGCGCGTCGACGTTCTGCACCACGTTCGCGACGAGGCGGAACCGGTCGCGCATGTCGCTCATCGCGACGACGAGGGCCGGGCCGGCGTCCGCGGTGAACACCAGGCGCACCGGGTCGGACTTCCCACCGATCCCCAGCTCGTGCACTTCGAGGCGCGGCTTCGCGGTCGTGAGCGACGGCGACACCTCGAGCATGTGCGCGCCGAGGATCCGCTCCTGGCCGGGAACGAGGTCGTACGTGTAGTCCTCCATGAGGCTCGCCCCGCCGGGCAGGCCCGCACCCATGACGTTCGCGACGCGCACGAGGATCGCCGTCTTCCAGTCGCCCTCCGCGCCGAAGCCGTAGCCCTCCGCCATCAGGCGCTGCACGGCCAGGCCGGGGAGCTGCGTGAGAGCGCCGAGGTCCTCGAACGACGTCGTGAAGGCGCCGAACCCGCCGGCTTCGAGGAACGAGCGCAGACCGACCTCGATGGCGGCGCCGTCGCGGAGCGACTGGTGCCGTTCGGCGCCGGGGAGGAGCTCCTCGGCCACGTCGTAGGACACGATGTACTCGGCGACGAGGGCATCGACCTGCTCGTCGGTGGCCTGGGCCACGGCATCCGCCAGCTCGTTCACGCCCCACGTGTTGACCTGAACCCCGAACTGGAGCTCCGCCTCGGTCTTGTCGCCCTCGGTGACGGCGACGTAGCGCATGTTGTCGCCGAAGCGGGCGAGCTTGAGGGTGCGGGCGGCCTGCCAGCCGGCCGCGGCCCGCTGCCAGTCCTCGATCTGGCGGAGGACGGCGGGGTTCGACACGTGGCCGACGACCGTCTTGCGCGCGACGCCCAGTCGGGTCTGGATGTACCCGAACTCCCGGTCGCCGTGGGCGGCCTGGTTGAGGTTCATGAAGTCGAAGTCGATGTCGGCCCACGGCAGCTCGACGTTCGCCTGGGTGTGCAGGTGGAGCAGCGGCTTGCGCAGTGCGTCGAGGCCCGAGATCCACATCTTGGCGGGGCTGAAGGTGTGCATCCACGCCATGACGCCGATGACCGAGTCGTCGGCGTTCGCCTCGAGGGCGAGGCGGCGGATCGAGTCCGCGTCCTTCAGGACGGGCTTCCACTCGACCCGCACCGGCAGGCCGGTGAGTCCTGCGACGACGACCTGGGACTGCTCGGCCACCTGGCGGAGCGTCTCCTCGCCGTACAGGTTCTGGCTGCCGGTGACGAACCAGACGGTGTACTGCTCGAGAGAGGTGGAGAGGGTCATGCGGTTCCTTCGATCGATGAGCGGATGCCGCCGGTCCGCAGCGCCGTCACGGCGGCGGCTTCGACGGCGAGGCCGGCGCGGTAGTGGCTGAGGTAGCGGGCGAACCCGGCGACGTCGGCCGGGTCGGGCGCGACGGTGACGGATGCGGCGCCCGCGAAGACGCGGTCGCGGAGATAGTCGGCGAGGCCGGCACGGTCGGCGGATGCCGCCTGTGCGGCGGCGGCGTAGGCGGCGAGCACCGCCATGCCCCACGCGCCGCCCTCGCCGGCGGTGTCGCCGACCGTCACGGGCGCGTCGAGCGCTCCGGCGAGCAGGCGCTGCGCGACGCCCGCGGTGCGGAAGATGCCGCCGTGGGCGAAGAGCTCGTCGAGCGCCACCCCCTCGTCGGCGAGCGTCTGCATGCCCATCGCGAGCGTCGCGAAGACGCCATGCACGTGGGCGCGCATCGTGTTCGCGAGCGTGAAGTCGGCATCCGGCGTGCGCACGAACAGCGGCCGGCCCTCGTCGAGGCCGGCGATCGGCTCCCCGGAGAGATGGTTGTAGGCGAGCAGGCCACCGGCATCGGGAGCGCCCGACAGGGCGGCGCCGAGCAGCGTCTCGAAGACGGCATCCGTCGGCATCGGCGTGCCGGCCGCCGCCGCGAACGCGCCGAAGAGCGACGCCCACGCCGCGAGCTCGCTCGCGCCGTTGTTGCAGTGGACCATCGCGACCGGGTCGCCGGCGGGCGTCGTGACCAGGTCGATCTCGGTGTGCACGCGCGCGAGCGGCTGCTCGAGCACGACCATCGCGAAGATGCTCGTGCCGGCGCTGACGTTGCCGGTCCGCGGTGCGACGGCGTTAGTGGCGACCATGCCGGTGCCGGCATCGCCCTCGGGGGGCGCGGCGACCGCACCGGGCCGGAGCGCGCCGGTCGGGTCGAGGAGGGCGGCGCCGTCCGCGGTGAGGCGGCCGGCATCCGCCCCCGCGGGGAGCACCGCCGGCAGCAGGTCGGTCACGCTGCGCCCGCCCAGGACGGAGGCGGCGCAGGCGTCGTACGCGGCGACCCGGTCGCGGTCGTAGTCGCCGTGCGCGTCGATCGGGAACATGCCCGACGCGTCGCCGACGCCGAGGACGAAGCGGCCGGTGAGGCGGTGGTGGACCCACCCGGCGAGGGTGTTGATGCTCGAGAGCCGGCCGACGTGCGGCTCGTCGTCGAGGATCGCCTGGTGCAGGTGGGCGATCGACCAGCGCAGCGGGATGTTCACGCCGAGGAGGTCGGTGAGCTCGGCTGCCGCCGGTCCGGTCGACGTGTTGCGCCAGGTCCGGAACGGGACGAGCAGCCCGCCGCTCTCGTCGAACGCGAGATAGCCGTGCATCATCGCGGAGACGCCGACCGCGGCGAGGCCCGTGAGCGCGACGCCGTGGCGACGGTGGACGTCGGCGGCGAGGTCGGCGTAGGCGGCCTGCAGGCCCGACCACACGGCATCCGCCGCGTAGGTCCACACGCCGTCGACGAGCTCGTTCTGCCACTCCGAGCTCCCCACGGCGAGCACGCGGCTCGGATCGGCCGCGTCGACGACGCAGGCCTTGATCCGGGTGGAGCCGAGCTCGATGCCGAGGGCGCCGCCGCCGGCGGCGAGGACGGATGCCGCGTCGCGTGCCTCGGGGCGTTCCGCGGCGGCTGCCGTGTGCGCTCCGGCGCTCATCGGCGGTCGTCCGAGCTCTGGCCGTACACGTTCTGATAGCGGTTGTAGAGCGCGTCGATCCTGTCCTGCGGGATCGGGATGAGTTCGCCGCCCTGCCGGGCGAGGTGGACGGTGCGCGCGGCGTCCTCGCACATCACGGCGGCCTTCACGGCGTCCTTCGCGCTGACGCCGATCGTGAACGGTCCGTGGTTCTGCATCAGGACGGCGCGGGAGCGGTGGCCGCGCAGGGTCTCGACGATGCCGCGACCGATCGAGTCGTCGCCGATGATCGCGAACGGGCCGATCGGGATCGGGCCGCCGAACTCGTCGGCCATCCCGGTGATGACGCACGGGATCTCCTCTCCGCGCGCCGCCCAGGCGACGGCGTACGGGGAGTGGGTGTGCACGACGCCGCCGACGTCCGGCATGTTCCGGTAGACGTACGCGTGCGCCGCGGTGTCGCTCGAGGGCGACCGGTCGCTGCCGGGAGTGCCCGGGACGACCGTCCCGTCCAGGTCGCACAGGATCATGTTCTCGGGGGCGAGGTCGTCGTACGAGACGCCGGAGGGCTTGATCACGAACAGGTCGGCGCCGGGCACCCGCCCCGAGACGTTGCCGCCGGTCCAGACGACGAGGCCGTAGCGGACGAGTTCGGCGTGCAGGGCGGCCACGTCGGTGCGGACGGCGTCGATCGCCTGCTGCAGCGCGGGGGTGATCGCCTCGTTGGGATCGGTCATGGCGTAGATGTTACCGATAACATCGACGAGCCGCCACCCCGAGCCGCCCACCCCGATCCCGACGCGGACGGCGCGTGGCGGACCCTCGCCGCCGCCGCGTCCGCACGGCGGATGGCCCCGAGCCGTCTCGTCGGTCAGGGGAGCGGAGCGGTGGAGGCGCGGGCGACGAGGGCCGGCTCGGCGGGCGCCGCCGGCTCGGGCAGTCCGAGCACCGCGGCCACGACGCGGCGGGCCTCGCCGTCGATGTCGACGTGGACGGTGGTCAGGGCCGGCGCGTAGAACGCGGCGTCGGCGTTGTCGTCGAAGCCGGTGACGCTCACGTCCGCCGGCACGCGGACGCCCGCCCGAGCCAGCCCCGCGATGAGCCCGAGGGCCATCTGGTCGTTCGCGACCGCGACGGCGGTGGGGCCGCCCTCGGCACGGACGGCCGCGGCGACCTCGACGGCGAGCGCCGCCGCGGTGGCCGCGCTCCAGTCGCCGCGCCAGACCAGGTCGGCGGACAGCCCGGCATCCGTCAGCGCCGCCTCGGCGCCCTCGTCCCGGGCCGTCGCCTCGAGCCAGTCGGCGGGGCCGGCCAGCCGTGCGATGCGACGGTGCCCGAGGCTCCGGAGATGGGCGATCGCGAGGGCCGCCGCGTCCCGCTGGCGGTCGGCCCCGGTCCCGGTGTGCAGCGCGGTCAGCGGAGTCGTGCCGACCGCTGCGCGCAGGGCCGGGAGCGTCACGGTGTGCGGCGCGACCACGATCAGCGCGTCGACGCCCTGGGCGAGCAGCCGCGACGCCGCCTCGGTGACCGAATCGGGATCGGCGGCGTCGGCGTAGGCCGTCGCGATCCAGCGGTCGGCGGCACGGGCGGCGGCATCCAGCGCCGCGATCCCCGCCGACGGACCGTACAGCGTGGCATCCGATGCGATGACGCCCACGGTGCGGGTCGTCGAGGTCCCGAGGGCGCGGGCGGCGTTGTTGACGCGATAGCCGAGCTCGGCCATCGCCGCCTCGACCCGGGCCCGCGTCTCCGGCCGCAGCTGCGGGCTGTCGTTGATCACGCGCGACACGGTCTGCGTCGACACCCCGGCGCGAGCGGCCACGTCGCGCACGCTGGCGCGCGTCGTCCCCGTCCGTCCCATGGCGCTCACCCTAGTGCGCCGCCGGGCGGTGCCCGAGCCGAGGGGCCCCGCGGCCGGTCGCGCTCCGCCGCGTCGCGCCGGACCGGCGCGCCGACCGCCGCGCCGCCGTGACCGGCGCAGCGCGGACGGCCGGATGGGCCACCGCGGCACCGGTACCACGCCGCAGCCGACGCGCGGCGCCCGGCCGCACCGCGACTACCGTGGGGAGTCCGCCGATCGCGCCGTGCGATCGCGACCGAGCCCGAGGGGACCGATGGGACTGCTGCAGCGCCTCGCGGTCGGACGTCTCCACGCCCGACTGCCCGAAGGCGTGCGCATCGCGATCGCGGTCGCGGCCCTCGTCCTCGGCGTCGTCATCGTCATCCGGCCGACGACCGCGCTCGCCGTGCTCGCCTGGCTCATCGGCGGCGGCATGGTGCTCACCGGCGTCCTCGAGCTCACCGGCCGCGCTGACGACGAGACAGAGCGCCCGCGCTGGCGCACGGTCACCGGGGTCGCCTGGCTGCTCGGCGGCATCGCCGTCCTCCTCACCCCGGGCCTGACGGTGCGCGTCCTCGCGACTCTGGTCGGCATCCTCCTCCTGGCGGGCGGCGTCCTCGGCCTGGTCGCCGTCTTCCGCCGCGGTCGCACCGTCGACGCGCGGATCGCGGATGCCGCGTTCGGCATCTCCGGCGTCATCTTCGGTGCGCTCGCCCTGTTCTGGCCCGACATCACCCTGCTCGTCGTCGCGGTCGTGTTCGGGGCGCGCCTCATCATGAGCGGCGTGACCGACCTGTGGACGCGGCTGCGCCGACGTGGCGATGACCGCGCGGCCGCACGCGAGGGCACCGACGGGCGCCCGCGACGCCGGTGGGGGCGGACGGTCATGGCCGTGGCATCCGTCGCCCTCGCCGTGACGACCGCGCTCGTCACCGTGCCGCTGCGCGAAGGCTCCACGGTCGTCGACGACTTCTACGCGGCGCCCCGCGACATGCCGGACGAGCCCGGCCGCCTCGTGCGCGCCGAGCCGTTCACGAACGGCATCCCCACGACGGCGAACGCATGGCGGATCCTCTACACGACCACGGGCATCGACGGCGACGTCCGCGTCGCGAGCGGGATCGTCGCCGTCCCCAAGGAGGGCGACGGGCAGTGGCCGGTCATCGACTGGAACCACGGCACGACCGGGTACGCCGAGCACTGCGCGCCGTCGCTGCAGCCGCGCGGCATGTGGTCGGGAGCCATGTACATTCTCCCGACGCTGATCTCCGAAGGGTGGGCGGTCGTCGCGACCGACTACATCGGGCTCGGCACCGAGGGTCCGCACCCGTACCTCATCGGACCGCCCAGCGCGCACGCGTCGCTCGACGCGGTGCGTGCCGCGCGCGAGCTGACGGATGCCGACGTCGGTGCGCGCACGGTCGTGTGGGGGCACTCCCAGGGCGGCGGCGCGGCCCTGTGGACCGGCGGGATCGCGCGGGACTACGCGCCGGACGTCTGGGTGCAGGGCGTCGCCGCCCTCGCGCCGGCGAGCGACCCGGCGACCCTCGTGCGCGAGATCACCGGCGTCACCGGCGGGGCGATCTTCGCCTCGTATGCGTTCGCCTCGTTCTCGGAGATCTACGACGACATCGGCTACGGGGACTACGTCCGGCCGGGAGCCGAAACGATCCTGCGGCAGATGTCGGAGCGGTGCCTGTCCGACCCGGCGATCATCGTGTCGGTCGCGGCGACGCTCGGCATGAGCGGTGATCCGCGCCTGTTCACCGGCTCGCCGGCGGCCGGCGATCTGGGCCGCCACCTGCGCGAGAACACCGCACCGCTCCGTCAGACCGCTCCGCTGCTGCTCGCACAGGGCGGTGCCGACAGCATCATCTCGGTCGGCGCCCAGTCCGACTTCGTCGACCGGATGTGCGCGGCCGGCCAGGACGTCGACTTCCGCATCTACGACGGCTACGAGCACGCCGCGGTCGTCGAGCGGCCCTCACCGCTCCTGACCGAGCTCGTCGAGTGGACCCGTGACCGGTTCGCCGGCGTCCCGGTCGCCGAAGGCTGCGAGACGACGCGGCAGTGACCGGACGGATGCCGCGGGTGCAGCGGCACGGTGCGGCGGCGACCGATGCCACCGCGGGAGCCTCGGCATCCGTCGCATGGCCGGGCCGACGCCACGGTCAGCCGCATATCCTGGGACGCATGACCGAGAACACTTCCCCCTCCGGTATCGAGATCGCCGAGCTGAGCGACGACGTCCGTCCTCAGGACGACCTGTTCCGCCACGTGAACGGCTCCTGGCTCGACCGGACCGAGATCCCCGAGGACAAGGCGCGCTGGGGCTCCTTCCACCTCATCGCCGAGCAGGCCGAGCGCGACGTCCGGGTCATCATCGAGGAGTCCCAGGCCGCCGAGCCCGGCACCGAGACCCGCAAGATCGGCGACCTCTACGCGAGCTTCATGGACACCGACGCCATCGAGGCGCGCGGTGCGGAGGCGCTCGTCCCGCAGCTCGCCCTCGTCGATGCCGTCAGCGACATCCCGAGCCTCCTGCGCACGGTCGGCGAGCTGGAGCGCGAGGGCGTCGGCGGTGTGTTCGCGACCTTCGTCGAGCCCGACCCCGGCAACCCGCAGCGCTATGTGATGTTCCTCGTGCAGGGTGGACTGTCGCTGCCGGACGAGAGCTACTACCGCCTCGACAACTTCGCCGACACCCGGACGGCGTTCCGCTCCTACGCGGCGACGATGCTGCGGCTCGCCGGCATCGAGGGCGCCGACGAGCAGGCCGACCGCGTACTGGCGGTCGAGACCGAGCTCGCCGGTCACCACTGGGACAACGTCCGCAGCCGCGACGCCGTCGCCACCTACAACCTGATGTCGTGGGACGAGACCGTCGCGCTGGCCGGCGTCGACCTGGCGCCGTGGCGGGATGCCGTCGCCCCCGGCCGCGCCGATGCGATCGCCGAGGTCGACGTGAACCAGCCGAGCTTCCTCTCGGGGCTCGGCTCCCTGCTGACCGACGCTCGCCTGGAGGACTGGAAGGCCTGGCTGCGGCTGCACGTCATCCGCGCCGCGGCGCCGTTCCTGTCGCAGGCGTTCGTCGAGGCGAACTTCGCGTTCTACGGCACCGAGCTCACCGGTGTGCCCGTCAACCGGGAGCGCTGGAAGCGCGGCGTCAGCCTCGTCGAGGCCGCGCTCGGCGAAGCGGTCGGCAAGGTGTACGTCGAGCGTCACTTCCCGCCGCAGGCGAAGACCGAGATGGACGAGCTGGTCGCGAACCTCATCGAGGCGTACCGCCAGTCGATCTCCACCCTGGAGTGGATGACGCCCGAGACCCGGGAGCGCGCCCTCGAGAAGCTCGCCGCCTTCACGCCGAAGGTCGGCTACCCGGTGAGCTGGAAGGACTACTCGACGCTCGAGATCGACGCCGCCGACCTCATCGGGAACGTGCGCCGCTCGAACGCGTGGGAGCACGACCGCCAGCTCGCCAAGCTGGGTGCCCCGATCGACCGCGACGAATGGTTCATGACGCCGCAGACCGTCAACGCCTACTACAACCCGCTCATGAACGAGATCGTCTTCCCGGCGGCGATCCTGCAGTTCCCGTTCTTCGACCTCGATCGCGACCCGGCCGCCAACTACGGCGGCATCGGCGCGGTCATCGGGCACGAGATCGGGCACGGCTTCGACGACCAGGGCAGCGCGTTCGACGGCACCGGCGCGCTCAACGACTGGTGGACCGATGAGGACCGTGCGTCGTTCACGGAGCGTACGACCGTGCTCATCGACCAGTACAACGCACTCGTCCCGCAGGGCCTGGCGGAGGGTCACACGGTCAACGGCGCGCTCACGATCGGCGAGAACATCGGCGACCTCGGCGGACTCGGCATCGCGATCAAGGCGTACCGGCTGCACCTGCAGGCGACCGGGTCGACGGATGCCGACGGCCCCGTCATCGACGGGTTCACCGGCATCCAGCGGCTGCTGCTGAGCTGGGCGCAGATCTGGCAGCAGAAGGGCCGGGATGCCGAGACCATCCGGCTGCTGACGATCGACCCCCACTCGCCGAACGAGTTCCGCTGCAACCAGATCGTCCGCAACATCGACGAGTTCTACGCCGCGTTCGGGGTCACGGAGTCCGACGCCCTCTGGCTCGACGAGGACAAGCGCGTCACCATCTGGTGACCGCCATGCGCGGCGCGCCGGTCGTCAGCATCGAGCTGCTGCTCGACGAGGCGACCGAGCGCGCCGTGCGTGCCGAGTGGGCGGCGCTCGCCGCCGCCGGACTGTCGAGCCTCGGCCGGCATCCGTCGCCCAGCAACCGGCCGCACGTCACGCTGCTGGTGCGCGAGCGGGTCCCCGTGGCGGCGCTCGGCGGGAGCGGCTCCGGGGCGGGACCCGAGGGGCGCGCGACGGTGCCCGATGGCAGCGGCTCCCCGGCGGGACCCGAGGGCCGCGCGACGGTGCCCGATGGCAGCGGCTCCCCGGCGGCGCAGGGAACGGATGCCGTCCGGCCGAGCCCGCTGACGGGCCGGATCTCCTTCGCGCTGACGCTCGGCGGGCCGCTGCTGTTCGGCGCCGGCGACCGGCGGGTCCTCGCGCGCTCGGTGGTCCCGTCGGCCGAGCTGCTGGCGCTGCACGCGGACGTCCACGCGGCCGCCGGCTCCGGCGAGGATGCGGCGCACACCGCGCCCGGATCCTGGACCCCGCACGTGACCCTCGCGCGACGCGTGAAGGTCGCCGACCTCGCCGTCGCGCTGCCGCTGATTGGCGGCGAGCTCGCCGGTCGCGCGAGCGCGCTGCGCCGGTGGGATGCGGCATCCGCGACGGTGACGCACCTCGGAGCCTTCTCCGCGTCCGCGTGACCCGCACCGCCGACCCGGACCCGCGCAGGGGTCCCCGGAGCGGATGCCGCGTCGCCTCGAGGGATGCGATGTGCAGCCGCACGTGCGTCGAACCCGCACGAGGTGTCCCCGGAGCGGACGCCGCGTCGCTTCGAGGGAGGCGATGTGCGCGGCGCGGGTCTCGGTTCCGCACGAGGGGTCCCCGGAGCGGATGCCGCCCCGCTTCGAGGGACGCAACATGCGGCCGCACGTGGGTCGGACCCGCACGGAGTGTCCCCGGAGCGGATGCCGCGTCGCTTCGGGGGACGCAACATGCGGCCGTGCCGGTGTCGGATCTGCACGAAGCGTCCCCGGAGCGGATGCGCGTCGCTTCAGGGGACGCGATGTGCGGCCGCACGTGGGTCGGATCTGCACGAGGCGCCCCCGGAGCGGATGCCGCGTCGCTTCGGGGGACGCGACGCGCGGCCGCACGTGGGTCGGATCTGCACGAGGCGTCCCCGGAGCGGATGCCGCCCCGCTTCGAGGGACGCGATGTGCGGCTGCGCCGGGGTCGGGTCTGCACGAAGCGTCCCCGGAGCGGATGCCGCGTCGCTTCGGGGGACGCGAGGTGCGGCCGCACGTGGGTCGGATCTGCACGAAGCGTCCCCGGAACGGATGCCGCCCCGCTTCGAGGGACGCGACGTGCGGCCGCACGGAGGTCGGATCCGCACGAGGCGTCCCCGGAACGGATGCCGCAGGCCCTCGAGGGACGCGAAGTGCGGCGCCGGCGCGAGCCGCGGCATCCGCACCGTCTGTCGGCTCAGAAGATGATGGTGTGGTTCCCGTGCCGGATGATGCGGTCCTCGGCATGCCAGCGGACCGCACGCGCGAGCACCTGCCGCTCGACGTCCGCGCCGCGGCGGACGAGCTCCTCCGTCGTGTCGGCGTGCGTCACGCGGATGGTGTCCTGCTCGATGATGGGGCCCTCGTCGAGGTCGCCGGTCACGTAGTGGCTCGTCGCGCCGATGAGCTTGACGCCGCGCTCCTTCGCCTTCCGGTACGGCTCGGCGCCGATGAAGGCGGGCAGGAAGGAGTGGTGGATGTTGATGACCGGCACGGCGAGCTTCTCGAGGAACTCGGGCGAGAGGATCTGCATGTAGCGGGCCAGGACGACGAAGTCGACGTTCCCCTGCAGCAGCTCGAGGATTCGCGCCTCGGAGGCGGACTTGTCCGGCCCCGGCGTCGACGGCACGTGGAAGAACGGAACGCCGAGCGTCCGGACGTCCTCGGCCGACGTCGTGTGGTTCGAGATCACCATGGGGATCGTGACGGGGAGCTCGCCACGGCGGTTCCGCCACAGCAGGTCGAGCAGGCAGTGGTCCTGCTTCGACGCGAGGATCGCCATGCGCTTGGGCACGGACTGATCGGTCAGCGACCATTCCAGCTCGAACGGTGCGAGGGTCTGCGCGATCTCGGTCTCGATCTGAGGGCGGGCGGCGGCGAAGTCGGGCCGGTGGAACACGACGCGCTGGAAGTACGCCCCACCCCGCGGGTCGTCGGAGTACTGGTCGAACGCCACGATGTTCCCGCCGATGCGCGTGATCATCGCCGAGATGGCCGCGATGATCCCCGGGGTGTCCTTGCCGTGCACGATGAGGCAGGCGTGAGCGGGATGGAGGGGAGGGACGGACGTGGTCATCCCTCGATTCTGCCCTGTTCGGCGGTCCGCACCCGACATGCGGCACACCGTGACGCCATGCTCACCGGGCGCCGCAGCCGACCCCGCGAGGGGCGCCGTGTCAGCCGACCCCGCGAGGGGCGCCGTGTCAGCCGACCGCGCGAGGGCGCAGCGTCAGCCCCCCTGCCGGGCGCCGCGGCCGACCCCGCGTGGGCCGCCGCGTCAGCCGACCGCGTGCAGTGCGCCGAGCCGGGCGCCGAGCGCGCGGGCGATCGAGCCCGGTCCGGATGCCGGGGCCACCGCTTCGACGTCGGGATTGTAGTTCGTGTTCGTGTTGACGTCGTACGTCACGAGACGCCCGTCGACGGTCTCGCTGAACTCGATCCCGGCGATCCCGATCCCGGTGCGGGCGAGGAAGTCCCGGTACGAGACGATGAGCGGATGCCCGGCGTCGATCTCGGGACGCAGCTGGAACAGCGGCGCGGGCTCGACGCCGGCGGCATCCGGGACCGCGCAGGCGTCTGCCGGGCACAGTTCGAAGCTGCCGGCGCTCGTGTCGACGCGCACGGCGTACACGAACTCGCCGTCGACGAACTCCGCGCGAGTGATGAACGGCTCACGCGCCCAGAGGTACTCCTGCAGCAGGGTGATGCCGTCGGGGGACGGCTCGAAGTCGGGACCGGCGACCCACGCATCGAACTCTTCGTGGGAATCGAAGCGCCGGACGCCCAGTCCCTTGCCGCCCTGGTTGTGCTTCGCGATGAACGGCGCCGGGAAGTCCCGTGCCGCCTGCGACAGGCCGTCGCGGCCGAACACGGCGACCGTCGTCGGCACGTCGATCCCGGACGACCGGAGCGCGGCATGCTGGGCGGCCTTGCTGACCTCGATCTCGAGCACGGCGGACCCGTTCACGACCGTGCGTCCCCAGGACTCGAGCCAGCGCAGCACGGCGCGGCCGTACTCCTTCGACGCCGCGTGCCCGCGCGTCGGGGCGGATGCGCTCAGCCGCGACCAGAAGACCCCCTCGGGCGGCTCGGAGCCGAGGTCGATCGCCCCGTCCGTCAGCGACCACTCCGCCAGCGGCACGCCCGCATCCTCGAAAGCCGCGCGGAACGGCGGCAGCCATTCGGGGTTCTCATGCAGGACGTGGACGCGCGGTGAATCGGTCATCCTCCGACGCTAACCGCCCGGGTCGCGCCGGGGGCCGTTCGCGTCACCGGACGACATCGGATGCCGGCCCGTCGCCCGGCCTGAGCGGACCGCCTGAGCGGACCGCCCGCCCGCCCGCACAATCAGCATCCGTCCCCGCGTCAGCGCACGCCGCGCATGAGCGCCAGCACGGGCTTCGCGAACGCGAGCAGCAGCACGCCCATCGCGATCGCGATCGCTCCGAGCACCGCGAAGTACGGCACCTCGTTCGCCGGGTCGTACAGCGTCGCCAGCTGCCCCGAGATGGCGGTGCCGAGCGAGACCGACAGGAAGAACAGCGCGACCATCTGCGTCTGGAAGGCCTCGGGGGCGAGCTTGGTCGTGACGGACAGGCCCACGGGCGAGAGCATCAGCTCGGCGATCGTGAAGGTCAGCAGGATGCCGGCGATCGCGAGAAGCGGCGTCGAGTTCGCGCCGCCGC
The DNA here is from genome assembly GCF_047246565.1 of Microbacterium pasadenense. NCBI lineage: Bacteria > Bacillati > Actinomycetota > Actinomycetes > Micrococcales > Microbacteriaceae > Microbacterium > Microbacterium pasadenense. Next base: position 80,570 of record NZ_JBFOKN010000001.1, on the reverse strand, counting down.
CCGCGAACGGCAGGAAGAGCAGGAAGGCGACGCCCATGATGATCGCGGCGAGGGCGAACTTCGTCGGCGTCGGCGGCTGCCGGCGGCCGAGCTTCGTCCACAGGGCGGCGAAGACGCCCGCCAGCAGGATGATGAACACGGGGTTGATCGACTGCACCCACGGCACCGGCATCGTCCAGCCGAACAGATTCCGGTCGAGTCGCTGGTCCGCGTAGACCGTGAGGACGGTGAACTGCTGCTGGTACAGCGACCAGAACACCACCGAGGTGAGGAACAGCGGCAGGAAGCCCCAGACGCGCGAGCGCTCCTCTGTCGTGATGCGCCGGCTCAGCAGGATGACCGCGAAGTAGGCGATCGCGGCGGCGATGACCGTCCCGATGACAATGAGCGCGAGGTTGTCCGCGCGGATCGCCCCGGCGACCACCAGCACGACGACCACGGCGACGGCGGCGACGGCGATCCCGGCCACCGGTGCGTACCGCCGGCGCGGCAGCGGATTCGGGATGTGACGCGCCGCGTCCGGCAGACTCTTCCGCCCGAACGCGTACTGGGTGAGTCCGAGCGCCATCCCGAAGGCGGCCAGCCCGAATCCCCAGTGGAAGCCGGCCGTCGTCTGCAGCAGCCCCGTCAGCAGCGGACCGGCGAACGCACCGAGGTTGATCCCGAGGTAGAAGAGGGAGAACCCGCCGTCGCGTCGCGGGTCCTCCGCCGCGTACAGCGTGCCGACGACGCTGGTCGCCGTCGCCTTGAGCCCGCCCGATCCGAGCGCGACGAGGATGAGGCCCACGATCACGCCCGCGAAACCGGGAAGGAGCGCCAGAGCCAGGTGCCCGGCCATGATGACGATGGCGCTGGAGAACAGCACGCGCTCGGCGCCGAGCAGGCGGTCGGCGACCCACGCGCCGAGGATTGTCGCGAGGTAGACCGCGCCGCCGTAGGCGCCGACGATGCCGGCCGCCACCGTCTGGTCCATGCCCAGGCCGCCGTCGGCCGTCGAGTAGTACAGGTACAGCAGCAGGATGCCCTGCATGCCGTAGAAGCTGAACCGCTCCCACATCTCCACGCCGAAGACGTGGGCGAGTGCGAAGGGATGGCCGAAGAACCGGGTGTCATGCGGCTTCGCCTCGTCGGACGTCGGCAGGTCGAGGGGGGACGCGTTCCTCATTCTTTCCAGCGTAGGCCGATCCTCCGCCGCCGGCACCCCCGGCGGGCTCAGTCCTCGGTGTCGGCCTCGGCGGCGCGCGTGGCGCGCCGGTCGCCCATGAGCGTGTCGCGCACCCGTCGGCGGAGCACCTTGCCGATGAGCGACTTGGGGAGCTCCTCCCACACGAGGTAGGTCGTGGGCCGCTTGTACTCGGCGAGGCTCTCGCGCGCCAGTTCGCGGGCGGCCTGCTCGTCGAACGTCGCACCCTCCTCGAGGATCACGACGGCCGTCACGACCTCGGCGCCGCCGCCGCGGGCGAGCCCCACGACGGCGGATTCGGCGACGCCCGGGGTCGTGTTGACGACCTTCTCCACCTCCGTCGGTGCGACGTTGAACCCGCCGGTGATGATGAGCTCCTTCTTCCGGTCCACGACCGTCACGAACCCGTCCTCGTCCTGCTGGACGAGATCGCCGGTGCGCAGCCAGCCGCCCTCCAGCAGCGTCGCGGCGGTCTCCTCGGGGCGGTTCCAGTACCCCTGGAAGACCTGCGGCCCCTTGATCAGCAGTTCGCCGGTCTCGCCCTGCGCGACCTCCCGGTCGGGGGACTCGGGGTCGACGACGCGGATGTCGGTCGTCGGGAACGGGATGCCGATCGCGCCGATCTTGCGGACGTCCGAGAACGGGTTGGCGAGGGCGACCGGGCTCGTCTCGGTCAGGCCGTAGCCCTCGTTGAGCATGCTCCCGGCGAGCGTCTCCCACCGCTTCACGACGGCGGGCGTCAGCGTCATCGCGCCGGAGATCGAGTACACGACCTCGCTGAGGTCCAGGGCGCCGTCGCGCGCGACCCGGGACAGCCGGTCGAACATCGGGGGGACGGCGGGGATGAACGTCGGCGGGAACCGCTTCGCGGCATCCGTCACGAGCTCCGGGTCGAACGTGGGGAACAGCACGGCGCGCGAGCCGGTCTCGACGGCGTAGATGACGCTCAGCAGCAGGCCGAACGAGTGGAACATCGGCAGCAGGCCGTAGATGCTCCCCTGGCCGTGGGTGAAGTTCGGCATCCACGCCGCGCCCTGCCGGGCGTTCGACCACAGGTTGCCGTGCGTGATCATGGCGCCCTTCGGCGTCCCGGTGGTGCCGGACGTGTACTGCAGGCAGGCGAGGTCCCCCACGAGGGGGCGGGGGTGGCTCTCGGGGAGCGGTGCGCTGCGTTCCAGCTGCGAGAACGGGATGGTGCCGGGTGCGGCGGCGTGCAGCTTCGCGCGCGACTGGCGTGCCTTCTCGACCGGCAGGCGCAGCAGCAGCCGCATCCGCAGCGGCATCGCCCGCGTCACGTCGACCGACACGATGCGGGAGATGCCGAGCTCGGCCGGCAGGGCCTGCACGGTCGGTGCGACCTTGTCCCAGGCGATGACGGTCTGCGCACCGTGGTCGCGGAACTGGACCTCGAGCTCGTCCGGGGTGTAGAGCGGGTTGTGCTCGACGACGACCGCTCCCAGGCGCAGGACCGCGTAGAACGCGATGACGTGCTGCGGGGCGTTCGGCATGATGAGGGCGACGCGGTCACCCCGGCGGACGCCCAGCCGGTGCAGGCCGTGGGCGACGCGGGCGACGCTCTCCCCGAGCTCGCGGTAGGTGATCGTCGCACCGAAGAAGGCGATCGCGTCGCTGTCGCGGTACTGCGCGACGCGTTCGTCCAGCAGGTCGTTCAGCGATCCCGTGGCGGTCTCGATGTCGATCGGCGTACCGGGGGCGTAGAAGCGATTCCACGCTCGGGTCTCGTTGAGCTGCACGGCCCCGATTCTAATCGGGGCGTGATCGACCCCTGCGGCAACGGATGCCGGTGGCGCTAGCGTGTGCACATGCACGATGACGATATCCGCATCGAAGAGCTGCTCACGGCGGACGAGACCCGTCGCGCGGCCGAGGTCCTCGACGAGGTCTGGCAGGACGGGTCGGGGGTCTCCGCCGAGCTGCTGCGCGCGCTCGCGGCATCCGGCAACTACGTCGTGGGGCTCTACGACGGCGATCTCATGATCGGCGCGTCCGCCGCCTTCTTCGGCCCACCGGCCACCCGGTCGATGCACTCGCACATCACCGGCATCTCGTCCGACTACCGCGCCGCCGGGCTGGGCCGCCGGCTGAAACAGCACCAGCGGGACTGGGCGTTCGCCCGCGACGTCGGCCACATCACGTGGACCTTCGACCCGCTCATCGCGCGCAACGCGCACTTCAACCTCATGGTGCTGGGCGCCCGCGTCGTGTCGCACTCGCCGCATCACTACGGCCCCGACGCCGATCGGCTGCTCGTCTCGTGGGCGCTCACCGGCGGCCGCCCCGCGAGCCCTTCGCCGCACGACGTCGTCGCGAGCGTGCCGATACCCCGGGACATCGAGAGCATCCGCCGGGACGATCCCGCCGCCGCGCAGGCCGAGCGCGAGCGTGTGCGAGGCCGGTTCGAGCAGCTGTGGGCCGAGGGCCTCATGATCACCGGCTTCCGCGACGAGGCCGGCTACCTGTTCACCCGCGCGGCCTGACCCGCACGGCCCGCCCGCCGCCGCGTACCCTGGCGCCATGCCGATCGCCACGCCCGCCGCATCCGCTTCGCTCGACGAGATCGAACTGCGTGTGCTGCAGATCCCGCTGGTGTCGCCGTTCACGACGTCCTTCGGCACGGAGACGGTGCGCGAGGTGATCGTCGTGCGGGTGCGGACCGCAGACGGCGGCGACGGCTGGGGCGAGATCGTCACGCAGCAGGCGCCGCTGTACTCGAGCGAGTACACGCAGGGCGCCTGGGATGTCGCGACCCGCTGGCTCGGTCCGGCGCTGCTGGAGCGCGGGACGCTGGCGCCCGAGGACGTCGCGCGGGTGCTGGAGCCGTTCGTCGGCCACCGCATGGCCAAGGCCGGCCTCGAGCTCGCCGTGCTCGACGCCGCGCTGCGCTCGGACGGCCGCTCGCTCGCCTCGTATCTCGGTGCGACGGCGAAGACGATCCCGTCGGGTGTGAGCGTCGGCATCCAGGCCGACCCCGCCGCCCTCGTCGAGACGGTGCAGGGCTACCTCGCCGAGGGGTACGTCCGGATCAAGATCAAGATCCGGCCCGGGCGCGACCTGGCGGACACCGCCGCGGTCCGCTCCGCCTTCCCCGGCATCCCGCTGCAGGTCGACGCGAACTCGGCGTACACGCTCGCAGACGCCGACACCCTCGCCCAGCTGGACCGGTTCGACCTGCTCCTGATCGAGCAGCCGCTGCAGGAGGACGACATCGTCGACCACGCGGCGCTGGCGCAGCGGCTGAGGACTCCGATCTGCCTGGACGAGTCGATCACCTCCGCGAAGGCCGCACGCGACGCGCTCGCGCTGGGCGCCACGACGGTCATCAACATCAAGGCGGGCCGGGTCGGCGGGTACCTCGAGGCCGTCCGCATCCACGACCTGTGCCGCGACGCCGGCATCCCGGTGTGGTGCGGCGGCATGCTCGAGACGGGGATCGGGCGGGCGGCCAACGCGGCGCTCGCGGCGATGCCGGGATTCACCCTCCCGGGTGACGTGTCGGCATCCGACCGCTTCTACGCCCGCGACATCGTGGCGTCGCCCGTGGTGCTCGAGGACGGACACGTCCGCGTGCCGACCGGCCCCGGCCTCGGTGTCGAGATCGATGCCGAGGCGCTCGAATCGTTCACGGTCGCCCGCGCGACGCTTCGCCGCTGACCGCGTGCCGCGTCAGGCCTCGGACACCTCGGCGCGGCGGGCTCAGGCGACGGTCACCAGATGACGCCGCCACCGAGGGAGATCCCGCCCCAGGTCAGCAGCACGAAGATCCCGGCCAGGACGACGGGCGCGATGCCCTTGCCGCGGCGGGCGAGCCCCTTGAGCAGGGCGATGACGACGAGCACGGCGGCGATGAGCGAGAGCCCGCCGCCGAGGATCAGTCCGATGAACAGCGGGATGGGCATGAGGATGAGCCCGACGAGCCCGACCCAGAAGGCAGCCCAGGCGGTGGGGTTGGAACGGCGTTCGGTCGCGTACGTCATGCCACCATCATCCCCTGTGCGGCTCGATCGCGTCGAGCGGATGCCGCGGGCGCTGCACCCGTGATAGGCGGGTCGGCTCGGCAGGGGTGGCGTGCGGCATGCGGCCCAGGGAGCCGGCCACGGCCGCGCGGCCCCACCCGGGGCAGGCCGGCCGGTCGTCGAGCGCTCGATGTCCGACCTACGCTCGTCGTATGAGCACGTCCACTGCCCCCGTCCCGACCGCGACCGCCCCGGCGTCGCCGCCGTTCCCGCTCGGGGCGCTCCTGTTGCTGAGCCTCGCCGTCTTCATCACGGTGACGGCCGAGTCGCTGCCCGCAGGGCTCCTCCCCGAGATGGTCGCCGGACTGCAGACCGATCCGCTCGGCGTCGGCATGCTCATCTCGGTGTGGGCGATCACGGTGATCATCACGAGCGTCCCGCTCGCCCGTCTCACCGCGCGGTTCGATCGACGGCTGGTGGCCGCGGGCGCGCTCGCCGTCTTCGCCGTCGCCAACGCCACGACGGCCCTCGCGCCGACGTACGAGGTCGCCGTCGCGACCCGCGTCGCGGCCGGCGTCGCGCACGGCCTGTTCTGGGCGATCGTCATCGTCTACGCGACGTCGTTGCTCGCGCCGACGCACCTCGGTCGCGGTCTTGCGCTGGTGACGGCGGGCGGCACGGTCGCGACGCTCGCCGGTCTTCCCGCGGGAGCGCTCATCGCGCAGCTGCTGTCGTGGCGGTGGTCGTTCGGCGTGCTGGCGGCAGTGGCGCTGATCCTCGCCGTGGTGATCGGTGTCCGGCTGCCACGGCGCGTGCCCGTGCCCACGCCGCCCCGCGAGCGCGGCGCCGCCCGCGCCGACGCGTCGCTCGCGCCGATCCTGCTGTTCGCCGCGGCGGCCCTCGTCTTCGCGCTCGGGCAGTTCGCGACGTTCACCTACGTGCGGCCGCTGCTGGAGGTCGCCGCGGATGCGCCCGAGGCGCAGGTCCCGCTGCTGCTGTTCGGCTACGGCGCCGCCGGGCTCGTGGGCGTCGCGGTGGCCGGTCCGCTCGCGGACCGTTGGCCGCGCGGCTCTCTCGTCGCCGTCCTCGCCGGGCTGGCGGCGGCGTTCGCCATCCTCACCGCGGCCGCCGACACGCCACTGATGTACGTCGCGCTGGCGGCATGGGGATTCGCCATCGGCGCCTACTTCCCGCTGCAGCAGTCGCTGCTCATGCGCATCGCCACCGACCGCACGCGCACCCTCGCGAGCGCCGGCGTCGTCGTCACCTTCAACGTCGGGATCGCCGTCGGCCCGTGGCTCGGCGACCTCGTGGGCGGCGCCGCGCACCCCACCGGCGCCACGGCGCTGTCGGGCGGCGCGACGGTCGGCGCCCTCCTGCTGGTCGCGGCGGCGGTGCTGGCCGCCGCCCGCGCACGGCGCGCGGCCTGACCGGGACGGTCGCGGCCGATTCCGCACGGCGCGTGGCCCGACAGGGGACGGTCGCCGCGCCGCGCCGCGCCGCAGCGGAGCGCCGGTCAGCCGGCGCTGCGCCAGGCGTCGGACTCGAGGTGCGACCCGGCCTGCGGCCCCATCTGCAGCATCCCGCCGTCGACGACCCACGTCGCGGCCGTGACGTACGAGGACGCGGGGGAGGCGAGGAACGCGACCACGTCGGCGATCTCCTCCGGCTTGCCCGGACGGGGGATCGGGATGCCGGGACGGTGCGTCTCGTCGGCGTCGGATGCCTCCATGTCGTTGATCGGCGTCGCGATCTCGCCGGGCGCCACCGCGTTGACCGTGATGCCCCGGTCGCCGAGCTCCTGCGCCATCGTCTTCACGAGGCCCTCGAGCCCGTGCTTCGACGCGACGTAGGCCGCCGAGCCGACGCGGGGCTGCGAGCCGTGCACGCTCGTGACCGCGATGATGCGGCCGCCGTTGCCGCCGTCGGCCATCAGCCGGGCCGCCGTGTGCATCCCGACGAACGCGCCGTCGAGGTTGAGCGCGACGATCGAGCGCCAGCTCTCGATGTCGAGGTCGAGGAACGGACCGCCCGCCCCACCGCCGGCGTTGTTGACGAACACGTCGAGGCCGCCGAGATCGCGGGCGAGGCCCTCGATGATCCCCGGGACGTCCTCGAGCTGGGTCGCGTCGAACTGGGCGACGACGGCCTTCCGGCCGCGCGCCCGCACCTCTTCGGCGGTCGTGTTGGCGCCCTCCTCGTCCGAGTGCCAGGTCACGCCGACGTCCATGCCGGCGTCAGCGAGGGCGAGGGCCGTTGCCCGGCCGATGCCCGAGTCGGAGGCGGTCACGATGGCGAAGCGCGGTGTGAAGGTCATGCCGCGACGGTACGGAGGGCATCCTCACCCGGACACCGGGTTGACAGCCGTGCGCGGCGGTCGTAGCGGGTTCGGGGCGGCGGTCCCGCGACGGCGATGCGCGTCCGCGCGGGAGATGCCGCGTGCCGCGTGCCGCGAGCTCGGCTCGGATGCCGCGTGCGGCGCGGACCGGGCCAGGGCAGTCGCGGCACGCGACGGGCGTCACTCGTCTCGTGGTGCCCCGGTGTCGCCGGCGGGAGCCGGCGAGCCCGCCGCCTCCGCTGCGGCGGCGTCCCGGCGCAGGCGGGGAGCCGGAGCCGGCGCCTCCTCCTGCTGCTGGAAGCCCTGCGCGACGCCGCGGCCGGTGGCCTGGCCCTGGATGATCTGCCGCAGGTCGATGCCGGTCGTCGCCTGGACGGCGTCGAAGGTCGCCCGCATGCTCGATGCGCTCTCCGACGCCATGTGGCTCGATGCGCCGTCGCCGCCGAGCACGGTGATGGAGCCGACCTTGTCGAAGCCGCGTGCGAACTCGGTCATGAGCGGCACGAGCGCCTCGATGGCGCGCTGCGCGAGCAGGGCTTCCTGGTTCTGCGCGATGGCTGCGGCCTCGGCCCTGAGCGCCTCGGCGCGGGCGTCACCGGCCAGGCGCACGGCGTCGGCGTCGGCGATGGCGCGCAGGCGCGTGGCCTCCGCCTCCTGCGCGGCGATCTGCGCGCGGGCCTCGGCGGCTTTGACCTGGGTGTAGGCGTCGGCGTCGGCGGAGCGCTGGCGCTCGTAGAGCGACGCGTCGGCGACCTTCTTGACGTCGGCGTCGAGCTGGGCCTGGCGGTTCTCCGCCTGCTGCAGGAGGACTGCCTGCTCCCGCTCGGCACGCGCGAGGGCCTCGGCCTGCTGGGCCTCGGCGCGGGCGCGCCCGACCTCCGCAGCGGCGGCGGCGGAGTTCTTGTCGTACGCGGTCTGCTCGATGAGGTTCGCCTCGTCCGTCGCGATCTGACGGGCCTTGACCTCGCGGGCCGCGTTGATGCGGGCGACCTCGGCCTCGCGGCGCACGCGCTCGACCTCGGTCGCGCCGAGCGCGTCGATGTAGCCGTTCTTGTCCGTGACGCCCTGGATCTGGAACGAGTCGAGGATCAGCCCCTGCGAGAGCAGGTCGCTCTTGATGCCGTCGGCGATCTGGTCGCTCAGCTTCTGCCGGTCGTTCATGAGCTGTTCGACCGTCAGGGTCGCGACGACGCCGCGGAGCGCGCCCTCGAGCTGCTCGGTCGTGAACTGCTCGATGGCGCCGTCCTGCGACAGGAAGCGCTCCGCGGCACGCCGCACCAGTTCGGGATCGGAGCCGATCTTCACGAGGGCGACACCGCTCACGTTGACCGTGACGCCGGTCGACGACTGCGCCGTCGGCTCCATCTTGATCTGACGCGCCCGCAGCGAGATCATCTCGGCCCGCTGCGTGAGCGGGTTCACGAGGGCGCCGCCGCCGGTGATCACGGAGATGCGCGACGAGTCGCCCGAGGCGTTCTTCTGGCTGCGGCCGACGATCACGAGCGCCTGGTCGGCCTTGGCGACCTTGTACCAGGCGCGCAGGACGATCATCAGGATGATGACGACGATGATGACGGCGACGACGACGATGCCGCCGATCACGAGCGCGCCGCCTGCGATGAGTGCTTCCATGTGGACTTGATCCCCCCGGGTCACGATGACGTCCCTCGAACGTATCGGTTCCGGGCTCACCGTGACGAAGATGACCCGGATGCCGCGGCGGCGACGTTCTACGCTGGGCGCATGACGACGCCCCCGCCGCCCTACGGCACGTACGCCCCTGTGCCGCCCATGAGCCCCGCCGACGAGAAGCTCTGGGCGACGCTCTCCCACGTGAGCGGCATCTTCTTCAGCCTCGTCGGGCCGCTCGTGATCTACCTGGTCGTCAAGGACCGCGGACCCTTCGTCCGCGCGCACGCGGCGAGCGCGCTGAACCTGCAGCTGACGCTGCTCATCGGCTACCTCGTGTGCATCCCGCTGGCGTTCGTCTTCATCGGGCTCCTGCTGCTGCCGGCGGTCGCGATCTTCGGCCTGATCGTCGCGATCCTCGGCGCCGTCAAGGCCAATTCGGGGCAGTGGTACCACCCGCCCCTCACCATCCGCTTCGTCTCCTAGTCCGCGGGCGCTGTCGAGCGGATCCCCGTCCTCCGATGCGCCTTCGCGCGGCGGATAGACTTGACGGATGCCGTCCGCGTGCGGCATCCGCGACCATCCGCACCCGCAAACCGACCATTTGGAGCCACCTGTGGCCGAGCAGTCCCGCCTCGACAAAGTCATCGCCCTCGCCCGCCACCGCGGGTTCGTGTTCCAGGCCGGTGAGATCTACGGCGGATCCCGCTCCGCATGGGATTACGGCCCGCTCGGCACCGAGCTGAAGGAGAACATCCGCCGGCAGTGGTGGCAGACCTTCGTCCGCGGCCGTGGGGACATGGTCGGACTCGATTCGTCGGTCATCCTGCCCAAGCGGGTGTGGGAGGCCTCCGGCCACGTCGCGACGTTCACCGACCCGCTGGTCGAGTGCCTGCAGTGCCACAAGCGCTTCCGCGAGGACACGCTCATCGAGGACTTCGAGGCGCGCAAGGGGCGTCCCGCCGAGAACGGGCTGGCCGACGTCCCGTGCCCGAACTGCGGCACGAAGGGCAACTACACCGAGCCGAAGTCGTTCTCGGGTCTCGTGAAGACCTATCTCGGTGTCGTCGACGACGAGAGCGGACTGCACTTCCTCCGCCCCGAGACCGCGCAGGGCATCTTCGTGAACTTCGCGAACGTGCTCACCGCGTCGCGCAAGAAGCCGCCGTTCGGCATCGGTCAGGTCGGCAAGGCGTTCCGCAACGAGATCACGCCGGGCAACTTCATCTTCCGCACCCGCGAGTTCGAGCAGATGGAGATCGAGTTCTTCACGCCGCCCGCGGAGGCGCCGGAGTGGTTCGACCACTGGGTGCAGGCGTGCTGGGACTGGTTCATCGACCTCGGCATCGACCCTGCGAACATGCGCCAGTTCGATGTCCCCGAGGACGAGCGGGCGCACTACTCCGCCGGCACGATCGACATGGAGTACCGGTTCGGCTTCGCGGGCAAGGAGTGGGGCGAGCTCATGGGCGTCGCCAACCGCACCGACTACGACCTCTCGAGCCACATCGAGGCGTCGGGCCAGAAGCTCTCGTACTTCGACCAGGCTTCGGGTGAGACCTACGTCCCGTACGTCATCGAGCCCTCCTTCGGACTCACCCGCGCCATGATGGCGTTCCTCGTCGACGCGTTCCGCGAGGAGGAGGTGCCGAACGCCAAGGGGGGCACCGACACCCGCACCGTCCTCGGCCTCGACCCGCGCCTCGCGCCGGTGAAGGTCGCGGTCCTGCCGCTGAGCCGCAACGAGCGGCTGTCGCCGCTGGCACGGCAGGTGGCCGACGACCTGCGCGCGAACGGCTGGAACGTCGACTTCGACGACGCCGGCGCCATCGGCCGCCGGTATCGCCGTCAGGACGAGATCGGGACGCCGTTCTGCGTCACGATCGACTTCGACTCCCTCGACGACGACGCCGTCACCATCCGCGACCGCGACTCGATGGCGCAGGAGCGGGTCCCGCTGAGCGCGCTGCAGGACTACCTGGCGCCGCGGCTGCGCGGCGCCTGAGGCCGCCGCCGGCGCGTCGGCGCCCGCTCGTCGGCATCCTCGGCCCGGTGCCCGTCCCGAGCGGCGTCTCCAGGCGAGCGCGCGCACTCCGGTCGGAGGTCAGTCGAGGACGGTGATCGTCGCTCCGGGCAGCTCGTCGCCGGCGGTGCGCCGCTGCGTCTCCTCGAGCACGCGCCGCAGCACGCCGAGGTCGACGGACTCGAGGTCCTTCATGTAGAGGCAGCTCGCGCCGGTCGTGTGCGGGCCGAGGGCCGCCAGCGCATCGGCGTGCGCGTCGGCGCTGTCGAGGTACACCGTCGTCGACGCCTTCCGGGGCGCGAAGGCGAGGATCGGCATGTCGCCCTCGGTGCCGGTGGGGTAGGCGTAGTGGCACGCCCCGAAGCCGATGATCGACCCCGACCACAGGGCGGGCTCGCGGCCCGACACCTCCCGCATCATCGTGATGAGGGTCTCGGCATCCCGTCGCCGCTTCGCCGGGGACACCTGGGCGACGAACTCGTCGACGCTGCGTCCGGTCTTCTCCATGATCCGCTCCACCCTCTCGTCGACGGTCAGGCCCTCGCGGCCTTCGCCTCTTTCGCGGCCGCCTTGGCCGCCCGCTTGAACTCGCGGACCTTCGCGAGCGACTCCGGCGAGACGATGTCGGCGACGGACCGGAACGAGCCGTCGCCGTACGCCCCGGCGGCGTCGCGCCATCCCGCGCCCGTGAAGCCGTACTGCTTGCCGAGCAGCGCGAGGAAGATGCGGGCCTTCTGGTCACCGAAGCCGGGAAGGGCCTTCAGTCGCTTCAGCACCGTCGGGCCGTCCGGATCGTCTCGGGTCCACAGCGCCGAGGCGTCGCCGCCCCATTCGTCCACGAGCGCCCCACACAGCGACTGCACGCGCGCAGCCATCGAGCCCGGGAACCGGTGCACGGCGGGCGTCTGCCCGAACATCGCCGCGAACCGCTCCGGGTCGGCACCGGCGATCTCCGCGGCGTCCAGTCCGCCGGTGCGCTCACGGATCTTGAGCGGTCCGGCGAAGGCCGTCTCCATCGCGATCTGCTGGTCGAGCAGCATCCCGATCAGCAGCGCGAGCGGTTCGTCGGTCAGGAGCTGGTCGGCGTCGGGATCGCCGGTGATGTGCAGGGCCATGACTTCATGATCCCACCCCGGCGGCCCGCGTCTCGCGGACAGAAATCGGCGCCTGAGCCTTTCGACGAGATCAGTCGACGTACTCGATATCGATGTCGGCGACATCCTGGTTCTCCAGGTTGACGACGATGTTGTCGGGCGTGCGGGTGGTCATCCAGATGAGTTCCTCGGTGTGGCTGAGGTTTCCTTCGATGTGCGGCACGAACGGCGGCACGTAGACGAAGTCGCCTGCCGACATGTAGACGATCTGCTCGTAGCGCTCGCCGAAGCGGATGAAGCCGTTGCCCTGGAAGACGTAGCCGCCCGTCTCGGCCTCACCGTGGTGGTGCGGGTCCGAGACCTCGCCCGGTCCGGTGTAGACCTTGCCGAACCAGAGATTCTCGACCTCGGTGTTCTCGACGGCGACGCCGGAGTAACGACGGGCCTTGGCGGTCTGGCCGGGGGCCATGGGCAGCTCGTCCTTGCGCTGCACGGTGAGCTTCTTCAGAACCTGGGGTGCGTCAGTCATCATGGTGCCTTTCTCTTCGGTGGGTGGGTCAGTCTTCTTCGATCACAGGGTTGGTGAGGGTGCCGATGCCATCGACGGTCACGTCCACGGCATCGCCGGGGAAGAGCCAGCGCGCGGGGTCGTGACCGTCGGCGACGCCGCCGGGCGTGCCGGTGGCGATGACGTCGCCGGGGGAGAGCGTCGTCCACTCGGAGCAGTAGGAGATCAGCTCGGCGACACCGAACACGAGCTGATCGAGCCTCGAGTCCTGCACGATCTCGCCGTTGACGGCGGTGGTTATGCGCTGGGCGCCGACGGGGCCGAACTCGTCGGCGGTGACGATCACCGGCCCGAGGCCCCCGCTGCGGGGGAAGTTCTTTCCGGGCGTGAACTGGTGCGTGTGACGCTGGTAGTCGCGGAGGGACCCGTCGTTCATGATCGTGTACCCGAGCACGTGGTCGAGCGCTTCGCCGACCGGGATGTGGCGTCCTCCGCGACCGATGACGACGGCGAATTCGCCTTCGTAGTCGAAGCTCGTGCTGTTGCGGGGCGCGACGAGAGCGTCGCCGTCGCCGACGAGGCTGTCGTTGAAGCGCGTGAACACGACGGGCTTGGCAGGCCAAGGCCGGTTCATCTCCCTGATGTGGTCCGCGTAGTTGAGGCCGATGCAGATGATCTTGCCGGCGTCCGTGACAGGGGGCAGAAGCTGCACGTCTCCGCGGCGGATGGTCGTGCCGGGTGCCGCGAGTACCTGCTCGAGGTCGCCGTCACGGAGCACGGCGCCGAGCGTGCGGCGCTGCGCGGAGTCTCCCAGGTCACGGATCTCTTCGTCGACGAGCACGCCCCACGAGGGGGTTCCTGAGTACGTGAACGACACGAGTCGCATGTCCGGTCTCCTTCGGTCGGCTGTGGGACACTTCACCGCACCGTGGACGAACGGGCAACCGTTCGTTAATCTTGCCTCGCTGTGAGAGACGACAACCCCTATCACGTCGGCGCGCTCGATCTGGGCCTGCGGGTGATCGCCATGCTCTCTTCCCGCGACAGCGTGAGCATCGGCGACGTCGTGCGCGCGGCAGGCGTCAGCCGCGCCACCGCCCACCGATGCCTCCGCACGCTCGAAGCGCGCGGCTTCGTGACCCTCTCGTCGACCGGCCGGGGCTACTTCGTCGGCTCGCAGCTGCTCGGTATCGCCACCGACGCGATTCTCGATCCACTCATGCGGCCCCGTCACCGGGCGGTGCTCGCCGACCTGCGGGAGCGCACGGGGGAGTCGGTGCACACGGCGGTCCTTCTCGGCGCACGGGTGCTCGTCGTCGACGGTCGTCGCTCCATCCACGACGACGACATCGGCGTGCGCGTCGGAATGACGGCGTGGGCGCACGCGCTCGCCGCCGGCAAGCTGCTGCTGGCCGCCTACAACGACGAGCAGGTCGCGGCTCTCCTGCCGCCCGACCCGCTGCCGCAGCCGGGCGCGTCGACGATCCGCACCGCATCCGACCTGCGGACCGCGCTCGAGGAGACGCGGCGGCGGGGGTGGGCCCGCGCCTTGCAGGAGTCGGAGCCGGGGGTGTGCTCGCTCGCCGTGCCGCTCGACGGCAGCCACTGGCGCGACCGCGTGGCGCTCGTGGTGTCGGTGCCGGCGACCCGCGGATCGATGGCCCGGATCGACGAACTCGCCGCCGCAGCGCGGACGGTCGTCGCGGTGCATGCGCGTCGCGGCTCCGTGCGTCCGTGGCGACTGGATCGCGGCCGCCCCCGCGGGCTTGTGCCGGGAGGCATATCTCGGCAAGATTAAAAGCGAACGCACGTTCGTTAATCGCAGTGAGGTCGATGATGCCCAAACACCAGAACCCGCCGCGGCTGTTCGAGTCGATCCGCCTGCGCGGACTGGACATCCCGCACCGCCTCTGGGTCGCAGCCATGTGCCAGTACTCTGCGGTCGACGGGCTGCCACAGGCGTGGCACCTTGCCCACCTGGGCTCGTTCGCCATCGGGCGCGCGGGGCTCATCGTCACCGAGGCGACCGCCGTCTCTCCCGAGGGACGCATCACCCCCGACGACGCCGGCATCTGGACCGACGAACAGGCCGACGGGTGGGCGGAGATCGTCGACTTCGTGCATTCGCAGGGCGTGCCGATCGCGATGCAGATCGCGCACGCGGGTCGCAAGGCGTCGACCAAGCCGCCGTACCTCGGCCGCGGTCACCACGACATCGCCGACGGGGGATGGGAGACCGTCGGTCCCAGTCCTCGCGCCTTCGGCGAGCTGCCGCCGCCTCGCGCGCTCACGGGCAACGAGGTGCGCGGCGTCGTGCAGGACTTCGCGGATGCCGCGCGGCGTGCCGTCGCAGCTGGCTTCGACGCCATCGAGATCCACGGCGCTCACGGCTACCTGCAGCATCAGTTCCTTTCCGCCCTGTCGAACGATCGTGCCGACGAGTACGGCGGCGACGCGGACGGCCGGGCTCGCTTCACGCGCGAGACGGTGGACGCCGTGCGCGGCGTCATTCCCGACGGCATGCCTCTTTTCATCCGCCTCTCGGCGACCGACTGGTTCGAGGGCGGCTGGACGGTGGACGACACGATCGCGCTCGTTCCCCAGCTCGTGGAACTCGGCGTCGACTTCGTCTCGGTGTCGTCGGCGGGCAACGACCATCGGCAGGAGATCCCGGTCGGTCCCGGCTACCAGCTGCCCCTAGCGAGGGCAGTGCGCGAGGCTACCGGGGTGCCGGTCGGTGCAGCAGGGCTCATCACTGAGCCGCGGCAGGCGGAGACGGCGCTCGTCGACGGTGCGGCAGACGTCGTCTTCGTGGCACGACAGTTCCTGCGCGAACCGGGCTTCGCGTTGCGCGCGGCCGCGGACCTCGGGGGCGTGCTGGAGTGGCCGCGTCAGTATCGGATGGCGCGCTTCGAGGGAAGCATCCCCTGATGCGCAGGTGCCTCTATATTCATGAACGTGCGATCGCTCTCGTCTAAGGCGCAGTGCAAGGAGATCACCTGCACGATGGCCGACGACGGTGACCACGGAGGGGGAACGGATCGATGACCGGAGTGACGTTGAGCGGACAGCAGACCGCGGCGGCCATCCGACGGGAGGCGGCGGCGAGCTTCTTCGCCCACGGCTACGAGGCCACGAGCCTTCGCCAGGTTGCGGCCGCGGTGGGGATCAAGGTCGGCAGTCTCTACAACCACATCACGAGCAAGGAGGATCTCCTGCTCTCCGTGATGGGCGGGACGATGGACGACCTGACGGAGCTGATGGAGGCCGCGCTCGCGGAGAAGACCGATCCGATCGACCGGCTCCTCGCATTCGTCGAATGCCACATCCGCTTTCATGCGGAGCGAGCGCAGGAGGTCTTCATCGGCAACAGCGAACTGCGGTCGCTGCCTCCGGAAGCGCGCGCGGAGATCACGGAGAAGCGTCGCAAGTACCGCGCCGTGCTGGAGGACCTCATCATCGAGGTGCAGAAGACGGTCGGCGGTCAGGCGCTCAGCGCCCGCTTGCACGCGTTCAGCATCGTCGCGATCGGCACGCACGTGTCCGGCTGGTACCGAGCCGACGGCGGGTTCTCGCTGGACGTGATCATCGACACGAACACCAAGATCATCCTTCGCGGGCTCGGCGTGACCGACGCCGATGAGCGCGTCGACGCGCACCTCGCCCTCGCGAACTGAGGCGTCCCCGTCGCGTCTTGCGATCCGGCGGGGATGCATTACACTCGCTAATAGACAAACGCTCGTACGTTTGTTTCACGACATGGAGAAGCAAAGATGCGAACCATCGGAGAGTGGACGCGGCTCGGCGCGGCCCGGCATCCCGCTCGTGACGCGTTCGTCGGTGTCGACGGACGCGTGACGTTCGGCGAAGCGGCCGAACGCGCTTGGGCACTCGCCCGGGGGCTCAGAGAAGCAGGCGTCGGCACCGGCGACACGGTCGGCGTGCTCGGTGGCAACACCGTGTTCAACGCCGAAGTGTTCCTAGGCGTCGCGATCTCCGGCGGCGTCTACACCGCTTACAACTGGCGATGGGCGGCCGAAGAGCTCGCCGATGGCATCCGCGAGAGCGGCACCGCGCTCCTCATCGCCGAAGACCGCTTCCGCCCGCTGCTCACCGAGGCGCTGGCGCTGCTCGAGGCCCACCCCGAGACCATCGTCCTCCCCCGGGTCGTGGAGCAGGGCGAGGTGGAGCACCTGCGGACCGTCGTCGGCCACTACGCCGACGACGTCGCACCCCACGACGCCCTGTGCCTGATCTACACCGGCGGCAGCACGGGTACGTCGAAGGCGGTCGTCCTCTCGCACAGCGCGGCGACGGCCAACGCGATCAACGAGTACCTCGACCTCGGCATCGGCGCCCACCCGGAAGAGCGCGGCCTGCTCGTGACGCCGCTGTTCCACTCGGCGGGGCTGCTCACCTGGCTGGTCACGCATTTCATCGCGGGCAAGACCACCGTGCTCGTGGACAAGTTCAGCGAAGACGACTTCGTCGAGTGGGTGGGACGCGAACGCGCGACCAACAGCTTCATGATCCCCAACATGATGCGGCGCCTCATGCAGGCGGGCGCCTTCTCGGTGCCCGAGGTGCAGCGCCACTTCAAGGCCCTCCACACCGGCGCCGGCCTGCTGCGGATGCCGAACAAGCGCGAATTCATCGAGACGATGCCCGAGGCGAAGCTCTACTTCCGCTATGGCCTGAGCGAGGCGGGCCCCATGGTCACGCGTTTGCGCCACGAGGACATGCTCGACTCGGCGGTGGACGGGTCGATCGGCCAGGAGTACACCTTCGTCGAATCGAAGCTCCTGAGCCTCGACGGGGACGGTCGCGAGGTCGGGCCGGGCGAACTGGGCGAGATCTGCGTCGCGGGCCCCAGCATCATGACCGGCTATCACGGTCGGCCGGAAGCGACCGCCGAGACCATCGTCGACGGCTGGCTGCATACGGGCGACCTCGCGACCCGCGACGAACGCGGCTACTACTTCTTCAAAGACCGCCTGAAGGAGATGATCAAGTCCGGCGGAGAGAACGTGTACTGCGTCGAGATCGAGCAGGTGCTCTACCTGCACCCCGCCGTGCTCGAAGCCGCTGTCGTAGGCGTCGACAACGAGGAATGGGGCGAGGAGGTCCGCGCCGTCGTCTCGTTCCGCGACGGCCAGCATGCCGACGCCGCCGCCCTCGCCGACCACGTGCGCGAACATCTCGCCGGCTACAAGGTCCCTAAGCAGTTCGCGTTCCTCGACGCGGCTGACCTGCCCCGTTCCGGGGCCGGAAAGCTCGTCAAAGCGCGCCTGAAGCAGCAGCTCGGCTGGGGCTGACCCACCACCGAATCGAGGAAGTACTCACATGTTCGACAAGATCCTGGTCGCCAACCGCGGTGAGATCGCGGCGCGGGTGATGCGCACAGCACGCGCGCAAGGCATCGCGACCGTCGCGGTGCACTCCGAAGCCGATGCCGGCGCGTTCCACGTCCGCGTCGCCGACGAGGCGGTCGACCTCGGTCCGGGACCCGCGAGCGAGAACTACCTCAACATCGGGAAGATCGTCGAGGCCGCCCGAGCAACGGGTGCGCAGGCGGTCCATCCCGGCTATGGCTTCCTCGCCGAGAACGCCGGCTTCGCACAGGCTGTGACCGATGCGGGCCTCGTCTTCATCGGGCCATCGGCGTCCGCGATCACAGCGATGGGCGAGAAGGTGTCGGCCCGTGCCGTGGCTGTGGCGGCCGACGTGCCGCTGGCGCCCGGATCCGACGGCCCTGTGGAAACGGCCGACGAGGTCATCGCGTTCGGCGACCGCCACGGCTACCCCGTGCTGGTGAAGGCGTCCTACGGCGGCGGCGGTCGCGGCATGCGCGAAATCAAATCGGCCGACCAGGCGCACGAGGGGTTCGCCGCCGCTGTACGCGAGGCGACCGCCGCTTTCGGCAACGGACAGGTGTACTGCGAGCGGTACCTCGTCAACGCTCGCCACGTCGAGGTGCAGGTGTTCGGCGACAGCCACGGCAACGCCGTATACCTCGGCGACCGCGACTGCTCGGTGCAGCGACGCCACCAGAAGCTCATCGAGGAGGCGCCGGCCCCGGGACTCAGCGACGACCTCCGGCGCCGCATGGGGGAATCGGCGGTGCGCCTCGCGCGCAAGGTGGGCTACGTCGGCGCCGGCACGGTTGAGTACCTCGTTGAGGGCGACGACTTCTACTTCCTCGAGATGAATACCCGCATTCAAGTGGAGCACCCCGTCACCGAGCAGGTGACCGGTCTCGACCTCGTGGCGCTCCAGCTCACGGTGGCGGCGGGCGAGCCGCTCGGCATCCGCCAGGACGACGTGATGATCACCGGCGCGGCGATCGAGGCGCGCATCAATGCCGAGGACAGTTCCGGTGGGCGGTTCCTGCCGTCGCCCGGCCCGATCGAGGCCCTCACTGCTCCGGAAGGCGAAGGCTTGCGCTGGGACGCCGGCTACGAGTCGGGCGACGAGGTGCTGCCCCTCTACGACAGCCTCGTAGGAAAGCTCATCGCCACCGCGCCCACCCGCGAAGCGGCGATCGACCGGCTTCGGGCGGGCCTCTCCGCGCTGCGCGTGGACGGCATCTCGACCACCGCCCCCGCCGCGAACCACATCCTCGGCGCCGATGCGTTCCGCGCGATGGAGATCAACACCCTCTGGCTGGAGTCGTCGGTGGAGTTCCCCGAGTTCGATGAGGAGGCCGACAACGAGGGCGGGCGCTACGAGGTCGAGGTCGGCGGCCGCTGGTACCGCATCCCGTTCTTCCCCGAGGGTGTCATCGGCGTTGCGGGCGCTGCAGCGGCGCCGACCGCTCCCGGCGGGCCGAACGGCCGGTCGGCAGGCGCGAAGCGTTCGGGTGGTCGCTCCAAGAAGAAGGTCGGCGACGGCACCGTCAAAGCGCCCATGCAGGGCACCATCGTGAAGGTCAACGTGGCAGCCGGCGACGAGGTCACCTCCGGCACCGTGCTCTTCGTGCTCGAGGCCATGAAGATGGAGAACCCCATCCAGGCCACGCAAGACGGCATCATCGCCGCCGTACACGCCGAGGTCGGCCAATCCACGCCGTCGGGCACGCTCCTCGCGCATTTCGAGAAGGTCGGCGCGTGACATGCGCGCGCTCCGCTCTGTGCTGTTCGTCCCCGGCCACAAGGCTGACTGGATCGGCAAGGCACTGGCATCTTCCGCCGACGCGATCATCATCGACCTCGAAGACGCCGTGCCCGAGGCCGAGAAGGCGGCGGCCCGGCAGAACGCGCGCGACGCGATCCTCGCCTACGAGGGCGACACCCGCATCCTCGTGCGGATCAACGGGCTCGACACGCCCCATTTCGGCGAGGACGCGCTCGCTGTCGCCGTGCCCGGCCTGGCGGGCTTCCTGCTGCCGATGCTCCGCAGCCGTTACGACGTCGTCGCCTACGACTCGGTGATCGCCGCGGGCGAGCTGCGCAACGGCGTTCCACGCGGCACGATCGAGGTCGTCCCGTCGTTCGAGACGGCAGAGTCGATCGCGCGGGTCGACGAGATCGTCGCCGGCCCCCGCGTGGGCGGCGTCATGGCCGCGGCGGCGAAGGATGCCGACGTGGCGCGCTCCGTCGGCTTCCGGTGGACGGCGGAAGGCCTGGAGACCCTGTACCTGCGCAGCCGCATCGTCGTGTCGGCGCGGGCGTCGGGCCTGGAGATGATCGTGCTCGGCCTGTGGCAGGACGTCCGCGACCTCGACGGGCTCCGCGCCTTCGCCCGCGACAACGCGGGTCTCGGCTTCACCGGCCAGGTGCTCATCCACCCCACCCATGCCGCCGTCGTCAACGACGAGTACGGGCTTTCGGACGAGCGCGCCGCGTACTATCAGCGCCTCGTCGCCGCGTTCGAGGAGGGCGTCCGCGCCGGCCATGGCGCTGTCAGCTTCGAGGGCGAGCACATCGACCTCGCCCACGCCAAGAACGCTCGCGCCCTGCTGGAGCGCGCCGGACGTCCGGTCGCTCAGGCCGACTGAATCAGGAGAACCCCCATGTCCATGTACCACGAGGACTTCGTCGTCGGCGAGGTCATCCGTCACGCCGTCACCCGCACGGTCACCGAGACCGACAACCTGCTCTTCACGACGCTCACGATGAACGTGCAGCCCCTGCACCTCGACAGCGAGTTCGCCGCGGCCAGCATGTACGGTCAGCGCATCGTCAACAGCGTGTTCACGCTCGGCGTGACCGTCGGCATCCCGGTGCAGGAGACGACCCTGGGCACGACCCTCGGCAATCTCGGGTTCCGCGAGATCCAGTTCCCGAAGCCCGTCTTCATCGGCGACACCCTGCGCGTGGAGACGGAGGCGCTCGACACCCGTGTGTCGGCATCGCGTCCCACGACCGGCATCGTGGGGATCGAGCACCGCGCCTACAACCAGCGCGACGAGCTCGTGTGCGTCGTTCGGCGCACCGCGCTCATGATGCGCCGCGGCCAGCCGGTGCCCACGGCCTGACGGCCGGCGCGGGCCCCACGAGAACCACGAGCGGGAGAACGACATGCGAGAGTACACGCCCCTTCCCTTCGACCAGAGCGAAGATCAGGCAGACCTCCGATCGATGGTGCGCAGCATCGTCGACCAGATCGCGACGCCCCAGCGGCTGAGCGACTTCGACGAACGCGAGGCCTTCGATGCGGAGCTCTATGCGGGCCTCGCCGAGAGCGGCCTGGTGCAGCTCGAAGCGGACGTCGATGGCACGCCCGCCTCGCACGAAAGCCAGACCATCGTGCTGGAAGAGCTCGGGGCGACCGCCACCTCGATCGGGGTCTCCTTCGTCGTGCAGTACATGGCGGTCACCCTCCTCTGCCAGCACGGCACCCCGGCGCAGCGGGAGCAGTTCCTCGCACCACTGTTCGAGGGTGCCCACCGCGCCGCGTTCGCACTCACAGAGCCGGGCGGCGGCACGGACGTCGCCCGTGCGATGAAGACACGTGCGACGTGTCGTCCCGAGGGCGGCTGGGTGCTCAACGGTGCCAAGGTCTGGATCTCGGGCGCCACAGACTGCGGCTTCTTCGTCGTGCTCGCCCGCACGGCACCGATCGAGAAGTCGGCCGTCGGCGGCATCACAATGTTCCTCGTGCCCGCAGACACGCCCGGCATCACCGTGAACGAGATGGACACAGTCGCCATCCACGGCCTTTCGACGTGTGAGGTGGGCTTCGCCGACGTCGTGCTCGACGATGACGCCGTGCTCGGCGACGTCGACCGCGGCTTCCGTCAGGTGATCGCCACCCTCAACGGCGAGCGTCTCAACGCGGCCGCCGTCGCTCTCGGAATCGCACGCGGCGCGCACCACGCGTCGCTGGACTATGTGCGCAGTCGCGAGGCATTCGGCCGCGCGATCGGCGGCTTCCAGATCCTGCAGCACCGCCTCGTCGACGAGGCCGTCAAGATCGAAGCCGCCCGCGGGCTGCTGCAGCGTGCCGCGCGTGAGGCCGACGGCGGGGCGGCTGCGGAGACCCTCTCGGCGATGGCGAAGCTCGCCGCGTCGGATGCCGCGACCACGGCGACCGAGAACGGGATGCGCGCCATGGGCGGTTCAGGGCTCAGCCGCGAGTACCCGATGCAGCGGTACTGGCGTGACGCGCGTCTGTACACGTTCGCGCCGCTCACCGACGAGATGATGCACAACTTCATCGGGGAGCACCACCTGGCGCTGCCCCGCTCGTACTGACCGACAGCGCCCGCCGGCCCGGAAGCGGATCCGGCACGACCCCCGCGCAGAAGGAGAAGGTTCGATGACGAACGCCCCTACCCCCCGGACCATCCTGATCACGGGAGCGGCCGGCGGCATGTGTCGCGGCGTCAACGCGCGACTCGCCGCTGCCGGTCACACGGTGCTCTGCGCCGACCTTTCCCGCGACGCCGCCGAGCAGGCCGCCGACGCCGTGCGCGCCGACGGCGGGCGGGCCGAGGCGTTCACCGTCGACGTCTCCGACCCGGCGTCCATTGCGGACCTCACTGCCGAGGTGCACGACCGCGCGGGGGAGATCGACGTGCTCGTCAACGCCGCCGGCATCCTCGACCGCAAGTACCTCGCCGACCACGACGAGCACTCCTTCCAGCGCACGCTCGACATCAATCTCACGGGGCCGTTCCGGATGATCCAGGCGTTCTCGCCGGAGCTCATCCGCCGCGGGTGGGGGCGCATCATCAACATCTCGTCGATCGCAGGGGTCACGGGCTACCCGTATCCGAGCTACTCGGCGTCGAAGGCTGGTCTGTCCAACCTCACGCGGTCGCTCGTGATCGACTTCTGGGGCACGGGTGTCACCGTCAACTCGATCTGCCCCGGCGTCGTCGACACTCCGATGGTCATCCAGGAGGTGCGGGACCAGGTGCCGCGCAAGGTTCCCACGGAACAGATCGTCGACCCCGCCGAGATCGGAGGGCTGGCGCTGTTCCTGATGAGCGACGACGCCCGCAACATCAACGGCGCCGACATGCTGATCGATGGTGGCGCGACCCGCTACTTCCAACTGTTCGACCGCCCGTGACGTCGCCGTCCGTGCGGCGCCCTGACGCCGGCACGGTCGTGGCGTTCATCCTCACGGGCATCGTGTGGGGAGCGGGCTTCCTGTTCATCCGCCTGGCAGTGGCCGGCATGAGCCCGGTGCAGTTCGTGCTGCTTCGCACGGCGCTCGCCGCGGTCGTGCTCATGGGCGCGATGGCGGTCATGCGGCGGTCGTGGCCGCGTGGCGTCGTCGCGTGGAGCCGGATCGCGACCCTCGGGACCGTCGGGTGCGCCATCCCGTTCCTCTTCTATGCATCGGCGGGCCAGCGGATCCCGAGCGGCCTGTCGAGCATCTACAACGCCGCCGTGCCGGTCGCGACAGCGCTCGTCACGATCGTCGCGACGCGGCAGGAGCGTCTCGGTGCCCGCAAGCTGCTCGCGATCGGGCTGGGAGCGGTCGGAATCCTCATCGTCATGGCGCCGTGGCAGCTCGACTCGTCGGTGTTCGACCTGTGGGGGCAGCTCGCCTGCGTTGCAGCAGTGCTGGGCCTCGGTTTCGCGTTCTCCTACACGCGCAAGGCGATCACGCCGCTCGGGCTCGACCCGATCGGCATCGCGATGGGCCAGATGCTCGTGTGCGCGATCCTGCTCGTGGTGGTGCTGCCGTTCACGGGGCCGCCCGAGATCCGATGGGACGCCTCGGTGATCACGGCGTTGGTCCTGAGCGGCATCCTCGCGACCGGCATCGCGTACATCTGGAATTTCCGCGTGATCGACCGCTGGGGCGCCGCCTCGGCGTCGATGGTGACGTACCTGACGACCCTCGTCGGCGTCAGCCTCGGCATCCTCGTGCTGCACGAGCCGATCTCGCTCAACCAGGTGCTGGGAGCAGCCGTCGTGCTCGTGGGGGTCGCGGTCGGGGTGAGCTCACCGCGACGACCGCGACTCCCCTAGGGGCCCCTCGGCTCAGCTCTCGAGCCAGCCCGCGTCGGGGGCGACGACGTCGTAGGGGGGCTGCGACGGAGGAGGGCCGACGAGCGGGTCGATGCGCGTGCGCGTGAGGCGCGAGAACACGATGCGCCATTCGCCGTCGCGCATCGCGTACTCCTCCTCGTAGGTTCCCCAGCCGCGGATGCCGTGCATGCCGGGGATCGCGATGCCCTTGTAGACGCGGCTGTCCGGCTCCCATGTGAGGTAGTCGTGCATGCGCCAGACGCCCCGGATGGCGCCGTCGGGAGTGAGGGCGAAGCGCGGCAGGTAGCCGAAATGCTGGCTGCGCACGTCGGCGAGGAACGAGGAGACGGTCGCGATGAAGTCCTCGCGGCCGTCGGCGTCGAATGCGAAGCCCTCGAAGCGGGCGTCGTCGGCGAAGATCCCCGTCATCTCCGGCCAGCGCTTGGCGTCGAGGTACTCGAAGTAGCGGGACTTGAGGTCGCTGACGGCCAGGACGTCGGCAGGGTCGGGCAAGGGGCGGGTCATGTGTCTTTCTCCTTCGCGGGGGTGCGTGGAAAGGGCCGGCGACCTGTCGGCGCCGGCCCTTCCGGGGGGGATCTGAACGGTGGGGCTCAGGTCAGTAGGTCTTCACGACCTCGAACGTGCCGTCGGTGACCTTCAGGACGGCCAGACCGCCCAGCGACGTCGAGCCGTGGAACTCCGGCGTGAAGGTGTAGATCGCGTTGACGCCGACGACCTCTGCGGTGTTGCTCTCGAGCGAGACGCGGATCGCGTCACGGGTGGCCTGCACGTCGCTCGGATCGTGGTCGGCGGCCTTCAGGATCGCGTTCTCGAGAAGGATCGCTCCGTCCCAGCCGTTGCCCGCGTACTGCCCGGCGACCTCCGTGTACTCGGCCTCGAACTCGTCGACCAGACGGTTGGTGGTCGTGTACTGGGCGCTGCTCTCCTCAAGGGAGGACGGCGCGAGGACGACGGAGCCCTGCAGGTAGGTGCCCTCGGCCGATGAGCCCGCGTTCTCGATGTATGCCGCGGAGCCTGCACCGGGTGAGTTGAACAACGCGGGGGCGAAGCTGATCGACTGCGCGCTCTTCGCGACCACGGCGTTCGCGGGGTTCACCGCCCACACGAGCACGGCGTCAGGGCTGCCTTCACCGAGCTTTCCGAGCTGGGCCGTGACATCGGTCGTGGTGGCGTCGAACGCCTCTTTGCCGGTGACCTCGATGCCGTACTCGGCCGCGACGTCATCGATGCGCTTCGCCGGGTCCTGGCCGTAGCCGTCGTTAGTGTGGAGGAGGCCGACCTTGGTCCAGCCTTCCGCCTTGGCGAACTCGAGCTGCGCCTTCAGCGATTCGTTCGTGCCGCTGTACTGCTTGAAGATGTGGGTCGAGTTCTCCGCAGGCTCGACGATGCTGCTCGACGAGGCGAGCGCGATCGTCGGCGTCATGAGGTCCTTCGAGAACGTCTGCAGTGCGATCGACTCGCCGCTCGATGAGGGGCCGAGGATGGCATGGACGTTCTCCTCGATCGCGAGCTTGCGGAACTGGTTCACCGCGGTGCCCTCGTTGCTGCCGCTGTCGAGGACGACGAGCTCCACCGGGTGTCCATCGATGCCGCCGTTGGCGTTGACATCCTTGAAGTAGAGCTCGATCGCCTTCTGCTCCGGGTCACCGAGGGCGGCGTAGCTGCCGGTCAGGCCGACGAGCACACCGACCTTGTAGGGGGTGGCGTCCCCGCCTTCGTTGCCGTTGTCACCGGAAGGCGTGTCGCCGCCTGCGCACGCCGACAGTGTGAGGGCGACAGCGATGGCGCCGGCGGCGAGGGCGGCGCGCCCGGCGCGACGACCGCGGGGGGAGAGATAACGCATGTGAATGCCTTTCCTGGTGGTGAGTTCTTCATTGAACGTCACTGTCGAGGGGTCGCCCGCGAGGAGGGAATCCTGCGTTGACGAAGATCGACGAGGCGTCTAACCTGATTTAAGCGAACGGTCGTTTGTATGTCAATATCGACTTGCGAACGAGAACGACCTCGTGAACAGACACCGAATCAAGGAGGCTTCAGGTGGATGTGCTGATGCAACTGCTCCTCACGGCCCTTGCCACGGGCGCGCTCTACGGCGCCATCGGCATCGGCTACGTGATCGTGCACCGACTGAACGGCATGGTGAACTTCGCCATGGGCGACATCGCCGTCGCCGGCGCGTTCGGAGCCGTCGTGGCCTCCGCGGTACTCCCAGCGCTGCCGGCGATCATCGTCGGCGCGATCGTGGGAGGCCTCGTGAGCGTGATCATGTATCACCTCACGATCCACCCCCTCCGCAACCAGAGCCTCATGGTTCAGACGATCGTGACCCTCGGTGTCGGCATCGCGATCCGCTCGCTGCTGCAGCTGATCTTCGGCACCGGCCCCAAGCAATTCGCCCCGATCACCGACGGCTCCGCCGTCACGATCCTGGGAGGGTCCATCCCGCAGCAGTCGGTGTGGCTCATCGCGATCGCCGTCGTCGGCTACCTCGGCCTCGCCCTCTTCTTCGATCGGACGATCGCCGGGAAGGCGCTGAGCGCCTTCTCGGTCAACTCCTACGCCGCCGGAATCGTCGGCATCAGCCTGACCGGAATGGCGACGATCGCCTTCCTCCTGTCTGGAGCGATCGCCGGCGGCGTGCTCGCCGCCCAGGTGCCCACGTCCTTCATCACCGCCGGCGCCGGCGTCGCGCTGGGGCTCAAGGGCTTCATCGCCGCGATCCTGGGCGGGTTCGACAAGCTCGGGCTGACGCTCGTCGGCGGTTTCCTCGTCGCCTTCGTCGAAGTTGCCTTCGCTCGCTACGTCGATGCCGCACAGGCCTCCACGGTGGTCTTCGCGCTGCTGATCGTCCTCCTCATCGTCCGACCGCAGGGCCTCACCCGAAAGGTGGCTGCCGACCGTGTCTGAATCGACCCCCCGCATCCGGCCCGTGCTCACCTGGAAGCACGCCGCCGCCGCCGTCGTCTGGATCGTGGTCGTCGTGGTGTTCGCCTCGACCACCAACGGCTACTACGCCGGCCTCGGCGCCTCGGTCGGCATCCTCGCCCTCCTCGGTCTCGGCATGGTGCTCGTCACCGGCTATGCCGGACAGTTCTCGCTCGCCGTCGGCGCGTTCTACGGCATCGGCGCCTACGGTTCCACGCTCCTGACCGTCGAGTTCGGCTGGTACGGCCTGCTCGCCCTCGTCGTGGCGGCCCTCGTCGCGGCGACCATCGGCTTCCTTCTGGCCCGGCCGCTCTTCCGGCTCCGGGGGCACTTCCTCGCCATGGCGACCCTCGCGCTCACCGAAGTGTTCTACCTTTTGGTCAACAACTCCGAGGATGTAGGCGGCTCGACGGGCATGGGCGGTATCCGCCCGCTCGACCTGTTCGGCTTCGCCTTCACCACGAGCCAGAGCCACATGATCCTCAACTGGGTGATCGTCGGTGTCGTGCTGTGGGGCGCTCTGATGCTGCGCAACGGCCGCGAAGGCCGTGCGCTCCTCGCCATCCGCGGCCACGAGGCCGCCGCCGCGGCCGCCGGCATTAACATCGCCTCGTCGAAAGCGCGCATCTTCACGGCGTCCGCGGTCATCTCCGCCGTCGGCGGGTCGCTGTACGCCCACCAGGTGATGTACGTGAACCCGCCGCCGTTCGGTCTGGCTACCGCCATCGACGTCCTCATGATCGCTGTGCTCGGCGGCATGCGGAGCCCCTGGGGCGCGATCGTCGGCGCCATCGTGCTCGAGGCGCTGCAGCTGCTCATCGAGGCAGTCCTTCCGGGCATCCTCGGCAGCGCCGCGGTCGGCGCCGGCCAGCAGCTGGTCGTGGGCCTCCTGCTCGTCGTCATCCTCGTCGTCCGCCCGGACGGCGTCGTCGGCGCGATCACGTCGCTGTTCCGCACGATCAGCAGCCGCCGCAGGGGCGACGGCCCGGCGTCGGCGCCCGAGCCCGAGGCGGTGGTCTCGTCGACCGACATGGCCGCACTCCGCCGCGCGGAGGTGAGCGAACCGGCTCGCGTGTTCGGCGACACCGTCCTCACGGCGCGCGACCTCGTCAAGCGCTTCGGGGGCGTCAAGGCCGTCAACAAGGTGACGCTCGACATCCGCGCCGGCGAAGTGCTCGCCGTCATCGGCCCCAACGGCGCCGGCAAGTCGACGCTCGTCAATCTGCTGTCGGGCAACCTGACGCCGACGTCCGGGAGCGTGCGTCTCGGCGAGACGGACACGACGAACCTGCGTGCCTACCAGGTGGCACGGCACGGGCTGGCTCGCACGTTCCAGACGCCGTGTCTGTTCGAGGGCATGGACGTCGAAGCCACGGTCAAGGTGGGGGCGCACCTCCGCGGCTCCGTCGGCATGCTGCGCTCCTCCATTCCCTCGATCGGCTCGGTCGCGGAGGAGCGGCGTCTTGCTGAGGAGACCACGGCGGTGCTCGAGCGCCTCGGGCTCGCGCACCTCGCGCATCGCGACGCGAAGGCGCTCTCGCTCGGGCAGCAGAAGCAGGTCGAGATCGCCCGCGCCCTGGTCTCGCGGCCGCGCGTCCTGCTGCTCGACGAGCCTTGTGCTGGTCTCAACAAGCAGGAGAAGGCGTCGCTCATGCGTCTGCTGCGCGACCTCGGCCGAGAAGGACTCGCGGTGCTCGTCATCGAACACGACATGGAGTTCGTCATGGCCAGCGCCGACCGCGTGCACGTGCTCAACTTCGGCGCCACGCTCCGCGTCGGTTCGCCCGAGCAGGTGCAGGGTGACCAAGCCGTCATCGACGCCTACCTCGGCGTCTCGCACGAGAACGAGCCCACCACGACGACCAATGTGACGGTCGCCCCGAACAAGCGGAGGAAGCGATGACCGACGCACTCACCGTCTCGAATGTGAGCTTCGCCTACGGGCGGGCCCAAGTGCTCCGCGACGTGTCGTTCCGCGTCGGCGAGGGCGAGATCGCGACGATCATCGGACCGAACGGTGCCGGAAAGTCGACACTGCTCAACGTGATCGCTCGCAGCCACAAGCTCCGCAAGGGCACGGTATCGGTTAGCGGAGTCGACACGAGCGGCATGCGCCAGGCCTCCGTCGTGAAGGCGGGCTGTGTGCTCGTGCCCGAGGGTCGTCAGGTCTTCTCGACGCTGTCGGTGGCCGACAACCTGCAGCTGGGTGGCTACACCCACCGCAAGGAGCACAAGCGCCTCGTCGAAGAGGTCTACGGGTATTTCCCGCGCCTTTTCGAGCGCCGGGATCAGCTGGCAGGCACGCTGTCGGGCGGTGAGCAGCAGATGCTCGCGGTCGGTCGCGCGTACATGAGCGAGCCGAGCGTCATGCTCCTCGACGAGCCGAGTCTCGGCCTGTCGCCGCAGATGACGGCGCAGGTCATGGCGGTGCTCGGCAAGCTCCGCCGAGACCGGGGGCTGACGATCGTGCTCGTCGAGCAGAATGCGCGCGCGGCCCTGGAGCTCGCCGATCGCGGCTATCTGCTGAACGGCGGCGAGTTCCTGCTCGAAGGCGCGGCGGATGAACTGCGCGACGACCCGATGATCCGTCACATCTATCTCGGCGGCGCCGCATCAAGCGAGCCCATCGCCCCCTCGGTCGATGCTGCGCTCGAGAGGGAGCTCTCGGACGAGACATGACGCTCTCAGCGCAATTCGTCGCCACAAATGGGGTGCAGGCTGAGGCGTGGTCGCGGCGGGCGCTCCCGCCCGTCGACCGCGTGCGCGACGGTGTCTGGGCCGTTCCCGTGCCGCTCGACCTCCCCATTCGCTTCACCTACGCGTACCTGATCGATTCCCCCGGCGGGCCTTTGCTGATCGATCCCGGTGTCGCGGGGCCGACGGCGCAGGCGGCGTTGGAGAAGGGCTTCGCCGAGGCGGGACTGGACCTGCGCGGATTGCAGGGCATCGTCGTCACGCACTACCACTTCGACCATTGGGAGGGCGCCGACGAGCTCGCGGCCCGCACGGGCGCGTGGATCGCGATCGGCGAGCACGAACAGGGCTGGGTCGACGGGCTGCGCGACGAGGAGCTGACTCCGGAGGCCGCGGCCGCACGGTTCCGGGCGCACGGCGCCCCCGAGGCGCATGCCGTCGCCTTCGCGGGCGTGGAGGACTACCGCTTCACACGCGACCGCGCCGCGCCGGCACATCGCCTGCGCGATGGGGAGATACTGCCCGTCTCGGGGGAGCGGCTGCGGGTGCTGTGGACGCCCGGACACAGCCCGGGGCACATCTGCCTGTACGACGAACGCCGCGAGCTGCTGTTCAGCGGAGACCACGTGCTTCCGCGCATCACCCCGCACGTCGCGCTCAACCCGTTCGGTGGAGACGACCCGCTCGGCCAGTACCTCGATTCGCTCGAGGCGCTGCTCCCGTACGCCCACGCGGAGGTGCTCCCCGCGCACGAGTACCGGTTCCGGGGCCTGCGAGCTCGGATCGGCCAGCTGAAGGCGGGCATCGCCGACCGGCTCGACGAAGTTGCGGCCGCCACCGCCGCCGACCCCGATGCCTCGGCGTGGGACGTCGCACGTCGGCTGACGTGGTCGCGCCCGTTCGAGTCGTTCGAGACGCCGTCGCAGCGGATGGCGCTCGTAGAGTCGGCCGCGCACCTCGCTCACCTGCGCGCGCGCGCCTGACGTCACCGCACGAAAGAGGCCGACGACCGTGGTCGCCGGCCCCAGTCGCGGTCGTGGTCAGTCGCGTATGCGTGATTCCCAGGTGCGGACGCCGCGCCAGGCGAGCGGCAGCAGCGACGCGGCGATGAGCCATTTGACGGCGCCGCCTACGAGGAACGGTGCGACGCCGACGGTCCACAGCGTGACGGGGTCGTGAGCGAGGCCGAGACGGGCGAGCATGAAGCCGAGGTAGGGCACGCCGATGAGGAACGGGATGACACTCGCGCCCAGGAATCCCGCGAGCGCGAGCAGCGGACGGCGGTCCCAGGTGCGCTCGGCGAGCCACCCGATGAAGGCGACCGCCGGGATGAATCCGAGGATGAAGCCGAACGACGGGGCCAGGAGGTACGCGGGTCCGCTCGCCCCGCCCGCGAACACGGGCGCGCCCGCGAGGCCGACGAGCATGTAGGCGGTCATGCTGACCACGGCGCGGCGGGCTCCGAGGGTCGCGCCGACCAGCAGCACCGCAAGGGTCTGCCCGGAGATCGGCACGGGCCACATCGGTATCTCGACGCGGGCGAGCAGCGCAACCAGCGCAACACCGGCGGTGACGAGAGCGATGTCGCTCACGAGGCTGCGGGTGACGATCCGGTCGGCGAGCGTCGTGGCGGTCGGGTTCAGGGCGATCATGCGTCGACCCGATCAGGACGACGGCGGACGAGGAACGACGAGCGGAAGGTCATCACCGTCTCGCCGCGCTGATTGAGGGTCGTGTAGGCCAGGGTCCACACGCCGTTGCCGGGCTTCGACGTGGGGCGGGCTTCGACGACGTTCGCGCGCACCGTGATGGAGTCGCCGATGAGCACGGGCTTGGTGGCGCGCACCTCGTCGAGGCCGAGCCAGGCGACGACGTTGCGCGTGTAGCCGGTTTGCGTGAGAAGGCCGAGCGAAAGCGAGAGGGTGAGCGGGCCGTGACCGATGCGCGCACCGAACGGCGTGTTCTCGGCGTAGTCGGCGTTGATGTGAAACTCGACGATGTCGCCCGTGAGCCCCGCCCAGTTGACGAGGTGAGCCTCGGTGACGGTGATCCCGGTCGTATGGATCTCGTCGCCTGCGGCCAGGTCCTCCCAGTGGTGGTCCGGCGCGCCCTTGATCGAGGCGGCGTCCTCCGCAGCGACAGGGACGGATGGATGCGGCTCTGTCATGAGGTCATTCTCCTTCTTGGCCGGTCATGGGTCTCGTCGAGAAGCCCACTTTCTTCTTCGATCAAACTAGCGTACGCTCGTTCGTAGAACAACCCTCGATCATGGAGGTCAAAGATGACGAACCTCGCAACTGCGGGTACCGAGGAGACCACGCCCGTCGCCGACAAGACGGTGCACGACACGCTTGCTGAGGTCACCGCGGCCGCGCGGCTGGGCGGTTCGCAGAAGAACCGCGACAAGATCACCGCATCCGGCAAGATGCTCGTGCGCGACCGCCTGGCGTATCTGTTCGACGACGGCACGTACGTCGAAGATGGCCTTCTCGCCCGGTTCTCGGAAGGCATGCCCGGCGACGCCGTGGTCTGCGCCTACGGCGACATCGACGGGCGTCAGGTGTGCGTCATCGCCAACGACTACAGCGTCAAGGCTGGCACGTGGGGCTACCGCACATTTGAGAAGATCACCTTCGCGCAGGACACCGCGACGGCGGCTGGCATCCCGATCGTCTACCTCTTCGACTCAGCCGGGGCCCGCATCGACGAGCAGCTCGACAGCTTCGCTGGGCGTCACGCCTGGGGCAACATCTTCTACAACCAGGTCCAGATATCGGGTCGCGTGCCTCAGGTGTGCGCTCTGTTCGGGCCTTCGCCCGCCGGCTCCGCGTACGTTCCCGCCCTGTGCGACCTGACGATCATGGTTCGTGGGCACGCCACCGCCTACCTCGGTTCGCCCCGCCTGGCCGAGATGGTCACCGGCGAACAGGTCACGCTCGAGGAGATGGGTGGAGCGGAGATGCACTGCACCGTCTCGGGCCTCGGCGACGTGCTCGTCGAAGACGACATCGAAGCGCTCAACGCCATCCGCGTGTGGCTCAGCTTCCTCCCCGCCAACTGGGAGACCGCCGCCCCCGTCGCCCCCGCCGTCGAGCCGCGCGAAGGCCGTCGGCTCAGCGAGATCGTGCCGCTGCGCGAGGCGGAGGTGTTCGACATGGAGGAGTTCGTCGAGTCGCTCGTCGACGAGGGCAGCTGGTTCCCCTACAAGGAGCTGTTCGCGCCCGAGATGCTCACCGGGTTCGCCCGCATCAACGGGCAGCCTGTCGGCCTCGTCGCGAACCAGCCCAAGCACATGGGCGGCACGATCTTCCCCGACTCCTCCGATAAGGCCGCGCGCTTCATCTGGATCTGCAACGCTTACAACATCCCGATCCTGTTCCTGGTCGACATCGCGGGCTACATGATCGGCTCGGCCGTGGAGCGCCAGGGCATCATCCGCCACGGCGCCAAGATGATCTTCGCCGTCTCGGAGTGCCGCGTGCCGCGCATCACGGTGCTCGTCCGCAAAGCCTACGGCGGCGGCTACCTCGCGATGTCGGGGGCCCCCATGCACCCCGACGCGATCATCGCGCTGCCGACGGCGCGTCCTGCGCTGATGGGACCGGATGCGGCGGTCAATGGCGTCTACTACAACCAGATC
This sequence comes from Microbacterium pasadenense, assembly GCF_047246565.1. Taxonomy (NCBI): domain Bacteria; kingdom Bacillati; phylum Actinomycetota; class Actinomycetes; order Micrococcales; family Microbacteriaceae; genus Microbacterium; species Microbacterium pasadenense. The sequence goes on along the minus strand of NZ_JBFOKN010000001.1, from coordinate 47,112 downwards.
CATGCGATCGAAGATCCGGACGAGCGCGCCGCGTTCGTCGCGCAGAAGCAGGCAGAGTACGCAGAGGGCATCGACGTGTTCAAGATCGCCGATGCCAACGCGGTGGAGGCTGTGGTGGCCACCGACGACCTTCGTGACGAGCTGACCGGTCGCCTGCGTCTGTACAAGAAGCGCGACGCGGTGCCGGTCAGCCGGCGTCAGGCGGTGACCCCGGTATGACCGTGAAGGTCGTGGTCGTCGTGCGCCGTGCGGAGGGTCTCTCCCGGGACGAGTTCATCCAGCGGTGGATCGATGAGCACCCCGCGTTCGTCCGGCGTCTGCCCGGGGTGCGAGGGTACCGGCAGAGCCTGGCCATCCAACATCGCAGGGCCTGGCCGTTCGACGGCATGGCGGAGATCGAGTTCGACTCCGTCGGTTCGGTCGCCCGCGCGTTCGATTCGGATGAGGCGAAGGCGCTCTTCGCTCACGAGAACCACTTCATCGGCAGTCTGGACTGGTTCATCTCGCACGAGGCCATCGTCGTCCCGCTCGAGGAAGCCGAAGGGGATCCCGCATGGCGGTCAAGCGCATCACCTATCTGACCCGTCGCGCGGACCTCGACGCCGTCGGGTTCGCGCGCCACTGGTCGACAACCCACGCCGATATCGCTCGACGTCTCCCTCGGGTGGTGGCGTACCGTCAGAACCACATCATCTGGGCGCCGACCGCCCCACGCCTGCTCGACGTCGACGGGATCGTCGAGTTGTGGTTCGAGGACGAGCAGGCTGCCGATGCGGGCTTCGGCTCGGACATCGCGGATCTGCTGATCGCGGATGAGACGCGCTTTCTCGATGGGCTCGTCGGCTCGGCCGTCGATGCGGAAGGGCCCGAGCCCGCGCACGAGGGCAAGCTCTGGATCCTGCTGCCCGAGACCGATCGCCAGAGCATCGTGGACCTCACCGAGGCGCTGGGCCGTCGGCACTGTGCAGCGGTGGCGTACGCAAACATCCATGCTCCGGCGGCGCGGGTGCTCTCGCGGTTAGGGCTGACCAGACAAGCGCTCCCCGCGGCGGCGATCGCGTTGGGCTTCCTTTCTCGGGAGGCGGCGCGAAGCGCGGTGGAGGCTGAGACGCGAGCGCCCTCGGCGGGACTCGAGAGCGCCCAGTTCCTCGTCGCCGACGTGGTGTCGGTCATCTGAAGCGGTCGCGGTGTCATCCAGAAGGGAAGTTCAGATGTCCTCAGAGGGTGAGCAGAAGGACGACATCTTCACCGCGCTCAGCCACCCGGTGCGCCGGGAGATCCTCGTTCTGCTCCGCGAGCGTGGGGCGCTTCCCGTCTGTGTGATCGCGGCCGAGGTGCAGCGCGATCGCTATGCGACGGCGCGACACCTCGGGACCCTCGAATCGGCCGGGCTGATCGTTTCGCAACGTCGAGGGCGGAGCCGGATCCTCGCTCTGCAGCCGCGGCCGTTCCTGGCCGTCGAGGACTGGGTGATCGGGTTCACCGATCTCCTCTTTCCCGCCGCCGACTCCGCCTGAGTCTTCTTCTCGGAACTGGGCTGCGGGTCGGGCCCGGCACAGCACGGCGGAGGGTCCGCCCGGCCGGCGTGGGGGAGGATGGATGCCATGCCCTCCGATGCCGCCGCAGACCTCGTCTCGCACGCCCGCAGCACACGTGTCGTCGTCATCGGCGGCGGCATCGCCGGCCTGGTCGCGGCGCTCGAATGCGCCAAGGTCGGGATGCCGGTGACCCTTCTCGAGGCGAGCGGCCGACTCGGCGGGCTCGCCTCGTCGGCCGAGCTCGACGGCCGCATCGTCGACACCGTCGCCGACGGGTTCCGCGCGGCACCCGGAGCGCTCGCCGACCTGGTCGACGAGCTCGGGCTGGCCGGCGACGTCGTGGCGGCCCGCCCCGCGGACACCTGGGTGGCGGGGCCGCACGGGGTCGCGCCGCTGCCGCGGGACTCGATCTTCGGCATCCCGGCCAACCCGTTCGACGACCGCACGCGGCGGATCATCGGATGGCCCGGCGCATGGCGGGCCTATCTCGACCGGCTGCGGCCGCCGCTGACGATCGGCAAGACGCAGAGCCTCGCCGCGCTGGTCGGCGCCCGCCTGGGCGCCCGCGTCGTCGATCGGATGGTCGCGCCGCTCACGTACGGGATCCACGGGGTCGCCCCGGAGGTCGTGGATGTCGACAGCGCCGTGCGGGGCCTCAACACCGCCCTCACCCGCACCGGGTCGCTCACGGGTGCGGTCGCGCAGCAGCTCCCGGATGCCGAGGCTCCGCCGTCCCGGGCGACCCTCCGCGGCGGGATGTCGACGCTCGTCACCGCGCTGGTCGCCAAGCTCGCAGATCTCGACGTCGACGTGCGCACGAACGCGCCGGCGCGCGCACTGACCCGGGTCGGCGACGGGTGGTCGGTCTCGGTCGACGTGGACGACGTCGCGCCGGCGGACGGGACGGGCGGCGCGGAGCCGCAACCGGGCGAGATCGCGGCGCGCGCCGTCATCGTCGCCACCCCCGAGGTGCCGGCGCGTCGGCTGCTCGCCCCCCATCTCGGCGGTCTGGACGGCGCGCCGTTCTCGCCTCCCGACGTGGACGTCGTGACGCTGGTGCTCGACACGCCCGCCCTCGACGCCCATCCCCGCGGCCACGCGGTCTACGCCGCACCCGGCGAGGCGCCCGCGCTCGCCGTGGTCCACGCCACCGCGACCTGGCCGCACGATCCGGCGGAGCCGCACATCGTCCGCGTGACGCTGCCCGCCTCACGAGAGGCGGATGCCGCCGTCACCGCGAGCGCGATCGCCGCGGCATCCACGCTGCTGGGCGTGGACCTGGGGACCCCGCTCGCCGCCTACCGCTGCCGGGTGCCGCGCGCCCTGCCCGCATCCGCCCTGATGCCCGCTCGCGACGACGCCAGGACCGCGGTCCGCCGCACGTCGTCCCTGGGTGTCGTCGGCGCCTGGATCGGCGGCAACGGGCTGGTCCGGGTCGTGTCCGATGCGGCCGCCGAGTCCGAACGCGTCCGATCAGCCCTGCTGTGGGGACGAGGCGCCGAGGATGCCCTCGACTGAGGCCGCTGTCAAGGGCGGATGCCGCAAACGGCATGTAGCGATACCCTGAGTGCTCGGCACCACATCGCTTTCAACGTGAGGAAACGCCATGAAGGGCAAGATCGGAATCGTCGTCGGGCTCACCGCAGGCTACGTGCTCGGAGCACGCGCCGGCCGGCAGCGCTACGAGCAGATCAAGGACGCGTACCTCAAGGTCTACAACACCCCCACCGTGCAGAAGCAGGTCGGGAAGGTCAGCGACCTCGGGAAGTCCGCCGCGTTCTCGGTCCCCGGCGTGCTGTGGGACAGCGCCGTGAAGGTGACGCGCGCAGCCACCACCAAGGGCACACCCGGTGAGAAGCTCGACGCAGCGCTCGACGCGTCGAAGGACGCGGCTGACGACGTGAAGGACGCCGCCGAGTCGACCGCCGACGCCGTCAAGGGCAAGAACTCGGGTGGCACCAACGGTGGCTCCAACGGCGGCACCAGCGGTGGCTCCAACGGCGGCACCAAGAAGCCTGCGGCACCCGCCTCATGAGCACGCCGCGCGGCTTCCGCGATCGGCGTGACGACAGCCTCTTCTCGCTGATCGGCGACCTGCCGGAGCTGGTCCGCAACCTCATCACCGCGGAGATCAACGCGGCGAAGAAGTGGGCGGCCCGCACCGGCAAGGACGCGGGCATGGTCGGACTGTGGTTCGTGCTCGCGCTGTTCGTCCTGTTCTGGACGATCCCCGCGATCGGGGCGTTCACCATCATCGGGCTGTCGTCGTGGATCGCGCCCTGGCTGGCGGCGCTCATCCTCGTGGTCCTCGGACTCGTGATCGTCGCGGTCCTCGCCCTCCTGGGCCTGGCGCGCGTCAAGAAGATGAGCAGCCGCGAGACCCCCGCGTCGGCGCTGTCGACCGACGCCCGCATCGTCAAGGAAGTCGCTGATGAGTTCTGAGCTGTTGCCCCGCACCGCCGTTCCGCTCGGGATCACCGATCCCGTCGAGCGCGCCCGCGCCGAGCTCAAGGCGGCGCTGAACGCCATCGAGGAGAAGGCGAACGTCCCCAAGCGTGCGGCGAAGGCCACCGAGCGTGCGAAGGTGTCGGCGCGTCGTTTCGCGGACCGCAACCCCACCGGTGCGGCCCTCGCCGCCGTCGGTGTCGCGGTAACCGTCGGAGCCGTCGTCTGGGGCGTCGTCCGGCTGTACACGCGCTGACCGGGGTCCGCAGGGCGGGTCCGCGCGGACGCCGACCGCGGCTGCCGGGCGGCGGAATCCGCTCTCGCCGACCTGGCGGGGTATGCTCGTCCTCAACACAGGCAGCGGCAATGATGCGTATGCTGCCGGCGGTGCGGACCCGAACGCGCGACGGCGCGCCCGGGGCCCGCGAGTGCCGGTCGTCTCGCACTGGGGTGGCCGGCCGCCTAACGAGAGTCGAACCATGAACACATCAGCTGCGGGTTCCGCGCCCAAACCTCTCCGGGGGTGGCGTGTGCTGGTTCCGCGTGGTGGCCCATGGGGCGACAGCGTGGCAGCCGCGCTGCGGACGCAGGGTGCCACGCCCGTCATCGCCCCGCTCATCAACTTCGCCCCCTCGGAGGACGCTGCCACGCTGGAGTCGGCGCTGCGCGACCTCGCGGACGGCGCTTTCGACTGGGTCACGCTGACCAGCTCCACCACCGTGGACGTGCTGCACGCCTACCGGGCCGTGATCCCAGCCTCGACGCGCATCGCCGCCGTCGGCGAGACGACCGCCGCGGCCATGGCCGCGGTGGGCTACCGCGTCGACCTCGTCCCCGATGAAGACAACTCCGCCGCCGGCATGGCGGCCCAGCTGATCGCGCTCGAGCCCGAGCCGATCCGCGTCCTCACGCTGCGGAGCGCACTCGCCAAGCCGGTCCTCACCCGCCTGCTGACCGAGGCGGGGCACGACGTCCGCAGCGTCGTCGCCTACCGCACGGTCGGCGTGCCGGTCACCGACAAGGTGGCCGCCGACGTCCGCTCCGGCCGCATCAACGCGATCCTCGTCACGAGTGGCTCGGTCGCCGAGCAGGTGCACGAGCAGCTTCCGGACATCCCCGACGACACCGTCATCGCCGCGATCGGCCCCCGCACCGCGAAGGATGCCCGCCGGGCCGGCCTCGGGGTCAGCGTCGTCGCGAAGGAGCAGACGGTGACCGGACTGATCGCGGCCGTGTCGAACTTCCCACTGCCGCACGCCGCCGACGAGTTCGCCCCCTCGACCGGGGCCATCCAGCGGCTGCAGGGCTGACCGATGCGTCGAGATCGGATCGTTGTGGCGGCGGCATCCGATCGCGGCCGGGCATTTGGCAGACTGATCTCATGGTGACGCTGCTCCTGGATTCGACGCGGCTGGAAGTCGCGCTCTCGGTCACCGAGCGGGCGCTGTCGTTCCGGAAGGCGCCGGTGCGCGTGGAGCGCGCGGACATCCGCAAGGTGCAGCTCGTCGACGATCCGTGGTCGTGGCTGCGCGGCGTCCCGAACCCCGGGACCGTCGTGCCCCGCACCGTCGCGATGGGCCTTTGGCGCTCCGCGAACGGCGACGACTTCGTCCTGGTGCGCCGGCGGCGCCCGTCCGTCGTCATCGACCTGGACGGCGACGAGGAGTTCGCCCGGCTGATCATCACGACGCGGCACGGTCTCGCGCTCGTCCAGGCGCTCCGCCTGGAGGGCGAGGACGAGCCGATCGACGTCGTCGAACTGGCCACCAGTGAGATCCCGGTGATCGAGCGAGAGCCTCGGCCCGAGCGCGCGACGCGCACGCCGCGCGTCGGCGCGACGAAACCCGCGCAGGCCTGAGCCCGCTCGCCGCCCGATGAGCGGCATCCGCGCCGACGCCGCGCCGGGAACTCAGGCGACGTCGCGACGCCAGCTGGCGACGTATCCGACGACCATGAGGACGACGGCGTAGCCGAGCAGGACGAGCCCGTTGCCCCACCAGGCGAGGTCCACGCCCCCGGCGGCAGGCGGCGCGAACGTCGAGTAGATGCTCGCGCCGACGAGTCCGTCCGATGCGGCGCCGGGAAGGAAGGCGGTCGCGTCCCGCACGCCGTCGAGGAAGGCGCCGACCGTGCGGACGACCGGCTCGACGAGCTGCGTGAAGCCGACCACCACCACGATCGCGGCGACCTGGTTGCGCAGCAGCGTGCCGGCGCCGATCCCGACCAGCACCCACAGCACGTAGGCGATGACGACGCGGCCCAGCAGCGCCCACGTGTCGCTGTCGTCCAGCGCCGTCGGCACATCCTGGGTGACGAAGATCGCCGCGCCGGGAGCGACCGTCGCGGCCAGTCCGACGACGGCGTAGACGATGCCGATGCCGGCGCCCGCGATCACCTTCCCTCCCAGGGCACGGGCGCGGCGGGGCGTCGCGAGGAAGGTGGGCGTCAGGGTCTGGTGCCGGAAGTCGCTGGTCACCATGAGCGCGCCGATGAGCAGCGGGAAGACGTATCCGACCGCCGAGGCCGTGCTGTAGATCACCGGCGGGATGGTCTCGGCCGGGATGTCGGGGGCGCTGCCGCCGGGGAGCGATCCCGCCGAGCTCGCACCGAAGACCCAGGCGAGGATCGCGGCGTTGCCCCCGGCGTAGACGACGAGGACGAGCGCGAGGATCCACCAGATCGACGTGCTGAAGAGCTTCGTGAGCTCCGACTGTGTGACCCGCACGAGGCTCATCGCTGCTCACCTCCCGTCTCGATCTCGGCTCTGGCGGGCGGCTCCGCCACCGGCACGGCGACCGCGGCGGCGGGCTCCGGCGCTGCGCCGGACGCCGAGGGGTGCACGAGCTCGCCGCCGACGAGGTCGAGGAAGACGTCCTCCAGGCCGCGGCCGCGGCGCTGCAGGTTCGACAGCGCGATGCCGGCGGATGCCGCGATCGCCCCGACCGTGCGGGTGTCGGCACCGCGGACGGCGAAGCCGGTGCGCAGCTGATCGACGTCGTGTCCTGCCGCCGTGAGGGCGGCGAGCAGAGCGTCGCGGTCGGGCGCATCGACGATCGTCGCGGAGTCGTCCGCCTCGGTCAGCTCCCGCACCGAGCCCTGGTAGACGAGTCGGCCGCGCGCGATGACGAGCAGCGCCTCGGTGCTCTGCTGGATCTCGGCCAGCAGGTGCGAGGACACGAGGACCGTCCGTCCTTCGGCCGCGAGGGCCTGCAGGAACCCGCGGATCCACTTGATGCCCTCGGGGTCCAGGCCGTTCGTGGGCTCGTCGAGGACGAGGACGCCGGGGTCGCCGAGCAGGGTCGCGGCGAGGCCGAGGCGCTGCCGCATGCCGAGCGAGTAGCCGCCGACCTTCCGGCCCGCGGCATCCGTCAGGCCGACCTGTCCCAGCACGGCGTCGACGCGCGAACGGGCGATGCCGGATGCCTGCGCGAAGATCCGCAGGTGGTCGACGGCGGTGCGGCCGGGGTGGAAGCTCGAGGCCTCGAGGGCGGCGCCGACGGTGTGGAGCGGGTGCTTCAGGTCGCGATAGCGGGTGCCGCCGATGACCGCGGACCCGCTCGTCGCGCCGATGAGGCCGAGGAGGATGCGCAGACTCGTCGTCTTGCCGGCCCCGTTGGGGCCGAGGAAGCCGGTGACGACGCCGGGTTCGACGCGGGCGGTGAGTCCGTCGACCGCGGTCACGGAGCCGAAGCGCTTGGTGACACCGGTGAACTCGAGGACATGTCCTTCGGGCATGCGGGTCCTCTCGGGTGGGGATCTGCTCCCATCCTGGCGGAATCGGGGGCGGGCCGCCGACCGACGCCCCGTGCCGGGCCGGTAACGTTGCCGGAATGAGCGACTCGGCGGCCCCGTCACTGCTGGTGCGCGCGGACAGCAGCCTCGGGCATGTGACCCTCGACCGACCGCGCGCGATCAACGCGGTCGACTCCGGCATGATCCTCGGCATCGCGGCGGCGCTCGACCGCTGGGAGCGCGACGCCGACATCGCGATCGTGCTGCTCGACGGCGCCGGCGACCGCGGGTTCTGCGCGGGTGGCGACGTGCGAGGCCTTCGCGAGCAGATCGTCGCGGGGGAGGCGGTGGCGGCGATGGAGTTCTTCCGCGCGGAGTACGCGCTCAACGCCCGCATCGCGGAGTACCCGAAGCCCGTCGTCGTCTTCGCGGACGGGATCACCATGGGCGGCGGGATCGGTCTGGCCGGGCATGCGGCGGTGCGCATCGTCACCGAGCGCTCGCGCCTGGCGATGCCCGAGACCCGCATCGGGTTCACGCCGGACGTCGGCGGCTCGTGGCTCCTCGGCCGCGCACCGGGGCGACTGGGGGAGTACCTCGCGCTGACGGGGGCGTCGATGGATGCCGCGGACGCGATCCACGCCGGCTTCGCCGACCTCCTGGTGCCGTCGGAGCGGCTCGGCGACCTGCACCACGCGCTCATCACGCGGGCCGACCCGCAGACGCCGACCGAGATCGCGCTGCTGTTCGACGAGACGGCAGGGCCGTCCTCGCTGGCCGACGCCCGGGAGTGGATCGACGACGCGTTCGCGGCGGACAGCGTGACCGAGATCATCGAGCGGCTGCGGGCGCGGCCCGAGCCGCCGGCATCCGTCACGGCGGACACGCTCGAGACGCTGTCGCCGACGGCGCTGACGGTCGCGCTCGCCGCGGTGCGCGCCGCGCGCGGCCTGCCCGACCTGCGGTCGGCGCTCGCGCAGGAGTACGGCCTCGTGGAGTGGTTCGCGACGACGCAGCCCGATCTCGTCGAGGGCATCCGTGCGCAGCTCGTCGACAAGGACAGGTCACCGCGCTGGCAGCCGGCGACACTGGCCGCGCTGCCCCGCGACCTCGCATCGACCGCGCTGGCGCACCGGCCGGCGACCCCGCTCTGGAGCTGATGTGTTCGACAGTCCCCTCTCGGCTTCGGCCTACGACGTGCTCGCGGTGACGCCGGATGCCACGGACGAGGACCTGCGCAAGGCGTACCGCCTGCGCCTGCGTCAGACGCACCCCGACACCGGCGGCGACGCGGCGCTGTTCGTGCAGGTCCAGCGGGCGTGGGAGCTCGTCGGGACGCCCGATGCGCGGGCCACCTACGACCGCGGGCACGGCTTCGGCGAGGGTGCGACGTCATTCGCTCCGGATGCCCCGCAGTGGCGGCCGCCGAGCCGCGCGGCCGACACGCGGCCGCGGGCGCGATCGTTCGGTCAACCCGGCGGGTGGCGCCGGGAGCGCTACCTGACGCTCATCCGGGAGTGGGCGGGCCGGGGGATCGAGCTCCCGGACCCGTACGATCCGGCGCTCGTGCGCGGGGCGCCCCGCGAGGTGCGACGCCTCCTCGCCGATGCGCTCGCGGAGGAGGCGACGGCACGCATCGTCGCCGACCTCGGCATGGGGTACACGGTGTGGCACGACGTCGCACCGGACCCGCGGGATCCCGACGTGAAGCTCGACCACATCGTGCTGGGACCGAGCGGCCTCTACGCGGTGCTGTCCGAGGACTTCGGGGCGCCGGTGCGGACGCGGCGGGGCGAGCTGATCGGCGACGCCGTCGTCGGGTCGCCGGTCGCCCGGCTGGTGCTGGCGGCCCGCGGCCTGGGCCGGTCGGCGAAGGTGAAGTTCAGCGGCGCGATCGTCGTCCTGCCCGACGACGACGTGACGACGGCGATCGACGAGATCGGTCGCGTGAAGGGCCTGCCTGTCGCGGTGGTCGGTCGCAGCGCGCTGACGACCGTGCTTCGCCGGGGTGTCTCGGGCGCCCGTGAGATCGGCGGGAACGAGCTGTTCGACGTGCGGACGCGACTGCAGCAGACGGTTCGCTTCGCCTGACGGCCTGTCGGCGACGGGGCGCGGCGCGCGTCCTGCCGGGGGTGGGCTCTTCGGGCGAGGCGACCATCGCCCCGCTGCGGCTCAGTCGACGAGGCCGAGCAGCTCGAGAGGATGGCTCAGGCGCCACCAGGCGTCGGGGCCGGGGACGGCGGAGGCCAGCTCCAGCCCGACCTCGGCCGTGTCGATGGGACCCGACAGGGTGAGCGTCCCGGCATCCTCCCCGGCGGTGCGCTCGTCACCGAGCCGCATCTCCGCATCCGTCGTCGCGGTCGCGCCGTTCCACAGCAGAACGGATGCCTCGGCGTCCGTGACCACCTGGCTCGACGCCCCCCACGCCGTCGCGACGTTGCCGACGACGGTGCCGGCGGCGAGGTTCGACGGGCCGGAGAGCTCCCCGGCGACCTCGTCGAGCAGGCGTTCCGCCTCGCTGACCCGCAGATCGCCGTTCGGCTGCCCGGTGACCGAGGCGATGAGGGTGACCTCGTCGTCCCCGACGGTCGCGGTGCGCGCCGCGAGCAGGTTGTAGGAACCGGTGTAGCTGCCGGTCTTCAGCCCGATGACGTCCGGATCGGCGAGCAGCGCGTTCGTGTTCTCGAACTCGCCGGCGCCGGGCAGCTCCGCCTCGGGGGTGGCGACGATCTCGGCGATCACCGGGTCGGCGAGCGCCTTCTCGGCCAGCGCGATCATGGCGGCCGGGGTCGCGGCGTTGCCGCGGTCGAAGCCCGAGGCATCCGTCACCGTGATGCCGTCGAGGTCGTTCTCCGCGAGCCAGGCGTTCGCTGCGGTCGTGTACTCCTCGACGGAGCCGAAGACCTCGGTCACCAGGCGGTCGGCGTAGTTGCTCGCCGACGCGATCAGCATGCCCTGCAGCAGCTGGTACTCGCTCAGCGAGCCGCCGTCGGGGACGTTCAGGGCCGACTGGTTCTGGCTGATGTACGTCCAGTACTCGCTGCGGTCGGCGAAGGTGAAGTCGTATCCGGGCCCCTGCTCGCCGACGTCGAGCGGTGCGGCGTCGAGGACGACGAGGGCGGTGACGACCTTCGTGATGCTCGCGAGCTGCTCGGGATCGTCCGTCGAGGCGGCGGGGTCGAAGCCGGCGACCGCGACGGCCCCCGCGCCGTCGTCGGGCCAGTCGATGGCCGACTCCGCGCCGGTGAGAGGACTCACCTCGGATGCCGTCACGTCCGGAGCGACCGCTGCCAGCGGCCAGAGCAGCATCGCCGCGGTGTAGACGACGGCGAGGAGGACGACCGCGATCGCGGGGAGGGCCACCATGCGGGCGTCGACGCGCCGTCGCGGCCGGCGCAGCGGCGGCAGCAGATCGTCGCCCGCCGGCCGCGTGCGGACCCGTTCCGGTTGCAGGGTTGCGGGGTCCACCCACGCGAGAGCCGCCGTCGTGGTGACCGCCGGCGCATCCGCGTCCGCGAAAGTGGCGACGGGCAGCGGGGACGGCTCGTTCAGCCGGGAGGGCCCGGGCGACGTCGACCGCTCCGCCTCGTCGCTCGGCGCGCCACGGACGCCGGATTCCGCGGGTTCGTCGCCCGACGCGTCGACCGGCGTCGACGCGGCATCCTGCTCGCGGGTGTCGTCCGGTGACCCGTCGCCGGCCCGGGCGCGCATCTCGCGGCGGCTGAGGGGGGCGGCGTCTTCCATGGTCACCGACCCACGGTAGCGCCCCGGCAGCCGCCTTCCGCTGCGAGGTCGCCCTGCGCAGGTCGGCGACCGCCGTCCGGGGTGGCTATACTCGTCGCACAACCACGGGAGTCCGGTGAGCCGGGCTGAGAGGAAGCGATCCACGCTTCGACCGTCGAACCTGATCCGGATCATGCCGGCGCAGGGAGGAGAAAGAACATGCACGCGTCCACGTACGCACCCGCCCCCACATCCACGCCCACGGGCTCCCGCTACCGGTGGCGCGTCGTCGACATCGTCGTCGCCAGCGTCCTCGGAGTCGCCGTCGGGCTGCTCTTCTGGGTGTGGAACACGGTCGGCTACGGCTGGTTCACGGTGATGGATGCCGTCACGCCCGGTCTCGGCGGTGTCGCGGTCGGCATCTGGCTGATCGGCGGCGTCATCGGCGGCCTCGTCATCCGCAAGCCGGGCGCCGCACTCCTGGTCGAGGTCGTCGCGGCCATCGTGTCGATGCTGATCGGGAACGTCTGGGGTGTGTCGACCCTGCTGTCGGGCCTTGTTCAGGGCTTCGGGGCCGAGCTGATCTTCGCCCTCTTCCTCTACCGTCGCTTCAGCCTTCCGGTCGCGGCGCTCGCGGGCATCGGCGCCGCCGTCGGCGCGTGGATCTTCGAGCTGTTCTACGGGTCGTCGCCCAACATCCTGAAGACCGTGGAGTTCAACCTCATCTACCTGGGCTCGGTCGCCGTCTCGGGGCTGCTCCTCGCCGGCGTGCTCGGCTGGGTGCTGGTCCGCGCGCTCGCCGCGACCGGGGCGCTGAGCCGCTTCGCGTCGGGTCGCGAGCGGCGGGAAGAGGTCTGACCTCGGCCGGCGACGGGCGCCCCGCGGCGGTCCGGGCGCGCGGATGGGGCTGGCGGTACGCCGGTCGCCGCGCTCCCGCCGTGCGGGACGTGTCCTTCGACATCGCCGCGGGTGACCGCGTCCTGCTCCTGGGAGCCTCGGGGGCGGGCAAGTCCACCCTCCTCGCGGGGATGGCGGGTCTGCTCGGCGGCGACGATGAGGGCGAGGGGTCCGGGTCGATCGAGGTCGACGGCGAGGACCCCGCCGCCGGCCGCGGCCGGGTCGGCCTCGTCCTGCAGGATCCGGATGCCGGTGTCGTCCTATCGAGGGTCGGCGACGACGTGGCCTTCGGCTGCGAGAACCTCGGCGTCCCGCCGGAGGAGATCCCCGGTCGTGTCGCCGAAGCCCTCTACGCCGTCGGCCTCGACGTGGCACTCGACCGTCCCACCGCGCGGCTCTCGGGAGGGCAGAAGCAGCGGCTCGCCATCGCCGGGGTGCTCGCCATGCGACCGGGTCTGCTGCTGCTCGACGAGCCCACCGCGAACCTCGATCCGGGCGGCGTCCGTGAGGTGCGGGATGCCGTGGGCCGAGCGGTCACCGGATCCGGCGCGACCCTCGTCGTCATCGAGCATCGCACCGAGGTCTGGCTGCCGCTCATGACCCGGGTGATCGTGCTGGACGCCGACGGCGGAGTCCTCGCCGACGGCTCGCCCGACGAGGTGTTCACCGGTCACGCCGACACGCTCGCGGCCGCGGGCGTGTGGGTGCCCGGGCGTCCCGTCGATCTGCCGGTCCTCGAAGGCGCGGCGCCGGACGCCGCCGTCGCGCTGTCCGCCCGGGGCCTCGCGGTCTCGCGCGACGGCAGGACTCCGGTGCGCCGGGGACTGGACCTCGACATCCCCGTCGGCGCGGCATCCGTCATCACCGGCCCCAACGGGGCGGGCAAGTCGACGCTCGCGCTGACCCTCGCCGGGCTGCTGCCCGAGCACGCCGGGTCGGTCGATGCCGTCACGGTGGCGCCGGGCAGGCGCGGTCCCCGCCCGTCGCGGTGGACCTCGAGGGAGCTGCTCACCCGCATCGGCACGGTCTTCCAGGATCCCGAGCATCAGTTCCTCGCCGCCACCGTCCGCGAGGAGCTCGCCGTCGGCCCCGCCGCGCTGAAGCGGTCCGCGGCCGACATCGAGGTCCTCGTGGACGACCTGCTCGAGCGGCTCGATCTCGCGCCGCTCGCGCGTGCGAACCCCTTCACGCTGTCGGGCGGACAGAAGCGACGTCTCTCGGTCGCGACCGTGCTGGCGACCTCCCCCGACGTCATCGTCCTCGACGAGCCCACGTTCGGCCAGGACCGGCGCGGCTGGAGCAGCCTCGTCGCCCTGCTGCAGGCCCAGATCGCCCAGGGCCGTGTCGTGGTCGCGGTGACCCACGACGCCGAGGTGGCCCGCCATCTCGGCGGCCGTCGGATCGAGCTCGCGGAGGCCGACGCATGACCGCGCCCGCCCGTGCCGGCACCGGGACCGCGCCCCGGGGCGGAGCGTGGCTCGACCGGGTGAACCCTGCGACGCGCATCCTGCTCGCGGTCATCCTGTCGATCCCGCTGCTCGCCACGATCGACCCGGTCAGCGGGCTGGTGGCCGTCACCCTGCAGCTGCTGTGCGTTCGGCTCACCGGGCTGTCGCTGCGGACCGTCCTCGCGCGGCTCCTGCCCGTGCTGCTGCTCATCCCCGTCGCCGGCCTCAGCATGCTGCTCTACGGCGAACCCGGCGGACGCGTGTACTGGACGTTCTGGTACGCGACCGTCAGCGAGGATTCGATCGCTCTGGCGCTCGCGGTCGGCGTGCGGATCCTCGCCCTCGCGCTGCCGACGATCCTCCTGTTCGGCCGTGTCGACCCCATCGAGCTGGCCGGCGCCCTGGCGCAGGTCTGGCACCTGCCGGCCCGCTTCGTGCTCGGGGTGCTGGCCGGCACGCGGACCCTCGGACTCTTCATCGACGACTGGCGCACCATGGCGCTCGCGCGCCGGGCGCGCGGAGTCGGCGACCGCGGCGTCCTGCGGCGGTACGCGTCGATGGCCTTCGTGCTGCTCGTGTTCGCGGTGCGACGCGGCTCGCGGCTCGCGACGGCGATGGAGGCGCGCGGTTTCGGGGCCCCGGTGGAGCGGACCTGGGCGCGGCCGTCGACGCTGACCCGCCGGGATGCCGCCGCCGTGGCCGGAGCCATCGCGCTCGTCGCCCTCGCGCTCGCCGCCGCCGTCGCCGCAGGGACGTTCCGGTTCGTCTGGTCCTGAGCCCTCAGAGCCCCAGCTCGAGGCAGATCGATCGGGGCATCGTCTCGACATAGGGCTCGTAGACCGGGATGCCGGTGAACCCCATCGACTCGTAGAGGCGGATCGACTCCGGCTGCTGCAGGCCGGTCTGCAGGATCACGCGGGCCGCTCCGCCCGCCCGCGCCCGGTCGACGACCGCGGCGACGAGGCCCCGCGCGATGCCGCGGCCGCGGGCCGCCGGGGCGACGATCAGGCGCTTGAGCTCCCACTCCGCGCCGAGGCGGCGAAGCATGACGTGCCCCGCGGGCTCGCCGTCGGCGTCGACGGCGACGAGTGTCGCGACCACCTCGTCCGGCCGGGTCGCCAGGGCGCGCTGCCGGGCGAGCCGGCGCTCCTCGGGCTCGTCGCCGTGGAAGCCGTCGTAGCGGGCCCCCAGATCCTCGTCCAGGAGGCGGCGGAGGGCGACGGCGCGGGGATCGTCGTACGCGACCTCGAGGATCTGCCACGACGGCGTGCGGGAAGCGGTCCGTTCGATCACCGCACGAGCCTATCCGCGGTCGGCGACGGCCGGGCTCACGTGGCGTTCCACAGGTCGCGGTAGTACGACTGCCGTCCCGGGTCCGGGTCCACCCCGTACGCGTCGAGCAGCGCGCCCTCCCACCCGGGCCCGTAGTTCCACTCCGTGCTCATGGCGGCGACCGCGATGTCGGCCCAGCGGTCCGCGACGCCGAGCGCGCCCAGGTCGACGTGGGCGCGCCAGCTCCCGTCGTCGGCGAGGAGGGTGTTGGGGCAGCAGGCATCGCCGTGGCAGACGACCGCCACGTCGACGTCGGGCGGTTCGCGCAGCCGATCGGGCAGGCGGATGCCGCGCCGGGACGCCGCCGCGAGGCGTGCCGGGACGGACCAGTCGAACGGGCATCCCCCCACGGGAAGGGCGTCGTGGAGGGCCCGCAGGCCCGTCCCCACCGCGCGGACGGCGACCGCCGGCTCGGCGAGCCATCGCGGGTCGACGGCGGACAGGCCCGGCAGCGCACGCGTCACGAGCCACTCGGTCGTGGTGTCGCTGCCCGACTCGACCACTTCGGGCACGGGCGTGTGCCGCACAGCCCAGGCGAGCCGGTCCGCCTCGCCCGACATCGTCGTCTCCAGGTTCCTGAGCCCGTACTTGATGAACCGGCCGTCGTCGGTCCGGAACGTCGTGCCGCCGCGCTGGTTGCGCCATACCGGTCGCGTGGCGGCACCCCGGGCGAGGGAGCGGACCCGGTGCGGCACGACGAGGTCGGCGGCGGGGATCGACATCGCCCCATCATCGCGCGTGCGTGCGGCGCCCGCCACGGTCCGGGTAACCTGGTCGGCAGGTCCGCGTCGTGACACGCAGTCGCGACAGGGCTGGAACTCGATGCCGTTCGAAGGAGAGCGTATGGACATCACGGGCGCATCCGCCCTCGTCACCGGGGGTGCCAGCGGCCTCGGCCTCGCCACCGCGCGTCGCCTCGCCGACGCGGGCGCGCACGTCGTGATCCTCGACCTCCCGTCCTCCGCCGGCGCCGACGTCGCCGCCGCGCTGAACGGCCGCTTCGCTGCGGCCGACGTGACCGATGCCGCGCAGGTCGAGGCCGCCGTCGCCGCGGCATCCGCCCTCGGGCCGCTCCGGGTCGCCGTCAACTGCGCCGGGATCGCGCCGCCGGCCAAGGTGCTGACCCGCGACGGGGCGCCGAGCCCGATCGCGGATTTCGAGCGCATCGTGCGCATCAACCTCATCGGCACCTACACCGTCGTGGCGCACGCCGCGGCGGCGATGGCCGTGACCGAGCCCACCGGGTCCGGCGACCGCGGCGTCATCGTCAACACCGCTTCGGTGGCCGCGTTCGACGGGCAGATCGGCCAGCCGGCGTACGCCGCGAGCAAGGGCGGCGTCCACGCCATGACGCTGCCGATCGCGCGCGAGCTCGCGCGCTCCGGCATCCGCGTCTGCACCATCGCGCCGGGGATCATGGAGACGCCGATGCTCGCCGGTCTGCCGCAGAACGCCCAGGATTCACTCGGCGAGCAGGTCCCGTACCCCGCCCGGCTCGGGCGCCCCGACGAGTACGCGGCGCTCGTCCAGCACATCGTCGAGAACGGCTACCTGAACGGCGAGACCATCCGTCTCGACGGCTCGATCCGGATGGCGCCGCGATGAGCCGGACGCAACCGCGGGAGGAGACCCCATGAGCGACACGATCCTGCTGCAGCGCGACGGCGCCCTGGCGCGGATGACCCTCAACCGGCCCGCCTCGCTGAACGCGATGGACTTCGAGATGGGCTCGCGGTGGCGGGATCTCGCGCACGCGTTGACGACGGACGAGACGGTCGGGGCGATCATCCTGGATGCCGCCGGTCCCGCCTTCTGCGCGGGCGGCGACGTCGTCGCGATGGCGGCGTCCGGCTCGGGCGGCGCCGCGATCACGGAGATGGCGCACCTGATCCACGACGGCACCCGCACGTTCGTGGAGTCGGACAAGCCCATCGTCGCGGCCGTGCACGGCGCCGTCGCCGGCGGTGGGCTGGGACTCATGCTGACCGCCGATTACATCGTCGCGTCGCCGGATGCGAAGTTCGTCAGCAAGTATGCGAACATCGGGCTCACGCCCGACCTGGGGGTCTCGACGCTGCTGCCCGCGGCGATCGGACAGCGCCGTGCGCTGCAGCTCCTCCTCACCGACACGACGATCAGCGCCCGGATCGCGCGGGAGTGGGGTCTCGTCACGGAGGTGGACGACGACCCGCGGTCCGCTGCCGAGGACGTCGCCCGGTCGTGGCTGCACGGGGCGACCGGTGCCTTCGGCCAGGCGAAGCGGCTCATCCGCGGTGGCGTCGGACGCGCCTTCGCGGACAATCTGGCGGACGAGGCGCGCACCATCGGGGCGGCGTTCGACACCGAGGAGTCGCGCACGCGCGTCACGGCCTTCGCCGCCGCCTCCCGCAAGTCCCGCCCCGCCTGACCCGGGCGTCCGCTCCCGACCCCGGGCATCCGCCCGTACACGACATCTCCCGAGGAGACCCCATGACCGAGACGACACTCGCCGGCAAGACGATCCTGATGTCGGGTGGCAGCCGCGGGATCGGCCTCGCCATCGCCCTGCGCGCAGCCCGCGACGGCGCCAACATCGCCCTCCTCGCCAAGACCGACACGCCCCACCCGAAGCTGGAAGGGACCATCCACACCGCCGCCGAGCAGATCCGTGCCGCGGGCGGTCAGGCGCTGCCGGTCGTCGGCGACGTCCGCGAGGACGACGACATCGCCGCGGCGGTCATGAAGACGCGCGGCGAGTTCGGCGGCATCGACATCGTCATCAACAACGCCTCCGTCATCGACCTCTCCGGATCCGCGGAGCTGACGGCGAAGAAGTACGACCTGATGCAGGACGTCAACGTCCGCGGCACCTTCATGCTGTCGCGCGCTGCCCTGCCCATGCTGGCGGATGCCGCGAACCCGCACATCCTGTCGCTGTCGCCCCCGCTGAACGCGAGCGCCCGATGGCTCGGCGCACACACCGCCTACACGATGGCGAAGTACGGCATGACGATGGCGACCCTCGGCATGGCGGCCGAGTTCGCCTCCGCGGGCATCGCGGCGAACACGCTGTGGCCGGAGACGACCATCGCGACCGCCGCGGTGCAGTACTCGCTCGGGGGCGAGCGGATGATGCGCGCCAGCCGCACCCCGGAGGTCTACGCCGACGCCGCCTACGAGGTCCTCCGCAAGCCGGCGCGCGAGTACACCGGGCGGACGCTGATCGTCGAGCAGGTGCTGCGGGATGCCGGTGTCACCGACTTCTCGCGCTACGCCGCGGTTCCCGGGACTCCGGACGCCGAGCTGTTCCCCGACATCTTCCTCGACTGACTGCCAGGCGAGGTGTTCGCGGATGCAAGGGATCCGCGCCGACACGCCGGGTGCCACGAGCGGATGCCGGCGCGTCCCGCAGGATCCCTTGCATCGGCGGACCGGGGATCAGACCAGGCCGAGCTCCGCGAAGGCGTTCCACACGCCGTCCTCCAGCACCGAGGTCGTCACGCGTCCCGCGAGCTCCTTGAGATGCGGATCGGCGTTGCCCATCGCGACCGGCGTCCCCACGACCTCGAACATCTCGATGTCGTTCCAGCTGTCGCCGATCCCGATGGCGTCGCGGGCGTCGAGCCCGAGCCGGTCGAGGACGCGCGCGATGGCGGACCCCTTGTTCGTGCCGCGCAGGCCGATCTCGCCGTTCGAGCCGCCGGGAAGGGGGATGCTGCCGCGGACGACGTGGAAGCGCTCGCCGAGGGCCGCGGCGGCGCGCTCGACGCCGTCGGGCCGCAGGCTGATGAAGGTCGACTTCGCGATGGCGTCGAGGTCGGCGCCGTCCATCGGCTGGTAGGCGATCACCTGCGGCGGCTCCGCGCCGCCCTCCTCGTCCTCGGCGGCGCCGAGTCGGTGCAGCTCCTCGCGGGCCTTCTCACGGCGCTCCCGGAAGAACTCGTCCACGAAGGGCCCCACGCCGTCGCTCGCGAAGACCGCGTCGTTCGACTGCAGGAAGTAGTGCATCCCCTCGGACTGGTAGAACGCGATGACTCGCTCGGTGTCCTCGCGGGCCATCGGGTCGGCGAACAGCAGCTCGTCGCCGCGGGTCCCGAAGGCGCCGCCGTTGGTGATCTCGCCGTCGACGCCGATCTCCCGCACCTTCGGGTGCAGATCTCCGGCGGAGCGGCCCGTGCACAGGAAGACCAGGTGACCGTTGGCGCGCGCCGTCCGGATGGCGCGCACGGTCGAGGGGGCGATGGCATCGCCGTGCTCCTGGATCGTGCCGTCGACGTCGAGGAAGGCGATGCGGGTCATAGGTCCATTGTCTCGGGTCACGGGTGAACGGTTGATGTGTGGGGCCTGCGGGCGCATGCCGTCAGCCGAGCGGCTTGCGCAGGAAGACCTGCTCGGTGCCGCCGTCCTGCGGTACGCGCTCGGATTCGGCGTACCCCTCGCGCTGGTACAGGCGCAGGTTCGCCTCGCTGAGCGAGCCGGTGAACAGCTCGGCCTCGCGGGCCCCGGCCTCCGCCCCCGCCTGCTCGGCGGCTGCCAGCAGCTGCGAGCCGATGCCCCGGCCCTGCTGGTCGGGGGCGATGGCGATGCGGCCGATCAGCAGCAGCTCCCCGTCCAGCTGCGCCCGCAGCGCGCCGACGATCCGCGAGCCGTCGACCGCCACGCGACCGAGATTCGTCTCGAGCTCCGCGCGCAGCTCCTCGAGGGTCTGCGTGAGCGGCGGCATGTCCGGGCTGCCGTAGATGAGGGCCTCCTGCACGAAGGCCGCCCGCTGCAGCGTCAGCACCTCGCCGGCGTCGTCGGGAGTGATGGGCCGGATCTCGATGTCGCTCACGCCGTCACTGTATCCGCGGCGACGGAACTCCCGCGGAGGGTTGACGAGCGCGCGGGCAGGCCCGCTCCGCGCGGATGCGGCCGTGCGCCGCGGCCGCATCCGGCGGGGGTCATGCGGACAGGCTCGCGCCGTTGGTCCGGATGACCTCGGCGTACCAGTCGAACGACTTCTTCCGGTACCGCTCCAGCGAACCCGAGCCGTCGTCGTCGCGGTCCACGTAGATGAAGCCGTAGCGCTTGCTCAGCTGCGCGGTCGACGCCGACACCAGGTCGATGCAGCCCCAGGTCGTGTACCCCAAGAGGTCCACGCCGTCGGCGATGGCCTCGCCGACGGCCTCGAGGTGCGCCTGCAGGTACGCGATGCGGTAGTCGTCGACGACCGTCTTCGTCCCGTCGATCTCCACGAGCTGATCCTTCGCGCCGAGACCGTTCTCGACGATGAAGAGCGGCTTCTGCCAGCGGTCCCAGAACTGGTTGAGCACGAGGCGCAGACCGACGGGATCGATCTGCCAGCCCCACTCCGATTCCTTCAGCGTCGGATTCTTCACACCGCCGAACAGGTTCCCCTCGCCCATGACGCGCTTGCTCTCGTCCGCCGTCTCGCAGATGGAGGAGTAGTAGCTGAAGGACACGAAGTCGACGGTGTTCTCCTTCAGCAGCGCGGTGTCCTCGTCGCTGATCTGCAGCTCGACGCCCTGCTCGCGCAGGCTTCGCAGGTAGTAGCCGGGGTACTCGCCGCGCACGTGGATGTCGCCGAACGCCAGGTTCACGCGCTCTGTCATGAGCGCGGCGAACACGTCGTCGGGATTCGGGGTGAGCGGGTAGACGGGCATCGACAGCACCATGCAGCCGATCCGAGCGTTCGGGGCGAGCTCTCGGGCGACCTTGGTCGCCAGAGCGGATGCCACGAGCTCGTGGTGCACGGCCTGGTACAGATCGGTCTTCGAGAGCTGCTCCTTGGGCGTGTTGATGCCCCCCGACATGAAAGGGGCGTGGATGACCGAGTTGATCTCGTTGAACGTCAGCCAGTACGTCACGCGGTCGCCGTAGCGCGAGAAGAGGGTGCGGACGTACCGCTCGTAGAAGCCGATCAGGTCGCGGTTGACCCAGCCGTCGTACTGCTCGGCGAGGTGCAGCGGCGTCTCGTAGTGCGAGATGGTGACGAGGGGCTCGATGCCGTGCTTCTCGAGCTCATCGAGCACGCGGTCGTAGAACGCGAGGCCCGCCTCGTTCGGCTCGGTCTCATCGCCCTTCGGGAAGATGCGGCTCCAGGCGATCGAGAATCGGAATGTGGTGAATCCCATCTCGGCGAAGAGGGCGATGTCCTCCGCATAGCGGTGGTAGAAGTCGATGCCGACCTGCTTGAGGTTGTCGTCGGTGGGGCCGTCGGTGCGCGGCGTCATGATGCCCTTCGGCATCACGTCCTGGATCGAGAGGCCCTTGCCGTCGTCGAGATAGGCACCCTCGATCTGGTTGGCGGCGGTCGCGCCGCCCCAGAGGAAGCCGGCGGGGAACGAAGTGGTGCTCATGAGTCGCTTTCGTGTCGTGTGTCGTTCGTGGGGAGGGGCAGGATGCCGGGTGCCGCCGTCGCGTGGCGGAGGACACCCGGCATCCGATCGCTCAGACGGCGGTCGCCGTCGACTCGACCGTGACGGCGGTGAACAGCGGCTCGCCATGGCCGAGGGGGCCCGAGGCGCGGTCGGTGATCGTCGGGTACAGGTCGCCGTTGGTCACGACGATCGGCGTGGTCAGGTCGTACCCGGCCCGCTCGATCGCATCGCCGTCGAACTCGACGAGCAGGTCGCCCGCCTTGACCTCCTGGCCGGTGGTGACCTTGACGTCGAAGTGCTTCCCGCCGAGCTTGACCGTGTCGATGCCGATGTGGATGAGCACTTCGGCGCCGTCGGCGTGCCGCAGGCCCAGCGCATGGCCGGTCGGGAACGCCGCGGCGACGGTGGCGTCGAACGGCGCGTACAGGGCCCCGCTGCGGGGCATGATCGCCACGCCGTCGCCGAGCGCGCCGTCGGCGAACGCGGCGTCGGGAGTCTCCGACAGGGGCAGGACGGTGCCGTCGAGCGGGCTCAGCACGACGAGGTCGTTCTCCGAGGCCGTGGGGGCCGGTGCCGCGTCCTCGGCCGGCTCGACGAAGCCGATGATGACGGTGAGGAGGAACGGCACGACGATCGCGACCAGAAGACCGAGGCCCAGCATCAGCATGTTGCCGTTGCCGAGGAGCGCGGGCAGCGCGAGGCCCGAGGGGACGACGAAGGCGGTCGAGAAGACCCCGCCGATGGCGATGATGGCTCCACCGATCGCACCGCCCACGATGCCGAAGGCGAACGGTCGCTTGAGCGGCAGGTTGATGCCGTAGATGGCGGGCTCGGTGATGCCGGCGAGGAAGCCCGACAGCGTGGCGGGCGCGGCGAGCGACTTCAGGTTGCGGTTGCGGGCACGCACCCAGACGCCGGCGACGGCGGCCGCCTGCGCCAGGACGGCGGCGAAGACGGGTCCGATCAGCGCGATCTGCCCGGTGGTCTGGAACTCGAGGGTGAACAGGGGGACCAGGCCCCAGTGCAGGCCGAAGATGACGAAGACCTGCCAGAGGCCGCCCATGATGGCGCCACCGGCCCACGGGGCGTTGTCGAAGACCCAGCCGATGCCGCGTCCGAGCGCCCCGCCCAGCAGGTCGGAGATGGGCCCGATGACGACGAACACGAGGGGGACGGCGATGAGGACGACGATCATCGGGGTGATGAAGCGGCGGACGGCGCCGGGAAGCTTGGCGTAGAGGAACTTCTCGGCGTGGCTCTGCAGCCACACGATCGCGATGATCGGGATGACGCTCGAGACGTAGCTGACCATCGTGAAGGGGATGCCGAAGAACGTCAGGTCGGGCTGGCCGACGAGCCCCGTCATGGTGGGGTACACGAGCGCGCCGGCGACGGCGAGGGATGTCCACTCGTTCGCCTTTAAGTAGCGCGCCGCGGTGATCGACAGCGCGATCGGCAGGAAGTTGATGAACGCGTCGGAAAGGGCGTTGAGGACCGCATACGTCGAGGTGTCCGTCGAGATCCATCCGAACGTGACCGCGGCCGCGAGGAAGGCCTTCAGCAGGCCGGTCCCGGCGAGCGCCCAGAGCACCGGAGTGAAGATCGAGGAGATCATGCTGATGAAGCGGTTGAACAGGTTGCCCTTGGGGGCGTCGCCGGCCGCGACGTCGGCCGCCGAGCCGCCGATGTTCGAGATCTTCCCGATCTCGGCGTAGACGTCGGGGACGTCGTTGCCGATCACGACCTGGTACTGGCCGCCGGCCTGTGCGACGGTGACGACGCCGGGAACGGCCTTGACGGCCGTGGCATCCGCCTTCGCTTCGTCCTTCAGGACGAAGCGGAGTCGGGTCGCGCAGTGCACGAGTGAGCTGACGTTGTCTTCGCCGCCGACGCCCTTCAGGACGCCGGCCGCAGTTGTGGAGTAGTCCATCGGGACACGCTCTCTCTCGCCGCATCGGTGCGGCATATCGGGGGCTCCGGACGCTTCCGGGCTGAATCCGGGCAACAAAAAAACCTGAACTCGTTCACCGCCGAAAAAGCGATGTGAGTTCAGGTTTTGCCTGCTGCCGCAGTAACAATCCGTCGCGTCCGCAGAGCTGCTTCGCCCTGCAGTCGGTCACGTTAGCACGCGCTCGGCGTCCGGCGCCACCGTCAGCCGCCCGACGGCTCCGCACCGATCTGCGAGGCGAGGCGCTCGACGTGGACGATGACGTACAGCAGCTCTTCGTCGGTGAGCTCCGACTCGGTCGCGGCGCGCACGTACGCCTTCACCTGCTGGGCGATCCCGAACGAGCGGGGATAGCTGTGCTTGGCGAACTCGAAGAACGAGCTGTCGGCGTTGCGCAGCATGGTGCGCGAGACGAGCCGCTGCAGCAGGAACTGGATGTGCAGGATGAACCGCGCGTAGTCCGGGCTCTCGACGTCGAGCGTCACTCCCAGCCCGTTCTCGACGGTGTGGACGACGTGCTGCACCCGTCGGAACAGGAGCGCGGCGGTCCCGTTCGGCTCGTCGCGCGTGGCATTCAGCAGGTGCATCGTGAGGAACACCGCCTCCTCGGGAGGCAGCTCGCGTTCGAGGGCCGTCGCGATGGCCGCCGCCATCGCCGTCGCCGCCGCGAACTCCCGCGGATGCAGGACGCGCAGCTCGGGCATGCTCGCGGTCGGGATCCGGATGCCCTTGTCCAGGCGCTCGAGGACGAACTGGATGTGATCGATCACGGCCAGGGTGAGGCGTCGCCCCAGGTGGTGGCCGAGCGTGCGCTCGGCCTGGTCCACGGCCCGGGAGACGGCCTCGATGACCGGGTACGGGACATCGGTGAGCATCCGGCGCGTGCGATCGCCGTCCTCGCCGCCCTCGAGGATGAACGTCTTCTCGACCTTCCCCGGGTCGATCGTGTCCGACGCCTTCAGGCCGAACCCGAGCCCGCGGCCCATGAGGACGCGCTCGCGGCCCTGCTCGTCGAGGGAGATGACGACGTTGTTGTTGAGCACCTTGTGCGCGAGCGTTCCGCTGCGCTGCGGGCCCTTCTGCGTCATGGCCAGAAGTCTAGGCGCGCCCGGCCACCGCCCAGGCGGCTCCTCTACCCTTGACACCATGACTGAGTCCACTCCCGAGCGCCCCGTGGGCATGACCGCTGTGCGTACGACGACGCCGGGGGCAGCCGCCGCGAGAGCCCGCCAGGTGCGCCCCGCGACCGAGGGCTGGACCCAGCAGAAGGATGCGGAAGGTCGTCCCCTCCTGCAGTTCGCGAGCCCGAAGCGCGGCAAGCCGCCGGTGCACCTCGCCGACCTGACGCACGACCAGCGCGTCGAGAAGATGAAAGAGCTCGGCCTGCCCGGCTTCCGCGCCGGTCAGCTCGAGAAGCACTACTTCCAGCACTACACCTCCGACCCGGCGCAGATGACGGACCTCCCGGCATCCGATCGCGAACAGCTCGTCACCGGGATGCTCCCGGACCTCCTCACCGAGGTGCGTCGGCTCGAGACCGACGGCGGCGACACCATCAAGTTCCTGTGGAAGCTCCACGACGGCGCGCTCGTCGAGTCGGTGCTGATGCGCTACACGGGGCGGATCACGCTGTGCGTGTCGAGCCAGGCCGGCTGCGGGATGAACTGCCCGTTCTGCGCGACCGGCCAGGCGGGGCTGACCCGCAACATGTCGGCCGCCGAGATCATCGAGCAGGTCGTCCGCGCCAACCGCCTCATCGCGGACGGCGGCCTCGGCGACCCGCGGAAGGTCGGCCACAAGGACGAGCGGGTCACCAACATCGTCTTCATGGGCATGGGGGAGCCGCTGGCCAACTACGCCCGCGTCATGCAGGCGGTGCGGACGATGGTCGACAAGAAGCACGGCCTCGGCATGAGCGCGCGCGGCATCACGGTCTCGACCGTCGGGCTCGTCCCCGCGATCCGCAAGCTGGCGGCCGAGGACATCCCCGTCACCTTCGCGCTGTCGCTTCACGCCCCCGACGACCTGCTGCGGGACGAGCTCATCCCGGTGAACTCCCGCTGGAAGGTCGATGAGGCCCTCGACGCCGCCCGCGAGTACTTCGAGAAGACCGGCCGACGGGTGTCCATCGAATACGCGCTCATCAAGGACATGAACGACCACGCCTGGCGTGCCGACCTCCTCGCCAGCAAGCTCAACGAGCGCGGCTCGGGCTGGGTGCACGTCAACCCGATCCCGCTGAACCCGACGCCCGGTTCGATCTGGACCTCGTCCGACGTGGACGTGCAGAACGAGTTCGTCCGCCGCCTGAACGAGGCCGGCATCCCGACGACCCTCCGCGACACCCGCGGCAAGGAGATCGACGGCGCGTGCGGCCAGCTGGTGGCGACGGAAGAGGACCAGGCGGCCGCGGCGAGCGCCTGATCCGCGACGCGCCGGATTCCGCCGGCCGCGGACCCGTGTCAAGCCCCGGCCCGGCCGCGCCGCGCTGGCGGTAACGTTTTCTCATGGTCAACTATCGCTTCCTCGGAAACAGCGGACTCAAGGTCTCAGAGCTCACCTACGGCAACTGGCTGACGCACGCGTCGCAGGTCGAGAACGACGCCGCCATCGCCACCGTCCACAAGGCGCTGGACCTCGGCATCACGTCGTTCGACACCGCCGACACCTACGCGAACACGGCGGCCGAGGTCGTCCTCGGCGAGGCGCTCAAGGGGCAGCCCCGCGAATCGCTCGAGGTGTTCACGAAGGTCTACTGGCCGATCGGCCGCAAGGGACCGAACGACCACGGACTGTCGCGCAAGCACATCTTCGAAGGCATCGACGGATCGCTGAAGCGCCTCGGCATGGACTACGTCGACCTGTATCAGGCGCACCGGTACGACTACGAGACCCCGCTCGAAGAGACGATGCAGGCGTTCGCCGACGTCGTCCGGCAGGGCAAGGCGCTGTACATCGGCGTCAGCGAGTGGACCGCCGAGCAGCTGCGCGCCGGCCACGCCCTCTCGAAGGAGCTCGGCTTCCAGCTCGTCTCGAACCAGCCGCAGTACTCCGCGCTGTGGCGCGTCATCGAGGGCAAGGTGATCCCCACCTCGGAGGAGCTGGGCATCTCGCAGATCGTCTGGTCGCCGCTCGCGCAGGGCGTGCTCACCGGCAAGTACGTGCCCGGTCAGCCGCTGCCCGAAGGCTCGCGCGCCACCGACGACAAGGGCGGCTCGCAGATGATCTCGCGCTTCATGCACGACGGGGTCCTCACCGCCGTCCAGAAGCTCGCGCCCATCGCCGAGGAAGCGGGCATCACCATGCCCCAGCTCGCCCTCGCCTGGGTCCTGCACAACCCCAACATCGCGGCGGCGCTGGTGGGTGCGTCGCGCCCCGAGCAGCTTGAGGACACCGTCAAGGCCTCGGGCATCGAGCTCGACGACGCCACCTACGCCGCGATCAACGACGCGCTGGCCCCCGCCGCCGTCACCGATCCCGAGGAGACGTACTCGGTGTCTCCCAAAGCCCGTCTGATCTGAGTCGCGGCCGCCCGTCATGGCGACGATGAGCGCCGGCATCCTCCTCTATCGCCTCGACGGCGAGGGGCGGGTGTCGGCGCTCATCGCGCACATGGGCGGCCCGTACTGGCAGAACAAGGACGAAGCCGCCTGGTCGATCCCGAAGGGCGAGTTCGATGAGGGCGAGCAGCCGCTGGATGCCGCCAAGCGCGAGTTCCGGGAGGAGCTGGGCGTGGACCCGCCCGACGTCGCGTACGCCGAGCTCGGCACGTTCCCCTACGCGTCGGGAAAACGCGTGACGGTGTTCGTCGCCGACGGCGCCGACTTCGCCGCATCCGACTCCGACTTCGTCTTCGGCGAATTCGAGATGGAGTGGCCGCCGCGCTCGGGCCGCACGGCCTCGTTCCCCGAGGTCGACCGGGCGGAATGGGTGCCGGTGGATCGCGCCGCCGACCTCCTCGTGAAGGGCCAGCGACCCGCGCTGGAGCGCCTCGCCGAGCTGCTCGGAACCCTCGACTGAGGGTCTTGCGGCCGCCGTCGCGGAGGTCGACACTGGCCGAGGAGAAAGGGGCCGCAATGGCACACGGCGACATCACCCACACCGAGATCCCCGTCTCGGACTTCGCGAAGGCGACCGAGTTCTACGGAGCGCTGTTCGGCTGGTCGATCAGCGAGAGCCCGGGGTACGAGGATTATCCGATGTGGCGGGCCCCGAACGGCATCAGCGGCGGAGCGCTGACGGAGCGCACCCCAGATCTGACACAGCCGCGTTCGATCGTCGAGGTCGACTCGATCGACGCCGCGATCGAGACGGCGAGGGCGCACGGCGGGAGCGTCCTGATGCCCAAAGGCCCCATCGACGAGACGAGCTCATGGGCTGTCATCGTCGATCCCGACGGCAATCAGATCGGCCTGTTCGAGGGAACCGGCTGAGCTCAGCGCTTCTTCTTCGGCGCATCCGACACGTCGAGCCGGTCGTGCCGCCCGCCGAGGGACGACCACGCGCTCGCCGTGCCGGATGCCGCGTGCTCGGCGCCCCGCACCGCGCGCTCATCGGCCCACTCGTTCAGCACGTGGCCCCGGTGACCGCGAACGTGCTCGAGGATCACGTCGGGGAGCCCGGCCGCGCGCCGCGCGTCGCGCGCGACGATGAGCTGCTCGAGCAGGTCGACGTTCTTCGTCGGTGCGCCCGTCGACGTCTTCCAGCCGCGACGACGGTGACCGTCCATCCACTTCTCGTACGTGTCGATGGCGTACTTCGAGTCGGCTTGGACGACGAGTTCGGCGACGTCCGCGTGGTCCTCGATCGCGCGCAGCAGACCCAGCAGCTCGCCGATGTTGTTCGTCCCCACGGGAACCGAGCCGGCGGCCCAGTGCCCATCCTCGCCGACCCAGGCCCAGCCGGTGGGTCCGGGATTGCCCTTGCAGGCGCCGTCCGTGGCCACGACATAGCGAGAGGTTTCGGTCACCCGTCCACGCTACCCGGGCGCGGCGATGGCACCGCGCGGCGGCTCGGGCGTCACGGCCGCAGGAGCACCTTTCCGACCCGGCCGGCCGTCAGGCTGGCCCGGACGGCGTCGCCGGCCGGTCGAGCGGGAATGTCGCCGACACCGGCAGTGTCAGCACGCCCGAGGAGAGATGCCGGGCGAGCTCTGCGAACAGCTCGCCGCGCGTGGCGGCATCCATGCCGGCGCTGACCTTGCTGCCCCAGAAGCCCGTCACCGTCAGCTGACGGAAGATGACGTCACCCGAATCGATCTCCATCACGGATGCCGCCATGGCGCCGAACACCACGAGGGTGCCGCCCTCGCCGATCAGGGAGAGGATCTGCCGGCTCGACGCGCCGCCCACCGAGTCGACGCCCGCGACGATGGCCGCACCGCCGGTGATCGCCGCGACCCGCTCGCGCCAGTCGTCGGCGTCGACGGCGACGACGCGTTCGATCCCCTGCTCCGCCAGCTCGTCGACCGCGCCGCTGCGCCGAACGAGGCCCAGGACGTTGATGCCGCGTGCCCGGCCGATCTGGGCGACCATGCGACCGACGGCGCCGTTCGCGGCGTTCTGCACGATCCAGTCTCCCGGGTTCAGGTCGAGGGAGTGGATCAGGCTGAGGGCGCTGAACGGCATCGACACCAGCTGCGCCGCCTGCTCGTCGGGAAGGTCCTCGGGGACGGGGATGAGGCCCGCGGCATCCGCGATGAACTGCTCCGCCCAGACGCCGAACGTCCCGCCCGTCGCCACCCGCTGACCGATCTCAAGGCCCTCGACCTCGGCGCCGAGCGCGTCGATGACGCCGACCGCCTCGGTGCCCGAACGGGCGGGCAGGTCGGGCCGGAAGCCGTACGTGCCTCGGATGGTCCAGAGGTCGTGGTTGTGGATCGGGGAGAAGAGCATCCGCACCCGGGCTTCGCGCGGTCCCGGCTCGAGGGTCCCGACATCCTCGACCTCGAGGACGTCAGCCGGGTCTCCGAATTCGGCGTGGACGAGTGCGCGCATGAAACCTCCGATGTCGACGTGGAATCCCATTCTCGTCGCCATCCGGGCGGGGGAGGGCCGGACGGGCGCAGGTGCGTCGGCGGGACGATGTATACCTATCGAGGCGAACTGCGGGCTATCGGCCGTCTGCCGCCGCCTTATGTATACACTGAGGGTCGATGCTGACGAGGGGGAACGCCGTGCGAGCCAGCGACCGTGCCTACGCGACGCTGCTGGACGAGATCCAGTCCGGCGCCCTCGCGCCCGGCGCCGTGCTCGGTGAGGTGGAGCAGGCGACGCGTCTCGGCGTGAGTCGCACGCCCCTCCGCGAGGCCCTCAGCCGTCTCGCCGCCGACGGCCTGGTCGCACAGGCATCCGCCCGCGTCACCGTCGTCACGGCGATCGACGCCGATGACATCCGCGACCTGTTCCAGGTGCGGCGCGCGCTCGAGGAGACGGCGGCCCGGCTCGCCGCTCGTGACGGCCGGCCGGCGACCTTCGCGGGCCTCGCCGGGGAGTTCGCCGACATCGAGCGTCGAGGCGTCGGATCCAGCGGGGACGCCGACGGCTACTTCGCGCTCATCGCCCGCTTCGACGGAGCGCTGGATGCGGCCGTCGACAACGACTATCTGACCGCGGCGCTCCGCACCGTGCGGACCCACCTCGTCCGGGTGCGCCGGCTCGCCCGGGACAAGCCGGCACGGCTCGCCGCCTCCGTCGCCGAGCACCGCCTCATCGCCACGGCCATCGCGGAGCGCGACCCCGAGCTCGCCGCCTCCGCCACCCACGTCCATCTGCACAACGCCCTGACCTCGATCCTCGACTCCCTGGAGGCCCAGACATGACCGTCACCCAGCACGTCCGTGTGTACCGAAGCGACGAGCCCCTGCCGCGCGAGGAGCAGCTGGCCTACCGGATCGCGCAGGTCGCGGTCGATCCCGTCGACGTCGAGCCCGACGTCGTCGACATGATCGTCAACCGCATCATCGACAACGCGTCCGTCGCGGCCGCCTCGCTCACCCGCGGGCCGATCTGCTCGGCGCGTGCGCAGGCGCTCGCGCACCCCATCTCGACCGGCGGCGCCGGCGCGACCCTGTTCGGCGCGCCGAACGACGTGCGCACCAGCCCGGAGTGGGCGGCGTGGGCGAACGGCGTCGCCGTTCGCGAGCTGGACTATCACGACACCTTCCTCGCGGCGGAGTACTCGCACCCGGGCGACAACATCCCGCCGATCCTCGCGGTGGCGCAGCACGTCGGCGCCGACGGTGCGGCGCTGGTCCGCGCGCTGGCGACGGGCTACGAGATCCAGATCGACCTCGTCCGCGCGATCAGCCTGCACAAGCACAAGATCGACCACGTCGCCCACCTGGGCCCGTCGGCGGCGGCCGGCATCGGGACCCTGCTCGGCCTCGACGCCGACACCATCTCTCAGGCGGTCGCGCAGGCGCTGCACACCACCACCGCGACGCGGCAGTCGCGAAAGGGCGAGATCTCCACGTGGAAGGCGCACGCGCCCGCCTTCGCGGGCAAGATGGCCGTCGAGGCGGTCGACCGGGCGATGCGCGGACAGACCTCGCCGAGCCCGATCTACGAGGGCGAGGACGGCGTCATCGCGTGGCTCCTCGACGGCAAGGACGCCCGGTACGAGGTGCCGCTCCCCGCCGCCGGCGAGCCGAAGCGCGGCATCCTCGACTCGTACACGAAGGAGCACTCGGCCGAGTACCAGGCCCAGGCGTGGATCGATCTGGCGCGGAAGCTGGGCACCGCCCGTCCCGAGCTGCGCGACCCCGCGAACATCGCCTCGGTCGTCCTGCACACGAGCCACCACACGCACACCGTGATCGGGTCGGGCGCCGGCGATCCGCAGAAGTACGACCCGACGGCATCCCGCGAGACGCTCGACCACTCCATCCCGTACATCTTCGCGGTCGCGCTGCAGGACGGCGGCTGGCACCACATCGACTCCTACACGCCCGAGCGCGCCGCCCGGCCCGACACCGTCGAGCTGTGGCACAAGGTCACGACGGCGGAGGATGCCGAGTGGACGCGCCGGTACCACTCCGAGGACCCGGCCGAGAAGGCGTTCGGCGGTCGCGTCGAGATCACGCTGGCCGACGGCTCCACGGTGGTCGACGAGATCGCCGTCGCCGACGCGCACCCGCTCGGCGCCCGGCCGTTCGCCCGGGCGGACTACATCCGCAAGTTCACCCTGCTCGCCCAGCCCGTCCTCGAGTCGGACGAGATCGACCGGTTCCTCGAGCTCGTGCAGCGACTTCCGGAGCTCACCGCCGACGAGGTCCGCGAGCTCGACATCGTGGCGAGGACCGGTCTTCTCGAGGCGGCTCCCGCGCCGAAAGGCCTGTTCTGATGCTGTACTCCCAGACCCCGGCCATCGAGAAGCGGCGGCTGTTCCGCGAGCGGCTCGCGAGCGGCGAGCTGCTGCGGTTCCCGGGTGCGTTCAACCCGCTGTCCGCGCGCCTGATCGAGCGGAAGGGCTTCGAGGGCGTGTACATCTCGGGCGCCGTGCTGTCGGCCGACCTCGGCCTGCCCGACATCGGCCTCACGACGCTGACCGAGGTGGCCTCGCGAGGACAGCAGATCGCGCGGATGACCGAGCTGCCGGCCATCATCGACGCCGACACCGGCTTCGGCGAGCCGATGAACGTCGCCCGCACCGTGCAGACCCTCGAGGACGCCGGCATCGCCGGCACCCACATCGAGGACCAGGTCAATCCGAAGCGCTGCGGCCACCTCGACGGCAAAGCCGTCGTCGACGACGACACCGCCCTCAAACGCATCCGCGCCGCCGTCGATGCCCGCCGCGACCCGAACTTCCTCATCATGGCGCGCACCGACATCCGCGCCGTCGCGGGGCTGGATGCCGCCACCGAACGGGCACGCCGGCTCGTCGACGCCGGCGCCGACGCGATCTTCCCCGAGGCGATGCGCACGCTCGCGGAGTTCGACGCGATGCGGTCCGCCGTGGACGTGCCGATCCTCGCCAACATGACCGAGTTCGGCAAGAGCGACCTGTTCACGGTCGACCAGCTGCGCGATGTCGGCGTGAACATCGTCATCTGGCCGGTGTCGCTGCTGCGGATGGCGATGGGCGCGGCGGGTCGCGCGCTGGATACGCTGATCGATGAGGGGCACCTGACCTCGAGGCTCGGCGAGATGCAGCACCGCGCGGACCTGTACGACCTGATCGACTATGAGTCGTACAACCACTTCGACACGAACGTCTTCAACTTCGAGATCCCGAAGGAGTGACCATGAGCGAACCGGACATCAAGAAGGGCCTCGCCGGCGTCTACGCCGACGTCACGGCTGTCAGCAAGGTCGACCCCGAGACGAACTCCCTGGTGTACCGCGGCTACCCCGTGCAGGAGCTCGCCGCGACGCAGTCCTTTGAGGCGGTCGCCTTCCTCCTCTGGCGCGGCGAGCTGCCGACCGAGGAGCAGCTCGGCGAGCTCCGCGCCGTCGAGCGGGCGAACCGCGCGCTGCCGGATGACGTGCGCGCCTTCATCGACGCGATGCCGGTCGCGGCGCATCCGATGGACGAGGTGCGCACCGTCGTGAGTCTCCTCGGTGCGTTCGAGACGGCGGGGATCGACAACGTGCTCGACGCCGCCGGCACTCCGGCGGAGAACCTGGACCGCAGCATCCGCCTGTTCGCGGCGCTCCCCGCGGTCATCGCCTACGGGCAGCGGCGCCGGCACGGACTCGAGCCGATCGAGCCGCGCGAGGACCTCGACTACGCGGCGAACTTCCTCTGGATGACGTTCGGCGAGGAGCCGGATGCCGTCGTCGTCGACGCCTTCAACCGGTCGATGATCCTGTACGCCGAGCACTCCTTCAACGCGTCCACCTTCACCGCCCGTGTCATCACCTCGACGCTGAGCGACCTGTACTCGGCCGTCGTCGGGGCGATCGGAGCGCTCAAGGGCCCGCTGCACGGCGGCGCGAACGAGGCCGTCCTGCACATCTTCACCGAGATCGGGTCGGCCGAGAACGTGGTCCCGTGGCTCGACGACGCGCTCGCCGCGAAGCGGAAGATCATGGGCTTCGGCCATCGCGTGTACAAGCGCGGCGATTCACGCGTGCCGACGATGAGACAGGCACTCGACACGCTCGTGGAGCACTACGGCCGCCCCGACGTGGCCGAGCTGTACGACGCGCTCGAGTCCGAGTTCGTCGCGCGCAAGGGCATCTACCCGAACCTGGACTATCCCTCCGGTCCGGCGTACAGCCTCATGGGCTTCGACACGCTGACGTTCACGCCGCTGTTCATCGCGGCGCGCATCACCGGCTGGACGGCGCACATTATGGAGCAGCAGGCGTCCAACGCGCTGATCCGACCGCTCGCGGCCTACGACGGTCCCGACGAGCGGCACATCGAGGGCTATGTCCCGGATGCCGCCGAGGTCGACGCCATCGAGCGCCCCGAGGAGGCGGCGGGCTGACGCGGCTCCGCCCGCCCGGACGAGCACGGCCCGCCACCCGAGGGTGGCGGGCCGTGCTCGTGAGCGGTGGGGCTCAGGCCGCCTGACGGCGACGACGCATCAGGATCGCACCGAGCGCCACGAGCAGACCGGCGCCCGCCAGCAGTGCGCCGAGCGGTCCCGCGTCGCCTCCCGAGCTCGCGAGCTCGCCGTCCGGCGTGACCGTGACGGCGACGCGGATGTCGTCCTCGCCCGGTGTCTCGAGGACGAGCGTGTGCTCCCCGGGCTCGAGGTCGCGGGGAATCGAGACCGTGAAGACGATCCGACCGGCGGCATCCGCCGCCGGGATGCCTGCCACGACGATCGGCTCGCTGTGCAGCGTCGCGCCGACGCGCTGGCCCGGCACGAGGTCCGACAGCGTCACCCGCAGCGCGCCGCCCTGCCGGACGCTGTCGGCGCTCAGCTCGACGGTCGCCCAGCTGTCACCCGCGTCGTCCCCGCCGGTCTGCGGCGGGTCGGTCGGCTCGGGCTCACCCGGCGTCCCAGGCTCACCGGGCTCACCCGGGGTCCCGGGCTCACCGGGCTCACCCGGCGTCCCAGGCTCACCGGGTTCGGCGACGACGGCCCGGCCCAGCGGTGCCGGGTCGACCACGTCGCGCGCGGCGAAGTACGCGACGGACGCCGCCAGGTCGACCTGACCGGTGTCGGTGCGGTCGGTGCCCTCGGCGAAGGACGCGAAGTTGTCGCCACCCCCCGCCAGGAACGAGTTGGTGACCACCGTCACCGGGTCGTCGGCCGTGAGCGCGGCTCCGTCGAGGGTCATGACGCCGATCCGTTCGCCGCGGGCGGCGTCGGGGTCGTACTCGTACGCGAAGCCCTCGGACACGCCCAGGTGCAGCTTGGGCCGTGACGAGCCGGCGGGCTGCCACTGCTCCTCGAGCACCGCCTTCAGCTGCGCGCCGGTGAGGGTGACGGTGACGAGCGTGTTGGCGAACGGCTGCACGTTCGCCACGTCCCGGTAGCTCTGCGTGCCGTCGTCGCCGAACAGCAGGTCGGCGCGGAGCCCGCCGGGGTTCATGATCCCGATCTGCGCCGGCGTGCCCGCATAGTCCTCGTTCGACGCCGCCCACAGGTACATGTCGGCGACCAGGTTGCCGAGCGATGACTCGACCCCGCGGTCCGAGCCTGCGGTGCCGCCGCGGAGGATGTCCGCGCTGATCTCGCCGACGGGCACGGCACCGGCCTCGGCGGCGACCGCGACGGCCTCGGCGACGAGAGCCGCGACCTGCGGGTCGGCGTCGAACGCGGCCGCGCCGTCCTCGACGAGCGGGACGACCGAGCCCGCGATGGAGACGAGCGATCCGCTCGCGCGGTCGACGGAGATGTCGAGCTTGCCGAGCGTGGTCCCGTACTGATGCGCCTGGACGACCGGGCGCCCGGCGACCTCGCACGCGTACTCCTGATGGGTGTGCCCCGACACGATCGCGTCGACCTCGTCGGATGCCTCCCGCACGAGCCGGCCGAACTCCGTCGCCTCGGTGGCGATGGCCTCGCACGAGTCCACGGCGGAACCCTCGTGCGTCAGCAGGACGATGACGTCCGTCTCGTCCGCGATCTGCGCCGCGACGCGATCCACGGCCTCCCGCTGATCGCCGAAGTCGAGACCGGCGATCCCGTCGGGACTCACCATCGCGGCGGTCTGCTCGGTGACCGTGCCGATGAACCCGACGCGCACGCCGTCGACCTCTTGGATCGCGTACTCGCGCAGCGCCGGGGTCGTGGTGCCCTTCCGGTACACGTTCGCGCCGAGACCGAACCGGTCGCCGCCGAATCGGGGGAGCACCCGGTCGGTCAGGTCGGCGAAGCCGCCGTCGAACTCGTGGTTCCCGACGGCGCCGAGGTCGAGTCCGGCCGCCGTCAGCGCGTCGATGGTCGGCTCGTCCTGCTGGATGAAGGACGTGAACGTCGAGGCGCCGATGTTGTCGCCCCCCGACACGAACAGCGTGTTCGGATTCGCGGCCTCGAACGCGTCGACGGCGCCGGCGATGACGGCGGCCCCCGCTTCGCCGTTCGCGAGATTCTGCTCGAGACGGCCGTGGAAGTCGTTGATCGTCAGGACGTCGATCTCGATCGGGGCGAGTGCGTCCTCGATCCGGAACAGGGTCGTCGTCCCGGACACCTCGTTGCCGACGGCGAGCAGGGGGACGCCGGTCGGGGACTCCGCCGCGGGGATGAAGGCGACGCTCTCGGGTCCCAGGTCGCCGGCACGCGACAGGTCGCCGCCGTCCTCGACCGACTCGGCGAAGTCCCGGTTGTTGACGTACGTGACGAACGAGGCGGATGCCGGGTCGGTGATGTCGTAGGCGGCGATGCCGCCCACGCGCTCGAGCCCGACGAACGCGTACGTCCGCCCGCTCAGCGTGCCGATCGTGACGGCTTCCGGCTCGGGGCCCTTGTCGTCGCTGCGCCCCTCGGCGCCGGATTCGGAGTGGTTCGAGTTGAAGAAGTCCGGGGCGGCGTCCGCGGTGACCTTCTCGAGGCTCGAGCCGGAGTCCCAGACGAGGTCGCCGGTGGTCGTCCAGATGGAGATCGACCGGCCGCCGAAGGCGTACAGCTCCTCGTAGCAGGTGCCCGCCTCGTCGAGCCCGTCGGCGGTGGTGACCGTGAGGCGGCCGAGGTCGGCGTCGCCCGTCAGCCCGGCCAGCGGGCTGTCGGCGCAGACGGGGGCCAGGCCCTTCTTGCCGAGATCCTTCACGCGTGCCGGCTCGACGTAATCGCCCCATTCGCGGGCGTCGCCCTCGTTCGCGGTGACGAGGTACGTCGTGCCGTCCACGGTGTAGGAGTCGATCGCATCCGGCATGTAGATGCCGTTGAGGCCGTCGTAGCTGCGCAGCCGGTACCCGCCGTCACGGTCGCTCGCGTCGAGGGCGTTGCCCGCGAGACCCAGATCCTTGAACCCCAGCGCGTGGATGTCGGTGACGGTCGCGCGGGCGAGGTCGACGACGGCGATGGCGTTCGCCTCCTGGAGCGTCGCATAGGCCGTGCCGCCGACGACGGTGATGTACTCCGGCTCGAGGTTGCGGCTCACCGGTGCGTCGTCGCCGTGCGGGGTGGGGCCGAAGATGCGGACGTCGTCCTCGAGGGCGCCGGGCGCCTCGAACGCGCCGAAGCCGGCGGTGCGCACGTCGCCGTCGCCGGGTGCCGCTCGGCCGGAGGGCAGGGTGATCACCGAGATCGACCCCTCCGGGTCGACGCTGAAGTCGTCTGCCGGCTCGCCCTCGTTCGCCACGACCGCGTAGCGCCCGTCGTCGGTGATCGTGACCATGTCGGGGAGGGACCCGACGCTCACGGCGCCGAGGACGGCGGCGTCGGCGCTGCCGGCATCCGCGTCGAAGAACACGAGCCGGCCGGCCGCCGTCTTGTCGTCGGCCTCGAGCGCGATGGCGCCGAGGCCGTCCTCGCGGATGGCGACGGAGTTCGCGACACCGCGTGCGGCGATCGAGAACAGCTTGGCGGGGGCGGCCGGGTCGCTGGTGTCGAGGACGTCCACGACGCCGGCCTTCGCGTTGACGACGAACAGGCGGTCCCCGTGCGCCTGGACGATCTCGGCGGCGGACTCGTCGAACACGCCCGTCTCGTACGAGCCGATCGGCGTCAGCTCGAGGGCCGCGGACGGCGCGGACACCGTGACCGGGTCGGCCGTCACGGCCGCCGTCGCGGCGGGGGCGACGGCGACGGCCAGGGTGCAGGTGAGAGCGGTCGCCGCGCCGAGCGCGACGACCCTGCGGAAGGCATGCGGAAGCATCGGATTCCTCTGGTCGGGATGAGTGCGCGATGTGCGCTCACCCGTCCTATCCAGGCCGGATGACGCGCGCGTGACCGTCGGTGGCCGACCGGTGAACGGCACGTGACGGATCGATGCCGGCCTGCCGACGCGCTCCCGGGGGATCCGGGATGCCACCGGGCAGCACGTCTGCGAGCATGAGGGCATGACGGACTACGCGACCATCCTGACCGAGACGCGCGGGCGCGTCGGCTGGATCACCCTCAACCGCCCCGAGGCGCTCAACGCGCTGAACGCCCAGGTCATGCACGACGTCGTCGCGGCAGCGGAGGCCTTCGACGCCGACCAGGGCATCGGCGCCATCGTCCTCACCGGCGGCGAGCGGGCGTTCGCCGCCGGAGCCGACATCAAGGAGATGGCGGACCTCACCGGACCCGAGATGGTCATGAGCGACCACTTCGGCCAGTGGCACCGGTTCGCCGCTGTGCGCACTCCGGTGATCGCGGCCGTCGCCGGCTACGCCCTGGGCGGCGGCTGCGAGCTGGCGATGATGTGCGACATCATCCTCGCGGCCGAGACGGCGGCTTTCGGGCAGCCCGAGATCACCCTCGGCGTCATCCCCGGCATGGGCGGCACGCAGCGTCTCGTCCGGGCGATCGGGCCGTACAAGGCGGCCGATCTCATCCTCACGGGTCGCCGGATGGATGCCGCCGAGGCGGAACGCGCCGGTCTCGTGTCACGGGTGGTCCCCGCCGACCAGCTCCTCGCCGAGGCCCAGCAGACGGCGGACGCGATCGCCTCGAAGTCGCTGCCGTCGCTGTACGCCGCGACCGCGGCGCTCGACGCCGCGCAGGAGTCGAGCCTCGCCGAAGGCCTCCGATTCGAGCGCGCCGTGTTCGCGGGACTGTTCGACACGGCCGACCAGAAGGAGGGCATGGCCGCCTTCCGCGAGAAGCGGACCGCGAGGTTCACACACCGCTGAGCCCCAGCCGGCCGGCCGGCGGCGGCCCCCGCCGCGGATAGGCTTCTCGGGAAGGGCGGTGTCATGACGGCGGACGCGACGACGTCGGCATCCCCGGCGGAGGAATCACCGCACCGGGAGCCGGGGAGACCAGGCGACGCGGTGATCCCCGCGCGCGATCCGCTCTCGGTCGGCGCCGTCCACGCCCGCTTCGCCGACGCGATCGCCGCATCCGGGATGGATCTGGACGACGCGCAGCGGGCCGCCGTCGAGGCGATCCTCGCCGCTGACCGCGTCGACCTCTACCTGCACGGACCCGTCGGCCGCGGCAAGTCCCTGCTCGCCGAGCTGTACCTTGCCGCCCTGGACGTCGAGGGGGCGACGAGGCTGCACCTGAACGAGCTGTTCCGTCTGCTGCAGGCCGAGATCGCGCGGGACTGGAAGACACCCGCCGTCGTCCTCCGTCGCCTGCTCGAGGGCACCGGCGCGCTGCTCATCGACGAGTTCCACGTTCACGACGTCGCAGACGCCGTCTACCTCTCCGCGCTCCTGCAGGTCGCCACGGAGGACGACATCGTGCTCGTCACGACGTCGAACTACTCCCCGGCCGACCTGCTGCCCGACCCGCAGCACCACCACCGCTTCGCCCCGGCCATCGCGCAGATCCAGGCACGCGCCACGATCGTGGCGGTGGGTGAAGGTCCCGATCACCGCGCGCAGGGGCACGAGACGCGACGGCGCTTCGCGTCGGGATCCTGGCGGGCTGCCCCGGAGGCGCTGCCGGTCACGGGCGAAGTCGTCGGCGGCGACCGGTCGGCGCCGGCCCGGCTCGACGCGAGCGGCATCCCGCTGCACGCCCGCCGCGTCGACGGCCGACGCGTCGTGTTCACGTTCGCGCAGCTCTGCGAGTCCGAGGTCGGGGTGCGGGAGTACCAGTGGCTGGCTGACCGCTTCGACGCCCTGGAGCTGCACGAGGTCCCCGATCTCGGCGGCGTGCGCACCGAGCCGCTGATGCGCCTCACGACCCTCGTCGACGTGCTGTACGACCGGGACGTGCGATTGGACGTCATCGCGGCGGGGCCCTTCGCGCGGCTGGCCGAGGCCGCCCGGGTCCCGGTGGACGCAGCCCGAACCCTCAGCCGGCTCGGCGCACTGCGCGGCTGACTGCTCCCACCGTTCGGACCTGTCCGTCCCGTGGCCGACGGTCACTGGCGAGCTCGCCCCGTCCGGGTGCGCGAGGGAGCGGGCGACGCCCCCCGCACGAACGCTCACCCGGTCGCGGCCCTCGTGAGAACGGATGCCGGCGGCCCGAAGCGCTCGCCGTACGCGTCGGCCAGCTCACGCGCCCGGGCGGCGAAGCCGGCGACCCCGCCGGCGTACTGGTCGACGTAGCGCACGGCCCCTCCCGTCCACGCGGGGAAGCGCGCGCCCTGCAGCGATCCGACGTTCGCCTCTGCCGCGGAGGCGACCCGGCCCGCGTCGACGTCGGCGATCGCCGCGAAAGCCGCGGCGAACAGCATCCGGTCCTGCAGGTCCGCCAGCGGGATCCGGTGAGGCGCCGAGCCGTAGCGCTCGCGGAGGCCGGGCCATATCCGTGCGGGTTCCCCGGAGTCGTCGCGGTCGTAGAAGCCGGCCCCGCCGGCGTGCCCATCGCGCCCGGCATCGTCCCGCATCCAGGTGATGACGGCGTCGGCCGGATGCTCTCGCGACGAGCGGCGGAGCTCATCGAGTCCGAGATCGTCCGCCAGCCGCAGCGGGCCGCTCCGGAATCCGGCCTGCCGGGCGGCCTGCTCCACGGATGCCGGTTCGGCGCCGTCGGCGACAGCCGCGATGCCTTCACGGACGAACGCCCGGACGATGCGGTCGGCCAGCTCCGCGGGGACGGGGTGGCCGCTGCGTGCGACGGCCTGCGCGTCGAAGAAGGCGTCGATCATGTTCTTCGCGGCGGGGGTGTGCGACAGCTGCACGAAGTATCGCGTCTCGATCAGCGACGCCGTCGCGAAATCCACGTACGCCCCCTCGACGGCTGCCGCCATCGCTGCGCGGGGAGCCGGCGACGGGGCCCCGCCCAGGTGGGCGCGAAGGAGGGCCGGCAGCACCGGCAGCATCCCGGCCACCGGAGGTGAGGAGATCGCCCCGCCGGGCAGCGAGAACCCCGGCTCGTCCCACGGTTTCACCGGGGCGGGATGGGAGGCGATCCAGGCGCGTGCCCGCGCCGGGAGCTCCTCCGCCGGTGCGATCTCGTCGACGATCCCGACGGCCAGCGCCTCCGCGGCACTGAACGCGCGGGCGGGCAGGATGACATCCTGCAGCGCCCGCTGCAGCCCCCGCATCCGGACGAGTCGCGTGATGCCGCCGCCGCCGGGGAGCAGTCCGAGAGAGACCTCCGGCAGCCCGAAGCGGGCTCCGTCGACGTCCGAGGCGGCGATGCGGTGGTGAGTGGCCAAGGCGAGCTCGAGGCCGCCGCCGAGGGCGGTGCCGGCGAGGGTCGCGACGACCGGCTTCCCGAGTCGCTCGAGACGGCGCAGGAGCGATTTCATCCCCTCGAGCTCGGCGGTCTCGGCCGCGGCCCGGGACGGGTCGGCCGCACGCAGCCGGGTGAGGTCGCCGCCGGCGAACCAGGTCTTCTTCGCCGATGCGAGGATCACGCCGGCGAGGCGGGTCCTCTCCGCCTCGAGGCGGTCGACCGTCGCGGCGAACGAGGTCGCGAAGTGATCGTTCATCGTGTTGACCGCGCTGCCGGGGTCGTCGAGGGTGATGGTGACGATCCCGTCCGCGTCCTGCTCCCAGGCGTACCCGGCGACGCCCCGCTCGCTCACGACTGTCCTCCGTCGCGTTCGATGATGGTCGCGATGCCCATCCCGCCGCCCACGCACAGCGTCGCGAGGCCGCGCCGCAGATCGCGGCGCTCGAGCTCGTCGAGAAGCGTCCCCAGGATCATGGCGCCCGTCGCTCCCAGCGGATGCCCCATCGCGATCGCCCCGCCGTTGACGTTCACCCTGTCGTCGGGGATCCCGAGGTCCCGCTGCCACTTCAGGACGACGGCCGCGAACGCCTCGTTGAGCTCGAACAGATCGATGTCGTCGACGGTCAGGCCCGCCCGATCCAGCACTTTGCGGGTGGCGGGCGTCGGCCCGGTGAGCATGATCGTGGGTTCCGACCCGGTGACGGCGGTCGCGACGATGCGCGCCCGCGGGACGAGCCCGGCCTTCTCGCCCGCGGCCGCCGACCCGACGACGACGAGGGCGGCGCCGTCGACGATCCCCGACGAGTTGCCCGGGCCGTGGACGTGGTCGATGCGCTCCACCCAGTGGTACTTCTGCAGCGCGACGGCGTCGTACCCCGCCTCGGCGCCGAGCGTGCGGAAGCTCGCGGGGAGCTCGCCCAGCGACGCGACGGTGGAGCCCGGTCGCCGGTGCTCGTCGGTGTCGAGGATGACCACCCCGTTCGGATCGGTGACGGGCACGATCGAGCGATCGAAGCGGCCCTCTCGCCACGCGGCATCCGCCCGCTCCTGCGAGCGGGCCGCGTAGGCGTCGACGTCGGCGCGGCTGAAGCCCTCCGTCGTCGCGATCAGGTCGGCGCCGATCCCCTGCGGCACGAAGTAGGTGTCGTAGTTGGTGGTGGGGTCCTGGGCGTGGGCGCCGCCGTCCGATCCGAGCGGCACCCGCGACATCGACTCGACACCGCCCGCGAGGACGAGGTCCTCGAAGCCGGACGCCACCTTCTGGGCAGCGAGGTTCACCGCCTCGAGCCCGGACGCGCAGAAGCGGTTCACCTGAACGCCCGGGACCGTCTCGGGCAGGCCCGCGACGAGCGCCGCCGTGCGGGCGATGTCACCGCCCTGCTCGCCCACCGGGGACACGACGCCCAGCACGACGTCGTCGACGTCCGCGGCATCCAGTCCCGGGTTGCGCCGGAGCACGGCATCGATGAGGGTCACCACGAGATCGACGGGCTTCGTGCCGTGCAGGGCGCCGCCCCTGTTCCTGCCTCGCGGCGTGCGTACGGCGTCGTAGATGTATGCGTCGGTCATTCGCGGTCTCCCTCGTCCTCCTGCACCGTCGCAAACGTCGCGGCCGTCGTCAACCGCCGGAGCGGAAC
Source organism: Microbacterium pasadenense (assembly GCF_047246565.1). Lineage (NCBI taxonomy): Bacteria > Bacillati > Actinomycetota > Actinomycetes > Micrococcales > Microbacteriaceae > Microbacterium > Microbacterium pasadenense. The sequence continues at coordinate 4,424 of NZ_JBFOKN010000001.1, read as the reverse complement.
CCGGTCCCGTTCGCTCTCGGACCCCGTCGCATCGGGCCCCCGCCGTGCGCAGGGCCGTCCCCCGGCCTGGCGCCGCACGCGCAGGTGCGCAGGTGCGCACATCCGCCGACCTAGACTCGGGGGGAATGTCGAGGAGGAGTCAATGAAGATCGTCGTCCTGGTGAAGGAAGTCCCGGACACGTACGGTGACCGCCGGCTGGACCTGGAAACGGGTCTGGCGGACCGCGGAGCATCCGAGCGTGTGCTGGATGAGATCGGCGAGCGGGCGCTCGAGGTCGCGCTGTCGTACGCCGACACGCACGACGGCACCGAGGTCGTCGTCATGTCGATGGCGCCCGAGGCCGCCGCGGCATCCGTGCGCAAGGGGCTCGCGATGGGTGCCGGATCCGCCGTCCAGATCGTCGATGACGCGCTCGCGGGGGCCGACCTGGGCGTGACCGCCCGGGTGCTGTGCGCGGCGCTGCAGCGCACCGGCTTCGACCTCGTGATCGCCGGCAACCTGTCCACCGACGGCTCCGGCGGTGTGCTGCCGGCGATGCTCGCCGAGCACCTCCGGGTGCCGCATGCGACGGCGCTCGCCGAGATCGGGATCTCCGAGGGCACCGTCACCGGGACGCGTGCGACGGATGCCGGAACCGCCGTCGTCTCCGCCCCGCTGCCCGCCGTCGTGTCGATCACCGAGGCGCTGCCCGATGCGCGGTTCCCGAACTTCAAGGGGATCATGGCGGCCAAGAAGAAGCCGTTCGAGATCCTGTCGCTGGCCGACCTCGGCGTCGAGATCGACCCGGCCACCGCGCCGCAGTCGATCCTCACCGCCGTGAACGAGAAGCCGGCACGGGCTGCCGGCGTGAAGATCGTCGACGAGGGGGATGCCGGCGAGAAGCTCGCGGCCTTTCTGCTCGAGAACCGACTGGCCTGAGGAGCGCACCATGACTGATTTCGCTGCAGATTCGATCCTCGTCCACCTCGACGTGATGCCGTCGGGTGAGCTCGCCAAGTCGGCTGCGGGCCTGCTCGGCGCCGCGGCGCAGGTGGGCACGCCGGTCGCGCTCATCGTCGTCGGCGAGGAGCGTCGCGACGCCGTCGTCGCCGCCGCGGGGGAGCTGGGTGCGGCCGTCGTCCTGACGACCGGACTGAACGGCGCCGACACCGCGCTGACCGTCCCGGTCGTGGACGCGCTGGCTGCGGCATCCGCCCTCGTCACGCCCGATGCGGTGCTGATCTCGAACTCCATCGAGGGACGGGACGTCGCCGGCCGCTTCGCGGTGCGCTCGTCGTCGGCGCTCTGCGTCGACGCGGTGGGCGTGGCCCGCGACGCCGAGGGCGTGCTCGCCGAGCATTCCGTCTACGGCGGCGCGTACACCTCGATCAGTGCGCCGACGTTCGGCGCCGCCGTCATCACGATCCGGCAGGGCGCGATCGATGCCCGCGCCGAGGCGGTCGCGTCGCCCGTCGTTGTGCCGCTCGATGTCGCGGCGTCCGGGCTTCCGGCCGCGACCATCGAATCGTTCGACGAGGCCGTGGCGACGTCGTCCCGGCCCGAGCTCCGGGGTGCCGGCAAGGTCGTCTCGGGCGGCCGCGGGCTCGGATCGAAGGAGAAGTTCGCCCTCGTCGAGGACCTCGCGGACACGCTCGGCGCGGCCGTCGGTGCCTCCCGCGCCGCCGTGGACGCCGGCTACGTGCCGTACTCGTATCAGGTCGGCCAGACCGGCGTCTCCGTCGCCCCTCAGCTGTACATCGCCCTCGGCATCTCCGGGGCGATCCAGCACCGGGCCGGCATGCAGACGGCGAAGACGATCGTCGCGGTGAACAAGGATGGAGATGCGCCGATCTTCGACATCGCCGACTTCGGCGTCGTCGGTGACGTCTTCACGGTCGTCCCGCAGCTGATCGCGGCGCTCGAAGCCGGAAAGAAGTAGGGAACATATGGCGACGTACGCACGCACGGTGCGCCGCGGTCTACCGCGCACGGCTGGCGGCGACCCCTGGCCTGCCGCGGGAGACGCTCCGGCCGACGCGGATGCCGCGGCGTCGCGCGGTGCGGATGCGGTGGCTGCCGCCGGTGCGGATGCCGTGGCAGACGCCGGTGCGGCTGCGGCAGCCGAGGACGCCGCTGCGGCCGCGCCGGGCGCCGGGGCAGTGGATGCCGGTGCGGCGGCGTCGGCTGCGGGTACGGACGTCGGAGCGCCTTCGGCTGGGCCGGACGTCGGAGCGCCCTCGCCGGCGTCGGATGCCGATGCTCCTTCGGACGTCGGCCTTCAGGACACCGACGGCGAACCGGTCCCCGGTGTCCCCGCTCCTGTGGGGGCGACCGTGCGACGCGGCCTGCCGCGGGTCGCAGGCGGGGAGCCGTGGCCGCCGGCATCCGTCGCTCCTGCCGCCCCGGGCGTCGACGCGCCTCGCGCGGATGCTCCCTCCCTCACCCCGCACGCCGCCGCCGAGACGGTCGTGTCCGCTCCGCCGCACCAGGATGCGGAGGCGGCATCTCCGGGCCCTCAGGCCGGCGCCGACGTCGATGCCGAGCGGCCTGCGCCCGTCGCCAAGGCCGTTCGCGGCGGCGATGCCTCCGGTGGAACGCTCCGTCGCGGCCTGCCGCGCGAGTCCGGTGGAGCGCCCTGGCCCCCCGCCGGTGTTGGGGCGGCGTCGGCCGAGCCGGTGTCGGCGACGCCGAGTGCGGAGGTCGTCCCGGCAGCCGTCCCGGCGCCGTCCGTCGCCGCCGGCGTCGCCGAACCCGTCGCGGCCGAGCCCGCCGCGCGGGACGCCGACCCCGCGCACGGCGCCGCTGCTGCGGCAGCCGAGACCGCCCGCGACTCCGGCGCGGTCGCCGAGCCCCCTGCCCCGGCGTCTCCCATCACCGGGATCGGCCCGTCGAGCGGGATCGCAGCCGCGGTGCCCGCCGTCCCCGCGCCGTCCGGCACCGATGCCGCCGCTGCGGCGACGGCATCCGCTCCTCCGCTCGCACCGCTGCGGGAGCGTGCGCTCGCGCACGCCGGTGTCGCGCGCACGCCCGTCGCGCGGCCCGAACCCGACCGGATCGGACCGTTCACCAAGGCGCAGTGGGCGGGCGTCGTGGTCATCGGCGGCGGCGCGATCCTGTTCGGCGCCGCGATGGCCGTCCTGGCCGTCCGCTGGCTGCTGAGTCTCGAGCCGCTGCAGGACTTCGTCACCACCTACCCCGGCGAGTACCACCTGCCCGAGACCGCACCGGTGGGCTTCCCCGCGTGGGTCGGCTGGCAGCACTTCTTCAACGCGTTCCTGATGGTCCTCGTCATCCGCACCGGTCTGCAGGTGCGGCACGAGAAGCGGCCGAGCGCGTTCTGGACGTCGAAGAAGCACCGCAAGCGCAAGATGAGCCTCACCCTGTGGCTGCACCAGGCGCTCGACGTGCTGTGGCTCGCGAACGGCGTCGTCTTCGTGGTCCTGCTGTTCGTCACGGGACAGTGGATGCGGATCATCCCGACGTCGTGGGAGGTGTTCCCCAACGTCGTGTCGGCGGCGCTGCAGTACGTCTCGCTCGACTGGCCGACGGAGAACGGCTGGGTGAACTACAACGCGCTGCAGCAGATCACGTACTTCACGACGGTGTTCATCGCGGCACCGGTCGCCGCGATCACCGGGTACCGGATGAGCGCCGTGTGGCCGAAGAACGCCGCGAAGCTGAACCAGCTGTTCCCCGTCGAGTGGGCGCGCAGGCTGCACTTCCCGACGATGCTCTACTTCGTCGTGTTCATCGTGATCCACGTCGCCCTGGTGCTGTCGACGGGAGCGCTGCGGAACCTCAACCACATGTACGCCGCGCAGGGCTCGGTCGACCCGGATGCCTACGCCGACAACTGGACCGGGTTCTGGATGTTCGCGCTCTCGCTCGCCGTCACCGTGGGCGCGTATGTCGCGGCGAGGCCGATCGTCGTCGCCCCGATCGCGCGCCTGTTCGGCAACGTCAGCGGCCGCTGACCCAGGCCCGTCGGTCCGGGCCCCGTCGGCGCGGACCGACTCTCGGGTCTCGGATCTCGGCCCCGGACGGGACGGTCGGCCGCCGGAATCCGGATGCGGCTGCACGACCGGTGGTGCCGGCGTGGCCTCAGCCGGCGCCAGAGGCGTCACCCGCACCGCCGGTCGTGCGTCCGTATCGCCGCTCAGTGGCCGTGCCGGGCGGGAGCGGCGGGGCCGGACCGGGTGTCGGGTGCCGGCCGGACGGATGCCAGTGCCGACCGGCGGGCGGCCCCGGCCGCGGCAACCGGGTACGGCTGCACGACCGGTGGTGCCGGCGTGGCCTCAGCCGGCGCCGCAGGCCTCACCCGCACCGCCGGTCGTGCGGCCGTATCGGCCCGGCCTCGGCGCACCTGTCCGCCGGCATCCATCGTCATCGCGGCCCTCGCCATCCGGCTCTCGCGCTGCGGGCCGGCGTCTCCGCCGACGAGCAG